>NZ_CP159996.1:0-1200000 GCF_040703035.1 Terribacillus aidingensis | reverse complement strand
GACCAGATTTGATCATCCACTACACCACTTGGTTTTTGTGTCGCAAGAATCAAGTGGATTCCCAAGGAACGTCCGATACGGGCCGTAGAAACGAGTTCCTTCATGAAATCCGGCTGTTCGGACTTCAGCTCGGCGAACTCATCTGAAATAAGGAATAAATGCGGCATTGGTTCAGCTGCTTTTCCTTGTTTAAATAGCTTCTGATATTGGTTAATATGGTTGACGTTATACTCGCCAAACAGACGCTGTCTTTTTTGCAGCTCTGCTTTAATGGAAGCTAAAGCACGCATTGATTGTGCACGATCCAAGTTGGTGATTGTACCCATCAAATGCGGCAGCTTGCGGAACAGATTCGCCATTCCCCCTCCTTTATAGTCAATCAGGAGGAATGCAACTTCATAAGGATGGAAGTTTACAGCAAGCGAAAGAATATACGACTGGATAATTTCCGATTTACCAGATCCTGTCGTACCCGCTACCAATCCGTGCGGACCGTGTGCTTTCTCATGAAGATTAAGGTGAACAATATCTTCTTTTCCTCTCAGTCCAAGTGGTACAGCAAGAGTCTTGTATGTCTCATTCTTGCGCCAGCGTGCTTGTATCGCTAATTCTTCCACCTTCTCTACTCCATACATCTCCAGGAACGTTACTTGTTCTGGGATGGAATTCTTCAGGTTTTGGAGATGGTTTAGTGGAGCCAAAGCTCTTGAGACAGCTTCTTTATTGAAATCCTTCGGAAAATGATCTGGTTTGAACGCTTTGTTTACAAGCTCTGCCTCTTCTAGGATGATCTTTCCGTCATTGCTATCGCGGATATCGATGACTGTTTTCACATGCTCCGGCAATGCTCGCATAACATCTTGAACGAAGACTAGCGATACACCGTATTGACTTGGATCTTCATTGAAAAATTCCATAATTGTATGATCCAAAATCAGCTTTTCATCGGTAATAAGGACAACATAATGAGGTGAGAAATAAAGCTTCTCATTCGAATTGCTTTTTTCATCCACTTGCAGCTTCCGCTCTTTCAGCACTTGATACAAGCTATGGAGTACTTGGTCGCGGGAACGTTCATGATAAATGAAGCCTCGAACATTTATGTCCCGCACACTTGCATGCGGCAGCCAGCGCATCCAATCCCACTCTTGCTTTTCTTCTTCCGGGAAAATCGTAACGAACTGTAAATCATGATAACTGTGGAATAAAGAAAGCTGCATCACTAATAGCTGGAGCTGCTCCAGAACAAGCTTTCTCTGCCCGATATAACCAACCGGTCCCTTCGTCAGGGACGTTATGACCGGAACATCATGCAATTCTTTGAACTGGTCTAGTAAATGTCTTGCTTCATCTACCAAATCATCTTGTTCCTGTGTGAATTCTTCCTCGTTGTAAGAAATCTCAAAGCTTGTATCCACGCGCCCTAATCCTGTACGGAAGTTCAAAAAATCATGGTGGTAAGGTGTCTTCTCATAAATACGAGCTTCTGTCGCAGCTGCCATTCCCGAAATTTTCTCTACATCAGGATAGTGGTAATGCAGCGCATGTCGCTGTTCTTCACTTGCATGATATAGTTCCTTCGTTTTTCTCTTTAGGTAGCTCTTATACGTTGCCTCTCTGTGTTTCATGTCCGCTTTGTATTTACGCACATTTTTCACATAAGACGTAATGGAAAAGATGACCGTAACCAAAGTGGCGATTACCATAACGATGATGAAAATCCCACGAGGCTGAACCAGTGAAATAGCAACTAAAGCCGCTATCATGACCAGCGGCGGTACAATGTTCCTCGCCAGCTGCTCACTCGGTTTACTCGGCTTATTGGCTGGTTTTGCAATGGTTCGTTGCTCTTCTGGTTCCCGGTAAATGATACGCGGAGAACGGTGATAGTCTGGATACTCCCCGCCGTATGGTTTTTCTTGACCGATCAATTCCATGAACGAAGCATCCAAGCTTCCGTTTGAGTTGATTTCAATTGTATCTGTGTAGATTGTCATCATGACGCCATCTACAAACAGGATATCTCCATCTTCCACCAGTGCATCATCTTGGAGCAGGCGGTAGTTATGGTAGATGCTTCCGCTACGTAAATCTATTCGAAAACCATCCACACCTGTTTCACGCATTAGTACAAAATCGGCTTTCCAATGCTGTTTACTTATATCATTGTAGGTCGCTGCACCGAATGTGACAGATTGCTGGCCAGCAATATCAAATATGTTGTACTTTTTCGTATCAATTACATATAGCTGCAGTTCCCCTATTTGTTTAGCAGCACGAATCTCCTCTTGCTGATAGGATAGTTTCTGTCCGTCCCAGTCCAGTTCTATCTCAGTAGTCAGTCCAGCTATCGTTACCTGGTCCTTGCGCTTATCCCCGATGATTACAGTCTGACCTGATTGTTCTGGCAAATGGCATTTATGCAGTTTATCTTTATATGCTATGAGCAGTGTTTTATGTGCCATCTATTCTTCTTCCTCTCTATGCACTCCATCCATCGCTGAAAACATCATTTCTCTTCTTCTTGCTTATTTTCATCAGCATTTTGATCCTCAGTGTTTTGCTGTTCCTCTGTTGCAGCTTCCTGATCAGGTGCCGCTTCACTACCGGATTCCTCACCAAGAGGATCCATATTATATTCTTCCAGCAATTTATCCAGCTGATTTTGGAAATCTTCAACTTGTCTGTCACGATCCGTACCCGATAGATCCGGATTGTTCTTCACTTGTTCGATTTTCTTGATCAAGCCGTAGATAATCAGCTGCGGATCATCAATATACTTGGCTTTATTCAAGGAAGTATCGAATTCTCCACGACCGTTATAGATCCAATAAAGCAGATAATCTTGGTCACTCTTCAAGGATACATTTTTTAAAATTGATTCTTTTTCTTCATCAGATAAAGCTTCTACCTGGATATAGGAATACGCCAGTGCATATTTGGTCTGGCTCGGCAGCTTTTCCGGATCCTCTTCTGCCAAAGTTGAAATAACGTCATTGTAATTGTCCGCTAGGAACTCACCGTGCGCTTCCAATTGCTTATCTTGGAAAGGGTCCTTGATCAGCGCAAAGTAAACAAGCGGCGCTGCCAGCAAAACACTAAGGATAATCATGATGATGGATAAGCGTTTATATAACCTAAAACGTTTTGTCGGTAAAAAGCTCATCGTCTTATCCGTTTTTTTCTGTTCCTTTGCATAGCTCTCTCGCAGGAATTGTCTTAATGCTTCAATCGTTTCAAGCTTTTGGATCTTCTTCTCAAAATCTGATTCATTTGCATTCTCAAGGGAGCCATGATAAAGCTGATCGAATGAATATTTCTTCGAGAACATGGCGATGCTCAAGCATTTATATTGTTTAAGGAATGTCTCTGACTGCATATCGAATGGGGGTACGATTTCACGGACACCGCGATGAATCACTTGCGGCATCAAGTTCTCATCGAAGACGAGATTGTCAGGATGAAGGAAAAACGTAATCCGACTGGACAAAAAGCGTTCAAGTTTGCCAATATTGCTCAAAATGCGCAGTTTATCATCTTGACGCAGCTTTTGGACGTCAGACCACTTTTTATGGTTGGGATTGGTGTTGTAGATGAAAGCTAAAGTATCTTCCTCTTCTTGTACCTCCATTGGTACAAACTGATCGGAAGGTTGGTGCATCAAATGAAGCTGCCGGATATCTTTTACCGAGGTTTGTGATTTGGGCATTGTTATCCGGATAGTTTGTTTATCCTGCTGTAGGGTATATGTAGCTTTATCCAATTCTATTTTTCTCTCATTCATGTTTTGCTGGCTCCTTCACAATTGGCACACACGGCTCTTTACATTATAAGACTACGAGTACATCGCCGTCTGTGACTGGATAGTCTCTTAGATAGTCATCATCCGCCAGGACAAGATGCTTGGTTACGATCTTGATCGTGGAATGAATGTCATTTATTTCGATATGCAATGTATCCATTACGTGATGAAGCAGCTGCTTCACCGTTAGTTGGGTGGGGATTCGCAAGTCATAGACAGATCCTTCTCCGCTGACAGATTGGAAGTCCATCGTGACGTTAATATGTTTCGTGTTGGCCATCGTCTTTCTCCTAGTCTAATAATTTTCGCATCATCATATATAAGCCGATGCATAACGCGAGCGCTATTCCAATTAGGAAATAAAGTACTCCATTTCCGGAATCCTCTTCAGCTTGATCCGCTGCCTTCTGACCACTGGCAGCTTCAGAGGTATAGTCTGCGGTAAATAATGTATCCTGCACTTCCTCTAATGAAGATTGCTTATTGATGTCCAGTGTAAAAACACTATCTCGCAATGATTCTACATCCGCTCTTTTGCCTTCCGCTTTTTGCTGAATTTCATCTGTCGTTTCCTCATTGAATAGTCCTGGGAAAACTTTTTCCTTCTCCGTTTCCTGGTTATCTGTCCCAACATCTTTTTGCTTTTGTATACGGTCGATTTGCATCTGCAGACTTCCACGTTCATTTTCATCAGAATTAGTTTCTGCTGATACTTCTATAGGTAGAAGTATCAGCAGAATAATGGTGAATATGAACGCCAAATCAACCAGCTTCCGTTTGGTTGTCATCGGCATTATCTACTCCTTTATCCGATTGGCTAATGACCAATAGGTTGGCTAAGGCACCTACAGCCGCTGCGATGACTAGTGCAAATATCGCAACAACATAGTTGACCGAGCCTTCTACAATACGAAGCATGAATGTTTCCATGTATTGAAGAGGAGAAAACTTCTCAATTGTCGGGAATGCTGTGCTTGCTGTACCGATCGCATCTGTAAAGAACAGATACAAACTGAATATCGCCAGCAGGATGAACATTCCGATCATTTTCATCTGTCTTAACAAGTAAGTCGCTATCAACAGCATCGCCGTGATAAGGAGAGCCATGACAGCTGTCAATTGCAGTTTGTTCAAATCGTCAATTGGCAAATAGTAGCTGGATACAATACCAATGACGATACCTTCCAACAGACCAATACCCGCTGTAATGATAGTGATTGGTGCGTGCTGTACCATTAGTGATATATCTGATGCAAATTGATCATCCTGTTTTCGTCTCATATGCAACGTAGAGATGACATAAGCCGTGAAGAGAACGACAATGAAACTGATCAGCACTAGATAATAAGGCGTGAAAATCGTCTCGGCTTGTGCTGCTATCGTACCTTCATTGCTTGTCTGGACAGGATTGGAAAGGAAATCATATAGATTTTCATTCTGCCTGTCACCGACTCGGCTGTTTGCCAGCACTTCCGTGAAGTTCTCCGTGAAGTTCTGATCATCCGACAGCTTGTCTGTCAGATTGGAAGCAAGCGTCTCCGCATCGCTTACTAGATTTGTACCGCTCTCTTCGATTTCTCTAGCTTGCGTATCAATATTATCGAAGGTTTCATATACTTGATCAGCTGTATTCGTATTACTTTGTGCTTGCTCAGCTAATGACTGACTCGACATTAGAAGCGGCTGGAATTCACTGCCTAATGTCAGGACAGCTTCCTGCTCACCCTGGGCATTCGTTTGGATTTCTGTCTGACCATCCAGTACCGTCATCATTTGTTCGCGCCATGCTGCTACATCTTCTAATGTCCGGCTGACATTGTCATTCAAGACCGCTGCTTGTTCAGTCGTTGCGGCAACCTGGCCAGTTAGTGTATCAGCATCTGCGATAGCTTGCTGTACTCGCGACTGGTAGTCTCCTACTTGCTGACGGAATGCTTCCGCTGGTGTTTGAAGCTGTTCTGTAACGCTGCCAGTGATTTGGTTCGTCATATAGCCTGCAAGAAGATCCTTAATGTCTTTTTTCTTAAATAAGTAATACAGGGAGTCATTGGTAGCCAAATCATTTAAGCTTGTGGAACTAAAATCATCTGGTAGTCCATGCAATCCAAAACCATAATAACTTTCGTATAGTGAGCCAAGTTCTTGATACGCAGTGATTGTATTTGTCACAGTGCGAATCAATGTCTCAGTCGTATCATCCAAGTCTTCTACAGGCGTACTGATTTGATGCTCGATGATATTGTCTTTGATATAGAGCTTCTCAGGCTCATCTTTATCTTCTTCATCTGGTTTATCACTGCCTGGCTGTTCGTTGGAATCTCCTGGTTCTTCGCCCTCACCTGGTTCACTTGGCTGATCGGTTCCTCCTTCACCTGGGTTTTCACCCTGATCATTATCAGGCGGAGTTACTGGAGTTTCAGCATTATCTTCATCAGGCTGGTTTCCTTCTTCAGGCGCAGTTTGATCATTTTCTCCATTATCAGATGATGTATCTTCTGCTGGTGTATCTTCTTCGGTAACCGCATCTTCTTCAACTCGCTGGTTATCGTCATTTTTGATTTGGGTAGTTGCAAGTAGATTTCCTTTTGTAGGTGCATAAGCCAAATCATCTGGTTTATCTACATCTCCTATATCCTTCTGCTCTAAAGTCCAGCTCCAATCGATGGGCTTGTAAACATCGAAGCTTCCTTCTTCTTTCCGCAGGGTGAGATTCACCTTAAATTCGCCCTCACGGTTGGCTGGTAATTTTACTTCGCCACTTTCTATTGCTCCTGTGTAAGACTGCTCTGCTTCACCTGGAAGCTGGATTCCCAAATGACTAACTTTGAAACCTTCTGGAACTTGTAAACGGAAAATCTGTCCTTCTTTTTTATTTTCAGGAATGTTGACACTATCTGTTACCTGAACACCTTCTCCTGTCAGCTTCTCATTCAATCTGTCAAATTCATCTTTCAAAATAGGGGAAGGATCCCGATCAATGTTTACATTCTTAATTTCATTCTGATATTTTTCTGTCATTGCAATGACATTCGTAATCTCATTTACTGTACTATCAGGCAAGCCTACATTTTGAAAATCTTCAATATTCAAAGAAGGCAGCTTTCCAATAGCTCGGTTAATTCTATTAACAGCAACTTGATTAGGGTCTTCAAACAGCGCATTGATATTTAAATACTGATCTTCATCAAGCTCTTCCTCAATCGTATTCCTGATTCTATCCTCGATCTTAGCCCTGAATTGCTCATTGCTTTCCGTCAGATACGCATCAATATCCTGCTGTAAGGCTGCAACTCTTTTAGAGGAATCCTGCAGCTGCTGCTGTAGTGATACAGAACCCGAATAGATATTAGTCGTATTTAATGATGTAACTGGACGGTTCATAACTGTATCAACAGCATTCTGCTGACTTGCTGCGAATTGACGGTTGATTGCTTCATTGGCAGCAACAAGCTGATCCAGTCGCTGGTCGACTTCCCCAGCCGTCAAACCTTGACTGAATTGATTGATTTGATCCTGGAAGTTTATAAGTTCCGTGTTATTCGTTTCTTTTAAATTCATCACTTCGTCCAGGTTGCTGACGAAGTCTTCTCCGAGCTGCGTTTCGTCAACTAGCTGATCTTCATAAGAAGCCAGCAGCTCACCGAAACTTGTGAAGCTTTCTTTTGAAACTTCGGTATTGTCTCTTACCATACCGAATTGATCGGTGTAGCCAGACAATGGCTGGAACACATTTGAGTTATAGGAATTCGTATATGCCGCTTGACGGTTGACCATCTGACCAATGTTATCTTGTGCATTCTGCAGATTCCCGATGATGCTGGCAAAATACACATCAATAACTCTTCTGTTAAAATCATTCAGGATATCACTTGCTGTTTTCTCCGCTTCTTCCTTCATACGCGGATTTTCAGATGCATTGATCTTATACTGCAGCACTACTTGCTCAGGTGCTTCAGCAGTGATATTGAGTGATTTCTCCGAAAAGTCATTGGGAATTACGATCATCATATCGTATGTATTATTCTTCAAGCCGCTTTCCGCAACTCCCCGACTTACGACGAACCACTCATGATTCTCATTCTCACTAACCGAATTGACAAAGGCATCCCCGAAGGCAAGCTCGGTACCATTAAACGTAGAACCTTGGTCTTCATTTACAAGTGCAACCGACATATTCTGTGTTTGCGGCTGTTCCGCTGTCTTCGTCGTTTCCTGGTGCAAGGTTAAGTAAGATAAACCAGACGCTAGCAATACGATAAGTACTAAAAATAAAATCCATCTTTTATCAAACTTTTTCAATGTATTCTCAACTCCTGGTGTCTCCAGTTTGTATAGTATGTGTTTTCAAGTATCGTTTATGGTAATGATGGATGATACACAAAACTTGTTTTTTTACAGTAATTGGGCTACATAACGCGTGCGTCATGCAGCCCACCCTGTCGTGTGATGCGACGGTCAAACAGCAGCCAGTTGGGTGCTTATCTGAATCCGAAGTTTTGTGATAGTGCTTCGTCCTGCTCTTGTACTGCTTGAGCTGTTTTCTCGAGCTGCTGCTGGATATCTAGCATAAGCTGGGAGAACTCTTGAACTTTAGGCTTCAGCTGGATGAATTGATCATCAAAACGATCGAAAGCTCTACCTTCCCACTCTGAACGAAGTTGTACCTGCAGATTACTTAGATCTGTAAGAACGTCATCAATTGTTTGAGAACCCTTACCATATCTCTTTGCATGGTTTTGTAACTGCTCAGGGGTCATGCGAATTTGTCCTGACATTTGCTCAGCTCCTCATTTAATTAATTTTACAGAAGGTTGTAACGATTCCAATAAATGTATACCCATTACCTTCTAAAATAAATCCTAAAGAAAGGAAAATTTAAAGTCAACGGAGTATGAAACGATTTCCAGAAATTAAGCGTTAAGTCCCGAGACTCTATAGGCAGATATCCCGGTTTAGGAAAAGAAATAATATAGTACCATTATAATAGTCTTATAAACTGGTAATTTGAGGTTTTTTGCAAAATTAAGACGAATTGTAGCAAAAAAGGACTTTACAATTATTTTACGTAAATAAGTACGTACAAAACGTTAGTATTAAATAAAAGAAGAGCATGTGTCTCCACATGCTCTTCTTTTAAGCAATCAGTTTTAAACCTACAGCTGAAGCCAAGATCAGCGCAATACAGACGAGTCTCTTCCAATCCTTCGATTCCTGGAAGAAAAGCATCCCGACGACTGCTCCGCCTGCAGTTCCTATTCCGGTCCAAATCGCATAAGCAGTCCCCATCGGCAGATACGACATACTATAGGATAAACAGCCAAAGCTTCCGGCGAATCCGAGAACGAATAAGCTGATGTTCTTGAAGCTGGGCTTCTCATTTAGTTTATTGATCATTGTCACACCAAGCACTTCAAACATACCTGCTATGATAAGCACAATCCAAGCCATCAGGCACCCTCCTCTGTCTGTTTGTCCCCAGTTACCAGCTTAAGTCCAATAACACCTATGAGAAGAACTGCAATCAACGCGACCTTCGCCAGTTTAAAAGGTTCGCCGAAGAATAACATATCCACAATCACGGTACCGGTCGACCCAATCCCGACGAATACTGCGTATACGGTACCGACAGGCATATGTTTGCTCGCCTGCAGCATCAAATAGAAGCTAAGCAGGATACAAACAATCGTACCCGACCATTCAAGCCCATTATTTGCGTGCTTTAACCCAATAACCCATAATACTTCAATCAGTCCTGCCAGCACTACGCTAAGCCACTGTTTTGTCATGTTCATTTCCTCCAATCAAAAAAAGCCCGGGAGATAGAAATCTCCCAGGCTTTTATCCTTCCGTGTCACAGCATTGCTGTGCGTTTTCTCTCGGACCAGACCAGCTATTAACTGCGGAACCCTAGAAAACTATCTGCCATATTCATCTGGTCATTATATAGGATACAAAAGCACGATGCAAGCAATTCTGATACAAAGTATTTATACTAGCTGAGTCAGGAGGAATACGATGCAATCATTCAGAAACTTATTTCAACAGCGAATCAATATGGATAGCGAAGTGACATTTGAGACTCTTCCTATACTATTACAACGTTTTGCTCAGTCCATTCCATTTGAGAACCTGCGCATTATTGAGAAACATAAAAGTCTTCTATCAAAAGAAGGTCTGCAGGAAAAAATCCTTATTCACAGCGAAGGCGGCGTTTGCTATGAACTTAATACGCTTCTTTATCATTTCTTAGAGGATAGCGGATTCGATGTAACGTTAGTATCTGCCTGTATTTACGATCAGGATAAAAATGACTGGAGTGCTACTGGTAATACACATGTCACTATCCTTTTGAAGCATGATGGTGAAGAATATATTGTCGATGCCGGATTTGGAGCTAATATACCTCTTGCTCCACTTCCTTTGTCAGGTGAAATGATGGCAACTGCTAATGGCCAATTCCGTATTATTCCCGCTGATGAAGGTTATACGCTGGATTTAAAATTAGCGGATCGAGACGACGATTGGCGTATAGGATATTTTTTCTCAGTAGAAAACCAGATTACCGACATGACCGAACTGGAACAAATGCAGCAGATTATTGAAACACATCCTGCTTCCCCTTTCAATAAGTCACCGCTGCTTACAAGAAGGACATCAGATGGTCTGTATATTCTCACTCCTTCTTCCTTTACGAAATGGCAGAACGGTGTCCCTGAGAAGCAGACGATTGACGAGGAAGAATATAATAAATTGTTACAAACTAAATTTGACATCCAGAGGCCGCAATAAAATGCGGTCTCTTTTTCGTATGTATGAATTTTTCTGACGAACGTGTTGTCTTTATAACCCGAGAGAAAAATCAAATATCTATGGATTCAGGTTTTGGCCGATCACTCCTATTAGCTGCTCTCCATGATGTAAGTGAACAAGGTTTTCGTGAATTCATCATCTCCGAAGCAGGTCCAATTGAATATTATGAAGGAATACTTCCGTTAAAGATAAAAGAAAAAGGATGACTGTGGTCATCCTTTTTGATTAATTCAATTTCTCACCTTGATACACATCTGCTGCCAGTGGTGCACTAAGCATTTCTTGGGCAGCTGCACTGAATTTTTGGAAGTGGCTGCTTGTATTATGTGCTTGGACAGCCTCCATGTCCTTCCAATTCTCCACCATGACAAAGCTGTTAACATCTTTTGGATCCTGGAATAGGTCGTAGCTGTTATTACCTGCTTCTGCACGGCTTCCTTCCATAACTGCTTCGATTTCTTGAAGGAATTCTTCTTTCTTCTCTGGTTTAACTGACATTCTAGCGTGGATGATAATCATAGTTTCTCTCTCCTTATTTCCATTCTGTAATTTGTTCTACCGGCATACGATAGGATTTGTAGCCAGCATCTGCTGCTTTCCCGATAGAAAGCAGCATAACAGGAACATAACGTTCTTTATCCAAATCGAATGCTTCAGCAATTTGGTCTTTCTCATATCCGCCAATCGGATTTGTATCATAACCATATGCCTTTGCAGTCAGCATCAGCTGCATCGATACTAAACCGCTATCGATAAGGATTGATTCCCTATTTTTCTGTTCCGTAATACCTGAAAGCAAATTAAGTATAGAGACCACTTGCTGATCTTTGACCTCTTTCGGCATCAGACCATGCTCTACTGCTTTTCCATAGATTTCTTCCAGGTAGTCAAGATTATTCATATCAGCAAATACGGCGATTACTGCAGAAGAAGTTTTCACTTGCTGCTGATTGAAGCGGGCAAGCGGCGCAAGCTTTGCTTTCGCTTCCGGGCTTTCGATGACAACAAAGCGCCAAGGCTGCAAGTTGACTGATGATGGCGCCTTCGTTGCTACAGTGAGCATTTCAGACATTTCTTCTTTACTGATTTTCACGTTTTCATCATACGTACGGATGGAACGGCGATCCTGTACGATTTGCAAAAAAGCTTCTTTGTTATATATGGATGTTTCGTTCATTTGTTTTCTCCTCCTAGCTGATTCTTTGTAACACGGGACACATTTTTACTGACTTTGCTCAGCATTTGCAGGAATTGTTCTAGCTCGTCTTCCGAAAATCCAGCGAGAGTCTCATTCACGAACTGGCATTTTTCCAGATAGGATTGCTCGATATGACGCTTTGCTTCCTCCTCCAGCTTCACCCATGTAGCTCGCTGATCATCAGCTTTCTTGTAGCGCAGAATCGTACCGGCAGCCTCAAGCTGCTTTAAATGTCTCGTTACAGCGGCGGCATCGATATTGACTTCCTTTTGTAATGCTGATTGGGTCACTTCCTCATGCTGCAGCAAATAATGAAGAATCTCCACCCGGGATGGGCTGGCGCCTAAGCATGCCTCAAACTTTGAGCAGAGCTCTTTATTTACAGCCTGCAGCTGCAGGAAAATCTGCAGACGGACAGAACAAGCAGTCATCGTCATAACCTCTTCCTAAATAGTTGATACATCAATAGTTGATAGGTCAATCATATATCTAAATTTTTTGTATGTCAATAATCCTGCTCCTACTTTTACCTTTTCTATTCTGTGATGGCCTTTTATGTTCAGTACTTTTGAATAAGCATTTTCTCGGTTTGATGAGTAAGATTCTCTTTCATCTTTAGGCTCATGGGGTTTCGCCATATCTACTATAAATATAAAGAAGCTGGAGGTTCATCCCCAGCTTTATTACGGCAACTCAATCATTATTTTAATGTTGCCTGTTTCAGGTGCAGTCAAATCCTCAAAACGTTCTGGGAGGGACTCGAGGGATACATTACAGGTAATGAATGGTTGAATGTCTATTTTTCCTTCTTCCAGCGAATTTATAACGGTTTCGAAATCTTCCTTGGTAGCATTTCTACTTGCGTATATGGTCAACTCCCGCTTATGGAATTCCTGATCTGAAAATTGAAGCTCTGCCTGTACCAAGCCAACATAAATTATGCTTCCTCCATGGGCAGCATATTTATAGGCATTATTCATGGAGTTAATATTACCTGTCGCATCAAACACCGCTGTCGGATAATCCCCATTAGTGATTTCAGCAATATCATACTCAGGGTTTTCTTTTGCATTTACTGTATAATCCGGGGAGGCCCATTTCTGACAGAATTTCAATCTTTCCATACTCATATCCATGACAATGACTTTTGCTCCAGCAAGCTTTGCATATTGCATGATTCCTAACCCGATTGGACCTGCCCCAATCACCAGCACATATTCATCTCTTTGTATATTAGCCCGACGGACCGCATGTGCGCCTATACTCAAACATTCGACGATAGCAGCCTGATCGTAAGACAATTGATTGATTTTTATCAAATGGCTGGTGGGTACCGAAATATACTCCTGCATGCCACCATCTGTATGGACACCAAGCACTTGGATATTCCGGCAGCAATTCGGTTTTCCCTTTCGGCAAGCTATACATTGTCCACATTCCAGATAGGGAATGATTGCCACTTTATCTCCTAGGGAAAGATCTTGATTTTCTTCATTCAATTCAGCAATCTCTCCAGAAAGCTCGTGTCCCAGAACTCTTGGATAGGAAAAAAAGGGCTGTCTGCCATGGTATGCATGTATATCTGTTCCGCATACCCCGATCCTATGAATCTTCACTAAGGCCTCCCCTTCTTTAACAGCAGGCCTTTTCCTCTCTGTCACTAATAATTGATTGGGACTATTGCATACGATCGTTTTCATAATAATTCCCCTCCGGTTTAGGATAAGATACCTGGATCACAGCGTAACGCCATCTTTAAAGATACTAATTTCCCTAAACTCAAACTTTTCGTTATTCGTACGGCTTTTTCCGGAGGCCAGATCGATAAGGTCTTCAATCAGCTCATCAGTCAAATCCTCCATTTTCATTCCGTCTACAAGCCGGCCCGCATCAAAGTCAATCCAGTTTTTCTTTCGATGTGCCAGCTCTGTATTAGTGGAGATTTTCACTGTAGGAATCGGCCCTCCAAAAGGAGTTCCTCTGCCAGTAGTGAATAGAACGATATGAGCACCAGCTGCCGCAAGAGCCGTTACAGAAATAAGATCATTACCTGGTGATTGGACCAGATTCAATCCAGACACTTTAACTTTTTCCCCATAAGGGACTACATCCTGGACAATCGAATGACCTCCTTTTTGGGTACAGCCAAGCGACTTTTCCTCCAGTGTCGTAATGCCACCCTTTTATTACCTGGAGAGGGATTTTCATAAATTTCCTGTCCATGTCTAATGAAATACTCTTTAAAATCGTTTACTAGATGAACAATCTTACGAAAGACTTCTTCATTGGCTGCTCGATTCATGAGGATCGTTTCTGCACCGAACATTTCTGGTACCTCGGTCAGTATGGAAGTCCCTCCTTCAGAGATGATCCAGTCAGAAATCATGCCTGCTAATGGATTGCCAGTAATACCAGATAACCCATCTGAACCACCGCACTTAAGACCAATTTTCAATTTTGAAACGGGAACAGACTGTCTTTTGAATTGTTCAGCATACTCCACAAGCTCCCCGATCAGCTCCATTCCGACCTCGAATTCATCGTCCACTTCCTGTGAAGTTAAAAACTTGATTCTTCCAGCGGGCTGTTCTCCTATTACCTTTTTGAACTCTTCGATTTGATTGTTTTCACAGCCAAGACCGACCACCAAAATACCGGCTGCATTTGGATGATTTGCCAGTGAAGCCAATAATGTTTGTGTATAGGTTAAATCATCCCCTAGCTGAGAGCATCCATATGGATGGGAAAAGTGGTAAATACCATCGATTCGATCTCCATATAATGATCCGCCCATCTTAGCCAGATGCTCACACGTTTTGTTGATACAGCCCACTGTGTTGATGATCCATATCTCATTCCGAATGCCGGCCTCTCCATTTTCCCGAACATACCCATTAAAGTAAAAACTGCTCTCCCTCATTGGTTGATTGGATGCCACATCCGGTTCATAGGAATACTCCAGCAATCCATTCAAGCCGGTTTTTAAATTGTGGGTGTGTATCCAGGAACCCTCCATGATGTGCTCGGTAGCTATCCCAATGGAATAACCGAATTTCAGGACATTATCTCCTTGTGCAATCTCTTTGACAGCGAACTTATGGCCTTTGGTGATGTCTTCGGTAGCCTTTATGGATTTAGATAGTTCCTCAATCAAGATTGTTTCCCCCATGCGGATGTCACGCAATGCAACAGCTGCTCCATCATTTTCATGCAATAGAATAGATGCATTTAAGCTCATCGTTTCCCCTCCAATTCCGCTACTAACGCAGCAGTTTTTTCAGTCACACCTGGGATTTCATGTAAATTCTCTCCCCATATTTCCTTGTTTTGCAAGATTCCTTTCACCATTGTGTGAAGCGATCGTTCTTGACTTTGCAGAAGACCCCATTGTGAATGGAAAAATTCAAGAACTCGTTCATTATCACGGATAATATAGGTTTTGCCGTTAAAATCACTTCCTGCATATCTTCCATCTAACAATTCAGCCTTATAGAAGCAGATGATGGCCGCTAGGCCTTCATGATGTTTTCCGGCAGTCTACCGTTCTTAATAACATATGCTTTTAGTGTAGGCAGGAGCCTCGATTGGAATTTGGAACAGGCATTAAGAGATATATCTGAGAGTCTATGTTGCAAAAAGGGGTTGAGAAAACGTTCCCACACAGCCTCTCCATATGCTAAAGATTCCATAGGATCAAGATCTAGCGAGGGTATTATCTCCTCAGTAATCGTATTTTTAATAAATAGTGCCATCTCTTTATGTGTTACTGCTTCCCTCACGATTTCAATGCCCATCAAAATGCCTAGTTGTGCCATGAGTGTGTGAGACCCATTCAGAATACGAATTTTTCTAAGCTGGAAAGGCTTTAAATCATCTACCCAGTTAACATTTAGACCGGATTTTTTTAAAGGGAGGAGATCATCGAGCCTGCCATCCCCTTGGATTACCCATAAATGATAAGGTTCGACAACATTTAAAAAGGGATCCTCATATCCCGATTCTTTGAATATCGTCTCGGCCTCCTGCTCCGGAAAACCAGGGACAATCCGATCAACAAGAGAACTCAAGAAAAGATTATGATCATGCAACCAGGAAATAAATTCATTCGGTAGATTCCAATCCCTGCAATGTAATAACACTATTTCCTTAAGGAGCTGCCCATTCTGTTCGATTAATTCACAAGGAAGCATAATAAGCCCTTTATCAGGGTCACCATTGTATATTTCAAAACGTTTATAAAGGAAATGAGTCAGTTTGGCAGGGAACGTTTCCAAGGGGCTGTTTTCGACTACATCGCTTGCAATATAGACAAGGCCTGCTTCCGTCGTATTGGAAATGACAAATTTCAGCTCCGGCTCTTTTGCCAACAGCAAAAATTCGTCCCATTCCCGGTAAGGATCTATTATCTTAGAAAAGACATCAATGATCTGACCATTCTCAATCGTTTCTCCGTACTGAATTCCCCTGGTCAAGAGGGTAAACAGCCCTTTCTGCTTTTTCAGCTTCTCCATCTTCTCACTGCCAGATTGGCGTGGATTTGTTACGGCAATTCCGCCATTGAAGTTTCCCTGTCTATTTGCTTCTTGTATCATCCAATCAATAAAGCCTCTTAGAAAGTTTCCTTCCCCGATCTGAAGGATTTTTACTGGCAGCGGTTTACGACCCTTACAATCATTGACTACTTCTTCCATGCTCCTTTGTTTTATCAAGGTCCTTCGTCCTTTCCGATGTTGATTCCGAAATTACATTAAACGAAAAGAGGTCTCTTTACGTTTACTAAACTATAAAGAAACCTCTTCTAGCATCCTGCGGAATTTAGTTTCCGGTAATCGTTTTATCTGCGTTACCAGGAACAACTGTCCCTTTAATCGGACGAACAAATCGAATGACAGCCAGCGAAGCAAATATTGCTAATCCGCCAGCAAGCAGGAACGCTGCAGTGTAAGTGCCTGATCTATCAACAAGGAAACCAGTTAGAGTCGGCCCGATAATACCCGCTGTGTTGGCAAGGAAATGCATGAAGCCCCCGACTGAACCGACATTACCTTGGTCAACAACGTCTTGAACGATTGCCCAATAAATAGAACCAGTTAGGTATAAGAAAAATACTGAACATGCCACTAACCCAACAGCACTAAATGTTGTAGTAACAAGGCCAGCTAGACCGATGCATATTGCAGAGGCAAGTAAGCATGTAACTAATACGACCTTACGGGAGAACAGCACGCCTTTTCTAGCAAACTTTCTCAATACAAAGTCAGAAACAAAACCTCCCGCAGCAAGGCCGATAAAACCAAGAACCCAGGGAATGACTGTGACGATACTCATCTCCTGAACGCTGACTCCCCTTGCATCTATTAAATAACTAGGGAACCAGGTTAAAAAGAAGAACAAAATATAGTTATATGCAAAGAAAGCAAATGCAGTGAACAAGACCGTTTTTTGTTTTAGATAGAAGGTCAATGGTTTCTTTGCCCTTGGAGCTGCTTCTGTTGTAATATCTTTCTCTACAGCAGTCTCAGCTGGCTTTTCTTTTACAACCTTCCACCATATAATCGTCCATATAAACCCGATAATCATTATTAGGACGAAGGATAATTTCCAGCTGTATGAGATGGCAATGAAGCCCACGATCGGACCTGCTATAGCACCACCTAGCGGAGTTCCGCTGTTGGCTAGTCCTATAGCAGAAGCCCGCTGATCAGATGGAAACCAGTTATTCACCATTTTATTAATAGTGGCGGAAAGAGGGCCTTCCCCCATTCCGAACAAGATACGGATAATGATTAAGCTAGTGAATCCGACAGCAAGCGCAATGGCCCCGCTAAATACAGACCAGACAATCATAGCTACAAATAAAGTGAGTTTAGCTCCGTACCTGTCAGCAGCTACCCCTCCCAAGAAGTTAAAAATCGCATATCCGACTGAGAAACTGCTGAAAATAATCCCCATTTGAGTAGCAGTAAGTTCCAGATCCTCCGTAATGAACGGTGCTGCAATGGACAAGGCTGAACGGTCAAGATAATTAATGATACCGGCAAAAAACAACAAAATCATGACAGCTAGTTTCCCTTTAGTAAACAATGATTTCATGGATTTACCTCCTTAGGGTTGTAACAATTTTAGATAAAGCGCTTACATTTTAAGGTAACGATTTGCCTTACATCCAGAAACCCACTAGGAATAAAGATAGTAAACCGATTTACTTTCGAAGTAAAAGGCGGAAGCAGCCTTTATTGCTTTAAGGAAAGACAAGAGTTCCTTTCTAGAAGACTTGGCTTTAGGCGAATAACGCTTTTGTCCTTCTCTTCCAGGTCTTTATTCATTTGCTGCAGCAATAAGTCGACTGCTTTGCCAGCCATTTCGATAGCCGGTTGAGATACTGTTGTAATGGGAGGAGTGAAGAAATTGGCAAAAGGAACTTCATCAATTCCAATGACCGCTACATCCTCGGGTATTCTCAAGCCCTGTTCTTTTATATATTTCAGTATTTCAATAAGTACGATATCATTACCAGCTAGCAAAGCTTGCGGTGGAGTTTCCAGTTGAAAAAGTTCCTTTAATGCTGGTGCAATCTGATCGACATCAGCTGTTTTTATATACTCTGACTTTACTTGCAGTCCACAGGCTTCCATAGCAATTCTATATCCTTCAATTCTTTCCACCCTTGGACTAATGTTTCTGATAACAGAAGTAGTGAGTATGGCAATTTGTTCGTAGCCTTTATCAGCAAAATGGTCAACTGCCAGCTTAGATGCCAGATGGTTATCAAGCATCACTGTTGCAATATTCATGTCCTTGATGGTTCTGTCCATGAATACAATCGGAAAATCATCATTGAGCATACGCTCATAAAGATCCAAATTGCCTCCGGTTGGAAAGATTATGATTCCGTCTACCTGTTTTGCCCTGAGCATTTCGATATATTTCTTTTCTTTTTCAGGTTCATCATCCGCGTTACATACAATTATTTGAAACCCTTTTTCATGAAAGAAATTCTCAACGGCACGAATCACATGTGTAGAGAATGTATGGAGGATATTCGCTACAATGACCCCAACTGTAAAAGTAGTTTTTTGTTTAAGGCTTCGAGCCACAATATTAGGCTGATAATTCAATTCTTCTATGGCGGATTCGATTTTTTGGCGTGTTTTTTCACTCATATACTCGTACCGCTTGTTCAAGTATTGAGATACAGTGCTTTTAGATACATTGGCTTGCTTTGCTACGTCTGTGATTGTAATGGGTCTCATTCTGTCAACCTCGCCATATTTGTTCCGTACTACTATTTATAAAACGTTTTGTAGTACGATTCATTTCTTGGTTATTATAACGCAGAAGCAAGCACGGTAAAATGACGGATGATTAACTTTTCAAAAATATCAATTTAATCATACACCTGAGTATGCCATGAACCCTCCATCAACAGGTACGGTAATACCCGTAACAAAACCGGAATAGCTGTCATCGAGCAGCCAAAGCATTGTTCCCAGCAGATCTTCCGGTTTCCCGAATCGCTTCATAGGAGTTCCGTTTATGATTTTGTTGGAGCGAGCCGTATAGCTCCCATCATCATTTATAAGAAGGTTCCGGTTTTGTGTCGTTAAGAAGAAGCCTGGGGCAATGGCATTTACCCTTAGACCGGTCTCTGCGAAATGAACCGCCATCCACATCGTGAAATTATTGATGGATGATTTAGCCGCACTATATGCTGGAACCTTTGTCATTGGTGCATAGGCACTCATGGAAGAAATATTCAAAATGGACGGTGCCTTTGCCTGCAATAAATCCTTTCCAAATACCTGACTGGAAATGAAGGAGCCGGTAAAATTAGTCGCAAACACTTTTGAAAATCCATTTTCTTCTAAATCGAAGAACGATTTCCCTGTATCCTCACCTTGATATGTTTCCGTATCTGTAACAGCATCAGAATGATTTCCTCCAGCCCCATTGATTAGAAAATCCACTTGTCCAAAGGTTCCTAAAATCTCTTCACGAGCCTTTTCCATAGAACTTTTGTCTAAAACATCAGCTTTCACGGAGATACTAGTACCCTCTGATGTCTGAATCCTTTCAACCACATCACGACCATTTTTAGCATCCCTGTTCAAAATAGCTATATTCACGCCTTGTCGGGCAAGCTCGATAGCCATTTGGGAGCAGAGGACACCGCTCCCGCCTGTAATGACTGCCACTTTCCCTTTTAAATTTTCATGAATTGGTATCACGTGCTTTCACCTGACTTCCTTGCTTCATATGCATCCCATAATCCAAGCAAATACATAATACCAAGTGCACGATCATAAAGCCCATAACCTGGTCTGCATTTCTCGCCCCATATATGGCGGCCATGGTCTGGTCTTACATATCCATCGTAGTTTTGTCTATGTAACTCAGCTACGACGCCATTGATATTGATGGAACCATCCTGCGTATAATGGGAAGTCTCTACAAAATCTCCATTATCATAGATTTTCACATTTCTAATGTGGGAGAACGGTGCACGCGATGCATGTTTTCTTGCTACCTGGACCATATCATTCTTCGGATTTGCTCCCATGGACCCTGTACATATAGTAAAGCCGTTGGCAGGAGAAGCTGATATAGATATCAGTTTTTCATAGCTTTGTTCCCCTGTAATGATCCGTGGAAGACCAAAAATCGACCATGGTGGATCATCCGGATGGATAGCCATTTTGATGCCGGAAGCTTCCGCAACAGGTAAGATTTCTTTCAGGAAGAATGCTAGATTATCCCATAGCTTGGTTTCATCGACCGTTTTATATGCTTCAAAGAGCTCAGTGATCTTTGCCATTTTTTCTGGTTCCCAACCCGGAAGAGTAAGGTCTGAAGCTTCCATCACAGTACGGATCAAATCTTGCGGATCTTGATCTGCCACTTTAGCTTTTTCGTAAAACAGGGCAGTGGAACCGTCTTCCAACGGATGGAACATATTCGTTCGCGTCCAATCAAATATCGGCATGAAGTTATAACAAATTACCTTAACCCCGAATTCCGATAGATTACGGATCGTCTGCTTGTAGTTCTCAATATAGTGCTGTCTTTCCTCATTGCCTAATTTGATAGATTCATGGACATTTACACTTTCTACAACCTCTGTGTGAAAACCAAATGATTGAATGTATTCGACTTCTTCTTTAATCTCATCTTTTCCCCATATTTCCCCTACTGGTTTTTGGTGAAGGGCCCAGACAATTCCTTTAGCACCTGGAATTTGTTTGACGTGTTCGAGTTGAACAGTGTCATTGTCTCTTCCATACCAACGAAATGTGATGTTCATGCTACACCTCCAGCAGCTTTATTTGCTTTATTGTGATACTCACTGCATAGTTCCACCACGGAATTATACCCGCCATTTTGATAGGCTCTATTTAAGTCGCTGCTAATGCCAACTGCAACTGCCCCTGCCTTCAACCATTCTGTTATGTTATCCAGGTTTACACCGCCTGTAGGCATCACTTTCACATTTGGAAGTGGGCCGTTAATGGAGCGGATAAACGAAGGCGGGAATTGGCTGGAAGGAAATAGCTTGATTACATCACATCCAGTTTCCAGCGCCTGAATCATTTCCTTGATCGTCATGCACCCTGGCAGGTAAGGAATTCCATATCTGTTGCATACTGTAGCGGTCTCAGGGTTCAAAGACGGACTTACGATAAACTGGGCGCCAGAAAGAATGGCGTGCCTCGCTGTCTCAGGATCTAGTACAGAACCGGCTCCAAGAAGCGTTTTTGTTCCTGCTAACTCCTTGAAGACTTGATCGATATTGGGGGTTGTGTATGTCAGTTCAATGGCTTCAATCCCTCCATCAGCGGCTGCTTTTGATAGTTCAATAGCTTCTTCTGCTGTATTGCCGCGAATGACGGCTACCACTTTCAATTCAGATATACGGGCTAGGATTGAATGTTTAGCGATCATGTTATCTCTCCTTAGTCGAATATGATAACTGCTTTTCTTACCTGATCAGGATTGTTTTCAATGAACTCAAAAGCTTCCCGCACTTGATCGAGAGTGAAAGTGTGTGTTATCAAACCGTTCGCCCTGAGCTTCCCGCTATTCAATAAATCCACTACTTTCGGAAACTGGTGAGTTTGCAGCCTCGAACCAGTTATAGTTATTTCTTTTTTCGTAATCGGCAGCTGGGAAATAGAAGAGAATCTCTCGTCAAAGCCAAGAACAACCACATGTCCCGCTTCTGATACCACTTCTATGGACAGTTCAAAGGTGGATGGCAGGCAGACGGCATCTATCACTACATTTGCACCCTCTCCACCTGTCCATTCAGAAACTCGCTGCCTCACATCTTCTTTTGCAGCGTTTACTGTAACATCGGCACCATTCTCACTCGCAAAATCAAGACGGGATTCACTTAAATCCGTAATCAGAACTGCTGCTCCCTGAAACTTTGCAAGCTTCAAGATACAAATCCCTATTGGTCCTGCTCCTTGTATCAAAACCGTGTCCCCTTGGGCGACACTTCCTCTCCATACCGCCTGTGCACCGATCGTGTACGGCTCAGCCATTACAGCTTCTTCCCAAGGAAGTTCTGAATCAACCACATGCAGCTGCTTTTCAGGAAGAACGAGCCATTCTCTCATTCCACCATCTTCATGAACGCCGAACACAGACAATAAAGCGCATACATTTTGTCGGCCTTTTCGGCACGCATAACACTTTCCGCAATATCGAATTGGTTCAACTACGACATGGTCTCCTACTCTGATATTTTTTACGTCGTTTCCAATATCCACAACTTCACCCGTAACTTCATGCCCAACCACACGCGGAAGGGTTGCAAGCGGGTTCGTTCCATGATAAATATGCATATCAGACCCGCAAATCCCTACTCTTTTAACCTTGACCAATACATCCTGAGTGCTCTTTATTTTAGGCAGCTCAGCTTCAATGACAGCTAATTCACGAGGACCTTTAACTTGTAATGCTTTCATTTTTGTTCTCCCCTGTCAGGTATTCATAAACGCTGGAGGCGATTCTAATCCCATTCTCCGTATTATTTTCTTCATGAATTTGTTCTATTTCCCCCGGAACAAATACACGCTCAATACCTGGAGCGGGCGGTACCTGTTTAAGCTCATCCATCATCCTGTCCATTTGTTCGAGAAATGTATCGGTATCGGTAAAGAATGATGGATTGATGACACAGAAATAATGACCCAATTTACGTTTTTGATCTAAGTCATCATACATTTTGGAAATATGAGGACCGAAAGCTGCTCCAGCTAATAAACCAGAAAAAATATCAACAATGACAGCAAGTCCATACCCTTTTGGACCTCCAAATGGGGAGAGGGAAACGACTTTGTTCGGGTCTGTCACTGGTGCGCCATTGTCATCCACACCCCAGCCAAACGGAATATCTTTTCCTTCCTCACGAGCCTGGAGGACTTTCCCCAAAGCTACATTGGAGGTGGCCATATCCAAGATAAAAGGCTTATTGTTTTTGGCTGGAACACCATAAGCAATCGGATTTGTTCCAAAGAAGGGAGAACTGCCCCCAAACGGAACCACCACTTTATCAGTATGGGTCATGGCAATCCCGATCAGGTTAGCTTCGGCCGCTTTTTGAACAAAGTAGCTTAATGCTCCACAATGGCTGCTGTTAATAGCTGTAACCATGCCTACTCCACTCTGTCTTGCCATGTCTATAGCATGATCGATGGCCACATCGCCAATCACATGGCCAAATCCATCGTCACCATTTACTATCCCGGTTACAGGTCCTGTCGCTTTAAATGAGATTTGGGCGTCAGGATTAATCCCTCCCGCTTTCAAACGGTTTACATAATGTTCTGTGCGCAGCACACCATGAGAATTAACATTTCGAAGATCAGCATGAACCAAAACTTCTGCCACTTTTTCAGCATGAATACCATTCAGGCCAGCTTCTTTCAATTTCCTGCTTGCAAGCTCCTTTATTTTTTCCGCTTCAATCACTACTGTTGACATGTTACTTGCCTCCCACTCACTCTTAATTTGAACGATTTTCACGAAGCATTCCCATGTTTTTAACTTGCATTTAAAACTGTCTATGATAGCTGTATCGAGGAGAATAATAGATGAGCAAACTCTTACTAAGCAATGGACAGGCGTTTACATGCTGAGCTGCTATATGATTTTGGGGTAAGGGGATGGTGGAACCTCGAAGACCGCGATAAGAGTAACAAACTCTTTGTAGCTGCAATCCTGAGTTTCCTTTACTAAATCGGTTTTGTAAACTGATTTAGTAACAGTATAAATGAAAGCCCTTTCAAATATCAATTAAATATCTGTATTTTTTAAATATTTTTTCTTTTAAATAACCACTCATTTTATCAAAAATTTCGATTCTTAAAGAGGCATTTTTAAACTATATCAAGAACAATATGTTGCATTTTTTAACATATGAGCATATATACAAAATAGAGGCAGGTCCACAGAACCTACAAAACTCCATCAAAGAAGAAAACTTATTATACAAAAAAAACAGCCAATCTCCGATTCAATATCGGTGATTGACTGTTTGTATATATTTTTTCTTTACCGCTTCACAATTGGGACAGTATTTAATTGCTCCACCACTCTTATTGCGTCGTTTCTTTCCAGCTGTCGTCCATTACCATTTTGCCTGGCCATGTGTATGCTGTTAGTCCTCCATCAACGATCAAGTCCTGACCAGTGATATAGGAGCTGTCATCTGATACAAGGAACAAAACAGCCTTGGCAATTTCCTCTGGTGCTCCGAGTCTGCCCATTGGAGCAAGCCATTTATTCGATTCACGGAAAGCTTTTCCCTGTTCCTCTTCTTTTGAACCTGTCAGTTCGTCAATCAATGGTGTTTCGATTGTGCCTGGCGACACAGAGTTAGCCCGTATTCCTTGTCTGCCATAATCAATGGCAGTTGCTTTTGTAAAGTTGATAATCCCGCCCTTGGCTGCGTTATAGCCAGATCTGTCCAGATCGGCAAAACTCCCGCTCATCGAAGCATTATTCACGATAGCGCCTTTCCCATTTTCCAGCATAAGCGGTATAAGAAATTTGCTCATAAGGAAGGTTCCCCGCAGATCTGTCTTTTGGATGCTGTCGAATAATTCAATTGGATATTCATGCACTTTGCCGCCTTCTTGATCAATACCGGCATTATTGAAGAGCACATCCAATTTTCCGTAAGCGTCTTTTACCTGATCAGCAAATTTCTTCACACTATCTTCGTCAGAAACATCTACTTCGTAGGCTTCTGCTTTTCCTCCAGCCGATAGAATGGATTCTACCAAACCTGTCATCTCATCTTTCTTTATATCCGCTACTAGTACTGTAGCTCCTTCTTTTGCAAACAAAGAAGCAGTTGCTCGACCAATACCGGTAGCTCCGCCGGTCACGACTGCAATACGATCATCTAATTTCCCCAATGCTAACATCTCCTTCTATTAGGCTTCCCTAATGTTTTGCCGGTCAGAGGAGATATAAAACATACTTTGTTGACAACGCGATGGGTTTGAAATTCAAATCTGCTAGAGCTTATTGCCATTCCTGATGAGCCTAAATTACATTAAGTAAAAAAATTATTGAGTTCGACAGTACCACCTCCATATTAACGGTAGAAAACATGGTTGCCAATCTGTTCCACATGCTCCTGTGTTTCTGCTATCCAGTTTGTAGTAGCTGTTTCCGGATTCATGAACCAGACTATGTCCTGCATGTTATCTTTTTGCACCAATGCATCCGCCACTGCTTGTACCGTTTCTTCTGTTGGTTCACTTCGCCATATGACACCCGAGCTTACAGGCTGAAACTGCCCCTTCTGCATGATTACATCATGAATTGAATCAGGGAATTCATCACTTTCGATACGATTAAGGACTACAGTAGCCACTGCCACCTTGCCGGGATAGTCCTCTCCGCTCGTCTCAGCTTGTACTAACCTTTGAAGCAGCTCGATTTCTTCAGCTGAATACTGTTTTTGTTCGATTGTCGCTTCCGCCAAGTCTTTGGTTCGATCATCTCTTTCAGATAAGACGATGGATGCAGGTCCGTTTTCAGAATGCGTATCCTTCTCCGATAGCATTGGCTGGGTTCTTTCATCCGCATAAACTCTTGCAGGATAGACATTCTGTTTCAGATCCTTTAATGGCAGGTATAAAACCAGACATAGGTTACTGATAAAAAAGAAAGTCAATAAAAAAAGCGTAAGAAGTTTCTGCATAATCAAGTCCTTTTCTCGTTATGTATGTCCAAAATTAGTCCATAACGCTTAATACCCAGTCACCTTGGCTTACAAACATGAACGTGTCATTACTAGTGTATGTCCTTGCCTGAAAACTAGTCCTGCCAATGAGTTTCTAGCTTGGAAATCTTTTCTCAATCGTCAAGATACTTGCCCATCCTTCCCTAGACTGCTGTGCATAAAGTAAAGGGACAGGAGGAATGTTTATGAGCTATACACACTATTCGCATCCATATGGACAATCAACATATACAACAGACTACAGAATAAACCAGGAGGATCAGCGGTTCGGATTCGCTTTCATCCCATTCATTGGCGGGTTGGCAGGAGGTCTTCTTGGCAGTGCTTTAATCAGCGGACCGAGCTATGGTTATAAATATGGATATAACGCTCCTTACCCAGTGCCTTATCCTGTTCCTTATCCATATCCAACACCTTATCCGTATAACAACTATTACTATTCCACTCAACAGCGTTAAAATAGAGGGGCAGCTAGACTGTCCTTACATAATTACTGTCAGGAGTGCCACACTATCGACAGGAGGTGGGATAGATGCAGCAAAGACAAGATAAATCGAATCAGCGTGATGAAGCAGCAGAAGCGATCGGTTTAGATCAGGATGAACAGGCGATGAATGGCGAATACGGTCATCCGGAAACAGAATATGAAAACAACGCCCACAAGCAGAAAAAAACACAGCTATAACAGCTGTGTTTTCTTATATCATACAAATTTAGAAGCTATATAAGTTACGACGAACCATACTGCCAGGGCAATGACAATCCCTAACATGAATCCTTTGATGAATGTAGACCGACTGCGCACCTGCCTGCACCTCTTTTGCTTTTTATCTGTAGTCTTTACTTCGCATCCGCTTTTTATAAGTGCGCAGCTTTTTCTTATTTCTTAGCAGCAGTATCAGTCTTGGCGCCTTGCTTAGCCGCCTGCTGCTGTTTTTGGTGGTCTTCCCGGAACTTATCCCTCGCGGCGGAAAAGATGCAGAGCATATTTAACCCTCCCATAATCTTGATACTTCTGTTTTGCCAAATTGGCCAGTAATTAAAACTTCTTTTTTTCAAAAATTTCATTATCATCATCTACTAACTTCTGTGCCGATCGTAATCGTATTTTTGATAAATTATTCGGAAGCATAAAATGCTTCCGCTGCTTTCGCCGCCTGTTTACGCAGAACGGAAAACGGCATACTGCCCTTCTCTCTCTTCAGCTTCACGAGTAGCTGCTGCCATACTTCCTCTTCCCTGATACTGTCCAGGAGCTCATGTCCATCCCAGGTCAACCCATAGATGAGCAGCTCCTCTTCTTCCTCTTCCTCATCAAGAACGGTATCCATTTTAATTAATTTCGCTTCCTTCATCAGCTGCAAGTGATAATTCATTTCTTCTTCGGAATACTCATCCTCTTCTGTTACTTCCAGCGCAAAACCTCCCTCTGTGAACTCTGCTTCAATATCCAGCAGGAGACTTCTGATAAGAGACATATCCCGTTTCAAACGCATCACCTCTATCCATTATTTCTGTCTTTGTATCCAATTTCCTTCAAGAAAAAAGACTCCCTTTCACGGGAGTCCAGTTTTACTATTATCTTAATTCTATCAGCACTTCTTCGGTTGTATACTGCATCTCTTTTGCTCTTGCCTGCAACGACACCAGCTCTCCTTCACGCCATGCTGAAGCAGCAATTGGCTGAGATGCTTGATAATCCTGACTGTCCACCCGAATCACATAATGCCGTTCTGTTCCTTGAAACTGGCTTATGATTACTTCTCCTTTCAATCCATCCGCTTCTGCCGGTAACAGCTGCCATTCCTCCGGTCGGACAGGATAAAGCTGCTTTTGTTTCAGCTTTTCTGATACGCCATTATCCCGCCAGCGTATTTGACTGCCGGCAGGTACAAAATGGTCACCATGCCACGTACCTTTTACTAAATTTGCTTTTCCAACAAACGTAGCCACAAAAGGAGTTCTCGGACGCTGATAGATTGTTTCTGGAGCATCTGCTTGTTCAATCTTGCCTTGCTGCATGACAAGCACTCGATCAGCCATTGCCAAAGCCTCTCCTTGATCATGCGTAACATAGATGATGGTGGCACCCAGCTTCTTGTGAATCTGCTTGATTTCCTTTCGCATACTGATACGCAATTCCGCATCCAGAGCACTAAGCGGTTCATCCATGAGCAGAATATCAGGTTTCGGAGCGATTGCCCGAGCTAATGCTACACGCTGCTGCTGTCCGCCTGATAGAGCTGCAGGATATCTTTTCCGGAAAGATTCCATTCCGACAAGCTGCAATACCTCTGTTACTCTTTCTGCCTGTTCTTCGACCGTCCGTTTTCGAGTAAAACGATGATTTCTCAATGCAAAGCGTATATGATCCTCGACAGTCATATGAGGCCAAAGGGCAAACGATTGGAAAACCATACCTATATTACGATTTTCCGGCTTGCTGCTATGTTTGGAATTAGCTACTTCTGTATTACCGAATCGTATAGCTCCAGCCGTAGGCTTCATGAAACCAGCCAGCAATCGCAGCAATGTAGTTTTTCCGCAGCCAGACGGACCGAGAATGGCGAGGAATTCCCCCTGTGGTATCGTCAGATCCACTTGGCTCAATGCAGCGGTTTTCCCATAATGCTTTTCCAATCCTTGTAATGTAATCATGCTTTTTTCCCCCTTTGACTCCATTTACGCTGCAACACGAGATATGCAATACCCCCGAGCAGAATTGCCAGGACAATCAATGACGAAAATGCAGTCGAGTACGTGCTGTAACCAGCTTGCTCGAAACTGAAAATAATCACTCCGACTGTCTCGGCACCGCTTGACCAAAGCATACTGGAGACAGTCAACTCTGTCAGCGATGTCAGCAAAACAAGCAGCGCACCACTCAGGACACCAGGCAAAATAAGCGGCAAGAGAATTTGCCTCCATCTTGTAATAAGATTTGTGCCGTTCGTCCGCGCTGCCTCTTCCATCCGAGCATCCAACTGCGAGAAAGCAGTGTAGCTGCCTCGAAACTGTAATACAAAGAACCGCGTGATATAAGCGATTAATAGAATAGCTGGTGTGCCATACACACCTGGATACCAGCCAGGTAATGGCTGCATCCACATCAAAATGATACATAGCGCCAGTACTGTTCCTGGTAGAGCGTAAGGCATCGTAATAATCGCTTCCAATACCTTTGGAAATCTTCCTTGCTTATGGGAACGGTAATAAGCAAATATAGTTCCGAAAATAAGACAGACAAATGCAGTGATGAGTCCTAGCAGAAGACTATTGCTTAAGGATCGAATTACTTTTTCATCCTCAAATAAGATATAGCGATAATTTTCCAGAGATAAATTCTCCCATGTCAAATCGATTCCATATGCTTGAACCAAACTGACTGTACCCATTGCAAAAAAAGGCACCAGGCTTGTACTTAGCAGAAATATCCAAAGGACTGTCTGCAAGATTTTCCTCCGGCTTGGGCGCAGCTGGATTCGAGGCTCATTATCCGGCACAGTTGTTTCTGTAACTTTGCTTCTTCTTAAAAGCCATACTTGAATCAGCGTAGCAGCTGCAGCAACGATACCAAGCAATACGGAAAGAACAGCTGCCCGACTGAAGGCACTTGGTCCATAGCCGATGACTTGTTCATAGATGTATGTACTCAGTACACGTATATTCGCAGGTATACCTAGAAAAGCTGGCACACCGAAGTTATCCAGATTGGATAAGAACGCTAGCAAACCGCCGCTGCAAATACCAGGCAGGGCCATCGGAAGAATCACTTTTCTCCAGGTTGAGATACGTGACGCACCCGAAACCATTGCAGCAAGTTCTGCATCACGAGGAATTCTGCGGAACACTTGTACTGTCATCAAATAGACAAGCGGGTAATGTGATATACCGAGTACGAATATAATTCCTCCGACACTGTATAGATTAGGCATCAGCCATTCAGGCAATCTACCAAGCGGACCTGAACTGCTGAAAAATTGTACCCAAGCGAGTGTCGTAATATAAGACGGAATGATGAAAGGCAAATAGATGAACAGCTGCATAGCAGACTTACCGCGAACATCAGTATATGCCATGATTGCAGCCATCGTTATGCCGAGTATCATGGACAAGACAGTACTGCCGAGGACAATATAAATTGTATTCCAAAGTGTTTTCCAAGTGACAGACTCCCTGAGCACCTCTGAATAAGCACTGACAGAGAGGCTCTCTCCAGAGGTGAAACTCATTATGATCAGCCTGACAATCGGCAGCAGGAAAAAGAAGATGAGGATCAGCATCCCGATTATAGCAGGAAGCTTGCGGAGGGCGGTATGCCCGCCTTCTTCCAGCTGCCTTGATTTCATAGTTTGTTGCATGGGTTGCCCTCCATTTGCTTATTTACCGAACAGGTCCTCAAATTGCTGTTTGTCTTTATTGCGTGATGTATACAATGCTTCAGTATCAGCCTGTAATACTTTCATGTCATCGTATGTCTTCAGCCCTTCCGGAGCATCGATTCCTTCACGGATCGGGGTATAACCCAGCTCTGCTGCCAGCTTTTGTCCTTCTTCAGATAAAACATAATCAACAAAAGCTTCTGCTGCTGCAGTGTTGTCGGTATCCTTTGTGATACCGATCGGTTCCGTGATGACCGGGACACCTTCCTCTGGATAAACGAGCTCAACTGGAGATCCATCCGCTTTGGCCCTGGCAGCAAGATAATCGACAATCACACCATACTGCTTGTCACCGGAAGCAACAGATTTCAATACATCACCGTTCCCCTTTACTACTGCAGTTTCTTGGGTTTTGAGCTTTTCATAGAATTCCCAGCCAAAAGCATCCTGTCTGGTCAAAACACCAAGATTGTATGCTGCAGCACCAGAGTAAAGCGGACTAGGCATGACTGTCTGAGCCTTTGCATCAGCTTCTTCTAATGCACTCCAGCTAGTTGGTACGTCACCCGATTCGGTATTGGCTACTATTCCTGTTGCCATGATTTTCGTTCCTGTATAATAATGATCAGCATCTTCGAATTCATCCGGGACGCTATCCAATTCTCCAGACTCATAGGCCTGCAGCATATCCTGCTCTTTCAAATCCTCAAATGTCACACTGTCCGCCACGAGCAGGACGTCGGCTTGTACATCTCCTGCCATCTTCTCCGCATTCAGCTTGGAAATCACTTCTTCGGTACCAGAACGGTATGTTTCCACTTCCACCTCCGGGTAGTGCTTTTCAAAGCCCTCGACCAATTTCTGAGCATCCGCATCCGGCTGGGATGTATAGAAGCTGAGCGTACCGGCGATTTCTCCGTCCGAAGCACCTGCACTGGTACCGGCTTCCTCTTGCCCGCATGCTGTAAGTGCAAACAATGCAGTACCTACGATACCTGCCATCCATTTTCTTTTCATCTCAATCTCTCCCTTTACTCTGATGTATTTGTCTCCATAGACTTAAACCAGCGTTCTACTTGTTCTTGTTTGCGTTTATAGTGGGTGCGCAATTCAATTGGTGAGACGGTTATGTATCCTTCTTTTAACAAAAGATAATCGCTTGCCGGATGAAAGTTCTCCAGCTCCCGAAGCTGATCCTTCAGCCAATAATATACTTCACCATGAGGATCATGCAGGCCAACGAAGCGATACCGCGATACACTCATGTCCATCGGGATGACTTGAATCCCTTTGTACTCCCGTTTATCGACATTCGGCAAATTCACATTCAGTAAACCGACCGATTTCGATCTATGCTGGAGCAGAACTTCTGCAACCTGATAGAAAAGAGTCTTTACCTTGGAATAGTTTACATGGTGAACAGAGCTAATATTCAAGCTGACGGAGGCAGACGGAATGTTATATAGGGCAGCCTCCACAGCCGCAGCCATCGTGCCGGAATAATACACATCCCTCCCCAGACTAGGTCCCAGATTGATCCCTGAGAAAAGGAAATCCGGTGTTTCCGGAAGCAGTACTTCCACACCGAGCTTGACACAATCAGCAGAAGTACCGTTCAAACTCCAAGCTCCAGCAACACCCGGAAAATGATACATCTCCTTTACACGAACAGGCTGCCGTGAAGTAATGGATTGGCTGACAGCGCTGAATCCCTGATCTGGGCAAACGACATATACTTCGCCGAAATGCTGCAGTGTCTCAATCATCGCCTCTACACCAGGAGAGAAGACACCGTCATCATTGGTAACCAATATTTTCATGTGACGCCCTCCTCTGCTTGCATAAAGCCAGACAAACAGCTTTCAGCTGCATTCTGCACTATCTTTTCCTGAGGTTCGCTCCATGGCAACATTAAAGAAAAATACATATTCTTCACAGCATTACTCCTTTCAATTGTTCCTATATTGTTAACTGTACAAGCTGATTGTGAAGCTAGTGTTTAAAGTATTGTGAAGATATGTTTAATTGTTGTAAAAGAAAGAAAATTGTTACCGGAGGCTTATTCTCAATAAGAACAGACATTTATCTATCACTCTGTCTGTTTGAACGTAAATAATTTACAATATATACATAAATTGATCCTTTTCATGTGCATAGAAAAACTTGTAATTACTTTTGACCTACTCTCTGTTAGAAGTCTGCTAAGAAAATGCAGATTATACTAATTTGCCACAGAATCTTAATGGTATATTCGATTTAATTCATATACATTCGTCATTTCCTATGAGACAATGGATATAGAAATATAATAAATAGGTAAGGAAGTGGGTTCGATGCTCTACAGAATTGTCCGAGAAGCGAACGGAACGAAAACCTACCTAAAACATTCTAGTTCATCTTCAGATATGCTGTTCCGTAATGAAATGGAAGCAACAGATCTGATGGAGAAGCTTAATTCACAGACGAATAGCGATGTCCGGTGGTCGGTTCAAGCTAGTATAGATTAAAAGCGATATCCTAAAGGATATCGCTTTTTCTTTTACTTATTAAGAAGAGATACTTCTGCAATCAACTTTTGAAAAAAAGGATAGATTACTTGTTTTTCGGCTCCTTTAAGCCGATTTTCCAGAAAAGATTGTTCTCGGGTGAGCAGATGAAGAATAGCAGTTGCTGCTTTTTGATGTCCTGATGGAGTGACATTTTCCAAGATTATTTTGAACTCGGAAAAAATAGAGAAAGGCAGCAGCTGCTCCGCTCGTTTTAAACCAAGTTGTGCACGACCAGGTGCATAATGATGCAAAAGCATTCTGGCGAGCGGATCGGTAACTTGCTGAAGCATAGCAGCTGCCCATGCACCATTCTCTCGCAGAGCAGCTTTTCGATACTGGAAGAGAAACCATGTCATATCTATTATCTGGCTGCCGTATTCTTCATCTGACATCGTCAGCTTTTGTGTTTCTTTGAATTGATCCAGCAAGTGATGCGGATCATAAAGAGTTTGAAAATGGTCGCTCTGTTTAAACGTCTTTTCCGTTACTGTGAACAAATCCACATGGAGGAAGTCATCGTAAACAACAATTAACTGCGGCGCAATTATAAATAGCTCTTCGCTATAAAGCACATTTTTATATGCGGAAAGCAAGGTCAATCTTTTTGTTAGAAAGTGATTTAAGTCATTTTCTTCCACTAGGCAATATAAATCTATATCAGAGTACGGGTCCTGTTCTCCTCTGCCAAAAGATCCTTTTACGAATATGGCTTTAACTTCCTCTTCATTTGCCAAAATATCTGCTAGTCTATCTAATGCTGGTTGGTGCATTCATCTCCCTCCTTTTTCCATATATTCCTTCCATTTTACACCAAATGCAAAAAAACTCCAACACCCTTTACGAGTGTTGGAGTTTTACTTAATTCAAATATGGAATCGGGTTCACTGCATTTGATTTACTGCCGTTCCATGCACCTGTGTGCAATTCGAAATGAAGGTGCTGCCCTTGAGACATACCTGTATTCCCCATTGTTCCGATCTGCTGCCCTTGGGAGACACGCTGACCTGCACTTACTTTCATGGATGTTAAATGAGCATATACAGTTGTATATGTTTTTCCATCAATAGAATGGCTCACAAAAATCACATTTCCGTAGCTGGAAGAATAGTAGGCTTGTGACACCGTACCAGAAGCTGCTGCCCAAATCGGCACATTAGACCCACGCTTCGCAATATCGATTCCGTAATGGAATGTACCCCATCTTGGTCCGAAACCGGAAGTAATACTGCCAGGTGCTGGTGTAATGAAATCACCACTGGACGCAGGAACCTTGGATGTTTGCTGCTCCTGTTTTGGTGCAGTATTTGCCTGTTTAGCTGGAGCTGACTTAGCAGATGTCGACTTCGTATCTGCTGTTTGCTTCTGCTCAGATGTTTCCTGCTTCGGCACTTGTTTTACTGTCGATTCGCTTGCAGCAGATGCAGAAGCTTTTTCCGCTTCGGCAGCTGCTTCTTTTTCAGCTGCTGCTACTCTAGCAGCTTCTTCCTGCTTTGCTTGCTCTGCACGCTGACGCTCTTCTTCCTTGCGTGCTTCTTCCTCTGCTTTCTGCTTATCACGGTAAGCAACCTCTGCAGCAATAGCTTCTTCCTGGGCAGCCAGCAATGCGGATTCTTCACTCAGACTGACAAGTTCCTCAGAAGTTACATCATATTCTTCCATAACCTCTGCAATAAGCTTGTCCTTCTCTTCCTGCTGATCTGTCAAGGTTTGCTTTGTCTCTTCTAAGACATCTGCCTGCTTCTCTACACGAACAAGCTTTGTTTGACGCTCTGATTTCTTAGATTCAACATCTTCTAAGTCCTGCTGCTGAGCTTCCATCAAATCCTGATCGGCTCCCATGATTGTGCTTACAGCATCAACACGGTTCAGGAAGTCCGAAAAACTCTTGGATTCCATGATGACATCCAAATATTTTACCTGACCCCCACTTTTCTGCAAAGAGTGCATCCGATCCTTCAGCAAACCGTGACGCTCTTCGATCCGGACTTCAAGATCAGCAATTTCCTTCTTCAATGTATCAATATCAGATTCCAAGCTGGAAATCTCAGATTCTGTATCTGCTAGTTTGGTGTTCGTTTCACTGATTTTGCCATCGATTTTCTCTAACTCAGTGCGGAGTTTCGCAGCAGCAGCCTGCAAGTCATCCTGCTTCTCTGACTTCTCTGTTTGCTGCTCTTCATTCTCCGATTTCTTCCGTTCGACTTCTTCTCTTTGTTCATCCAAATCCTCATAGGCAAAAGCAACATTACTAGATACCGGCAAGACAAGTGCAGCAGTTCCGATCACTGCAGCCAAACCGATATGCAGCCATTTTTTTCTCAAATCCGTTCCCCCTGTGAATCTATTTATTTGATTTTGATTCTTATAGCCCTAGTATGATTAATCTGTAATGAATAGAAAATAAAGTAATCTCCGGAAACAGTATACTATACGAAAGTGTGACAAAACATTACAATAATGTTTCAATTTCACTGTTCCTAGAAATGAATGGTACGCTTTCCTGTAGAAAATATAAAAAGCATGCACGATATTTGTGCATGCTTTTTATATAACAAATAATACGATAAATGAAACGATATAGATGAATGCTAATAATATCCCCAAAATCATGAAAGGCACCCTCATCTGCTTACTTTTGACAGCTCCATAAAATAAGAGCCCGACAGTAAGCAAGGCCACCGCCAAGATCAGAATCAAACGCACGCTTGGTGGCATGATACAGCATCTCCTTACAAAAAATAGTCTATTCCTTTATTATAACATGATAGAAAGTTACCTTGCTTTGATTTATGTCCATTCTTTAACAATAACCATCAAAATCTGCATCTATTCAAATCTCTTTAAACGAAAAGGCTTCATATCCACTGTCAATTCCTTCTCCAGTGCCATTTCACTGAGAGCTTCACCTACTGCACTGGCGAATTTGAATCCATGGCCTGAAAAGCCGAGTGCGAACATGACTTCAGGGTGATCCGGATGATGATCAATGATAAAATCTTCGTCGGGAGTCATACTGTACATGCATGTTTTCCCTTCCCGCAGCCGGAATGTTCCGCCTCCCATAAATCGAGACAGGAAGCTTAGCAGCTCTTCTGCATCACCATCATTGAATGGAGCACTCTTTTGATCTGGGTGTATCGGCAAGCCGGTGTCATGGCGTCCGATCTTAAATCCAGTCCTGTTTATATCAGGAAATCCATAATATGTACCCATATTTGTGTCAAAGCTGAAACAAGGGAATTTGCCTTCTTGAAAAGATTCATCAGCATGCAGCCAAGCGAATGTCTTCCGAATGACTGTAATCGGCAGCTGCAGTCCAAGCTGTAACAGTAATTCTCCTCCCCATGCTCCTGCTGTTACAATCAACTTCTTCCCACTGTATATTCCATTATTAGTCTTAACTTCGACCTTGCCTTTTTTTATATGTACTTTTTCTACACGCTGCCCTCCTGCAAGTTGAGCTCCATGAGAAGCAGCCAGCCCGGCGTAACCATTCAAAATCTGATTCGTTAGCAGATAACCTGCATCCTTTTCATAAGCGCCAATATAATCGGAGGGTATAGTCAAACCTGACCACCGTTTTTTCATTTCCTCAGAAGTAAGCTTTTCCACATCCAAATCATATTTTTTACCACTCTTAATGACATTTTGTATAAAAGGACTTGATTCAGGACCGGAGTTTAATACACCTGTTTCAAGCAAAATGCTTTTTTTGATCCTCTGCTCCAGATCCTTCCACAATTCTCTAGCACGGAGGGCAAATGGAACATAAGCCTCCCCTTCGCCGTATGCATGACGGATAATCCTTGTTTCCCCGTGGTGGCTCCCGTGTGTATGCGGAGGATGATAGCTGTCCACCGTCAATACTTTTTGGCCTTTCTTTGCCAGCTGATAACCTGCACTCATCCCCATTGAACCAGCCCCGAGAATGATGATGTCGTATAGCATCTGTTTCACCTCAACTTTTCAATAAATTAAGCATATCGAAAGAGGGATTGGCGGACAACCTCTAGAATTATAATATTTTCAGGAATCAGACTGCAATTTACCTAGTATAAAAGATGTGATTATGTGTCATTATACTGGAAGTATTAACAAATCCCGGTAGTAGAGAAAACCTATGGAGAAGGAGTGCCAAGAAAATGGATTCCCAATTGGACAAAGCAATCCAATATATTGATAAAACCCTTGCGGAAGGTCTTTTTGATCCGATGACACGGCAAGAAATGCTGGAAACGAAACAAAGACTGGAGCGGGCAGCGAATCAGGAGAAAAGTCCCTAAAATAGCTTCATACCAGCTTTGTAGGGTTTACTGACACTGGTTGAATTAACAGAAACTATCCATTATAGTTATTTCTGTCATTATTTTACCTAAGTCAGGAGCGATTTATTTATGGAACCACAACAAAGAGACCATCAAAGCAATGGTCAAATGAGAATTATGCAATGGGTATGGACATTGGTATTAACAGGAATTCCGCTTGTCAATATTATCATGCTGATCATCTGGGCAGCTGATCGTGCCAATCCAAGAAGGAATTATGCCATTGCTACATTTATCGTAATGGCCGCAGTTATCGTACTTTATTTCCTTGTCTTCATGATTTTCATGATTCTCGGTATAGCACTATTTGAATCAGATCCAACGTATTCCGACACTTACTATTATTGATAACTTGTCAGAAAGTTAGCAATTCTACTGCTAGACTTCTAAAATCTGCGAAAATATCATATGATAGAGGTTGCAGACAATAATAGAGGAGTTTTTAGTCGTGACAGTACTTACGAAAACCGAAAGTCTGGATAAAGTTCTTGCTGAGATGAACATGCGTTCTAAGAAGAAGCGTGCCCGCAAGAAATTCATCAAGCAGGCAATTCAACAGCTGGCAACTGAAAACCAAACAGCTGTAGCGGAAACGCCGCTAGTCGAGACAAAAGCAGCATATGCTTATGATAAGCTTCCTGTAGGATTCATGATTAAGATCGGAAAACAGCATTTCTCTGAGGAAGCTATCTTCCGTTTCTATTACAATCAGAACCATCCGCAGGAGTATAAAAACAAGGAATTGCTGACAGAACGTTTCCAAGCATTAGTGGAAGCAGCATCTGGTTCTACCAAGACTAGTTTGATTGAAGCTCTTGATCAACAGACTTCCAAATAAGAATGACCGCTCAAGCTTAGCTTGGGCGGTTATTTTTGTATCGTGCTGTCAATTTGGATACTTTTCAAAGCTTGGCTTGCAAGCTGATCTGCTTCTTTGTTTTGATTTCTGTCCACATGGGCATATTGCACCGTTAACCCGATCCTCTTCACCACATCATCCACTTTATCTGCCCAGTATTTCAGTTCTTTTTCATAAACTGGCCACTCTTCCGACATCTGATTGACGACGGTTCGGGAATCTGTGTATACCTCGATTCCCTGATCTTTCACTCCTATTTCGGACAAAACACCTATCGCAAAATAGAGGGCTGCATATTCCGCTTCATTATTTGAGATAAGCTGTTCCATTTCCTGATTACGACGAAGACGGTATTCCTTTTGACTCTGTTCATAATGGATAACACAGCCAAGGCCGCCTCTGCCTGTTTCCTTATCAAAACCTCCATCCACATACATGCGGACATTATGCGGCTCTGTTTCCAATTCCTTCATGTAGCTGCGCAATTCTTTTATGGTCCATTCTGTCTCATATTGATCCAGAAGCTCTAACTGCGGTACTCTTCCGCTCTGCTGCATATCTTCCATCAGTAAAAGCGCAGCACCTGGCGGCAAATAATCTGACAAGAACTCCGCTTCCGTTCCTTTAGGTGTACGATAGATCATCTTCATTCGCAATTTCACTTTACTATCCCTCCCCTATTATTCTACCCCATTTAATTATATTTTTATTTTTTGAATAAAACCTTTGCTTTGTTTTCTGAATTATTGTATAGTACCAAAGGGCGAACGAAATAAAAGTCACCACCAAAAATAATTCGTCTTTAGAGGGGTATAAACATGGAAAATGTATTTGATTACGAAGATATTCAATTAATTCCCGCAAAATGCGTAGTAGACAGCCGTTCAGAATGCGATACGACTGCTACACTTGGAAACCATACATTCCGTCTGCCAGTCGTACCGGCAAATATGCAGACGATCATTGACGAAAACATCGCCACTTATTTGGCTGAAAATAATTACTTCTATGTGATGCATCGTTTCGAACCTGAAACAAGAGAAGCCTTTATCAAGAAAATGCAGGAACAGAATCTGATCGCATCAATTAGTGTAGGAGTAAAAGAAGACGAATATGGTTTCATAGAAGGACTGGCAAGCAAAGCTTTGGTACCTGAATTTATTACGATTGATATCGCTCACGGTCATTCCAATGCTGTTATCCGCATGATTCAGCACATCAAGAAGCATTTGCCGGAAAGCTTTGTCATTGCCGGAAACGTCGGTACACCAGAAGCAGTCCGGGAGCTTGAGAATGCTGGAGCTGATGCAACGAAAGTAGGCATCGGGCCAGGTAAGGTTTGTATTACAAAAATCAAAACTGGCTTTGGAACTGGAGGCTGGCAGCTGGCAGCACTGCGCTGGTGCGCGAAAGCAGCAAGCAAGCCAATCATCGCTGATGGCGGTATCCGCACACATGGCGACATCGCCAAATCAGTTCGCTTCGGAGCATCTATGGTCATGATCGGCTCCTTGTTTGCCGGTCATGAGGAATCACCTGGCGACACGGTAGAAAAAGATGGCAAGCTGTACAAAGAATACTTCGGTTCTGCATCTGAGTTCCAAAAAGGCGAAAAACGTAATGTCGAAGGCAAGAAAATGTTCGTTGAGCACAAAGGGTCACTTCAAGATACTTTGACAGAAATGGAACAAGACCTTCAGTCTTCCATCTCTTATGCTGGCGGTACAAAATTAGAAGCAATCCGCAACGTTGATTATGTTGTTGTTAAAAATAGTATCTTTAATGGCGATAAAGTTTATTGATAAAACGGGCTGTCGAGTTAATACCGACAGCCCGTTTGTTATTTCATGACGTATTTCATTTGATATATCAGTCAGCTTTTTGAGTGCTCTTAATGAATTTCACTATTCTCATGACGATAGATTTGATCATCACAATAGACATAATAATGAATAATACAAGCATAAACGCATCCTGTTTAATATCGTCAAAAATGGTATAGGTTACAATTAGAAATAATGCCAACGTGCTTATTATTTCTATAATCAGATTAACGAAGTCAGACTCAAACATACCGCGCCCCCACATGTCGAAAAATTCAGTTTATATATAACTATGACAGGACATCCTCACGTTGTAAAAGTATGACAGAAAGTTTATACTCCACAACTTTCCTTCAATACTGATAATCATTCTCATTGACTGTTCCCCAGCATTCTGGTAGCTTTAAAGGAGAACGAGATTTATGAGGAGGCAATCCTATGTTTGTCAATCAAGTTATTTTCGAAGGTGCACTCGACGCCCAAGATAAAATTATAAATAAAGTAAAGCATACGATGGAAGAACTGACTGATGTGGCTGGCTTGCATTCAGCCGAATGCTGGAACAAAGATACAAAAAAAAGTGATACAGTCGCTTATGCTATTGTTACCAAGTGGGATCAAAAAGCTGATTTCGTAGCCTGGATCTCCCGAGAATCACATGTCGCAGAGCACCGTGCAATGCGGAAAGAAAATAAAGACAAAGATCAAGCACCTGTCATGACGAAGACATTGCTGCAATATGAAGAAGCAAGCTTCGCATAATCAAACACCCCCCTCTGCCTGATCAGAGGGGGGTTTCTTTATACCCTTTTGATAGTAAAAGTGAAGCTGTGATCTCCATCAGATGATAGCCTATGCTCCGGGTGCACCGGTGCTCCCCAGCTATCATCGCCCCCTACACCCATCTGTTTGCCAGAAACAGTAAGCACAGTATAGTGTACTGGCGGCAATTCATAAGCATGACTGGCTTGCTCAATCTCCAAAGCAGTATGCGGAGATGCATTGCATGTAATCGGCTTATCATCAGATTGAAGCTCAATCCCGCTTCCCTTTTCACAGGTAAGCTTCAGCCAGCGAACTCCCGTCCTTGTGCCAGATTCCTGCGGTCGTACGTATGCTGTACCGTTTGTTTGAACCGTATTCCGGAACCGGCTGAGCCTCGCTCCATGACTTCTGTCCGCGTAGTTCTCTTCTGGCCCCTGGGCAAACCATTCCAAATTGCTATAATCTGCAGAAGTCCGGAAAGAAAGAGCAAATGTCGGCAGATCTGGTAATCCTTCTGCCCCTTGGTACACTGCTTTCACACGGATAGAACCATCCGGGAACACGGAATAGATTGTTTGGACTTGCAGCTTTTCTGCTATTGAAAATGCATAGGTAAATGTCACATCCACTTGCTCAGTCCCTATATCCAAAGCCACATCCGTACATTTCCTCGCTACACTGGCTGCCAGCCAGACTCCAGCTGTATAGCTATGCTGATAGCCGTTGTCATTATCCGTGCTTGCCCGCCAGAATGTCGGATGAGGAGGTGTCTCAATCAGTTCCTTTCCGTCATAACGAAGCGACGTCAAACTGCCTGCTGCTTTTGAGAATTGAACACAGAAATCATTGCCATATACGCCGATATTCACATCTCCTTCGACAACACGGAGCGTACCCGCAGCTTTAGGAATCTCTGCTTTTCTCTCCAAAACATATTGCCCGAATGCGATTTCAAATCCTGCATCCGCCCATAATGCTGCTTCACGCAATCTCATGCTGGCATCGATTGTGTATGTTCCTGGTTCTGCTATAACACTTGCTGGAATATCTATCTCATATTCTGCTTGCTGACCAGCCGAAACATCTTGTTCAATGCTTCGTTCATAACAGCTTTCTCCTTCTCTACGCACTGCCAAGACCAATTCATAGGCACTTGTATCGGCAAAGAGATTTTCATTGCGCACTACAATTTTTTTATCATCTATATCCAATTTGATATTCTGATAAAGATATTTCACTTCCTGCATTTTCGGAGAAAGTTTACGATCGGCAAAGACGATGCCATCTGTACAGAAAATATAATCAGTCGGCCGATCCTGGAAGTCGCCGCCATATGCAAGGAATTCCTGACCGTAACGATTCTTTTTCAGAAGTGCCTGGTCCATGTAATCCCAGATAAAACCGCCTTGGTACATTGGATAGGCATTTTCCAAATCAGTATATTTGTACATCCCGCCCAACGAGTTGTTCATCGCATGGGAATATTCACAGCTGATAAATGGTTTCTCCGGTTCACTTTCCAGATACTCTACAATGTCTTCCACTTTGGCATACATCCGGCTTTCCATATCACTTGCTTCATCGTATTCCCGTGCGTGGAACACGCCCTCATAATGGACAAGCCTGCTCGGGTCCTTTTCCCTGAAGTAATTCGCAACATTGACGATGACTTCGCCAGCGTACGATTCATTACCACAGGACCAGATCAGAATGGACGGGTGGTTTTTATCCCGTTCCAGCATGGATACTGCCCGGTCCATGACGATATCCTGCCATTCAGGCAAATTGCCCGGTACGTTCCAGGATGGCTCCACTTGTCCAAGCTTCTGCCAGGAACCGTGCGATTCCAGGTTCATCTCATCGATAACATACAAACCATACTCATCACATAGCTCATACCACCGAGTCTGGTTCGGGTAATGAGAAGTCCGGACAGCATTGATATTATGCTGCTTCATCGTTCTGATATCCCACAGCATATCTTCTTCGGTAACGACCCTTCCTGATTGAGCATTGAATTCATGTCGATTGACACCTTTGAAAACAACCCGCTTACCGTTTAAGCACATCACTTTGTCTATCATCTCGAAACGGCGGAAGCCGACGGTCTGCGGAATGACTTCGACGAGCTGCCCTTCCTCATTGTAAACTTGCAGATAAAGCGAATATAGATTAGGATCTTCCGCACTCCATAGTTGCGGTGAATCTACATGAAATGAAACGACAGCTGTTTTTTCATGGAATAATCCTTCAGCTTCCTGTACTAAGCTTCCATGCTTGTCATAAAGGCTGCCTGTTATTTTTGCAGCCGCTGGTATATCCTCTTGGAATAGCATGGCTGCCTTTAGCGATCCTTTTGAATACGTTTCATCCAATCGTACTTGTACAGACAAATCAAAAACATGCAGCTCAGGTGTCGTGTATAGATACACATCACGGAAAATACCGGAGAAGCGCCAGAAATCCTGGTCCTCCAGCCAGCTGCCTGTGCTGCGCTGATACACCTCTACCGCCAATTTGTTCTCACCTGGCTGGAGATATGCTGTCAGATCGAATGCTGCTGGTGTAAAACTGTCCTCGCTGTAACCGACAAATTGACCATTCAGCCAAACATAGAATGCAGACTCTACACCCTGGAAAGAGATGTATAACGGCATGTCTTCCATATGCTTTGGTACAGTAAAATGTTTCACATAGCTGCCAACGGCATTATCCTCCATCGGCACCTGAGGAGGCCGGATATCATGTATTCCATCCCATGGATACATCGTATTCACATATTGCGGTGTCCCGTACCCTTCCAGTTGGATATGAGCTGGGACAGTAATGGAATCCCAACGACTATTGTCGTATGCTGCACTGTAAAAATCTGCAGGACGAACAGCAGGATTCTGTGCGTAATGGAACTTCCATTTTCCATTTAGACTGTGGCGCCAAGGCATATCCTTCTTTGCCTTGGCCTGTTCCAAAGTTTCAAAATACACATGATCAGAATGAGCTGGAACACGATTCACCGCGAACACACTTGTATCCGAAAGCCAATCCAAACTTGGAATTACATTTGTATTGATTGTCATATTTACTTCCTCCCTCTCTTTCTGTTACTTCACGGAACCCATCATTCCTGCTACGAAATGCTTCTGCATAAAGAAGAAAATAATCGCTGTCGGCAATGTCGCAATAACGATTGCCATCATGATCATGCCGTAATCGGGCGAGTAGCTGGAACCTAGATTCGAAATAAGCAATGGAATCGTCTGTTTATCTGGTGACTGTAAGACGACTAGCGGCCAGAGATAGTTATTCCAGCTGGCCATGAATGTAATGATGGCTGCAGCGGCATATGTTGTCTTCATCGTTGGTACATAAATTCGGAAAAAGATACCAATCTCCTTCAAGCCATCAATCCGTCCTGCTTCCAAAATTTCTTTAGGAAACATTTTTGTACTCTGACGGAAGAAAAAGATAAGGAATGCTGTCGTAATACTCGGCAGCACTACAGCAGTTAGTGTATCAATTCCGAGAAACGGAAAGATTGGTGTGATACTGCCGAACATACGGAACAAAGGCACCATCAAGGCCGCAAATGGAATCATCATCGACAATAGTAAGATATTGAATACGACATCTTTTGCTTTGCTGCGATAAATTTCAAATCCATATCCCGCCAAAGAAGCTATCAGCAAGCTAAGGACTGTTGTAGCGACTGCAATGATTGCTGAGTTCGTCAATGCTGGCACTAAATCTACTGTTTGAAGCAGATTCTTGAAGTTCTCAATAAAATGTCCACCGGGCAGTAATTTCCCTCTCGTAACATCAGTAGACGTGTTTGTCATGCTGACAACCATCCAGTAAAACGGGAAGATGGAAATGATCGCACAGATGCTGAGGAAAAGATAACCGATTACTTTGTTGGATAGTCTCATTTCTTATCACCTGCCGCTTTGAATTGGATGATCGAGAAGATAACAATCAAGATTACGATGGCATAGGAAACAGTTGCAGCGTAGCCAAAGTCAGGCGTGTACTTGAAGGACAAGTTATAAATATATTGGGAAATGGTCATGGTGGCATTTCCTGGTCCCCCAGCTGTAATGTTCATTACCTCATCGAACAATTGCAATGTCCCGATTGTCGATGTGATGGATGTGAATAGAATGATCGGCTTCAGCATCGGAATCGTAATCTTGAAGAACTGCTGGATAGCAGAAGCACCATCGATTTTTGCAGCTTCATAGATGGATCGATCCACGTTTTGAAGAGCAGACAAATAAAAGATCATATTGTAGCCAGTCCATCTCCATGTGATTGCCAGGATGATGGTGATTTTCGCCCAAAACGGGTCTGTCAGCCACTGAATTGGCTCAGAAACCAGATTGATCTTCAGCAAGGTCATGTTCACGATACCGTCTGGTGCAAACAGGTATTTAAACACAACTGAGTATGCAACAAGTGATGTTACACACGGAAGGAAAATGGCTGTTCGGAAGAATCCCTTCCATTTCAGTGTCTTATTGTTCAGTACAACAGACAGGAATAATGCTAACAAAATCATGACTGGTACTTGGATGATCAAATAGATGACCGTATTCTTGACCGTAGTCAGAAATACAGGGTCCTGAAATAGACGGATATAGTTCTCAAATCCGACGAATGACAGATTCACACCGCTGCCAGACTCGAACGACATTATCAATGCCTGCACCATCGGGAAGAAATAAAATATTCCAATTAAAAGTGAAGCTATCGCAACAAATGTCCAGCCGACCAATGTATTTTTCAGCCTGAGGGATCGTGCTGGACGCGGTGCTGGTTTTTCTGCAAGTTTTTCCGGTCCTAGTTTTTCAGGAATATTCATGAATGTGGGCTCCTTTCGAAAGAAGCCCCGGGAGGCAGCTTTTGTTCGCGGCGTCCCAGGGCACTTGGTTTACTTCGCTTGCTGTTCTGCCAGCGATTGTGCGTTTTCCATAACCGTATCTAAATCTTCGCCCTGCAAATATTTCTGGATTTCATTCGCAAGGATGTCCTCGATCACATACGTATGAAGACCGTAATTGACCTGTGGAATTTCTTCTGTCCAAGCTGCGAAATCAGACATTATCTTCTGACCGCCAAAGAATTCATCTTCTGCTTGGTAAGCTTCTCCTTCAGCTGCAGGCTGATAGGTTCCAACACCGCCTACTTCTTCAACGAACTGCTGATGGAAATCACCGTCGGCACCGAATGTCTTGCCTAAGAATTCAGCTGCTTTTTCTTTACCAGGGATGTTCAATACATACCAGGAGCTACCGCCCAAGTTGGATGCATTCACTGATTCCATGCCAGGAAGTTTCGGGAATGGTGCTACTGCCCACTTACCTGACTGAGATGCCTCCGCTTTAACAGAAGGTGTGATCCAGTTACCACTTGGCAGCATGGAAATGTCTCCATTATTGATTGTGGCAATGTACTGGCTCCAGTCTGCATGAGGTTTCACCAAGTCTGCATCGATCATTTCCTTATACAGACGGAATGCTTCTTTCAGCGCATCATTATTAGCTATATTCGGAGTTACTCCATCTTCCTCCAAATACCATGCACCACTTGTCTGGATCATCATACGCAACAGACCTAGATCTTTTGGATCCTGCGTGATCATTTGCTTGCCTGTAGCATCTTTCACTGCTTTACCAATTTCAATTACTTTCTCCCAATCAGCGTCCTGCAGGTCATCGATGCTGTATCCTGCTTCTTCCAAGTAATCAGTTCGTACATACAAACCAGCTACACCTGAATCGAAGGGAACTCCATATTGCTTGCCTTCAAAGCTTGTCGGCGGCTGTTTGTACTTTGCAAATTCATCGATTGAGATTGCATCGTCAACCGCGTAAAACATATCCGGATAAGACTGCAAGAAGCTTTGCGCACGATAGTCCTCAATTAAAACGACGTTCGGTAGGCCTTTTGTTGTCCCAGAGCTGAGACTAGTATTGAGCTTTTGGATGATGTCATCCTGTGCATACTCGATAACTTCAATATTGAGCTCACTGTTTTCCTTTTGATAAGCTGTCTTCGCAAGCTCGGCTGCTTTTATATTGAAGTTCGGGTCCCAAGCCCAAACTTTGATATCGTTCGTATCTGCATCCGCTTCCGAGCCGGAACCCGAAGAACACGCAGACAGAACGAGCAAACTAACAAATAAAAGTGCTAGAAACTTTTTCATCAAATGTTACCCCCTCTTTTTTGTAAGCGCTGTCTTTATGATTAAATCTTAGCATGCGTCTACTATCTTCTGTTAGGAATTTATTGTGTCATACTTGGATTAAATCTCTATATTGATAACGCTTACATAATGGAGATTAGGATTATTTTTTGTTATTTGTATTTTCTATCGCAATTTACTTTACTCCGATACCGCCTCTTCATTACGACAGTTGAAATATGTTTAACTCCATCCATGCTGACTGCCAAGTAGTTGCATCATATTACGTCTCTTTCTTCTTCTTTTACTGCCGGCAGCCTTAATTTTACTTTCGTCCCCTGACCTGTCTCACTCGTGATGGACACACCATATTCTGTTCCATACAGAAGCTGGATTCGTTCATGTACATTTTTGACACCGATACCGGAAAACAGCTGTCGATTGCGGTTTGTATTAGGCAAATCTGCACATGCTGCCATTCCATCGCCATCATCGGCTACTTCACATACAAGGTCGTCTGCTTCTTTCCATACAAGCACTGTAATAGTGCCTTCAGCTGTTTTATTGAAAGCATGGAAAAATGAGTTTTCGATAAATGGCTGCAATATCAGCTTTGGAATAAGATAGTCCAAACAATCCGGTGACACCATAAACTGTACCTGAATCCTATCCCCGTACCGTTTCTGATTGATCAGCACATAGTTTTTTAAATTCTGCAGTTCCAGCTCTACGGTAACCGACTCATCAACATTGCCGATTGTATTTTGCAAAAGCGTGATGAACGCATCAATCGTTTTTTCAGCTTCTTCCCTTTCCCCCATCATGACCAAGAACTTGATGGAAGCCATCGTATTATAAAGGAAGTGGGGATTGATCTGCTGCTGCAATGCAGCCAGCTCCGCATGACGCTGCTGTTTTTGGGCTTCGATGAGTTTCTCTACATATACTTGCAGTTCATCCATCATGCTGTTGAAAGCAAGGCCAATTTGATTTGTTTCGTATGTACCTTCATACACGAGCCGCCGCTTCAGTCCTTTCTTTGGTACAGCTTCAATGTCTTTAACAAGCTTCGATAGGGAGTTGGTCAGCCGCTTCGTAACAAGGAAAACAATGATCAGGGCAAGAACGACAACACCTGCTAGCAATAATGCAATTTGCTTTGTATCAATCAGATTTCCGACAGCGGTCTGCTTGTCCACCATATTAACTAGGTACATATCAAAATAAGGCAGATATTCTGCCAGCATAATTTGATTGGTATCCTGAAACTCGACCTCCCGGTACGTTTCTTCATCGGCTTGCATATTTTTTGCCTGCTGACTAAGCTCAGGAAGCGATTGCCCGATGGCATTCGTTAAACTGCTTGAGACCACCTTGCCGTTTTGATCCAGTACATAAAAATCATTCCCCGGCTTTACGTAGTCTGTGTAAAAGGAACGCAGCTGCCCCTCTTTAATCGGAAAGTAAACCGCGCCATATGATTGATCTGTTTCCCGATCAAGCAGTGCCTTCGCCGCAATGACATAATTATCGGATGCTTCTCTTGAATCCTGAAAATAAAGCAGCTTGTTCGGCTCCTTGGTGATCGTTTCCGTAATGTCATGATTACGAATATCTGTTGGTGCTGCAGGCCAATACGTAAAGTTCGTCCTGTATGAGATTGCATCTTGATCAGCAATTGCTATCTCCACATTTTGATCACCTAGCTGTTCCCGCAGATGATCAATTTGGCTCATTACAAGGTAAAGACTCATAATACGCTCATTATCCGGCTCTTTCTCTGATAAATAAGCCTCGATTGTGCTGCTCTGACCGATATCGGTAGCCGCCATCACAATGCTGTAATTCAATTCTTCAAAATCATACTGAATCTGATCGATGATCTGCGAATTGGTAATGCTGAACTTTTCTACGAAAAACTGCTCAGCCATCCGGATTGTCGTAAGAGTTACGGTAATAGCAACTAAAATAATAAGTGCAACAGTTATAAGGAACATCTTCATAAACAGACCATTGGGCTGAAGACGGTCTTTGATCAAGTTCATCAACTTCCCCTCCTTAGCTCATCATCCGTTTTCGCCGATATTGCGAAGGAGAATAGCCTGTTTGCTTTTTGAAAACACGACAAAAATAACTGTGATCTGAAAATCCGACTTGCTCACTGATTTTTGAAATAGGTATATCGTTTTGTCTGAGCAAGGAAATAGCTGCCTCAATTCGGATACGGTTAAGGTACTCGCTGAAACCCTCTTTGCTATGGGTCGAAAAATAATTGGATAAATAAGAAGGACTAAAATGGAAATGGTTCGCAATATCAGATAATGATAACGATTCATGATAATGCGCCTTGATATAATCCGTCAGTTTCCGCATATGTCCCTGTCCTTCCTCTGTTTCCACAATCCGCTTTACTTCTTTTAAAAATGATTCAACCGTCTGATTAGCTGTATAAACATCCGCTGATTGGCCGACTTGTTGGAAATACGAATACTTCTTCTTCTCCAGCACCTCTGTCTGGTAATCCATATTGCCAAGCAGCACCATTAGATTGAACATAATATTATTCAGAAAAGCTTTGTATTCGCCAATATCCTGTTGGTAATCCAGAACCATCTGTCCGATATGTTCCTCTAAATAAGTAAAAGCTTCCTGAAAATTTTCCCGCTTGCACTCTTCGATAAATCGATCCAATTGAAATAACTGTCTCTCCTCAGGCAGTGGCGGCAGGATGTCTTCCGACAGATAAAACTTCCCCGGAAAGAAAAACCGATAACTCTCGACTTTTTCCAGTTCCTTTTGCTTTCCTTTCAGTTCCGAGAGATTAGCAAAAGCTTCTGTACTGCATACAGCACCTGATTTCGGTAATTCCCCAAATAAACCCTCACTGAATGTATGGTCGCTGTTCCACAAGTATATGTGCAGATCTGAAGTTTGTAAGATCAACGTTAGGACTCCCGCTTCCTTATCTATATATTCATGAAGCGGCTTCGTTGTCTTATTTGCTTCCAGTCTATAGCTTACTACTTGAAAATGCTTATGCGGAAAATATGCAGCATCTTCTTCCATACGGATATCAGTTCCTTCATAGAGAATACGCAATTTTTCCGTTAAGGTTTGCTTATGCTCTCCCTCACTGCTAAGGTGAAATCCTTTCAGTTGTCCTGCTGCAAGGCGCAAAGTCTTCAGCAGCACTTCTGCATTCAGCTTTGGTTTGAGAATATAATCGATAACTCCGTTCTGAAAAGCACTTCGTACATAATCGAATTCACTGAAGCTGCTCAGAACAATCAGTCCGATATTCGGGTATTTTTCATTTACCATCCTCGTCAAAGCTTCGCCGTCCATAATCGGCATGACGACATCCGTGATAACAATATGCGGGTTCAGCGTTTCAATCAGTTCCAATGCTTCTTTTCCATTTGAAGCCTCCCCAATTATTGTGAACCCTTCCTTCTCCCAATCCAAATAGTGTTTGATGCCTTGTCGGATAAGAATTTCATCATCGACAATTAACGTCCTGCACAATTCCTTTGTATCCAAAATGCATGACACCCCTTTATCAGGCTGCTGCTTGCCCCTGTTTGGAAAGCGCTTTCTTTTATAGTGTGACGGATATAGGTTTTTGTCAAGGTGCGTTCAATGGACTGTAATAAAAATTACAAGTTTTGTCAGTAAATTATGATAAGATGAAGATAACCTAATTTTGCCAAAAGGAGAGATGACTTTTGACACTGCGGGAACTACGGAGACAACGAAAAAGGGAAGCTGATCCGAATCACAAATGGGATATTATGGATATTCCGCTTTGGGTACCTGAACTTCTGTTTTTGCCTTTTCGCTTACTCGCTTGGATCGGTCGCGGCATTCTGCGTTTATTTCAAATAGGGCCTTAAAAGGAGAACTTGAATGGGGAATACAATCACGCTTTTAATTATTATTTTAGCAGTTGGCAGTACACTCTACTTCGGTATCCGCTCATTAATGCGGCGTTTAGGACCTAAGTAAATGCCTTTTCTCATGTGTTTTGTTTTCTACCAGACGTGAACACAATCCCCAAAAGCAGATGCACATGAGGAAAGGATGAAGCAGCTTGAAGAAAGTCAGACTTGGAAAAAGTTATCTGGAAGTAACACATATTGCTTTAGGAACATGGGCCATGGGTGGCTATAGGTGGCAGCATGAGCCAGATGAGGTCAGTGCCAAACGTAATGTCCATGCCGCACTTGACCAGGGCATCAACTTTATCGATACCGCACCTGATTATGGACTAGGGAAGTCAGAGGAATTCATCGGCAAAGCATTGCAGGAATCCAGTACCCCTCGTGACAAACTAATCCTAGCCGGAAAACCCGGCGTCAATTGGACAGAGGATACACAATTGTTCCGGGATATGCGCCCGGAGAATGTGGAAAAGGAACTTGATTTAACATTAAAGCGTTTAGGAACGGATTATCTGGATTTATCAAGTGCACTGGCCAGACCATGAAATTCCTATGGAAGAGCTCGCTGGAGTGATGCACAACCTATACAAAAAGGGTAAGATTCGAGCTATCGGAGTCAGTAATTTCACGCCACAGGAAATGGAAGCTTTTCAGCGAGGAGCACCACTACATGTCACACAAAATCAGTTTAACATGCTGCAGCGCGGTCTATGGGAATGGTTTGATTACGCTAAACGACATGATATTGGCGGCTTAGCCTAGGGACCAATGGCATATGGCTTGCTTGCAGGGGCACTGACGAAATCGACTACATTCTCAGAGGAGGATTTCCGCTCTTCTCACCCACTATTCGAAAGCGGCAGATGGCGGTCGAGCAATTGAAGAACTTCGCAGCCAACCGCGATAAGACAATCGCTCAATTAGCGATGCGTTGGGTACTGGAACAAGACGGAGTGGATGTAGCCATTTGGGGTGCTTATTCGCCAGATCAACTAGATGAAGTGACAGGTGTTGAGGACTTGTCTCTCAGCAAGGAAAACCTGCTTGCCATCGACCAGATCCTGAAGCTGCATATCAATGACTGGAGCAGCAACTATCTGGATGCCTATGCACCCTCAGAAAGATCGAAAGTCCACGCATAAAAAAAGAAGCACCAGCCCTTTGGGCTGGTGCTTCTTTCATTTAGGAGGAAGTCCACTGTCCTCCATTTATATGGATCGTCTGTCCTGTCATATAAGAACTTTCATTAGAAGCCAGTACTTGTTCCACTTTTTAGTCATGGCCAAACAGAATCTTGAAATCATCGGAATGTAATGGCACCTGTTACTATCGCTACGAGAATAATGAATAATGAAGTCAAAACAGCCCATTTAACTGCATATCGCTGAAATGCACCAAGATCGATTTTCAACATACTGACAAGCAATATCGTAGAAGCTACAAGCGGGCTCATTAGATGTACCGGCTGCCCTAAAATGGAAGCCCTGGCGATTTCAATAGGATCAACACCATAAGCAGATGCAGCTTCAGCGAATATAGGTACCATACCGAAGTAATACGCATCATTTGAAAGAACAAAGGTCAATGGAAGACTTGTGATAGCTACAACTACCGGGAAAAGTTCACCCATGGACGGCGGAACGAATGCGACAATCGAACCTGCAATTGCATTGACCATTTCTGTTCCGGACAATATGCCAGCGAAAACACCTGCAGCAAAGACAAGCAAAACAACTGTGATTGCATTGCTTGCATGTTCCGCAATACGCTCTTTTTGTATTTGGATATTAGGGTAATTGATAGATAGAGCCAACACAAAACCTATGAGGAAGAGTACTGCCGGATGCATAATTCCCATTACCAGCAATACCAAGATAGCTATGACAAGGAATAAATTTATCCAGCGAAGCTTTGGCCGCTTCAGTAAGTCCCCTTCCAAAGCTGCAGCCATATATGGTTCTGACTCATAGTTACCGGATTTTATTTCCGTCACTCCTATACGTTTCCGTTCCTTAAGACCGAGCATAAAAGCAGTAAAGACTACGAAAATCATACCTCCAAGCATAGTGGGCAGAAGCGGGACAAAGAATTCCGAAAGATCGAGCCCCAGTACCGCGATTGCTCTGGTTGCAGGACCTCCCCAAGGAGTCATACCACTGATGATACTCAAGGCCAGCATCGCGACTGTTGCCATAACAAGCGGATTCATACCAATCCGTTTATACAAAGGAAGCATTGCGGAAACCGTGATCATGTAAGTAGTGGTTCCATCACCGTCCAATGCAATCAGCATTGCCAGTACAGCTGATCCAATCGCAATTTTTACAGGATCACCCTTTACTAGTACTAGTATTTTCTTAATTAATGGATCAAATAGCCCGGCATCAATAAGGATTCCGAAAAACAAGATAGCGAATAACAGCAAGGCTGCCGAACTCGCAACAGTTTGCAGTCCATCCAAAATCATATCTCCAAGGCTTCCTCCAAATCCTCCAATTAAAGCAAAGAAAATCGGTGTTAACGTCAAAGCAACAATGGGAGAAAGCTTTTTAGACATAATCAGAACAGTAAATACAATCATCATAGAAAAACCTAATATCGTCAGCATGGTTATCCCCTCTCTTTGAATACGCTTTCATTTACTTGTGCAAGAAGCATTTGACTTAGCATATTACATAGCGGGAGATAAGTTAAATATAAGTATTTTTGCAAAACTCATAAGTATTTTTTATATTGTTACATGCTGTTCCTGTTTCAAAAAGCCGATGAATGCTTTTACCACTTGCAGATCAAGTGATTTCGGGTCATACATTAACCATGTTTCACGAAGCAAAGGCTCTCCCTTTTCATTCGTCAGACCAATACGGTAAAGCTGATCGGATTCACGCAGGCAAATTTCAGGTACTATCGAATAACCTAAGCCATGTTTCACCATTTCTTTACACGTTTCCTGTCTATCCACCTCCATTGCTGTGAGCGGTGCATGCTGCAGATGTTCATGTATCCATCCATCTATAATTGTTTTCAACGATGTGTCTGTATTGTATTTAATAAAAGGAAGTAAAGGCAGCTGACCTATGCTGATCTGCTGTTTTGAAATGACGTACAATTGTTCCCTCGTCAGTATTTCCTTTACTCCTTGCCAGCGATGATTTCCACGCAAAATGCCTAAATGTACATCCCCTTCATCCAGTAACTTCATCACCCTCGTACTCCAGCCAGTCTGTACATTGTATTGGACATTCGGATAAATGGAAGAGAACTTTGTCAGCAAGCCCGGCAGTTTATATTGAGCGAAATTACTAGAAACTGCTAAACGCAGCGTGCCTTGCACATCCTTACCTAGATTAGCAATCGCATCCTTTGTTTCTTTGAGCTTTCGCAGCATCTCGACAGCATAATCTGTAAGGTACTCCCCTTCTACTGTCAGGGTGATTCCCCTATTCCGCTTTGTAAACAGCTTTACGTTAAAACTCTCCTCAATCTTTTGAATGCGGTATGTCAAAGAGGGCTGAGATGTGAATAATCTCTCAGCAGCTTTTGTGACACTCTTTTCTTCACCTAATAGCTTTAATAATAGCCAATCCTTTTCATCCATTGCTCACCCTCCTAGGTAATTACTCATAGTTATAAAAATATTTTTAGCTAAGCCAAAAATAATTGTATTTTATTTTATTAACGATCGAGACTATGCTGTCAGTATAAACCACTTCATCCTAAAAAGGACGTGAGCTGATGGAAAAAATCCGTATCGTCTACATGCGCGGCGGCACAAGTAAAGCTGTTTTCCTACATGAAACAGACATGCCTGCAGAAACGGAAGACTGGACACCATTCCTTCTTGATCTGATGGGAAGCCCAGACAAACGGCAAATCGATGGATTGGGGGGTGCCAATTCCCTAACGAGCAAAGCTGCCATCATTCGAAAAGCTGAGACCGATAAAGACTTTGATGTCTACTATACTTTTGCACAAGTGAGTATTACAGATGAAACAGTCGATATGAAAGGAAACTGCGGCAATATTTCTTCTGCTGTAGGTCCATTTGCAATTCAGGAAGGACTTGTCCCTGTCACAGAGCCGATTACGACCGTAAGAATTTGGAATACGAATACCCAAAAATTGATTATTGCCGAAGTAGCAGTTAAGGATGGTGACGTCCAAACCACAGGTTCGACAGCCATACCTGGAGTACCTGGTTATGGGTCGGAGATTGTTTTGACATTTTGCCATGCAGAGGGATCCGTGACTGGCGAGTTGTTACCTACCGGAAATGTTACCGATGTACTTGAGACGAGCTTTGGCAGCGTTCGCTGTTCTATTGTTGATGCTGCCAATCCTTTAGTTTTTGTAGAAGCTGCTGACCTCGGCTTACAAGAGACCATTCTGCCAGCTGCATTCTCAGAAGCAGACCTGCAGCGATGCGAGGAATTGCGTGCTGCTGCAGCTGAACTCTGCGGATTTACCACTAGAGAAAATGCCACTAAGCTTTCTCCGGCAGTACCAAAACTCACATTGATCGGAAAAGCACAAGCGTTTACTGATATGAACGAGAATAAGTACTCGACTGAAGATATGGATATCCATGTGCGCATGCTATCGATGCAAAGACCTCATGAAGCACTTGCAATAACTGGTGCAATCTGCACAACTGCTGCATGTGCTATTCCTGGAACTTTGCCGCATAAGCTTGCTCGAAAAACAGCAGGAAACTTACGTATTGCCCATCCTTCCGGCATTACTGAAACAGCATACAGCAGCTTGTCAGAAATAAAAGTAATACGTACAGCCAGAAGAATCCTCGAAGGCACTGCATATGTAAAGAAGAACTATAATTTAAAAGAAGTATTTGCTGCAGAGAATTAAAAAGCTGTCGATAGTGACAGCTTTTTAATTTATCTTGATCACTAAAAAGTCCTATGTTAGTGTAAGTTACCTTCTTTGAATGAAACTAATGAAGTTATTTCAATTCAAGAATCCTTTATACTCAGACTTCTTTTACAAAGGTGAGCTTGTTAGCAGCTAGTGTAATATTCTCTTTTAAGTAGGAAGGCGCATTTTTATGTACCAATATATCCTCCGTCGTCAGCCACATCACTTCACCTACTTCTTCCACGCTCTTTGCATAAGGTTCACCAGCTATACCCTGACAAAGAAAAACGATATCAATAACATGCGTACCCTTATCCGTTACAAATGAAGAGCTGTTAATATAAGTTAAGTTCTCCACTTCGATACCTACCTCTTCAAAAATCTCCCGCTTCAGTGTCCTTTCCAAAATATCAGAAGATACGCCTTCCAAATCACACTTACCGCCAACCATAGAAAGGCATCCTGCTGCATGCTCTTCCTTTTCACTTCTTGTGATCATAAGCCATTTTCCATCACGGTGAATGGCACCTTCTACATTGACTATAAACATTGAGAATCCCCCTATAACTTTATCTTTTTAACATATTATTACATAACCTAGATAAAGAGATACTATACATTTATCCTGCAAACTTTATAATTGCCGTTTCTAATAAATCAGCTCCTATACCAATCTGCTCCATTTCTGTGTATTCATCAGGATGATGGCTTAAACCATTTTTAGAAGGTACAAATAGTAACCCAGTTGGACAAAGCAATGCCATATTCATTGCATCATGTCCTGCTCCACTTGCCATATGTGTATACGTATATCCTTTTTGCTCACAACTAAGAGACAGGGAATCTATTACTTCTTTATCAAGATTGATAGGATGCTCATCACTCAACTTACTGTACTCAATACTAACATTTCGCTTTTGCTCTACTTGTTTTACCGCAGTAAATAGGCTTTTAATTACTCTATTCTTTGAATCAGTAGAAGTTCCCCTTATCTCAATTTTCATCGTAGCCAGATCTGGTATCACATTCATTGATCCTGGTTTAACTTCACATGCACCCACTGTTGCCACCGTTCCGTTACCAGCTTCCCTTTTTGCGGCCTGCTCCAGCAGCAAGGCTATTTCGGCTGCACTCAAGAAGGCATCCCTTCGATAATCCATTGGTGTCGTTCCTGAGTGAGATGCTTGCCCTTTAATTTTTACTTCAAATCGTGTTGGAGCAGCAATTCCTGTAACTATACCAATCTGTTTTTGTCGTCTTTCTAAAACAGGACCTTGCTCAATGTGCATTTCTAGAAATACTTTAAACTCCTCTTTCTGACGGGTACTCTTATCTATCTCGTTAAAATTAAGGGAACATTCAGAAAATATATTGCGAATAAATTTCCCTTCGCTGTCACTAAGCTCAGATAAAGATTCCAATTCTAATATTCCTGCCGTTGCCTTGCTGCCTATTGTGGAAACACCGAATCTTGACGATTCTTCACAGGCAAAAGCAATGATCTCAATCGGGTGTTCTGTTTTAACACCTTTATCATTTAAGCTGCGAATAACCTCGAGGGCTGCTATAACGCCTAATGTTCCATCGTAATTTCCACCATGGATTACTGTATCTAAATGGGAACCGCATGCTACGACAGGAAGATCAGGGTTACTGCCTTCCCTGCGTGCTATCACATTTCCACAAGTATCAATCCGAACATCCATGCCTTCTTTTCTGCAAAGGTTGCTAAAATGTTCGGCTGCTTGTCGCTCTTCTTTAGAATATGCTAAGCGCGTTACTCCCTCTTTCGAACGACCAAACTGATTCATTTCATGCAATGTCTTCTCTAAGCGTTTTAAATCCATAGCTTACCTCCAATCTAATTCTGTATGTTACCTTACTTATTTTTACGTTTCTCCTTGATTATGCACCTCAGAGCTTATAAGACTAATTATAGTCATTAACCCATGCTATATTTTCTTACCAACTCCAAATCATTCTCATCAAAAGGAAACAAATTATCACTTATTTTATTCTGTAATAAATACAATGACCTTAAAGCATATTCCTTTAACTCAGCGGGATAACCATACTTTACACTGTTAACCTCAAATTCATCTTCATCTACAACCATCCAGTCTTCATTTCTTCTTTTCACTACATCCAAATCTAAATCAACAAAACTAAGCTGATTGTCATTAAGCGCAGAAGGCATTGCAATATTGCAGTAATACGAGAGTATTTTACCTTCTTCAATCTCCATGGCAACTGTGTAGCCTTCTTTAAAGAAGAAGTACTCCAACGAAGTTACATCTATTGTAAAGGTTGTATTTTTCGTATGGTGTTTTAACTCTCTGCCACTTTCACAAAGAACCACCACATACTCCGGCGTTTTTCTCAATAAACGACCTTTCCATTCATAGTGCGGAATGTCGGGATATTTCATAGATTTCATATGTATCACTTTGTTCACCTTCTCCCCGTCTATTTAAAGTAGATACCTTGGTCACAACTTTATTGCATCTATTATAAGTGAAGGAAAAACTATTTTTTCTCCTTGGTTTCTAAGGTCATACTTCTTGGATCGAAAGATGACTCCACCAGCTCCATCCCAAGTATTTTGATGAAAGTTTCCCTCTTCATCACAATACTCTAGCAATTTAACTTTAAATCCGGCAGCTTGGAACAACTCTGTAAACAACTTATAGTTATACACTATTTTATGACTGGCAGCCGGATGGTCTTCTGGCCCTGGGCCTCCAACCTTCACAATATCTTGGTAAGTATCATCTGGAAAATAGCCATCGGGAACGGCACAGCGAATATAACCAGAAGGCTGCAGATAACGCAAGCAAATCTTTGCTGCCTCTAAACCTTCTTCATAAGTGAGATGTTCCCATACATGCTCCGCTAAAATGGCTTTTATAGAACCTTCACAGAACCTGGTTCGCCATGTTTTTTCATCCAATACATTCAGTTCTTCTTCTTGTGTGTGCAGCCAATCAGGGTTATTCATGTATGGGCCTGCGCCAATAACAACTCTTACCTCATTCATAAACACTGCACCTTTCTATAAAGGATAATATAGTAATTCCAATATTGGTAATACTTGATAAAATTAGTCTATCATAGATTTAATTGAGATAGGAGAAGCTCGTACACTATAGTAAATGCATCCAAAAAATGGGGTGTTTATATGGAATTCATTTGAAAACGAACAAATGAGGATATCAATGAGTTCATTACATGGACTTACGATGGCATTTATTCTTTTTACGACAACAATATACAGCAAAATTTTAGCTGGGAATTGCGAGTTTTATAATGTACAAGAATGATATTGAAATTCTAGTAGTTGGACTGCAAATGAAGCCTTCACAGACTGGCCAAGGCCATGGCTCAAAATACTCCAAAGCGATCATTGAATAAGGTAGACAGCTGTTTAAGTATGACCATCTAGAATTAGCTGTAGCAGAGCTATTAGGACATACGAAAAAGAAGGATTTATGAAGAGAGGAGAATTTGAAGATACAATTAGAGGAAATTCTTATAACTTTATCATTATGGCTAAAGATTGGAACTGATGAAGTAAACTCATTAAGATTCCCATTTCAGATTATGTTTCTGTTATATAAAAAAAGCAGGCTCATTAGTTTAATGAACCCACTTCTGATATTGCGTAATCTGGATTATTTGTAAATACACCGTCGACTTTCAAATCTAACATTTTATCAGTCAATTTTTTCTCATCGTCATAGTAATAAACATGGAGCTGAAGATTATAATCATGTATCTGCCTAACCAACTCAGCATCCACACTACCCGCATATATTCCTACGCCTATTGCATAATTTTTAATATGCTGCATGGTAGCACCATCAAGTTCTTGAACTTCTGCTTTACGCAATAATCTAACAAAAGGAATATCGTTGTTAAGTTCGTGGATCTTCTTCATGCTTTCTTCTGAAAATGACTCGATGATAACTCTTTTCTTTTTAATAAGATCCTTGCTATTCAGAATAGAGACCAACTGTTCCTCCATTCCTATATTACCGTCGCTATCTGTTCTCGTTTCAATATAATAATGGACCGAATCACCGTAATGTTCTACAATCTCCTGAAGTGTTAGGATCTCCTGCTTTTTATCGACATGAAGGTGTTTCAGCTCTTCTAATGTTAGATTCTCAACCCTTTCAGAACCATCTGTTATGCGATCCACGTCTTCATCATGGATTGCTACCAGCTCCCCATCTTCAGTCTGACGCAAGTCGATTTCAATATAATCCGCTCCGTCTTTCTCCGCTCGGTCATAAGATAAAAAAGTATGCTCAGGCTCCAATTCTGAAGCCCCTCTGTGTGCGATGATTAATGGTTTATATGTAGGTATACTATTATTCTCTCCTTCTTGTTTAACAGCAGGTGTACATGAGGAAAGAATAAATAACATGGATAAAAATAAGTAAAAAATAGATGATTTATTCATAACTTTACTAAACTACCATAACAAGTAAAATATTACAATATATCATTGCCTGTTCTTAAAGATTATTTATTAGCTTATTACACGTATTAAAATTCATTATCTAATATAAAATAAGCCCCTAAATATAGGGGGCTTATTTTATTAAATCAGAATCCAGCTTCATACTGTTTTGGTACAATATTCTCTTTTCTCAACTGCTTAGCAGCTTCCAATGTCCAATAAGGATTTCTTAGCATGCCTCTTCCAACTTGTACAAGATCTGCTTCTTCATTTCCAATAACAGCATTAGCTAGGATTGGATCATCAAGTCTGCCAACAGCCATAACTGGAACTTGCAGTGCTTCTTTGATTTGACGTGCTAATGGTACCTGGTAAGCAGCATGTGTGCCTGGTCTTCCCCAGGCAGCAATCTGACCTTCGCCACCGGAAGAAACGTCAAACACGTCTGCACCCGCATCTTTGTATGCTTTGGAGAATTCGATACTGTCCTCGATGCCATAGCCGCCTTCCACATATTCTCTTGCGGAAATTCGCATAATCAAAGGCATATCAGCTGGCATTTCTGCTTTAGCTGCTTCTATAACTTCACGACCGAATTTAGTCAAATCCTGTCCATATTCATCATCACGCTTATTCGTTAATGGTGAATGGAATTGGTGAATAAGGTAACCGTGTGCACCATGAATTTCGATCGCATCGAAACCAGCCTGAACTGCACGTCTTACAGCTGAGCGGAATTTCTCGACCATACTCTTTACTTCTTCTGTTGTAAGGGCTCTAGGTGTTTTGGAATTCTCATCAAATGGTATAGCAGAGGGTGCCACTGGTTCAGGCGCATCTTCTGCTTTGCGTCCGGCATGAGCAATCTGGATACCGATTTTTGCTCCATGGCTATGTACTGCCTCTACAATCTTTGCAAGAGCGGGTACTTGTTCATCAGACCATAAACCTAAATCATAATCCGTGATTCTCCCATCCGGCTCTACATCCGTCATTTCGACGATGATGAATCCTGCACCGCCAACCGCTCTGCTGACATAGTGCATGTAATGCCAGTCATTCGCTATACCATCTTTCTTTTCTACAGAATACTGGCACATCGGCGGCATAACTACTCTGTTTTTCAGTTCTAGATTTTTTATTTTATAAGTACTGAACAAATTTTGCATGTTGAAAACTCCTTAGCAAACGAATTATATGCATAACACATGCATTTAATTTATCGTTTTAAAATTACCCTGTCAAATGAAAGGCATATAAAAAAAGTACCTTTTCAGGTACTTTGATTATCTACATCTTATAATTTATCCAGCAATTGCTTTAATATCCGCTCTGAATCAACTTGAGCAAAGTTAGTACTTATGACTTCATGAAACGTTTGAAGACCACGCTGCAGTTTGTTCTCCCCTAACTCTGTCATCTGCGTATATGTACCTCTGCGGTCATCTGTACACACATGTTTTTGCAATGCACCGCAGCTATCGGCTTCCATATTCCCGACCAGCCTGGACAGAGCACTTTGACTCAACCCGATTAATTCCTGCAGTTGCTGCAAACGGAGTTTTTTTTCTGGAGCTTTGGATAGATAGTACAATACATAAAACTCTCTAATTGATAAACTGTATTCTTTTTGAAGAACTGTTTCCAATTCCTTCTTTATTTTCATTTGTAAATTATCCAGAGCCAGCCAGTCATCCATGAATTCATGGGGTGTATTCATACGATATTCCACCTATTCTAATCTCGAATGCTATACATGTTACTATACTGGAATTGAAGAGGCAGCTCAAATTTATTTTATAAGAAAACAGACCATGTAAAGCTACATGGTCTGTTTAGCAAAATATTACTTAATTCGTTCAGATTCCTTTTTATTTTGTTCACTTAGTTTTTCAGACAACTTATGTCCTTCAATATCTACATTAGGAATTATCTTATCGAGCCATTTAGGCAGGTACCAAGTAGCATGTCCCATCAGCTTCATTATTGCTGGAATAAGTGCCAAGCGAACGATGAAGGCATCGAACAACACACCGAATGTCAGAGCTAGTCCCATTGACTTGATCATCGAATCTCCCGCAAAGATAAATCCAGCAAATACAAAGATCATGATCAAACCTGCAGCTGTTACGACAGGGCCACTATACTTTAGACCTGCTAAAATGGATCTGACCGGATCCTTAGTGATTGTATATTCTTCGTGCATGCGGCTAACAAGGAATACTTGATAATCCATTGCTAAACCAAACAAAATACCTATAACCAGAATTGGCAGGAATGCCAGGATTGGCCCCTCTTGCGGAATACCTAGCAAGCTATTCAAATATCCATCCTGCAAAATGAATACGGAAAAACCTAATGTCGCAGTCATAGTAAGCAGGAATCCAGCTACTGCGGTAAGCGGTACTAATAAGGAACGGAATACGATCATTAGCAAAATAAATGCAAATCCTACAATAATCACAGCAAAAATAGGTATTGCATCATTCAACTTTTCAGCAATATCAATATTGATTGCAGTCAGACCAGTAACTCGTAACTCGATATGCTCTCCACCATCATTTAAAGAAAGCTTTCTTATATCGTGAACTAGGTCTGCTGTGCCACTATCATTTGGACCTGTTTCCGGTAATACATTAACGATTGCATACTTTCCGCTTTCGTTAGGCATAGCTGGAGTTACTTGGCTTACATTATCCAATTTACCAATCTCTTCTGTTGCTCTTTGGAACTGTACTGTCTGGTCACCGCTTGTTTCGGAAGCGTCAACCAAAACAGCCAAAGGTCCGTTAAAACCTTCACCGAATCCATCTGCCAATAAATCGTAGGCTTGCCGTGCCTGATCGTCTTTTGCTTTCATTCCATCATCAGGCAAACCCAACCGCATATCGGAAGCCGGGATGCTGATTATAACCAAAATCACGATGCTGAGAATCGCGACTATTAGAGGCTGCTTTGTAACGAATCGTCCCCAGGCGTTCGAGTCAGTTTGTCCTTTTTGAATTTTAGCTGATTTACTTAACAGACGATTCTTCTTCTCTATTTTTCTGCCTACGAAAGCCAATACAGCGGGACCAGCAGTAATGGACACTAGTACTGCGAAAAGGACACTTATTGCAGCTGTAATCCCCATTGCTGCAAGGAACGGAATACCTACTACAGTCAAACCGCATAAGGCAACAATGACTGTCAGACCTGCGAATATTACTGCTCCCCCTGCCGTTCCGTTAGCCCTTGCGATGGATTCGTTAACCTCGATACCTTCCCTTACCTGCTGCCTATGTTTAGAAAAGATGAACAGCGCATAATCTATTCCAACAGCCAAGCCGATCATAACGGAGAGAGACAAACTAAATGATGTAATGTCGAACATACTTGCACCAATCAGCGTTACACCAATGCTGGCAACCAAACCAAGTAATGCGTTTAATATCGGTAATCCAGCTATGACAAACGATGCAAAGGTGATGCTTAATACAATGAAGGCCATTACGATACCAATCACCTCGGAGATTCCTCCGATTTCTACTTCAGACGGTATGATATCGCCTTTCATTGCAACTTGTATTCCTTCGTTCTCGGCAATTTCAATACTTTTTTCAGCATGTTCCAACGAAGATTCCGGAACATCGGCAGCAGCTTCTTTATATGTGATATCAGCATAAGCAACACTTCCATCTGCACTTACAGTCTGTGCTTCAAATGGATTTGCTGCAGATGCTACTTCGTCATCTTCCATTATCTTATCAAGCACGTCGCTGATTGTTTGCTGTGAAGGTTCAGATGTTAAACTCTCGTTACCCTCTGCACCAAACACAATCCTTAGCGAACCAGTATCCGATCCACTTGGGAATTCATCCTGCAATAAAGCATTTGCTTCCTCAGACGGTGTTCCCGGTATACTCATATCCCCTGAGAAAGACGGTTTTAAAAGAAATGCAGACATAAAGATGATGGCAATGAAGGCAACCCATCCTACAAGAACCGTCTTTTTATGCAATGCACTCCATTTTCCTAATCTATATAACAATGTTGACATAAAAATCTCCCTTCTCATTTTAGAACCTGAATATCTTACTCCATTCATATTAAAGGAAGCGCAAATAAAAAAAACGTACGTTTGGGCAGTACGTTTTTATAGAACCTATAATTTATTATAGTTAAGGTGAATCAAACCTGATTCAATGGCTACAGCAACCGCTTCCGTTCGGGAATCCACGCCCAATTTATTAAAGATAGCTGTTAGCCTTGATTTTACTGTCCTTTCCGAAACACCCATATCAAAAGCAATATCCTTGCTCGTCGTCCCTCTGGCAACCGCTTGAAGAATGATGATTTCCATTCGGGAAAGCTGGACTTTTTCTTTAATATGTTGCCTTTTTTCCTGATAATCCCGGATTCTCTTCATCATGTCTTCTCCTATGAGGGTCTCCCCATTCATAGCAGCATCCATAGAATGAAACAAAGATTGGAGACTGGTATCTTTCAGGAGATAACCTTTTGCACCTAAAGCAAATCCTTCTGCCAGCAATTGGTCTTCATTATAAGTTGTGAGAATGATAATAGGCAGCTTAGGATGCGTAACAGATAGCTTACGAATTGCTTCCATGCCGCTCATGACCGGCATGTACAAATCCATCAATAGTATATCGGGTTCTAGATCATTTACAAGCTGGATTGCTTCTGCCCCATGTCCGGCTTCGCCTATGGTTTTATAATTTTCATTTGTTTCTATAAGCAATTTCAGACCTTCTCTTACGACTACATGGTCATCTGCGATAAGCACTTTATACGTCATTTAATCCTCTCCATTCTCCGGAATACTGACTGTCACTGTTGTACCTTCTCCCAATGTGCTGCTAATGTGGATCTCTCCGCCTAAAATCCTTACACGTTCCTTCATACCAATTAAGCCGTAATGCCCTTGCTTGTTTGAGATTTCTTCTGCATCAAAGCCAACACCATTATCCTCCACTTCTAAACGGATACGATTATCCAAAGTGCCTGTAATAGAGACAGAAGCTTCGCTTGCCTTGCTATAACGTGCGATATTCAACAGACATTCACTAACGATTTTGGAAAGATGCTCGGTAATTTTCGGCGATAGAGATTGCACGACTGCATATTTTAAACTGCATGGTATACTTGTTGCAGTTGTAAACTGCTGCGTATTTTCGCGCAGGATGTACTCTAAGTCGATATTTTCTTCGTGTAAACGTAAGTCATCAATGACAATCCGGGAATCTGCCAATACGGAGCTGGCACCTTTCATAGCAAGTTGCGCTATTTGCTGCGCACGCTCTTGATTTCCATTAGAAAGGTGGGCATTGATTGCCTCGAGCTGCATTTTTATACCAGCAATCCCTTGTGCCAGCGTATCATGCAAATCACGAGCCATTCTCTGCCGTTCACTATACAGCGTTAGATTCTCTACTTGGTGATGTGCCTCTTCCAGTTCCTGCAGAATTTGTTGCGTTCTTATTCTTGCATTTACCTGTTTGAAGAAGATTGCAGCATAGGCAACAATTATTAAAGTAGCAGGAATAACAATAACAAAGTAGGTAAACAAATCTTCATTTGGAATAATGATGACTGATGCAATAATAGAAAGACCTGATAATATTACAAAGAACGCAACTCTGTTTCTCCCAACCATTCCTACTAGCTGACCTAAGAGCAAGGGAAACAATGCAATAATTGTTGCAGAAACGTTGTACATAAAAAAGGCACTTCCATACACAATCAACCCTTGGACACCAAAATACATCCATGCTCTCTTTGGAAGGAATCTGTTTGAAAGCCAATATAAAATGCTAAAAATAATGATCAATATACTAAATAAAGCGCAATGCAGAAAAGAACTGCCTGATACAATTTGTAAAATTAAAGAAGCAGTAAAAGTAACAAAGATCCAAATTAATCCTGGTATCCTTGCTGCGATCATATTATTGTTTTCTTGTTTTATATTGTTTTGAGTGTACACATGATTGTCCATTTTTTTCTCCTAAAGATATCCTTAAGAATAGTATGCACCATTCTAAGATGTTCTGTCTTTCCCGTTCGGGCATTTCACTCTAGAGTTTTTTCTACTTATTCTTCCGTGTAATTATACTTAAGTAAATCTGCTATGTCTGCGAAATATGGTACCTATATCATGAACAATTTCTTTAAGGTACATCTATTAAGCACAAAAAAAAGAGAAGGATCACCCTTCTCTTTCCGTACATTACTTCATCCACTCAGGCTTATGAAATTCTGGAAACTCTTCCTCAATCACCTTAGCAAACTCCTCCGACTCCACCGCTTCCTTTATATCCTGAACAAATTGCTCATCTTTATTTTCTGTAGAGACTACTACGCGGTTCTGAATGTCCTCCGGCAATTCGTCAAGTGCGAGTGCTGTTGCTAAATCGATGCCAGCTGATATAGCGAAGTTTCCATTAATAGCAGCCAAATCAACGGATTCCAATGTCCGCGGCAGCTGTGCAGCTTCTACTGGTTCAAATTTTAAATTCTTCGGATTGCTTATCACGTCTTTCTCTGTGACCCGCAATGGATCAGCATTTTCATCGATTTCAATAAGACCATTATCTCTTAGGACGGTCAGTCCACGACCAAGATTAGTCGGATCATTAGCGAGTGCAACGGTGCTTCCATCTTTTATTTCATCCAGTGACTTGAATTCATTTGAATAAATACCGATAGGTGCTGTTGGAACTGTTATTACGCTGGTCAGCTCCATGTTGTTCTCCTCGGCGAAAGCGTCCATATATACTTTATGCTGAAATAAATTGGCGTCTAGTGAACCGGTTTCCAACGATTTGTTCGGCTGCACATAATCATTGAACTCCTTTACTTCCACTGTATATCCTTTATCCTCCAGATACGGTTTTACGCCTTTTTCAAGCATGTCGCTATACGGAATTGTTGCACCTAGGACGATATTTTTATCGGATGAGGCACTGCTTTCTCCGGAACCGCAGCCAGCTAAGACTGTGATGAACACTGTGGCAAATAACAATAAAATAGCTTTTTTCATTTTCGTTCCTCCTCATAGTTCATCTTTTTGATACAACTCTTGCTATAAGATCACCTAAGTATTGAACAACTTGAACGAGTACTATCAGTACGATAACTGTAGTGAACATGATTGTATTATCGTATCTGTAGTACCCATACCGTATTGCCAAATCTCCGATCCCGCCTCCGCCTATTGTGCCGGCCATAGCAGAATATCCAATAAGACTGATAGCTGTAATGGTTAGTCCTGTGATTAAGCCCGGTTTTACTTCCGGAAGGATGATACTTCTGATAATCATCCACGGAGAAGCACCTACCGCAATAGCTGCTTCAATCACACCCTTGTCTATATCCCTGGCTGAGGATTCAACGATTCTCGCATAAAACGGGATAGCTGCAACAGATAAAGATACAGAAGCAGCTAAAGGACCTATCGTCGTATTGAGCAGAAATTGTGTGAAAGGCAGTAAAAAGACAAGCAGAATTACAAAAGGAACCGATCGAATGAGATTAATAATTAGTCCGGCTATTCTTTTTACCACCACATTTTCTAAAAACAAACCTCGGTCTGTTACAAATAATAGTATTCCAAAGGGCAGCCCAATCAAGATTGCCACAGCCAAAGCGATGGAAACCATTAGAAGCGTTTCAAGAAATGCTTGGTTCAATTCAGGCAAGATGGCGATTACGCGATCCATCATCAAACACCTCCACCTTGCTTACTTTATCTCTCAGATAAGCAATTGCTTTATTTACTTCTGCTTCATTTCCGTTCAATTCCATCACAAAAATTCCTAACGGCTTGCTTTGGATGTACTCTACTTTGCCGTGCAGTATATTGCCGCGGATCGGAAAAGCCTGCAGCATATCCGATACAACAGCATCGGCAGCAATGCTGCCTTTGAATTGCAGCCTGACCAGCTTTCCGTTTATCTCTCCCAATAATTCTTCAGGGAGATCAAAACTAAGTACAGTCTGGATAAACGATACTGTCAGAGGATTAGCAGGATCGGAGAAAATATCATAAGTGGGACCATGCTCTACCACTTTCCCATCCTGCATCACTGCACAGCGGCTGCAAATCTCCTTTACAACCTCCATTTCGTGCGTGATGACAACGATTGTCAGACCCAGTTCTTTATTTATTTTCTTCAGCAAAGCCAAAATTGATTTTGTCGTACCAGGGTCCAAGGCAGAAGTAGCTTCGTCACATAAAAGGATCTTTGGCTGATTCGCAAGTGCCCGTGCAATACTGACTCGCTGCTTCTGACCGCCGCTAAGCTGTGCTGGGTACTGATGTTTTCGATCCTCTAACCCCACTAAGGCAAGCAGCTCATCCACTCGCTGCTTTATTTGTTTTTTATCTGCTCCTGCAGCTCGTAATGCAAATGCCACATTCTCATATACCGTTTTTGAGGAGACTAAATGAAAACCTTGAAAGATCATACCGATCGACTGTCTTGCTTTTCGCAGATCCTTTGGCGACAGCTCATGCAAATTAACTCCATCAACAAAGACTTTGCCAGACGTTGGCTTTTCCAATAGGTTGATGCAGCGCAGCAAGGTGCTCTTGCCCGCTCCGCTGTATCCAACTATCCCAAACACTTCTCCAGCTTCAACGGTTAGTGTCACATCGTTAACGCCAATGATCTCCTTTCCCTTGCTGCTATATTTCTTTGTGATGTTCTCCAGTTTTATCACCTTTCATCTCCCTCTCCTGTCGGTATTTTCAGCTGGCGATAGTTAGTTGCGGGATGCCCAGCCGGCAGTCTGCTTGATTCATAGTCAAATAATTTTTCTCTCAATGTGCCTGATTTGTAGGACTGTTTATAAAGTCCCCTTTTTTGCAGAATCGGGATGACCAGGTCAACAAAGGACTCCAAATCCCCTGGTGTAACAAGATGGTTCAAATTAAAACCGTCGACTCCGGATTCTTCGAATTGGTGCTGGATGCTATCTGCCACCTCGTCTGGATTCCCGACTATCAAGCTTTTGTCAGGTGTATCAAACCGCTTCAATGCTTCGCCGACTGTCAGCTGCTTGGCTGCATCCTTTGTCAATGAGGCTGCTTTATAGTGACCGCCTTCTGTCGTTTTACCATAAGAAAACGGCTCGTCAGGATCCTTTTCCTCATATTCAGAAATGTCATAGCCGCTTGCACCAAATTGCGCCTTGGCAGCATCTGGACTCCAATGACTTGCATATTCCTGATACTTTTGCTGTGCCTCTTCTGTTGTTTCCGCTACGATGACACTCAGGAAAGAGAAAATCTTAATATGATCTGGATTTCGGCCATGCTTGGCAGCTCTCTCCCTTATATCCTCTGCATAATAACGGATGCGCTCAGGCGTGGGCCCTCCAACGAAAACACATTCTGCATGCTTGGAAGCAAATTCCCGTCCACGTTCGGATGTACCTGCTTGATAAATCACAGGTGTCCGCTGTGGGGAAGGCTCACTCAAATGTGGTCCCTCTACCTGGAAGTAATGGCCTTCATGATTGATTTCATGTACTTTTTCAGGATTCACTAATACTTGGTTTTGCAAATCCTCAATCACTGCATCCTCCTCCCAGCTGCTTTCCCATAGCTTATAAGAAACCTCCAGGAATTCATCGGCAATCTCATACCGCTCATCATGCTTGATCATTTCGGTCAAACCAAAATTCCGCGCAGCATTCGGAAGATATGACGTCACAACATTCCAAGCAACTCTGCCCTTCGTCAAATGATCCAGCGTGGAAAAACGACGCGCATTTCCAAATGGTGGTTCATATGTAGTACTTACTGTAACGGCGAAACCCAAATTCGCGGTTACACTTGCCATCGCAGAAATCAATAGCGCTGGATCATTCAGGGGAACCTGCAGACCATCCCGGATAGAAGGAGCTTTACTATTCCGGTAAACATCATATATCCCCAATACATCGGCAAAGAAGATGGCATCGAATTTACCGCGTTCGAGTAGCTTCGCCAGATCAATCCAATAATTCAAATCCTTATACTGCCGATGCCGCTTACTCTCTGGGTGCTTCCACAACCCATGCGAGTTATGCATCGCACTATTCATATCGAATGCATTCAAAATGATTTGCTTCCCCACTTTTATCCCTCCGTTTTAACAAATAAAAAGACCTCTTCTCAGATAAGAAGAGGTCTTGCTTAGTCGACGCAGGCGTACAACGTCCACTCTCTTCTCATCTTTCAAGCTAGTAGCTTGCTGGAATTGGCACAGTACTGCAGCAGTCTGTTGCCGAGGCTTCAAAGGGCCAGTCCCTCCACCTCTCTGGATAAGAAATGCTTATTGAATTAATGCCAATATACAGGACAGTCCACTGCCTGTCAATGAAGTTTTCTAAATTAAATATATAATTGACAATATTCAAATCATCACTTATATTTATGCCGACAACCGAATAAACACACTTATCTAGAGTCAGGGTAGGAACTGGTTCAACGACCCTGCAGCAACCGCTTTTCATGAAGCAAGGTGCTAATTCCAGCAGACAGACAAGTCTGAGAGATGAGAGGGAATGCCTACATAACGCCACCTCTTTCATATGAAAGAGGTTTTTACTTTACTTGGATGAGGAGAATGTTCATGCGAGATACTGCAGATAAAACAAAAGTGTTTGATCAAGTGATACAGCAAGCAAAAAGCCTTTCTAAAAAATTCAAGCAGCGTGCAGCCCATATTGATGCCAGCGGTGAGTTTCCTTATGAAAACTTCAAAGCGTTAAAAGAGAACGACTTTTTGTCACTGACTGTGCCGACAGAATATGGAGGCAAAGGATTAAATCTTGTAGAGTACTTACAAGTGCAAGAGATTCTCGCTCAAGGTGATGCTCCTACCACTCTATCATTTGGCTGGCAGCTCGGTGTTGTACTGGAAAATGCGGAAAGCAGAAAATGGGACGAACAAAGTTTTCAGCATCTATGCAACAAAATCATTCATGACAAAATTCTTCTTAATTTGGTTCAAACAGAAAACGCCACCGGCAGTCCTTCTCGAGGAGCAGCTCCAAGGACAACCGCACAACTGGAAGGTTCAAAATGGCGAATCAATGGTCGTAAATCCTTTGCTTCCATAGCTGCTGCTTTGGACTATAGCATAGCCACCGCGACTATACTTCCTTCAGGAAACAAAGGCTTCTTTTTAATTGATCATAGTTTGGACGGAGTATCTGTGGATGAAACATGGGATAGCATCGCAATGAGAGGAACAAGAAGCGATGATTTAATTTTGGAAGACGTACTAGTAGACCAGGATGCGCTGCTTGTGGAAGAAAACAAAGGCACATCCACTCCAAGAGGCTGGTACTTACAGATTGCAGCTGTTTACCTTGGTATTGCTGTTGCTGCGAGAGATTATACCATTCAATTTGCGTCAGAATTCCAGCCTGTTTCCTTGCCGGGTTCAATTAAAGATGTTCCAGAGGTTAGAAGAAAAATTGGCGAGATAGAACTAGCTCTCTTTAATGCTAGAGAAGTACTTTACGCTACAGCCAGGAAGTGGGTCGAGCACCCTGAAAAAAGATCAGAAATGAGTCCTGATTTAGCTGCTGCAAAACATATTGCCACCAATAAAGCGAACGAAGTCGTGGATCTATGCATGCGAATAGTTGGAGCCCGGAGTTTGTCTGCCGACAATCCGCTGCAGCGCCATTTTCGTGATGTAAGAGCTGGATTGCATAACCCACCTACTGATGATGCAGTAGTGTATTCGCTAGCGGATGCAGTCCTTCGGGCAGTAAAAAACTCCTGAATCCATAACGGATTCAGGAGTTCCTATTTACCAAGCATAAGCATACGGTGCTGCTCCGCCTGGACCCGGGAAAATTTCATCCAGCTGTTTTAAAACGGATTCATCAAGGTGAATTTCTAGCGCATGTAATGCACTCTCGAATTGCTCAACTGTACGCGGCCCAATGATTGGCGCAGTTATAGCTGGATTGGCAAGCTGCCAAGCCAGAGCAACATTATCCTGTGTTTCTCCTAGTTCTTCACATAGTTGGCCGAACTTCTCTAATTGCACTCGCTGGGCATCGATTTTATCACCAATCTTATCACTTCGGCTTCCAGGTAATTTTTTAAGTGCATTCCTGCCAAGCAGACCTCCATCCAGAGGACTCCATGTGATAATGCCAATCCCAAGCTGTTCCGCTGCTGGAAGTACTTCCAATTCAGCATATCGACAGTTGAGATTGTATTTATGCTGTTCGGAAACCAGACCTAAGAAATGACGGTTTTTTGCTGCGCCTTGTGCTACCGCGAGCTGCCAGGCAGCAAAGTTACTGGAGCCGACATAACCTATCTTTCCTTGGCTGATTCCTAATTCAAAAGCTCCCCATAGCTCTTCCCACGTTACGTCAGGATCAATATGATGCATCTGATACAGCTCAATGTGATCGGTTTGCAAGCGCTTTAAAGATTCCTCAAGATGACGCCGAATTTTATAAGCTGACAACCCAGCCTCATCATTTGGACCATCGGCAGCATTATGCATGCTTCCGTATACTTTCGTACCTAGAACGACTTTCTCCCTCCGGTCTCCGCCTTGCTTGAACCATCTTCCGATAATTGATTCTGTCAGACCTCGATTTTCTGCACCGTATACATTCGCCGTGTCAAAGAAATTAATGCCGGCATCAAGTGCAGCATCCATAATTCGAAATGCATCCTTTTCTTCTGTAGTAGTACCAAAATTCATTGTACCCAAACAAAGTCTGCTTACCTTCAAACCAGATTTACCAAGGTATTGATAGTCCATCTTTAGGTCTCCAATCTAAGTTTTATTGATTTAAGCGAATCTCGTTATAGGTGTTTACCCTTTGCTACGGGATTTTGCTCATACGAAACCCAATCACTGTAGCTTCCCGCGTATAATTTTACATTCTCGAACCCAGCCATTTTTAAAGCAATGTAATTAGGAGCAGCCGTTACACCTGATCCGCAATACACGATAACCGGATCTTTAGTATCCAGCTCAGCAAATCTTTTTATCTGCTCTTCGCTTCCTTTAAATGAACCCTGATCCAATCCCTCTGCCCAAAATTTATTGATGGCGCCAGGAATATGGCCAGCTACCCTGTCAATTGGTTCCACTTCTCCTATGTAGCGTCTTTCCTCTCTTGAATCTATCAATATGGAAGACTTTCTCTCTTGTTCGACAACTTCCTTCACTTCCTCATAGGAAGCCAGCATTTCTTTTCTGATAGACACGTTAAATTCAGTTGTTTCATTATCAGGTAAATCCTTTGTCGTCTCGTAGCCAGCTTCAACCCATCCATTAAAACCTTCATTTAATACAAATACGTTTTCATGACCTAAATATTGAAGCAGCCACCAAAATCGAGAAGCATATGACCCTTCTCCACCATCGTAGGCAATTACCGTATGTGTGTTATCAATTCCCGCTTTCTCGATGTCAGATTTAAATTGGTCTATGTCAGGCAGCGGGTGTCTTCCGCCATGCTTTGAAACAGGAGCTGATAATTGTCTTTCTAGATCAAAATAACCAGCACCAGGAATATGGCTTTCTGCGTAAAGACCTGCTCCTTTCTCCGGATTGCCTAATTCAAAACGGCAATCTATTATCCTAACTCGATCGTTATCTAGATGTTCATTGAGCCATTCCTTATTAACAACAAAATTCACCTAACATAACCCCTAACTAATTTTAGAATAGACCGTGTATATCTCCTTTTTAAAAAGCATACTTTATCATTCTATATATACTAGATAGGAATGTTTGAATCCTTCAAAAAGTCAAAGCTTCCTAAAAGACTATAGCGTCGTTTCAGTTTTATTATGTTGTTGCAGCCACTTCGAGCAAAAGTTACAATTAGACTCTAAGAGAATTATTGTAACTAACAGCCCATTTGAAACTAATGGAGGTATATAGATTTGATAGCAAAAAAAGATCTCCCAGTATGCCCGGTTACTACAACAGTCGGCTTAATAGGAAGTAAGTGGAAGTTACTTATCTTACAGCAGCTATTAAAAGGAAGAAAAAGATTCAATGAACTCCGCAGAAGCATAGACGGTATCAGCCAAAAAGTTTTGACCCAAAACCTTCGAGCAATGGAGGAAGATGGCATTTTAGTTCGGTATGCATACGCAGAAGTACCGCCTAGAGTAGAGTATGAGCTTAGTGAATTAGGAAATTCTTTACGTCCAATCATCTCTGCAATGGATTCTTGGGGAGTAGAATATTTAAATACGTTAAAAGAGATACAACAGGAATAATGACTTCATTAATGAGTAAATAAAAACATTTTTATAGCATCAAATTCACAAAGCAGCAGGTTGGATACTAAAAATCAAAAACAATACAGCAGGATTTACTTTAATATACTCTGGTAACACTATTCTTTGAGTAAGCTCTGTAGCTCTAATCTTTTATATTAAAAAGCCACCCTATTACGATTATACTTAGCGTTGAAGTCTTCGTCTGATTTAAAAAGATAAATTACACCTTCAATTAAACCGATAATCCCAGGGATACCTGTCCAGCAGAAAACAACATATAAAATCCCCATACCAATTTGTCCTAAGTAAAATTTATGTATCCCTAAATTCCCTAGTAAAATCCCTAGTACACCTGCAACAATCTTGTTCTTCATAAGTTACTCCTTAGAAACAATAATATAATTACTTTTATAGTATAGCTCAAAAAAAGAATTCTTCATTGGTTTTTGAGAAAACGGTTTAGTTTTATTTTAGATTACTTAGAAACAAATCTCTATCAACTTTGACTTAGCAATCTCCCAAAGACCTTCTTTATAATCTTTATCCCAATCACTAATACTTAATTTAGGTATATGCTCCGACGGGAAATTTAATCTAACATTATCTGCAGATTTACCCAAAAATTCTTTATTGACTTCCGCTTGATGAAAAATGATCTGAGAAGGATTTATTAATGCGCCAATAGTCTGGATCAATTTAGCAACCAACAAGACTGACTTCTCATCAGTTGCGTCAAATTCACTCTCAGGAAAAAATCGGTTATTTTCGTTAAAAGGAATAAACGATATCTCCCCGCTGAACATCGTATGCCCTTTTACTAGTTTTCCATTGATCAAAATACCCGCGCCTGGTCCATTCGCGCCCATGTATATATAGACAAGAGAAGCTTCAATGGGTAATCCCCTTCTGTTCTGGTGACCGATAATTGCGGCGTTCATGTCGTTCTCAATAGTTACTTCAACAGGAAGATTTAATATGTCTCTCATATTTTGATTTGCATACATGGGATATCCAGGTATGTAGCTTATTACATCACCATTTACAGCCCCTGGTATGCCCATTGCAATGGTTCGGATGGACGGATCCTCTGCTAGTTTTGTTTTCAAAAATGCAGATAATGATCGGGGTTCCTGCTTTAAGAAACTCCGTGTAGAATCTTCTTGTATCTTCTTGCCGAAGGCGTCCGTGATAACATACTTCGTTTCCTCTTTTTCCAGGTAAACTAGCAGTGTGTGCGCAAAGTCAGGATTATAAGCATAGCTTCGTGCTCGCCGCCCTCCCGCAGATGGTAAAAGGCCCAAGGAAAGCACTTCGCCTTTATCAACCATCTCCTGGATGAACTTGCTGGCAGTTGGAAAGCTAATCGAAAGTGCCTCTGTTATTTCTGCTTTTGACATACTATGAGCGTTCATCAACAATTGCCGGATGCCTCTTATAATGTTTGCTTTCACCTGATCCTGCATTGTCATCTGATCATCCAACGTAAATCTTCTCCTTTATAGATATCATTTCTTATCCCACCTATATAGTAATCTCAATCACATTTCCTTCCGGGTCTTCTATGACACTCTCATAGTATCCATCGCCTGTAGTGCGCGGATTGCCCCTGACCGTATAACCGTCCACTCTGATATTTTCCGTTAATCTATCAACCTCTTCTTTACTGCCAACAGAAAATGCTACATGCGCCCAACCCAATTGTTCTGGCAGGGCAGGCTCGTTAACCCCAACTTTCTTCATGATCTCCAATCTGGTTCTACTCGAAAAAGTAAGGAAATAGGATGCAAATCCCTTCTTTTCATTTACATACAGACTGTTACTCTCTGCTCCAAAATAATGGATGTAAAATTCTTTCATTCTCTCGATATCCTTCACCCATATGGCTACGTGTTCAATTTTCATTATCTGACTCTCTCCTTCAGAACACTTATTAAACTAGTTTAATAAGTGTTCAAATTTCAACTCACTTCGTCAATTGGATCATCTTTTGAATCGTAAGCAGAACCCCGTTCTCTTCGTTCGTTTTCGTAATGAAGCTGGCTGCTGTTTTCGTATTGTCACATGCATTTGCCATCGCAAAGCTATAATCTGCTATGTCCATCAACTCTACATCGTTCTCGCCATCACCGAATGACATCGTTTCTTCTTTTGTCGCACCCACAAGCTCTTGCAGCTTTTGCACGGTTTTCCCCTTATGGACATCCGCTGCAGTAATATCCAGCCAAGCTGGTTCGGAAGCAACTATATACATTGGTTCATTATATGTCTGCTCAAGTAAGTGCTCTTTAAGCGCAACAGACCCGAGTGATCTATCATAAACAGTAATTTTAACAAGCTCTGATTCAATAGCAGTCAGATCGTCTGTTTTCTCCACTTTTTTATATGAATTTCGAACCACATTATAATCGGCTTCAGATATATTTGATTTAACATAAGCAGAGTCCCCGGTACACGCAATAACCGTCACCTTTTGATCATAAGCTTGAATATGACGTATAAGGTCATTACCTAGTATTTTGTTCAGCGGAAAGTCTTTTATCAGTTCGCCATCCCTTTTAATGCGAGTTGCACTGTCACCTAGCACCCAAATATCAGAATGTCCTTCAAATAGTTCTTCAACCCGTTCACACTGCTTCCCTGTACAAGTGGCAAAAATGATTCCATTTTCCTTCATCATCTTATGTGTTTCATCGAAAAGCGCTTTGTCGAAACTCCCCTTATTATTCAAAAAAGTACCATCTAAGTCTGTTACAACAAGTTTTAGCATATATCACATCTCCTTCGTCTGTGAGTAAGTACGAATGAAGCATACATCCTGGGATCGATCTCATGTCAACATATTTTTTATTCGAAAATGATTCCAAGACAACACATAATGTACACAAGCGGCTTTTATAATATGAATAATTAGAAAAAACAAAAGGAGACGTAAGATGTTATTGCTTTTGATCGGCATGCTCGTTGTAGTTGTTATTACTGTTACCACTCCTAAAGATCTTTTCCATTCTCCAGATGAAATCTCTGCAGCCGTCGCACAAAAAGCCAAAAGAGATGCAGCGCACTACATAAACTCTAATAGAAACACTATCAGCAAATCTGACCTCCACAACTAACGAAAAGCAAATACTGTAAAAAGAAAGAACAACAAGTTAAGCAGCTTGTTGTTCTTTTTATACCTTATAGTGTTTTAGTCAAAATGTAATCCACTTGTTCTTCATCACCCATATAAAAAGCATGAGCTCCGGTTTTAACGAAACCATTTTTGCTGTAAAAAGCAATTGCGTTTTGATTTTTTTCCCATACCCCAAGCCAAATAACCTTCTTGTTCAATTCAATCGCTATTTCAATTGCTTTGTTCATCAGATATTTACCTATTCCCTGTTTCTGAAATCTGCTTCTTACATAGATCCTTTCAATTTCTAATGACTCGTCATCCATTTCTTCAGACTGCGCATCATCTATGTTTACTTTAAGGTATCCAGCTAGTTCAGCATTCGAATAAATGAAAAAGAACTGCGAAGAAGTATTCAGCAATTCCATTTCCAGCTTATTCGAGGTATATGCTTTATCTAAATAAGCTTTCATATTTTCAGGTGAATTTTGGTCCTTGAATGTATCGCTGAAGGTTTCGATGCTAATTTCTTGAAGTATCTGTAGGTCCTCCATGCTGCATTTTTTAATAGTTATAGACGTCATGTCATGTATAGCTCCCTCATATAATCAATAGTCTCGTTTGTTTCCTTTTTTCACATATTCCCAGTCTATTTCAATATTCTTTCTAACCCTTTGAAGAAGATAGTAAAGGCTTTCTACTTCCTGATCAGATAATCCAGCTAATGCAATCTTGTCCGAATGATCATTTTCTCTTCTTATGAAATGATTAACCTGCTCTCCTTTTTCTGTCGGGAAAAGTTTCTTGATTTTTTGATTTTGTTCATCATTTTTCTTCTCGATAAAGCCATTGATCTCTAGCTTTTTTATTGCACGAGCAGCCGTTGTTCGATCAACTTTAATCATTTCTGCAAGTTTTTCTTGAATGATTCCTGGGTTTTCAACAATTCGAACGAGGTACAAATACTGCCCCCTGGCCAGATCATATTCTTTAAATTCTATATTGCTTATAGAATCCAGTGCCCGAGCTATCATTCCTATCTCGCGTAGAATCTCCTTCATAAATACAACTCCGTTTATCTTTTAATATGTATAAATAGTAAAGGTTTTTTGTTGTATTTGCAACAAAAAACCTTTACTTGATTTTGCTATTCAAGAGCCAATTATTATCAAATGTTCAAAACCATTAATAATAAAATACATATAGATATTCCAAATTGATTTTTCAAGACTTTAAGACAATCCAAGCAGTTATCGAAATTATACCGATGGTCATATTACATAGCTACATTCTATTCCCTTGAACGAAGTTTTTTTAAAGTTAACAATCAGACTCTAATTATATGTTAATATTTGTATAAAGTTATTTACACAAACAAATCATTTATTTAGAAAGTCAAGTCCTTTTTTCAACCTTCAAAGTTCTATTCTCCTTTTCTATGACCTTTTAACAAGTAAATTTAGATTATATCTTCACTTCCACATTACACCAGTACCAGTCTTAATTCTTTCCAAAACCCGAATCCCCTCATTAGCTAATACATAATGATTTATCTGAACCAGTCACTAAGGAGGAGTTAATAATGGAATACTATAAATACCTAAGACAATATGTGGGACATAAACCAATTATCTTACCAGGCTCTGTAGTTATTATCCTAAACAAACAAAATGAGGTATTACTGCAGAAAAGACATGATGGATGCTGGGGATTACCTGGTGGTTTAATGGATTTAGGAGAAAGTTATGAAGAAGCAGCAAAACGGGAAGTTTTTGAAGAAACAGGATTAACAGTGGAAAACTTGATTTTACTAAATGTATTTTCTGGTTCTGAGTATTATTTAAAAGTTTCAAATGGTGACGAGTTTTATGCGGTAACGGCTGTTTATTATACGAAAGATACAAGCGGGGAAATCAAGGTTGACTATAGTGAATCAAAAGAAATTTCGTATTTTTCTATAGATAACTTGCCTGACAATATAGCTGATAATTATATGAGGTTTATTGAGCAATATATAATGAAAATGTACTGATATAAAACAATGCTTTTAGATGGTATTTTAAGTAATCGGTTCCCATAGAGTAAGAATGAGAACTAGGTTTTTGAATACGTCCCGCTTAAACTTAATAATTCAACCTTAAGAAACAAAATAACAATATGCTTACTTAGGAGGATGGATTTTATTGGAACCAAATCAAGTCACATATAGAGAGGCAAAAATGCAAGACCTTGACGAAATTGTGCATATGCTTTCAGATGACGTTTTAGGAAACAAGAGAGAGCTTTATAAACAACCTTTACCAGAGAGTTATATAAAAGCATTTCATTCTATCGACTCTGACCCAAATAATGAATTAATTGTGGCTTGTTATGGCGAAGAGATAATAGGCGTTCAGCAGATTACATTTACTCCGTACATTACTTATCAGGGAGGATGGAGAGCTACAATTGAAGGTGTTCGTACTAAATCCTCAGAACGTGGAAAAGGCATAGGATCCAAATTAATTCAATGGGCAATCCAACGTGCTAAAAAACGTGGATGTCATATAGTTCAACTTACAACAGATAAAAACAGACCCGACGCAATTCAATTCTATGAAAAGTTAGGATTTAAGACATCTCATGAAGGATTAAAATTACACCTGTGATAAATGAACTACGAGGACGAATGATGAATAAAAGTATAAATGAGTTATCCAAGCTGACACCTTTTGCGATATGTTATAGCTAACATAAGTCCTCCTTTTGCTTTTTATCCATCATATAAAAACCCTCTTCCACTACAGAAGAGGGCTGATTGATTTATACTATATTGAATGATATTAGTCTTCCTACTGCAAAGCAATGTTATTTCTTTCTAAGTCAAGTAACCAGGCTTTTCTTTGGATTACCCCTCCATAGCTAATCCCGCTTCAAAAACAATCTTTTAGAAAACGGCCTAATTAAAAAAGCCCCTCTCCGAATAGAAAAGGGCTTTTTACTATCGTACTTCTACATACTTGTTGGAAGCGGTGATACATTAACCGGATATAATTTGATACATCTTGGAACACGCTCACTGTCAGTCCTTTTGTGACGGCAGGCTCCACCCGTTAGGGCTCTTTTGTATGTGAGATTCCTTTGTGTAAAGATAAAGATCATCAGCTTGACCTGCATTCTCTTCTACAATACCTTGTAACTCGAAATTTAGTTTTTGTAATAACTTTATAGATAGTATGTTTCTGGGGTCTACTTTCGCCTCGATTATTTTTAGGTTAAGTTGATGGAAGGCATAATTAACTAAACCGTTGACTGCTTCTGTCCCATAACCCTTGTTCCAAAATTGACTATCTAAATCATATCCAATTTCAGCTGTATTTGCCTCAAAATTGAGTGAATTAAAACCACACGATCCTATGATAGTATTAGAATTCTTTTCAATGATGGAATATCTTATGGCTTCTCCTCGTTCAGATAAATCACTTAAAAAGGCAATCATTTCTTCCGCCTCTTTTATTCGAGTAAACCCTTCAATATTCATATATTTTGTTACCTTAGGATTTGACCAAATAGCAAATAATGAATTTGCATCACACTTATCCATCTTTCTTAACATTAATCTCTTGGTTTGAATAGTATTGACTATCAAATGCTTAACCTCCATTTATTTAAATTAAATTTTGGTATGGTATAAGCTTTGATATCTGCGCATAGTTCAGTCCCTTCATGAATTTATAGGATGAAATACTGTCATATTAATTGACCAATTTATTGTAGCATTAAATTACCTAAATTGTAATATTCTAGAGTGCAATGGTTTACAAGACTAACTTCATAACTATAAAATTGAGACTTTATTTGCGTACTTTTAGATACTTAGTGGAAGCAGTAATATACAAGCCGGTTTTAATTTGATACATCTTGGAGCCGCCAAAAAGCGCTTGTTCATCTTCTGACAGCACATCTCCATAGATGGATTCATACTAACCAGTGACAAGCGCATTCTTGCTCCCTTTTGGAGCCTCGTTTAGTAACGTTACCATTCAACTGATCTTCCCAGCGGTCTTGATTCTTCCACTTTCTAATCTGCGAATCACCGACATCCAGTTCGGCTGCAATCTCTTTCAAAGCCTTGGTTCCATTTTTTTCTTTCCATAAGCGAAAGGCTTCATCCCGCTTCGGATTGCGAGGTCTAGCCATCTACATCATCCCCCCCTCCATCAATCGAATTAAGTTTAAGTTTTTTTCTATATACAATAAAAAAACACCCGTTTGGGGTGTTTTATAATCCTTATAAATATTTCCTGTAATTTCTAACGTGACGTCAATGTTTTTAAATTGAGTAAAACGTTTTGTTTTAGATGGTTATACTGTTTTTCATTAGTATCTTTTAATGCTTCTTCTCTACTTGAAGGAATGTTCATATATAAGATTTCTTCTGTAAATTGAGAATCTGTAAAATCATTTCGCTTCCCATTTATAATATTATAAAAATGCCATCCATCTGGCAATTTGGTTTTCTTAATTTCTCCACCTAATAAGTCATTTATAACTAATGCGGTTACGCCACATTGTCCTTTTGCAGGATTGTCCTCACTCCATTTTGAACTAGATTCTAAAGACCAAGATTTAATCAAAACCTCCATTATTTCTTCAAACTTATATGTATTATTCTCCATATAAGATTCCTCCCTCATTGATCAACTTATTATATTTTTAATTAAGCCAACCTCCTCAATAGTAAAAAAGGAATATTATAAAAATACATCTGTTGAAATTTCTTATGTAGATCACATTTGTGTAATATGCTTTTTTACAGGGCTTCAATTTGTACGAACATAGTCTTCGGAATTGGAGATCCGAAGGGCGCTGGTAGAGAAGCACATACCGCTCCGTCCTGCCTCCCAGTATAGCATGGACCTCCAAATTTCCGCTTTATTTTTTTACCTTTTCCTACGAACTCGCCTGCCGACTCTCTGATATGCCCATCAGATCCTCAAATTCACGCAGTTTGCGATCTTTGGCTGCTTGAGCATCGAGCTCGTTGTCCGACTGCACATTTAACTTGGCAGCCATAATTCCTCTTATTTTGCCAACTTCTTTCCCCTTTTATTTGTTATGCACCACCTTATGCCAAATGCTTGTTTAGTATTGACTGACCCAATTCAACGAGAGGAAAGGCTGAGATTGAGAAGTCAATTCATGATTCAAAAAAATGCAGAATCAACAATTCAATCCCCGACTGATTTAATCGCAACTAACCGAATGATCGGTGACCAGTTAAACTGGCCGCGCGCTCCCAACCCCAGATACTACCCTCGTTAACCAGGCATCCTTCACAGTCGTGCAAAATCAGGCGAGTACGTCTTGATAAGGGAAAGGCGCTTCTCCCAGAGGACTTTTTGCCTCTGAGAAAATGTTACTATCGATGCAATAAAAAAAGTACCCACTAAGTAGATGGCTGATTGTGTACCGTAATTTTTGTTTTTTTACATCTTTATGACTCCTCTCATGGCATTCCTATACAATAACGATATGCTATTCAGGAAAGAGCTTCACTCCCTCCCTACACATAATAGCCCTTCCTTCTTGGAGGGGTTATTTATTTGTTCCATCTCTTCCGCACTTGTCATCATTCAGAAGTAACAGAAGAGGGACTATCCTCAATCAAATCTCCAATTTCATTATGATAAAACTGCCCCTATTATTGGAGGTTTATCAAAGGTTGTTTTCGTAATAATTGTTGCTAATCGCATAATGAAAGGATTTGTTTACTATTTTATGGTATAATTTTAAGAAAATAACAGAACGAGGGGATCCCTTGATTAAAAAAATTGACATTCGTAATATTAAGTGTGCTGCAGATGTTTTAAACATACAAATACCTTCATATAAGGTAGAGGCAGAAATTATTGGATATGATATACCGCCATTAAAGGACACGGTTTACACATTGCAACATTGTGGAGAAGATTTCTTTGGTTTATATGAAAATGAAAGTTTAAACGGAGTAGTATCTATAAAAGTAGACGATCATGTAGTTGATATACATAGGTTAATCGTACATCCAAACCATTTTAGAAAAGGCATTGCGCAGTTACTTTTAAATTTCATTGAAACTAAGTTCCAGGTTGAAACAATAAAAGTAGCAACAGGATCTAAAAATACTCCAGCTGTTAGTTTTTATAAAAAGAATGGATTTCAAAATATTAACGAAGTCTTAGTAAATGAACAACTATCCTTAACCTTTTTTGAAAAGAAATTATAATTTCCTTATTAAAGTAATGGGCGCTTAAGTTGAACAATAGTAAAACCACTTCCTTTTGGAAGTGGTTTTTTTACACCTAACGCATACAAAAATTAATCACGCTTTTCTTCTCTTCATTGCGCTTATATGGGTAAAAGGAGATGATCAGAGTGATTAGACCAGAAAGGTATTCGGAGTATTTGTTGGTACGCCAGAAGGTAGTTCATGACTTCACTGCACATAAGGAAGGGTACGACTTGGAAAGGGCATTAGAATGGGATCATAGGTTTTTGAGGTTTACTGATGAGGAGCGCAAGATGTTCGAAGAAATGTTTATTGATCATGCAGCTCTTATCTTTGGTGATCACACTATCAAATAAAAAAAGCCCCTCCAATTAAGGAAAGGAGCTTTTTGCATCTTATCTTCTATATAGTTGAGCAAATGGGCATATTAGCGTCTACCTATTATGCCATTGCTCAAGACACATTTTATCACTTAAAACTTCTCATACCAAGTTGTCTACAGTAATTTATTTACTCTACTTCTCACCTTTGCATATTGATGATTTCTCTATCTGGTCTGGTTAATTCAATAAATCTTCTTCACTATATTAAAAATCTTGTATATGCTTGTTTATAGATTTTTATCCGTTGACAGGGAAAGGGGAAAAACATGTCTATATACCATAAAGTAATTGGAGAAGGATATCCTATCGTTATGTTGCATGGTTGGACACTTGATCACCAAGTAATGTTACATGCTATGGAACCGCTATTTGAGAAACGAAGAGGATGGAAAAGAATTTACATTGATCTGCCAGGTATGGGGAAATCCGAGCAGAAACCATCTATTCACAACTCAGATGATATGCTAGAAGCAATATTACATCTTCTAGACCAGATTATTCCTGGTGAACCGTTTATTATTTGTGGAAATTCATATGGAGGATATATCGCAAGAGGTATAGTCAGTTCACGTCAAAATAGAGTTCGTGGATTACTGCTGATTGCACCCATGATAATACCCGAATTTAATGATAGAGTAGTACCACAGCAAACCATTATAAAAAGAGATAGCAATCTTATATCACAATTGTCTTCAACGGATGCTGAGGAGTTTTGCTCCATGGGAGTGGTGCAAGGTCATACTGAATGGGAGAGGTTTAAAGATGAGATTTTAATTCCTTCAAAACAAACAAACCATGAATTTTTGAACCACATTCGTCAGAATGGATATGGTTTTTCCATCGATATTTCGTCTAAGTTTGAACATCCCACACTAGTTATAACTGGACATCAAGACCATGTAGTCGGATATCACGATGCCTTGCGTCTTATTGAAGATTATCCAAGGGCAACCTTTGCAGTGCTTGATATGGCTGGTCACAACCTACAAATTGAACAACCTGATGTATTTAACGCTTTAGTTCATAACTGGTTAAACAAACTTGAATCGGAAAAAACTTTTAACGGTTGAGTTTATTTTTAAAAGTGATAAAAGGTTTGTGGATAGAGATAGGGAATTGCCTCTTCATATGGCGGGCCAAAAAAGATGCTGTGCAGGTAGGTATATAATATCCAGTCACTAACTATACTTTATTATCATCTTTTTCGATTATAAGATTCGAAAGAACTGAGGCCTGATTCGGCCTCTTTTTTTACACATCGATATTTTTTTTGCATACAATGCTGTATGCCAGCAACGTATGACTCCTTTTACTTATCCTCGCTTGAGGACTTTTTTGCATAATCTATTTGTGAACGAACAAGATATTAAAGATTCTCCTCATACTCCGTCGAATCACAAACATAAAAGCCCCTCCATAATTGGAGGGGCTTTTGTTTCACTTAAAGAACTTCTCGTATGTGTTAGGTCCTGCTACACCGTCGGCAGCAATACCTTTGCTCTTCTGGAATGATTTAAGTGCTGCTTCTGTTCCGGAACCAAAGATACCATCTACAGCTAACTTGTATCCATGGACAATCCAAAATCCGAAGCTTCAGCAGCAACGATCTCAATTCCAAAGTTTGTTACTGATATGTTCAAAGAGTACAGACGCCATTGGTTGAAAGAGAAGATGATGGCTGGAGACCTCTGGCAAGGTGGGGATAAAGATTACCTTTACCATGATGGGTTTGGTAATCACCTCTACCCCGACAGCCCTTCTAAGAAGTGGAGGAAAATTCGAGGAAAGCATAATGTAAAGAAAAACAGGTTACACGATTTCCGGCATACAATGGTTGCCCTTCTTATGGAAAAAGACGACGTAAACCTTTTATCTATCTCTAAACAAGCTCGTCACACAAGCTCAAAATTTACTGCTGATGTGTATGGCCATATTTCTAAAAAGAGACGAGAGAAGACTATAAATCAGTTACAAAAATACAAACCATCTTAAATTGGTCGACAAACGGTCAACTTTTTATTAGTGTTCGTATTTCTACAGGAACAAAGAAAAACCCTAGAACCATTTAGACTGACATAGCGGAATGAGACACTAATAAAACACCCTTAATTAGGCTGCTGTGCCACCAAACTCTTTTGGTGCGTAGTAGCCTAATTTTTCTTGGATACGCTCTTCATTATAATACTTCATGTAACGGTCGATCCGTTGTCTGACCTCTTTTTCTGATAAAGAGTTGAATTTGGTATACATAAACTCCTCTGACTTTAAGCTGGAATGAAAAGATTCAATTACTGCATTGTCCCAACAGTTACCTCGTCTGGACATACTGCTTATAAGGTTCCTTGTCTCCAGTTTCTTTTGATATGCATACGAACTGTACACACTTCCTTGATCAGAATGCACAATCACACCTTCGGGGTGATTTCTGTTCTCTAAAGCTGTTCTTAGAGTGTCTAATACAAGTGCTATCTGTTGATGATTATCTAGGATATATGCAACAATCTCATTGTTGTACAAGTCCATGATCGTCGACAGATAAAACGTTCTCGGTCCGTACTGTATATAAGTGATATCTGTTACCCATTTTGTATTCGGGTGTATTGCGGTGAAATCCCGATTTAGTAGATTTGGGGCAATGATGACAGAGTCCCCTTGTGATTTCCATTTCCTTTTGCGTTTCACACGGCATTGAAGATGGTATTTCTGCATAATACGCTGTACAGTATTTCGATTCCGTTTGATGCCATATTGACGCTGAAGCAGCTTTCGGATCTTACGGTGGCCGTACCGGAACGATGTTTCGGTACAAAGGGAAATAATTGCTTTCTCTACGGTCGATTTTGGTTGGATACCCTCAGAGGCCCATCGATAATATGTAGATCTGGCAATCTGTAAGACGCTTAAGACTGCCGTTACTGTATATTTCCTCCTCAATCTTCCCACCAAATATAGAACTACTTCCTTTCCAACTCCTCTTTGATCTCCAAATACTTTTTTAGAATCTCATTCTCCATCTCCAAGTTTTCGATCTGTCGATTCTTCTTATCTTCGTTAGATGTATAAACAGGTCCATGCCCAAAACTGTATTGTTTACCGATTGGCTGGTCGAAACGATGCATCTCATTGTTTCGGTACCATCTCATCCATGTTTTGATCTGAGATACATTCTTTATGCCATACTTCTCCATAATTTGTTGATTTGAATATTGTCCACTTAATTTATCCTTCACAACTGACCACTTTAGCTCTGTTGAATATCTATTTTTCCCCATAAAAAATACCCTCCAAATTGACACTTATTTTAAGTGTATCACTTGAAGGGTGTTTTTTTATGTCCCATTTAACTAGGTTAGTCTAATTGTGGCTCTAGGTTTTTAGTTAGTGATTCCGACTGGACTAGAACCAGCGACCCCTACCCTGTCAATTTTGTTATAAGCGTAAATAGCGTATTTTAAGGGTTTTTCTGTCCATATAGTCCATTAATTCCGTTAAAATCAGCTCAAAAAAATAATTACGTTAGCATTGACGTTAGCAAACAGCTTTAGATACACCTGTACTAGTCATTAACCCTAAACAGAACTAATACAGGTATCGACTAAAACTTAAGATGCTTCATCGCTGTCGCTATATGTTACAAAAATAGACGGTTTGTTCATTTCATCTATTTGCTCATTGAAGCTATTCACTAAACCAATGACCTTAAATGAAAACATAGAAGCAATATCAAGATTTTCTCTACGACGTAAAAAGTTCTCTGCTTGTACTGCATCTATGATCTTTCCTTGCTGCCCCTTACTTACAAGGATTGAATTAGCTAAAGAATGGAACTTTTCATCCTCCGCAAAAATCTCTTCTGCAAGTCGGGAGAGTGTGCCTCTTAAATAACTAAAGTCTTCTTCAGGGATTATGGGTTTTGTTAATTTTACAGTAAACTCCGGCATTATATCTCCCTCGCTAAATCAAACATTTTTGAAAGATTTTCTTCTTCTCGAAAAAGTTGTAGTATAGCACTTCGATATCTCTCGACGAAATCACGGCCTGTTGCAACTGACTTTTTCATCCGCTCTATATCTTCATCAAGATGCGAGATATTCAGTCGCGGTATAGTCTCAATGATTCTCACGTCTTTTATTTTCATTAACATATATTTGTGTTCTTCTAACATCGCTGCATAACTTCGCGGACTTGATTCAATGCTACTAATTCCTCTAATGATTTTCGATCTTCTACTATTAAAGATGTGGGTTAACTCTTCATAGACAGTCTTTTCTAGATTATTGATATATTGTAGTTTGTTTTCTAATGAAACAATTCCTTCATTATAAAATCTTAGTGCAGCAGACATATTAACCTTAATTGGTTTTCCTCCATTTACACCTTCAGAAGTATAGATAACATCCTTACCTACGTAAGTTTTGTTCCCAATAGTACGAGCATTTAATAACTCGTTAATACTGTGGCTATCAACTATACTTGCCAAACTATCCATAATCCCGCTATCTTTTATATTTTTCATTGCGTCATTGTAAGCATTATAGAGATTATAAATCACCATTCCCAAAACACCATCAGCTGTCAGCTTATCAAGGAAACCGCCTTTTTCGTCTGTATTAACATTGTAAGTCAGAGAATTCTGCACGTACTCGAGTTCTTGTGCAAGTTTTGAGATTTCATCAATCATAATTTTCTTTTGTTCTTCCGTTATATAGCCTTCTTCAAAAAGTCTTCCAAAGATAACCTCAGAATTGTCGGTTATTAAGTTAAGCTTATCTATTAGTGGGGGGAGATTACTATCGATTGCTTTTAGTGTTTCATCCACTTCCGACTGATTTAGTAAATACCATTGACCAAGACTTTGTAAGGAATTTATATCTTTTATATAGTCATAATTGACTCCAAGTGTTTGTCGCAGCACTTCAGCAATGCCGCCTTTTTGATCGGCTGAAGCATATACGACTCCTAAATCAATAAATTCTTTCAGTACATCATCCGGAATATCATCTATAATCGTTTTAATGCCGCTTAATTCTGGGTTTGTATCAAGATATTCAATCTCACCTAGTGCTACTAAGCCGCCTTTTTCTGTAATTCCATAGAGAGGGTCGTCTGTGGAGATGACTTGTTTAATTTTAACTCCTGTATTCTCAAAATAATCCTTTGTGAATTTGACTAAATCCTCTTTAGGTATCTCGTAAATCTCTTGAGAATCAACTATTTTAAACTCTTCTCTCACTTCATTGGCAAATGTACGGTCATATCTAAATTGTGAATACGGGGAAATTTGTAATCCGTTAATACCATATATCTCATCAAAAGTTCCATCTGATACACCTGTTACAGTACCATTCTGATTACCTAGAGAATGCCCCAATGCATTCACAGATACGTCTTCATCTACATCAAAGTGTATTTTCGCTTCTCTGGTGAACTCTCTTGCAGCTTCCGCCTGGTCAACTGTTTGACCTAAAAAAGCTCCTTTAATATTATAGGCCCAGTCCACTGGTGTATCTGACTGAGTTCCTTGATTAATTATGAAGAGTTCTTCCTCTCCACCCTCAGATATAAGAAGAGCTGTTCCATCATATCCTGTTTTTTCTGGATTAACCGATTTAGACTCAGAGGAGTGAAACATTTTTAAATCACCATTGAATATCTCGCCTGTTTCCTCAAGATAAATATACTTAAACTTCTCTTCAAGTTGAGAAGAAGGTAACTCATCATACTCTGTATTTACTAGCCGCATCCATACATCTGTTGCAGTGATTTTGTCTAGAGACATAAAATCACTCACTTTCTTCTTTCGTAAAGTGAATTGAACTTATTATTTCTAGGGTTTTTTCCTTCTCTGACTCGATTAATTTCTTGCACTGGTCTTCATTAATGCCATCATTACATATGAAGGTTGTGAATATCTGTATTTGCTGATCATTCTTGTTCCAAACTAAAGCAGCAATACCTGGATAAGGTCCTTCAGTAGTATCAGCATATTCTATATTCAGATTTTCTTCTGTTTCTAACTGTTTAAATTCAAGCTCTTCATCTATTTTCCCTGATAGTCCTTCTTTACTTGATTCTTCGCTGCTCATAAAGTTGTAATAATCCATAGTTATCACAGGGAGAATATCCATCTCCTCTTTATCTTCTTTTAGATGTGAAAACTCAAGATATTCACTTCTATCATCAGGACCTAAGCTGTAACTTTCATCAACTACTATCATTCTTTCGGGGAAATTCATTGTAAAACTGTTCGATCCGGATTGGAAATGGTAGTATTCTTCTTTTACAGGCTCAGTGCTTTGTATAAAGTCACGAGTAAATTCATCTTGAAACGCAGGAACATCCGGCAATTCATTTGGATCCATTTCAGAAGGAGATACTGACTGATTATCGCCACCCACACCGCACCCTCCTATAATCAATGTTGTTAAAATAAGAACAATAACAAAATTTATTCTCACGCAGCCTAACCTCCAATGTTGGGTTATTGCTTATGTACTTAAAAATTATATAAGAATTATCCATTCATTCCCATTAATTTAATATTCAAAAATAAAAACACTCCTTTAGTCCAGGTACTTAAGTAAGCATATTTTCTTGATAAGTAGTATTTAAGACCTCTAAACATTGAAAACATAATATGGATTAGTTGGAAGAAGATTTTAAAAATCATTACCTTGTCCTTTATTTACTACTCCTTCTAAAATAAAAGAACTAGCAAAATATACAATAGATCCTGTATTTTAAAAAAATATTGAACAACCCAATAATTATGTTTAACCTTAAGTTAATAGTACTAAAGGGGGATAAAGAAAATAGAGTCTAATATTTTGGATAATGAGTTGAATGATTATGAAGCCGAACAAGTTAAAAAGATTAAAAAATGGAAGAATTCAAATCCTGGGGTCATTTCAAACGCTATGAGTAAAGCAGCCGCTCCGGTGGCCTCAGTAATTAATGCCGTTATACCTGAAGCAGCAATTCGAGGTGCCTTAGAAGGGGCTAATGAGTTAGGAAGACTTTTAGCTGATACTAAAGGAATTGTTAGAAAATCACAGTTAAATTCTATAGAAGACCTCCGATATGTGGATCTAAAGATCTGCGATAAATTAGCAAATGAAGTTCAAGGATGGGCAGTAGGAATAGCAGCTGCTGAAGGTGGTGCAACGGGCATATATGGTGCTTTTGGGACTGTTGTAGATATACCCGCTGTAACGACATTAGCTATGCGGACTATTCACAAGATTGGGCTCTGCTATGGATTTGAATGCAAGACAGAGGAAGAGAAGCAATTTGCATTAGGTATTTTATCTATTTCGGGTTCAAACTCTGTAAGAGAAAAGAGTCTTGCCTTAGCAAAGTTGAAATCAATCCATACTACTATCGCTAAAGAAACTTGGAAAAAGATTAGTGAAAAAGCGGCAAATAATAGATTGAGTGATGAAGCTACAATTATGATGATAAAAAAAATTGCCAAGAAGTTAGGAATTAATTTAACAAAGAGAAAAGCACTGCAAATTCTACCCTTGGTATCCGTTGTAGTTGGAAGCTCTAGTAATGCCTGGTTTATGAAAGAAGTATCTAATGCCGCAAAAAGAGCTTTCCAAGAACGTTGGCTCATAGAAAACGGAAAAATTATAGATATAAAATAATATAGTTTACAAATTAAAATATGAAAAGATGTAATAGCATAACCGCCGCTATAAAAAGAAAGGATAACTTAAATGGAATGGAGTACACTTTTAACCTTTACTGCGGGAGCTATAACTCCGTTAGTAGTTAATTGGTCAAATGCAAAACTTAAGTATCACTATGAACATAAAGGTAAGTTAACTGATCAACACAAGAAAGAAATTCGGACTTACTATCTTGTAAGACCAGAGTTGATTTCAGCGAAGTATGTTCTGATAAATATTACTGAAAATGATTTTTATAGTGAGATTATTGAAGTAGAAAGTAAATACTTAAAAGAGACAGTGAATAAATTAAAAGAAATATCTTATGAGGATATTCCACTTTCTTTATTTGAATCTTATTATGATTGTTTAGGCAGTCTACAGCATCTGGGTAGTTATGGAAATGATGTAAACGACGAGAATTTTAGTCAGCATCTAAGAAATTCTATGAAAGAAGTACACTTTGATACGCAGCAGAAGGTGGACTTATTAATTGATAGTTATGATACTTATATCAACAAAGTAAATAAAGTGTTGAAATAAAAAACTAATAACTCACTTCATACTTCTTTAAAGCAACTAATGAAGGTAGTGCCTGGTGTAGCACTCAGTAAAAAAAGCCCTTACCAATCTCATTTTGTTGCAGGCGCAAATAGTGTATTTTTATATCTGTGCCAAGAGTTTCTGCAATCTGCTGAATAGAAGGTGTTTTGACGATCAATTTCAAATAATATCTGACTTTGAATTGGGCTTATATCGTATGCACCTGTGTTACAACAACTTAGAAGTCCAAAACGTCGTTGTTAACATTTGAATCAGTTCTCTAACATCTTCCATATAATTACCTCTACTCTATTATATTTAGATGGTTGCAAGTTGCAATTTAAATTCTGATTAACACACACTTGCCTTAGTGGTTAAGTAATTTCGCCTCATTTTTTTATACACATAAAGGCAATGTTTTTTTAACATCGCCTTTATGATCTATCATTAATAAATGTATCTGTTATGAATAAATCTCTTTTAAATTGATTATATGCTCTTTGGAAAGTATCGTAACTCTTCTCACCTAAAGAATCCGAATCATTCTTAAATAGCCGTGAAAAAGTAATATTGTACGCCTCTTCATTACTGCAATTTAATGAGTTCTTCACAAGCTTAAGATACGAAATAAAATACTCTTCCCCTAAAACTCCACCTTTATTTATAATCATAATCTCTTCTCCAGTAACATAACGTCTCTCCATTTATGATTTAACTGAGCAATTTTCTCTCTCCTGCCGACTACACGAAAACCGAACTTTTGATGCAGTGCCAAACTTGCAGCGTTCTCAGGGAAAATACTTGCCTGCACAGTCCACAGTCCTTCTTTCTCACAAACACTAAGCACTGTTTCTAACAATGCAGACCCTATACCATTACCTTGGAATTCTGGATCAACGTAAATACCAACTTCTGCAACACCACTATATACTTGGCGAGAGGAATAAGGAGATAATGCTACCCAACCCGCTATCTTTTCCTCAATCTCTGCAACCAGTCTGCCAAACGACAACTTGCTGTTGTTCCAATAATCCCAATCGGGAGCATCAGTCTCAAAAGTAGCGTTTTCACTATCTATACCGATCTTGTAAATGTCCCTAACGCGCTCCCAATCGTTTTTATCTAATTCTCGTACGTGAGCTGCTTTCATTGCCTTAACACCCACAGCAACTTTGTTGTTTTGCAGTAACGATATTAGTCTTACATACACCCGTTTCTGGAAGTTTCAATTTCACTTGCTTAGCTGATTCAACGTCACCCGCAATAGAAGCGACAATGGATCTTACCTGCTCGTATCCTGTAGCCAGCAAGAATGTAGGAGCTCTACCATAGCTTTTAACGCCGGTAATGTAGAAGTTTTTTTCCGGGTGTCTCAACTCTTCCTCACCGTGCGGGCGAACCGTTCCGCAGCTATGCAAGTTTGGATCAATAAGCGGTGCTAATGCTGGTGTACTCTCTACAATTGGATCGATTACGTACCGAACTTCTCGAAGAAAACTAAAATCTGGCCGCGCACCTGTATTAACTACAATTTCGTCAACGGAAGAGATAAAATTTCCTTCCTTACTGCTTAATGTATATTTGGATCCGTCATAATCAATCTCTTCTACATTAAACGGAGCGAATACATCTATAACGCCTTGTTCCACAAGCTTATGTGCGCTTGATCCTAATGCACCTCGAGCTGCAAGTTGATCTTGTTCCTCTCCCCCAAATGCAGATACCGGTGATTCTCTTCTAAGAATCCAAGATATCTTCGTTGATGGATGATTTTCTTTCAGCTCCGCTAGGTTCAGCAATGTATTCAATGCAGAATGGCCAGACCCAATCACAACAGTATGCTTATTTATAAATACTTCCGGTTGCTGCTGCACTGCCGGAATATTTGTATGTACTGAATCTCTTATAGACGAATCAAGCCACACACCGTCAGCATAAGGTGGATTCGAATTTTGCCAAGTTCCGCTTGCATCTATAATTGCTGAAGCATTTACCTTCTCTAATTTAGAACCATTTTTATAATGGATAACAAATGCTTGTTCATTTCGGTTATCAGACTTCAATTTATCCGCACCATCCTTAGTTACAGCAATAACCTCGGAATTAAAGCGTATATTATCTTGCATTACTTGGAGCTGTGAAAGTGGTTTTAGATATTCATTTACTAACTCTTTACCAGTTGGCAACTTATCATTATCCGGATGTTGCCATTCCGTTTCAGATAATAGCTTCGTTGCTGCTTGATTCGTGTTGTACTCCCAAGGAGAAAATAGTTGAACGTGGCCCCATTCTAGAATGTTGCTTCCTACGCTTTCCCCTTTTTCCAAAATCACAAAAGGTAAATCATATTTCACTAAATGTGCCGCAGCCGCTAAGCCTACCGGACCAGCACCAATAATTACTACAGGTAATTGATTGCTCATATTACTCCACCCCTTTCATTTAGTTAGTACAGCATTTCTCTGCTTTTACCGCTGGACCTCTGAATAAGCAGCAAAGTTCTTCCGAAAGTATGTGGTTCAACATAGATGGATTTAATCCATAATAATTCCACGTACCACGCTTTTCTTTCGTAATTAAGTCAGCGTCGAGAAGAATCTTTAAATGATAAGAAAGTTTAGACTGAGCCATTTCCATAGATTCAGTAAGGTCACAAACACAAATAGGTTCCTCTGGTGATTTAGATAATAACTGGAGTAGCTCTAAACGCTTCGTATCCGCTAAAGCTTTGAATATTCCCTGATAATCACTTAGTACAAGTTCCTTTGTTTCCACAACGTCACCACCTTACATCAAATTTTCTTGATGTTTATAAACAGATAATACATCAACTTTTTTTGATATACAACCAAAATATGCAACTTATCTGAAAATTAATGCGTAACATTCAAGTATCCACTTGAATAAAATACAAATTAAGTTAGACTATAATCAAATGGATACTTGAATGAAATGGAGTGATACTTGTGAGTAAGAAGGATACTTGTGAGATATATTGTTATGACAAGAAGAAGGTAAACCGTATACAAGAGGATTTGCAGTCAGTCAATATCCTAAATGTTGCTCAAATGTTGAAAGCTATTTCTGACGAAAATCGAGCTAAAATCACTTATATATTATGCCAAGATGACGAACTTTGCGTTTGCGACATTGCCAATGTCTTGGGTATTACTGTTGCTAATGCATCCCATCATTTACGGACTCTTCATAAGCAAGGAATTGTTAAGTATAGAAAAGAAGGAAAGCTCGCTTTTTATTCTTTAGACGATGATCATATCAAACAAATCATGGAGATTGCGCTTGCTCATCAAAACGAGGTGAAGGTCAGTGTCTAATGAGAATATAGGATTAACCGAGGAAGATATGAAAGCATACCGCGTACAAGGACTCTCCTGCTCTAACTGTGCAGCTAAATTCGAACGTAACGTTAAAGAATTGCCAGGAGTCCAGGATGCAAAAATAAACTTTGGTGCGGCAAAGATCTATGTCAACGGCGATACAACAATTGAAGATTTAGAAAAGGCCGGTGCTTTTGAAAACCTAAAGATCCGTGAAGATAGAGAAAAGAAAGTTGAACGTCCTCCTTTCTGGAAGCAAAAAGAAAACATCAAGGTCTATATAGCCGCTTTGCTTGTCCTACTAAGTTGGGGATTGAGTACGCAATACGGAGAAGAACATCTTATACCGACAGTAGGTTATGGAACAGCTATTTTAATTGGTGGTTATTCTCTCTTTATAAAAGGGCTTAAGAACCTAAGTCGCTTAAGTTTTGATATGAACACACTTATGACTATTGCGATTATTGGTGCCGCCATTATTGGAGAATGGGGTGAAGGCGCGACTGTCGTTATCCTATTTGCTATAAGCGAGTCCCTGGAACGATACTCTATGGATAAAGCACGGCAATCCATTGAATCATTAATGGACATTGCACCAAATGAGGCACTAGTACGTCGAAACGGCAAAGAGCTTATGATTAACGTGGAAGATATACAAATCGGCGATACAATGATCGTCAAACCAGGACAAAAGTTAGCGATGGACGGCGTTGTTACGAAAGGTATCTCAACGCTCAATCAAGCTGCGATTACTGGTGAAAGTGTCCCCGTTACTAAAACTGTTGAAGATGAGGTATTTGCAGGAACCCTGAACGAAGAAGGGCTACTTGAAGTCAAAGTCACCAAAAGAGTGGAAGATACTACCCTTTCAAAGATTATAGATCTTGTGGAAGAAGCCCAGGCAGAAAGAGCTCCATCTCAGGCTTTCGTTGATAAATTCGCAAAGTACTACACTCCAACAATCGTAATTATTGCACTTCTAGTTGCTATCCTCCCACCTCTTATATTTAATGCAGATTGGAGTAAATGGATTTACGAGGGCTTAGCAGTATTGGTAGTAGGTTGTCCTTGTGCCTTGGTTGTATCTACACCAGTTGCTATTGTTACCGCTATAGGTAATGCAGCAAGAAAAGGTGTATTGATCAAAGGTGGCATTCATTTAGAAGAAGCTGGAGCCTTAAAAGCTATAGCGTTTGATAAGACCGGAACATTAACCAAAGGTGTTCCAACTGTCACAAATTTAGTGACCTTTGGCGGCAAAGAAGATGAGTTATTAGCTATAACGGCAGCAATTGAAAATGGATCGCAGCATCCCCTTGCTTCCTCAATTGTAAGAGTAGCAGAAACAAAGGATGTAAATTTCAGCTCAATTCGTATCGATGACTTTCAATCCATTACCGGTAAAGGTGTTAAAGCCGTTGTTAACAATGAAACTTATTATGTAGGAAGTCCCACTCTTTTCTCAGAACTGCATCAAACGATTGATAAGAATCTCAACAGCCAGATTGAGCAGCTGCAAACTGAAGGAAAGACCGTAATGATCCTAGGAACAGCTAAAGAAATACAGCTGTTGATTGCTGTAGCCGACGAAATAAGAGACTCCTCAAAAGAGGTTATCAGTAGCTTAAATAATCTTGGTATTAGTACTGTGATGCTTACTGGTGATAATCAGATGACTGCCAACACAATAGGTAAGCAAGTTGGCGTAACTAGCATTGAAGCAAATCTGCTTCCCGAGGATAAGCTGACTTTTATTAAGAAGCTTCGTAACGATCACAACAGTGTGGCTATGGTCGGAGATGGCGTAAACGATGCTCCTGCATTAGCTGCTTCTACCGTTGGGGTGGCTATGGGCGGCGCTGGAACGGATACAGCGCTTGAGACTGCTGATATTGCTTTGATGTCAGATGATTTAAGTAAGTTGCCATATTCCATTAAATTAAGTCGAAAAGCATTACAGATTATTAAACAGAACATTACCTTCTCTCTTGCTATCAAATTGATCGCATTACTATTGGTAGTACCAGGTTGGTTAACGCTTTGGATTGCTATATTCGCTGATATGGGCGCTACATTACTTGTTACATTAAACAGCTTAAGGTTATTGAGAGTTAAGGAGTAAGGGGGAATACCCTCCTTTTTCTACCACTAATTATATTTATATATGCGCATATAAACACAGTTATGGAGGATACAAGCTGGAAACCAGTTGATGTAGACGAAACGGAGAAGTGCGTTGAAATCATAATAGACCGAGTTAAAGAAGTTGATCCTGAGCAATTTAATTCTCTATTAGATAGTATAGGTATTAAACAAAAAGTAGTACTCGGATCTAATTAATATTTATATAAAAAGTGGGAGTTAAGGCTGCTCTTGCTTTATTTTTAGTCTACTTTTTAACAGCTGGTGCAGCCTTTTTATTCTTCATCTCATCCCATTACCATCCTTTTTTACAGAAAAAAAGCATCCTTCCTTAAATAATGGGAAGAACACCCTTGTTGTGGAATTTATGCGATTTCTTAAGTCCTAATATTACAAAACTACTAACTTTATTTTCTGGTTACTTTACTCTTTAGCTTGCTGAGAAAGGACATTAATGCCTGTTCGATTTTCTCTAATATAGGAATTATATTTCGGATAAAGCGGATTCTGGGAATAATTAAATATACTAAAGTAGCTGAAATCATGCTTATCAAGGCTCCTACAAATACATCTGCTGGATAATGAACACCTACCCAAATACGTGAAACACCTACAGAAGTAGCTAATACAAGAAACAAAAAGGACCATCCTCTATAAAATAACCAAAATGTCATACATATGGAGAAAAATAATATAGTGTGGTCACTAGGAAATGAATTGTCTACTGCTTTAGAGATTAACTTATTTACTTTTTCTAACTCATCGAATGGCTGAGTATTCCAATGTATTTTTGCTGCTACTGAACCAAGCATCTCAGAAAAAATAAAAGCCAATAGTCCACAAAAAACCATCATTTTATTTTTTCGATTCTTTGTAAACCAAATAGTGGCCATGCTTAGAGCCAAGAAAATCACCATGTACTCTGCAATAAAAATCATTATTGGATTTAAGTACGTATATTCCTTACCCGCGTCATTAATTAAACGAAACAAATGTACGTTCCATTCTGAAATGTTCATACTCTTGCATCTCCTCTGTAGTGTTTCTCTACATGTTAATTGCAAGAGAAGTTTCTAACCATTCATCCTTATTTCAAAATTAATTTTAGACGAACAAACTTGTCACTTACTTGTCACCTAAATTCAATAATGTTTGCTAGGTATTTCTTTATATATTTCTTTAAAGTTTTCTTTAGCAGTTTTGCATTATATGAAGAAACTATTTTTGGTGTCCTCTATGTAGAGGACAGCGGTGTCCACTACGTAGAGGACAGTAGGCATAAAAAAAGCCAGCCAAGTATCTCTTGGTCGAAGTGAAAGAAAGTAGGTTATTAAATGCCTTTCTCATATGCTCCTTTATGGAAGCATCTTATTGATGTAGAGGAAACAAAATCGAAGATGCGTGAAGATGTCGGTATCTCTTCTGCCACCCTGGCTAAGATGGGCAGACATGAATATGTTGCCATGGAAGTATTGGACAAGGTATGCAGTCATTATCAAATACCGATAGAACAAGTCGTCATTTGGAAGGAAGATAAATAATGCCTGTCTATAAAGATGATAATGCCAAAACGAATAAATGGTACTATTCCTTTAGCTATAAAGAGAATGGTAAATACAAAAAGAAATTGAAGCGCGGATTTAAAACAAAGAAAGAAGCCGAGGCAGCAATGACTGAGGCGAAAGATGCTATGAACAAAGGTGTATATGTTGAGCCTTCCAAAACCTTATACGCAGAGTTCATGAAGTCCTGGCTTGAAGATAAAGGTATGAATGTAAGAGTACTTTTCAAAGCTACACCTATTATGTAAATAGCCACATTGTGCCGGCGCTTGGTCATTTAGAAATAAGCAAGATTACTCCACGGGACATCCAGTCTTTTTATAATGATGTGAAAAGCAGCGGAAGTCTTTCATCTGAGAACTTACGAAAGTTGCACACAATTATAAATGATTCATTAAATAAAGCACAGAAGTGGGATATGATCCTTCGTAACCCTGCAGCTCTGGTAGATCCACCAAAGGTAACAAAGAAAGAAGTCGAAGTTTGGGATGAGGATGATATCAAGACATTCTTAGACTTTGCAAAGAACTCCAGATATTATTCTGTATTTCTAATAGCTTTAACAACAGGCATGAGACGTGGAGAAATTGGATCTACGTTGGAAAGATATAGATGAACAGAATGAAACTCTTTCTGTTGTACAGACAATGGATATGAATGGCGAGTTAAACATTGGCGCCAAAACTAGCGCCGGTAACAGAAGAATATCTGTAGACAAAAATACACTCAATCAAATATTGCGGTTGAAGTCCATGTACAAGCAAGAGCTTATGGCTAACAGGCCTCTTTATAAGAATGAGCATGATTTAGTTATAAGGACTAGCGTAGGTACTCCTCTTAACCCTAGAAACCTCAACCGAATATTTTATAGTTTGATAAAACAAAGCGGCGTAAAAAGAATAAGGTTTCATGATTTACGGCATACGCATGCCAGCTTGTTATTAAAGCAAGGAGTAAATCCGAAAATCGTATCAGAACGACTCGGCCATGCTAATGTACGAATAACATTAGATACCTACAGTCATTTGCTACCCAACTTACAAAAAAATACTGTCGCTGAGTTCGGCAAAATGTTCTACGCACAGAACGATTAAGCATTCGTATCAAATTCGTATCAAATAACCTATAAACGTCAAAAACACCACTCTTTTTAAAGTGGTGTTTTTGTCATAAAATCGCTTCATATCAACGATTGTAAGTAGTGATTCCGACTGGACTTGAACCAGCGACCCCTACCCTGTCAAGGTAGTGCTCTCCCAGCTGAGCTACGGAATCGATATGTAATGTAACGTCTTGTATTATTCTATTAAAGTTATATGGCCTTGTCAACGCTTTTAGGAAAAGTCTTTTCTGATAACTTGAAATCGTGGGAAACTAATAGGAATATCTAATGAAAAATACGAAGCCCCTAACGTAGTAATTTGATTTTTAGATAAGTATGTATAGCCTTCACCTGTACAGCTGTGTAAAATTAGAATTATCAATCAATTTAGAGGTGAAGTTAATGTCTTTGCATGTCAGTCTCCATCAAAAGCAGCAGCTAGCCCTTACTTTGACACCATCTCTTAGGCAATCCATTTCTATTTTACAGTTCTCATCCGCTGATCTTAATGAATATATACAGGATCAGATTCAGTCCAATCCCGCGCTTCAATTAGACGCATCTCCTACCAACGACCGGGAATCCAACTGGTCAAATACTTCCGCTGCAGCTGATACATACGACAGAATGGTATCAGAAGAATCTTTGACAGAAAATCTGAAGCATCAAATTTCTCTATTTTCCATTTCACCTGATGTAAGAGCCGTATTATATTATCTAATAGGTAGTTTAGATGATAAGGGTTATCTGATTCTGGATAGGTTACACGCTGCGACTTCATTACGTATCAAGAGTGAGAAATTAGATGATGCAATTGCTATAATTCAAACTCTAGATCCCCCTGGGATTGGTGCTAGAGACTTGCACGAATGTCTTCTCCTGCAAATAAAATCCGCTAATTCCCTTGCCTATAAGATTGTGGATGAGCATCTGGGACTGCTGGCAGAAAAAGAATATGAAATACTTTCAACTATACTCGGTGTAGAACTATCTGACATCTATGAGGCAGATTTACAAATCAAGTCACTGAACCCCTATCCTGCTATGAACTTCCATACAAAGCCTACTCCCTATATTGCAGCAGATGTGATTCTAAGACAAACAGACAGTGGCATTAACATTATTGTGAATCAAGCGCATTTACCAGTCGTAAAACTTGACCCCTCCTTTTCAGCCATGCTTCATAACGACCCATCAAATGAAGTGAAACGATACGCAAAAGCAAGTATGTTTGCAGCTTCTCAATTGATTAGAGGGCTGGAGCAAAGGCAACAGACTCTCTACAACATAACGAAGGAGATACTTGCATTCCAACCAGATTTCTTCAAAGAAGGTACAACTTGCTTAAAGTCCATGACGCTAAAAGATATTGCAAACGCTGCGCAAGTCCATGAATCAACTGTTAGCAGAGCAACTAGCAATAAGTACCTGCAAACACCACTCGGTCTCTTTTCTTTCAAACAGCTCTTCTCCAAAGGAGTCTCTAGTACGAAGACGGATGCTTTCCATTCCGTACATCAGATAAAGGAGAAAATGAAAGAATTACTTGAAAATGAGCGGAAATCCTCTCCTTTATCAGATCAAAAAATTACAACCTTACTCCAGAAGCACTCCATCGCTATATCCAGGAGAACAGTCGCGAAATATCGAATGGAATTAGGATTTGAGGATTCTAGAATTCGTAAAGAAAAATGAAAGCATCAGAGAAATAACTCTTGATGCTTTCATTACATTTAACTGATAGCTTTCGCAGACACTCCTATACTTTCTCTTTCCATCAACTCACATAATGTTTGAAACGCTTTCCGTTCATCTTCTCCTTCTGTCATAACTTCAATAATCATTCCTTCTGTTATTCCAAGTGTCATGATACCAGTAATAGATTTCATATTGACTTTTGTTTCCTCAAACCCAAGGTGAATTTTAGATTTAAATTTATTTGCTGCTTGAACTAGCTTTGTGGCAGGACGAGCATGAATACCCATTTTATCTGTAACTGTAAATTTCTCTAAGAGCATACTATCTCCCTCTCCTCTCTAATAAACGAAGGCTTCGTTTCTGATTTTTATAATGTCATAAATGTATCCGATCTCCGACAAGGGAATCTCTACGCCGTAATTCTCTTCGATTCTATAGAATATACGCTTCATCAGATGAACGAACGTTTTGTGTTCTTCCCCGAATTGTTCCATATCAGAGTAATATTCAATAGGACTTTTCTTGACTAGCCTTTCAACGAGACAACTCATATGAATATATAAACTCATTAAAGTAGGATTTGAGAACGTAATGTTCAATTCTTGCTGAATTTTTCCTAGGATGTCGCTCAAATTATCAATAAGCTTGTCAGGATTAAGAATTGTTAAATGGTGAATAACACTTTCGAGAGAGAAAAGCTTCAGCATTGTTTCATTTAATTCTTCAATCTTTACAGTCGGCAATACTCCACTGAATATTTCATTCAGCTTATTCGTATCTTTCTCTGAAATAATGTCTTCCATAGCTACAAAAGGAATATGCGGCACCTTCGGATCCAGAGTACCTACAATCCCCAAAACATTATAGCTAGTAAAGACATGTTCCTTAAGCCCATTATTTTTTAAACTTAAGAAATCATAAGGAAGTACTGTGATGTTTTTTGTGTTGCCAATGCCTTTCATAAGGAGCTCTTTAATTTTCACCGCAGTACCCATGCCAGTACCACATGTTGTAATGATAGCATTGTACTTGTTATGTTCATCTTTAATCAGTTTGTAGGTTGGTTTGATGGATGCTGTAACACACTTAAGTATTTGATCTATTTTATCTTCACGCAGGATTGATTCTCCAACTTCAATAGCCATGGATGTTGTAATGTTATTTAATAATCCAATAGCACCTGGACCCTTAGGTTGCAAATGGTTTTGCAATTCTGTCAGTGAGCCCATATCAACTAGAAAAATGACACCATTGGTCGTATCAATAGCTTCCATATAATCCTCTATCTTATGAATAATATCAATAGGAGAAACCTCTAATGGCATATCGAAAGCCTCGAATATGTTCTCGCCAAGTACACTGTTTGCTACATGGGCTATACTGCTTGCTGTGGCAAAACCATGTGCAACGATGACCGACCTGATTCGGTCAGACCTCTTGTTTTTCTTTAACCCTGAGAGATAAAGAGCAATAACAGCAATATCCAGTTTGTTAACATATACATCAAAGGTATCCCTAATTTTGTTGACGATCCTATTGGCGTAAGTCACTTCATCCGGCAGCACTAACTGAATGGAATCCAGCACCTGCTTAGCAGTGCCCTCTTCTTTAGCTGTAAGGGCTGAGCTGCATGCTTCGAACAGATAATGTGTCAGCCCGATAGTGAAGCTTCCCGGAAAGATAATTGATTTATCCACTGGTCTATACTCCATGTACGTAGTAATCAGTTGTTTCAGGCTAAGAAATTCGACCTTTTCTATTACTTTTTGGTTGCTGTACATGATTCGGTCAATTTCCTGATTAACAAGGATAGCCAGCTCCGATATGTCTTCCTTAGGATCCGTATTACCGGCTAATCGTTTTATAAGAGACTGATATATATGGTTTAGTTTACCCCTAGATTGGTTCAAAAAGGGAAAATCATTTATAATTTTTACTGCCGGATGTATGGATATAGATTCATCCGGCAGTTCCAGTACATGTTTTTGTTTATTCAGTAAATAGTATTCAACTATTTCCTTTGGCAAATGGCGTTGTTGTATATGAATTCCATCATTTATAGCATCAATCGATTCTTGATAAGCTTTTGCACAAGACGTAGTAATTACATTCTTTAACTCTCCTACATTCCCTTTTGGACGATAGGCCATCAGCGCACGGATGACATCATGCTGGATACTTAATTTAACGCCGATATTCCTGCTTTCTTTTTCATAGAAAAGGTAGATTAAGCGAAACTTCTCATCGTCAGATCGTTCCCTTAATGGAGGAATCGATGCAATGATCGGAATTCTCCTTATGAATGTAGGCAGAAAAGTTTCTTCTATTCCTTCTGTAGTTGCAAATAGAAGCCTTACATCTGATCTCTTCCACTTTTGGTTGTCTCCCAATGGATGAAATACTCCTTGGTCCATGAACAGAAACAACTTCTCCTGTCCTTCCGCGGATAGTCGATGCACCTCATCCAAGAAGAGTATCCCTCCGTCAGCAGACTCGATGATGCCTTTCGTATCTTTCACAGCGCCGGTGAATGCCCCGCTAACATAACCAAAAAGATTAGCTGTGACTAACTCTGGATTATCAGCAAATTCTGCACAGTTCATTGTAAGGAAAGGACTCTCAGGACCAATAAGATTGCTTTCCAATGCGTATTCATACGTCAATCGCGCCAAATTACTTTTTCCTACACCTGTTTCTCCAGCAATCATGATTGGAAGACCTCTTGGAGGATAACTTATAGCAGCTTTTAATTGTTCTATTTGAGTGGACATGCTTCCTTCTGCACCAATAAATACAGAGAAAGGATCTCTTTTTTTGGTTTCTTCATTAAGCAAGTAGTGAAATAACTCTTCGTAACTAGAAAAGCTTGTTTGAGCGACAGATTTATTATAGTAATCCTCCAAATGTCTCTTCATGTGAAAATAAACAGGCCTAGTGTTGACCTTGACCATATCTCCCGAACGATTAAGTTCGTTTAAATACCTGCTTGCAGCACTTCTGCTAATCTGCATCAATGCTGCAATTTGACTGGCATCAATTCCAATCTGGTCCTTATGTTGATCTGGCAGATTAGCAGACAGATGTAAGATTTGTTGGATTATGTTATCTTTTATCAAATCGATCCTCTCCCTATCCGACCTACTGAAGCTCTACCTTTCTATTATATCTATAATTTTCTTAATAGTTAGAAAATATTTAGATATTAGCCACCTTACTTCCCATCATCGTATGGAAGTTAGGGAATTTCGGAATTGCTGCATCTATGCCTTTATCAGCTGATAACAACGACGACAAGATTTGAAGCGGCACTATATACTCAAAGGCAGAGAAGTCTTCCTGCTCTTGAAAGGCGAAGGCTAAATCCTGATCAGAAGTTTCAAAGGTGCCCTCTTTACCTATTACGTAACAATGATCTGTTATATTTCCCAAGAAATCTTTCATATTGAGCAGCCTTTCCTTATCTTTGTGCTCTGAGGCCAGAAATATGATGAAGCTGTCCGGGCTGATGCAGTTATAAACGCCATGCATGTATTCTTCCATTTCATAACCAACCACAGGAACTCTCGCAGTTTCCAGGAGTTTCAATGCTCCTTCCAGTGCTGTAGCGTAGTTTGTGCCATATCCGATTACAGCGATATCTTTTGCATGGTAGAAGTCGTCCTTAATCTTTTGATACCATTCCTCAGAAACTTGAGCCAGCGTATCAAGGTTGCTGAAAGTAGTTTGCAGTTTCTCTAACAATTCTTCATCTTGCTTCCCGGAAGCCTGCATAGCGAAGAGAATCAAAGTAAGAATGGTCCCGACATATCCTTTTGTCTTAGCTCCTGCTCTCTCAACCGAACCGATGGATAAAGGGATAAAATAGTCTACCGTTTCCGCTAAATCACTTTCTGCATACTCGGAAATTCCGATAGTAGGAAACCCCCATTGCTTAGCTTTTTCAATTCCATGAATTGTCGATAGGCTCCTGCCACCTTGTGAAATCCCAATAACAAGCTGTTTACCGCCTAAATGCAGTTGCTCCCGCTCAAAATGTGTTGGATACATTACAAATACCTGTTTGTTTAGTAATTTTGATATCGTATCTTTCGCCACTAATGCAGCATGATAGGAAGTTCCGGAACCTATCACATAAATATTTTCGATATCGTTATTTGTGTAAGCTTGCACGCTGTCCCCTATAATATCTTCCTTACCTTGTAAAATAGATGTGAGAACTTCCTTTTCCTCATGGATAAATTGATTCATTAGATTTGTTTGCATAATGCTTCCCCTTCCTATCAATAGGTTTATAGAATTCCAGCCCACTTGCCTAAAATACCGACAGCAATGATACCAATCATAATATAGTTCACCTTAATACCTTTCTTCAGCAGCAAGAATAGCAGCAATGTAAGCCCTAGCGGCAGGATATTCGGCATTATTTGATCCAGCGTATCCTGTAAGTTAACAGCAGCCCCCTGGATGCTGATTTCTAATGGAGTTGTGAATTGTACCAAAGTTCCAGTCATGGCTCCTATTACAATCAATCCCAGTATGCCTGCGCAGTACGACACTTTTTCCATATTTCCCTTTTCATATAAAGAGCTAAGGAGTGTTGTCCCTTGGTTGTAACCCCAGAATGTTCCTTTATAACGCAAGAAGAAGTGAGGGATATTGTAAAGCACCAAGAAGAGGATTGCTCCAAGTATGTTGCCTTGGCTGGCAAGCGATATTCCGATACCAGCCGCTATCACCCGAAAAGTTCCCCAGAAGAACGAGTCACCAATACCAGCTAATGGTCCCATCAAGGCGACTTTTATCGCATTAATGGAAGAAGAATCGAATACCCCTTTTTCCCTTGCATTCTTTTCTTCCATTGCCGTTGAGATACCCATGACGAAACTTGAAACAGCAGGAGTAGTATTGAAAAACTCCAAATGCCTTTTTAAAGCAGCAGCCAAATCACTCTTCTTTGGATAAAGCTTTAACAGGATAGGAATCATCGCATATAGATAGCCTAAAGCTTGCATCCGCTCATAGTTGAAGGATCCTTGAAGGTGAAATGATCTCCAAAAAACCCTTCTCAATGTTTTTTTATCTACTAGCTCATCTTGACCAGCATCCATTTGATGATTAATTTGTTTTTCCTCCATTAGAGAAGCACCTCCTTGTCCTTATCTGTTGGCATAAGCTGATATATCACGACCGCAATAATAGCTCCAATTACCGCTACAGGCGTGATATCGAGCCCGAAAAACACAGCTAAACCGAAGCCTAGAAAATAGAAGGGCGATAATTTCTTAGTGAATGTCATTTGCAACAAAAGTGCAAAACCTAATGCTGGGAACATATTCGCTGCAACTTGCAGCCCTTCCGTGATAGTTTGAGGAATAGCGTTCACGATACCCTCCACCACTTCAGAACCTAATAGAATCCCCAAGAAATTTGGAACAAAACCATTTAGGAAAAATAGTCCTACAGCAAGCCAGTGCATCAGAACAATTTTCTTTGTATTACCTTCTTCGGCATATTTATCTGCGCGATGTATGAAGGAAGTGTTGATTGTCCTTACAAGGATGCCAAGAGATTGAGCAAGTATGGCTATCGGAACTGCTAATGCCAAAGCAACCTCAGCTCCGCTGTCAGTCATAATGGCAAAAGCTGTCCCTAAGATACCTCCAGTTGTTACGTCAGGTGGTGTTGCCGATCCAACACCGACGATTCCCATCCATACGAGCTCTAATGTTGCTCCGACAATGATTCCAGTAGTGAAGTCTCCCAGCACTAACCCTACGAGCGGCCCCATGACTAGCGGACGTTCAAACATCATCTGTCCGAATATTCTTCCGTCCAAGATTCCAATAGCTCCAAGCAACCCGATAAGTATAGCCTCCAATACCATAAGAACTCCCCCTCCCGTTTAGACGACAGTTTCGTATAGCTTTTTGCTATCCGTTGGTACCTGACGGATTTCCACTTCAATTCCGCGGCTGATTATTTCGTTTAAATTCTCTTTATCATCTTCATCTACAGCAATCGCTCTGGAAATGAGTTTTTTACCCTCTGCCATCCGCATCCCGCCAAGATTGATACTTTTTATCCCGGTGTAACTTTCAACTAAAGATAAAGCATCCTTTGAATTATCAACTAGAATCAATGCTTTGAATTTGGGATCTTCCAATTTCGGAAGTATCTCGATGGTTTCAGTCACTGTTTTGACATATAGTGTGCTTCCCGGTGCTTTTGCTAGATTTAACGTCATCTTCTTTAAAGGATCACTTGCCGCTTGATCATTTGCGACAATAACTGTATTCACATCAAGGTGGCGGGACCAGGCAAAAGCTACTTGGCCGTGTAAAAGTCGATCATCAATTCTTACAAGTTTAATCATTACTGTTCCTCCTATCTATTGAGGTATACTTTTGGATAACAATTCATTGACATACACAATGCCGTTTTTTGCTTGATGCACACAATGATCTATTAAATCGTTCGTTGACATTGCATCTTTCAAACTAAGCATTTCCAATACGAGTGATAAATTAAAACCAGTTATCACATGAATATTGGAATGACTTGTAAACTCAGCACATAGATTAGCGATGCTTCCACCCAACACATCTGTGAGAATGATATATTCAGAATTTTTATCATCCACATCGTTTAGCTTTTCACTGATTTCTTCTTTGATTGAATCCATTGTTCTCTCGGAATCCATACACACCACTTCCATTTCATAGGCGTCACCCATGATCATTTGAACAGAGTTCTTAAGTTCCTTTGCAAGATTGCCATGTGATGCGATGATGAATTTTTTCATCCCTTCACCTCCTCACTTAACTAATAAGCAAGAATCATGCCAATTAGTGTGAAGTGGTAAGATTAACGTTATATTCTGCATATCTTTCTTACTGTGTCACAGTATTGCTTTCACAACGAGGATTACGAGGGGTGTGTGATTAGCAGCCCATCAACTAAGTGACAGGATTACTGCTGTTAATCTCTTGCTTCCAATCGGCAATTTAATTTACTTTGATAACGCTGTTACGGAATGGATGGAAGCACGCGCATTTATGAACTGTTCGTACTGGGATCATGGCATCACCAGTTTTGAATCGGTTTATAATACCGCTAACTAGAACGCAGGTTGAATTATGAAGTTAGACAATCAGCTCTGTCTTGTTGTTAATAAAGGGTAGAAGCTGCCAAGCAAGTTATTATACCTCTGACTATCCAAATGTATTATAATAAGTAATATACTGGAAAAGGATGGAGCGAATTTCTATTTCAAGAAAAATAAAAATACTATTAGTAATTTTTTGCTTAGTTGCAATTACTGGAATTTCTGTCTATATAGTTTTGCCTTTTTTATCCGTTCATCACGATAAGACATTGGAAAAAAGTCTAAACTACAAGCTAAAGGAGGAAGGTACGAATTCATTGGATCTTGGAGATTATATTGAGTATGATTGGAAGAAAGCTTATATCTTTACTCCTTACACGACTGAAGTTGATATGAAGAAGATACTAGGTCTGACATTCCATGATCCAGTGAATATGTCAGTCAGAGATGATATAGAACTCTTGGTTGTAATCAAAGAAGATAATACATTTGAATACATGAGCGTCGAACTTCAATACGGGTATTTGCAGCAAAAAGAAGAATACATAACACCCCAGAATGATGTGATTGAAATTACTCGCCCTTAACTAGCAATTAAATAAAATGGACCGACTGGCAACTGCCAGTCGGTCCATTTTATTTAAGCTTGCAACTTGCATTCAGCTTTTTCCCCTTAAGATATGCCTTTTGCGTTCTCATCATACATAGGCCAAGCTACATAGGTCCAAGCTCAATCTATTAAAAAAATCTTAGCTCACTTAAAAAGTTTATATGCCCTTATTAACTATTTTCATGTTTCAACAATTCTTCTTCAAAGAAAAAAGTACTTGGATATTTATTGACTACATAAGAGTATTTTTTCATGTTTTTCACATAATGACTTTTCAAGACCGTTACTAATTCATTCGATTCTTTTATTTTGACTACTTCTCCATTACGGAATATTCCTGCGCTCATAGCTCTCATCCTCTCGGGTATCAATCCAAAATATATTATGTCCGCCTTTATGATTCCCCAAAGAACTTCTGTCAACTCTGGTATTTTTATACCGAAATTTCAAAAGTAGATTTAGTATGTGTTTTATAGCTAACACATCATAAGAAATAAAAAAAGACCCCCGAAGGGGTCTTTTTTACTTTAATTAGATTTTGTTAACGTTAGCAGCTTGTGCTCCGCGTTGACCTTGTTCGATATCGAATGTCACTTTTTGACCTTCGTCTAAAGATTTGAAGCCTTCGCCTTGGATAGCGCTGAAATGTACGAATACATCTTCTCCGCCTTCAACTTCGATGAAGCCGAATCCTTTATCTGCGTTAAACCATTTCACTGTACCTTGTTCCATAATTGTTGCCTCCTGTTGTGGGAATTCCCACAAATATATTACTACCCTTGTTCAAACATATTATCTCAAGATATATAATACTTCTTGCAAATCTTACACCGAACAAAAATAACTAAATTCATCATAACATATAGAACTGCATAAAGCAAATACAGAAAAGTAGATAAATTTTAAAAGTGTAAAAACCTGGATTTGATATGTATATATCCACATTCATTTGTCTACTGGGGTATTCAAGTAGTCCCAAATAATACTTGAATTGCCCTGCGTATTAATTAAGAAACAGCAGCTTATAGAGAGCTCAAACATCCCTCATTTTTGCTTTCTTTTACAGATATATACAAAATTCCAGTACTTCAATCTGGCAATCTATTACACTTTGATAGCTCAGTTAGCGTAATACATAAAGGTTGGCAAGACATGTTCGATAATATTTTCGTACCAGGGCTGAATGGCATTGCCCGTTTCGTCTTTTGGTACCCATTTTTGATGTCACTTTGGATTGCTGGTACGCTTGTCTATATATGGTTCCGGGATAAAGACCAAAAAATTGATTTTGAGAAGGTCGACTGGCCGCTGATCAGTTTTTTGGTCCCTTGTTATAAAGAGGAAGATCCCTGACACCAAACGTGATATGGCTGATTCCCTTGATCATTCCGATGGTCCCACGCTTTGAACATAACCATTCGCTTTCAACTTCTCTTCTGCCTCACCTACAATAACCTGCCTCAGATCCTCCAGTACCGGATGGAATTCCGTATGGGGTTTCAGCATATAAACCATTTCTCTTTCAATATCCAGCCATGTATCCATCGCTGCTTCATTATGCTGCAGCTGTGCTTCCAACTTATCTAACGCATTGGCTACCTTTGCCTCGAATGTTTCCTTTGCTTCGAATTCAAGCCAAAGTATCTGAAGCTCCTTACCTGGCTCTTCTTCCAGCATTCCCCTTATGTTATCCATAGCATGTTGCTCAGCAAGCTGCTTTTGTACTTTTCTTTCTGCATCATACAGCGTATCAAAAGCAGGAACATCCTTTGCTTCTGCTTCGACTAAATCGTGAATCATGATCATTTTCAGCAACTTTGCCATGTCTAATTTTTCTTCTATGTACGGTTCTATCAGTACTGCCATAAGGCCTACACGCCATGTGTGTTCTGCTACACTCTCTTGCCTGCCGTTTGAAAGCCAGCTGTGCCGCATCTCGAATTTGAGCTTTTCAGCAAGCCTCAATACTTGCATGATTCCTTTCATCTGTTCCATTGTAACATCCCCTTCCTGCCATCTTACCATAATTTTCATGCTGCACATGTCGTTTTTTGCCTTAGGTAAAATCATTTTCTCAATTGATTATTTTTTGCATAAACACACTTGACTTTCCCATGTACATAATATAATTTTGCACTAAGGCAAAATAAGTGCGCGCGCCTAAAGGATTGAATTTACTGAAAAGGAGTGTTTAGTGTGAAGAAGCTGTTTTACTTTGTTTCCCCTTTGTTTGCTGTCTTCTTGCTTGCTGGCTGTGGTGCTTCGGATTCTGCTTCGGGTTCGGAGGAAAAGAAATTGCAGGTGACGACGACTATTGCTCAAATTGCCGATGCTGCTGACCAAATTGGCGGCGAACATGTGGATGTTGAAAGTCTAATGGGTCCAGGAATCGATCCACATTTGTACAAAGCAACACAAAGCGATATGCAAAAGCTTCAGGATGCCGATGTTATTCTCTATAACGGTCTGCATTTGGAAGGTCAGATGCTGGAAGTATTCGAGAATATGCAAGATAAGACTCCTGCAGTTGCAATCGGCGAGCAAATCAACGATTCAGGTTTGCTTACAGATACAGAGGATGACTCTCTTTCCGATCCTCATATCTGGTTTGACATTGTACTCTGGAAAGATGCTATTGGCAGTATTACCGACACATTTATCGAAAAAGATCCTGAAAACAAAGCAGATTATGAGAAAAATGAAGTTGCTTATTTGAGGGAATTAGATGAGTTGAAGACTTATGCTGAAGAACAGATAGCCTCCATTCCAGAAGAACAACGGGTTCTTATTACAGCGCATGATGCTTTTCAATATTTCGGCGAGGCATATGATATGGAAGTGATGGGACTCCAAGGGTTGTCTACTGACTCCGAATTCGGTTTGGCTGATATTCAGAGACTGGTGGATAAGCTGACGGAACGAAAAATCGGTGCAGTATTCGTTGAGTCGAGTGTATCGGAGAAATCTATCAATGCAGTGATTGATGGAGCCAAGGAAGCTGGGCACGAAGTAAAAATTGGCGGTGAACTATATTCAGATGCCATGGGTGAGGAAGGTACTGAGGAAGGCACATACATCGGTATGTACCGCCACAATGTAGACACAATCGTGGAAGCTTTGAAATAGGAGGATGACTGATGAATGCATTGGAAGTAAAGGATTTAACCGTTGCTTATGATCGAAAAGCGGTACTGGACGGTGTGGATATTTCTGTCCCTGCGGGCAGCCTTACAGCAGTCGTCGGTCCTAACGGAGCAGGAAAATCCACACTGATCAAAGCCATACTCGGAATGCTGAAGCGTTCATCAGGACAAATCTCCATTCTCGGGAAAACATATAGCTCAAAAAATCGAAATGTAGGCTATGTACCACAGCGCGGATCCGTCGATTGGGACTTTCCAACAAATGCTCTTGATGTCATCCTGATGGGGCGCTACGGACATATCGGCTGGTTCAAGCGGCCTTCCAAACAGGATATTAAGCTTGCGAAAGAAGCATTGCACAAGCTCGGAATGACTGAATATGCAGATAGGCAGATCCGCCAGCTTTCCGGCGGACAGCAGCAGCGCGTCTTCCTGGCGCGTGCATTGGTGCAAGATGCTGAAGTATATTTCATGGATGAGCCCTTTGTCGGAGTGGATGCCAAAACAGAGAAAGCGATTATCGACTTATTAAGAGAATTAAAGCAAAAAGGCAAAACGGTTATCGTCGTGCATCACGACTTACAGACTGTGCCAGAATACTTTGATCATACGCTCCTATTGAATCGCACTGTTATAGCCAACGGACCTACCGAACAAGTATTCACAAAAGATCTGCTTCAGAAAACCTATGGCGGTACGCTGGCATTTTTTACTCCAACAGACGATAGGCGTGTGACATCATGATGCAGTACATGTGGAATGCATTACTGTACCAGCCGAATGCGCAGTGGGTAGTGCTTAGCACAATGCTGCTCGGGATTGCCAGCGGAGTTCTTGGAAGCTTTGCTCTTTTAAAAAAACAGAGCCTAATCGGTGATGCGGTTGCCCACGCTGCACTGCCAGGAATATGTATCGCTTACCTCTTCACCGGTGAAAAGCAGCTGCTTGTCCTTCTGCTCGGTGCGACTGCGACCGGACTGCTGGCTACCTATCTTATCCAGCTCATTACGGCAACGACGACGATAAAAAAAGATGCTGCCATCTGCCTCATATTAAGCGTCTTCTTCGGCGCAGGAATTGTTTTGCTGAGCCGGATCACGCAGCAAGCCGGAGGAAATAAAAGCGGGCTCGATCACTTTATCTTCGGTCAGGCTGCAGCTATGACCCGAAACGATGTCTATACCATGGCTGGTGTTGCCAGCGGACTGATACTACTCGCCTTTCTTCTATTTAAAGAATGGAAGCTGCTTATTTTCGATCCCGACTTTGCCAAAAACAGCGGGCTGCCAGTTGGATTGCTTGAAACACTCTTCTCTACCCTGCTTGTAATCACAGTTGTAATTGGCATCCAAGCGGTTGGCGTCATCTTGATGGCAGCATTGCTGATTATACCAGCTATCAGCGCCAGGTATTGGACGGACCGACTTGGCTGGATGATTTTCATAGCTGGATCTATTGGAGCTCTCTCCGGTATTGCTGGCGCCTTGATCAGTACGATTAGCACTGGTTTGGCTACAGGTCCGCTCATCGTTGTAACTGCTGCTGGTTGTTTTATCGTCTCCTTCACTATTGGACCAAAGCGCGGCCTTATTCAAAAGATGATGGCGCATCGCGTACATGCTGATCGTTTGAAGGAGGAAAGTGTATGACTTATGAAGGCTGGATTTTACTGACTGCCTGTCTCGTCGGAATCAGCTGTGGTATGGTCGGCTGTTTCTTGATTGTTAGGCGAATGACGATGCTCGCTGATGCGATCAGTCATAGCGTACTGCTTGGAATCGTACTCGCATTTCTTGTTGCAAATAGTTTGAACGGCATCTACATGCTGATTGGTGCAACCATAATTGGATTGGTGACGACATTTGCTATCCAATCACTCCATAACTCAGGCGTTCAAGAAGATGCTAGTATCGGTATTGTGTTTACGACTTTCTTTGCCATCGGGGTCATACTTATTTCGCTTTTCGCCAGAGATGTCCATCTCGATGTGGAGCATGCATTAATGGGAGAAATTGCCTTTATTCCATGGAATACGTTCACTCTTCTTGGGATCGAAATACCGAAAGCAACTGGGATGCTCCTATCTATCAGCCTTTTCGCATTGCTTGTCATTCTGATGTTCTATAAGGAATTAAAGCTCACGAGTTTCGATGCTGCGTTGGCAGTGACGCTGGGCCTTCCGGTTACTTTGATCCACTATTTATTAATGGGTCTGGTATCCATTACATCAGTTGGCTCATTTGATGCAGTTGGCGCTGTCCTTGTCGTCAGCATGCTAGTCGTGCCGGGCGCCTGCGCTTATCTTTTGACCGATCGATTATCTGTGATGCTGCTGTATAGCTGTTTGTTTGGAGCCGCTAGTGCCATATCCGGTTATTACGGTGCATTACTGCTGGATGCTTCCATTTCAGGATCGATGAGTGCTTCGGGAGGTATTTTATTTCTGCTGACATGGATATTCTCCCCAAGCTATGGGCTGTTGCGACGTTATCGGACGATGACCACGTCATGAATTCAGACTAAGTATTCTCCTTTAACTGGCTGCATACTATTTTTTTAAGCTTGCGGCCAGTTTATTTTACAAGAAAGAGTGCTTTTAAAAGGTAAAATCCGAGAGACTGTAGAATGTATAGGCACGCCTATAATAAAGGAGAATAATAATGATTAATCGCGTTGGTCAAATTATGCTGTATGTAAATGATCAGGATCAAGCAGTCCATTTTTGGACAGAAAAACTTGGTTTTCATGTGCTTGCCGAAGAAGACAATGAACATGGTATGAGATGGATTGAAATCGCACCTTCAAAAGATGCGGAAACAAGTATTGTTCTCCACAATAAAGCATTCATCTCTAAAATGGAGCCTGAACTAAATTTAGGTACTCCCTCTTTAATGTTCGTCTCAGATGATCTTGATAAACTACATAATGATTTACTAACGGTTCATGTGACCGTCGGAGAAATAGTTGAAATGCCATCTGAAAGAGTTTTTAACTTTGCAGATTATGAAGGAAATTACTTTGCAGTCATGGAAAAAAACAAATGATTCCTGGATTACATACACCGCGCTAGATCCATTTCGATTCTGTGAAATGGATCCTTTTTCTATGGGGTTAAAGAAGAAGCAATCCACTCCATATGGCTGTACGTTACCCTAACATCCCGTATTATTCTTTCTCTTCCCGCCTTTCATGGTAAAATGACATCACAACCCTTTCACAAAGCGAGGTTTAGCAGATGAAACGAAATGGTAAGATGGAAAGTGCCATCATAGACAGTATCTATTTAGATGAAAGCTTGGAAGTGCGATGGTATAAACCGGAGACCTTTTCTCCCATGTATAAGTATCAGCTATGCATCATGCAGGATGGCAACGATTATTTCCAAATGGGGCGTATCGCGACGTTAAGCGATCAGCTGCATGGTGATGGTCAGATTCAAAATACAGTTTTCGCCGGCATCCATTATCGCGACCGTTACGACCGAATTGATAAATACTACCCTGATGGAAAGAAACACGAAGCCTTTCTGCAGTTCCTTCTTCATGAAGTGCTGCCGGTTTTGGAGGATGATCTGCCGACATTACATATGGGAGCAACCAGGACATTAATGGGTGATTCTCTGGCCGGCACTCTCTCCCTTGTTGCTGCCCTTCGCTTTCCGCATACATTCGGAGGCGTTGTAATGCAGTCTCCATTAATCGATGAAGCTGTCATGCGGGAAGTAAGAGAAGCAAAGCAGCTGGATAGCTTGTCTATTTATCATACAATCGGTACGAATGAGACAAAGGTTCCTACAAGCTTCGGGAAAGAAATTGACTTTGTGGAACCGAACCGTAGCTTACAGGAATACTTCCACACAAAGCCTGTTGATTATACGTATCGGGAACTGGAGAATGCAGAACATACATGGAAGTATTGGCAGCGTGATATGAAACAGGTCCTGACAGACGTATTCGGCTGAACCTTCGGCCGCATACAGCAGGCCCTATCTCTGGTATAATAAGAGGCATAAAGCAAACGATACGCATGCTACTCATTCTTAATTGGAGGTATTGAGATGAACTACACTGTAGCAATTTTCCCATCTGAGCACGTGCAGCAAGAAGCTAATTCGTACCGCAAACGATACGACTCGGCTTACGCACTCATCAAACCGCATATGAAGGTAAGACAGCCATTCACATTGAATGAAGAAGATGATTTGATCGATGCTGTCAGTGAGCTGAAACGAATCGCACGCGAAACAGCACCCTTTTCTTATCAAATCGAAAAAGTAAGTACGTTTGCACCTGCTCATAATACACTCTATTTCAAGGTGACGCCTTCTGAGGAATTAAAAACACTGCACGAAAAGCTATATCATGGTTTCTTCGAAGGCGAAAAAGCATATGCATTCATTCCGCATATCACGATTGCGCAAAATCTTTCCAATGGGGAATATGCCGATTTGCACGGAACGCTGAAGCTGAAGCAATTTCAATATGAAGAACAAGCCACACAGTTCCATTTACTTCAGGAACAAGAAGACGGAAAATGGATCGTGAAAGAAACTTTTACGTTAGGTGAGGAATAATCATGGAAATATTCGTAGCAGAAAACAGTATACAACAGCAAGATGCTTTCCAAGTAAGAACACTTGTATTCGTTGAAGAGCAAAAAGTACCGGCCGATCTTGAAATCGATGAATTGGAAAATGAAAGTATCCATTTCGTCGGGTACGAGGATGGAACTCCGGGAGCGGCTGCCAGAATGCGATTGGTCGATGAGTATGCGAAGATGGAACGCATTTGCATCCTGAAAGAATTCCGAGGCAAACGTTATGGCAATGATCTAATGTGGGCAATGGAAGAGGAAGCCAAAAAACGCGGCATGCAAAAAGCGAAACTGAACGCGCAAACTCAGGCCATTCCTTTCTATGAACGATTAGGTTATACAGTCGTTTCAGAAGAATTCATGGATGCGGGCATTCCGCATAAAACGATGACAAAACAGCTGTGAGACTTCCTTTTGGAGGTCTCTTTTTTTGTATAGTCATGATTCCTTTGGGCATGCTTTCTCTTAGAAGGGATGTGTTGCACATGGGAGAATATGGACATATCATCGTGGAAGTAATATTCGGCTTTTTTGGCCTGTTTATCTTAACGAAGGTGCTCGGAAAAACCCAAATGAATCAAATTACTGCCTTCGACTTTATCGCCGCAATCGCTGTCGGAGAGCTATTCGGTAATGCTATTTTTGATCCAGAAGCTGGTATATCGCATATTGCAGTTGCAATCATCACATGGGGCTTATTGATGGTCGTCATTGAGAAAATCACCCAGCAATTCAAAGGTACACGCGGTTTTCTGGAAGGAAAACCTACTGTGATCATCTCCAAAGGCGAGCTCAGGTACGCTGACATGAAAGCCAACAAGATGGATTTCAATCAGCTGATGCACCAATTACGATCAAACAGCATCTTTTCACTCTCAGAAGTTGATTACGCCATTATTGAAGCTGATGGCAGTCTTAGCGTCTTGAAAAAAAGTGCGTATCAAAATCCTACAAGAAATGACCTTGATTTGAAAGAACAGCCCAACCCTCTCCCTGTTTCGTTCATACTAGATGGTGAAACAATAAAGGATAACATTATAAATAGCGGCCAGACATTGGAATGGCTGGAGAATGAAATAAGCAAACAAGGCTTCAACAGTGTTTCTGAGGTAGCATATGCGGAATGGACGCCTATTGACGGACTATTTACTAAATCGTATTAACTAACAAACTGTGTTAATATAACGCCCTTTTCCGGTTAAGAAGCTATATGTCTGCCCGTCAAATAGTGCCTCTTTGGTTGTTTGATTACGCTTCTGGCGGGGCATAGCAGCAGCTTGGTAGTCCAGCCTATCCTGAACGCGCTGCTCAAATGTATCTTTTGTTTTGTGGGACATAATCGGGTTGGTTCTTTCAATTACATAACGATCGCTTTTTGGACTGTTGATCCTATTTTGGTAATCCATATACTGATAGGATGAAACCGGTACTGTCCAACTCATACAATCTCCTCCTTTATGTATCTTATTCTTCTTTTTCCCGTTTACTTCCTTGTTGAACCATATAAAAAAAGCAGCCGAGGCTGCTTTTATCAGAACCAGAAATTAGGGCGTCTTTTGTTATCATCGTCGTCTTTCTTTTTATCATCGTGATCATGTTTGTCATCATGTTTACGATCATCTTTCTTCCGGCGGAAACCGAATATTGGATCAAAATCAAAGCCATGATCATGTTTATCTTCATGATCATGTTTATCATCATGATCGTGTTTATCATCATGATCGTGTTTGTCATCATCTTTTTTCCGGCCGGAACCAAAGAACAGATCATAGTCTTGTTTTTGATGATGTTTTTTATCTTCATGATCATGATGCTTTTTATCGTCATGATCGTGCTTATCTTTGTGGATATCGTCTGCATCAAGCACAACTTTGTCAGCTTTAATGATGAGATTCTTCACGTGGATGACCTTTTTTTCCTGTGACATGTCTTTCACTCCTTTTTCCTTGGACTCAAGTCTTGATAGTTTATGTAACCCATTAGGATAAGGTGTGCTATGTACGCCTAATCCTGTGTTTTTTCTTCACAAGCAAATACCTACCAACTTCTTGCATTATGCGGATAAGTGCCCACACATAACAAGTGACCTCTCATATCTTATTAAAGACGAAACGTCATTACTTTATCATTTCGAGAGGGGTAAAATCATGAGCAACGCATCGCGAGAAAGTTCATCAATCGTTGTGGATATCGTCAGAGAAATTGCTAATGCACAAAGAGATATCTCCAGCGAGTGCTGTGCAACAAGTGCGGAACAATCCATTAATGATCTTCTTGGAAACTTTGGAGGATCTGCTGGTTTCGATACAGTACCAATAATGCTATACAACGATCTCGGAGGTATCTTCCGCGGATATGGTGTAGCACCAGGAGCAACTCCTGGAACACTCGGACCGGTAGCTGCAAGCTACTACTTCCGTGTAAAAGCAGTTTACGATGATGACGCTGCTGTATTGGAACTGCTTCGCAGCCCAGCTGATATCACACTCATTCCTGATGGTGTCGACGATCAGATAGTTACTGGCTTAGCAGCAACTGGCCTTTGCTTCACAGTCGATCTGACTAAATTTGCACACATCACTACTTTGCCAGCTATCTCCGCATTCCTTACTGGTACAACTGGCCCAACTGCTTAATCCAAGATCAAACAAGAAAAGTTCAATCTTGATTACAAGATTGAACTTTTTTTTAGAAACCAAGTAACTTGATATCACGGATATCTTCAATCTTCAATTCCCGTTTAAACGGACGCCGTATGGATTTAAATTGAATTAGATCTTCTTCCCTACCTGAAATGATGCCGATCAAGCTGCCTTCCGATGTAACGATTTCACATTTCATTCTGGGGATTTGAGAAGGAAGATTCAAGAAATACTCAACCTTTTCGACCGTCGTCAATTCCTTGAAATTCACTTTTTTACTGGTTGGTGCTGCTTTCTTCTCAGATGGCTGTGTTTTCTCCTCTGCTCGTGCAGCAGCTTTACGTTTTTCCTCTATTTGTGCAGTTTCTTGCTTTTCTTCTTCTGTTAGTACTTCTTTCTTTTTTCCTTTTGCCGTACGATAGGCCTGCTGCATTTCTGCCTTTGGCAAATCAAGCTTGGGCTGGGCTATGAACAGCATTGGCTGCTGGCTCCTTACCTTTTCATTGGACACGCAACGTCCTCCTTCGCATTAGGATTCCTACCCATTATATGCAGCTGATGATAGAGGGTGCCCAATTTGACTAAAAGAAAAAAGACTGTATTCAGACAGTCTTTTTTTGTCACATATTAACTTGTCAGCAGTCCCATAAAAGCTGTCGCCAGCCCGAAATAAATTAAAATGGAAATGATGTCATTAATAGTCGTAATGAACGGACCTGAGGCGATGGCCGGGTCGATGTTCAGTTTATGCATGAGCAGCGGGATGATAGCTCCTGCCAGTGTAGCAATGATTAATGTCGCAAAAATGGATAACCCGACAAGTAGACCTAGGAAGAAATCTTTCTGCCAGACGGTTACGACTAAGGTGATGACGATACCACAGCTAAGTCCAGTTATAATTCCTGTCAGACCTTCCCGCATCACCATCCGCATCTTTCCATGCTTAGCAACATCACCTGTCGCCATGCCCCGAACTGCAACTGCCAGTGCCTGGGTGCCAGTATTCCCTCCCATTCCCCCGATTAGCGGAATAAAGCTCGCCAGTATGGCCACTTGGCTTAGTGTATTCTCGAAACGACTAATTAAGCTAGCCGTAACCATACCAAGGAAAAGGAGAACTACGAGCCATGGCAGCCGTTTTCGAGCGGATACAAAGGCACTGTCTTCCCCTCTTTCCGTATCACTGACACCAGCTAATCGGCTGTAATCCTCATCTGCTTCTTCTTCCATAACATCAAGAATATCATCGACCGTAATGATACCGAGTATATGATTTTGAAAGTCGACAACCGGCAGTGCCAAGAAGTCATAATCACGCATCATTTGGGCGACATGCTCTTGATCGCCACCGACATCGACACTAACGATCCTGTCGCTCATCACTTCAGAAATGAGCCAGTCTTTCTCCGCTATTATGAGATTACGTAAAGAAATAACGCCGACCAGCTTCTTGTCTTGGTCAACGACATACGTATAGTAGATAGTTTCAGCATCAGGTGCTTCCGCTCTGAGATGTAGCATTGCTTCCCGTACTGTATCCGTAGCGCTGACACTGACAAATTCAGTCGTCATGATACTCCCGGCCGTTTTATCCTCATAATGCAGAAGATGCTTAATTTCATCTGCTGATTCTTTTTCCATGATCGTGATGAAACTAGCAACCTTGTTTTTATCCATTTCCTTTAAAATATCGACGGCATCATCTGCAGACATCTCGGCCAGTACCTGCGCTGCATAACGTGAGTACATCTCGGTGAAATACAGGTCTGCATTTTCCCAGTTGACGTTTTCCATAATCTCTGCGGTTTCATCTGGTGAGAGATAGGAATAAATTTGCTTCCGTATTTCTTCAGGCTGTTCCTCGAAAACAGCTGCTTGATCATACGGGTGCAATTCTAGGTATTCTGCACGAAATTGGTCGATTTGCTGGTTAGCTAGTGCTTCCCTGATTTTATTTTGGTATAGTAAGATTTCTTGGTTTTCCAAATGATCCATACGTCTGCCTCCTCGCTTGCAAGAACACTCAATAGTAAGTAATATCTTGCCCTTTGTCAACGTAAAAACGGTCGTTATGTGAAAGGTTTAAGAAACTTTAATAGAGTTCACTTAATTTATCCGTCATTTTGTTGTAAACTGTAACAAGATTATATTCCACTCATTTGCAAAATCTAATCGCTTTTATAGCAGCTAGAGATGCGGAAGGAACGAAAGAAAGGTTTTGTGTTGTGTATGAATTCTAACAAATTCCGGTTAGATCTAACAATTATATTAGTTTTGATATTGCTTTGTATCGTCTCTTCATTCACGTTATTCGAGCTGCAGCCGACATTATCCGGTATCGCAGCCCAAACACAATATATGCCGCGCCAGATTATGTGGTACGTCCTTGGTGCTGTCGTCATTGCTGTTATGATGCTGCTTGATTATGACCGGCTTCGCCAGCTCGTGTGGATTTTCTACGGAATTGGTATGGTTATGCTGTTGATGTTATTCTTCAAATTCCCAGCTGCCATCATCAATGAAGCAAACGGAGCGACAAGCTGGTTCATCTTGCCGGGTATCGGTTCGATGCAGCCTGCCGAATTTGTGAAGGTGTTTGTCGTTATCGCTTTAGCGCATGTCATCATGTCCCATAACGAAAAGAATACAGTCCGCACAAATAAAACAGATTTGTTCTTGCTTGGGAAGCTGTTTGCAGTAGCCTTGCCCCCTATGGGACTGATCGCTGTACAGCCTGACCTGGGCGGTTTCCTTGTACTGTGTTCTATTCTTGGAGCTACGATTTTAGTATCAGGAATCAGCTGGAGGCTGCTGTTGACCATATTGGGTGTTATCCTTGGTATTGGTTTATTTGTAGCAATTTTGGCTTATATTTTACCTGACCAGGTCGGTGCCTTCTTGCAGGAAACGATTTTCAAACACGTTGAGAGCCGATTCCTCGGCTGGCTTTATCCAGAAAAATATCCAGATTCCAGTTACCAGTACAGATTGGGACTGATGGCTATTGGATCAGGAATTCTTTTCGGAAAAGGGGCATCAAATTTCCAGGTCTCCATTCCGGAAAGACATACAGATTATATTTTTTCTGCCATCGCTGAACAGTTTGGGTTTATCGGATCCGCAATTGTGCTCTTCTTATTCTTCATCCTCATCTATCGGATGATTCAAGTGGGACTGGAGAGCAACGAGCCATTCGGCAGTTACTTGGCAGCCGGGTTCATCGGGATGTTCACTTATCAGATATTCCAGAACATCGGGATGTCGGTAGGACTCGTACCGATTACCGGACTTCCGCTGCCATTCCTCAGCTATGGAGGAAGTTCGACGCTCGCCTATATGATTGCAATCGGTATCGTGCTCAATATCCACTCGAGAACACGTACATTCATGTTTGAAACACAGAAATAAGCCTTACGTAAAAAGGGAAAGCTATTATAAGCTTTCCCTTTTTGTATATAGGAGTGATTCATATGAAAATAGATTTTATCGGAGATGTGCATGGCTGCTTGCCAGAGCTTTTCGAGCTACTCAATAAGTTAGGATATGACATAAAGGATGGTTTGCCTGTCCATCCAGAAAAACGCCGGCCATTTTTCATCGGAGATTTGACGGATCGCGGCCCCGATTCCTTAGGTGTAATTGAACTCGTTTACCGGCTTGTCGAAGAAGAGCTGGGATATTATGTACCAGGTAATCATTGTGATAAGCTTTACCGTTACCTGCGCGGTAATAACGTACAAGTGAAACATGGATTGGAAACAACAGTAGCTGAACTTCAGAATTGTGAACCGAATAAGCGCAGAAAGCTATCTAATATGTTCATGCAGCTCTACAAAAAAGCACCTCTATACAAACAAATCCCGGAATTAGGCGTCGTGGCAGCACATGCTGGTATTAAAGAATCCCTAATCGGCAAGGAAGGGAAAAAAGTGAAAAGCTTTGTTCTTTATGGAGATACGACTGGTGAAATGGATGAACTTGGCCGTCCAGTCAGACTGGACTGGGCTAAGCATTATCATGGGGAAGACTGGATTATCTATGGCCATACCCCGGTTCTGGAAGCCCGCACTATTCATCATACTATCAATATCGATACAGGCTGTGTTTTCGGCAACAAGCTTACCGCCTGTCGCTTTCCAGAACAATCCCTGCATAGCGTCCCGTCCCAGCAGCCGTTCGTCGAAGAGAAATTCCGTTCATTCGATTGAAAAGTCAGCCGGAACCGGTGAATGAAAGGTCAGTACGCGTTTCGTAAACGGATGAATAAAGCGCAGCTGCTGGGAATGGAGCGCCTGTCGGCTGATGACACCCGTACCACCGCCATACAGTGTATCACCGGCGAGCGGATGTCCAAGTGATGCCATATGAACACGGATTTGATGCGTCCTTCCAGTAGCAAGCTTTATTTCAACTAGTGTATGATCAGCGAAGCTGGTCTGACGGCGAAAGTGAGTAACTGCTGTCTGTCCATCAGGCCTTACTTCCCGTTCAATGATCGAGCCTTCCTTCCTGCCGATCGGTTTGCTGATTGTCCCGGACGATTCTTCCATACTGCCCTCCACTAGCGCGACATATGACCGCTGTATTTTTCCTTGCTTTTGGTCGGCAGCCAAAAGCGTATGGGCATAGCGATGTTTTGCGACAAGCATCAATCCCGAAGTATCGCGATCAAGCCTTGTCAGTATATGGACTGTATAAGCAAGCCCTTGTTTCTGATAATGCCAAAGCAAACCATTCGCAATCGTACCTGACGGCTGATTCATAGATGGAATCACTGCCACCCCTGGCTGCTTATCCAAGACTAGAACGTGCTCGTCTTCGTAGACAATCGGCAGCTCGAGCGGCTCTGCTTCCATATAAGCACCAGCTTTTTCCTGCGGCAGCTCCACTTCTAAGCTATCCCCTGCTTTCCCCGCATGCCAAAGAGGTGCCGGCTGCTGATTGAGCGTAACCAGCTGCGGCTCCTCTTTTAATGTCTTGAATAATCTTCTTGAAACTCCTTGCGATTTTAGGAATTCCTTGATGACGATTTCCGCCTGCAAGGTCCAGCTTAATTTCATAGCTTTTACCTCTTATCTGCAATAAATGAGTCATGTACCCGTTTCCAGAATGGGAACGGACGGAAACGCGCAAACCGAACGCGCTGCTTCGCAACGGAGCAAGTGATGGACTCGATATCCGAATGATTCTCTGTCATATGATCAATGGCGATCAGGAAACTCTTATCCAACGTCGGTCTTAGTGTGCATGGATGATGGCTCGGCAAAATGAGCGGAGAACCAATCGTCCGAAATACACGATTATTAATGGAAGCTAGTTCTGTCACTTGTATGGATGCCAAAGAAGGGTGAATGATAGCTCCATTCAGCGCCTTGTTATAGGCTGTACTTCCAGAAGGCGTTGAGATGACAAGGCCATCTCCTCGGAATGTCTCGAAATGCTCTCCTTTTATCGATACATCAAGCACAACCGAGCCATCTGGGGTTTTGACAGAGCATTCATTCAATGCCAAATGCTCGTCCACTCTGCCATCTTTATGGGTAATGGATATATCGAGCAAGGGATACTCTACGATATGGTACGGTTTATTGGCGATCTGCAGCAGCAGTTTCTCCAGCTCTTCAGGAACCCAGTCTGCGTAGAATCCTAGATGTCCTGTATGGATACCGATAAAAGCCGTACTGTCCAATCGATGGACATATGTATGGAAATTTTCCAGGAAAGTCCCGTCTCCCCCAACGGATATCGCGAGAGCCGGCTCCTTATCATCGTACTCGAAATTGAAATGCGCAAGATGTTCGACAATTGTCTCTTTGATCGCATTCGACTTCTCATCTCCCCGTGATAAAACCGTATATTTCATCCCAGCTCACACCCCTATTTATGCTTTTTGATTTGCTGCTGATCGTGATAAATCCGCTGCGCTTCCTGCACTTCATCCCGGATTTTGGACATCTCTTCGTCCAGTCGGAATGCAGCTTCTGCCGCTGTTTTCAACCTTGTTTTCAAATCAGCCGGTATTTGGCCGTCATATTTATAATTGAGCGAATGCTCATTTGTAGCCCAGAAATTCATGGCAAGTGTCCTGATCTGGATTTCGGCCAGCACTTTCTTTTCGCCGTGTATTGTCTCCACCGGATATTCGATGATCATATGATACGACCGGTAGCCGCTTTCCTTTGTTTCAACAATATAGTCAATTTCATTTACGATAGTAAAGTCATTTCGTGCTTTTAGCATGCCCACAACCGTATAGATATCATCGACAAACTGCGTCACGATTCTCAGACCGGCAATATCCTGGATTTCTTGATGTAATAGGTCTACCGTGACCTGCTTAGTAGCCGCCTTTTGAAGGATACTGCGTACTGGCTTTACCCGACCAGTGATGAATTCAATCGGAGAATGGCGCGATTCATTTTCGAATTGTGATCGCATTCCCTTCAGCTTAACTTTCAGTTCTTCTACTACCTGTACATATGGTGCTAAAAATACTTCCCAGTTCATGCTCTTCATAGCCCCTTTTCTTCCCAGCAGCGTCTAGTTGTTCCAGATGCATTATATCTGCTTTCAGTGTATCATAAAAGCAGCTTGGCATTACAATGGAATACAGCATATGTGCGCACAGGGGGTATCAGGATGCCGCAAGAAATCGAAATCGAGTTCAAGAACCTGCTTACAGAAGCAGAATTCAACAAACTATACGAAGCGTTTGATATGGGAAACGCGCCTGAAATACATCAGGTGAATCACTATTTTGAAACAAAGGATTTTCAGCTGAAGCAGCATGGTGCCGCACTGCGAATCAGAGAAAAGAACGGAAAATATCAATCCACATTGAAACAGCCGCAAGGAGAAGGTCTCCTGGAAACACATGACTATCTGACAGAGCAGGAAGCAAGTTTCTGGCTGCAAGGTCATATTACGCTTGGCCCTGAAATCAGTAAGCAGCTTCAGGAATTAGGTATTTCTGCTGCTGAATTGACTTATGGCGGATCTTTGGAAACTATCCGTCGGGAGCAGTCATATAATGATACAATCATCGTTCTTGATAAAAGTAAATACGGCGATATTATAGATTATGAATTGGAATTGGAAGCACATAGCTTTGCACATGGAGAGCATGTTTTCCGTACCGTCCTTAACGAAAATGGCATAGTGAAACGCAAGACTCCGAACAAAATACAGCGATTCTATGACAGCCTCCGAAACAGATAAGTTGCCCAACTTGGCAGGTGGCTGATAAAATAAATTTACAGTCAACCCCCACGCCGGGCAGATGTTATGTTGATTGCTCTTTGCATAAGAAAGGAAGAATCAATGAATCAAGCTGAAACATTGTACGATGGTATTGGCGGACAAGCCATATTAGAGCAGCTGGTAGATGCATTCTACCGACGCGTGGCAGAGCATCCTGATTTAAAGCCGATTTTCCCGGATGATCTGACGGAGACCCGCCGCAAACAAAAGCAGTTCCTGACACAATTCTTCGGCGGTCCGCCGCTCTATACAGAAGAGCACGGCCACCCGAAGCTAAGATACCGGCACCTCCCTTTCGAGATCACACCTACACGCAAGGATGCATGGCTTTCCTGCATGGCAGCTGCCCTAGTGGAAACTGACATAGAGGAACCTTATAAAAGCATAATATATGAACGACTTGCGTTAACCGCACATCATATGATGAATACACCAGATGAAGAGAAAGGAGAATCGATATGAGCTGGGAATCTTCTAATTCAATACAGCAAAGGCCTGAGGATGACTGTGGCGGATTTTGCGGACTGTTTCCTTCCTCTAAGAAACCCGTGGAGATTTACGTTTTTATCGATCCGCTTTGCGAGGATTGCTGGTCACTCGAGCCTTTTCTCAAGAAACTCACAATGGAATATGGTCAATATTTCACTTTACGCCCGATACTGACAGGAGATTATCAGCCGCTCGTTCGTGAACGAAATGAATGCAGCTACCCGAAAACGGTTCTGCAGCCAGATAACATCTTGTTAAACAATGCCGTGTCCTTCCCATGGCGCACGTCACTCGCAATAAAGGCAGCGGAACTGCAAGGGAGAAAAGCAGGTACCCGTTTCCTCCGAACTATTCAGGAGGCACTGTTCCTGAACAAGCAAGATATCACTGCAGATGAAATTCTAATTGAATGTGCCAAAATCGCTAAACTGGATTTAGAGGAATTTCGTGAGGATATGTATTCTGCATCCGCAAAAAAAGCATTCCAATGCGATGTGAAGCTTTCGAAGGAACTGGAAATTGACGAATCCCCTTCCATTGTCTTCTTTAATGAATCCGAGGAAGACTCCGGTATTAAAATTTCCGGCTTATATAGCTACGATGTGTATGTCAATGTCTTGCACCAGATGCTGCAGATAGATCCGCAGCCGGCAGCCAAACCGCCTGTGGAAGAATTCCTTTCCAGCTATAAATTTGTTGGAAGCAGGGAAATTTCATTGATTTATGATTGGACGAATGCGCAGACAGAAAAAGAAATGAAAAAGCTACAGCTGAAACAGATGGTAGAGCGCATCCCAATCAAACACGATACTTTTTGGAAATATAATATTACTTCGAAAGCTGAATAACTTATTGCTGCACTTATCCCTGACAGCCGCACTTTATGTGCGGCTGTTTTTCATTTCCTTGAACCGGGGATTGAAGAAAGATGTACAGAGGAGGGGGAAAAACCCATGAAGCAGCATTACCTCTATTCAAATGGTTTGCAGCTAACATATCTTGATAAGGTATATAGTCACAGTCGACACTCTCGCTACGCTGTCTTACAATATTGAACAAGTACAGAGGGAAACTACTTCTTATACTACACAGAGAGCGCTTATGGAGCAAAAGACGGCTGCTGGCTATGTTTCAATCCACAGGGTATTAAAGCGTCGCAGGATTATGTAAATGCGATGATACAGAAACCTATCGAAAAGTCACATGTTCAACATTACTTATGCGCGGCCCTACTCCCCTATCTTATCGAAAGAAGTTATGGACAGAAGCAGAAACCGAGCAATTTGATACATGCGCTCATAGCATCCATTTTGAGGATTTGGACAGCTTCAAAAAGTGGGAAGCATAACAAAAAGGCCTGCCTTTCGGCAGACCTTTTTGCATGTATAACTTCTACTGAGGGGATGGGAGAACAATAATCCAAACAAAGGGGACTTGTTTGTGATGTTTCTCACAAATATAATGTACCATATCACATTGATAGATGGCAACTATTATGTGCACAATTTCACAAAAAAGTCACAAGCTCACTTAGTCTAGTCTTTTCCATGCCTGCATAAAGTGATGATAGTCGGAGGTGGTACGATGAAAGGAATCGGAATCCTGTTGATCGCCTGGGTCATCTTTGCTTTATGTTTCAATATTCTCGGTATGCTGCATTTCGTTTCCTTGGCAATTACGTTGCCTTTGTTATTTTTATCCTTACTAGCTGCATGTTTTTTCTTTACAAGAAGAAGAACATTCAAAGGCATGAAAAAACCGACGCGTTAGCATCGGTTTTCTTTTTACTTCTGCAATAGTTTTTCCATTTCGTCAAGCTTCGCCTCGAATACATCAAGTGCAGAAAGAATAGTTTGTATATCCGTCATATCTACTCCAGCAGACTTCAGTACCTCAATTGGATAATCGCTGCTTCCAGCCTTCAAGAAACCTACATATTTTTCGACAGCAGGCTCTCCCTCTTCAAGGATCTTAGCTGATAGTGCAGTAGCAGCTGCGTAGCCTGTAGCGTATTGATACACATAGTAATTGTAATAGAAATGAGGAATACGTGCCCATTCCAATCCAATTTCTTCATCGATAGTCAAACCATCACCAAAGTATTTCTTATTCAAATCATAATACATGGATGTCAGATTCTCGGCTGTAAGCACTTCGCCGTCCTGCTGATGCTTGTGAATCATATGCTCAAATTCAGCAAACATTGTTTGACGGAAAACAGTGCCGCGGAAGCCCTCGAGGAAGTGATTCAGCAAATACAGCTTCTCCTGCTCATCATCCACATTATTAATCATATATTCATTCAGCAAAGCTTCATTGCATGTAGATGCAACCTCAGCAACAAAGATGGAATAGTTACCATATCGGTATGGCTGATTTTTGCGTGTATAATAGCTATGGACCGAATGACCGAATTCATGAGCCAAAGTGAACAGATTGTTGACGTTATCCTGCCAGTTCATCAGGATATAAGGGTTTGTTCCATATGCACCAGATGAGTAGGCACCACTGCGTTTACCTTTATTCTCTTCCACATCAACCCAGCGGTTTTCGAAGCCTTCCTTCAGGATAGACTGATATTCCTCACCTAATGGCTCAAGTCCTTTAAGGACATAATCCTTCGCTTCGTCATATGTCACCTTCATGTCGACATCTTTCACTAGCGGCGTATAGAGATCATACATATGCAAATCGTCTATGCCCAACACCTTCTTGCGGAGTTCCACATAACGGTGAAGCAGTGGTAAACGCTCATTGACTGCATCTACGAGGTTATCATAAACCTGTTCTGGAATTTTATTATTATCCAGTGCAGACTGACGCGCTGACTCATAATTCCTTACTTTTGCGTAGAAGTTATTCTTCTTCACTGTACCTGAAAGAGTAGAGGCAAAAGTATTGCGGAATTGACCGAAAGTATCATACATGGACTTGAATGCATCCCGGCGTACACGCTGATCTTTCGACTCCAGGAATGTGACATAACGACCGTGTGTCACATCCACTTCTTCCCCTTCTTCATTCTTGATGCTCGGGAAAGTCAAATCGGCGTTGTTAAGCATACCGAATGTAGCAGAGCCATTATCGGTAACTTCGGAAGCCTGTGCAAGTAATGTCTCTTCCTTTTCAGACAGCACATGCGCACGCTGACGGCTTATTTCGTTCAAGGTATGCTCGTACACTTTAAGATCATCGTTCTCTTTCAGGAACGATTGGATGCGGCTCTCGTCAATTGCAAGTAATTCCGGAACAATATAGCTCATCTTGCTTGAGATCTGCGTAATCAATAGCTCCGCCTTTGATTGCAATGCCTGATAATGCCCGTTCGTCGTATCCTGATCATAACGCATATGCGCGTATGTATAAAGCTTGCCGATACGCTCAGACAGATCATCCTGCAGCTTGAACATCTTGTACAAAGTATCTGCGGACTCTTCCAGCTTGCCTTGGAATGCAGAGATCTTATCTCCATCCTCAGACAATGCTTTGCGCTCTTCCTCCCACAGTTCATCTGTCGCGAATATATTCTCTAGGTTCCAAGTTTTTTCTACTGGAACCTCGTTTCTTTTTGGTAAAGATTTAGCTGATTTTGACACGAACATCCTCCTCCAATGCTGCTTACCTTTTTCTGTTCCAATTAACTATTTCGTATTTTGGCAGGGAAAATCCTTCAACTATAAGCATTTTCTCTCTTATATTATATATAAAAGCAAGAGAATCATGCGAAGAATTTACCTCAAAATAGAGATAATGCCTTTTTCTTTACGAAAGTATCAGCATTAATTTGCCCAAACCATCCGAGCTGGCATAGACGCTGCATATACGATTCCGCCGGATGCGTACTGATAGGCACGGCAAAAGGTCTTGTGGCGGCTTCCCATTTTCTGCATACGTATTTTAGCCGATTAAGAGATACGCTCCCCATTACAGGTAAAACGTTCAATTGCTCAAGCCAGAGATCAGTCTGCCAAATATATGGCGGTACAGACATTTGATATTGCGCTTCAACAGGCTGTAAGATGGATAACGGGAAATCATGCAGGAGAAACCCGGCGTCATACAAGCGCATCACCCAGCGTTTAATAGAAGCAGGAGCATATGTGAGCGGCCTCGCTACCGCTCTTGCTTGGATACTTTGCCACACCTTATGTGTTTCTTCAACATTTTGAGGGAGAACTTGAAATAAATGAGGAAAGAGTAAATTGGGAAGAGGGCGGAAAAAGAACTGACCAACAGTCTGTTTTTTTCCAGTGAGGAGAATGTGTTGGACGTTACAAAATGTTTTACTGTCCGAGCAATAATATAACATCTGCAATTGCATGTTCTGCTTATATTGCGTCAAGAAGCGCTGTTCCCTTTTTGGTAAGTCGAGCATATAAGTAGATGTACGTTTTAACCTGTTGCCGCCCAAGATCCATATAGGAACTATCCCGTTCCGCTCGTATGCTTCATTGCGCCGCAGCAGCTCTTCATCCGATATGGCTGCACATTGATATTCTATTGCCAGCTCTTTTCCTCCAGCGGTACGAAGCAGCAAGTCTGGACGTCTAGCGGAATCTTTAAGACATTGCTCCAATTTAACAGTATAGCCTTGCTTAGTAAGCCAACGGAACAGCTGCAACTTACCTCGCATATGGTATAAACTTTCCCCGGTTCTATTCAGCTCGCAATCGTGGATTTGCTCATGGGCAAAATGAGGAATCAATTTCTTGCCAGCCCTTATGATGACTGACTTTCTGCAGGCAGGACAGAGAAAACGCTGCTTTTTGAAATCATGGATTTGCTCTTTACGATGTGCAGCAAGCAGGATTAATCTTCCATCCTCCAACTGCGCCTGCAACATAGCTATCACCTCCTTGAGGCTAGTATATATCAGGAAACATTCAGCGCTGGAAAACTAATCAAAAAAGCAATTTTAAGCACAAAAAAATAGACATTCTGTAATGAATGTCTATTTACGAGGGAAGTATTGCTTCACGTTAGTAAGTGCGTCTTCAGCGAATATCACCTTGCCATATTCTTCCAATCGATAAATCGTTGTTTGGGAATCATAGCCGAATTCAAGTATCTGACTTAGAACATCTTCCTGCTCATCATCTCCAAGTACCGTATCATCGAATTCCACATAAAGCATGTATCTGTCTTTGTAATGGAATAATCTGTTCTCTATGCCATATGTCTCTTCGAAGTAGTGGCTGAGCTGAATGACGTCCTCAAAGTCTCTGAATTGAATGACGAAGGACAACTCCTCCTCATCCTCTTCTTCTCCATCTTGCTGATGTGAGCCGAATTTCTCTTCCAGAACAGATTCGACTTTTTCCTCTACAGAGGATTGGATTGTTTTATCATCCACATTCAGCTCTAAGCTTTCTCCATCTTTTGATAGCTGAGCCTTTGTTACGACAATTTCCAATCCTTTATCCATGGCCTGCACTTGAATCCAAAGCGGACCATCAACGCTGAAGTCTTCTTTATAATTGACTTCATCCATCATCTGCCAGAACAATTGCTCACTTCTTTCACGGTTATACCAAATATCTTCTTTATCGAAGCCGCGATCTTCAATATCTATATAAGATATATAAAATTTGATTGTATTCTCATTTATTCTTTCTATTTCCATGGTTTTCTCTCCCTCCAGTAAAGTGGCAGGTGAAAAACGCCCTCTTGCCTTTACACTTCCCGTATTCCCTTACCCTCAATCTAACTTTTTCTGTGTGTATTTCTATTTTATGATAAATCCTTCCGTATGGAAAACAGAAAGGCTTAAGAATGCCGAAAAAAGGCGAATGACCTTAGAAGGATTCTGTCCATTGTAGCGCATTTCAGATAATTTGTCATCCAAGGGCAGCTGGAAAGAAAAAAGACGCAGATCCCAATGGATCTACGTCCTTTGTTTGTATAAGGTCAGTTGACCATACGCTGTGCTTCACGCAACTGGAAAGTACGCACAGTTCTTGGCAAGAAGCGGCGAATTTCATCCTCGTTATAGCCTACCTGCAAACGTTTCTCATCAAGGATGATCGGGCGTCGCAAAAGACCTGGGTTTTCTTGAATCAAGCTATATAACTTCTTCAATGGTAATTGATCTAAGTTCATATTTAGGCTTTGGAAAACCTTCGAGCGAGTAGAGATGATTTCATCTGTACCATCTTCTGTCATACGCAGGATTTCCTTGATTTCATCAAGTGATAATGTCTCGGAGAAGATGTTCCTCTCTGTGAACGGAATATCGTGCTCTTCTAACCAAGCTTTAGCTTTGCGGCAAGATGTACAACTTGGTGAGGTATAAAGTGTTACCATTAAACTTCACTCCTCAATACAGAATATGTTTCTATTTCTTTGCCCATGGAAAGATTTTATTTAAAATAATTTTAATTTAATCTCTCTATGTACAAGTATACTACAGTGGTCAAGTTATTAAAAGACTTCCTGAAAGATACCACAGTTTTTACACAAATATACGTATGCAATGTTGTTATGGTTCCTGTTTACCCTGCCTATAGGGTTTGAAACCCATTTTAATAATTTATTTCTCATTTTCTTTCAACATATCAAAAATACTATCCTTTGATGCATCCTTTGAAAATGTCAGCACTTCATCCGATGTCTGATAGGCCTCACCATACAGCTGTTTATCCTTGTACGTATGAATCTGTTCGTACATGTCCCGCATTGCGCCAAATATCTCCTCCTCTGTTTCCCCATTAGGCGCCCAATACAGGATTTCCATTGGGTTCTCCTCAGCTGTGGCAAGGGAACGACGGTTATATCCAATCGTCTGGGCATGCTGGAACCCTTGTCTTTCATAGAAACGGAGACGTTTCTCGGAATCTGTATCATCATACTGAAGTGGCTCCACCTCCAGCAAAATTGGCTTTCCACGTTTCTTCAGTTTATCAATCAGCTTACCTCCAATGCCTTTTCCGCGCGTTTTGGCGGAGACATACACATAGTCAATAAATAGAAAATGGTCGAACTCTGCATACATCAGGACATGATCCGCACTCTCATCCTTGAAATATACATCTGCTTTTTCTTTCAGCAGCAATTCCATATGCTCCTTCGATTTCATTTCTTCTATCGGAAAATATTTGCTTAATTTCTCATACCAATTCATAAGGCAACTCCTTCAGCGACGTGATAACATAATTATACCCGCGAACACTCTCCATAAACAAAACAGCCTCCCAAAAGAGAGGCTGTTCCGGATCATGGTGTGAAATCGACACCTTCTGTATAGTTATTTGCTGCATTCCAAATGAGAAATTCGTCGATTCCATTCTCATTTAGCGCACGAATTTGATCTTCTACTTCTTGCTTGCCATATTGTTTCGAGGATACCCATGGCGCTTCAAAGTCCTGAATCCACGGTCTTGATACTGGTTTATTCTCAAGCTTACCTAATACATCATTCTCTACTTTGGCATATTCAGCCGTTAATTCATACGGATGGTCATTCGGAACATCCAATCCAAAATAAGACGTCCAGTGGCTCGGATATATCATCGACGAAATGACATCGACATTGGACGATATTTTGGAGAAGTTCTGACCGATTCCTGGTGCTTCATCCAAAGTCGCAGCGTAGCCGAATATATCAACTGATGTCTGCACATCATAGTTGGATAATTCCTCTTTTGCATATGCTACAAAATCAGTAACGGCATTGACACGCTTCTGTACATTATCCGTTTTTTCATCGGTGTAATCACCCAGATCATACTGCAGTTCATCGTCCTTTGTTTCAAACCCTTCCGGGAAACGGACATAATCAAACTGAATTTCCTGGAAGCCCATCATAGCTGCTTCTTTTGCCAGCTCGACATTGTATTCCCATACTTCATGCTGGAATGGGCTGACAAATGCTTCCCCTCGTCCGTTTTTCCATACACTGCCGTCCGCGTTGCGGAAGGAAAGCTCTGGCTTCTTCTCGGCTAATAACGTATCTTTGAACACCACGATTCGGGCAATCGGGTAGATCTTATGCTTTTCTAATTCCTTCAGCATCTTTTGCGGATCGTCTATGTAATTTTGTGCTATATCGTAATATGGTGATTTTTCATCAGGCGTGTATGTAATGTTTCCATGATCGTCTTTGATATCGATGACCATTGAATTAAGATCTGTCTCGTCCACCATCTTCACTAAACTGTCGAATTTTGCTCCCCCTGCGCTAGGTCCAGTAACATATATACCTCTGACAGCATCGGGATATTCAAAGGATAAATCGGATGAATATGTAAACCGCTTCATCACTGGCGGTACTTCATACGTATCTACAGTCGAGGAGCGGGCAGTAAGCTGCTTTCCTTCCAATTGTTCCCCTTCATTAGCTGCAAAGACAGCTGTGGGCATTAGCGCTGTAACAGCAAGTGCAGCCGTCATCATCGACTTTTTAAATTTTCCCATTCTATCAATCTCCTATTCGGTAGTTAATATCATTATAAGGGAGTTATTTGGAAGATGAAACCGGTTTTACCAAGTCTCTTACGAAATCGCCAAGTTTATGTCGGATTATCCCCCCCTTCCTACTTATCCTAATTTTTCATATAGCAAACCTAATACAGCATAAAAAAAACCGCAGTCATAGGCTGCGGTTTTGCTTATTAATTTGTAACAGGATTTTGTTTTTCTTTTTTGTATTCCTCAAATTCTTTGGAGGTGCACAATACCCAATGTCTTGGGCTGATTTCACGGAATTCCGGCTCTTCACTTGTATCATGCTGACTTGGATCATAAACGATACGTTTACGATTGCGCTCGTAAATTGGATCTGGAAGCGGAATCGCGGAAAGAAGAGAGCGTGTATATGGATGCACCGGATTCTTATAAAGCTCCTCTGCATCAGCAAGCTCAACTAACTTACCGAAGTACATAACACCGATACGATCACTGATGTATTTAACCATGGAAAGGTCATGGGCGATGAACAGGTAAGTGAGGCCTTTTTCCTTCTGAAGCTGCTTCATCAAGTTGACCACCTGTGCCTGAATCGATACATCAAGTGCTGAAATCGGCTCATCGGCAATGATGAATTCTGGGTCCACTGCCAAGGCACGGGCGATTCCAAGACGCTGACGCTGACCGCCACTGAATTCATGCGGATAACGGTTAGCGTGTTCTTTGTTCAAACCAACTGTTTCAAGCAATTCATACACTTTTGCCTTTCGTTCTTCGGCATTCTTTGCCAAGCCATGAATATCGATACCTTCTGCAATGATATCCATAACTGTCATACGCGGGTTGAGGGAAGAATACGGATCCTGGAAAATCATCTGCATCTGACGGTTGAATTTCTTCAACTCAGACTTGTTTTTCTTTCCTTGGACGTTTTCTCCTTTGAAAAGCACTTCACCATCTGTAGAGTTGTACAGACGGATGATGGAGCGGCCAGTTGTGGATTTACCACAGCCCGATTCGCCTACAAGTCCGAATGTTTCTCCTTTATAAATATCAAACGTCAATCCATCTACCGCTTTGACGACGTTATTTCTTCCAAGTTTGAAATGCTGCTTCAGATTTTTGATCTCAAGTAATTTTTCCTGACTCATTATCGCGTCGCCTCCTCAGAATGTTCCATTGACTCGATTCGCTTCTTGACTGACTCAGGCGGCTCGACTTTCGGTGCGTCTTCATGCAATAGCCATGTTGCAGCATAATGCGTATCAGACACTTTGAACATTGGCGGCTCCTCAACAAAGTCAATTTCGAGCGCGAACTTATTACGCGCTGCAAAGGCATCCCCTTTTGGAGGTGCAATCAAATCAGGTGGTGTACCCGGAATCGCGAACAGTTCCTCTTCATCACTCTCAAGTGTCGGCATGGAACCGAGCAGACCCCATGTGTACGGGTGCTTCGGATTATAGAACACTTCATCAACTGTACCAACCTCAACAATCTTACCTGCGTACATAACCGCTACCCGGTCTGCCACATTAGCAACAACTCCAAGGTCATGGGTAATGAAGATGATGGAAGTATCTACTTTCTTCTGAATGTCTTTCATCAGCTCCAGGATCTGTGCTTGAATGGTTACATCCAATGCAGTTGTCGGTTCATCGGCAATCAATACCCGAGGATTACATGCAAGCGCAATTGCGATTACGACACGCTGACGCATACCGCCTGAGAACTGATGCGGATATTGCTTCATCCGCGCTTCAGGATTCGGAATTTGTACTAAATTCATCAGCTCGATCGCTTTCTCACGAGCTTCTGTTTTGCCCATATTTTGATGCTTGATCAAACCTTCCATAATTTGCGTTCCGACTTTCATAGTCGGGTTTAAGGAGGTCATAGGATCCTGGAAAATCATCGAAATATCCTTCCCGCGGATCTTTTGAAGTTCTGATTCTTTCAATTTCGTAATATCTTTATTGTCGAAGGCAATGCTGCCTTCTTTTACAAAACCATGAGGCTTAGGAAGCAAACCCATAAGCGTTTTAGTTGTTACCGATTTTCCTGATCCAGACTCACCTACGATTGCGAGGGTCTCCCCTTTATGGAGGTCGAAGGTAACTCCGCGAACCGCTTGTACCTCTCCCCCATGTGTTTTGAAGGAGACTTTCAAATCTTTCACTTCAAGAATTTTTTCCATCTCGGTTCACCGCCTTTAATTAGTTACGCATCTTCGGATCAAACGCATCGCGCAGTCCGTCTGCTAGGATATTGAAGGAAATCATAATCAAAGAAATCAAGATAGCCGGCCATAGGATAACATGTGGCGTAATCAAAATAGATGTGAAGCCATCATTGATAAGTGTTCCTAGGGAAGCATCTGGAGCTGGTAAGCCTAAACCAATGAAGCTTAGGAAGGCTTCAAAGAATATAGCAGATGGTATTGTAAACATTGTATTAACAATGATTAACCCAGAAACGTTCGGTATTAAGTGTTTTCCAATTATTTTTGAATTAGAAGCACCAAGTGTACGAGCAGCCAATACATATTCCTGTCCTCTAAGCTTGAGTACTTCACCACGGACAATTCGGGCCATACTGGTCCATCCTGTTATCGAAAGTGCGATAATAATTGCCCATAATCCAGGATCTAGTATTAGAATCATAAGAATTACGACAACCAAGTTTGGTAAACCAACTATAACTTCCAAGAATCGCATTAAATAGTTGTCTACTCTGCCGCCGAAGTAACCAGCAATACCGCCATATGCAACACCAATGACCAAGTCAATTGCAGCGGCTACAAAAGCAATCAACAGGGAAATACGAGTACCCTGCCAAGCACGTACCCAAAGATCGCGGCCAAGTCGGTCAGTACCGAAGTAATAATATTCATCAGCCATGTCTTTTGCTCCATATTTGTCGTAAGTTACCTTAACTTCGGCAGAGTTAGGAGAACCGTTTCCTTCATTTACAACCTCAACATCCATATAATCAGTAGCATTATCATAAGCTACATTTGCTTTTTGTGTTGCAGCTTGTACATTATTACCAACAAAGTTCTTTGTTTCTTTACCATCAAAGATACCCATCTTTTCCAATCCAGGTACGCGCGGTTTCATAAGGGAAGCATTTAGATTCTGCTCTGTATAACTGTGATCAGATACCATTGGTACGATGATACTCATTGCCAGGATAAACACAAGCAAAATAATGGATATCATCACAAACACATTTTTTCTGATACTTCTAAAAGCATCTTGTAAAAGTGTCGTACTAGGTCTTGCTATTTTATCCCCTTGCTCCTCGGGACGGTTTGCCAGCTGAAATAAGTTTTTATCAATATTCTTTTTAGGATTTTCCATGATGTTATTTACCTCCAGCCAGTCTGATTCGAGGATCAATCAATCCGTAAAGGATATCGATAATCAACAGCATTACAATGAAGAATACAGCAAAAAGCAGTGTAGTTCCCATGATAATAGGGAAATCATTTGTTGTAACCGAGCTAACGAACTGCTGACCTATTCCAGGTACAGCGAATACTTTCTCAATAACCAAAGTTCCTGTAAGCAAACCAACTGCTAATGGTCCCAATACGGTAATCAAAGGAATTAGCGCATTACGGATTCCATGCTTGAAGATGATGGCAGAGCCTTTCAATCCTTTCGCTCTTGCAGTTGTGATATACTCCTCGCCAAGCACTTCAATCATCTCTGTCCTGACAAATCTGGCGCAGGTGGCCATTGGGAATATCGCCAGCGCTATGGTAGGAAGTATCGTATAGCTGAAGCCTTCCCAGGTTGCTACCGGGAACCAGCCCAACTGTACAGCAAGTACATATTGAAGCAATGCTGCAAATACGAAGGAAGGGATAGATGTACCCAAAACGGCTACGATAGTTGATGTATAATCCATGAAACCATTATGGTAGATGGCTGCTACTAATCCAAGAAGGACTCCAAGGATCGTACCAATCAATAGCGCCTGGGCACCTAATTGCATAGAAGGTCCTATTCTATCCATCAATATTTCCGTCACACCACGGTTGTCATATTGGAAAGAAACTCCCAAATCGCCTGTTACTAGTCCACCCATATATTTCACATACTGTACTGGCAGTGGATCATTTAAGCCATATGTTTCCAAGATGATTTCTCTTTGTTCAGGTGATAATTTATTTTCATTCGTTATTGGTGTTCCTGGCAGGAAATGCATCAGGAAGAACGAAATGGTAGCAATTAGGAATAAAGTGATCAGCATATAGCCTATACGTTGTGCGATATATTTCCCCATAGCTCTTCTCCTCCTCAAATTTTGAAAATTTGTTATTATCCGACAAAATGCGCATTAACGGTAAAAGAGAGTATAAGCCAATCAAGTTGGATATACTCTCTCTTGCCTTTTATACCTTATTCAGTTAAAAGACTATGAAATTATTATTGTTCAGCAGCCGCATTATCTGCGTATGCCCACTTGTACTCGTAGTCAGGACCAGAAGCGTTTTTGAATACGCCTTGAACCTTCGGACTTTGTAGAGCAGAACGGGAACGCTGATAAAGAGGTGCTATTGCTGCATCTTCCATCAGTACTTTCTCTGCCTCAAGGAAATCATTCCAACGAGCTTCTGGATCGCCAGCATGTTCGCCGTTAGCAGATTCAATCAAAGCATCATACTCTTCACTGGAGTAGCTCATACCATTATTTGCACCATCTGTAACAAATAGGTTCATGAATGTGTTTGCATCCACATAGTCAGGACCCCAGCCAGCTACTTGAAGATCGTAATCTTGCGCATTATCAAGCTCTAGACGCTGCTTGAACGGTACTTGTTTGTTTTCAACTGTAAGGCCAGGAAGGTTTTTCTCCAGCTGGTCTTTGAAGTATGCTGATGTTTGCGCTGCTGTGTCGCCGTCATCACCTAGCATCTCAATAGTGATTTCATCTGTGCCAAGCTCTTCTTTTGCTTTTTCCCAAGCGGCTTGTGCAGCTTCTAGGTCATAAGAAAGAAGGGAACCGTTAGTTTCACGGAAGTCTTTGTTATCTGGACCAGAAACGAAATCTGCCGGCATTAAACCGTCAATTACAGTAGATCCGTTGTTAAGGATTACGTTAACATAGTCTTCTTTATTGATTGCTTGAGCAACTGCTTTACGTACGTTTTCGTTAGCGAATGGTGTATCCTCTTCACCACCGCGTTTTTGGTTCATTTTCAAGTAGAATACAGTTGGTTCAGGTTCTGTGATGAAGTTAGCATCGTTGATATACTGATCAACAAAGTCAGCACTTAATCCTGCTCTGTCAAGTTCACCAGTTTCATAAAGGTTTACACCAGTTGATGTATCTTTAACTACAGTTAGGTTCAACTCTTCAAGCTGAACTGTTTCAGCATCCCAATATGTTTCGTTTTTCACGAATTTCATGCTTTGAGAGTGGTTCCACTCTGTCATTTCGAAAGGTCCGTTGGAAAGGATGTTTTCTGGTTCTAGACCGAACTTATCTCCTTGCTCTTCAACGAATTTCTGGTTAAGCGGGAAGAATGTAGCAAAAGTAGTCATGGACTGGAAGTAAGGAACTTCTTTTTCAAGTTCTACAACCAATGTCTTGTCGCCTTCAGCTTTTACTCCTAATTCTTCAAGATCCATCTCTCCGGATGAAATTTGTGTTGCGTTCTTTACAACGCCGCCCATCATATATGGACCGTACTCAGAAGCTGTAGCTGGATCAACTGCGCGCTGCCAAGCAAATACGAAGTCTTGAGCAGTTACTGGATCACCATTGCTCCATTCAGCGTTTTCTTTGATTTTGAATGTATAAGTAAGACCGTCTTCACTGATTTCGGGCTCCCCATCAGCCATACCCGGAACAGGTTTTCCGTTTTCATCTAAACGGTAAAGGCCTTCCATAACCTCGGATACCCATTGGATCCCAAGAGCATCTTCAACTTTGGATGGATCCATGGAAGGAATCTCATCAGTGATAGGCAAGTTAAAAATCTGATCGCCGTTTGCAGAGCCTGAAGCGCTGTCTCCGCCGCTTTCTCCTCCGCTGCCGCCGGAACCGCTAGAACCGCCGGAACATGCTGCAAGGAAAGAACTTAGAACTAAAACAAGTGCAAGTAATAACCAGTTCGTCTTTCTCATGTGAAAACATGACCTCCCCAAAAATTCTAAATTTTATCACTTTTCTACGAACAACTTGTTCGCAATTAGAATTATACAAGTTTTCTCACAATTTGTGCACCCCTAATTTTAGAGCAATTTTACAAAAGTGCGAAAACATTGCATTTTCATAACAAAAAATAGGACTAATTAACTAGTTTGATTTCATGGAATTTGCACAAATTTTATGCTTTTTACACAATTGAATCATTTCAACTAGTACTAAATGCTTTGAGGTGCGGAAGGGAATCTATTTACAAATTATCATTTACCTATGTATGATATACTTGCTTTTAAAACTATATTGTAAGGCGGGTATTATTTTGGGGAAATTGCATTGGATTCTACTGGTCATCAATTTGCTTATAACTCTTACTGTCTTTCTGACAGGAGAAGCAAAAGATCTTTTTCATCTTATAAATGCAGTATTTTATGTGGCTTTCTTCTATTTTGTAGTCACGTTGATCTTAGTCGTCATTAAAGGACGGGTGCTGGACGGGATTGTTTACAGCTTCCGTAAGTTCGGTAAATTCAAAAGTCGCGGTCTCTATGATTTTGAAGAGAACGGAGCTCCATCTGAATGGGTGAATCGGAATTTCCTTTCCTATATACGTTTCCAAGCGCTGGTACTGATCGGCATCCTGCTTATCCTTCTTGCGATCTACTATCTATTCTGACAGACCGGCTTGCAAACCGGTCGCAACATGCATATAATGAATAACTAACAGGAATATAACAGCGACGAAGAAAATATAGTACGGTACTCCTCTGGTTAAAGAGAGCTTGTGGCTGGTGAGAACAAGCACCATGGGTAGCGGAAATTGGGTTTTTGGAGCTGCGGGATTGTGTCCCGCCGTTTAAGCAGGCGTTAACTGCATCAAGTGATCCTTCATACAGGAGGATAATTAGGGTGGCACCGCGGTCTATTCGTCCCTGCAGCAAATGCAGACAGCGAATGGATTTTTTTGTGTCTTTTTTTAGGAGGATGATTTTAAGATGAAGACTATTTTTTCAGGTATTCAGCCGAGCGGCAGTTTGACACTCGGTAACTACATCGGCGCTCTTAGCCAGTTTCCTGCACTGCAGGAAGAGAACCAATGCTACTTCTGTATTGTAGATGAGCATGCGATCACTGTACCGCAGGACAGATTGAAGCTCAAACAACAGATCCGTTCACTCGCAGCACTCTACTTGGCTGCTGGAATCGACCCGGAGAGATCCGTTCTCTTCATCCAATCGGAAGTACCGGCGCACACGCAGCTAGGATGGATGATCCAATCCATCAGCTATATTGGTGAATTGGAACGCATGACACAGTACAAGGACAAATCAGATGGAAAAGATGGCGTTTCAGCTGCTTTATTGACATATCCGCCACTAATGGCTGCCGATATTCTTCTATACAATACGGATATCGTTCCTGTGGGCGATGATCAGAAGCAGCATTTGGAGCTGACTCGCAATGTAGCCGAGCGCTTCAACAACCGCTTCAATAATATCTTCACAGTGCCAGATATCCAGATCACGAAAGTCGGTGCTCGGATCATGTCCTTACAGGAGCCGACGAAGAAGATGAGTAAATCAGATGCGAATCTGAAGGCTTCTATTTTCATCCTGGATGAACCGAAGCAAATCGAGAAGAAAATCAAAAGTGCGGTAACCGATTCCGAGGGTGTCGTACGCTATGATAAAGAAAACAAACCTGGTGTCAGCAATCTGCTTACAATCTATTCGGTTGCTACCAACAAGACGATTGAGGAAAGCGAGCAGGAATTTGCAGGCAGCGGTTATGGTGAATTCAAACAAGCTGTTGCGGATGCTGTCATTAACATGCTGTCTCCTATCCAGCAGCGTTATTATGAATGGATGGAAAGCGATGCATTGGATGAGGTGCTTGATAAGGGCGCAGAACGCGCACAAGCAGTTGCAAACAAAACATTGCGCAAAGCGAAAAAAGCGATGGGATTAGGTCGCGGTAAATAAAAATAACCGGCAGATAACTGCCGGTTATTTTTTATGAGGTTTTTGCCTGATCATTTTGTTCGAGCTCCCATAGCTTTTCATAGAAAGGCTGGCCTTTTACCATTTTTTCACATAGTTCCTCTTGCTTCTTGCTCCAGCCGACGGAAACTCCGTCATACAGCTTCTGCCATGCTTCCTGAAATTCTAATGAACGATGCACATGGTACTCTTCAGGTTTCCACTCTGTCAGCCAGTATCTGACCTGCTCCAAATTCTCACTCGTCTCAAGCTGATCCAGCGTCATCATTAGAAGCTGCTTCAGCTGTCTCTCTTTCCTTGTCAGTCCAACCATCAAGTCGGGCTTCAGGGATAAGATATGATATTCTTTCTTTTCCTCTTCTGCTTGCCAGCTGAAGGTTTCGGGATGGGCATCTTCAATCATTTGATAGACGAGCCGCTCCTGGCGCGGAATAAGCCTGCTTTTTCTGACCGGCGTGATATAGCCCATCGTATCGATTGCAAGGATTGCTTTTCCGTTCGTTATAATGCAAGCATAATCGATGGCGATCCGCTCTTGGTTCTTACGCAGGAAAGCTTTTCTGTGAATCATATCCAGCATTTGCTTTGGAAGCTCCCTTAAGTCATTCTCGATGTATGCGAACAGCGCATCTTCTATGTAGAGTAGCGGTACCTGATCGAGCAGTTCGATGCCGTCTTCCTTTCGCCATTCATGAAATGAGCATACGTTATAGCCATTTTCTTCTCCTTCAAACCAGTTCACCCAAATATCATGCATAAATAACATAGATAACCCTCACTTTGCTTTTCGATTCTGCTAATCCACTCCGGTACGCGCTTGCATGCAGCTGAAACCATTGGGTGTGGGGAGCGCGTCCCGTGTGGCTTGTAGTAGGATACATTATGACCAACCAGCAAAGATTTATTCTTGTATTATATGATTGAAAAAATAAAAAAACCCCCTAAGAATTAGGGGGTTCTCTAAATCACTGATATTGTTTGAATACAAGTGCAGCATTATGGCCGCCAAAACCAAGTGAATTACTTAAAGCAGCGCGAACTTTCTTCTCACGCTTCTCATTCGGTACATAATCCAAATCACAAAGTGGATCGTTCTCCGTTTGATTGATTGTCGGAGGAATCATGCCCTCTTGAATTGCTTTGACACATATGATTGCTTCCACCGCTCCAGCAGCACCAAGCATATGGCCTGTCATTGATTTCGTAGAGGAAATAGCTGTCTGATAAGCATGGTCTCCAAGAAGCTGTTTTAAAGCTGCTGTTTCGAATTTATCGTTAAGTTCTGTGCTTGTCCCATGTGCGTTAACATAATCGATATCTTCTGCCTGCAGGCCTGCATCCTCCATTGCTTGACGCATCGCACGTACAGCACCTTCACCTTCTGGAGCTGGTGCAGTGATATGATAAGCATCACCCGATGCTCCGTAGCCAACAATCTCAGCATAAATAGTTGCACCGCGTTCCAAGGCGGAATCAAGTGATTCTAAAATTAAGATACCCGCTCCTTCTCCCATTACGAAACCATCTCGGTTGGCATCGAAAGGACGGCTTGCCGTCTTCGGATCATCATTGAAGGATAGTGCTTTGGCAGCTGAGAAGCCTGCAAAAGCCATCTTTGTCAAAGGCGCTTCCGATCCGCCTGTGATCATCGCATCTGCGTCACCGCGTTCGATAACCTTGTAGGCATCTCCGATCGAGTTCGCTCCAGATGCACACGCTGTAACGGAGCAAGAGTTGATTCCTTTTGCACCAAGCTGGATGGATACTTGCCCGGAAGCCATATCCGGTATCATCATCGGTACAAAGAAAGGACTTACTCTACGAGGACCTTTCGTCATTAGTTTCTCGAACTGTTCTTCATATGTGCCCATTCCACCAATACCAGAACCGATCCAAACTCCGATACGGTTTGCATTTTCGTCAGTAATCTCCAGTTTTGCATCTTCGACAGCCATCTTACTCGCTGCTACCGCATATTGTGTGAAAAGATCCATGCGTTTCGCATCTTTCTTCTCCATATAATCTTCAGGATTGAAGTCCTTTACTTCCGCTGCCACCTTCGCAGGGTAATCATCTTTATTAACACGGGTCAAAACATCAACACCCGATTTACCTTCCAAGAGGTTCTGCCACGTTGTAGCGGCGTCATTTCCAACTGGTGTCACCGCACCTAGTCCCGTGACAACTACTCTTTTCTTTTCCATACGATTGTTTCCTCCTTCTTCAGCAAAAAATCATGCTGAAGCTGATCTGACATGTCCAATAATTATAATGACCATGATAAAGTGCATAATCTGAAATACATTGTAACGTATTTTTCTTGATCTGTAAGCTCTTAAATGAAAACAAAATATCTCAGTTCCAATAAACTAGGTAATTACATAGACAAGATGCAGACTGCGAACATACTTTAACGTATGGAGGTGCGGAGATGAGAAGAAATGACCGTATGGATGAATTCCTTTTTGGAAAGAGAAGAAATTCAGAGCCGGAACAAGAGGAAATTAAAAAAGAAGAACCAAAAAAAGAATTCAATTTGATGGAGACAGCTGGCACAATCATGGAGACTTATGAGCAACTCTCTCCATATGTAAAACATCTGAAAAATCACGCAGCAAAATACATTAAGAAAAAATGAAGACTGGACTGTGCGGAGCAGGCTTATTCATAAAAAAATCTGAATTGTGCATAGTGTTTGTGTAAAGCCGATAAATCATCCTTTAAATTGCGTGTAAGAGCAATAGCTGCTTGATCTTCCTGCTCCGGACACACCTCTTTTGTATAAAAGCGATAATTAGTCATACTTCCATCACCTGATAACAGCTTGCTGATGGTTTGCATGACAGGTTTGATAGGCAGCGCATTTTTATGGAAATATTCATCATCAAACAAAATTCGTTTGTTATTCCATTGAATTGCTTCCTCATCTCTTGGCATCCATTCGCCGTATAAGATCGGTAACAGAATCTGTTTTTCAAGTTCAGAGGTATTCTCGGCAGCGTAACTGATATCTACACAAGATTGATTTTCCACTCTTTTATCCGCTGTTCCGAAGAAACTGACATACGCTTTATAATCCGTATCTTGAATTCCTTCGCGGAACATGGCATGACGACCAATATACATACTTAAATGTGACTCTTTATCTGTTAAGGATTGCCCATGCAAGCCTGATACTTCATGGCCATCTTCCAGTAATGCCTGGACTAAATGATACCCTTCCCAGGAATAACACTGACTTACGAGGAAATGCATAAATTTCACCGCTCCTATCCATGTGAGGATTTGCACAAGAATCGTTTTCTTTTTGACCGGAACCTGCTATGATAGAAGTATATGTGTGAATGATAGAGGTGATACTAATGCGGTTTGTTGCAACAATTATTTGGGCTTTCGTCCTTAGTGCTGTCGTAGCGTTTGTGCTGACGAGCATGTCCGGTGATCCATACGATATGTCACTTGTTATCGTCATGACAATCATCTTCAGTCTAGGTGTATGGACTGTATCTGCTGTTCTTCCAAAAGGGGAAGAACATGAATAAAAACCTTGCCATCTGGCAAGGTTTTTTCTTTTACCACGGAATAAGGCTGAGTGCTGCCAAGCCTACTAGCGGTAATACCAGCCGGCGGAAGCGACCGCCAGGATATCCATACCCGTATCCATAACCCGGATAACCGTATGGATTGCGGTATTCGTCGTCATCCTCTTCCACATAATCATACTGCTCATCTGCTGGTATTGCGAGATGGACATACTCGTCATCCACATCCAAAACAATTCCATCCAATTGATAGCCATCCATAAGCTGCACAAGGACATATTGGTTTTTATGCTGCTTACACATATTCATCATGTGATGAGACTGCGGATATGTTTGTTCATAAGAATTCGTCACGATGAACCCTCCCCCTTTACACACTCAGCCTATGCCGGGAAAGTGTCCTGTGTGCAAAAAAAAAGCCCTCCTGCTTAAGCAGGAGGACAGTGTATTAATCCGGAATTCCGAGAGCTATTTTCGCATAGCGGGACATGCGGTCCTTGGACCATGGCGGACTCCATACAATATTTACTTTTGTTTCCTTCACTTCTGGAATATCCATAAGGACGCGTTTTACATCTTGTTCGATATGGCCAGCCAGCGGGCAGCCCATTGCAGTCAACGTCATCGTAACGATGCCAGTACCATCTTCATCTATATCTACACCGTACACTAGGCCAAGGTTAACAATATCAATTCCCAACTCAGGGTCGATAACGTTCTCCAGTGCACCGAGCATATTCTCTTCCAATGCTTGATCCATTCTTACTCCTCCTTTATACCAGTTCAAGAAACTGTTTGTCTGCATCTATTTAAACATATTTTCGGTAAAATAGAAATAAACTGCTACAGTACCTTCTCCAGCCAAGCTGTTCCGGCTAGCATCGCTTTTCTGGATACTTTGTGCCCAGATCCAGCTTCCGTAACATACGTGAACTGCTCCTGATCTGCGGCTTCATATTCCAGCGTTTCATAGAAACTGCGGGAATGTATATATGGAACAACAGGATCCTGATCACCATGCCAGAAGAACATTGGCCGGTCACCGATCGCCTCAGGATGCAGAGATAAATCAATTTTCTCTAAAGAGGTGAATAGCTGCTCCATTTCTTCCTCTGGTATATTCATTTCGACGCCGGATTTCTTTACCGCTTCCACCATTCCGCGCGCGAATGCTGCAATCTTAGGCGATCCCATCATGACCATACCAGCTTTGATCCATTCAAATTGTGTAAGTGCAGCACATGTCGTGATTCCACCCATGCTTGTACCACCGATTGCAAACCGTTCACTCTGTATTAATCTTTTTTCGGATGCGTACTGATGAATCTGCTGCAAATCATACAGATTCTGCTTTACGATTGCGAAAAATTCCATTTGACGCTTGCTGCTGCTTACACCATCTTCCCGAATACCATGATGGAGCGCTTCCGGCAAGAGTACGCGATATCCTTTTTCAGCCAGCATGTATGCAATTGGCAAATTATGTTCCCTGGCGCTTGTGAAGCCATGGAAATATGTAAACACAGGAAGTTCTTGATCCTCAGCACCTGCTTGCTCAATACGCAGCAACGGTACCTCGTTCCAGACTTCTTCTTTAATGACGATCATTTGCTTCATCCTCTTCTACGTTTTCCATTACCTACTGCTTCATCTTAGTTGTCCAGGCCGCTTTTGTAAATCGATACTCCTTCGTCTTGACGATTTCTTTACAGATGAGAAAGAGAAGGATACACTATAATGTACAATATAGAGGTGATAATAAATGGAAAAACATTTGATAGCACTTGATTTAGATGGAACACTTTTAACAGATGATAAACATATCTCTGAAAAGAACAAACAAGCCATAGCAGCAGCAATACATGCTGGTCATGTCGTCGTTATTGCAACAGGGAGGCCCCATCGTGCTTCCTTGGCTTATTATCGTGAACTCGGGCTTACTACCCCGATGGTGAATTTCAACGGAGCGCTCATCCATCATCCAGATGATAAAAAATGGGACGCTGTCCACTCCCCGATGCCGGTCCGTACAGCACGTAAAATTGTGGACACATGCAATAAACTTGATGTGAAAAATATCATTGCAGAAGTGATGGATGATGTATATATCGATCGTTTCGACCAATACTTATTGGACTTGTTCCACTTAGAGGAAGAAGATGATCCGATTAAAGTTGGCAGCTTGAATCAAGCGCTGCAGGATGATCCAACTTCCCTGCTCATTTATCCACATGAAAACCAAGTTGCTTCCATCAGGGAGACACTCGAGAAAGAGCATGCCGAAGTAATTGAGCATCGACGCTGGGGTGCACCTTACCATATCATCGAAATCATTCGCAAAGGGCTGAGCAAAGCAGTCGGTTTGCAAAAGATCTCCCATTATTATGGTATACCGCAGCAAAATATCATCGCCTTCGGTGACGAAGACAATGATCTGGAAATGATCGAGTATGCCGGTGCAGGAGTTGCAATGGGTAATGCTATCGGGCCGTTGAAAGAAATCGCCAACTACACAACCGGATCGAATATGGAGGATGGCATTGCAACCTTCCTTCATTCTTATCTGAAGCTGGAAGTGCCGACGAATTAACAATTTTTACAAATCATACTTCCTGCGTTCAAGGAGCAAACTAAAAGCGTAATCGGGTAAAGCCGGTTATGCTTTTACTTCTTTAGACGTTCGGAGGGGTAACGAATGAGTAAGAGGAGTAAATCTAAACGGTTCACGAGTCAAGGAGCGCAATCGGTAAGACAGCATGACGATGTTTTCGTCTACCGCGAACGTTTCAGCGATAGTGTGAAGAAGCATCAATCAGAAAGCCATAATGGAGGGTTTTAGGATGGAAAACTTCTTCGAAAAAGCCAAGAAAACAGTGCAGGGCTTGACTAATAAACCAAGCCAGGATGACTCTGCAACAGCGCAAGAGACTATCCAATCTGCATATAACGATGCGACTGCAGAAGAAAAGCAGCAATTGCAGGACTTCGAGCAGAAGCTCGACCAGTAACAGAAGAGGCAGATCCGGTTTTCGGATCTGCCTCTTTCTTATTCCTGTTCCTTTTCAAATGCAATTATCCCTTTGTTACCAGGCTGCAAGATCGATTGCAAAATTACAGTCGACAGCTTATTCGGCGGGTAGGGTTTGATCAAATAATGATTGATTTCATAGTGCTTCGCTTTTTCCATTTCCTGTATAGCACTAGAAATGAAAATAGGGATATGCCGTAGTTCTGGATGCTGTTTGATTTCATGTATAACATCCCAGCCATCCACACCCTCGCCAAGCATCAAATCGATTACAAATGCTGCTGGTTTTAATTGCGGCAGCTGTTTGATAAGTGCCTCTCCAGTGATGAAGCGGTTCACAGCAAAGCCGGCATCCTTCAGCTCATCCTCCAGAAGAATTGCTAAGCTGCGATCATCCTCCAGAAGAATTATTTGGCGGCTTTGTTCAACTTCTGGCAAGACATGCACATCTGCCTCAACCAAAGGCAATACTATTGAAAAGACACTGCCCTCACCCTCGGTGGATCTGACCATGATTTTCCCGTCATGGGCTTCGACGATTTCTTTACAAATAGCAAGCCCTAATCCAGTACCGCCGATTTTGCGACTGCTGGAATTATCGAGCCGATTGAATTTCTGGAACAGTCGCCCTAGTTCTTGATCTGGAATGCCGATTCCTTCGTCAGAAATATGGACATAAAGCTGATGCTTCTGCTGTTGAATAGAAACGACCACATCTCCGCCTTCCGGTGAGAACTTGATGGCATTACTGACGAGATTCGTCAATACCTGAATCATTTTGTCATGATCCACACTCACATGATCATATACACTATTCTGCTGAAGGACGAGATTATGATTAGTGTTCATAGACTGGAAATTCTCGATCACCTGCTCCGCAATCGGCGTGAAAGGCTGTTTTTCTTTCACATATTCCTGCTTCCCGGCTTCCATGCGCTGCAAATCGAGAAAGTCATTGATCAGATTCGTCAGCCTTGTCGCTTCCTGATGAATCGTCTGCAAGTATCGCGCTTGGCGCTCCGGCTTTAAATCCTTGGTGATCATCAGCTCTGTATAACCAAGTACGCTTGCCAGAGGTGTTCTTAATTCATGGCTGACCGTACTAACCAGATTAGATTTCATTTGATCCACTTCGTATTCCGCTGTAATATCACGGTAAACAAAAAGGGTACCAATTTTCTCGTCATGACGTGTAATGCTGACATGATATAGAAGCAGCACTTTATTCTGTACTCCGCTGACACGCAGCCTCAGACCGCCCTCTGGCTGTTCTTCTTTGAAAATGGCTTGGTTCACGTATGCCTCGTATGCTTCTTGATTTTCAATGTATGTTTTACTAAATTCCATCCAGCTAGCATAATCATTGCAAGCGTCCCGGCGGGATTGCACGGCAGCAAGCTGCAGGTATACCTGCCAATTGGCATTGTACTGCAGTAAATCCCCAGTGTTACTGACAAATTGGATACCTTCATTCACATTATCGATAATATCCTGATTAAGTTGTCTATTGTATTCTGTGAGCTCATACGATTCAATCTTATCCAAGAATAAGCTGAGTCGTTTCAAAATCCAATTCAGTTCTTTCTTTTCTGACTCCCGGAAAGAACGCTGGAATCTCGTACATATAAATACAGCAACTAATTCTCCAGCCGAGTTATGCACAGGGATATGCAAATCTTCACTCATTCCGCTTTCACGATATCCCACTTCCCCTTTGTCTGCCTGCCTTTCAAGTACAAATGGTTCCGGATTTTCTTCCAGACGCTGTATCACTGTCTGGAAATGTGCAGCTACTGGCGCTTTAAATTGTTTTGTGATTCCGATTGCAGCAAATTCCGATGTCTCTGCCATAAAAATGACGCCTTTATCATACTGATAAAGAGCAGACAGTTCTTTTATCGTTGTATCCAGAAGAGCTTGCTTTTCCATCGTAACGGATAATGTGTTATTCATACGATTCATTCGTTCGATGCTTTGTTTTGTTTCCTCAGTCTCACGCAAAGAATCCCGAAGCATCCTTTCTGACTCTACGATTCGCGTAATATCCTGTTCAATTACAATAAGCTGTTCCATAACCTGATCTTCATTTGAATACGGCACAATTGTTGCATGCACCCAATAGCTTGTTCCATCTTTCTTCCGATGCTCAAGTGTTCCGCTCCAAGCCTGCCCTTGAAACAGCTCAGGAAAAACTGTTCTGATATCTGTCCTATTCGCCTCTAGCGCGATAATATTGAGAAAATCCTTTCCGATAAGCTCTTTCTCCGGATACATGGAAATGGAACTGAAATTTTCATTTACTTGTTTGACAATCCCTTTGTTATCCAGAACTATCACCATCGAGGATTCATTCAATGCCCAATTCAAGTTACGCAGATCATTGACATAGCTCTCCAGCTGTTCTTGCTGTTCCGTCAGCTGAGCGTTCTGTTTAGAAAGATTTTGCTCCCGATTTTGAATACGTTTAGTCATATCACGGAAAGCATCCGATAGAATACCGATTTCATCACTTCGTTCAAGAGGCGCAATGGTCACATTTTTCCCATGTGCAACATCATAGGAAGCAGTTGATAAATCATACAAAGGCTTCCCAATGTTCCGCGTGAACTGTCGGTTAAAGAATAATAAAATTCCGAAGATAAGCAGGACAAAGAGCAGCAGCATATAAGATTCCCACGTGTTATCCTGCATAAATTCATTATGCAGCTCGGATATAGCATCCTCGTTATGCTGTCTTAGGTTTTCCGTCACATGCAGAATATCATTGATTTCATCTATCCGTTCATCGACTACATCATCCGCAAATCCTTGCAGATTATCCGACTCGATAGCTTCCTGCAGCTCTGGATAATACGTATCCCAATAAATATCCTCAAAACTCTTGATCCGTGTCAGGTTATCTCTTTCTTCCAAAGAAAGATCGAACGCTTCGAGCTTGGCCAGGTTATCCTCCAATGACGCATGAGAGTTTTCTGCATTTTGCCTTTCCTGGTCATTTGTATAAAGAGCGTAACCTCGCATATGGAATACCATATCACTTAAGTCAGATTTAATATTCTGCAGAACTCCCCGCTTTTCAACAAGGACATCCCGCTCCTTTTCATATTGCTTATTAGTCGAATAATGCATATAAAAGAAAGCAGCAATACCTAGCATCGTGGCCAGCAGAACAAAGAAGAGAATATAAAGGAACTGCCGTCTGATCGTTTTTCGAAAGTAATTAGGCATCTAGAATATCCTCTACTAACAAAATCAATTGAGACGGACTAAATGGTTTCGCCATATAATAGGCAATGCCAGCTTTTTTCGTCTCCTCGATATCAGACTGCTGTGTTTTTGCGGTCAGCATAATGATCGGGCATTTCTGCTTCCAATCCGCAGACAGCGACTGGGCCACCTCGATACCTGTCTTGCCGGGCATCATATTATCCAGAATCACCAAGTCATAGTTTTCTGATTGCATTTTCTTTAGGGCTTCATTTCCATTAGCTGTACTCTCAATCTCATGACCTTCATCTTCCAAAGTATCCGTGATTAACATACGCAATACCTCTTCATCATCCGCCACTAATATCTTTGCCATCTTATTTCCTCCTCTTAGGTGCGGAGCGTCAGCCTTTTGATTCTGGCTGCCACTTCTTCAACATGGAATGGCTTGGTCATATAGTCGTCCGCTCCAAGCTCCAGCGCTTTTACTACATCCTGGTTATCTTGTCTGCCAGTCAGCATCATGACAAAAAGATTTTTTTCATTTGAATATGTGCGCAAAGCTGTCAGCACTTCGAGCCCATCCATATCCGGCATGACTCCATCAAGCAGAACAATATGCTTGCCCGCTTGTCTGATCCAATCGGAGTCAAGCAAGGAGCTTCCGTCTGCAAAAGCCTTTAGCTGTACACGATAGCCATCCATCTGCAAACCTTCCAGACTATCATGAAGCAATGAACGAATGATGGTATCATCATCCACTACAGATAGATAAAGAGATTTATAATGCTTCTCATCCATATTATGATGACAAGCTTCATAAATATTTACTTGCTGTTTTCCATTACGTTTCCCGAAATACAGGGCTTGATCAGCTTGTTCGATCAAATGATCCAGCGAAAATTGCTCACCTTTTCCTCTCGATGCTATACCTGCTGTAAAGGATGTATAGATCGTTGTTTGAGCCAGCTCATGCGGCTGCTGTTTATAGCCTTCCAGAATTTCACGTAAGCGGCTTGCTGCAAGTTCATCCGTAATTCCCGGCATGAGCAGAAGGAACTCTTCCCCTCCATACCTGATGATGTAATCCTCTTCTCTCACAGCACCTTTAAAATAAGCAGCAAAATTCCGCAGTACAATATCACCGCTTGCGTGACCATATGTATCGTTTACTTGTTTAAAATTATCAATATCAAGCACGGCACAAGTGAGCTCTGCCTCCCGGCCAGCTGGGAAGCCAGCTAAGAATGAGCGGTTATAAACTTGCGTTAATGGGTCGACCACGACTCGCTGTTCCAGCGTTTCCAAAAGCTTCAAACGGTTAAAGATGAGTTCAATTACCAACTCGTCCACTTCATGCTGATCAATAATATCGGTTATACCATTTCGGAAGAATCGCTGTTTTTCCTCGAATTTCAAATTACCTCCAATGAACATGACAAAGGAAAACATCTTCTGTTGAACATAGGATTTATCTTCCTTCTTTATATGCTCACGCCAGCTGCCATCAATCAGTGTCATAAGCGGATGCGCCTCGTAAAGATGCGCAATCGCACGTTCTTTGTCCGCGGCTACAATTACTTGGAGCCCTTCCTTCTCGATACGTTCTCTCGCTCGCATGAGCCAGTCATTATTGCTGGATATAAGCAGCACAGGTTCTTGCCTGATAAATTCCCGCGGTCTAACAGGAAGTTCAGCTTGCTGCTGCAATTCTGGCTCGATAGCTTCTATTATTGGCATCCAAATGTCCTTTGACAGACGTTCCTCATCTATTTCCGCTATACAGAGCAGCTGGGCTTCTGCAACTTCAGACAAGGTATTAAGACCTATGGATGCTCCTGTCCCTTTTATTTGATGGATTAACTGATATAAATCCCCTTTTCGTATCGTTTCCTGCTGCTTGAACATTGCAAAACTTTCATTAATTTTTGACGTAAATATCTCTTGGTATTTCTTCAATCTGTACACCTCTATCTTTATTAAGCACTTAACTCCTGGTGTATTAGCTAAGATTGCAGGTTGATTATATCACAACAGCAACCTTCATCTTTGTTTCCCTAAAAATTTACGATTATAAAATAAATCGGTCAGTTTTACTACCAGAAGACCATATAGTAAGTGCCCGGTATACCAGATTATAATAGCCAACCAATCATCTACAGCTGGTACTGACTGTTTAGCAAGAATGGATAATGGAAAATATACAGAGGCCGCAAAGAGGCTTAGACCAATACTACTCAACCACCTGCCTAGTCCGATCCTATTTATCAATAAGAAGAAGACAAGGACAATTGCCCAGGAAATAATAATGTGAAAGATGTTGAGCATAAGTTCATTCCAATCCACCTGTCGAAAATAGGGAATGAAATCAACATTCAGCAGTAATGTATACACCTTACTGCTAGTTAATTGCTGCCAAAGATACATCCAGGCCGATAGTGCAATGCCCGATATACTGCCAATGCAAAAAACACGAACCACCATCCATACCCCTCCTCTACACCTTTTTCACTACCCAAACCTGTTTCTATTTAACCAAGTTATTTCCCGCTTTTTAAATCGTTCGCTATCTGCTATGATAGTGGTAAGTATGGACGCAAGGAGGCCAATAGCATGAGTATTAGAGTGGAAAATACCCCAAATCCGAATGCAAAGAAATTTACTACTGATAAAATCATCTTTGAAGGCAACGGCAGCGTGTCTGTCATGCCTGGACAAACGAGCGAATACGACATCATGAATCAGCTGATGACAGTTGAAGGTGTCGATAATGTTTTCGGTTTCCAGAACTTCATTACAATCAACAAGCTGCCGAACGCAGATTGGGACGAGCTTTCTGCGAAAGTCGTCGCTGTCATGGAAGAAGCAGGCTATTAAAAAAAGCTGAGGAGCTATAATGCTCCTCAGCTTTTATTTATCTTTACGGAAGAATCCATAGATACCCGCTGTCTCTACGACATTCATGAAGGCTGATGGATCCACTTCCTTAATAATGTGCTCCAAATCATATAATTCATAACGAGTGATGACGAGCATCAGCATATTTTTGTCCTGCTTTGTGTAGCCGCCTCGAACAGGAATGATCGTAATACCCCGTACCATTTTATTATAAATCGCTTTTGAAAGCTCGTCCGCCTTGGTAGTGACAATCATTGCTGTCACCTTCTCATAGCGTGTATGGATCGCATCGATTACTCGAGTCGATACATAAAGCGTGACCAGCGTGTACAAGGCATTGGCTGGTTCATTCAAGACACCGGCAAGAAGGATGATGACTCCATTCAAAAGCAGGAAGTATGTGCCAACAGGGCGATCCTTCAGACGGGATAAAATCATGACGACAATATCCATACCTCCGGTAGAAGCTCCCCATTTGAGTGTCAGACCAACCCCAACACCTGCAATGACACCGCCGAATACGGCATTCAGGATGATATCATCTGAAAGAGCATGAATAGGAAGCAGCTCCAGCATGACTGTCATACAAGCAACTGAAAAGAGACTATAAATCGTAAAGCCTTTGCCCACCTTCATCCAACCAAGGATAGCTACTGGAACGTTCAAAATGAAAAGCCAAATCCCAGTACCGATCGAGGTGATACCAAGTACTTGTGCAAAGAAATCGAATAAAAGCTGTGCAGCACCGGTAAAGCCGCTGCCATATACACTTGCAGGTATCAGGAAGAAATTCAGTGCCACTGCATTGAGCAAAGCTCCGAAAATGACGACCACGATACGTTTCACTTCAAAGTAGAACAATTATGTACCTCCTCATAAGACCCATACATTAAAAAGCTTGCGCAGAACGACTGTAAGCTATTCCTGCGCAAAGCCCGCGAATCATTATAGCCGAAATCACTCCGAATGAAAATACTTTTCTTAAGTAAGGAGCTAATAGTAGCTCCCGAAGTCAAACTCGTATCTTTACATCATGATGCCGCAGCCAAAAGTCAATCTGTCCCAGATGTGCCAGCAGCTGCGGACCGGTCATCAATTGACCGAACCAAGGAGCAGTTACATCCTGACCTTTGCTTTTGACAAGTGCATCAATGGCCTTCCGGTCGAATAAGTCGAATAAGCGCGCATCATCATCCCGGAGAATCTCTTCCATCCACTGAACGACAGCAGCCGTATAAACTGGATTATGTGTTTTCGGATATGGACTCTTCTTCCGATAAAGCACTTCATCCGGCAGGATTCCTTCGAGCGCTTTTCGAAGTATGCCCTTTTCTTTATTGCCGTACGTCTTTATTTCCCATGGGATGTTCCAGACATATTCCACCAATCGATGATCACTAAACGGAACCCGGGCCTCGAAGCTTGCTCCCATGCTCATCCGGTCCTTTCGATCGAGCAACGTCGGCATAAACCAATGCATATTCAAATAAAACATTTGTCTCCGTTTTGCTGCTTCTGCTTCTTCACCAGGCAGCATTGGTGTTTCATCAATAGTCTCTTGATATCTATCTAGCATATACCCATGCAAATCAAGGTCATGCTGCCATTCTTTCTTCAGCAAGCCATTACGGACTTGAGCTGATCGGATCCAAGGGAAACCTTCTCTGTTCAAGTCATCCTCCCGGTAAAACCACGGGTAGCCACCAAAGATTTCATCTGCGCATTCACCTGATAATGCTACCGTAACATTCTCCTTGATTCGTTCACAGAACCAAAATAATGAGGCGTCGACATCCGCCATACCAGGCAAATCCCTAAGAATCGCTGCTTCTTTTAGCGAGCCAGCTAATAACAGATTATCCATTACATATGTCTTATGGTTCGTTCCAAAGGCTTTCTGCATTTTCTCAACAAAAGTCTGGTCGCTTGCCGGCTGGAAATCGCTTTTCTTGAAAAACGTATCGTTCCCGTCAAAATCGATCGAGAATGTTGAAAGCTGCCCTTTGCCTGTTTCTTTATAGTGATTCGCAGCAATTGCGGTTATCGCGCTCGAGTCGATGCCGCCTGACAGAAAGGTGCCAAGCGGTACATCTGATACAAGCTGTCTGATGACGGAGTCTGTCAGAAGTTCTCTTACTTTTGCAGCAGTTTCATCTATAGAATCTGTATGTTCTTTGCTTTCCACGTTCCAATAACGAGTCAGCTTCAAGCCATTCCGATCGAATTTCCCAATGTGTGCTGCTCGTAATTCCTTGATGCCTTTAAAGACGCCGTGGCCAGGTGTCCGTGATGGACCGAGTGCCAAAATCTCCGAAACGCCTTCCTTATCAAGTACTGCTTCCACTTCTGGATGGGCAAGGATTGCTTTCAGTTCTGACCCGATCAACAGCCCGCCATCCTGTTCCATAAAGAAGAGTGGTTTTACGCCTAATCTATCCCTTGCAAAAAAGAGGGTTTCTGTTTTGTCATGCCAAATGGCGAATGCAAATATCCCATTAAATTTCTCGACACACGCTTCCTGCCACTCAATATAGCTTTTCAGCAGCACTTCCGTGTCGGAATGCCCTTGAAAGGACCATCCACGCTGCTTCAATTCCTTCCGAATATCTTCTGTGTTGTAGAGCTCTCCATTGTAAATCAATGTATAAGTCCCGCGCTCATCAGTGTGCTGCATCGGCTGTTTGCCTCCTGCAGCATCTACTACAATCAGTCGCCGGTGACCGAACAGGACATGTGGTGCGCCCCAATCGTTGTACTCATCCGGACCCCGTTTCGATAATGTCTGAGCCATCTTCTGGATCACAGGTTGCTCCTGCACCAGATTTCGTTTGAAATTAACCCACCCGGTAATACCGCACATATGCCCGCTCTACTCCTTTTCTCGCCTATGTCATATTAAGCCGTTACTTCTACAACATATGAAAAGCGGAGCTAAACGTGAGCAAAAGAAAAAAACCTGCCTTTATAGGCAGGTTTATGGCAGGAATCCCATCGGAAGGATGCCAAAGCCAAGCAGTAATGTAATGACGAGCGCAATGAGGAAGATAATCCACCAAGCTTTTGCGGACTTTTCTTTCTTCAGTTTCACGAGAATCATCTCCATGCAGACGATGACGATCAACCCGGCAATACCTTTGATGACTGCTTGGACAGTAAAGGAAGAACCAGATGCGTCAAAATATCTCCATAAAAGTACAAAGCCAGTATACAAGATAAGCAGATAATCAAGCCGAAGGATCATATGCGGAATTGTTGCCTTCTTTATTTTCTTCTCGCTATAAAGAACAAGCGCAAAGAAGAAGAGCAGAAGACCGAGTCCCCAGCCGATTATATGTGTAAGTATCATTCCGTCCATGGTGCGCCTCCTTTTGTTATGTACCCGTACATCATACCATGTTTCCCATTATTGCCGCATTAAGACACTTGCTGTTCGTTTTTCTTCCGAAGCGGCTGAATTTTTCCATACGTCAGTATGCGCCACAGCCATTCAATAGGTCCGAAGGTGAAATATCGGAACCAGAGGCGGCTCAAGATCACTTGGATTACGAAGACACCAATGACAAAGCCAATGAAGCCTGCTAAAGAGAACGTCCCATATAATCCGAAACCGATATCGTAGAACAAGACGAACATCAATACGGACTGGAATAAGTAGTTGGACAAAGACATGCGCCCAACGTAGCTTAGCTGACGTGCAATCCAACTGAAGATAGGGACGTTTGCCAGGAGTGTTATCAAAGAAAGATAAAACAGCGCACATGCTGGGCCGCCAATCGAATCTTGAACAATGCTCAGCCAATAAGGTGCTCCAATCAAGTACGGTCCCGCTTTGAATACGACGAAAAGAAATCCGGTTATAGCAGTAAACCAAATCAGCTTGCGACGATTGGCTACTGGATCATGAAACAGCTTCGTACGGGCGATATACGCGCCAAGCATCAATAATGGCAGCAGCATAAATGCATTGAGGAATATACCGCCGGCCCCATTGGCTGTCGACCAGTCAATTAGATTCTGCTGCAGGACATCAGTATAAGTACCATTACCATAAGCGGCTAGCTTACTAGGTATATCCATCGTGCTGTACATTATTTCATTTATTCCTTCACCTAGCATTGACGCGGCCAGAGTTAACAGCGTAAACAGCAGAACCACCGGAAGAAGCAAAACCGGAATCATTGTCAGCAGAACCCATCTTGGTGTATATAGGAATGGAATAAGCAGTAAACCAAGAATTGCATATGTAAAGAGAATATCGCCATGCCAAATAAGAAATGCATGGATTGCTCCTAGTCCGAGCAGTACCAGCATACGTCTGCTCAGGAACCAGCCAGGTTTGATGCCGTCTCGTTTCCGACTATCAAATATTAGCTGCATACCGAACCCGAATAATATGGAAAATAACGTATAGAAGCTGGCTTGGAAAAATATATCGATACCGCCTAGCAAAAAGTTATCAAGTGGTGAATCCCATTCCGGAGAGTCAAATCCCGGCATATAAAAGGGAGATCCGAATGATGGTGCGTTCACCATGAAAATACCAAGTATGGCTGCCCCTCTTGCTGCGTCGATCCAATGCAGCCGTTTTGTCTGTGGCATAGGTCTTATTCTTTCTTTCATCTCATTCCGCCTTTCATTAGTACAGATGCACCATTTACAGAAAAAATATGGATGCACTCTGTCAAAATTGCTAAAATTAGTATATCACATGCTACATAGCGGAAAGGGTTAAATTATGTTTAAGAAACTAGCTTCTGATGCTCTAGGTCTATCTGATATCGGCAAGATCATTCCTCCAAGTGACTATGATAAGACAGATGCCGATGATTATGTCATGAATGAAGATAATGAAAAAATTTATTTCCTGATTAAAACGAGGCAGGATGAGTATTGCTTTACGAATCTCGCTATCATTCATGTTGACGGTGAAAGCGCCGTTTCTTCCAAAAGAACTCTCCGCCGTTACCCGTATATGCAGCACCGTATCAGCAATGTCTATTTAGAAACAGCCGGTAAAGTGGATCTGGATATTGAAATTAAATTTTCTATCGATAATCAGGTTATCAGTATCGATGTGAAGAAAGATCAAATCGATCAGCTGAAAGATTTGTATAAAGCTCTGCTGCGCATTTCAGAAATCAATTATGAAAACAGTTTATATACAGATATGGCGCATACAAGCCTGGATAAAGCAGCGACCATTCTTCAGCAATCCCGTTATACCGACGGTACGCTGGACGAGACATACAAAAAACTGACTGAATTCGGCTTCGAGTGGCTGACCGCCACAAAAGATAAATATCATGCACATGATTTCGGTGCAGTTTACGAAAAATATATCAACAACTAAAAAAGAGTGACTCGCAGGATGCGAGTCACTCTTCCTTATAGCGGGCCTTCCCAAACCCCATCATACTTCTTGTCAGAACTCAGAATCTCATGCGCAAAAGTACATACAGGAACAATCTGTTTCCCTTGTTCCTTAGCATAATCTACGACTCGATTAATCAATTGCTTTCCAATGCCTGCGCCTTGCTTATCCTCTATTACCATCGTATGTTCAATGACAATATTATCAGATTCCCTGAATGTCACCTCTGCATCCGGCTGGTCACTATTTCCGATATAAAAGCGCCCTTGTTCTTGTTTGATGTCTGCCATAGTACCAACTCCTTCCTTCCCCTACTTTACCCGCATGATCAGCTAGGTATTCATCTGGCTCCCAGGTGTTTGCCGCTTCCAAATGTAGGGTAAAATCCAATGATCACTCCCATTAGAAAGGCGTCCTATATGCTTATCAAATTACTACCGCGACCTATACGAAAATATCTACATATGACAAAACGTCAGCGCAAGCATGAAGCGCAGCTAAATCTCTGGATGATGCCCGCCATCTATATAGTCGGAGCCCTCGTGCTTGTAACAATACCACTATTATTAGACCTTTACTTGGATTTACCGACGAAAACAACGGGATTTTTCAATGCTTCCGCCTCGAATACCGGTACCCTTGTTAGTGTGCTAGTCAGTGGTACGCTGCTTCTGGCAGCTTATACGTTGAACTCGATTTTAGTAGTCTTAACAAGCTTCAGTTCAGAGTATTCACCACGCATGCTATTCAACTTCATCTCTGATCGAACGACGCAGCATATTCTAGGACTATTCTATGGAAGCTTTGTGTTTATGCTCGTCTCCTTCCTGTTCGTCACGAACAGTTCCCGGGATTATTTTACGGCTGTGCCGATTGCCAGTACGCTTGTTACACTGACAGCCGTTATCGGTTTTGCTGTATTTGTTAACCACACGACAACATGGATGCAAATGCATAATATCGTAGATGCTATGAAAACCGAGTCTGAAAGGATTATCCAATCGACTTTAATTGATGAACTCGAGCCGTATCGTAGTGATGAGTCCGGTTATACATTTGAAGATTATACTGGATACACTTGTAAAGCATCTAATTCGGGGTATATCCAGCTGATCAACTTTGTGGACATGATCAAGCAGGCTAAAGAAGACAATGTTGTTGTAAAAATGAATGCCAAAGCAGGTGATTTCGTACTAAAAGGCAATCGCTTGTTCAGCTATCGCGGACCAGGTGCACAGGATGTACAAATCGAAAAATACAGCAAGCTCATCCAAATTGGACATAAGCGATCCGAGATTCAGGACGTGGATATGAGTATGAATAAACTAAGTGAAATCGCCATCAAGTCGATTGGAAATGATGATCCAACCTCCGCTATAAATACTTTCCATCAAATGGCGGACTTGATGATCAATATCGATGCGTCAACGACGCTTCACCCCTATCTACAGGATGAAGATGAACAGACACGCGTCGTGTATAATACCGTCACTTTTTCTACGTATCTGCATGAAGGCTTCGGAAGGATTCGGCATTATACGCAAAAGGATTATCTATTAATCCTGGAAATGATTCTCGTTTTCATCCGGATGACTGATTCTATATCTCAAAAGAACTTCCCGATTATATGGGAGTTCGCCAAAGACACAATCCTCCACATCTCGGATTCTGCTTACTTCCGTGCTGACCGGATTCGCTTACTTGATTATCTAAAGCAGTTAGCGGAAATCACAGGGAATGAAATGGATTATTATGAATTGGAAAGACATTTGCAGCCAAATTAAAAAGGAGACAGCCCACGGTGGCTGTCTCCTTTTCTCATACTTGTCGCAAGAGACCTTTATCAAAGAAGTAGAGATACCTTTCCTTGACCGGCTTCTTCCAAATCCGTTCGATTGCTTTTGCGTATAGCTCGATCTGTACCCGATACTTCTCCGTCAGAATCTCAGCTCTCCTATTCGGATCTTCTCCATAAAGTGAATCCGTTTTGTAATCCAGGAGTACAAGTCCGTCTTCCTCCACTAGAATTTGATCCACCACTCCCTGAACAACTACTCTGTCAGAAGCCGCACCTGTCCAGTCATTGTACAGTTCATTCGCCGGCAGTGCCAAAGTAAACGGTGTTTCTCGATAGAAGTGCTCAGCTCGGCGTATGCGATCTGCTATTGGAGACTCTAGAAAATCCAGTATCCGCTCCACATCAATCGATGCGGCAGCTTCTTGCTGTAAAAATTCCTTATCTACCAATTCAAAGAGAAATTCCTCCAGTTTCTTCTTATCCCATTCCCTTCGGATATCAAGCTGCTGCAGGACAGCATGGACCGCACTGCCTCGTTCTGCCGGTGTAAGTTCCTTCGCTTCCTGCAGGAAACGTGGTCTGCTTGAAATCGGTGCTCTTTGCTGGATACGGTTCACTACACCACTATCACTATAGCTGTCCCGTATTTCCCGCTGGCGCTTAATTTCCGTTACTGTCTGCTTTGCCCGGAACCTTGTCGCCTCTGTATGCGGATAATGATAAGTCAGCCGGTTTTCCACTTCTTCCTTCCAATCCGGATCCTCTTCACCCGGATTCCAGTCAGTGATACGTTGAAGCAGCTCTTGGTTAGCTTCTTCTTCCTGTTCCTCAGAAGTTAGATAATCTCTGCTTTCTTGGATACGGATTCGCCACTGGGAACTATCTGCTGTGATTTCTGTCGGCAGGTGCTGTGATAGCTCTTCTGCTCTCAGTTCCATTGCTTGTTCATGACGCATTAGCGCAGGTGCCACCCAATCCAAATAGGAGGTTGCTTCCAGTCGATAATGCGACGGCAGCACCCATGACGGATGATCAGCAATTTGACGCCACTTTTGCAGCTTTTTCTCTAATGATGCGACATTGCCGACCATGACCAGTTTTTCTTTTGCACGTGTCAAAGCAACATAAAGTACGCGCATTTCTTCTGCTAGTGATTCCCGCTGTTTCTCTGCCTTTAATGCATGGTAAATCAATGTAGGATACATAAGCCTTTTCACTGGATCAATGTATTTACTGCCAAATCCTAGATCTTTATGCAGCAAATAACGTTCCCTCAAATCCTGCTGGTTGAATGTTTTATCCATCGCACCAGTGATGACGACTGGAAACTCAAGCCCCTTACTTTTATGAATCGTCATAATCCGAACGACGTCTTCCTGTTCACCTAAAGCCTTCGCAGCTCCTAAATCATCTCCGCGTTCTTCCATACGTTCGATGAACTTCACAAAGCGGAACAGTCCGCGGAATGATGTATTTTCATAGTTTCTAGCTCGATCATAAAGGGCACGAAGATTCGCCTGACGCTGTCGTCCGCCTGGTATACCGCCGACAAAATCATAGTAGCCTGTCTCCCTCATGATCGACCAAATCAATGCTGACAATGCTCCCTGTCTTGCTTCCATTCTCCAAGAGCGAAGCCATTCCAGCAGCCGTTCGATTTTGATAGAAATCTCATCATTCGCAGTCCGAACATAGGCCCTAGCCGCTTCGTAATAGCTGCTTCGCTGATCTGCGAGTCTTATTTTGGCAAGATCGTCTTCCTTCAGACCAATGATAGGAGAACGCAAAACGGCAGCGAACGGTATGTCCTGAAGCGGGTTATCAATGATTTTCAGCACACTCATCATCACTTTGATCTCAATGGCTTCCAGATAGCCCGTTGAAAGCTCTGCGTATACCGGAATGCCCCGCTGCTTCAGTTCTTCCACGATTGCCGGTGCCCATGTCATAGATCGCAGCAGGATAACAATATCCCGATACTGAATATCACGCTGCTGCTGTGTCGATTTATCGACAACCTTCATCGCATCCTGGCCATCGTGACCAATCCATTGCTGAATCATCCTGCTGTATGCACGACCTTCCAGCTGTGCCTTCTCCAGGTCCTCCACCATTTCGGTGTCCGTCTCAGCATCTTCAGCTTCTTCGGTACCGTCGCGATTGATGATGACTAGTTCGACGTCGGTATCATCCTGTTTCAAATCATCATACATTTTGTTTGCATAGATGAGTTCCGCTTCTTTTTCATACTCCATTTCCCCAACGTCTTCTGAGAAAAGCTGCCTGAAAATATAATTCGCTCCGTCCAGTACTTGCTGCCGGCTGCGGAAGTTACTTGCCAAATCAATGCGCATAGCAGGATGTTCCGGGTCAGAAAAAGCCTTGTATTTATTCAGGAATAATGTTGGTTCCGCATGACGGAAACGGTAGATACTTTGTTTGACATCTCCAACCATGAACATATTACCGCTTCCTGAACGGTCAGAAATCAATGTAACAAGTGTTTCCTGTACAAGGTTTGTATCCTGGTATTCATCCAATAATAGTTCCTTGAACCGGTTCTGATAGCTTTCCGCAATGCTTGAGGGAATGATCTGTTCCGGTGTGCTGTTCTCATCAATCAGCACCTCAAGGCAAAAATGCTCCAGATCTGAGAAATCGACTAAAGCCCGCTCCCGTTTCTCCAACTGATAACGGCTGCGGAATTGCTTGACGAGCAATGCGAGCTGCTGGATTGACGGATAAAGCTCGAGCATATCCGTTAAATAGACTTCGAGCTTCCTAGCAAACCAATCGCCAGCAAGCTTGCCCCATCTCTTCTTATAAGAATCTCTCAGCGCTTTTGCCTGCGATTTTTTCATGTCATCACATTCAATCTTTTTACCGGAAAGTCTGCCGAATGATTGCTCTTTGATGAAATTTACAGCGTCATTCCAGCTGCCTTCCACAAGGAGCTTCGCTTCGGCGATGAACTTTCTTTCAGCCTCGAATGTTTCTGCGTAATGATACGGCCCATCCGGTTCGCGTGTGAGCGCGAGCCCCTGGTCTGCTTCCTGCAGCATCGCCTGCAGCTGATCGTTTGCTTCACGCTTCAGCACTTGCAGCCAAGGCAGCTCATTCTCATCCTGTATAGCAGACACATTATACAATTCTGCCATCTGATCGAGCCAAGCCTCTGGGTATGGATTCTGGGTAGCGAAATCATATAATTTCAGAATAAGATCTTCCACTTCCAGGTCATTGCGGTCATTACTGAAACGATCAACAACGCCAAAGAAAGCTGCTTGCTCTTCGCCTTCCTTACCGTACCATTCCTCCAGCAGCTCCCCGATTACTTCCTGACGGATCAAATCTGCTTCCAAGTCATCTGCAATACGGAAACCTGGATCCAGATCCAGCAAATACGCATATTTACGTACAACGTCCAGGCAGAATGAGTGGAGCGTGGAAATGGAAGCATTCTGAAGTAATGACAGCTGCTTGCGAAGATGCTGCGAAGAAGGATTCGCCTCCAAAGCCTTTTCGAGCGCCGTTCCGATCCGACTGCGCATCTCTTGTGCAGCTGCATTTGTGAAAGTCACGACTAGCAGCTGATCGATATCGACCGGGTCAGTTTGATTCACAAGCTTTTGGATAATCCGTTCAACGAGAACAGCCGTCTTCCCTGAACCAGCTGCGGCTGCGACTAAGATATCATGTCCTTTGGCGTCAATAGCCAGCTGCTGTTCATCAGTCCACTTTACCATGTCGTTCCACCTCCTTTTTGATACTATTCAATACATCTTCATCCTTCATATCTTTTATTGCACGATATTTATTCCCGGCAAGTGATGCGTCAAATTGGCATACTGCCTTGAAATCACAAAATGTACAAGCACTTCTATCGTGATGGCGGTATGGATTCAAATGCACACCGCCATTCGTGATATCCAGTCCAGCTTGCTCCATTAGAAATCTAGTATGCTGCTGCAAAGCATGGAAAGTGTCTTGGTCAGCTGTCTGCGAACCAGCACGGAATGCACCATCTTTTTTCAGACCAGCGGGAATGATCTTACTCATTCCTGATTCCAGTGATGTATCCATCATACGGGCAACAGATTCGTTCTCCAGCAGTATACCTTGCATCTTGAATTTCTTGAATATCTCGTCCTCGATATCCACATGTGATCTGCTCGATTGCGAAATCAGCGGATTATGCACATGGAAATACAATACACCTGCCGGGGTAGCTTTAAGACCGAGCCACTGTTCTGAATGAGACAGCACTACATCCAGATAAGCGAGCATCTGGAGTGCGAGACCATAGTAGACTTCTGTAAGATTCAGCGCTTTGCTGCTTGATTTGTAATCGATGATGCGAAGAAACAGATCCTCCTGATCGATCGCTTTGTCGACGCGGTCAATTCGTCCTCTCAGCTGTACATCATAGCCATTTGGCAGCGTGATCTCAATTGGTGGCAATGTCTGATTTTCCCCAAAGTCAAGCTCAAGCCCGACTGGGGAGAACTTGCTTTGCCGCGCCTGTTCACTCAGCGTGTAGGCAGCACGTGCGATGATTTCCTGAAGCTTTTGCTGGATATACTTGAACCGGTTGGAGCTATGGAGAATCTGGTTTTGCAATACAGGTGCCAGGTTGCCCATCGCCCGTTTTGCATATCCTGTTGCATCTTCCTTATTCAGCTGCGCATAATTCCGTCCTTCCAGCTGTACCCAATCCGTGATTTGCTTTAATGCTTCATGGAAAAGCTGTCCGATATCAGGGGCATCCAGCTTGTATGTCCGTCTGTTTTCCAATCCAAGGCTGTACTTAGCAAAATGCTGATAGGAACAGCGATAGTAGGTTTCCAAACGCGATACACTTGCTTTTACTTTTTTCGGGAAAAGCTGCTCCTTCGTCTCTTCCGCCAAATCCTCTGTTTCGTTCCGGTAGAAGAGGCTTTGGAGTATTCTTCCTGTCAGCTCCTCTGCGCCCTCATGGCTGATGAACCAGTTCAGTACGCTATCCCAAACAGGATGAACTGGATATCCCCGCATTTTACGCGCAAGCTGAGTCGTAAGCGCAGACCGGCTCTGATCGATGGTAGCAACAAAACGGGCCGTATCCAGGCTGTCCTCCGGATCCTGAAGCATGCGCTCGTCACAGCACCAGTCGAATAAGTCCTTCATGCGCTGTACGAGCGAGGAAGCCATTTTTGCTTTTCCTTCCTGGTCACTGATCGGATAGCTTACCCAAAGCCGCTCACTCGCTGCCGTGAATGCAAGATACATGTAAAAGCTCTCATCCAGCAGCTGACGCTTGCTTCCAGCCGCAAGCTGTAAGCCGTATACAGCCAGTACTTCCCTGTCCTCCTCACTGATGAGTCCATCAGGCTTCGGCTTCATCGGCCACACACCTTCGTTGACTCCCAGCAGGAAAGCACATTTCAATCCGCTTACTTTACTATGGTCGATCGTACCGACAATAACCTGATCCAAACTAGGCGGGATATGGGCGAATTCAAGCGATTCAAAACCAGTCTCCATCGTGTGGCGGAAAACTTGCAGGGAAACACGCTCATCCCCGACAATCTCCACCGCTTCATCCAACAGCTGAAGTACGCTATCCCATACTTGATCCTGTTCCCTTGCTCTTTCCAGCTCCCCGCGATCGTCGAAAATGACTTGCATTTCCTCCAGGCGCTGCGGTACCTTTAGCTGTTCCAGCCAATTGTAAACCGCAATCGAGCGCTCACGGAATGTCTTGCCTTCCCGCAGCTTCCGATCAAATTTCTTCATCGCATCCGCTACTTGACGGCGATAGTGATTGATCCGTTTCTGCGTTTCCAGTTCCTTATCGGTTTGCCGTGTCGTATCAAACCCGCGGAACCGCTGAAAAATCCAGTCTTCTTTCTGCAGCCAGCGATCTCTGGAGCGAATACCATATTCAAGACAATAATTCTCCAATTCATCAATTGCTTCCTCAGTCAGTGGATAAACCTCATCAGTCGATGGTATGAATCCGGTCTTTAAAACACGGAATACAGCCTCATAACGCCAATTCCCGTCAACGACTTCCATCCCTGATCGAATCAGTTCCAGCAGCGGGTGATGAATCATAGGCTTCTTTTGGTCAATAAAAACAGGGATATGATAATCCGCAAATACTGTTTCAATCAGCTCATGATATACATCTGCCTGTCTGAGAAGCAAAGCAATATCCTGATAACGGTAGCCTTTCTCCCGTACGAGCTTGACAATCTCCTGTGCCGCACCTTCGACTTCTGCTCTTGGATGGACTGCCTGTGCCAAAGTGATTGGTACTTCCTGCTTCAATGATGGTGCTGGACGCGTCTCTAAATGCTTCTCTAAATGCAGAAAGGCAGGGTTATGTCCGAAACGACCATCGGCAGGGTTGAGCTGCTCGATAGAAGTGACTGGTACATTTCTTTCCTGCGCTGTCTGTTTAATTTGAAGGAATGTTTCATGCGTGCGTGCAAACAAATCCAGCTCGTCCACATCCTGGCGGTTTGCCCCGTCCAATGTGAGTGTCACTGTCACTTGCTCCGCTTCTGTCATTAATGCACCGATTACCTCCAGCTCCTGCGGCGTGAATTGGTGGAACCCATCCAGGTAAATCTCTGACCCTTTGACAGAACGCGACAATGGTATTTTTGATGCCAGCAAATGCAGCTGGTCCTCACTGTCAATATACTTGTCCCGTAACAGCGCGGTCAGACGATCGTAAATGTAGCTGATATCCTCCAGCTTATCCCGAAGTGTAACTTCAGGGGAGTGCTGCTGTTGGAACTGCTCCATCTCCCGAATTTGGGCATGCAGAAGCTCCGGCGTAACACGATAGCGCTTCAGCTCTGTGATCATGCTTTCCAGCTGCCCCATAAAGCCGTTCTTCTCGATCGCTTTCTGGAAAACATTCCAGTCAGATTTACGTTCCTCGGTAATCTTCCGAAGCATCATCTGAATGCCTGTCGAGGTAATGAACTGCTTGGTTGCGCCGCCTGTCTCCTGCAGGACATACCAAGCCAGCCGCGATAGACTGTATACCTGTGCACGGATGCTTCCTTCTACACCGGTTTGCCTGATCAGCGCCTGCTCCTGCTGAAAGGTCATCTGGTCCGGAACCAGATAAAATATATTCGATCCCATCGGATCACTTTTTAATTTAGCTGCAATCTCATCGAGACATGCACGGCTTTTCCCTGCTCCGGACCGGCCGATGATAAAACGTACACCCATTCTTAGCTCCACTCCTGTCTTCCAAAATAGTAATCTTATTCTATCACGTCCAGCGGTTTAAGGGAAAATAGATGCGCACATTTGTTCGCTTGCATATACTGGAAAAGCTCCTTATCAAAAGATAAGGAGCTAAACTCCAAGTCCAGATGCGGACACCGGCCAAAAGTGGGCATCCACCTTCCCGACAACTTGTTCAATCGGGATGAATCCAAATGAGCGGCTATCAAGGCTGTCTCTTCGATTATCACCCATTACGAACAGCATTCCTTCGGGCACTGTCGTCCGTCCGGTAACGTCTTCCAATGTAAAATCATATGTCAGCTGTCCCTCGACATCATCTTTATACGTTTCCAAATAATGCTCCGGTCTGTATTCACCGTTTACGAACAGTCTGTCATTTCTTACTTCCACTGCATCCCCGGGCATTCCAATGACCCGTTTCACATAATCCTCATCCTCTGTTGCGTGAAAGACGATGACATCGAAACGCTGGATACTATCTGCGTCGTTCATGAACTTGTTCACCATCAGGAAGTTACCGTCCTGCAAGGTCGGCTCCATTGACTCCCCTTCCACTCGATAATCCGCAAAGATTAATTCCCTGGAAAAGAAAATCAAAAGCACGATGCCGGCAAACAGGAAGAAAAACTTCCAACGTTTATTCTTTTTCATGTGCTTTCCTCCGGTGTAAGTGTTTTGCAACACTTTACCCCGGCTCGAATTGCTTTAATCCTTATGTGACTGTTCCTGCTTCTCGTTCTTCTTCTTCAATCTTCCTTCCACGTATTTACCCACCATCCAGAACAGGATGATTGCAACAGCTACGACTACAGTCTTGATCGGGTTCTCCGCAAAGGAGGTCAGACTGTCACCGACATAAGCAATTGAGAAAATCATCAGCGCTTTACCGAGAAATACCGCCAAAGCGAATTGCTGCACACTGATTCTCGATAATCCGGCTACTACATTGATGATAGCCGAGGGCGAAAATGGAAAGCATAAAAGTAAGAATAACGGACCAAAACCATGTCGATCCAGCCATTCGGTTATTCGATTTACTTGTTTGTTATGCCGCAGCCAATTGATTACCCGTGCATGCCGATACCGACGTATCAGCCAGAAAACAGTGATTGCACCAAGTGACGTACCGATCCACGAATATAGGAAGCCCCATAGCAGGCCGTACGCCACGGTGTTCGTCAGCACGAAGACAACAAGCGGCAAAAACGGCAGGAATGCTTCCAGAAAGGGGAGCAAAATGCCGGGTATAGGACCCAGATTCTCATATCGATCAAGCAGGGACTTCACATATTCGTCCCAAGTTCCATTGCGGAACATTTCCATTAAGTCGTTCCAACCAAAGCCTAAGACCATCTAACCATTCTCCTATTCCCAGCAAAAAAACATCTTTTATCTATTTTAAACGAAAAGCCCGAGCATGCAAAGTCTGACAGGAAGTTCCCTTCTTTTCCTGCATTTGGTTAGTCATTTCTGTAGTATCCTGTTTTCACTTCGCATACAATAGGGTATACTAGAACACATGTTCGCATTAGGAGGAAAGGCATATGCGTTGTCTTAGTGAGTCGGAATATAAGCTGGGATCCCGCTTTCTGTTTCTATCAATGGCCATTGTTGTCCTGCAGCAGGATATCCGGATTGTAGAAGAAGGAAAGCATAAGATAAAAGCGCATCTGTTACATACATTACAATCGATGGAGAAGACTGCATTGGAGGAGCGGCGCCAGCTGCGCATCCAGCTTCGTCAGCATAATATGCAGATTGTGACAGCAGAGAAAAACGACGCCTTCACCACATTCCTTTTCATAACGAAGGAATGTGAGGAAAAGCGGAATTATTTCAATCCGGCAATACGGAAGAAAGTCGAGGCCATTCTGATGGAGCTTACACAAAAGGCTCCGCAATCTGATCCCCGCCATACTTCCACAAATGCCTGATCCGCTTATCCAGAAGAAATCGGTATTGCGCAGTACGCTGGACCTGGTTCATCATGGATCCATACGAAACATCAAGGATTAGTGTACGGCCATTCTTAAAGATGAGGGTTGTTCGCTGATGCGGAGCGGCTTCGATCCGCTTGATGTGGGAATGAGAGATCCAGGAGCATGCATGGGAGAGCGGTGAAGAGGTGGGAAAGAAATACATGCCGCTGACAGGGTCTATCGATATCGGGGCCTTATGCGTGATTCCGCAGATATCCTTCACACCTGCCTGTCTACCTTTCAAGCTGCTTCCATAAAACTTGCAGGCCAAATCGATGAATCTGCTCGGAGAGGTGCGAAAGGTAAAACTATCTTCTGACTCGATAACCTCACAGCCTGGCTGACCGTTTTCGAGGAGTTTCGGCAGTACAGCCATCGTAAGCGGCGTGAGTTCTGCCATGGTTGGATTTTGTTCTATCTGCTGCATCTGGAACATCCTTTCTGATGCAGGAAAAGAAGGATTGGTTCTACAATAGCAAAATCTCAGGCGCAAAAACAGGAGAATTTCATATTCTTAATAGAATCCTTACAAAACAGGTAGAGAGCGACTGTCCCTACCTGTTTTCCTGATAAGATTCTATAGTTTCGATACGCTCCTGATTGGATGGATGTGTGGAACGCAGCCATTCGAACAGCGGCCATGGATTCGGATCACCTTTGGAAACCTGCTGCATATTCTGAAACATTCGAATGCCTGCTTCAGTATTAGGTGCATGCTCAAGTGCATAAGCATCTGCCTGCCGCTCCATTTCCCGCGACACATAAAGTGACACAGGCTCGCTCGCAAATTGCAGCGAGCTGATAATAAGCAGTAAGAGCGGCACCGCACGCAGCTGATGAGCTCGTATCTGTCTTTTAGCCAAAAACTTATCTGACAATCTTTTGGTCACCCATAGGAGGACAAAACCAAGAACAAGAAAACCCGCCGTTCCCCAATATACATGATGCAGCACATAATGGCCGATTTCATGGGCGACGATGAAAAGCACTTCGTCTTGAGCCAAGCCATCCACTGTCGTATCATACAGCACCACACGAGCACTGCCGAACAATCCCGTTACATATGCATTATACGTAACCGTTTTTGCGCTTTGATCAACTTCCAGAAGTGTCGCATCTGGAATTCCTGCTTCACTAGTCAGCTGCTCGATCTCCGTACGCAGCTCCCCATCAGGAAGGTGATAGAAATCTTCATAAAGCGGATCAATCCACATCGGCTGGACATAAACGATGAAAATCGCACTTGGTACAAGCAGAATCCATAGAAGTATCCACCAGCTTTTACGGAATCTTTTCATTAGAATCTGTGATACAAAAACAACTGCGGTGACAGCTAAATAAAAGAGAACTAAGCTCAGCACGTATTCTCCTGCCCAGTCTCCGAAGTTCTGGACACTGATCTGTGCTTGGCGCGCATTCCAATAACCCGTCAATCGGAATGGCAGCTGAACGATCCCGTAGAAGACAGTCAGCATGAGCATATATCCAGCTGTTGCGACTAGTTTAGGCAGTCGCTGTTCCATGGCAGCAGTGGTTTTCTGCAAGTTATCATTCGTCCAAACTGCATAAAGGAATAGCGGTAATAACGGCAGCCTGGAAAAATAGACTGCATGACCGATACTTGCATATGTGCTTACATCCGCATTCCATTCTGTATAGATGAATGGAAAGAAAATCCAGACAGCTAAAAGATAGATAATATAAGCAAGAAGTACCCGTTTCATCCGATTCCTCCTCCTGTAAAAAAGAGACGGCCCGAAGGTCGTCTCATAGATAATCAGTACATAAGATCAATAAAGTCATCTTTCTCGATCTTACCTAAGTAATGGCTCACATTCACATCCGCCAGCGCTTGCTGAATCGACTCGCGCTCATAACGGACACCTTTCAGTTTTTCTTCGAGTTCACCGACTTCGCCGACACCGAAGTAGTCACCGAAGACACGGATCTGCTCGATGATTCCGTTCTTTACATCCAGGCGGATATCCACATTGCCTGATGGGAATTTATGTGTTTGCTGAATATTGAAGCTAGGTGATTTACCGTAGTTCCATTCCCACTTCTGATACCGTTCTTCGCTGATTTTGTGGATTGCTTTCCAATCCTCTTCTGTCAGCTTGTAACGGGGTACATCCTTCGTATCCTCCACATCGAAGATATAACGAAGCAAGATATCCTTGAATTCTTCCATAGGAATTTTATTTTCCATGAACTCCGAAATATTCGCTACACGGCTGCGAATAGATTTAATTCCCTTGGATTCGATTTTCTCCTTCTTCACCTTCAAAGCTGATACAACATGTTCGATTTCCGAATCATACATCAATGTACCATGACTGAACATCAAACCGCGTGTGGAGAATTGCGCATTCCCGGAAATTTTGCGTTCACCTACAAGCAAGTCATTCCGCCCCTTCAATTCTGCTGGTACACCAAGCTTGTTCAATGCATCCGTAACCGGCTTAGTGAATTTGGCGAAATCCTGGAAGCTGTTACCGTCGTCCTGTGTGATAAAGCTGAAATTCAAATTACCCATGTCATGGTATACAGCTCCGCCTCCGGATAAGCGGCGTACGACCTTGATGCCATTATCGTCTACGTACTTTGTATTGATTTCTTCAATCGTGTTCTGATTCCGGCCGATGATGATGGATGGTTCATTGATATAGAAAAGCAAATATGTATCGTCTTTGCCGAAATTTTTCAGGACATACTCCTCGATCGCAAGGTTAATCCTCGGATCTGTAATACCTTCATTATCGATAAAACGCAAAATAAAGACCCCCAGTGTCAGAAATTGTTTATCCTAGTAATATTCTACCGAATCCTCAGCATGATAGCAATTCAGACAGATGGGAAGGTATTACCCTTCCCAAGTCAGCCCCTCATATGCGAGCTTTACTTTTCCGCTGTATACGCTGCTTGCTTCCTCCAACAGCTGCCTGTGTTCTCCAAAATGCGGCAGATGACTGAGGAAGAGATTTTTCACACCAGCTCGCTCCGCAATGCCGCCTACCTGCAGACTGTTCATATGACCGGCAGATTCCCCATCCTGATGCTGATAGAAATTGCAATCGGTGATAAGCAGATCTGCATCCTTGCTGAACTCCGCCCATTCCTCTAAGTAACTGGAATCAGCTGTATAAACAATGTCGGAAAAACCATCTGAAATCCGCATACCATAGCACGGCACTGGATGCTTCGTTTTCATGAAAGTAATCACGAAAGGACCTATGCTAAGAATCTCATCCAGCTTATAGGCAATCCCTTCGGTGAATTTATGTTTTAAGCTCTGGAAGCCTGCATCGTCCTCTTCATGGCCATAAATCGGCAGCACATCATCTGTTCCTTTCAAGCTGTTTTGTACTTGCCAAACATGCTGCAGAGCACCAATGTCCGCTATGTGATCAGGATGATAATGACTTACGACAACCGCATTCAATTCCTTCGGATCAATGAAAGCTGGCATCCGCGATAACGCACCGCTTCCGCAATCCAGCAGCAGAGCATAGCCGTCCTTCTCCACTAAATAACAAGAGCTGGCACTTTCCCTGCCCGGATAAGCTCCCCAAAATCCTATAACTGTCAATTTCATACTTTCTAACACCTCTCCTTCTATTGTTTACCTTTACCGAATTCCATGCATGTAAACCACCTAATCTTTAAGGAGTGCTACAGTGAGGGGCTGGTCTCCTTTATGCATATATGACATAATATAACAAAAAGAGAGAAAAACGCATGTGGGGGGATATAACGTGAGACCAGAATTGACTCGTAAGACGAATGCAGATGATTTTCTAGATTATTATTGGCTGAAAGAAGAACTTGTCCAATTCTGCCGTGAGAGTGAATTGCCTGTTTCTGGATCAAAAATGGAGATTACAGCAAGAATTGAAAGCTTCCTACGGGATGGTCTCATTGAAAAACCAAAACAGAAACAATCACGCAGGAGAAAGAAATCCAATGAACCGCTCAGCCGTTCTACCATTATTACAGAAGATCATCGCTGCAGCCAGGAAGTACGAGCATTTTTCAAAAAGGAAATTGGAGAGCATTTTCATTTCTCTACTTACATACAAGACTATTTTCGTGCAAACATTGGTAAAACATACGAAGATGCTATTAATGCGTGGCATAAAGAAGAATATCGCAAGCAAGATCCTGCTTACAGGAAAGATATTGCCCCTCAGTTTGAATATAATCGATTTATTCGTGAATTTTTCTCCAATCCTAAAAACAAAGGAAAGACACGCAGCCAAGCTGTCGAAGCGTGGAACAAGAAGAAAAGCAAACCTTATTCCCATAGTACCTGATTGCCCTAAGAGTGATAACTGCTTTTATAATTAACATAGCATAAAAAAGCTTCTCCCTTAGGAGAAGCTTTTTTCACGCAAGTAAGCAAGTACGTTTTGTACGGCTTGTTCGCCGCTATCGATACAATCCGGAATACCGATTCCATCATAGGAACCACCCGCAAGGAATACACCAGGAAGGTGAATCGCCATATTGGCGCGTACATCAGCAACACGCTGCAGATGGCCGACTACGTATTGCGGCATTGCTTTTTTCCAGCGGCTGACCACGGAAAAGAGCGGCTTGCTTTTTATTTTCATGATTTTATTCAAGTCTTTTAAGGCGATCCGGACGATTTCCTCATCAGACAAATCCACTATGCCGCTGTCATCTGGTCTGCCGACGTAGCAGCGGAGCATGACTTTGCCTTCTGGAGTGGTGCCTTCCCACTTTTTATGCGTCCATGTGCATGCTGTAATCCGGTACTTACTGTTGCGGGAGATAACAAAGCCTGTACCATCGATATCTTTCTTGATGGCAGAAGCATCGAATGTCATCGCTACCGTTGCCACAGATGTCGCCTTCATCTCTTTCAGCTGCTCCATAAAATCATATTGACTCAGCATACGCTGAACTGCAAAGAAAGGCGAGGCAAGTACTGCGGCGTCCGCTCGGAATACCTCTCCGTTGCCTAGCAGCAGATGATAATGATCTTCTTTGCGTTCGATATGATCCACACTTGTTTCTAAATGGACAGTGCCTGGATCAAGCTTTGCTTCCAAACCTTCCACCAATGATTGCAGCCCGTTCTTCAAGGAAAGAAATGCGCCTGGAGGCTTCACATCTTTCTTTTGTTTCGGCGGCTTCGGCATCGTCGCCTGCAATCCTTTGATCACACTTCCATACTGCTGTTCTACTTCATAGAACTTTGGATATGTGGCCATCAAACTTAATTCATCAATTTCACCTGCATAGACACCGGATAAAAGCGGCTCGAGCACATTCTCTACCAATTCATCACCGAAGCGCCGGCGGAAGAATAATCCCATGGATTGGTCTTGAGCTTCTTTTCCTTTCGGCAGCATCGGTTCAACACTGATCCGCGCTTTCGCCTTAGTGGAAAGAAGACGTGACTGATAAAATGGCTTTAATTCTGTCGGTACACCCATAAAGGCACGTTTCGGCATTTTATGTAGCTTCTTGCCAGCTAAAATGTAGGATTGTCCTGTATTGTTTCGTACGAGATCCTTTTCCATGCCAATGTCATGAATCAGACGGGATGCGGACTCCTTGCGTGCTAAGAAGGAATCAGGACCGCGTTCAATCACGAATCCATCTTTTTTAAGCGTGTCGATTTTTCCGCCAAGATGGCTGGAGGCTTCAAACAGCTTCACTTCATAATCCAGACGGTATGCACGGATCTGCTTCTGAAGGTAATAAGCGGTTGCCAGGCCGGCAATACCGCCCCCAACGATCGCGATCTGTTTTTTCTCAGCCATGGCGCTCAACTCGTACCTGCTGCTCCAATACCACCTTCGCCAATGTATCGATGAACTGCTGGTCCGTGTTCGGCATTGCCGGACGGTAGTATTTTGCGCCTAATTCGTCACAAACGACCTTACATTCATAGTCATTATCATACAATACTTCCAAATGGTCCGCGATGAAGCCTACTGGTGCATATACGAAGGAACGATAGCCCTTTTTCTCGTAAAGCTCGCGAGTAAGATCCTGTACATCCGGTCCAAGCCATGGATCTGGAGTATTACCTTCACTCTGCCAGCCAAGCTCAACATTCTTGATACCAGTCTGTTCCTGAATCAAATCAGCTGTACGTTTCAGCTGATCCGGGTATGGATCACCATTTTGAAGGATTTTCTCCGGAAGACTGTGCGCAGATACGATCAGCGCTGCTTTATCACGCTCTTCTTTGTCCATGCCAGCAAAGATCTCTGAAATATTATCTGACCAGTATTTGATAAAGCCTGGTTCGTCGTACCAGCTTTCTACAGACGTAATTTGAAGATTACCAGCTTCTGCAGCAGCTTTATGAGCACGCTCGTTGTAGGATTTTACACTGAATGTGCTGTAATGTGGTGCCAATACGAGTGAAATAGCTTCTGTAATACCGTCTTTTGCCATTTCGGCAACACCATCTTCAATGGAAGGCTCAATATGCTTCAAACCAAGATAAGCCTTGAATTCGATAGCATCCTGAGAGTTGTTCAAAGCTGTTTCGATAGCATCAGCTTGTTCCTGTGTAATACGCGCAAGCGGGGAAATTCCGCCGATTGCTTTATAACGGCTAGTCAAATCCTCCAGCATTTCCGGTGTAGGCTTACGTCCATGCCGGATATCTGTATAATAACGTTCGATGTCTTCTTCTTTATAAGGCGTGCCGTACGCCATAACTAGTAAACCAACTTTTTTCTTTGTCATGTCTTACACCTCGGGTCATAAAATTGAGTTTTGTTTAGCGGAATACGAATGGATGAAGGAAGTCAGCTTCTTCAGCACACTAGGGCTTATTTCCGGCGTCACGCCGTGGCCAAGGTTAAACACATGCGGTCCAGCTTCCCGGCCCTGATCCAAAATCGATTTAGCCCGTTCTTCCAGCACCTTCCAGTCACTAGTCAGGAATGCTGGGTCGAGATTGCCTTGAAGCGTTTTCGTGATGCCTTTTTCTCTTGCTTCCTTAATAGATAGTCTCCAGTCAAGTCCGATGACATCTACCGGCAGATCATTCCATTCCAAGATCAGATGACTAGCTCCTACACCGAATAGGATGAGTGGAACTTTTGTATCACGCAGTTCGTTGAATATACGTTCCATTGTCGGCTTGATGTACGTACGGTAATCTGCAGCATTCAATGCCCCTACCCATGAGTCAAAAATCTGGATGGCAGATGCTCCGGCTGCCACTTGTGCTTTTGCATAAGTGATAGATACTTCCGCAAGCTTATCCATCAGTGCGAACCATGCAGCAGGGTCACTGTACATAAGCGATTTTGTCTTATGATAGTTTCTGGATGGTCCGCCTTCAATCATGTAGCTAGCCAATGTGAACGGCGCACCAGAAAAACCAATCAACGGTACTTCCAGCTGTTCCTCTGTCAGGAGCTTGATCGTATCCAGAATGTATGGGACGTCACGCTTTGGATCCAGGGTTCCAAGCTTCTCCACATCATGAATGCTGCTGATAGGGTTGGCGATCACCGGACCGATTCCTGACTTGATATCGACATCCACGCCAATGCCTGGCAGTGGTGTCATGATATCTTTATATAAAATAGCTGCATCGACATCATACTGTTCGACTGGCAGTCGCGTCACATAAGCTGCAAGCTCAGGCTGATGCGTGATTTCAAACAGGGAATATTTCTCTTTAAGCTCGCGATATTCTTTTTGCGATCTCCCCGCTTGGCGCATATACCATACTGGCGTATAATCCGTTGCTTCTCCACGAAATGCACGCAGTATTGTATCGTTTTTGATGTTAGGCATAATCGTTCTCCTTCGTCTCCTCATTATCCGTTCCCACTATACGAAATTTCATGAGCATTTGTATAGCATTTGACTCATAAAAACCCCATTTTTTGATGAATTGTGTCAGAGTCGTGAAAATCGTCAGAATCCGAAACCGGATAGGACTGTATGGTTGGATTCAGCACCGCTTTCATCTGTCAGCGGGTTGAATGGAACTACATAATAGGAAGTATCTTTCAGCGGATTGACTTTATCCACTGTAAAGGATCCCTTTCCTTGTACTTCACCGATTTTCTCTGCTCCATTGTCTGTTTCTTTGTAAATATGATAGATGATTCGCTTGTCTTCGCTCGCTGTCCAAGTCAAATCAGCATTGACGATCCGCAGGCCGCCGAAACCATATGAAATCGAAGCATCCGTTATGGTCGGCAATTCAACCGGACCACCGATATCCTCTGCATTTTCCGGCTTTTCGAAGCTCGTGGACATTGTCCGATATTGGGAAACTTGGCGCAAAATCGATTTCGTCAGAGCAGTAGGCATCGAACTGCCGCTCTCCAGATAGTTTTCATCGTTTGTTTTGTCATACCCCATCCAGCTTACCGCGACATATTCCGGTGTGTATCCGGCAAACCAAGCATCCTTATCTGCATCATCCACAGTCGGATGCTGCGTCGTTCCCGTCTTTCCAGCCAAGGCACCATAATAAGTACCAGCCGTTCCGGTACCGCCGGTGATGACTCCTTGCAGCATACGTGTCATATCCCAGGCAGTCTGTTCCGAGAATACATCTTCTGTTTGAGGTTCAGCCTTGAAGGCCGCTTCCCCGTTGCGGTCATAAATCGCGTTGATGGACTGTGATTCGATCCATTGGCCCTCATGGGCGAACGTGCGGAATCCCTCCGCGACTTGCAGCGGCGTCAGTCCTTTCTTCAAGCCGCCAAGGGCAATCGATAGACCTTTATCCTCCGGCAGGTCGATGTGCATCTTCTCCAAATACGATTTGCTTGTTTTGATACCGATTTGATCAAGCAGCCAAACAGCTGTTGTATTCTTCGATTCCTGCACGGCTTCATACATCGTGATATCTCCTTCATACTGATCGTTATGGTTAGATACCGTGTAGTCATCATCGTAAGTCTTCTTCTCATCCGGCAGCTCACTATACGCATTGTAATCTCCTGTATCCAATGCTGGTCCATACACCGCAAGCGGCTTCATCACAGAGCCTGGCTGTCTCTGGACTGTCACACGGTTTATGTCGCCGTATTGGAACTCACGCGCCCCCACAGCTGCGACGATTTTACCGGAATTTTGATCAAGCATGACAAAGGCCCCTTCAATGCTATCGGTCGAGCCATCGAAATACGTATCATCCTGCATTGTATTATAAGCTGTGCGTTGGATATCTTCATCCACATTCACTACGATCCGGTAACCGCCAGTACGCAGATTTTCCAGAGATAAATCATATTTCTCCTGCGCTTCTTCTGCTACCAAATCAATATAGCTTTCGATCCAAGGACGCTCTTGCTCTTCTTCAGGCTCAGTCACACCAAGTTCTTCCGCCTGCGCAGCTTCCTTCTCTTCGGCTGTAATGTAGCCCTGTTCTTCCATCTCGTCCAGCACGAGATTACGTCTTTCCTTCGCCAGATCAGGGTTATTATTCGGCGAGTACGTATTTGGTGCTTTTGACAGAGCTGCAAGCATCGCACTTTCCGAAAGTGTCAGATCGCTTGCGCTTTTATTGAAGTAATAATTCGCAGCTGACTCTATTCCATAAAGACCATGAGCAAAATAAATTTCATTCAGATAATATTCGAGTATCTGCTTCTTCGTGTAATGCCTCTCCAAGTATATAGCAGCCATCGCTTCCTTCGCTTTCCGGGTAAAGGTCTTATCATTTTTGAAAAAGAGATTTTTGGCGGTTTGCTGTGTAATCGTACTTCCGCCCTCCACTTTGCTCATCGCCAGAATGTCACGGTACAAAGCTCGCGCAGTTGCTCGAAGATCAATGCCATGATGACTGTAGAACCGGGCGTCTTCTATGGAAACAAAAGCGTTTTTCACATGTTCGGAAATCTCATCGAATTTGACAGGCTCCCGGTTTTCTTCATAGAATTCCGCTATGACTTCCCCATCCTGGTTCTCAACTGTCGAAGCAGCTTTCAATGTCAGGTCATCTTTATCGATAACGAGTCTTCCTCCGAAAAATAACAGGATATAGGCAGCGGTCATTCCCGCCAATATGATACCCGCCACGAGAAGATATAGAGTCTTCCGCCGCATCCGTATGTGCTGCTTATGTTCTGATCGTTTCATAACGTTTCTTTCACCTCTAACGTATCCCCATGTTCATTCTATAACCTATATTATACGACAAAAAATGCCATTTACCCATCTTTCTATCGAATGGAGTCCTAGCTTGCATTACACAATACGTAATTGCTACACTGACTTTAACATACTGCCAGGAGGTTGAATACAAATGATCGTACACTTCACCAGTGGTACTACTGAATTTCTTCGCCAGCTAAAGGCGAAAGATAAAGCAAAAATCTGGGTGTTCGAAGGAGCAGAGGGAGCCCTCGCTTATACAGAAGAACCAAATGCAGCTAAATTCACGGCGCCGCGAACCTATGAACAGGTAACGGGCACAGGCAGCCTTCCAGATGAAGGTTATATCGCCATCAACAATATTCCGGTCACAGACGAAGGCCGGCCGATTTTTGAAGATGTATTCAAACGCAGAGCCGGCAAAATCGATCAAACTCCCGGGTTCAAAGCGCTCCGGGTGCTTCGTCCTCAAGAGGGAAACACGTATCTAGTGCTGACAGCATGGGAATCCAAACAGCACTTCGAGGATTGGAAGAAATCAGAAGCTTTTCAGCATGCTCATAAAAAAGATGCCGACCAGCCGAAAAAGCCGCCATTCAGTGGCGGACCAGCATATGTCACCACTTACCAGATCGACAACGAATAAAAAAAGGCCTGTCCGATTACACGGACAGGCCTTTTTTTCTGCTATATCAATAAGAGCGCACTTTTTCTCTTTTTCCAAGCTTGTGCTGCAGCCATTTATATAACAAAATCCAGATGACCAGAAAGATCATTCCGTACGCGAATCCGGCCAGTACATCAGTCAAATAGTGGACGCGGAGAACATACCGGCTAAAGCCAACCAGCAGGACGATAACAGCTGCTATGCAGCCAGCGATATACCGCTGGCTGCTTTTAAGGTAATGCCAAAGGAAATACAGGATGATGCCATATGTAATAAAGGACACCATGGAATGGCCCGATGGAAAACTGAATCCCTCACCATCCACTAACGCCAGAATCGTCGGGCGCTCCCTCTCTACCAATTGTTTAATAAGGAAATTGAATTGATAACCTAGAGCGGTAGCCGTAAATACAATACCTGCTCCAATAAGATCTCGTTTACCAATAGCTAAGAATAAACCAAATAAAAATGCAAGCACGCTCAGTACAATGCTCGAACCAAGCTCTGTAATCCAACGGAATACTTCATACCAAAATGTTCCCTGCAATGATTCCGCAAATGGAGCTGTCCATTGATCCAGCAGCGGATCTGTATGGAGTCTTACATCGATCGTGAATATAGTTGCTGCGATAATCGCAATTGTAAATAGCAGTATGTATCTTTTTCTATTCGTGAGTTCCATCTTGTCACCTCTGATTGATTGTACTATGGCACTTGTTTAGAAAACAAATACCAGGGGAATATACCTTACTAGATAGCCAATCAGAAAGGATGATAAACATGGCAGACAATGTTAGAAAAATCAAGGACGACTCTCAACTACAGGAACTTATTGATGGCTTGAACGTAGACTTGGCAAATGAATATGCCGCTTCCATCATGTATACAACATACAGCTCTGCAGTTTCAGGCCTATATCGTGCGTTTTTGAAACCATTTTTCGAGGATGAAATCACGGACGAAATCGGACATGCAAAATATTTAGCAGATAAGATTGTAACACTCGGCGGCGTACCATCCACTGTTCCAGCTGAAGTACCATATCACACCGATGTAAAGAAAATGCTAACAGAAGCACGAGATGCAGAACAGGATACAATCGACCGTTATGAAAAACGCAGAAAACAGGCTGAAGAGCTTAACTTGACAGAGCTTGCCACCAAGCTGGAAGATATGATTGCTGATGAAACAAACCACCGTGACGAGCTCAACCGTCTTTTGAGCGACTCCCGCCTATCCTAAAGTATCAAACCCATAACCATTCGGTTATGGGTTTTCCTATGCATTTTTCTGAATAAATCAATAATTATTAATAGGAAATGTGCTATACTGGTCTTATTTCATATGAATAAGGAGGCTGGTGCAGCATGCTAGCGAAATTTTTTACCAAAATCGATGAACTGTATGAAGATATGGTTGCCACAAGAAGATACCTTCATCAGCATCCAGAACTGTCCTTTAAAGAAGAAAAGACAGCTGCATATATTGCAAATACATACGAGGAACTTGGTATTCCCTACGAAAAGAACGTTGGAGGTAATGGTGTAGTTGCCACTCTCAAAGGCGGAAAGCCCGGTAAGAAGATTGCCTTGCGTGCAGATTTTGATGCATTGCCAATCCAAGAAGAAAATGATGTACCTTACAAATCTACAGTACCGAATGTTATGCATGCATGCGGTCATGATGGACATACAGCTACTCTGCTTGGCATCGCCAAAGCAGCCAAAGCATTGCAGGACGAGTTACCAGGAACGCTTGTTTTCGTCCACCAGCATGCAGAAGAATATGCACCAGGCGGAGCAAAGCCGATTATTGAAACTGGTATCCTAGATGACGTGGATGCCGTGTTCGGAACCCACCTCTGGTCGAACACGCCGCTTGGTACAATTGAAACAGCAGATAAAGAATTCATGGCAGGAGCAGATCGATTTGAAATTGAAATCATCGGTAAAGGCGGTCATGGTGCTCAGCCGCACCAGACAAAGGATGCCGTACTTATCGGATCTCAAGTCGTAACAGCGCTTCAGCAAATTATCAGCCGCCGCTTGGATCCATTGTCAACAGCGGTTCTCACCGTCGGTACTTTCGAGGCTGGCGCAGCTTTCAATGTAGTTGCCGGAACAGCCAAGCTTACTGGAACAGTCCGTACATTTGACACTTCGGTGCAGGAACAGATCAAAGTGGAAATCGAGAATGTACTGAAAGGTATTACAACCGCTAACGACGCAAGCTATAAATATGACTATATCGAAGGATACCCGCCAGTAATCAACCATCCAGCCGAAGCTCAATTGGTACTGGATGCTTCGAAACAAGTCGAAGAAGTCAAGGAAGCTAACAAGGTACTGCCTACGATGACTGGTGAGGATTTCTCTTATTATCTGCACAACAAACCAGGAGCTTTCTTCTTTACCGGTGCTAAGAAAGAAGATCATTATTATCCGCATCACCATCCGAAATTTGACTTTGATGAAAGAGCAATGAGCATTGCTGCCAAGACATTACTCAGCACATGTATTGCTTACCAATGAAAAAAAAGAACAGCGTGATTTTTCACGCTGTTCTTTTTTATGTTAACATCCGGATGCGGTATGCATGCATCGCAGCTGTACCTAACTGTTCAAGAAACTTCCCATTAATAATGGCACCGACGAAAGCTCCGACACCTGGCAGCATCTGTACCATTTTGATCAAATCAATATGGTCACGGTATTCTTGCTGCAGTACCCTCCAATTCACATCCTCGATAGCACCGGTAACTTTGTTCCAATCACGGATTTCTTCCCATAGCTTAATCCTCGTTTCACTGCTTGAGAAAGTGGCACTGAAAATCTGCAGCAAGAAAACACGTTCACTGAAAGCTGTCACATCAAAACCATAGATTCTGCCAATATCAAATAGGCATTTCATTTTGATGCTAAGGAGAAGCGGAAAATCGGCCATTCCTAAGAGGATACCTCCAGCGCCAGTACCGGCACCTTCCAATCTCGCCGTTGTTTTATAACGATTGATGACCTTCCGAACCTCTTTCTCACGTTGCTCGAAACTCCATTTCTGTTCGACCTTGATTGGATAGATGTAGTTGGAAGACGTCAGGCTGAGTTCTATCATTTGGCGGATAGCTGTCGTAATTGCAGTATGAACAGCTGCCGGAATTTTATCTGTAATAGTATCCTGCGTTCCTTTGGAAAGCCGTTGAAACCTGCCGCCGCGCCTCTGCAGGGAATGATAATAAAACATCGCTTCCTTCAGTTTTCTTTCTTTATAATAGTCATTCACCATCCGAAACCCTCCTATTTCAACCGTTTCGGTACATACATACGGACAAACCCGATACCGAAGGCAAGTCCGGCAACAAGTGCCAAAGCAAAACCGACCACATCGATACGGAGAAGGAATACAAAACTAAGCAGCACTGCTTGTATAATGGCCAGCTGCTGGAGAAGGGATAACAATGCACGCTTACGCGTATCACCCGCTACCGGATAAAGATCCATCCAAGCGATTGTCCGGTGATGCTTCCACATTCCAATAAGCTGGAAACCGGTCAAATAAAGGAACAATAAAGCGAACGCCATCTGCACCCAAAGATTCGGAATGAAGTAAATGATGACGCCAGCAAGAATCGTCAGCCGCAGAAAGAGACCGAAATAGTCCCCTCCTCTGACAAAAGTGATCCGGAACAGATAATCATAAGTATGCTTCTGTTCGAACGGAACTCGACTAGTGAAGAGGTTGACGAGGGATTGCCGCTTATGGACTTTTGTCTTCAAGTGCGGTACATCAGCAAATTGGTTAGCAATGCGGTAGAACGCCTGCATTCGTGCTTGGTCTTTTTCGATCAGCAAGTCCCAAGCCAGACCACCCTGCTTCCGGGTGATCGTATAGTCCACAAAAAGAAGTACGACGAATAGAACCGTCAAAACTGCCGCCGCAATAAGATTGCCTCGTAAAAACAGCCAAAAGCTTCCGACGTTCAGCACCAGCCGCAGTGTCTGTTCTATTCTTCTGATGTTGACATTCCGTATCTTCAGCATCCACCAATTCATATGAAGGTTCCAAAGCTTGAAAACGAGCAGAACAACAAATACAAGCAGATAGGATGCAAAACCCTCTCCTAGATCTGCCGCGAAGAACAATGGCGCCAGTGCTGCTGCAGCCAATATTAATAAGTAAAGCTGCGTAAAGAAGCTATACCCTATGGTTAATTTGAAATAGCGGTGCAGCTTTGGCTCAAGCGGAAGCATGAATATCATATCTGCTTCTTTCAATAAAGTCCGCACAGGGCTGTAGCTGGCCAGGAGACCGAATACAGTACCGATCAAAAGCGCCGCAGGAAAGTCCGGAGTTAATCCCTCTAGCCACTGCTGATAATAATAAGCGAGCCCCGAGATCAGGAACAGCATCGCTATCATAAGATGCTGGTTGAATATGTACCGCAAATAGCGATTCATTTCCTTCATGTGCTCGGTAAGCCGCTGTTTGAAAAATGTTTCTGCATTAAACATGGCTGTCTTCTTCTTTCGTCAGCTGTACATACAAATCATCCAGTGTGGCATTTCGCATATCGAATTCATTTCGCAGCTCTTCCATCGTACCAGCTGCCCGCAGCTTTCCATCATGCAAAATGACAATGCGATCACAATAGCGTTCGGCTGTCGCCAAAATATGCGTGGACATGAGGACGCCCGCTCCATTTTCCTTCGCTTGATTCATCAGCTGCAGATAGGACTGAATACCGAGCGGATCCAGTCCGACGAATGGCTCGTCCACGATGTAAAGGTCCGGTTCGACAAGGAAAGAACACATGATCATCACTTTCTGACGCATCCCCTTCGAAAAATGGACCGGGAACATCTTCAGTTTCTTTTCCAGCCGGAATTCCTTCAATAAAGGCGGAAGCCGCTTATCGAATTCCTCCTTTGACAGATCATATGCTTGCGCAGTAAGACGAAGATGGTCGTATAACGTCAATTCATCATACAGTACCGGCATTTCCGGTATATAGGAAAAATTGCTTCGATAAGTTTCCGGTGATTCAGCAAACGTGCTTCCATTGATCTGGATACTGCCACCCTTTGGCTGCATAAGACCAATGATATGCTTGATCGTCGTACTTTTTCCTGCACCATTTAGGCCGATCAGCCCGACAATTTCCCCTGCATCAACTTGGAACGATATATCGTGCAGGACATTTTTATGTGTATACCCACCTGTCAGTGAATTAATATGTAATAAAGGCTGCATTACCCTTTCCCCTTTCTAAAGCACGCTTCTGCTAAAAGTTTACCAAAGCACGCCGTATTTGCCAAAATAAAACGGTTATAACCTCTGACAACCTGCACATACTAATTACGAAGCAAAGATGTTGCCAAGGGGTTTCCAAAGCAGGACCCATTCTTAATATAATGAGGTGTTGGTAGGAGATACAGACCGCTACGTCCGAAAAGTAAGCTGATTTACATTTGTAAGCAAGCTGAAAGTGTACTGGCGCAAACCTCGTAAGCCGCTGTACAGTTCGAAATGGTTTTACTCTTGGCAACCTTGCTTCAAAGGCAGACACTCCCAAAACGCGAAGAATTCCAACATTCCGGCCGTTACGGGATGTCTGCCTATTTTATTCGACTTACTTTACAAGCATGTCCATTCCTTTATACAATATGTATACACGTTAAAGGAGTGATCGTATGCACGAAAAGGATTGTATCTTCTGTAAAATTGCTGCTGGCGAACTGCCATCTGCGAAAGTTTATGAAGATGACCACGTACTTGCTTTTATGGACATCGGCCAGGTGACAAAGGGACACACCCTCATCATCCCGAAAACACATACGAAGAATATATACGAAACACCGCCCGAAGTGGCACAGGAAGTTTTTTCACGTGTACCGCGGATCGCAAATGCAATTAAAGAAGCATTCCAGCCCGCTGGTTTGAACGTATTGAGCAACACGGAAGCGGCAGCAGGTCAGACTGTTTTTCATCTGCATGTGCATCTAATCCCGAGATACGGCAAAGACGACGGCTTCCACGCTACATTCGAACAGCATGACAATACTGCCAGTGAACAACTTGGTGAATTGGCGGAAGCAATCAGCAGTAAAATCCAATAAGATTGTCCTAACAGGTTTCACTGCTACATAGGAAGAGAAAATAGTATAATGAAGTAGGAAGGAGTGGAGACGATGGCAAGTGGCAAATCAATCGCTTTAGGTATACTTGTAGGCAGTACCGTCAGCGCTGCAATTACATTGCTGACAGCACCATCCTCCGGCAGTGAACTGCGCGCAGACGCTAAACAGCGCAGTGACGAATGGAAGGTTACATTCAATAATTTGAAGAATGAAGGTACACAGCTGAAAGAACAGATCACCAGAACGTCCAAAGAAGGCGCTGCTATGTTCAAAGAATTATCAGCTGAAGTGAAGACTTCCATAGACAGCTGGAAACGTACAGTTGAACCACATCAGAAAAACATCCAGAAAAGCTTGGCTCAGATTGAAAAGAGCTTAAAAGAACTGGAAGACAAAGCGAATCAGAAAAACGGCAACGAATAAAAAATGCTCTCCGTTATGGAGAGCATTTTTTATTTTGAAAAACCTCTTCCTTGAAGGAGAGGTTTTTCAAAGTTCCATTATTTCGCTTCAAGATCCTCAATAGAATCCGCATCTACATAGCTAGGTACAACTAAGCCAGTTTTCGCACCTTCCAGGTTAGGTCCAAGATCAACAACTTGATCTTTGTATTGCTCATACAAATCACCGTGTGTCGTCGGCAGCCAAGCTGCTACCATGGCATCAGCTTCTCCATTAGCAACGGACTGCCACATAACCGCGTTATCGAGAGGAGTGATTTTTGCATTGTATCCTAGATCATCCAGTACAACTTTCATGACATTGGTAGAAGCAACTTCAGAATCCCACTCTACATACGTAAGGCTGACTTCTTGTCCATTACCTTCCTCGGCTCCTTCGGTCCACTCAGCTACTTGATCAGCATGTCCATCAACCCAATTTCGAGCAGCTTCTGCTGGTTCTGTACCTTCACTTACTTCCAGCATGACTTCTCCCATATCTTCCGTTGACCAGTTGAATTGATCAAGCACTGTGTTAGCACCCGGTACATCGTCAGCAAATCCTTGGCGAGTCATGGTGTTGATTGTTTCTTCACTTCCAAATGAACCCTTCGGATCTTCCAGGTACTTTAGATCATATTTACTGAACATCCAATGCGGTGTCCAGCCAGTGATGATGATTGGCTCTTCATCCTTGATAGCCTCACCTAAAGTTGTAGCCATTGCACCACTGGAGGATGGCTGCAATGTCCAGCCATTCAGCTGGTCATAATCTTCAATTGCTCTTTCTGTTGCACTCATGACACCGGCTCCGGCTTCGATACCAGTAATTGTATAATCTACTTGCTCGCTGAAGCTATCTGAGCTTGAGCTGTCATTACCGCATCCTGCTGCTACTAATGTCAATGCAAGTCCTGCTGCTGCACCTAATGTTTTCCACTTTTTCATGTAATCGAACTCCCCTTTTTCTTTAATTAGTAAAAGCCTATTCAAGGCGAAACACTTATTTGGGTTTATCTTTGTAGATGTTCTGCGTAAAACGGTCAATGATGATTGCCAGTACAACAATGCTTAGTCCTGCTACAAAACCAGGACCAACCTGTGCTCGCTGCAACGAAGATAGCACTTCACGCCCAAGACCTGGTGCACCGATCATGGATGCGATTACGACCATGGAAAGTGCCAGCATGACTGTTTGGTTGATACCTGCCATGATAGTGTATTTCGCCATCGGCAATTCCACTTTAAATAACTTCTGCGGTCCAGTTGAACCGAAGGCATCTGCCGCTTCTACCAGCTCCTCAGAAACTTGTCGGATACCAAGGTTCGTGAAACGGACAGTTGGCGGTGTTGCAAAGATCAGGGATGCAAAAATACCTGGTACAACCCCGATACTAAAGAAGGCAACTGCCGGAATTAAGTAGACGAAGGCAGGCATTGTTTGCATGAAGTCAAGAATTGGCGTAATGATTGTTTGTGCGATTTTACTTTTGGACATCAAGATACCAATCGGGATTCCGATGATAATACACAAAATACTGGAGGTCAGTACAAGTGTGAACGTTTCGATTAGCTGATCCCATAATCCTTGATTCCAAATGAACAACAAACCGGCAATACTGAATACTGCTAATCCGAATTTCTTACCTGTCATGAAAAAGGCTAATATTGCAACTAGCAAAATGAAGATGACAGGAGGGATAGCATCGAGACCTGATGTAATCAGATCCATCAAATCGCCTAGTCCATCCTTAATTGGATCGAACAAGAAAGCGAATGTATCAGTGAGCCAGCTAACAAAATTAGTTGTCCAATCTGCAACCGGCAAAGCCTCTACGTTTTCCATGAAATTAAGCATTCACATTCACCTCCCCCTCCCCAGCAAGTGCACCGATAACCGCACCTCTGACGATAATTCCTAATAGCTTTTCTTTTTCCGTAACTGCTAACGGAACTGGAGAGTCATGGATGACTGCGAACAGATCATGCAGCGGCGTATCCTTCTCTACTGTCGGCACATCCCGCTGAATAATTTCTGATAGGTTTTTCACGTCATTCTTTCTGGCTTCATTCGCTGCATCGGCAGTAATGATACCTTGCAGTACACGTTTGCTATCCACAACCAGGATGCTGGACAGACCTGCTTCCCGCATACGTTCCAACGCCACTCGAGGCCCATGTTTTTCTATGTTTACAGTTTCTGGTCGTTTCATGATCTGTTGAGCAGTAAGTACTTTCGCACGATCCACATCTTCGACGAACTTCTCGACATAGCTATTGGCCGGATTCATGAGGATTTCTTCAGGAGTTCCGATCTGGACGATGTTTCCATCTTTCATCAATGCAATACGGTCTCCGATACGAAGCGCCTCGTCCAAGTCATGCGTGATGAACAGTATCGTTTTTTTCATTGTTTCTTGCAGATCCAATAGTTCATCCTGCATATCTTTCCGAATAAGCGGATCCAGGGCTGAAAAAGCTTCGTCCATCAGCATCACTTCTGGATCGTTTGCTAACGCTCGTGCCAGCCCCACACGCTGCTGCATCCCTCCGGACAATTGACCTGGATATTGATCAAGATAGCTTCCCAGACCCACAAGCTCCAAGGATGTCTTCGCTTTCTCGCTTCTTTCTTGTTTGCTCATTCCTTGCACTTCCAGACCATATTCTGCGTTCTGCAAAATCGTTCTGTTCGGAAATAATCCGAACCGCTGGAATACCATACTCAGCTTTTGTCGGCGTACCCGGCGAAGCTCCTTCTTATCCATCTTCGCCAAGTTTTCTCCATCAATATAAACATCGCCTGTTGTAGGTTCGATCAAGCGGTTGATCAGACGGACCAATGTAGATTTACCACTACCTGAAAGCCCCATAATGACGAAGATTTCACCAGCTTCTACTTCAAATGATGCACGATTGACTCCAACTGTGCTTCCTGTCTCTTTTAAAATCTCTTCTTTCGTCTTACCGGCTTCTGCTAATTGCAATGCAGCCTTCGTGTTTTTCCCGAATACCTTAGAGAGATTTTCTACTTTAATAATCGGCACAGCATTCACCTCTTTTTTCTGTAACATGATTGTCATCATTAAGATAACTCCCTGTAACAATGACTCGACTAAATTTATGTTATAGAAAAAGTTTGTACAACACAAACTCTATAAATTGTCATTTCAGTCCATAAAGTTTGTACAGAATATACTGAACAAACTTTAATAGCACTTTTCCTTCTATTTCCTCCTTTATGCTCCAAAATACTATGCAAAGAAGCAATTCCTTTAACCTTTTATATCGTGTAAGCTTGATACAACTGTATAGGTAAGGGGAGGTAACAACTATAGTGAATGAAAAGATTTCTTCATACGAGACACTTATAATGGAATTGACGAGGACGGGGGAAATGTTTCATTTGTCCGCAACCGAAGCTCGGCTGCTCGCAGTGTTATATATTGAGAACCGTTCACTTACCTTGGATCAAATGGCAAAGTTAATCGGAAAAAGTAAAACAGCTGTAAATATAGCTATCCGTAATCTATCTCACTTGGAACTCGTTGATCGTGTATGGGTTAAAGGCTCAAGGAAGGATTTCTATACGAATGTCGAACCCTTATATAAAAAGCTGATGACACTCCAAGTCAAACAATGGCATACGCAGACAAACCGTCAGTTCGAGGCTATGGAGCAATTAAAAAGGACCCTTCCAGAAAATGATCCGTATTGGAAGCATATGCAGGAGAAACTATCCAGCAGTCTTCAATTCCATCAAGAAGCTGCTGCTATACTCGAAAAAATAACCGCTACCAGCTCGAGCTGATAGCGGTTCAATTTGAAACGAAATTTCATTTCCTCCGATAGGATAGCATTCCTTGTATTCATACATAAGAAAAACCCCTTCCCAGAGGAAGAGGTTTCCTTAATTAATTTACAGGCTCCAAATCTTCGATAGAATCTGCATCTACATAACTAGGAACGACCAAACCTGTTCTTGCACCTTCGAGGCTGGCACCTAGATCGACAACTTGGTCCTTATATTGCTCATAAAGATCACCATGTGTCGTAGGCAGCCATGCTGATGCTGTTGCATCTGCTTCGCCCTGCGCGACTGCCTGCCACATGATGGCATTATCAAGCGGTGTAATCTCTGTTTTATAGCCTAAATCATCCAAGACGACTTTCAAGACATTTGTAGATGCCACCTCGGAATCCCATTCTACATAAACAAGACTTACTTCCTGTCTATTACCTTCCTCAGCCTCTTTTGTCCAATCAGCCACCTTATCAGCATGCGCATCTACCCATTTCCGAGCTGCTTCTGCCGGTTCTGCTCCTTTATTAATCTCGAGCATCACTTCTTCCATATCCTCTACACCCCAGTTAAACTGATCGAGGACCTTATTGGCACCAGGTACATCATCTGCAAAACCTTGGCGTGTGAGTGTATGAAGGGCTTCTGCTCCGCCATAGGAGCCTTTCGGATCTTCGAGATACTTCAGATCATATTTTGCGAACATCCAGTGTGGAGTCCAGCCTGTGATAATAATAGGCTTTTTGTCCTCGATCGCATCATCCAGCGCAATTGTCATGACACCACTTGAAGATGGCATGATCTCCCAGCCATCAAGCTGATAGTCATCAAACGCCTTCTCCGTTGCTTTCATGACGCCGGCACCCGCTTCGATGCCTGTTACCGTGTAATCCACTTGCTCGCTGATGCTGTCTGAGCTGGAGCTCTCACTGCCGCAGCCTGCTGCTACCAGTGTCATTGCCAGACCAGCAGCCACACCTAGTGTTTTCCACTTCTTCATGTAACCGAACTCTCCTTTTCCACGTAACGGAAAGCCTGTTACAGGCTTTATCAGTTATTTAGATTTATTCTTATAAATATTTTGTGTAAAACGGTCAATGATGATGGCCAGCACAAAAATACAAAGTCCAGCTACGAAACCAGGACCAACCTGCGCACGCTGCAACGATGCCAATACTTCGCGACCAAGACCAGGTGCACCGATCATGGATGCGATAACGACCATGGATAGAGCAAGCATAACCGTTTGATTGACACCTGCCATGATAGTGTATTTTGCCATTGGCAGCTCTACTTTGAATAACTTCTGCGGTCCAGTCGATCCGAAAGCATCCGCTGCTTCGACTAGCTCATCGGATACCTGGCGAATACCAAGATTCGTAAAACGGACTGTTGGCGGTGTCGCAAAGACAAGGGAAGCAAAAATACCCGGAACAACCCCAATGCTGAAGAAAGCAACAGCTGGAATCAAGTAAACGAAAGCAGGCATTGTTTGCATAAAGTCCAAAATAGGTGTGATGATTGTTTCTGCAACTTTACTTTTTGCCATCAGGATACCAATCGGAATACCAATGATGATACAAAGGATACTGGCGGTCAGCACAAGTGTGAACGTTTCAATCAGCTGATTCCAAAGATCTTGGTTCCAGATAAATAATAAACCGATAACGCTGAATATCGCTAAACCGAATTTTTTCCCAGTCATGAAAAAGGCCAATACAGCAACTAACAGTATGAAAATGACTGGAGGAATGGCAGACAAGCCATCAGTAATGAGGCCCATAAAGCTTCCCAAACCTTCCTTGATCGGATCGAACAAGAAAGCAAATGTATTAGTCATCCAGTCGACGAAAGTAGTCATCCAATCTCCAACCGGTATTGTGTTTAAATTTTCCATGAAATTAAGCATGGCCATTCACCTCACCCTCACCAGCAAGCGCACCGATAACCGCACCTCTGACGATAATTCCCAATAACTTTCCGTTCTCCGTTACTGCTAACGGAATAGGAGAATCATGGATGACTGCAAACAAATCATGCAATGAAGTATCCTTTTCCACTGTCGGCACATCACGCTGAATGATTTCTGATAGGTTTTTAACTTCATTCTTTCTGGCTTCATTCGCCGCATCAGCAGTAATGATTCCATGCAGCATGCGTTTACTATCCACAACAAAGATACTGGATAGACCAGCTTCCCGCATACGCTCAAGTGCAACACGAGGGCCGTGCTTGTCTATATTTACAGTTTCTGGTCGTTTCATGATTTGGTGAGCAGTAAGTACTTTTGCCCGATCGACGTCTTCAACAAACTTTTCAACAAATTTATTGGCCGGATTTATAAGTATTTCCTCAGGCGTGCCAATCTGGACGATATGACCGTCTTTCATCAAGGCGATGCGATCACCGATGCGGAGTGCTTCATCTAAATCATGCGTGATGAACAGAATCGTCTTCTTCATTGTTTCCTGCAAATCCAATAGTTCATCCTGCATATCTTTCCGGATAAGCGGATCCAGAGCAGAGAAAGCTTCATCCATCAGCATCACTTCTGGATCATTTGCCAGTGCACGTGCCAAACCTACACGCTGCTGCATCCCGCCGGATAATTGGTCAGGATATTGGTTAAGATAGCTTCCCAACCCAACAAGCTCCAAGGATTCTTTCGCTTTTTTTGTTCTTTCTTGTTTACTGATTCCTTGAACTTCCAATCCGTATTCTGTATTCTGCAAGATCGTGCGGTTTGGGAATAACCCGAATCGCTGGAATACCATGCTCAGCTTTTCCCGGCGCACACGACGAAGTTCCTTTTTGTCCATCTTTGCCAGATTTTCTCCATCAATATAAATGTTACCTGTCGTTGGCTCTATCAGACGATTAATCAGTCTTACCAAAGTGGATTTACCACTTCCTGACAGACCCATGATAACAAAAATTTCACCGGCTTCTACTTCAAATGAAGCACGATTTACACCAACTGTGCTCCCTGTTTCTTTTAGAATCTCTTCTTTTGACTTACCCGCTTCTGCTAATTGCAGAGCAGCCTTCGTGTTTTTCCCAAACACCTTAGAGAGATTTTCTACTTTAATAATCGGCACAGTATTCACCTCTTTTTCACTAGTCTTCTGTAACTTATCTGTAATAATCAGGATTATTTTCCTATCCCTTTGTTCGACCCTATTAATACTAAACATAAAAAACAAACAAATCAAACGAAATGAATCGTTATATCTGAACATATAGTACGTACAGTATATACTGTACAAAACATAAGCTTGTTTTCCTTCTATTTCCGCCAAAATACTCTTAAATACTTTGATATGGAGTACATTCATTCTTTACAGGTTCCTCTAGGCTCGAGAAAATAATTAAATATAGACAAAAAAATGATAGCACTTCATTATAGGAACTTAACATAGAGCTGGCGTGCTGCTGGCTATATTATATGTAGAAAAACGTCAATCACTCTGAAGCAGAGGGTAATTTTGATTAAGAGGTATAAACCTCTGATCACATAGCTAACCCGAACCATAAGTTCATAACCAGATTGCAGAGAAAAAACCGCTATCAGCTCATGCTAATAGCGGTTTTTCATATCCAGTAAAATCAGTTCATCAACCAGACCCTTATATGTATCGTCCTGTTTTTCTTCACGAAGTGCCAGCAGTACATCCCAATAATACAGCTTCTCTGGCAGCATCCCGACGAATTCCAGAAGCAACGACGTGTAATCAAGCAAGCCCTCTTCCTTTTGCTCCTTATATAAGCTATTAAGCCGCTGGAGCATTTTTAGGACAGCAGCATACTCCTCCTCATTTATATTCCGTTCTATGAGGAGCTTACGGAAAGGGTATTTATCCAACACTCCAGTCTCTGCAATTAAATGCAGATGAAAAGACAGCGTACTCTTTTTTTCTTCCTCCATAAAAACGCTTCCTTTGCCTTTCAAACTGACCGTTTCATACAAACGGATCTTGTTCTTATATTTTAAAGTAAAATTTCCAGGAAAGCTATTGATTTTCCCGCCCAAACGTACTAATATCTCTTAAGTGAAGAAAGCTGACCCTAATTTTAAGTCAACTGAAGGGAGCCACTGGACATGAATTGCTGGAGAAGTGTCGATGCACAGAAAGATCTCGGTACCAATCGGATATTCCTTATTTCCACAATGATAGGTATATTGACATTCATCATTCTTTATCCGATGCTGACGCTCATCCACCCAAAAATGAAATTAGAAGAAACTGGTCTATTACTATCAATAATTTCTCTATATATGCTTCCGCTCATCCACGGTATCACACATTTGATTCCTTTTTGGATAACAGGGAAGCGCTGTGAATATAAACTGCAATGGAGCAGACAATTCATTCCGACCCTGCATTTCAAGGTTAGAACCAAGACAAGCCGGATTATTCCGTTTCTTTCCTTAATTATGCCGACTATACTAATTACCCTGCCTTTGCTGATTGGAGCGATTCTCATGGATACGATGCCTATCTATTATATCCTTCTTGTCAGTGTGAATGCAGGCATGACCTTCTCAGATGGCTTCTACCTTTGCAATTTATTGCAGGCCCCGCGCAAGTGTGTCATTGCCGGGACGGATAAAAGCTATGATATTTTGGTCAAATGACGCTCCCCCTGGAGCGTTTTTACATATGGAAAAACTGTGGAATTGCCGCCACAGGTTCCCTTTTATCCTTGAATATGTGATATATTGTCTTATGGGGAAACGGCGGACAAGCCGCCAATCAAATATAAGTGGATTAGGAGTGTTTGTTTTCATGAAGAAATTGGCTATCGCTGCAGTATTCGCGACAAGCGTTGTCGCACTATCAGCATGTGGTTCCGGTGAGACAGTGGTAGAATCAAAAGCTGGGGATATCTCCAAAGAGGATTACTATCAGGAACTAAGTGACAAATACGGTTCTCAAGTATTACAGACAATGGTTCTCGAGAAGGCCCTTGACGATAAATATGATGTGGACAAAGAACAAATTGACGAACAGGTTGACAAATTAAAGGATCAGTATGGAGATACTTTCGAATCTGTCTTGCAGCAAGCCGGCTATGCAGATGAAGATGCCTTCCGCGAATCCGTGAAAACAAGCCTTCTTCAACAGCAGGCAATTGCGGATGGCGTGGACGTTTCTGATGAAGAAATCCAAACTCGCTATGATCATATGAAAACAGATCTAAATGCAAGCCACATTCTTGTTGCCGATGAAGATACAGCGAAAGAAGTAAAACAAAAGCTGGATGATGGAGAAGAATGGGATAAGCTTGTTGAAGAATATTCCACTGATACTGGAACTGTGGAAAATAAAGGCTCTCTGGATTGGTTCACTGCTGGTACAATGGATGCTGCCTTTGAAGATGCAGCTTACAAACTGAAAAAAGGTGATATCAGTGAACCAGTAGAATCCAGCTTTGGCTGGCACATCATCCGTTTGGATGACACTCGTGATACAGAACAGGAAGTTGGTTCCCTTGATGAAGAACGTGATAAAATCAAGACAGAACTAGCTATCCAGAAAGTAGATTCAGCTGAACAGCAAGAGAAAATCAATAAAATTCTAAAAGATGCAGACTTTGATATCAAGATCGACGAATATAAAGATCTAATTGATGATATGACTTCTACATCTACAACTTCCGGCTGATAATAAAAAAGACCGAAACGAATTCGTTTCGGTCTTTTTTCATTACTTTTTAACTGCACGTCTCGCTTTTTCTTCCTCGATACGCTCCATATAAACATTTCCTTCCCGCTCGATGAACTGCTTCTCTGTTTGATAATCATGCCGTTGCGTCCGGAATGCCATGAAGCCGCTGCCGATCATGCAAAGAAAAATGAGCATGACCCACAATGGAATATCCGGCATTGTAATACCCCCTTGTCCTTGTTGTGTAATATCTATGCATGTGGACAAGGATTCATGACAAAGATCAGGACGCTGCCCGCTGTTCCTTCTGGTAGCGTTTGAACATCGCGTTATAGACGAAGGCACTCACTAGAGCTAGCAAAGCAAGAATCGTGAATGTGAGCTGATAGCTCATATAGCTGACGAGCACAAGGCTAAGCGGCGCAAGCAGCTTCCCAAGTGTGAAGCGAAGACTTGCTGCGGAAAAGTATTGCCCCCTGCTTTCCTCTGTGGCCAGCGAGGCGACAAAACTTTCCTGCAAGCCAACTACCATAAGCTCCCCGATTGTAAAGAGAATGATTGCTACCACAAAAATCCAGAAGCTCTCCGTCATCCCGTAAAGCCATATACCTGCAGCATAGGCAATGCTTGATGCGACAAACACTCGGGCAATCCGGAATTTGGTGACAAACTTGGATGTAAATACTGTGAATATAGCTACTAACAAACCATTTAAAGCCAGGATAAGTGAAAATGCTTGTTTTCCATCCACCTCTATGCGGAAATCACCAAGTGCAAAAACGGTTTGATTGGTAATGACTTCGCTGGTATAAACAGCTATCAGGATATCCAGCTGCATGAACGTCTGCGCAACCAGCACACCCGCCACGATGAAAAGGAGGAAAGTTCGGTCTTTAGCAATGATGCGATATGTCTGGAGTTCTTTCCAGACAGCTTTATACCATGCTGCATGATCTGCTTTCTCTTGTTTCTTCTCCGGCACTGTTTCACGAATGAAGACTTGCATAATGACAAATAAAATGGCAGTAAGCAGGAAACCAGCCAGCAGCATTTGAAAACGGTACGAATAAAATAAAACGGTCCCAATCAACGGCCCTACCACTACAGCTATATTGAGGCTTGTATAGAAGACCGCGAAAACGGCAGTTCGATCTTTCTCCTTAACCACATCGGCTACCATCGCATGTGATGCTGGCCAATACAACGCACTCCAAATACCAAGGAAGCTAAATGCAAGGAAAGTCAAGGCTGATGATGTCAGCCACGGTGAATTGGCGTATGCAAACACGAGGAAGGTGACGGATTGACCGGCAACCGCAATACTCATCATCCTTCTTCGGCCAAAGCGGTCAGCACAATATCCCCCTACTAAGCTTGCAAGTACGGAAAGCGCTTGAGATAACATGAGCAGCCATCCAGCTCTGTCCTTCCCGAAAGCATCTTGGAAAAAGATCGTCATGAACGGGAAGTAGGCCCAGAATAGAAAATTCATCATTGCTTCCCCAAGCAAGCGGATCTTTAAATTGCGATCCCAATCCTTCCATCTCATATAATTCCCTCTATTCTATTTTTCTCTCTATTACTTTCACTCGCGCTCGAAAGCAGGTTTATAAAAGCTGCGGTTCTCCAAAGAGAAGACGCGCTCCGAAAAGTCTCCCGGCGCTACTTTATCCATGACGCGCTGCAGTGTATTCATTTTCGCATCAATCAGGTCGATCATATGCAGAAGCTCAGCTTCACGCACGAGCGGCGGCTTCGGACTGCCCCATTCCCCTTTGCCATGGTGGCTTAAGATCATATGCTGTAAAATCATCACTTCTTCTGCCTCGATTTGCAATTCTCTGGCGGCCTGGGCGATTTCATCTGACATGATCGAAATGTGACCAAGCAGCTTACCTTCTACCGTATAAGTCGGATTCGTTGCACCTGAGAGTTCCCGTAATTTACCGATATCATGAAGAATGATTCCTGCATAAAGCAAATCCTTATTGATCTCCGGATACAGATTTTTCAATTCGCGAGCAATCCGTAGCATCGATACAACATGGAAAGCCAGCCCGGAAACAAATTCGTGATGATTACGTACTGCCGCCGGATAAGCAAGCAGCTGCTCTTGATAATTGGATAGAAAATACCTCGTAATTCGCTGTAAATTCGGATTCTCCATATCAAATATGAATGATGTCAATTCTTCCAGCAGCTGTTCCTTCGAAAGCGGCGCCCGCTTGACAAAGTCATGCGCATGGACTCCATCATTCGGTTCTGCCACCCGAATAGCCTGTATTTTAAGCTGCAGACGACCGCGGAATGCGTTTACCTCACCTTGGACTTTAATTACATGGCCAGCCTGATAGCGCTGTTCATCCGCAGGTGATGCATCCCATAGCTTCGCCTCGATATCCCCGGTATCATCACCTAATATCAGTGTCATAAAAGCTTTACCATTACTTGCAATAGCTTTGTCTGCTTGTTTAATCAGCAGAAAGCTATCGAATTTATCGCCTACCTGAAAATACCCAATACCTTTTTTCAACGCTATTCTCCTCCCTCATAAATACAGCCCTTACTATTCAGCAAGGGCATCATGCTCCAATGCCCTTTATCTCTTTGGCGGCTTTGGAACGTATTTGAATATTTCTCCTGATTCGACCACATTGATGAACTGCAGGAGCCACGTGTAATAATCGCGAGCATATTGAAGACGGTCAATATCTTTGTCGATTCTCTCAATTAATTCTGGATCCTCAACATCTTCCTTCAAATGCTTCAGTTCCTCAATCGTCTCCTCAGCTTCCTCCAGATTCGATTGCGTACTTTTCTCCCACTTATTTCCGAAGAGTGACGTAAAAGATTTGTACCAGTCTTCCTCCGATTTATATAGATCCTTCCGCATACCTTTTTTATATGCAGGCTCTACCATTTTCATCTCAGCTAATGCCCTGACTCCTGTTGACATGCTTGTTTTACTCATCTCCAAAGCATCTCTCATATCATCCAATGTCATTGGTCGATCCGCAAAATAAAGCGCACCATATAGCCGGCCAACAGATGAGGTGATTCCATATAAATTCATATTCTTGGCAATGACCTGTATGAATTTTTCGATAGATTCCTCGTATTTAGCCCAATTTTCTTCGTTACTCGGCACTGCCCGACCCTCCAGCTTACAATAATCCAATTTTTATCTTAACCAGTTTACCATTATTGTCACCTTTTTGCGAATGCTAAAACGCTACAACGAACCAGTTTTCTGCGTTTTTTCAAGCTGAAGCAATTTAGACTGTTGAGTCCATTCAGGTGCCGGTTCTTCCCACGTGAATAAAATAATCTGCTGCACATCCGCAGCAGCCTGAAGTATAGGAAGAAAGCGCCCTCTTCTTTCAATATCTGTATGGCTGAATGCGTCGTCAATCAATAACGGAAAGCTCTGCTGCATACCAAGATGTCGGGAGAGTGCAAGCCGCATGCAAAGATAAAGCTGCTCAATCGTGCCTCTTGAAAGCTGTCCCAAGGCAATGTCCCTGCTGTATCGATCTTTCACAACCAAACTACCCGCTTCTGTCAGTGCCAGCCCGCCATACTGATCTGCTACCTGAGAAAACAAACTGCTCGCTTCTCTAAGGACTTTCGGAAATCGTTCTTCCTGAAACGTTCTTTTTGTTTGTGAAAGCATATCGTAAGCAAGTTTCCGTACAGCCCACTTTCGTCCAGCCGCTGTCAGCACTTGCTTCTGCCGCTGCAGCTCATGATAAGCTGCTGATGCTGTTGTGTCCGATTCAAGGTCAGCAAGCTTAACTTGCAGCGTGGCGGCGTGCTGTCGACATTTATCTAGCTCCTCCTCCACAGCCTCTTGTTCCGTTTCAAGTTTGGCAATCACTTGCTCCACTCTATCCTGCTCATATTCCACTTCTACTGAGCTGTACTTTCCGTCTGGCAGAATGGCTCTTACCTGCACATGAAAATGCTCCAATTCTTCGAGAAGCTGCTTTCTTTTCCGATATTGCTCTGCTGCGTGCAGGAAATGATGGTAGTCATTAGCTCCGCCTTCTTCAAGCAAAATAGCTTTTTGTTCCTGTAACGGCTTGAGCTTCTTATCCAGCTCTTGTAAATACCGCTGTATCTCCTGCTGTCGTTCAAAAAGCTGTTCTTTTGCGTGTCTTAGCTTTTGCTGTGACTCGATTACATATTCTGCTTGCTCTATTATTTCCTCTGGCCGTACACCAATTGTTACACCCATTATGTCACCCAGCCGGTCAATAGAATCCGTATAGCGCTGCTGCTCCTCTTCAAGCTCTCGCTTTACCCTGTTCTGCGTATCTGCCAGCTGCTCTTTTGCTTTCCACTCGTGAACCGCTTTCTCCCAATACACTAGTGGCACGTCCGTTAAGAAAGGAAATTTCTCTATCTGAATAGCTATCTGTTGCTCCAGATACTCTCTCCTTATTACTTGCTCAGACTGTTCTTGCTGTAACTCCATAAGCTGTACTTCCAACGGGTGACGCTGCTCCTCCAATTGACGCCAGCGGACTCGCAACTCTTTCTGTTCTGTGAGTTTTTCGGATATATAGGAAGAGCTCTCAGAATGACCTCCGGGCTGAAGTCCAAGACGCCAATTCAAACCAGCACCAACCAGCAGAAAAATACCACTTCCAGCTAAGAGCCAATTTGCAGTCAAAATACCAATACCACTTAATAGCCCTGCAAAAACAACCAAAAGGATAATAGGTGAAATTGTTCTCTTACGTAAATCATTTCCTCTATGTTTTCTGTCATTCTTGTTGTGAAGTTCCCTATATTCCTTTTCTGAAAGCAAACTCTGATGGATCCTATTTTGCAGATGATCCATTTTATCTATTTCCTGTCTCTTCTCAGCGATAGACTGGTGAATTCGCTTACTCTCTGCCTGCAAAATCATCATTTTTTCCTGAAGCGGACGCCATTCCTCGGAGGCTTCCGCCATATGTGAATTCCAGGCAAAATATTCTGGATACGGATAGCTGAGATGCACACGAGCTAACTGATTTCGAAGTTTATCACGCTCTTCCTCCAATAGCTCGATACGTTTCTTCACAGCTGTCCAGTCTGTCCTGGCACCCAGTTCATACAATTCCTTGTACAAGTCATCTTTCAACAACTGCTCTTTTGTCGACACCAAATCCTTTTGTATTAAAGCAGATTCCTTCTTGTGGACATGATATTGAGCTTCCAAAGTCTGAAGCTGATACTGGATCTTCTGCATCTGTTCGAATCCTTCAGAAGGAAAACCTTCCACATGTTCGAGCTGCTTCAGCTGTTCCTTCGCGAAAGCGGCCTTCTTTTGCCATGGAATAGCTTGCAGTACTTGTTTCTGGACACGGATCTTAGCGCGAAGCTCTGCCTTGTGATTTTGCAGTTCATTTGTTTTTTCAAGTGTTGCGCGCAGTTTCTCTTTATCCGGCTGATAAGCCGCTTCCTTGTCTGTTAGCTCTTGTACAAGGCGTTCCTGTTCTGAGACGGTATGCAGCATAGCATTGATTCTCGGCTTCCTTCCTTGAGGACGGAATAGCTGCTGCAATTCCTGCTGCAGCTTTTTCTCCAGCTTATGAACATCTGCTGATCCTGTCTGACCTGCATCCAATAGGACTTGTCCCAGATGTTCTTTGTCTGTCAGCTGCAAAGAAACAAGTGCTTCCGTATCCAATGTGAAAACCTGGCGGAATACGGAAGCATCCATACCGCCAAGCTGGTCCTCCAGCCACTGCTGATCTTTTTGTTCAGAACCTATATAGCAGACAGCTTCACCATTATGCCGATCCAGGATCCTTTCGACAACTGCTTGTCCACCAGGTAAACGGAGAGTGAGTCTTCCGCCTGGAGTACCCCCTGTCCTTGGTTTATAAGAATCCAGTTCCCGCGTACGCATCCCAAATAATATGTAGATAAGAAAAGCTTTTAATGTGGACTTACCAGCCTCATTCTCCCCCTGGATGATCACAAGAGAGCTCTCTTGGAAATCGAAAGTATAATCATGCCATTTACCGAAATCATAAATATGTCCGCTGCTGATTTGCACCGTTATTCTACCTCCAATAAAGTTTGGAGCAGCAGTTGTTTCGCTTCCCCAAGCAACTCCTGTAATTCTTCCTCAGAATAAAACTGCTGGATCTTACGGTATTGACGATTTCCCATCAACTCCTCCAAACTGCGTGTCATTTCATCCGCTGAATAGGAAGTGGTGTACAGCGCTGCAGTGAAGTCGTTACGTTCCAGAAGCAGGTCTTCCTTCATGTCAAGGGTTGCCTGTACAGTGAAACCCGCAAGTACAAGCTGGCTGCCCAGATTCTGCTGCTGCTCATTGATAATTTCAAGCAGCTCCTCCAAGTGCTCCTCCTGGCTCCATCGCATCAATAGATGAGCAGGACCATGGAATATCACGTGAAGTACAGCATCCCCAAATGCTTCCTCCCATCGGAGACAGCTTTCCAGCAAAATCTGTTCCACATCATATAATGCTGATCCTTCTTTGACATCCACGTCCACTGTTTCAAATCGGATATCCTGCAAGGGAAGAAATGACATAACACAGGATTGGCCCTTCAACTCCACCAAATAGCAGCCTTTCTCCCCAGACTCTTTGCGATGTCTGCCCTGAATATTCCCCGGGTATACAATAGGCGGCTGCTCTGACAATACCTCGCGTTTATGTATATGCCCAAGCGCCCAATAATCAAAGCCGGTATGTTTCAGCTCATCTACGCTGAAGGGAGCATAGACATCCGCATCTCCGCCTGTCCCCAGACTGCCATGGAGCATGCCTATCTGGTAAATCCCTTCTCCTTTGGCTTCGTACTCCAGTGCCTTTCGAGATTTAATATGTCTTGTCGTATAACTGAACCCGTGGATCGCCGCTGCTGGCTCACCATTCTTCTCATGGAAGAATGTTTCCACTTTTTCGGATTGAAAAATATGTACATTGTCCGGGTAACTCATCATTGGCTGTTTTCCTGTAAAATCATGATTTCCATACTGCATGTACACATCAATACAGTGCTCTTGCAACTCTTTACAGGCTTCGCGCAAGGCTACAAGTGCTTTTAGAGATTGTCTGTTGGCATCAAAGATATCTCCAGCCAGTAAGATAAAATCCACTTTTTCCGATATTGCACATTGTACAAGCTGTTTCAAGGCTTGGAAAGTGCTTTCCTGCAGCCGGCTTTTCATAGCAGGATGCGCAGCAGTCAATCCTTCCATTTGGCTATCCAGATGAAGATCGGCAGCATGAATGAATGTTAGTTTAGGCAGCATAGAAGGTTCCTTTCTTTAGTCGTCGTTTGCTTCTATAGTAGCATGCACCTCTTGCGAATGCACGTTCGGTTTCAAAACAAAAGAAAACCCCCATGCCAAATGGCAAGGAGGTTTTTGCTTACGCCTCTGGCTGTCCGTAAAGCTCTTCCAAAGGTTTCGTGATGATTCTGCTGATATCATTGATTGCGATGTTCAGACGCTGTTCTTGTTCCATCAATTTTGCAATTTGTTCGTCCTGCTGCACTACTTGAACTACGCTTTGTGCTTTTTGAACTTCTTCTTCTGTAATTTCCTGTCCTTGCATTTGTTTTTGCTGCAATTCAAGTTGGATGTTACGGAAGTTTTCGAACATCTGCTTGGAAGATGGATCGTTCATTACCGTATCATAAGCGGCTTTCAAGCCTTTGAATTCATCACTTTCACGGATTGCTTTTTCTAAGTCATACGCATGATCGTACATATTAGCCATGGGTACGTACCTCCTCATTTTTACTCAAGTTCCACTATAACAAACCGATAGAGCGCTGTATAGTTCGAGCCATCAGATAAAAAGCGCGATAACTCCCTGAACGATCCCGATGATACCACCCAACAGGAATCCGAGGTATGTGATCAGCTTGAATTCTTTATTAGAGATAGCCAGGACAAGCTCTTCCACTCGTTCCAGAGGAAAACCGGATACTTCTTTCTCGACCATCTTGGAAAGCTCCAATTGTTCCATGATGACCGGCACCTGCTCAGATAGACGCTGGAGAACTCGTCCGACAAGTATGGTCAGCTTTTCTTCTATTACATGGTCTTGAATATCTTTCGTATACACTTGGATTGGTGTGTCTAGCAGCTCATCAAATGGGATCGATTTCCTAACCACTTGCTGAATAGCCTCTTCCACTGTTTCTAGACCAATTGTTTCCGTTACATCGCCTACTGTCTTGCTCATCAGCTTATTCAGCTCACTAGTAAGCAGCTGCTGCAGCCAGCGGCGGGTGCCTTCTGACCCGACAGATTCGATGATAACAGGCTGAATTTTATCGACTGCACTGCTAGGATCCATAAAAGAGGACAGCATACTGCCAAGAAAACCCCTGCCTTGCAGAAAGCTTTGGACAAGCTCCTGTATTTTGCGACGGCCATCGTAGCTATCCATATAAGCTGCGAGCATCTGCTGAATATGCATTGCTGCTCTGTCAGCAGCAGCCTCTGTCTTTTCTTTCAATTCTTCTGGCAACAAGCTGCCTAGTTCTCTTTCTGCTTGTTTTTCCAGCTGTGTTTTTAGTAATTCAGCAGTCTTTTTGTGCAAAATATCCGTATCCACATCTACATTAAAATCTAACAGCAGCTGACGCAATGTTCGTTCTGAACGCAAAAAACGGAACACTTCACGTTTTGCCCAACTGTTGACCTTCAATTGGAAGCCTTCATCAACCAGCCTTGCTTGCATGCCCTTCGGCGTAAGAAGATGGTCAACGACCGTTTTTCCAAGCGAACGGGCCAAGTCACTTCTGCGTTTTGGTATTAATCCCGGAGTAAATGGAACTCGCCACTTCCCTATATATATAGCGCGATGAGGCTTAAACAGCATCTTTATCGCTAAGTAATTCGTGATACCGCCAATCAAGGCACCAATAAGCGCCATGGATAAAATCAACCAAATATCTCCACTATTCATGTTGTATCGACCTTTCTGTTTACTTCGGTTTTAGTATAATACAAATAACACCAATTACAAAGAAACAGATTGTATGGATAGGAGAAGTGCGTATGAAGGAGGAACTGGAAAGACTATTTTCGGGTATCATAACGGCAGACAGCCTTAATGGACTTGATACGAATACATACCATTGGTTTCGATTGGAGAATGGGGAGATTATCGGTTTGCCAGCCAATCAGCTGAACGAACGCGAACTTGCCTTACTTCATCACTTTGGTTCACCTGTTACAATACCAACTGGCAGCAGTACAGATACAGCCTGGTATCAACTGCTGCACGGCGGAAAAACAGCGGATGAACTAACCGAGAATGCTCTATATTCGTCTGGCTGCCGCTTCATTTTCTTTACTGTAGAGGGGCGTGTTAAACCCGAGGTGTTCAGGGAAGCAATGGATAGTCTGACTGATCATCCGCTTGCATGCCTGTGGTTTACGAAGCAAACAGGCTTACTGATCGAGAGCCGTCAAACAGAACCTATTCTTTATGAAAAAGTCATCGACATGCTTATGTATGATTTATCTGTCCCGCTCCGACTATTCGTAAGTCCTTGGCTGCATTCAGTAAAACACGCTTCTGAACAATATGAGTGGCTGCTGACAGTGTACAAACAGATTCCATTCCATTCAGCCAACCACGTGCTTCATTTCCATGATGCGTTACCGCAATTGATCAGTATGCTGGTGCCGGAAAATGACCGAAAATATATCATGCATCACATCCTGCAAGGATTGCAAGAAGACGACGAACTGCTTCGGACAGTGAATATGTATTTCACTTGCAATCAAAATCTTACTCTTACAGCGAAAAAGCTGTACATACACCGCAATAGCTTGAATTATCGTTTAGACAAACTAACAGAGAAAACTGGTCTCGATATACGGAAATTCCAGGATGCGTTTGCCCTATACTTGGCGCTGCATAACCTTCCATAAAGAAAGAGGCACCGAAACGGTGCCTCTCTTGCCATCAATATTCAATTAGAATTGACCGCCGCTAAGCTGAGACTGTGCAGAAGCTACAAGACGTTTAGTGATCTCTCCACCGACAGATCCGTTAGCACGAGAAGTTTCGTTGCCATCAAGACCTACACCGAATTCTTGTGCGATTTCGAATTTCATTTGATCAAGTGCTTGTTGTACGCCAGGTACTAGCAATTGGTTTGAGCTGTTGTTGTTCGCCATGTTTGTTCACCTCCTATGCCTATAGTTTGGGCAAGAAGGCGCTTTTTATCAGGCTTACTTATTGGAACTCCTGGTCAAACATGGCAGTTACTTCGGATAAGTCATTTCTTCTGGTTTTATATAGGAATCGAATTGTTCTTCTGTCAGTAAGCCGCTTTCTACAGCTGCTTCCTTCAATGTTTTATTTTCAGCAAAAGCTGTCTTAGCAATCTTGGCAGCATTTTCATAGCCGATATGTGGGTTCAAAGCTGTCACAAGCATTAAGGACTCTTGAAGATTTTTTGCGATTTTTTCCCGGTTTGGTTCAATTCCGACTGCACAGCGATCATTGAAGGAAAGCATACTGTCGGCCAGAAGCTGCGCAGATTGAATAAAGTTATAAGCAATAACGGGTTTGAATACGTTCAGCTCAAAATTTCCTTGGCTGGCTGCAAATCCAATTGCAGCATCATTGCCCATCACTTGCACAGCTACCATCGTCACAGCTTCACTCTGGGTAGGATTCACCTTACCAGGCATAATGGAGCTTCCAGGTTCATTTGCCGGAATTTCAATTTCACCGATTCCGCAGCGCGGCCCGCTTGCCAGCCAGCGTACATCATTAGCGATTTTCATCATATCTGCCGCAAGACCCTTCAGCGCCCCATGTGCATACACGAGCTCATCATGACTTGTCAGAGCATGGAACTTATTCACAGCTGAAATGAATTCTTTTCCAGTAGCCTCAGATAGTTCACGGCAAACCTTCTCAGAGAAATCAGGATGGGCGTTCAAGCCTGTACCTACTGCAGTTCCGCCAATTGCAAGCTCCTGCACAAACGGCAGGCTTGTCCTGATCATCTGTTCCGATTTTTCCAGCATACGATGCCAGCCGCTGATTTCCTGTCCGAGTGTTAGCGGTGTTGCATCTTGCAGATGCGTACGGCCTATTTTCACGATATTCTGAAAAGCATCTGATTTTTCTTTTAGCGTTGTTTTTAGCTGGTTCAAAGCAGGCAATACCACATCTTCCAGCTGTGTCACAGCAGCTATATGTAGAGCTGTCGGGTAAGTATCATTGGAGCTTTGAGACTTGTTGACATCATCATTAGGATGCAAACGCACTTCTTTTCCTTGTTCTTCAAGCCACTTGTTTCCGACATAAGCAATAACTTCATTGACGTTCATATTCGATTGTGTCCCGCTGCCTGTCTGCCAGACAACTAGCGGAAAATGATCATCCAGCTCACCGCTTGTAATTTGATCCGCAGCATAGCCGATTGCATCACTTTTATCTTTTTCCAATAAACCTAAATCATGATTGGCCTTTGCGGCGCTTTTCTTAAGCAAAGCGAAAGCGTATACAATTTCTTTCGGCATTCTTTCTGAACCAATCGGGAAATTCTCCCTGCTCCGCTGTGTTTGCGCTCCCCAAAACTTATCTGCAGGTACCTGAATTTCACCGATAGTATCTTTTTCCACACGAAATTCCATTTTACTTCCCCTCTCCAAAGTCTTCATTTGATAAGGCATCTTTATTGTAACAAATAATCTCTAATTTTGCGGCTATCATCTTCGGAAGGTTGGCCATCTTTTCATTTTTGAAAAAATTTAATAATTTCGCTACCTTTCCGGTTTACAATATGTTAGAATCGAGTTGAGTTAATAATCAATCAATTTTATTTCGTGCAGCATTTATAAAGCACATTTGGACAAGTAAGTTTTAGGCATACCTTCTATGCCGCTAAATCTGTATGTGACCTCCCATCACATAAATTGGAGCCACTGCCCATTAGGACAGTGGCTCTTTTTCAGCTCTTAAGATCGGACTCCATTTGGAAATGCTCCTCCAATGTCGTTCCTTCCTCATATATTTGCTTCGCCAGATCTTTTCCGACATATCGGATGTGCCATGGCTCATAGCTGTAGCCAGTTATATCGGACTTCCCTTCTGGGTAGCGAATGATGTAACCATATTCATGTGCATGTTCTGCCAGCCATTTCCCTTCATCTGTATCGATGAAAGTCTCTTCCAGCGCTAATGCCATCTCTGCAGATGTCAAATCGATAGCGAGCCCTGTTTGGTGCTCACTTCTGCCCGGTCTGGAAGATACTTTATCCGTCTCTTCCTGTCCTTGGGTCGCTACGTTATTCTCATAAATTTCCTTTTGCCTTGCTTCCGATCGGTACCCGCTTGCAGCCACAAGTTCCATCCCGTCCTTCTGGGATGCGTCGAACAGCTCTTCCAATGCTTCCGCTGCTTCTTTACGCATTTTCCGCTTCTCCAGATGCTCACTGAAGTAAAACGGTACGTCCGGCTCAACTAAGTCCTTCGGTTCCCAGCCATCCGGAAACTTTCTTGTTTTGTTCACGACAACTTCGATACTATCCGGATTATCCACCGTCACTGGTTTCTCGATTGTGCCTACCACATCTTCTGCTTCTTCCTGATGCTGGTCAGGCTTTGCCTCAGCGGTTTCCTCAGCAGCAGTATCTTCTTCCTGTGCTTGTTCTGCCTGCTGATTGTCGGTCTGCTTCTGGGCAGTTTTATTTTCATTTGTGTCTTGATTCTGGCTTGTTTGCTGGCTTTGACATCCAGCTGCAACTAACACAGCGCTAAGTGCAGCAAACAGCATCAAACGCTTCATTTCTAAAATCTCCTCTTCGTACATCTAGTTTTGAAAATATTATAGCATAGGTGCTAATTATTTTCGCACGTAAAAAGACCTGCCTTGTCCGATGACAAAACAGGTCCTATAAAAATTTTATGTTATTCCAAAGTATAGGGGCGGTAAGCTGCACTTAATTCCTTGAATCGTTCCGCGTCTTTTTGGTCGATGCACTCATTAATCTGTGCTTCCAGTTTATTCTTGTTCCAGGTAAAGTAAAATTCATCCAGCATAAGTCTTGTGGCCAGCTTCACTTCAAACGAAATTTCCCGTTTAGCAGTAACATAAGCACGCTTCCTCTTCGTTCTTTGCAGACGATAGACAACTTTATGCTTTTTCATGGAACGATTCCCCCTGGTTCCTTTTTTCCATTATGCTGGATTCACATTAATTTTGCAACAATTTTCTGATTTATCCGTTAAATTAATGTAAATGCGGAACGGGGTGATGTTTTTGTTCATTCGGATCAGGCGGTTTGACAAATTTCAATGTCAGTAATGCTGCAACAAAAGCTGCTCCAGCAAATGTAACGATTAACCAAATAAAATCCACTTTCAACAAAATGGCTACAGCAGGCGGACCAGCAGCAACACCTACGTAGCGCATTGCACTTAACAATGATGTGATTGTCCCGCGAACATCCTTTTCCATATTGCTTGTAACCAAAGAATCCAAACAAGGCAGACCTGCTCCGATTCCTACGCCCGCAACAAGGAATACCGCCATCATGAAGAAAATTCCCTTTGAGAAATAGAGAGCAATTGTTACGATACCCGCAACAAGCACACCTGTGAATATAATCCACTTCATCAGCTTCCCGTTATTTTTGATCCATTTACCTGTCAGGTAGGATGCCAGACATAATGCTGCCAGTGGTATAGCCAAAACTGCACCCTTCAGTATGCCGTGCATGCCGTACTTCTCTTCCAATACCGTGCTCAAATAGAATAGGATACCGAAAAGAAGAAACATAAGAATGGCCCCAATCAGGAAGGTAGCTGTAAGCCAGCCGCCATGTTCATGAAATGTCGCCTTCGTGTTTTTCAAGAATGTCTTAAAATCATTGCCTTTTTTATCATCTTTCGGCTTTTTAATAAGAAAGAGCACCAATAAGAAGGAAATTGCACAAAACACAGGGATCGCATAAAATGGCAAATACCAAAGGAACCCCGCCAGCAGTGCTCCAAGCACTGGGCTCAATACCTTCCCAAAAGTATTAGCAGTTTCAACAATACCTAGTGTGGCACTGACGTCCTCTTCTTTTTCAAACATATCTCCGACTAGCGGGAGTACAACTGGTGCTGCACCTGCAACACCTATCCCCTGCAGTATCCTTCCTATCAGGATCCATATATACGGATTATCACTGCCAACAGCAAATATCCCAGCTATCAGTCCGCCAGCTCCAGCTATAACCAACGAAGGCAAAATAACTGCTTTGCGTCCGAAACGATCGGATAAGAAGCCAGCAACCGGGATGAATATGATAGCTACAATGGAATAGAATGTAATGATAAAACTTGATTGCAGTTTGGTTATATCCAATTCCTTTTCCATCAGCGGAAGCACGGGCAGCAGCATGCTGTTCCCAAGTGTCATGATCAAGGGAATGGATGCCAATGCTACAATTGCCCAGCGCATATCTTTTGGTGATTTTCCTGATTTACTTGTTGAAGCATTTTTTTCACCCATATGTCGTCTCCTGCCTTTCACAAACTACTTTCATTTTCTGCAAGACAGGAGTTTTTTATCCAATGAAAAAATCCCAGACGAATCTGGGATTAATTTGCCTGCTGCAGCAGGGCTTCTTGATCTGCATAAGTCCAGTAACAATTGCGCCAGCCTTGTTCTCGAGCCAGCTCCTCGAAGTTCTCTGCCTCGCTACCGTAGAAACGGATGATCGCTCGCTCTGGTGTCTCTTCCTCGGGACCGATCACGATATCCAGGTCCTTGTAAAACCGTACCCCTTCCAAGCTGCCTTCTATAATGATCTTTTCCTGGCTCATTTTTTTCAACCCCTTTGTATAATGATGAATCAGAAGAATATAATGTACTATCTTGTACCCATTCTGGACATGCATTAACCGTTCCTGCTCCAGAATCAGATCGGAGGAAATTTTACATATGGGCCAGTATGATAATCTGAAAGCTGGTGAGAAAGGAGCTTTGCTCAGCATAGCTGCATATTTGCTGTTATCCTTTATCAAATTGCTTGTCGCCTATGTCGGTGATTCAGATGCCTTGCTTGCCGACGGGCTGAACAATACAACAGATGTCGTAGCCTCTGTTGCCGTATTAATCGGACTGCGCATCTCCCGCAAACCGCCTGACACTGACCATAGATACGGTCATTTCCGGGCGGAGACAATCGCATCTTTAGTTGCTGCCTTCATCATGATCACCGTTGGTCTTCATGTCTTGTTTGATACACTGGAGCGTTTAATGGAGCCGGATTATGTCCAGCCTGATATGCTGACAGGCTGGACTGCTTTAGGCGCAGCAATCGTTATGATGCTTGTATACCGTTACAATTCCACCTTGGCTAAACGAATCAAAAGCCCCGCACTTATGGCTGCTGCACAAGACAATCGATCAGACGGGTTGGTCAGTATAGGTGCTTTCGTAGGAATCTTCGGAGCTCAGTTCGGCTATTATTGGCTGGATCCTCTGGCAGGCTTCATCGTAGGAATACTGATCTGTAAGACAGCATGGGATATCTTTTATGATGCAACCTATTCCCTTACGGATGGATATGATGTGGACAGGTTATTGAAGATCCGTCATAGCATCCTCGAGGATAAAGATGTTTTGGAGGTTGTCGAAATCAAAGCAAGACTGCACGGTAATCAATCCCTCGTTGATGTCATTATCCGAGTCGACGCATCTCTCAATGTAAAAGAAAGCCATGCCATTACGGAAAGATTGGAAAGGCTCCTTATCAAGAAGCATGATATATTCCATACTTTCATTCATATCGAACCATAGAAAAAAAGCCTATACCAAGCATGGTATAGGCTTTACTTTATTCCTCATCCTGATTTGTCAGGATGACTGGACCATCTTTTGTGATGACGACTGTATGTTCATATTGAGCGGATAAAGAACCGTCGACTGTACGAGCCGTCCAGTTATTATCATCCATTTGGCTGCCCCATTCACCGATATTAAGCATCGGTTCAATTGTGATGACCATACCTTCTTTCAAGCGTGGTCCTTTATTCGGCAACCCAAAGTGCGGGATATGCGGATCTTCGTGGATAGTAGGACCGATTCCATGTCCTGTGAAGTCACGCACGACTGAAAAGCCTTCTGCTTCTGCGTATTCCTGGATTGCATGGCCGATATCACCGATTCTCGCGCCAGGCTGCGCTTTTTCAATTCCTTTGTACAAGGATTCTTTTGTTACTTCAAGTAATCGCTGTGCCGCTTCACTGATTTCACCGACTCCATAGGTCCAGGCAGAATCCGCTAAACCACCATTTAAATTAACAACCATGTCGATTGTTACGATATCTCCATTTTTCAATGGCTCGTTTCTTGGGAATCCGTGGCAAATTTCATCATTTATAGAAGCACAAGTTGCATATGCGTAGCCATTGTAGCCCTTCTGCTCGGCTGTTGCGCCATGCTTGGCCAAATACTTCTCCACGAATTGATCGATTTCCATTGTTGTAATGCCCGGCTTGATCATGTTACGGATTTCTTTATGAATATCAGCAAGCAGCTGTCCAGCCGCTCGCATCATTTCTATTTCACGCTCACTTTTGCGATTAATCATATATTTCTCTTCCTTTCTGACGACAAAGCTTGCTTTTCCACTATAGAGTGTATCATATTATGCCAAAACGTTTAAATCGTTACGCTGATTTCATTCAATCCAACCGTTAATTGTCCTTCATATTGGAATGACTGGCAATCAGCAAAGCGAATACAAGCAGGACTATCGCAAACGCATACAGAAGGATTGTAAGAGGATTTTCATGGTCAATGATAATCAGCCGTATGATTGCTGTGATCCCTATGTAGATAAAATAGCGAAGCGGAAAATGGTAGTCATGCGTGAAGTACTTGATGATCAAACTGATGAACTCAAAATAAAGGAAATAAACGATGATTCCTTCCGCCAGATAAAAGTAGCTTACCTCTTCATTGCGTATTAGCAGTACATCGAAGATGAATACTGTTTTCTTCAGAAGGAAGACGACAAGTATCATTGCTAGGATGGTCAAGGTAATATTCAATACTGTTTGAAGAAATACGGCAATAAATGCCGTTTTCTTTTGCAGATTCCGCATTTTACTACCTCCTATGCTTGTCTTAAATATACTAGTAAGAGCGACATGATATGCGGAGGGATATAGCCTTTTTTTATGGCAGATAACCTTGAATATTTGGTAAGGAAAGCTCAGAATGGAAGTAATAGACAAGGAGGTCATACAGTGATACAAATCGACCATGTACATAAGCAATATGGAAATAAGAAAGCTGTGAGCGACGTCAGTCTGACAGTCCCTTCTGGAAAGATATTTGGTTTTCTGGGGCCAAATGGCGCCGGTAAATCTACTACGATTAAAATGGTGACGGGTATCCTTCCAGTTGATTCTGGAACTATCACCGTTAATGGGAAAGACATTACTTCGGACACAATCGCTGCAAAGCAGGAATTCGGCTACGTGCCAGATAGTCCAGATTTATTCTTGAGGCTGAAGGGTTTAGATTATCTTCATTTTCTAAGTGATATTTATGGGATTGCCGCGGATGTGAGAGAAGCAAGGATTGAGGAATACAGCAAGATGTTCAGTATCTACGAAGCATTAGGAGATCAGATTAAAACGTATTCACATGGAATGCGGCAGAAGCTGTTTATCACCGGAATGCTTGTACAGCAGCCATCTGTCTGGATTCTGGATGAGCCAATGACTGGATTAGATCCGAAATCTTCTTATCAACTGAAGGAACTAATGCGAAATCATGCAGCAAACGGCAATACGGTCTTTTTCTCCTCTCACGTGTTGGAGGTAGTGGAACAGCTTTGTGATGAAGTGGCCATTATCCGGAAGGGTGAGCTTCTTTTCCAAGGCACTTTAACGGAAATGCGAGAGAGGTTCCAATCAGATGATAGCTTGGAGCATATCTTCCTGGAGCTGACTCAGGATGTTTAAACCGATCCGCTCCCTCATCCGTATTCAGCTCAAGATGCAGTATGCCAACGTATTCCAGAAACCGAGTGTAATTATAGGATTGGTATTCGGGATAATTGGTCTCCTTTTTCTTGCTATGATGTTCGGCGGATATATGTTACAGATCATTGATGTCATGTATAGCTTACTGGAACCGTCCGGTAATACCGATGCAATTTTAGGTACCTTATTCTTGATGAATTTCTTCCTCATTTTCATCTTATCATTAATGTTAATCATGAATACGTTCTATTTTACGGAGGATATTACGTCATTCCTTCATTTGCCGGTCCACTCTTATCAGCTGCTTATCGCTAAGTCGCTGAATCCGCTTATTTATGTCTATTTGCTTACAGCTGCCATGTATTTACCTGTTAGTATTTTCTATGGCACATTAAGCGGTGCCGGCATTATGTATTATGTCTTTGTCCTGCTTCTTTTCTTCCTGATTCCAACCATTCCGTATGCATTAGCAGCTGCTGTCGTTATGTTCGCCATGCAGTTCGTCAATAAAGGAAAGAACAAGGATAGAAGTAAGGTCATCGGCGGTATTATCGGATTTGTTCTACTCATCTTGCTGAATGTCGCCTTACGCTTACAGCAGGATCCAGAGCAAATCGCACAAGTGATAGCTAACAATGCCGAAAAAGGCGGATTGCTGCAGCTGGCAACATTGTATTACCCGCCTGCATCGCTAATGTCACATATACTTACAACTGCAGGATCCTGGCAAAGCGTGCTTTACTTTGTCATCGTATTACTGCTTGCAATTGCCGCGGGGCTGCTCTTCTTTGCAGCTGCGCAGAAGTTCTATCTAAAGGGCGCATTAGGTCTTAATACTGGTTCAGGCAAAGTATTCAGCGGCAAAGGTTTAGGTCGTAAACCAAAGTCGATAATCAGCGCATATCGTGCCAAAGAAATACAGACCATCTTTCGGACACCGACATTTTTCTTACAATGTGTCGCTGGCGCTTTCGTTATGCCTGCACTATTGGTCGTCATCTTCTTCATGGGGGATTTTGCTTCTGCTACAACGATGATTGAAGGAATAAGCGGCAGCATGTTATTTGTGGTTATCCTTTTTGCGAACGTCTTTTCAGTCGGACTAAATCCGATTAGCATCGTCAGTTTCTCAAAAGATGGGCAAAGCTGGGAAGCGCATCTGTTTCTGCCATTAACCATGCGTCAAATCGTCCTTGCCAAGCTGCAAGCCGCGTTCTTGATCAATTTGCTCCCCCTTACTGTTTTATTTGTAATCGCTATACCTGTGATACAGATGAATCTATGGGAAGCCATGATATGGGTGGTCATCGCATTGTTTGTTAACACAGCGGTAACAGTAGTCGGAATGGTCAGCGATTTACTTTATCCGAAGCTCGGGTGGACAGAAGAGACAGAGCTATTTCAAAACAGGCTGGCAACTTTAGTGTCCATTGTAATATCAGCAGGAGCATTCGTTTTCCTGTTTGCTTTGCTGCTCATCCTGAGAATGTCGATGGTCGTTGCATTTATTGTCACAGTACTGTACATCAGTGCGGTTATCGTTCTCCTACTTTATATTGTCAGCAGACTGCTGAAGACTGCCGACCGAACGAGCCTCTCCAGATAAAAAGAAGCTTTGCACGAATTTGTGCAAAGCTTCTTTATTTATGAATTAATAGCCGTAGCCATAACCGTAATCGTTGCCACCTACATAGGATGAACCGACAATAATCAAAAGGATGAATAACACAACCAAAAATGCGAAGCCGAAGCCTCCCTCATTACCTTTAGACATTTTACTTCCTCCTTTTCCTACAGGATACTGCATTGTATGTGCAGAACCCAGAAAGGAGCGGGCGCATACCTATTCCGTCTTACACATAATCCTTCACTGCATAACGTTTCCCATTTTCAATTTCATTTCCGGTCAGAATTTCGGCCAATACACCTGCAACAAACATTGGATCCCTAAGCGACTTGTTCGTCACATAATCTTTGAATTTCTGTACATCCTGGAATTGTTCTGGTTCGCTCGAACGTATATCTGCCTGCATATCCGTATCCATGATACCGGGATTGTAAGCAATAGCGATATTACCAGTATCAGCTTCGGCCTCTTCAAGAGCGACAGTTTCCGTGTAGCGGTTCAAACCAGCTTTTGATGTGCTATAGGCGCTCCAGCCATGCACAGAACGTTCCGCTGCACCAGAGGTGACATTCACGATGATAAGCGGGATATTATGCTTTTTAGCATATTTGAGGAAAATCGAGCAAGCCAGCATTGGTGCAGTCAAATTAATTGCCATATGCGCTTCCCACTCCTGCAGACTGTAGGCATCAGCAGTTGCAATCGGACCGACCACTCCTGCATTGTTGACTAAATAAACAGTATCGTCGGCTTTTGTGAAAATGTCTTCTGCTAATTCCTCGAAAACGTTCGCAGACGCCGCTGTATCCTGTAAATCACCATAGCAGTACGTATAACCAGCATTATCCTTTCCTTCAAAGGAAGGAAGATTATCACTATTCTTTCTTGCAACTCCTATTACTTGAATGCCTTTATCCATTAGTTGCTTGGCAATTGCTTCCCCCAATCCGCGGGAAGCCCCTGTTACTACTGCTGTTTTCATTTTTTCTCCTCCAATTCCCGTAATATAGCTGGGATTTCTGCATAGATACTGACGATTTCTTTTATCGGCATTCGCACCAATCCGCTCGATGACGGAGCCACAAATTCTATAACATCTTGCGTCACCGAAGCTTCCTGAATACCCCAGCCAGTCTGTTTTACCTTACTGTATTGCTGGTAAACGCCTTTGCCGACAAAACATGCCACCTGCGGTCGGTAATAAGCTAGTTTTTCCCGGAGCATCTTCGCTCCTTCTATGTATTCTTCCTTGGTTATATCTGCTGCAGCCTTGGTTGGTCTGGCTACTATATTCGTAAAACCTATTCCCTTATCCAGCAGATCCTGATCTTCAAAGGGTTCACATTTTCTCTCTGTAATGCCAGCTTGATATAAAATATTCCAGAATCGGTTATTGCGATTTGCATAGTGATGACCGGTTTCGCTTGAGCGTACACTTGGATTGAAGCCGATGAACAAAAGCCGCAGTCCTTTTTTAATGTGATCCGGTATTGGTTCAAGTTCCATTTCAGCACCTCCGCTCTTCCTCCATTGTAGCTTTAGGGACCTCAAGACGCAAAAAAAGCACAGTTTGACTGTGCTTTCCCTTAGTTATTGATATATATCGCCTGACTGCCAAGCTGCTCCCAAGCCTTCTCGAAATTCTCGCGATCAACTTGCTGGTCTTTCTGGCCATATGGGTTATTGATGAACACAGTGTCTTCTGTATAACCTGTAACTGCGACGCTATGGACACTGTAAGTTACGTCAACTGCTCCATTTGGTGTGTCCCATGTTTGTATATCATTAACCGGAGCAAGAGTCGCAGTTGTGATGATCCAAACCGGATTGCCATTATCCAAAGGTTGATAAATAGCCTCTTCGACTGATTTACCAGTCATGTCAACTGCCTTATCACCTGCTACTTGTTTCGCTACATCCATGACTGGTCCATGATAAACACCAAGTCCTGGCCCATTCGGCATGTCTCCGACGAATCCCTCATTTGGATCGCCATGCAGACCGTTGTCATAATTCAGCGGTACGTTTGCAATTTGATCGGCCAAGTCATTCTTTGTTACATCATAACCTGCATACTGCAGGACCATCGCTAAACTCGTTACCTCACAGCCATTATATAGCCGTGGTGCGTCCATTTGGTTAAGAAGCGGGACATCCAAGGGCCCGTCCTCAACCGCTGATAACTGTGGCACATCTTCTTTGTGCGCAATCTCTGTTTTCCTCGTTGCAGTATCTGATTCCGCCCGTATTTCATCCGAACGGTTCTGGTAAGTCAAAATAGCAAATATAAGAGCCAGGGCTGCCAAACTCACTAAGATGATAACATATTTATTTTTCATTTTTTCTCTCCTGTTGAATAGCTAGTTGAAAGGCATGATACTAATTATAAAGTAGCCCAGCTTACTATGACAATATACATCAATCTTTTAATAAAAATAAGGACAAATGCCATACTAACCAGGAGGTGATTGGAAATGAGCAGAAAAAAAAGCCAGTATGAAAAAGCAGCTACCAGTGTAAACAGACAAGGACTATCAGAAGACGCAGCAAATCAGGAACCGAAAAGCCAGCTGGAGCAGCGCGCTAAAAAAAAGAACACGAAAATATAAGAAATCCAGCCTCACTTGAGGCTGGATTTTCATTTTTTCCGTGCTACGACGAACCAAAGCTGGGCATCCTGTTCTGCACCTGCTTTAAAATCTACTCGCTGTTTATGAAGTGTCATCTCGACAACTTGATAGTCATCCTCAAGCAGCGCATACAATTCTTCTTCCTGGAAGAAATGCGCAATCCGGTCATGCACGAGGAATGTATCCTTTTCCATTTCCACTCCAGAACCATATAGCTTCTCATCTCTTGCTGACAGGCAAGAGAAAATCAATAATCCATCCTTGCGCAGCAATGATGTGAAATGGTCAAGCAGTTGTTCACGTTCTTCTTCTGTGTACATATGAAGGATACTCGATAGATAAATGCCGTCAAATCTCTCTGTCGAAGGAAACGGCAAATTTAAATAGTCTCCTACGAAATGATTTACATTGGCTAATCCGACTGCCTTAGCATGGCTGCTGGCACGCTCGATTGCCACTTCTGATATGTCACACGCTGTCACTTCAAATGCATATTCCCCAAAGAAGTTGCTATTCCTTCCATATCCGCATCCTGGTACGAATAACTGCTTCGCCTGATCCGCAGCAAAATATGGATAAGCCATGACAGCTGATGGTGTTGCTTCCGTTCCCCAAATGTCCCCTGCTTCAAAACGACTATTCCAATATGTTTGTAACATCATACTCATAGCGCCATTTCCCCCAGCATAGAGTTATATATACTTTCGGTAAATTATTTTACAAAGAATTTACTATGCATAGTGTAACATGTTTGGACAAGGATGAAAGGGTTATTTCTAAAAAAGATTGTAAAGAAATACTTATTATAATTTGTGCATTTCTTCACTTATTCCCACTCTTCTCGCAGCAGTCCCATACGAATGGAATCATAATATTCGCCATTATAATATCTGCATTTTCTCATACGGGCTTCCATCGTCATACCAAGCTTTTCTCCGAGCCGCACCATTCGTTTATTTCCTGACCAAGTTGTATAACCTACCCTAACAATCGGCATTGCCTTGAATAAATGTGATATCCATTGCCGGAGGGCCTCTGTCCCGTAACCTCCATTCCAATAGGCAGGTTCAAAGATCGTAATGCCCATCTCCAGCCATCTGGAAGGTTCATGTTCCCAGTAATAACTTACTGTTCCAATGATAGTTCCATCTGTTTCAATCACCCATTGATCCGGGGCCTTTTCTCCAAAGCGATAGGTAGCCAAAAACTTTTCCTTTGGCACGTGAACCAAAGGGAAATAAGGTGCGTCCCATTTTTTCCACTCTGGCTCTTTTTCTCCATATTTCAACTCCCAAAGAATCGGACCGTCTTCTTCTCTTGCCGGTCTGATTTTCATATTAGTCATCATCTATTTCCTCCACTCGAACATGCGGCCACAGCCACTGCCAGTTTTTCTGTTTTACTCTTTTCAGATAGATAGGATGATAGCTTGCGGCCTTCACGTATAATGGAGTCGGCGCAATACGGCAAGCCAGTAAATCATCCACTCCATATGGCGCAAGCAAGCGTAGCTTCTCTCCCTCAAAAGTTACACCAATACTGGTAGCTGTTTCCGGATAGCATGCAATAGCATGCTCCGTATCTCGAAAAGCAGGCATCCTATTGACTTCATGCATCCTGGCCTGGTTTTTCACTGACCACGGCACATCTGGTAACATTTGCAGCAGCTTATTTTCATATTGCTTTTCTGTCACTTCATCTGTATCGGAAGCATCAAAATACACAACATCTACATCCGGAAGCGGAGTTCTTCGGGTATATCCATGTTGGACATCCCAAACCTTTGATCTGACAAATCCGGCGCTTATACAGAAATCAGGGAGGTGTAACATCGCTGCTGCGCTGAGCACTTCCATCATCCATTTGTCTTGTTTGATTGCTTTTAGTATATCTTCTTCTGTTTTAAGCATTAGACGCATTCCTTCTTAGTTAACTCAGCGTGTATCTTATTTAGGCTCATAGCGATACACCTTCAAATCGATACTCCCATTCAAGATCTCCAGCCCTTCTTCATACAATCTCTCCAGCTGTTCGTTTCGTGTCTCTTCATCCTGTATCTTTAGCTTGCCATCGGCACTGATGACGCGATGCCAGGGAAGATCATGTTTCCTGCTCATGCTATGTAATATTCGTGATACTTGCCTAGCTCCGCGTGCTTTACCTGCCGCTGCACCGATTTGGCCGTAGGTCATTACTTTTCCTTTTGGTATCGACTTGATGATACCAATCACATTCTCGGTGAAGGGATCCATTATATACCCTCCTTTTTTTAGAACTATCTGTCAATTAGTATAGCAAACTTCCAGTCGCTGTGAAATTTACATGAAAATATGATAGACTCGTTCTAAATAGTCTAGCAGGTCAACTTCTGTTTAACATCATGCTGGACGGGCTATGTAGTAAACGAGAGGAGAATGTGTGATGAAGCATATTGTATTTTTTGACGCAAGCTGCCCACTTTGTTCAACTGCAAAGCAAGTTATCCAAAAATTGGATTGGCTGGATAACGTGAAATGGATCCCGGTACAAAATATCGAGAATTACGAGCGTTTCCGTTTCCTTGCCAAAGGTGATGTGTACGACCGAATTCATATGATGTCTTTCAAAGGTGATATTTACAAAGGACATGAAACTGTCAGGAAGGTACTGACACTGCTGCCAGTTACCGCAGTATTAGGATGGATCCTGCATCTTCCATTCCTTGACCCCTATTTGGAATCCCTATATAAATGGGTATCCGATAACCGCCATGACTGGTTTGGCACAAAACAATTAAAAGCAATTTAAAAAAGAAGGGGCAGCTGCCCCTTCTTCTTTTATAGGTATTTCTTTAGAACTCGTTTCCCTTCATAGCTGAATAACACATGTTTCCCCTCAATATACGTTTCCATATGGACGAATCTTCCCCATAGCTGATAAAAGTAAGGCAATGTCCGCTCAAGATACGTCAAATCCAATTCGACACCTTCATAATGATGCTTCAGATACAGCTCACCATTAGACATATAATCGCCGTCTGTTACGGTTAAATAAGGGAAACCTCCGTTTACCCGCATCGTAATAAGCTGATCGCGGACCGCTTCCCAGTCTTTGTCTGTGATTTTATATTCATTTCCTTGCTTCTGGAACAAGTACATATCTTCCCGGTACACAAGGTCTTTTGTCAGGTAATTTCGCAGGAAGGATATATCCGATTCTATTTCCCGGACCTCGAACATTTTCTCCCTTCCGGAGCCTGGCTTCACACCATACCGTTTCATCTCTTCGGTCGGATTGTCAAACCGTTCTTCGATATCTTCAAAAATCTTAATACCAAGATAATAGGGATTAATTTGTGATGGAGACGGCTGCACGACACCAGCGTTGAGCTTTGCATACTCGATTGCTTCATCACTTGTCAAATCCATTTCTCGGAGAATGCGAGCATGCCAGTACGAAGCCCAGCCTTCATTCATGATCTTTGTCTCAAGCTGCGGCCAGAAATACAGCATTTCCTCCCGCATCATTGTCAGTATATCACGCTGCCAATCTTCTAAGGTCCGGCTGTATTCCTCTATAAATAGAAGAATATCTTTTTCCGGACGAGGCGGGAATGCTTTTCGTTTTCTTTCTTTCTTATCTTTTGACTTTCCGCGATCAACAAACCAAAGATCATCATATTCCGTCGCCTTTTCTGGACTTTCATCTGTCTCATCGTCATCAATATCCCAGCCGAGCTTCGGCCGCAGCAAGGATGGATCGATATGCTCCTGAATTGCCAGCACAGCATCGAGGAAATCCTCGACTTCCTTCTTGCCGAATTCTTTTTCATATGCAGCTATCCGTTCTGCTGTAGCTGCCATACTATCGACCATGTTACGGTTTGTATTTTGGAAGCGAACATTATTTTTAAAGAAATCACAATGCGCAAGCACATGGGCGACAATCAATTTATTCTGAACAAGACTATTGGAATTTAACAAAAAAGCATAACAAGGATTGCTATTGATTACAAGTTCATAAATCTTACTCAAACCAAGGTCATATTGCAGCTTCATTTTATGAAATTGCTTCCCGAAGCTCCAATGTGTGAATCTTGTCGGCATACCATAAGCACCGAATGTATAAATGATGTCAGCAGGACAAATTTCATAGCGCATCGGGTAGAAATCAAGACCGAAGCCCTTTGCGATTTCCGTTATTTCCCCGATTGCCCTTTCCAATGCGTGTGTGTCGGATTGCAGCACGGGCCTTCTCCCCTTTGTACGTAATAGTACTCATACATATGCTGATAAGACAGAAAAAAGACACCCATTCGGGTGTCTTTTTTCATTCGCTCACTTTTTGATAATAATAGACCAGTGTCTCCATCCCTTTATCGAAGCTTTCCAGCGGGAAGCTTTCATTCGGGGAATGCAGTCTGTCCTCAGGTGTTCCGAAACCAAGCAGAACCACTGGCATTTGATAAACCGTATCAATCCATTCGACGACCGGAATCGATCCTCCCATACGAACGAAGACTGTTTCCTTACCGAAGGCCTGTGTCAGACTTTCCGCTGCTTTTTGGATCAGCGGATGATTCGGATCGACTTTGTATGCTTTTGCTTTGAAAGGTTCCGGTCTCACTTCCACACGAACGCCAGCAGGTGCATGTTTTTCGATGTGTGCCGTGATTTTCTCCACGATATCCACTGGATCCTGTCCAGGTACGAGACGGCTGGTGATCTTCGCTGTTGCCTCAGCCGGGATGATCGTTTTCGTACCTTCTCCTTGGTAACCACCATACATACCGTTGATTTCCAGTGTTGGGCGAGCCATTGTATGTTCCTTGGCAGTGTAACCTTTTTCGGAAACTGCTTCCGGCACGCCGACTGTCTGAACAAAGTCTTCACCTGGTGCTTGCGCCATCAGTTTACGCTCTTCTTCAGGCAATTCCTCTACACCATCATAGAAACCTTCTACTTGAACGACTTCTTCTTCATCCTTCAAGGAACTTAGGATATGCGCCAATGCCTGAAGCGGATTACGGACAGCACCACCATACATACCGGAATGCAGATCGCGATCTGGTCCATAAACAGAGAACTCAAGCGCAGCTGCACCTTTCAAGCCATAAAGCATAGTCGGCTGGCCTGCTTCGACCATCCCGGAATCGCTGATGATAGCAAAATCGGCTTGGAATTGCTCTGTGTGCTCATGCAGTACAGCATGCAGATTTGTACTTCCGATTTCTTCTTCTCCTTCGATACATACTTTTACATTGATCGGCAGCGCGCCTTCTGTTTTCATGAATGCTTCGAATACTGCCAGGTGCATGAATACCTGACCTTTGTCATCACTCACGCCTCGTGCATAGATCCGTCCGTTTCGTACAGTCGGCTCGAATGGCTCGCTGTCCCAAAGCGGAAGCGGATCTGCCGGCTGCACATCATAATGTCCATAGAAAAGTGCAGTCGGTTTATCCGGACCTGCACCAAGCCATTCACCCGTTACGATTGGATGACGCTCTGTTTCTTGGATGGTCACTTTATCGAAGCCGATTTCTTTCAAATAGTCAGCCGTAAAGCCGGCTGTCTTTGCAACATCTTCCTTGTATGCACTATCTGTGCTGATACTGGGAATCCGAAGATATGTATAAAGCTTCTCTAGCAATTTCTCCCGATTTTCCTGTAAATAAGCGACAACTTGATTCGTCATTTGCGCCACCCTTTCCTTTTCTTACTAGTGTAGCATAAATCGGCTGATTCTTGTTTAGCTTGTACCCGCTGGTGGAAACTAAATAGAAATACATAGTTACGTCAGGAGGAGAACAATGGGTAATGTATTGATTGTCGCAACGAATCACGACAGCCTGAAACAGACACCCCACACAACAGGACTCTGGTTCAGTGAACTGACGAATTTTTACGATAAACTAAAGACACGTCATGTCATGACGGTTGTCAGTCCAAAGGGCGGAAATATACCAATAGATCGTCGCAGTCTTACAGGGCTGTTCACAAGCCATAAGTTGCGGAAGTACTACCGTGCTCCAGGGTTCAGGAAATTATTGGAGAACAGTCTATCTCCGAAGGAAGTAAATGCTGCCGATTATGATGCTATTTATTTCACTGGAGGTCACGGGACAATGTGGGATTTCCCTGAAAATAAAGAGCTGCAGCAGTTGACTAGGGATATCTATGAAAATGGAGGAATTGTTGCCGCCGTTTGTCACGGCCCTGCTGCATTGCTGAATGTGAAGCTGTCTGACGGAACTTACTTATTGCAAGATAAGACAGTCACTGGTTATTCCGACCGCGAAGAAACTGCTAGCCTGAATAAACACGAAATTCCTTATAGCTTGGAAGAGCAGCTTAAAATACGTGCACTTACGTACCACAAATCAAAAGTGCCTTTCAAAGGACATGTAGAAGCAGACGACAGACTGATCACCGGGCAGAATCCAGCCAGTGTCAAAGATGTAGCGAAAGCAGTCATCAAGCGAATTGAACAAAAAGATTTTGAAGAAAATCCTCGTTCTTTCCGCGCTGTACTGCGAATTCCAGAGGAAGAACAAATTTTAAGAAGAAAGCCAGCTCCATAAACGGAGCTGGCTTTTATCAATCTTCCATTGCTTGCTTCAAGTCTTCGATCAAATCTTCACTATCCTCGATACCAACACTGATTCGGATCAAACCATCCGTAATACCTAATTCTGCTCTGCGTTCCTGCGGAATGGATGCATGCGTCATTTTAGCAGGAAGGGATATGAGGCTTTCGACTGCTCCGAGGCTTTCTGCCAAGACGAAATATTTCGTTTTACGCAGTACTTGATCTGCTTTTTCACCACTGCCGACATCAAAGGATATCATACCGCCAAAGCCCTCTGCTTGGCTTGCAGCAATATCGTGTCCTTTATGCTCAGGCAGACCAGGATAATAAATCGTACTCACTCCTGGATGTGCTTTCAGGAAGTCGACTAGCTTGGCACTATTTTTCTCTATAGCTTCCATGCGGATACCAAGTGTCTTGATTCCGCGAAGAAGCAGCCAGCTGTCTTGCGGTCCAAGAACAGCACCAGCAGAGTTCTGGATAAAGTGCAGCTCATCAGCAAGTTTGTCATCATTTACGACAACGAGTCCTGACACGACATCGCTATGACCGCCAATATATTTCGTTGCACTGTGAAGTACGATATCTGCTCCCAAATCAAGCGGATTCTGCCAATAAGGTGTTGCGAAAGTATTATCGACAATCAGCAGAACGTCATGTTTCTTCGCGATTTCCGCCATCTTCTTGATATCTGTAATTTTCAATAATGGATTGGTCGGTGTCTCGACATAAATGGCTTTTGTTTCTGGTTTGATTGCCTGCTCAACCTCTTCCGGCGAACTTGTATCTACAAATGTGTGCCCAAGCTGATAGCGATTTAGTACCTTTGTCGCTAAACGGTAGCTTCCGCCATACACATCGTCAGTCATGACAACATGGCTGCCTGCTTCAAAAAGCATCATCACAGAAGTAATGGCCGCCATACCGGAACTGAATGCAAAGCCTCTTTTACCGTTTTCCAAAGCTGCAATTGTTTCTTCCAATGCATGACGTGTCGGATTACCTGTACGGGAATATTCATAGCCTGTATGTTCACCAGGTCCTGGCTGTTTGTACGTACTTACCTGGTATATAGGCACACTAACTGCGCCCGTTTTTTCGTCCGATGTAATTCCACCGTGAATCATTTTTGTTTTCCGTCTCATCGTAATCCTCCTTGATAGATCTGCTGACTGAGGTAGCGCTCACTGCTGTCCGGGAAGATGGTCACAATCGTCGTCCCTGGCTTAGCATGCTCTGCTTCTTTAAGTGCTGCAGTGAAAGCAGATCCGGAAGAACTGCCGACAAGCAGCCCTTCTTTGGCAGCCAACTCTTTTACGTAATAAAATGCATCATCATCTGAAATTGTATGAATTGCATCAAAATATGCTGTATCCATATAATCAGGTAAAAACTCCATGCCTATACCTTCTGTACGGTGGGATCCTGGAGCACCCCCGTTCAGGATCGAACCCTCCGGCTCAACAATGACTGTCTTCACTTCAGGATTCTGATCCTTCAAGTAACGCGCTGTACCCATAAACGTTCCGCCTGTGCCGCCACCAGCTACAAAGATATCCACTTTACCTTCAAGGTCACGCCATATTTCCGGACCAAGCGTCTTATAGTAAGTCTCCGGGTTAGCAGGATTAGCAAATTGCTGCGGGCAATAGCTGTCAGGGATTTCATCCAGCAGCTCTTTCGCCTTTTTAATTGCTCCTGTCATCCCTTCGGATGTCGGTGTATTGATTACCTTTGCCCCAAGCGCCCGCATCAGCTCCTGTTTTTCCTGGCTGAATTTCTCTGGTACGCAGAAGATTACGGAAACCCTGCGTTTCAAGGCAGCCAGTGCAATACCAATACCGGTATTACCCGCTGTCGGTTCAATGATCGTACCGTTTTCCTTCAGTTTCCCTGTCCGAAACGCCTCATCGATCAAATTGACACCAAGCCGATCCTTCACACTGCCACCAGGGTTATAAAACTCCAGTTTCGCAAATAAACGAACTCCCTCCGGAAGAGAAAAGTTCGTTATTTGTACAATCGGTGTATTCCCAATCAGTTCATGTACTGAATTGTAAACAGCCATTTTCTCCCTCTATTCAGCGAAAACTTGACGCCATTCATCTTTTTTAGAAAGCATTTCTTTCGCAATCTCCTGTGCACCCTCAAGACTGTGGTTAGCTGCCCAGCCACATTGCACTTCATTGCAAGCAGGCACTTCTGTTGCATCGAGCACATCTTGCAGTGTTTTTTCCAAAGCGACGAGGATGTCGTCATAGCTGTCATTATTCAAAATGGAAACATAGAAACCTGTTTGGCAGCCCATTGGACCGATATCAAGGATATTGTCGATATTATTGCGGATATTCTCAGCCATTAAATGCTCCAGGGAATGCAGACCTGGCATTTCCATATACTCTTTGTTAGGTTGCTTGAAGCGGATATCGTATTTGTATACTTTGTCTTGTGCTCCCTCTGTTGTGCCGACTAAGCGGACATATGGTGCAGCAACTTTAGTATGATCAAGGTTGAAGCTTTCTACGTTCATTTTCTTTGTCATGATTGTCTCTCCCCTTACGCTTTTTCTGCTGTGATCAAATAGACGAAGCGGTTCATTTGCTTAAATGTAACATGAAATCCGTGCGTTTGGAAAATGTTACGAAGCACTTGCATCGTCGTATAATATTCGGTTGTCAAATCCTGGACAAGTCTGTCATATCCCTTATCCTTTTCTTCCTGAATTAGCTGATCACGACCTTCTTCACTTGAGAATACCGTATCAGCAAATATTACTTTTCCGCCTGCTGGAAGCAGCTGTGCATATTTCGTAATTGCCTGCTCCTTCTCCTCATCTGTCAGATGATGGAATGCCCACGTACTTACGATGGCAGAAACCTCGTGATCAGGCTGCGGAAAGGAGAGAAAATCACCGTCTACTATCTGAAGCTGCGGGAATTTCCGGGATGCATGCTCGCGCATCTCTTTGGAAGGTTCAATTCCAGTTACATTCAAACCTTTAGCTAACAGCTTTTCAGAAAGGTTTCCTGTTCCGACACCAAACTCCAGTGTGTTTCCTTCTGCAGCATCAGCGACAGTTTGCAGGATTTCATTGTATTTATCAAACACTTCTTTATATTGTGGATCCTGGCCAGTAACCGTATCATCATACGTCTCTGCCCATTCATCGAACATATCGATAAATTCGCGGCCCATTTCATCACCTCAAGTGTAATATCTCAAATATCCAAGTAAACTAATAAGGATTATTGTGTTTATGACAGAAGAATACCATAGTACCTCAGTTTATTCAATGAAAAGATACGATGCCAGTCATAAATTCCACTTTTTAGGAATACAAAGTCAACAACTATAAAAATAGTGGAAAAGTTACAAATTCATACTATATAATAAGATGGAGAGGAGTGGTCGTCATGATCGATCTGCGTAGTGATACGGTCACCAAGCCATCAGAAGCGATGCGGAAAGCTGCTTATGAAGCAGAAGTCGGAGATGATGTCTATGGAGAGGATCCAGCTGTAAATGAGCTAGAGGAAACGGTTGCCGATTTACTTGGAAAGGAAGCCGCACTATTCGTGCCAAGCGGTACTCAGGGGAATCAAATCGCAGTACTTTCTCATTGCAACCCTGGTAATGAAATCATCTTGGAAGAGGAATCCCATATTTTTCTCTATGAAGGAGCTGCTACATCCATTTTTGCAGGTGTGCAGACACGTACACTGAAAGGGGAACGCGGGGCGATATGTCCGGAGGGATTAGCTGCTGCTATCCGCAAGGACGATATTCATTTTCCAGAAACAGGCTTGATTTGTCTGGAGAATACGCATAATAAAGCAGGCGGAGCCGTCATCCCGATCGAGAATATGATGGTGATTGCCCAAATAGCTCGTGAACATCGAATTCCGATTCACTTGGATGGCGCACGTTTGTTCAATGCATCCGTCGCTTCCGGTATTAGTGTGGCAAAATATGCGCAGCTGACCGATACTGTCCAGGTTTGTTTGTCCAAGGGCTTAGGAGCGCCTGTCGGTTCTGTTCTGGCAGGATCTGAAGTGTTCATTGCTAAAGCTAAAAAATGGAGAAAACGTCTTGGAGGCGGCATGCGCCAAGCCGGCATATTAGCAGCACCTGGCCTTGTTGCCCTGCGTGAAAATGTGGAACGTCTCGCAGACGACCACGAGAATGCTAAGCTATTGGCAGATGGCCTAGCTGAAATTGACGGTATTGAAATCATGAATAAGGTTGAAACGAATATCGTACTTGCAGATGTGCAAGGTACCGGTATGACAGCAGATGCTTATGTGCAGTTGCTCAAGGAACAGCAAGTATTGGCAAATGCTTTCGGTCCTTACAGTGTTCGTTTTGTCACACATTATGACGTTGGTAAAGGTGCGATAAAGAAAGCTTTGGCAGTTGCTTCATCTCTTTCGAAACAGCCAAATTAAAAAGAGGCTCCCGTGTGGGAGCCTCTTTTTTATCTTTCGTTATTAGGGAAGACACGATTTAGCATATTGCCGAATTCTAAGAAGAAGCCTTTTACTGGCTGACCTTCATCAATTTTGTTGTTGTAGTCTTCTGCCATTCCCAAAAAGTCTGGATCTGCGGATACATATACATTATCGATATCTTCATCGACTGATTTAACTGCTTTTTCCACATCTTTTTTCATCTTGTCTGTTACTTCATTATTGTTGTTATTACCAGTAGCTGTGTTGCCCATTCCGTTGTTGCCTGTGTTACCGTTATTTCCGTTATTTCCATTGTTTCCATTGTTTCCATTGTTACCATTAATACCGTTATTACCATTGTTACCGTTATTGTTATCGTCCTTCATATCGACAGCTACATAAGCATTGTTATCCGTTGTAAATACATACGCTCTATCTACACCTTCAACTTCTTCCACTTTTCTTGCTACGTCATCTGCAACCTGGTAACGCGGCTGTTGGTCATCACCATTTTTCTGGCGATCATCACCATCTCTTGTATTGTCAGTATTACGGTCGACTAAATTATTGTCCGTATTATTGAATCTAGTCGGTTCTACATTGCCCATGCCAGTGTCATTGTTATTATCGTCATTCTGACAAGCTGTAAGCGTAATCGCAGCAAGGGCAGCCATGCTGATTAATTTCCACTTTTTCATTGGTGTTTCCTCCTTTGATTTACCATACTGCGCTTAGTATGTACGGTTTTTTTCACCCTATACAAAGGAGGTGACCCTGCTGCTTATATCTGCCAGCAATGTTCCTGCTGATTGGAGAGATACTATCTATACCCTGACAGGAAGGGGATAGCGCAATGAAAGTCCAGGATTACGAAAAAGCACTGCTATTTACAATTTGGGGTCAATGGGATGATCTCCTTGTCCTCATGGTACGCACAAAGGATGATCTGCTTTCCAAGCGGATTGAAATCTTTCTACATGCCTTTCATTATCCCTCCGAACAGCACGCTGTCGTGAAATCTCATGAAGAGCTGATTCAATATATCGATCATGCGTTAGGTCATACAACCCTATATGCTTTGGACATGTAAAATAGACTCGAGCATTGCGCTCGAGTCTATTTTATTTAATCTGATCATCCGGCGTTTCACTCTCCAGATTCTTAAACCTTAATTCGAAGAGATCCTTGCGGCGATCATGCAAATGACGTACAGTACCAGTCTTCCGCTGGCGCTGCAATATCTCCAAATCAACATCACCAACAACAACTGTCTCAATATTCGGCGGACACTCTCCAACAATTCCATCACGCGCAAATTCAAAATCAGAAGGTGTGAAAATTCCAGACTGAGCATATTGAATATCCATATTTTCTACTTGAGTCAAGTTGCCAACCGTTCCTGCGATGACAGTATACACTTGGTTTTCGACTGCACGCGCCTGTGCACAATAGCGAACTCGCAAGTAGCCTTGCCGATCATCCGTACAGAATGGTACAAAAATGATATTCGCACCTTGATCTACTGCATAGCGTGCAAGCTCTGGAAATTCGATATCATAGCAAATTTGGATTGCAATTCGGCCGCAATCTGTATCAAATACTTTTACTGTGTCCCCAGGCTGGATGCCCCACCATTTTCTCTCATTCGGTGTAACATGTATTTTATATTGCTTCTCAATTGTGCCATCCCGGCGGAAAAGATAGGCAATATTATATATATGCTCGTCCTCTTCCACAAAGTGCGAGCCTCCGACAATATTGACATTGTAGCGGACAGCCAGACTAGTGAATAGCTCGATATACTGCTCCGTAAATTCAGATAGTTTACGGACTGCTTTAGAAGGTACTTTTTCTTCAAGGAAGCTCATGAGCTGGGTTGTGAAGATTTCGGGAAATACAGCAAAGTCAGATCCAAAATCATAGGCGACGTCAACATAATATTCGACTTGCCTTGCAAACTCCTCAAACGATTCGATTTGCTTCATCATATATTGAATAACCGTGATTCGCACCGGATAAGACGTTTTGAAATGACGTTTCGTTTTGGCATGATATTCAATGTTATTCCACTCCATTAAGGTAGCGAAAGTTGCGGATTGCTTGTCATCAGGCAAATAGTCACGATTAATCCGCATCACGCGAAATCCGTTCATCATTTGGAAAGTAAGTACGGGATCATAGATATTCTGTGATTCCACTTCTTCCACATACTCCCGTGGTGTCATTTCATCCTTGTACTTATGATAATTTGGGATTCTTCCGCCGATGATGATGCTTTTCAGATTCATCTCTGCGGCCAGTTCCCTCCTCGCTTCATAAAGGCGCTTCCCAATCTTCATGCCACGATAATCCGGATGCACCATGACCTCAATGCCATACAAATTGAAACCATCCGGGTTATGGTTTGTGATATATCCTTCATCCGTGATGTCATCCCACGTATGTCGATCATCGTATTCATCAAAATTGACAATCAAACTGGAACAACTGCCAATGATCTTACCGTCAACTTCCACACAGAATTGGCCTTCTGGGAATATATCGATATGACTTTTCAAATGGCTTTTTTTCCACGGCTCCATGCCTGGGAAGCACACTTTCTGCATGTCCAGGATTTGATCAATATCTGCTTCCGTAATATTACGTAAAACAACCTTTTTCTCAAACTGCGACAAATCAAGTTCAGACATAGTAGGTATCCTCTCTATTCAGCAAAGTTCACTATTGTTTTTACCCTTCCTGATATACATGTAGTCCTATTATGAGCTAAAAGCCTGTCTAAAATCGATACTTCCCGGCACAGATTACCTTGCTTCTCTCTAAAAAGGTTTAGTTGTCGTCATGATTTCCATGTCTTTCATCATCACGTGAATCTCTTTTATCATCATAATCTCGTTCATTTCCTTGCTCTCTCGCAGAGGACTGTTTAGATTCTTCGGATTTATTTCGATGATTATCTTTTTCATTTTCTTTTTGCCTATTCGACTCTTCTTTTTCCATCTGTTTTTCTTTCGCTTTGGATTCCTTCTGAGCTTCCCTCAACTGCTTATCTGCTTCTTTGGCTCGCTTTTTTTCATCCTTGGATGGCTTAGCTGCTTCTTTTGCTTTTTCTTTATCTTCCTTCATTGCTTCTCTTGAACGCACAGCTTCTTCGTTCTTTTTTTGTTCAGTTGCTGCTTTTAGCGGTTTGGCTTCTGCCTGTTCCGCCTTTGCTTTCACTATATTTGCTTGTTGATCCGCTTTCTCCCTCACTTCAGCGGATTCTGCCACAGCATGTACAGACTGTGAATCAGGGTCCTCACTTGTCTGAAGGGAAGTCTCTTCCGCTTCTGCTCCATCTTCTTCCACATCATTTTTATAAAAATCTTTAATAATAGCTGAATCTGATTGTGTAAGAGCAGGTACAGACTTAGATGAGTCTTCATCCAGGATGGACTCTGCCATAATTTCATTCATGGATTTTTGCTCGTCCTGGGCTGTTTCACGTACCTTATCAGGTACTTGGTAGGAAGCAATATGTAATGTATCATTGAAACCAATGATCGAACCTTCTAAAATATTGGTCAGCTGCTTGTCCTCTTGCTTGGTATCAATATAATTCACACCAATAATAATACTTTCCGAGTCAGCTAAAAGACCTAAGTCACTCGATATACGCAAAATACTGGCCGCGACCGTCTTAACATCCTCACCTTGCCAATCATCCAGATTTGCTAGGACCGTTTTCGCATCTTCGTTCAAAGCTGCCACAGAGACGACATCCATACGATTATTCACTTTCAATTCAATGCTCGGATTGAAATCCAAACTGACGTACGCGTATGCTTTATTGCCGTTGTACCAGGAATAAACCGGGAATAACGCCAGAACAAATACAAGCACCAATACGGCAACCCGCATGAAATTTTTCATGGAAGGTGTCCAATGCCTAATTCTTGTTCTCCGAACCAGTTCCTGTGCACTAAATTCGACTTCTTGCCCGATCTCTGCCTGCCCTTGCGCGTTGATTTCCAGGAATGTGCCTTCACTGGTCAACACAATCGTGCTCCGGCGGCTTTGCTTCACGACGACTCCTCTCTTCACTAACTCACCCCCTTCATGTAGTCCTTCAGGTAGATATAATCCTCGCTCAGTATAACGAAAATAGCGAGAATATACTTCCTGTTCCTTTCCAATGTCTTCTTACTAACTGTTACCTTTTCAACAAGCTGCTTAATCGGGATTTTCTTTTTTCTTATCACATAATCCCGCAACTCATGATCTTGATGAAGAATCTTAGCTGCTTTGATGGCCGTTTCCCTCGCATCACGATGCTTTGGTGCAACACGGATTAGCTCCTGAAAGGATAGCTTGTATTCCTTCAGTTTCCTATCATACTCCTCGATTTCAGCACGACGATACCATGCTTCCGTTTCCTGATTATAAGCTGTCTGGGCAGCTTCAGCTTCCCGCGGATTCTCGCTGTCATCTTCATACAGCTCATCGAGCGAAGCAGCCGGAAGGCGGATCCGTTCATGTCTGATATAGTCGATCGTCTTTCGTTTAATCACAAGCTTGGCAAACGAAAGGAACGAGCTTCCTTTGTCATCTGCATACGCAAGCATCGCTTCATTGAAAGCAGAAAGGCCAATGCTGAATTCTTCATCCTTGGTAGGATCGATAAATCTGCGGCATACCTCGGAAACAGATTTTGCAATAAAAGGCTGATAACTCTCAATCAGCTCATTTTGCATATCGGTATTCCCGGCCTGCACTTGTTTGATCTGTTCTTCTAATTTTCCGCGGTTAGGATCATTAGACTGGCGTAGATACAAGACCTATCACCTCCAGCCTTCTATATTTTTCGTAACATAATTGTAATTTTCGGGTGTAACATGCTAATTTCATTTGTAAATTTCGTATAAGTTCATTCGTAATTTTTTTATATGACATATGGCTTACTCCAATACTTAACCAATATGCCTATCATACAACACCTAGAGTGAGGAGTGCTTCTCAAAATAATTACAAAAAAATTAAATCTCTGCAACAATAACCCCCATAAAAAAGCCGTCCTGTATAAACAGGACGGCTTTTTTATTAACCGGCAGAACGTTTGATGCCGCTCTGCTGCATTAAATACATCTGATAATATTGTCCCTTTTTCTCCAATAGGGACATATGATTGCCTTGTTCCAATATCTTCCCGTGATCCAGGACAAAAATCTGGTCAGCATGCATAATGGTCGAAAGCCGATGCGCAATAACCAATGTCGTTCTGCCCTGTTTGAGTACATCCAAAGCCCGTTGGATAATCGCTTCTGTTTCCGTATCGATATTGGCTGTTGCTTCATCAAGGATTAGGATAGACGGATTGAAAGCCAAAGCCCTCGCAAAGGAAACCAGCTGGCGCTCTCCCATAGAAAGTGTGGAGCCGCCTTCCTTGACCGGTTCATCATACTGTTTTGGAAGCTTGGAAATGAATTGCTCCGCTCCTACTGCTTGCAATGCCTGGATTGCCATTTCCCGAGAAATATCCGGATTGTTCATCGTCACATTCGTCAAAATAGTACCGGTAAAAAGGAATGGATCCTGCAGTACAATTCCCATACTGCTGCGAACCTGCTGGCGTGACATTTCTTTTGTATCGATTCCATCGATCGTTATTTTACCCTTTTGGTGATCATAAAACCGGAATAGTAAATTCATGATAGAACTTTTCCCAGAACCAGTATGACCAACAAAGGCTGCTGTCTGGCCGCTTTTCACTTGGAAGCTAAGATTCTTTAAGACATAATCTTTATCATTATATGCAAAGCTGACATGATCGAATTCGATCTCTCCACGGTTTTTCTCCCGTTTAGCCTCCAAATCCACATCTTCACCCGGCTGATCAAGCAGCTGGAATACCCGGGAAGCAGCAACACGGGCCTGCTCAAGAAGCGGCAGCTGGTTCACTGCATCTGTAACCGGATTAAACAAGCGGTTCAAGTAATCTACAAAGGCATACAGTACACCAACGGTAACAATTGAGCCGCCTGTTGCGGCAGCACCGCCGAAATACCAGATGAATGCAACAAAAGCTAAATTACGAAGCACTGTCACTAAGTTATGCGAGGTTAAGGCGCTAAGCTTCATCAGCTTACGCTGATAATTGAAGTTCCGGGTATTAAGGACTTCGAATTCTGCTTTCGTCTCTTTTTCTCTGTTGAACGCCTGGATGATCGGCATCCCCTGTATCGATTCATTGATACTGCCGTTAATCTCACTTACTGTTTTTCGGACGACTTTATTATACTTAGTACCAAAATACTTATAAACTTTCATCCAAGCCCAGAAAATCGGAATGACTAGCAAACAGATAGCAGCAAGCCGGGCATTCAGGAAGAACATCGCAACGAAAATCCCAGCCATGTACACGAAACTCGTAACGAAGGTTGCCAGCACCCTTTCATATAGATCACGGATTGCCTCCGTATCGTTTGTGATCCGAGCCACGATTGTACCTGCTGGCCGATCCACATAATAATTGATCGGAACACGCTGCGTATGGGCAAATATATCATTCCGCATCGTACGGACAATTTTATTGGAAGCCTGCTGGAGCAGGAACGTCTTCCAAAACTGGAATATAGCTGCGATGAATAGAAGTGCTGCATAGACAATCAGAAGTATGATAATCGGCTGGAACTGCGGACTGAAAAATTCATACAGCTCACCTGCTGAAAGTCTCGTAGCTTCTGCTTCTTCAATCCCCTCGGGACTATCAACCGTGATTGTTCCATTCTCATATGATCTGGAACCATCCAAAGTCAAAACCGCATCCGTGAAATAAAAATGCCTGCCAATCTGTAGAATCGTTGCTTCACCGATTGCATCTTCTTTCGTTTGTATTTCATCAGACCGGACATAAGTTTTTCCATCGTAATTTACAGTTTTATCGGTTTCATCTTCTACCTCATACCAAGTAGCTTCAATACCAAGGATATGGTGATCAATGATTCTTGCGGCTATTAAAGGACCCGCCAGCTCCAGTACCACTGCAATCAGCAAACAGACAAGACCGATACTGATCGTTTTTTTATTGCTTAAAGCGTATCGGAACAGTCTACGTTCCGTGGTGTTTTTCTTCATGAGGAGATAACCTCCTTATCCTCTAGCTGCTGCAAGTAATACTGACTAGCATACCAGCCGTTTAAAGCCAAAAGTTCTTCATGCGTGCCCTGTTCTATGATTTTTCCCGCATCCAGCACAATAATCTGTTCTGCATGCTTAACAGCTGAAAGACGGTGAGCTGCAATGATTGTGGTTTTTTCCTGGCGCTCTGTTTTCAAATGTTCAATAATATTTGCTTCAGTCTTGCCATCGACCGCACTCATCGAATCATCGAGGATCAGCACTTCAGGATTTTTTATAAAAGCACGTGCAAGGGCTACGCGCTGCTTCTGGCCTCCAGAAAGCGTTACACCGCTCTCGCCAACTTTTGTATCCAGTCCTTCCGGCAGACTCTGAATATCTGTAAGAAAATGCGCAAGTTCCATTACGCGGAATATCTCTTCATCAGATGCATCATGTTTTCCATATCGGATGTTCTCTCTGATTGTTTTAGAGAAGAGAATCTGTTCCTGCGGTACATAACCGATCCAGCTGCGTGTCTTTTCCAATGTAAACTGATCGATCGGCGTACCTCCCAGAAGCAATCTGCCTTCTCCTGGCGGATATTGCCGAAGCAGCTGCTTGAACAGAGTCGACTTACCCGCACCAGTCTTACCGACAACACCAAGAGTTGTTCCCTGTTTGATTTCAAGGGTGATATTTTGAAGGCGTTCTGTATCATTCCCTGGATAGCGGAAGCTCAAGGAATCGAAAACGATATCTCCTGGCTTTTCCTTATCAGCAGGCTGTGAAGGATCTTTTACATCGGCAGGATAATCTAGTGTCGTATTGACACGGTCCAGGGAAGCATTGCCCCGCTGCAGGACGTTGATTAGTTCCCCTACCGCAAACATCGGCCAAATCAGCATGCCTAGATACATATTGAATGACACTAAATTACCTAGCGTGATTTCATTCCGGAAGACGAGCAAAGCGCCATAGCCGATGCCGATTGTATAGGAAAGTCCAACTAGGATTTTCATTGTCGGCTCGAACAACGCATCGATTTTAGCTACCTTGATATTCTTCTGATAGACATCCTCTGTCATATTCTGGAATCGTTTCTCATCTTGTTTTTCCTGAACGAACGCCCGGGTGACACGAATGCCGCGGATCGATTCCAACACTTCATTATTCAGGTTTCCGAAGGCTTCCTGAGCTTCTGTGAAGCGTTCATTGATTGCTTCCCCGTATTTATGCATCACGATAGCCATGATAGGCATCGGGATAAGAGCGACTAAAGTCAGCTCCCAGCTGATTGAAAATCCCATGATTCCAATGATCATCAGCATGAAGATGCTCGAGTCGACCAAGGTTAGCACCCCGAAACCGCTCGTCAGATAAATGGCTCTTAAATCATTTGTACCTTGAGCCATCAGATCACCTACTTTTTTCTTATCAAAAAATGTAGGCGTCATACGGAAGAAATGTCCCATCAGCTTGGAACGCATCAACCGCTCCAGAATTGCGGAACCACTGAAAAGCGTGTAATCCCATACATAAGAAATGACGTAGTGTAAGACGATCAGCAAGAGAAATAAACCGATGACTTGCCAAAGCCTTTCTGTCGTCAAAGAGTTATAGTTAATCTCATCGATGGTCTGACCGATCAGCATCGGCGGAATCAACCCGATCAGACTTGCAATAATAAGAGCGATAATTGCAATCGTATATCGCTTCCAATATTTCAGGAAGAACCAATCCAGCTTTTTCAATACATCAAACATACTTTCCCCAACCTTCTCTCACGAATTTGTCTCAGTCGTTCAGCTAGCCATCATCATTCCAATCTTCTTCCCATGGTCTTGTTTGAACGTTCAGCATAAGCTTTCCTCCTTGTTTTCTTGTTATGATAAAAAGCTGAACAGGAAATCCAGCTTGTATCAACAACTCGTTGAATTTGCGCATAAAAAAAACGCGCACGCCCGCAGACGTACACGTTCTCAGAAGTAAGCAGCAAGCGATATGCGGCAGACTCCATCCAGATAAAGTTATCCCTGAAAAGATTCCGAACAAAGGAGGAGCTGCCCATTATGAAATTGGCTGATAAAAACTATTTTCCGGTTATTCATTTTGGGCTCCTCCTTTCAATTGTTATTTTATGCATAATAAGTATATACATACCGGTTTAAAAAGGTCAACGATATTTTCAAACAATTTGAGCAATAAGCAATAGATAAACATTTGTCCTTATGTGGTAAACTAAAGAAGATAACTAAAAAAAGGAGTGTCACGATCTATGTTATTAGATGACATCTTGGCTCATAACCAAAAATTCGTAGAAGACAAAGCATATGCACAGTATGAAACGGACAAGTTTCCTTCCAAAAAAGCTGTCATTCTAACTTGTATGGATGCCCGCTTGCTGGAATTGCTGCCTAAGGCAGTCAATTTGAAGAACGGAGATGCAAAAATCATTCAGAATGCTGGCGCAATGCTCGTTGACACTTCTGACAGTGCCATGAAAAGTATCTTAGTAGCAATCCATGCCTTAAAAGGCGAAGAAGTCTTCGTAATCGGCCACAAAGACTGCGGTATGCACCATTTGCATGGCTCTGATATGCTGGAACAAATCGGAAAGCAGGGCGGAGATGTTGAGACATACTTACGTCAATCATCAAGCGAAGATATTGCAAATACATGGTTCGATGGTTTTAACAGCGTGGAGGAATCTGTAGAAAGCAGTGCATCCTTGATTGCAAATCATCCATTGCTTCCTAAACAGGTACCAGTACATGCGCTTGTAATCGATCCAGCAACTGGAGAATTGACTGTCATCCGCAACGGATACGAAAAAACCAACTGACATTTTGTCAGTTGGTTTTTTTTGAATGTTCTTTTATGATTTCAATTACACGTTGTTTCGCTTCTTGACTTTCATAATGACTCATATTTCGCAGTATTTCATTTTTATGTTCCTTGAGATCCTGTAAATGCTGAATCAAAGAGGCACTTGTAAGATCTTCTTCTTCCAGTACATCTGCATAGCCTTGTTTTTTAAAGGAGCTTGCATTAAGCAGCTGATCGCCTCGGCTCGCTTTACGAGATAAAGGTACCAAAAGCATTGGCTTACGCAGTGCCAAGAATTCGAATATGGCATTTGAACCAGCACGTGACAAGACAAAATCAGAAGCGGCGAACAAATCATTCAGCCCTTCGTTCACATATTCAAATTGTACATATCCATCGCGCTTGATTGTATCATCCATTTGATTCTTACCGCAGATGTGTACAATTTGGAATTCTTTTAGCAGCGTATCCAAGCTGGAACGAACGGCTTCATTTATCACTTGGGAACCACCGCTTCCTCCCATAATGAACAGCACTGCTTTATCAGGAGAAAAACCAAGCTGTTCTAAACCAACCCGGCGATTACCCTGAATCAGCTCATCCCGTACAACTGCTCCAACCCATTCTGCTTTCTTGGCAGATACATGTGATACTGTTTCTGCAAATGTCGTTACGATTTTCTTCGCGAATGGCATTGCCAGCTTATTCGCAAGACCTGGTGTGATATCTGATTCATGAATGACTGCCGGAATATGACGCAGCCAAGATGCAAACAAGACAGGAACGGAAACGAATCCACCTTTGGAGAAAATCACATGTGGTTTCACTTTCCCCATGATTCGATACGCCTGCATTGTTCCTTTCATCACTTTAAAAGGATCTTTGAAATTCTCTTTAGACATGTACCTTCTCAGTTTTCCTGTTGAGATACTATGATAGGTCACACCTTCCATCGGTTCAATGAGGTCACGCTCTATTCCATTCTTTGAACCAATGTAATCGATCTTCCACCCTTCTTGCCTGAATACAGGAATCAAGGCCACGTTCACGATTACATGGCCGGCAGTGCCGCCCCCCGTAAATAGAATCCGTTTTTCCTTCATGTTGTAAATCCTTCCCTTTCCCATTAAAAGCACTTCTCTATTTAATATATCTGTAATTTATTTGTAATGTAAACGAAACATTTAATCGCCTATTCTATCCTAAAGGATATTTTAGAAAAAAGAAAGGGCTTTTTGGCATATGACCAATATATGCTTTTTCGATCTAATATTTTCCTGAAAACAGAAAAAAACAGCAGTGAAAACCTGCTGTTCAAACGGAAATTTCTGTCTCTTCGTTCGAGAAGAAGCGCTGCATGGCGTAGAAAACATCCGTTTTCTTCCGCAGCACATAATACCGGAATTTCGGATGATCCATCTTACGGAAAATCTGCATAAGCGTGGAATGGCGATTATACTGGTTGACTTCTCCGTAGCCGAACATACTTGATTTCTCGATTAGCTGATTGATCAGTCCAACGCAGCGGCTGTTATCAGATGTAAGGTTGTCGCCATCTGAAAAATGGAATGGGTAAATATTATAAGCTGATGGTGGATACTTCTCGTCTATTAACTGCAAGGCTTTTCTGTAAGCCGAGGAACAGATCGTCCCGCCGCTCTCCCCTTTGGAGAAAAAGGACTCTTCATCGACAACATTCGCCTCTGTATGATGGGCAATGAATTCAATTTCCACTGTTTCATATTTCGTCCGCAGGAATCTTGTCATCCAAAAGAAGAAGCTTCTTGCCACATACTTTTCCCAATTTCCCATACTGCCGCTCGTATCAAGCATGGCAAGTACCACTGCCTTCGAATCCGGTTTTTCAATCGCGTCCCAGGTTTTGTAGCGTACATCCTCCGGAAAAATCGGAGCGAATGCTGCAGTACCGCTTAAAGCATTGCGTTTGAACGCCTCCAGCATCGTACGTTTCTTGTCGATATTACCGACAAGCCCTGTCTTGCGGATGTCATGAAATGCAATATCCGTCACAATCATCTGCTGTTCATCTTTTTGCTCCAAATTCGGCAGCTCCAGCTGACTGTAGAAATTCTCTTCCAATTCCTCAAACGAAACTTCTGCTTCATAATAGTCCTGACCAGGCTGATCCCCTGCTTCTCCTTGCCCTTTACCTGGCGCCTTCTGCTGACCGCCGGCACGCCCCAGTACATCTCCTACTTTACTGTCGCCTTTTCCTTGGCCGGCATGTTTATTCTTGTCTTGGCTATAGCGGATCTTGTATTCATCCAATGATCTAATCGGTATCTTGATCAGATCTTTCCCATTAGACATGATAATATTTTCTTCTGTGATCAAATCGGGCAGCTTGTTCTTCAATACTTCCTGGACCTTCTCCTGATGCCGCTTTTGATCATCATATCCTTTTCGATGGAGGGACCAGTCTTCTTCTGACACTGCAAAATGATTGGAATCACTCATTCGCCAGCCTCCTTAAGATAATTAGTCTATCTTATGCGGGAGTGCTGGCATTGATTAAACAAACTATAGAAAAGTGTTAAATTATCTGAAAATTCCGCGTGAACGGATGTTTACAGTCACATGAGGAACAATTTTTATTTCTTTGAAATCCTTTTCCCAATCAAGCTTCTCCCATTGTGATGGATAATGACCATACATGCTTCGGCCGATTCCGAACACATCGCTATTCGCATCTTGGATTATCTTAATCGTTTCATTTGCTTGGTCAGTCAATGCCTGTTCCAGATTTTTTTTGACCTCAGGTAAATCTTTCAAAGCAAGATGATCCTGTGGATATTCTTGAATCATTACAGTCAGATTCAATGTTATATCGGTCCTTACTTTGTTCTGCTTATCTGGCTTTGACTTGATTTTACTGGAATAATCCTCAATATTAATGGTCGTATAGTTATCTGGTTCCGGCTTCCTCCCATCAAATATTTTAGTAGTAATACGAGCAACTTTACCTTTCACCTTCTTCATCAGTAAAAAGAGCGTCGTATGTTCGAAAGGAATATCCTTACCGGTATAACTTGATTTATGGAACAGCGCCAACCCTTCATAAGACACTGTTTTCCCCCCATCCCCGACTTGTAAGAGCGGTAAGCTGAAGTCTTCCCCCTCTTCATAAAGTTCGGAACCGATCGCTTGCAAACTGGTCTCAAGAGTATTTGTTGTTTCTACTTCCGATTCGACTATTCCTTCTATATATTCACTCGGACGCGTCTCGGATTTAGGAACTACTTTCAGCGCTTGTTCTGCATTACCCTTCACTACCACTGGCACCACATCAAGATGCATCCTCGGATCGCGGTAATAGGCATCAACATATGGATAGATGTCTTGTCGGGCAAGCTTATCTCCAAAAAGAAGAACATCAAGCTGTGTCGGACTATAAGTCGATGATAACCGTCTATCGATGTTCGTTCTTGCTTCCGAGGGAGTATTTCCGGTTGCCGTTAGAAATTGGGTTGATTCCTGTCCCGGTCCTTGTGCGCTATTCTGTACATTCGGTATGAGTATGGTATTCGTATAAACACCATCCTCTGTCAAATCATAGGCAGCAGAAATGCCCATCTTCACTTCCTTGAATTCCCTAGTATCCCAGCAGCCAGGCAATATAAGCATGCAGCTTAGCAGTATCATAGTCAGCTTTTTCATTGTGCTACCCCCTTTTTCTTATCCTTTCGGCGCAAGAAAGATAGAAGGAATAGTAAAATCGGAATATATATGGTGAAGTATTCTGTAATTAAATCTTGGAAATTAATGATACTTCTGATATGCTTCTCATTTAGTCCTCCCCAGTAGGAAACAGCAAGAACGATGATGGAAGCTGTATATACATTCAGCATCTTCTTCTTCGGCTTCGGTATTTTAGCGAAAGCCCTTTCTGCACCATACAGATACGCAGCAAAAGCTGTCATAGCGAAAACCGTCCACATCGCAAGCACAAAGATATCGATCCTTGTAATAATGACAGAATCAGCAGTTCGCAGCATATAAAGAACAGGCTGTGAGACATGTTCAATCTGATCCGATCCAAAATGTGCAAAGGAAATGATGACTGTATATAAGTAGAACAGGAGCACAATTAAGTTTGCACCGATCAATGTCCGCGTTTTTTGTTTAAAATCACCTTTTGCATAAGGTACAAACAGCAATAACAGCATATAACTGCTCAACGAATAAATGGTGACACGTATCCCTTCCATATAACCTGAAAAGGAGGCCTGGCCGATCGGCAGCATGTAAATGAACTTTGCATCCACAAAACCGAATAGAAACAATACGGAAATAAGAAACAGAATAACCGTGAAAAAGGTGAATACCTTGGCAATGACAGTTAATCCACCCGAAATAGTATAAAGCGCACTAACGAGCAAGAGCAGGTAAAGTATCAGGATCGGCGTTTCCGGTAGCAGCCATTGGTTGATCAGTTCCCCGTAAGACGTCAGAAGGTATATCGCAACAACAAGAAAATAAACATAATAGCCGAATCCGGCTACATTGCCTAACGGCTTCCCAAAGCTGCTTCTTAGTATATCGAACAAACCTTCACCAGGATAACGTTTGCTAATATGCAATACCATTACTACGAAGACAGTGGAAATCACACCACCGATAAGTAAGGGAATCCAGCCATCCGCCCCGGCTGCTTTATGCAGCACAGTGGACAGATTCAAAATATCGACGCCAATCTGGCTTTGGATAAAGATATAAGCAAGTTGGGATAAGGTGATTTTCTGCTTCGTGTCACTTACTGCCATTTTCATCACTCAGTTCATTGGACTTGTATGGACGTGGTGATCCTAATTGCTCTGGGCGGCGCTTCATTAAAAATTGCGGTACTCGGATTACTGTATCTTTTAAATCCCGGAACTGGATAGGCGTAAAATAGCTAAGTCCCAACGATTCCATCCGGCAAAGATGGATCAGAACCATCAGTAAACCAAAAGCAATCCCGATAAAGCCGAGAACAGAGCTCAGGATGATCAGCGGGAATGTCAGGATCCTTAGCGAATCACTCATTTCATTCGACGGCACAACAAAGGAAGCCAGAGAAGTGAGGGCAATGACGATTACCATCAAATTGGATACCAATCCTGCTGTAACAATCGCATCACCGATAACAAGACCGCCGACAATACCAATTGTAGATCCAATCGGTGACGGGAGCCTAATACCGGATTCCCGTATCAGTTCAATGACGATTACCATCAGAACGGCTTCTACAATTGGCGGATAAGCAATATCCCGAATAGCACCCAGTACAGGGGAAATAAGTGCTTCCGGAATCACTTCAAAATGAAAGCCGACTACTGCTATATAGAAAGAAGGCAATGTTATAGCCAGAATAAAACTGAACAAGCGAATTAAACGAATATAAGTTGCTACGAGCCAGCGTGTATTATAATCATCCGGCGATTGATAAAAGGCAAAGAAAGTAACCGGAGCAATTAGGCATGTAGGATTGTTAGCAAAAAGAATCGCAATTCTGCCTTCCATCAATTGTGCAACAGTTTTATCGGGCCGCTCAGTACTCAAAAACTGCGGAAAGATACTATACGTGCGATCTTCGATATATTCACTGAAGGCCCCTGCACTCAGTAGTGCATCACTGCTGATATTTTTCACCCTTGTTTCTAGTTCATTCACTACTCCAGGATTGACTATGCCATCCACATAAACTAAAGCAATTTCAGACTCTGTATAATCGCCTACCGTCTGCTTCTTAATTGTTAGATTCCGATGCTGAATGCGGCGGCGAATGAGGTTGATATTCTGCTTGATATCTTCATTGAAACCATCATGCGACCCTTTGATAACCTTTTCGTTCATCGGCTCCATGATAGCCCGGGTCACATTTTGCTGAACATTGAAGAAGTAGCATGTAGCATCCCCTTCTACTAAATAAACAGCTTTACCTTCCAAAAGTGCAGAAACGGCTTTATTGAGATCTTCACTTTCTTCCCGATCTTTAACTCTTTGAATATTCCCATCCATTTCCATTAGCGGCACGAATATATATCGTTGTATTTTATCCGGATCTGTAATGTCATCCAAGTAAACCATCGCTTGTTTATTGCCTGGAAGCAGCCGGACTTTTAGATCAGCCGAATTCTTCATTTCTTCCTGGATATAACGGATGTTCTTCTCTAGTGATACTGTGGATTGATGCGGCGGCATCTTGTCTTCACGTATGACTTTTTCTTGTACTGGCTGGTTCTTCTTCTGTTTGAAAAAACCCATGGCGACGCACCTTTCCAGTTTCATTTTTGTTAGTTTGTGCAGGTGCAGGAAAGATATGTAGAAAAAGAGCACACAAAAAACCGCCCTCATAACGAGGGCGGTTTTTATAGTTTAACCTTCCAAAAGGAGATCGTATGGATCTTCCAGCAATTGCTTGATACGCACAAGGAACTGTACCGCATCTTTTCCATCGACGATACGATGATCGTAAGATAATGCAAGGTACATCATCGGGCGTATCTGGATTGTATCATCCGGCATCGCGATTGGACGTTTTTGGATCGTATGCATTCCCAGGATACCTACTTGCGGTGTGTTCAAAATCGGTGTGGAAACGAGTGATCCGAAAATACCACCGTTTGTGATAGTGAATGAACCTCCGTTCAGTTCATCCAAGCTAAGCTCTTTGTTACGGGCTTTCTTACCTAGTCGGGAGATCTCGCTTTCAATGCCAGCAAAGTCTAGTCGATCTGCATCCCGCACAACTGGAACGACAAGTCCATCGTCAGTAGATACAGCGATACCAACATCGTAGAATTTCTTCAGAACGATTTCATTACCCTGAATCTCTGCATTGATATAAGGGAATTCCTTCAATGCTCCGACAACTGCTTTCGTAAAGAAGGACATAAACCCAAGCTTCACATCATGTTTTTCGAGGAATTTATCCTTACGTTCACTGCGAAGCTGCATAACTGCTGTCATATCGACTTCATTGAAAGTAGTCAGCATTGCCGACGTGTGCTGTGCTTCCACCAGCCTGCTCGCAATCGTTTGACGACGGCGAGTCATTTTTATCCGCTCGACAGGTTTCTCGAATTCTGTCTTTGCCGATTGTTTTTGTTTATCATCTTTTGCCTGCTTGGCAGGTTTTTCTTTCGGTTTCGCTGCTTCCTCGACATCTTCCGGACGAACTCTGCCAAATGGATCACGTGCTGAAATCTCATCCAGGCTAATACCTAACTCACGAGCACGTTTACGAGCAGCCGGAGTTGCCAGCGTATTTTTATTGGATGCAGCGGGTTCAGCTGCTTTGACTTTTGTCTCTTCCTTCTTCTCTTCAGCTGGAGCTTCTGCTACAGCTGCCGCTTCTGCTTTCGTCTCTTCTGCTGCAGATGTGTCTGCCTCACCGTCAGCTTCGCCATTCTCGTCAACTGTAGCAATGATATCGCCTACTTCTACATCATCGCCTGCTTCCTTCAGCAGTTCCTTTACCACACCGCTATATTCCGCGTTGACTTCCACATTTACCTTATCTGTTTCCAATTCGAGAACCGGATCCCCTTTTTCAACATGGTCACCTGGATTTACTAACCACTCGGAAATCGTTCCCTCTGTAATTGATTCTGCCAGCTCTGGTACTTTCAGTTCCTTCATACGCTAACTCCTCCCTTGGACAGCTTTAAGGCTTGATTGATGATCTGCTTTTGTTCTGTTTTGTGTACAGCAGGCTTTCCTACTGCAGGTGATGCACGATCCGGACGGCCGATATATTCAAGTGTTTGACCTTCTGAAAGAATTGATTCAATTCTTTCGCGGACGAATGTCCAGGCTCCCATATTACGCGGTTCTTCCTGAACCCATCTCACTTCTTTGATAGAAGGGTAGTCTTCAAGAATTTGCTTGATTTTCTGGGAAGGGAATGGATAAAGCTGCTCTATACGGACGATATGAAGCTCTTCAAATGCACCCGCTTCTTTTTCCATCGCTTCTTCCAGATCCACCATCACTTTTCCGCTTCCTAATACAAGTGTTTTAGCTGTTTCAGATGTCGCCTCGTTATTAGGCTGAACACGCAGCGACGAAAAGCTTCCTTCAGTGAATTCTTCCAGCTTACTTGCCAGACGAGCACTTCGCATCAAGCTTTTCGGCGTCATTAGCACAAGAGGTCGAGCCTCTTCTCTTCCCCCTAGTTTCGCTTGTCGGCGAAGCAGGTGAAACAGCTGAGCGGAACTTGTCACATTCGCTATAATCAAATTATTCTCTGCTGCCAGCTGAAGGAATCTTTCTACCCGGCCGCTGGAATGCTCCGGTCCTTGTCCTTCGTATCCATGCGGCAGCAGTATAGCCATATTGGACTTTTCGCCCCATTTTGCACGGCCAGCCGCGATAAACTGATCGAATAGGACCTGTCCTGTATTGGCAAAGTCTCCGAATTGCGCTTCCCAAAGAACAAAAGCATTCGGATTGTGTACGCTATAGCCATATTCGAAGCCGATAACGCCTGCCTCTGACAGCGGACTATTATGAAGGGCAAATGATTTTGCTTCATCCAAGCCATGCAGCGGAGAATAGGTTGCATCTGTTTCAACATCGTGCAGCACCGCGTGCCGGTGGGCAAATGTGCCCCGTTCTGAATCCTGACCAGTCAGACGTATTGGTGTGCCTTCCTGTAAAATGCTGGCATATGCCAGAATCTCACCGACAGCCCAGTCTGCTTTCCCCTCTTCCTCGAAAGCCTGATGCCGTTTAGAAATAATCTTTATCAACTTCTTGAAGACTTGGAATCCTTCCGGTCTCTTCTGTAGCTGTCTATTAAGGGAGAACAAAGTATCTGCTGGGACACTAGTTTGGATATCAGGCAGATCACATTTCAAAGCTTCCGGTTCTGGTTTCGGCAGCTTTTCCTTCGCATCTTCTTCCTTCATATTCTGGAAGATATCCTTCAAATGTTCACCGACTTGCGCACTAAGAGAGTCGTAGCCTTCTTCTCCTGTGATGACTTTCTCTTCTTCCAGTTTCGCAGAGAAGATTTTAGCCACCGTATCATGCGCATCGATATCCTGATAAAGGATCGGCTGTGTGGAACGCGGCTCATCCATCTCGTTATGACCATAACGACGGTAACCTACAAGATCAATCAGAATACTCTTATGGAAACGCTGGCGGTAACGGAAAGCAAGCGATGCTGCTGCCACGCATGCAAGCGGGTCGTCAGCGTTCACATGAACGATTGGAATTTCAAAACCCTTCGCTAAATCACTTGCGTATCGGGTAGAACGTCCATCGCGGCGATTTGTTGTGAAGCCAACCTGGTTGTTTGCGATAATATGCACCGAACCAGCAGTCGTATATCCCGGTAAATCCCCTAGGTTAAGCGTTTCAGCTACAACACCTTCCCCAATGAAAGCAGCATCACCATGGATAAGGATACTAAGCGCTTTCGACGGATCCTGATCCGGATACCCTGCTTGTGATGTATTGTCCTGGGCCGCTCTTGTAAATCCTTCTACGATCGGATTGACAAATTCCAAGTGGGAGGGGTTGTTAGCCAATGTAATAGTTGTATGCTTTTCCTGACCTTCATGGTGTTCCGCTACAGCACCGAAATGGTATTTTACATCACCAGTCCAGCCGCCATGCAGGCCTCTTGAACCTTCTGAAGGAAGCAACTCTTTCTCACCTGTGTGATTGAATTCAGAGAAGATAAGATCGAAAGGCTTGCCTAATACATGTGCTAGTACAGATAGCCTTCCTCTATGCGCCATGCCAAGCATCACTTCATCAGTATCAGCGAGACACGCTTCTTTTATGATAGAATCCAGCATTGGAACCATCGCTTCAAGACCTTCGATGGAGAAACGTTTCTGACCGACGAAAGTACGCGCCAGGAAGGATTCGAAGCCTTCCACGTCTGTAAGCCGTTTCAAAATTTCTTTTTTATCGGCTTCACTCCACCCTGGAATATAGGATGCAGTCTCAATCTGATCCTGAAGCCATTTGCGCTCTTCATGGTTGCCGACATGATCATACTCGAAGGAAGTAGTGCCTGCATACCTTTCCTTCAGTAGCTGAACGGCTTCCAAAGCCGTATGTACATCATTCGGAGCCTCTTCCCAGACAAAGCTTGCCGGTATATCCCGTAAATCAGATTCTGTTAGCTGAAAATCCTCCATCTTGGTCAGTACCGCAGTTTCCGTATGCTCTCCGCCTACTGGGTAGATATCTGCTTCCAGATGCCCATAGCGGCGAATTGCTTCTACAAGCTGAATTGCCGCAGTGATTTTCTTTATGGATGCTTCGGACATTCCTGTTGATGGCGCGTCTTCCCCTTGACGCCGCATCACCCTCGGCTCTCCATACGTATCGAATAGTTCCTTCAATGATGCTTCCACTGATTCCGGATCTTGCCTGTAATTGTCGTATTGCTCCTCCACATAACCCATATTCGGTCCATGGAAGTTCTCCCAGAATCTTTCGCTAGATTCCTTTTGTCCCACGACTGTTCCCCCCAATAGAAGTAACTTTTTTTAGAATAGCAAAGGCTTTGAAATTGGAAATTTTTTTAAGTGGCTTGTTGCGATTTCACACTCCCAATATACCGTAACGAAACGAAACTTACAACTAAAACAAGAAATTTTTTAAAACGCTTTCTTCATTGATATATAAGGGTTTATATAAATACCTTTCATAAATATCATCATTTTGAAAGCGTTTTTACATTTTTGTTTCAGCAAGAAAAAAACATTGCTTTTTTAAATTAAAAAAGGATAAATGGATAGTTATTTTCCATTTATCCTCCAGCTTTATTTATTTGCTGTTCTTCTTTTATTAAACCAATACAAGGTTCCGCCTAATAGAAGCAGTGCAGCACCAGCCAACAAATAATTAAACAGCTGACTTGCAGTATCAGGGAGAATCCCGCCGAATGGTGTCCCTTTTTTAGAATCTGCAGGTACAGGCGATACATTCTTCGCTGTATTGTCACCCGAAGGCTGTGTTTGATTCACTGGTAGATTCGTATTTCCATTTTGACTGTTCCCATCAGGTTTCTCTCCGGTATCTTCAGGTGGATTCTCTCCACCGCCGATTATCGGATCTTCTTGCCCGCTGTCTCCATCATCTCCTGGTGGATTTTCTGCAGGCGGTTCGTTCCCATTGTCTCCAGGGGCAGGCGCTCCCCCGCCAGTAGTGAACGTCCAAATATCGGACTTCGTCTTCCCGCCATGCGCATCCTCTGCGACAGCATACCAGGCATATTCATGGTCAGAGGTCAATCCATCCCATGTAACAGAAGCAGTTTCTCCGCTTTTAACATCTTCCGCTTTCCCTATTTCCTTCGTGCCGAATACATTCACTTCTACATAGTTAGTAGCTACACGTTTCTTTTGAGCATCCAATTCAAGCCCGATAGAGAACTCGTCCGTTCCCGGGAATTCATCCTCATCATAATAGTTGTAATCATCCATATATGGAGAGTATGTTTTTACTTTGATTTGATCTGTTTCTGCATCAAAGAGCAAGATGCGCATGTAACCTTGACCGCCTTCAGGACCTGCCTGGTAATCGGCAAGCATTTGATAGACTTTGCGATCGGTTACACCATCGCCATCGTCATCAATTTCATCCACGAGCATGTCTGCAGCATGATAGTGGCCACATAGGACAGCGAACACATTTTCATTATCCAGAACAAGCTCCTGATAGAGCTTTTCACCCACTGGATGACGGTTACCAGATGACAGCAAATATTCATGGAAGTTCAGAATCGCCTTCCGATCCGGATGTGCTTTAAGAACCTCATCCGCCCATGCAATACCTTCATCATCTATGCCCCAGCCAAGATAGACCATAATATAGTCATTGCCATTAGAGGAGATCAGATCATAATGTCCTCTGTTATTCTTATAAGAACCGCCGTACCAAGGTTTATCTTTGAAACGATCCTCTCCGAAATAACGGTAGTAATCTGTATAGTCATTACTCTTCTGCTCCACATCATGGTTCCCGGCCAAGACGCCGTAAGGAACCCCTGCGTCATCCAATACTTGCATCGCCTTATCTGCGACTTCCCATTGATATTCCTGATCTGAGAAGTTCACCAAATCACCAGTATGCATTACATAATCAATATTAAGTTTGTCTTTGTTTTCCGCTATCCAATTCACTTGTTCGTTGTAAATATGCGGATAACTCTCGGAATAATACTGCGTATCAGACATCCAGACGAAACTATAATCATAATCTTCATCTTCAATTGCAATTTCATCTTGAATCAGGACATTGATCTTGTAGTCTTTTACAAAGGCATCGACATTTACGGATCCTTGCAAATCGAAGTCCTCATCTCCTGCTACTTTATAATCAATCAGCTGCCAATCTTCTTCCTGATGATTCCACGCATACATGGAAACCTTGCGTCCTGGCAGGGAATTACCGCTCCAATTGACTTCGACGACATTCTTTTCGTCAACATCCTTGGAAACAGGAACCTCAAATCGATGGTAAGGGAACTGCGTCTCACTGTCGTTAATTAAATACTTGTCATCTACATCCGCAACCTTATCGATATCCTCGCTGCTGAATGCTTCTTCCCCGTCTGGCGCGTAGTCAGATGGCGGCTCGTAATCGGCTGCATTCTTGTACGCTTTGATTTCACTATCTTGGCTGACTTTATATTTATGTCCTTGATAGAAAGTAACGTCCATATCATCTCCGGTAGGATCTGTCACTTTGACTTCAAGCTCCGGATTTTTCCCGACATTACCCGCTTCATCTTCCGGTTTGATCAATTCTGGAGCTGCAGGCTGCTCTTCAGGAGTAGAGAAATTAATTGTACGAACCTCTTCATTTCCAGCTTTATCAACTGCACGCAGCAGAAGCTGATGATCGCCAGCAGCTAAGGCTGCAGAAGAAGTCTCATAAGGAAGCTGAATTTCTTCTCCATCAAGTTCTGCAGTAAGCCTATCAAGACCGCTCAAAGCATCTTCTGCACTGGCATCAATCGTGAATGGTCCTTTGTACGATTTCCCATCTTCCATTGCTGTTTCAATGACTGGCACAGTATTGTCAACAGTCACGGAAACTTTGTCAGATGCTTCTCCATCCTTAGCTTCAATCGTGTGTGTACCATCTTCTGTTTTCGTCGTATCCCATTCATATGCATTTGCCTGGAATTTATCGGGCTGGATGGTGAAAGTAAAGTCTTGAACCGGACGATAATTACCGTTATCTCCAATATCAATTACTTGATTTGGATCTGCAAACGCCGGATCATACAAGACAGTTCCATCTCCTAAAACAAGACGGACATTCTTCGCATCAAAGTCATCCCGGTTTTCCGGAGATTCAAGCTGGAACGGAGAGGCTTTGTTTCCGGCATGGATACTGATTGTATTCTTTCCTTCCTTCAGCGTATCCGGGTCAACGGGAACAGTAATTGTCGTGTACGTATCGATCCAGTCATCGAATATACGCAGCACTTCCCCATCTTGTACAACTGCATTTTGGAAATACGTATTGATTCCATTCACATCAAATGCGAAATAAGCTTCTGTTTCCAATGCTTTGTTTGTCTGCTCAACTTCTTTTCCGTCAATCAGCAATGCTGTTTCTTGATCTGCGTTATCAGAAGTCGCTTTTAGCTTATATGTTCCAGAAATGAGCTGTCCTTCCTCCACATTCAAACGCGGGCTGGATTCTTTTTGATCGCGTTCAATACTGACACGCTTTGGTTCTGTTTTTGTTTCATTGAAACCATCTGTTGCAGCCACGTAATATTCCACATAGTCCTTTGCAATCAGCTCTGGTGTGTAAACCGTATGATGGTAGTAGCCTGTCTGTTCGTTTTTGGTTAAATCAACTCTCTTATAATCTGTGGTGTCATCAGTACGATAGAATACGGATACACGTTTGACAGCTTTATCATCAGAAGCTTCAGCAAAGATCTGCAGATCTTCTGTTTGATTGATGGTATCTTTGTCCGTCAGATCCTTCACTTCTGGTGCTACGCTATCTTCTTCCACTTGAATAGGTTCGCCGGGAACTTGATCAGAAGTGACAGTTCCAGGAGTACCCAGTATGGTACCAGCATTCAGCTTCAACATATTTGTCGAGCCATCAAGCGGATACTTGAAGTTGATTCCCATATTGGCAACAGTGTCTTTGACGCCTGACACCTCGTTATACGTTGCCATTGCAATTGTACTTCCAGTCTTTGTTGCTACACCGATTCCTCGCTGGTCGCCATTTGCCATCCCGCCTGACTGTACTTTGAACAAGTTTTCGCCGAGGGTTAAATTCGTGCTGTAATTATTATTAAAATCATCAGCAGTCAAATCATTATTGGAACCGTTGATAATCCAGAATACAGCAGTCTCCCCAGGCTGGATGACTGGGCTTTCGTCCGGCTTCCAAGCGGTCACTCTCGTATCCGGATATACATACGTCAAATCATAATCCTGCATATCGACCGGAGCTGTCGTATTGTTGTAAACTTCGATGAATTCAAATCCGTCCGCTCCATTTACATTAGAAGAATCGGGCACCAATTCTGTTACTAATAAAGAAGGGAGCACAGAAAAATCAGTATCCGGCTTTTTCACTTCCACTTTAAAAGTATCTGTTTTGGAACTGTTGAAACCATCGGATGTTTCAATATAATATTCCAGCGTTCCTGCTTCCAGTTCAGCAGTAGGAATTTCAGCTTTATATAGTTCTCCTGTGTGCTGCATGCTATATTGCTCGAATTCATCCGTTCCCTCTTTTTTGATATAAAGCGTCACATGCTGAATGAAATTCTCTTCCTTTATGGCAGCTTCAATTTGAAGCGGTGCAGGAATGGTAACTGTTTTCACCGGTTCATGACTAATTTCCGGAGCTGTTTCATCTTTTTCGACCTTGACGGTTTCTGCTGGAACTTGTCCATCAATCAAAGCGCCAGGTGAAGCGTTCAGCTGCAATCCCACCTTCTTCATTTGCGCGGTACCGGAAGCTTTGTACGTGATTCCTTGATTTGGAAACGTATCATCGATTCCTTCTGAGTCATTGTAGCTTGCTGCTGCAAGCTGTGCTCCGCTGTCAGTTTGGAATGCAATGGTACGAGCTGATCCATTTGCCATTCCATCATTGTTAATTTCGATTATTTGGTCTTCTGTCAAATCAGTCTGATAATGGCTGTTAAAATCAGCTAGCCCAAGTGACTGGTTCGCACCATTCTTGATCCAGATGACAACCTTACCCTTTGGCTCCAATGTGACAGATCGATCGATATCCCAATCTGTCTGCCTTCCATCAGGATATTGATAGGAAAGTTTATAATCCTTCAAATCCATCGATTGATCGGAGTTGTTATAAACCTCGATGAATTCATACGCATCAGCACCGCTGATATTATCACTGTCTGGAACGATTTCCGTGATAAGGACCGGCGGCTGTGTCTGCGGATCAGGCTCGGCAATTGCTACTTGTATGCTCTGAAATCCACTTTCAGGAAAGCGGAGCGGTGCATCTCCACTAACCACATCAATGCTGTATTGGAACGTCGGGCTCCATAGCACCTCTTTCGGAACGACAGCTTCCCAATTGCCATCACCTTTGTCTGTCATGTCGACCTTTCGTTCGATCATTCCAGGAGCAGTAACATATGTAAGTACTGCGGAATTTGCATTTCCGTTTTCAATAGATGCAGTGATAGTAAGATCCTCGCTGCTATCGGCATTGGTAATCGCTTCATGAACGAGTGCAGGCTGCTCAGGTTGCTCCTCCTGGGCTGGTTCATCCGTTTCTGCTGCTTTCTCTTGTTCACCTTTTTCAGTCTGCTCTTCGGTCTCTTCAGCTGGCTGTTCCTTACCTTCAGCATCAGCTTGTTCTTCTTGTTCCTGGGCCTTCGTCTCTGACTCAGATGCTGGAACAGACTCTTGTCCTTCTGCAGCAGGTGCTTCCTTCACATCTTCCTCAGGAGATTCCTGCTCCGAGTCTTCCACTGTTTCTTCCTGTTCAGCTTGCTCTATCTTTTCAGATCCTGGCGATGGTGCTGCCAGGATGGTGGGTGTCTCTTGATTATTAGCAAAGTGGATACTTTCTGCCTGCTCCACGTCTTGGAAATGGAAAACAGAAACGGAGGTCTGCTCGGTTGTTGTATCAGTTATGGAAAGCTGCTGTTCATCGTCTGTGAATATGTAGGGGTCTGTCACGGTGGTGAATGCTGCGTCTGTTAATTCCGTACCGAAATGACTGTTGAAAACTTCGACGGTTGCCTCTTTGTCCAGAGCAAGTACTGCATAGCCGTCTGCCGGAATTTGCTCCTCTTGTTCTTGAACTGTAAGTTTTTGCTCCTGGTCGGTTGTGTATATGATGTTAAGATCCTTCCAGGATTTCGCCTCTTTTGTTCCATTATGTACTTCGATAAAAGATAAACCATTAGCACCTTGTTTCTCGCTGCCGTAGACTTCTGTGATAGAAACCTTTTCTTCCCTAATCTTTTCCTCTGCATTTACGGCTGGAATGGATGCGGGTACAACTGTCTGCATGAGCAGCAAACATGCGCTGAGACCAGCAGCCATTCGATATGAACGCTTCATATAGCTCCCCCTATCTTTTATCGGGATTGTCTCCCCGCATTCATTCTAGAGTTTATGTATTAAGGATCAATGAAGAGATTGTAAATTGTTGTCATAACACTTCGACAAAATATGCTAAAGTGTTAATCAGAAAAAAATAAAGCGACATCAAGCCGCTTTATTCTCCAAATTTTGTTGAGTACGTGATAATCTGTTCAATAAAATGCTCACTTGCAGGAGATCGTACACTTCCCTCGCGCCAAGCCACACCAATTTGCCTTTCTGTCGGTTCGATGAGCGGGATGCTTCTGACATGATGCATATGAAGTGCCTCCAAGGATGGAAGCAGGGCAATGCCCTGTCCTGCCGCGACAAAACCCAGAATTGTCATCATATCCTCACTTTCGAACGCCACTTTCGGTTCCAATCCATATTTTTCGACTATCTGTTCAAACATCATCCGGGCACTGTAGCCTGGGCGAATAAGCAGAAAGGGCTCGTCTTCTATCTGCTTTAATCCCAGCTGCTCTTCATTTGCGAGCGGGTGTGTATCAGATACATATACATAAAGCTGATCTGTCCACAGCTTTCGCCAGGATAGCCCTTCTACCCCTTGATCCATATTACAGATACATAAATCAAGCTTCCCTTCCCTTAACTGGTTGATCAGCTCTTCCGTTGAGCCTTGGTTCAGAGAGAACTCGACGGAAGGATATATCTCTTTATATTGCTTCAACAGTCGGGGGATATGCTGGAGTCCCTGCGATCTCATAAATCCAAGCGTAATTTCCCCATACTGCGGATCCTTCATTTTCCGTATGTGTTTTTCAGCCTTGTCCATTTCTTCTAATATTTTGACTGCATGTATATAAAAAGCTTCCCCGTACAGGCTGCGAACAATTCCTCGACCCCTTTTCTCAAAAAGCTGGACTCCCAGTTGCTCCTCCAGCTTCTGAATCGACCGGCTCAAGGCAGGCTGAGAGATGGCTAAAGCCTTTGCTGCCTGAAGATAGTGCTCCCGCTCCGCTACTTCCTTGAAATAAACTAACTGCTGCCATTCCATAAGCTAAACCATACCTTTCCTGCATGTTTTATATGTTATTTATGCATTATACAATACCATTTCAGTATGGTTAACTAAAAGTACAACAAGAAATGAGGGAAGTAGTATGGCTATTGAAATTATCCTTATCATGATTGCCGCGGGTCTTATCGTCGGCTTTGTCGGTGCCGGGGGATCTGGGTTCATCATCAGCATCCTGACAGTGCTGTTCGGTTTCCCGATTCACGTAGCGTTAGGCACTGCTCTTACATCAATGCTGTTTTCATCATTCTCGGGTGCAGTCAGTCACTACCGGGAAGGAAATGTCACTTTGCGGGCTGGTTTGATCATTGGTATTTTCGGTGCAGTTGGCGCCTTCATCAGTTCTCATTTTTCCGGAATCATCCCGGAAGATATCCTGAATTACCTTACAGCCGGAATGCTCGTATTATCGGGTGTAGTTCTATGTATTCGTCTTTTGCTGATGGGCAAACCTTCCAACAAAGAAAATACAGTAAGTGCATTCATCTACCAGAACAAACTTGTTTATTTCATTTCCGCTGCATTGCTCGGTATTATTACAGGTGCACTATCCGGATTGTTCGGTATAGGTTCTGCTCCATTCATCCAAATTGGACTGCTTATCCTGCTCGGACTGTCCGCGCAGCAATCAGCAGGCACAACGATGATGATCATTATTCCAATCGCCTTGGCTGGCGGAGTCGGCTATGCACAGCTCGGTTTCCTTGATATCAAATTACTATTGGAAGTAGTTGCAGGAACGATGATCGGTTCCTATGTCGGAGCCAAATTCACAAAACGTGTTCGTCCAGTCTACTTGAAGACAGCGATGGTATTGCTTCCGATATTTGCAGGTTTCTTACTATTATCTGCATAAATCACATAAATAAGCCGCCGGGATCCCGGCGGCTTATCTATTATCTGTTCAACAAACTTCCTACATAGCGGAGCAGGTCGTTTGCCGATGTGGAATTATAATCATATTCATCGATCAATGTTGCGACTACTTCATTCATTTTCTTCAACTGCTGCTCATCTGGCGTTTTTGTGGACGTTGTGATCTTTACTACATCCTTCAGATCAGCAAACAGCTTTTTCTGGATTGCTTCCCTAAGCCGTTCATGGGATTGATAGTCGAACTTTTTCCCTTTACGTGCATACGCCGAGATTCGGATAAGGATTTCTTCACGGAAAGCTTTCTTCGCATTCTCCGAAATCCCAATTTGCTCCTCGATGGAACGCATCAGCTTTTCATCAGAAGGCATTTCCTCCCCTGTCAGCGGATCATGCAGTTTTGTCTTATTACAATAAGCTTCTACATTATCCAGATAGTTATCCATCAATGTTTTAGCTGATTCTTCATAAGAATAGACGAATGCTTTCTGTACTTCTTTCTTCGCAATTTCATCATATTCCTTACGTGCTACTGCGATGTAGTTCAAGTAACGTTCGCGGTCTTCTTTCGATATGGATGCATGACTGCTAAGGCCATCCTTCAAGGAACGAAGTACATCCAATGCACTGATCGAACGCATTTCCTTTTTAATGATCGTACTGGAAATTCGGTTGATCACATAGCGCGGATCAATGCCGCTCATCCCTTCATCGCTGTGTTCTTTTTTCAGTTCCTGGATATCTGCGTCGCTGAATCCTTCCAGCTGCTTCCCATTATAAAGATGCATTTTCTTCAGCAGGCTGATACCGCCTTGGTTCGATTCTTTCAATCTCGTAAGAATTGTGAACATCGCAGCAATCTTCAGTGTGTGCGGTGCGATATGGACATCCTTAATATCACTTTCCGAGATCATCTTCTGATAGATTTTCTCTTCTTCATCCACCTTAAGATTATAAGGAACCGGCATGACGATCATCCGGGAATGCAATGCTTCATTCTTCTTATTGGAAATAAATGAACGATACTCTGATTCGTTCGTGTGCGCCACGATTAATTCATCCGCACTGATTAACGCAAAGCGGCCGGCTTTGAAGTTGCCTTCCTGCGTCAATGAAAGCAAATGCCAAAGAAACTTCTCGTCGCATTTCAGCATTTCCTGAAATTCCATCAAGCCGCGATTGGCTTTGTTGAGCTCTCCGTCAAAGCGATAAGCCCTGGGATCCGATTCTGATCCATATTCCGCGATTGTGGAGAAATCAATGGAACCAGTCAAGTCGGCAATATCCTGTGATTTTGGATCGGAAGGACTAAATGTACCGATTCCTGATCGTTTATCTTCGGAAAAGAAAATCCGTTCAACAATGACATCTTCTATTCTTCCATCATACTCTTCTTCCAGACGCATTAGATTTAATGGGGAAAGATTCCCCTCAATCCGGATTCCATATTCGTCCTCGAATTCCTTGCGAAGATGAGCAGGAATAAGATGGAGCGGATCCTCATGCATCGGGCAGCCTTTTATGGCATAAACTGCACCCTCATCTGTCAGTGTATATTCCTCCAGCCCACGTTTGAGCAGGCTGACGAGCGTGGATTTCCCTCCGCTTACCGGTCCCATGAGCAGAAGAATCCGTTTGCGTACATCCAGTCTCCGAGCTGCCGGATGGAAGTATTCTTCTACCAGCTTTTCAAGCGGTTCTTCCAAACCGAATAATGCATCCTTGAAGAAGCTATATTTTTTCACACCATCTTCTTCTTCAATGCCTTTATGCTTGATCATATTATATACACGGGAATGTGCAGATTGAGCAAGATAAGGCCGGTCTTTCAACAAACGCAGATAATCAGCGAGCGTTCCTTCCCAGTGGAGCTTCTCTTGTTCCTGGCGATACTGCTGTACCTTATCCAATATATTCATCATTCATTAACCTCCCAGGCATTGTTAAACAAAAGGCGATTACCTTAATGTATGCCCAGGGTTTGGCTATCATGCCAGCAAATCCATAAACGACGCTTACGGCTTCTGCTTCCATCCTATTTCCATATACGATTCATTCGTATATTTATCCAGCATGACATCATCAAGCTGAATTGTTTTCTTATCATTAGGGAAAATATGCATAAGCTGTGCCAGTTTCTTCACTATTTTCTTTGGATATGCTTCCGACATTTCCAGCATCAGCTGAATAGCTTCTGCTGCAGGAAGGACTTCCCGATAAGTGCGGGAAAGGGTCAAAGCAGAAAACGTGTCGACGACAGCTAATATTTGCAAATCCACTCCTAGTTCCGGCAAATAAGCACCATCCGGATAGCCTTGTCGATTCAGCCGTTCGTGATGACTTCGCGCATAGCGGCCGAGTAAAGGCTCACCTGCCTGATGCAGGAGTGTCTCTCCTTTGACCGTATGTGTTTGTACAATCTCATATTCCTCTTTTGTCAGTGACGTTGTTTTATCAAGAATTTCCCGAGGTATATCAAGCTTGCCGATATCGTGAAATAAATATCCTGTTGCACAAAGATCCAGCTGAACGACATTCATATGATAAGCGAGCATCGTGCCGATCACAAAAACGTCCAAGGAATGGATGAAAGCGTACGGATCTCTTTGCTCAAGCATATGCCAAAGACTGCTTCTTCCCATCGTCTTCAGGCTTTTGATATACAAATCCTTCAAGAAACGGATGCTTTCTTCCTCATAAAGCAGTTTTCCATAGCGGTACTCAAAAGCGATATAAGATAGATTTGTGTAAAAATGCTTTTCCATACTCCGCTTATATGTTGCTTGATGATCCATTTCTTTCTCTTGCAGCTGCAGGATCATCTGCTGGAGACGATCAGCCTTACTGAATAGATCAGCAGTTTCCTCTTCCGCCGTTTCCACGATGACGGACGGCACTCTGTTGTGCTTCAGCCGTTCCAGTAAAGCTGCAGTAATGACTGTTCCTTTATCCAGTTTTGTCTTGTCTGCCAGAACAATGTCACTGCCCAAAAAATCACCTAGTAGTATATCTTGGATGCGTTTACGTTTTAAGATCAATTTCATTCTCCTTTTTCAAAAAAAGCTGCCACATCTGGCAGCCTGAGAATCCATTTTCGCAACTGGCTGGCATAGAATCTCATTCCTTAGCCCCTCAAGTTTTGCGTAACTGCCTTTCAACAGTGCTGCCGTATATGTATGTAATTGTTTCCTGGTTGTGTTCTGCTGACAAATCAAGCAGCTTATAATAGTCCTCTTTTGTTGGCAGAAGGTCCACCATTTCCACATTCAGTGCTATCGCCAACTTACTGATGCCCACAAAAGAAATATTTCGCTTACCGTTTTCAATATCGGAGTAGTACGATCGATTAAAACCCGCCATGCCAGCCAATTCCTCCTGTGTCAGCATCTGTTTTTTTCTCAGATATCGAAGCTTATCCCCAAATGCCCGAAGCAATAGCGTGTAATCTCTCATATTATTCATGCACTCCATTATACCTCGTTACCTCAGTAAATCCACCGGATATAAGTGACATTAGTATAATGCTACCAAATAAAACAGGTTAAAGTACTATATTTACTCCCTTTCATCCATGTCTAAACAACTATAAAAAATAAACTGCACACAAGGTGCAGTTTAGGATAACCCATCGAAGCCCTGCTGACGAAGAGCTTCATAAATGATAATTGCAGCAGTATTAGACAGATTCAAAGATCGAACTTTATCTGTCATATGAATACGAAGGCATTGCTCCTCTTTTCCTACTAGCAAATCCTTTGGAATGCCAGTCGACTCCCGTCCGAAAACGAATAGCAGATCTTGATCTGTGTTACTGAAATCATAATCTGAATAATGCTTGGTACCGAAGTTTTCTATATAATAAAAGACACCTTCCGGAAATTTTTCATATAACTCTTCTATACTATCGTAGTAATGGATATCCACGTCATGCCAATAATCCAATCCTGATCTTCTCAGCATTTTGTCATCCGTCGAGAAACCAAGCGGACGAATCAGATGCAAAGCCGTATCTGTCGCAAGGCAGGTACGAGCAATGTTCCCTGTATTAGCTGGAATTTCTGGCTGGAATAGTACGATATGTCTTGGCATATACTTTCACCTCTGCTTTTCTACTTTCAACCTTACCAGTATAGCATAGCAGAGATCATAGCCCAATCTGGAAAAATTTATATACAACGTTCTTTGTATATGCCGGGGAATCAACGTAAGCCCAATGACGCATTCTGCTGTTGGCAGTATGAGCATTCACCAATGGCTCACCCTGCGCGTTCCGGGCTACCACTATCGTATTGTGATTGTAGTTCCCATCACCCTCAAAATCATAGCAAATCACATCCCCAGGCCGCAGCAGTCTTGCATCGGCTACTTCCTTGCCTCGTAACCCTTGTTTTGATCCGCTCAAATACCACCGCAAAGCATTCGCCACTGTAAAACTATAGCTCCAATTTTCTCCATTAAACCACCATCCTGAATTCCGATCCGGTTCTCCCCGCATTGGTGCTCCGCCCGCCCGCAGGCACTGGGAAACGTAATTTGTACAGTCTACTTCAAATTTCTTATAGGCAGGGTTATAATCATTCCACCATCGCTCGGCATACTGAACCGCCGCTCGTCTGTCGTAGGTGAATTGCCGGTCAAAATCCTGATCATTGCTTTCATAGACGACAAGTCCCTGGACATGAGGCTGAACAGCATCCTCTACTCGCTCATCATGAATAATCTGCCCATCACGCATACGTGCTATATGTGTATGCACTTCTTCTTCATGATACGTAGCATGCTGCTTATGCACGAGAAAAGTTGCACATAAGCGGTAGGTAATGATATCTTCTTCCCCATCATGCTCTTCGCTCAGGATTATTCCTTCTCCTCGAATCTGGGCAACCTTCGCTCCATCCTTTTCATGGGAAGCAATTCGGTTTACGAGCCAATTCCCAGCTTTCTTCCCGTCGACTTCCTGCATCCAATAATCCGCCAGCTGTTCACTCTTCCCCATCTCTATCCCTCCTGTTCTTCCTTCGATATGACATGGCATATCCCCGCAGGAGGAGCAAGCCTCCTACTACGAATACGGATAAAATAGTCATGAATGTCTCCATGCTCCCACCTCACTTGTATGTATGTAGAATCATGACAGTATATGCTTCATCAGCTTGACTGATTCTATTTATGAAAGCGCAAACATTTTTAGTTACAAATGTGACAAATTTGTGTATCCTTATAAAAAAGGGGGAGAATACGATGTCTGATGTTTTGCAAACCATCCTTAGCCACAAATCAGTAAGATCATTTACGACCGAGCGCCTTACAGAGGAACAGATAAAGGAACTTGTCTCCGCTGCTCAAGCAGCATCCACGTCGAGCTTCCTCCAGGCCTATTCGATCATTGGTGTGAGCGATCCTTTAGTGAAAAAGGAGCTTAGCACATATGCTGGCAGCCAGGAGTACGTCGTTAATAATGGCCACTTCTTTGTTTTTTGTGCTGATTTCTACCGCCATAAGGAAATGGCTAAAAATTTGCGAGCCGATATTTCCGAAACGATTCAAGGCACGGAAGCTTTGCTGATCGGTACTATCGACGCCTCACTGGCCGCCCAAAATCTAGCCATTGCAGCAGAATCGATGGGATTGGGCATTTGTTACATAGGCGGGCTCCGAAATAATCTGGCAGGCGTTTCTGCAAGCCTCGGCGTACCTGCACATGTATTGCCGCTGTTCGGGATTGCCGTCGGTTATCCGGAGAAAGTAAATGAAAAGAAACCACGGCTGCCGTTCGGAAGTGTATATCATGAAAATAGATATAATGTGGATAAAGGCATGCTGAATGCCCAGCTGGAGGAATATGACCGTACTATTCAATCATATTATGTGGATCGGACTGTAAATAGCCGGAAGACAACCTGGACCGAGCAGACGACAGATAATCTTCGTATCCCGAAACGTGTATATATGAAGGACTTCATTACGCAGAAGGGTTGGGCAAAGCATTAAAATAAGGCCGCTGCAGCGGCCTTATTTTATGAGGATGTAATTGTTTTAAAAAATGACTCCATATCTTCACCTAAGTGATGGAGCTGGTCGATAAGCAAGCTGAAGTTGTTGACTAGATCTGCTTGCTCACCAGATGCGTTCCGTATTTGCTCTACACTTCCTGATAGCGCTGTAATATTATTTTTAATATTCTCCAGTGAGATGCTCATACTTTTCGTAACATCTGTCGTTTGGGAAGACAGCTTCCTCACTTCACTTGCAACTACAGCAAAACCTGCACCAGCTTCCCCTGCTCGGGCTGCTTCAATCGACGCATTCAAACCCAGGATATTGGTTTGCTGCTGGATTTGGGAAATCTCACTTATTGACCCAACTGTCGTTTCTGTCAGCAGCATGGATTCCTGAGATTGTGCTGCAATCTCTTCGCTTGAGGCCGCTAGCTCTTCTGAATGAGCCGAAACGGTATGCAGTTTATCCTGGAGTCCATCAATTATTTGACGCAGATTGCCAATGTAACCTTCCATTTTTTCTTGAGCATCCAGTGGAATAGCAATTGCAAATGCGCCAACAACCTCTTTATTGTCGCTCCGAATCGGAAAGGACTTCGCATGCAGGGGAATACCATACACTCCCTTAGGTAATAAAACCGAACCATATCGACCCGCTAATGCAGCTTCTAGGTTTTTATCCCCGGCTGGTATCGGACTTCCTACATGTATTCCAAAATCCACCTTTCCAGTAGGCAGATAGCTTAAGAATTTTTCTCTATCTGTAATTCCGATCATCGTATCGGTACCGATCATTTTTTGCAGATCCTCTGCTGACTCAACTAAACTATGTAATAATTCCATTCTGATCCCTTCATTTCTTATACACTTATTTGACAGTATCAGGATAATAGTTTTAGGTATTTTATACCACTTAAAACACAAAAAAATATCCTTGTATTCCATCTCGGTATTAAATACCCAGTCTTTTAAATAGCTAAACCTTGAAAACAAAAAAGGAGCATATATTTATGCCCCTTTTTCAGTGTGCCTCTGCATATTCCTTTTCAAACTGCAGTCCTTTACGCATTTCTTCAAGTACTTGTTCGTCCTGCTCCTTGTCCATTGCTTTTCTAACTGCATCAAAACCTTCCGGCAACCCAATCTTACCAATTGCCCAAGCTGCTGTTCCGCGAATGACAGGTCGTGGATCTTGTTCCATCAGCTCTATCAAATCCGGCACAGCAGATGTGGTTTTATAATGCGCAATGGCCAGTATTGCATTTCGCTGAATCGGTTTCTTGCCGCGCCAAGAACCAGAAATCAGACCAAATTTCGCTTTAAACTCTTTATTCGACATCTTGAGTAAGGGTTTCAGCAGCGGTTTCACGACTTCCGGATCTGGCTCCATCTCTTCGTGAAGATGGAAATCCATGCCTTTGTTCTTTGGACAAACAAGCTGGCATGTATCACAGCCATAGATACGGTTTCCAATTTTAGAACGAAACTCATCTGGCAGGAAATCTTTCGTCTGAGTAAGATAGGCGATACAGCGCTGTGCGTTCAGCTGGCCGCCTTGGACAAGCGCGCCTGTTGGACAGGAATCAATACATTTTGTGCATGTTCCGCAGCTATCTTCTACAGCTTCATCCGGTAAAAATGGAATGTTGGTAATTACTTCTCCAAGATACACATACGATCCGAATTCAGGTGTAATGACAAAGCTGTTTTTGGCACTGAAACCGATACCTGCCCGCTCCGCTACAGCTCGGTCGGATAACTCTCCTGTATCAACCATTGAACGATAGGTGAATCCTTCCACCCTTTCCGCAAGAAACGCAGTCAGCTTATTCATCCGGTCGCGCAGCACTTCATGGTAATCCATTCCCCAGGAGGCCCTACAGAACAATCCGCGCGGTTCTTCCTTCGTACTTTTTGGTGCATTCGGCAGTCTGGAAGGATACGCGAGCGCAATTGCGATAATGGATTGAGCAGAAGGCATAAGCTTCTTCGGTTCAGTCCGTTCCTCGATTGTACCCTTCTCAAAACCTGACTGATAATTTTTCTCCTGCTGCTGTTTCAGTCTTTCCTTCAGCTCCTGAAAGACATCAGCTGTCGTAAACCTGATTTTATCTACACCAATCTTCCTGCTGTAGGCGATCAGCTCCTGCTTCAGCTGTTCTGTATCCATCATACGGCCTCCTTTCTTTTTATCATTATTTCCTAATATACATAGTAAAAACGCAATGCCTCGTTACGTTTAAAACGAGACACTGCGTTGGCTCAGGGGTAGTTAACAAGTGCATGAAAAGCGAAATGATTACCCCGGTTTATAAATAGTATGTTAAGTAGTATAACAAGGTTTTTACACGCACGCAACATTCTAAACATAATTCGACAAATTTTTTTCTCGCTTCCGTTTACGCCTCTGTTATACTGGATTTTAACAAGAGGGAGGTATGGATATGAGCTTGTACGATTATTTGTTGACGCAAGATGGGATAATCACGAAAGAATCACTTTTGTATCCTTTTGAAGAACGTGGACTGCAATTCGGGGATGGTGTTTATGAGGTCATCCGTATATATCAAGGATCATTTGATTTGCTGGAGGAACATATCGAACGGCTTTATCGTTCAGCAGAGGCGATTCGACTGGAAGTTCCATTTGCAAAAGATACTTTGATTGCTTCTCTTGGCCAGCTGACAGAGAAAAATGACGTTCAAACGGACGCAAAGCTTTATCTGCAAGTCACTCGCGGTTCTGCCCCCCGTGAGCATAGCTTCCCAGATGTACCAAGTAATTTCTATGCTTATATCGAACCTAGTGAAAGACCTGTTTCTCTACTTCAGAAAGGCGTTCGCACTATTTTGGCAGACGATATCAGATGGGATCTATGCTATATCAAAAGCCTGAATCTACTGCCGAATATATTAGCCAAGCAAACTGCCAAGGATAAAGGAGCTTTTGAAGCTATTCTCCACAAGGATGGCATAGTTACCGAGGGCTCATCTTCTAATGTATTCATCATTAAGGATCACATTCTTTTCACGCACCCAGCCGCGAAAAACATCCTGCATGGCTGCGTTCGGAGCAGAGTATTGGCTCTTGCACCGAACACAGGATTGCAGGTGGAGGAAACAGCCTTTACAACTGATCAGCTGCTTCAAGCAGATGAAGTATTCATCACCAGTACAACAAGTGAAATCATGCCTGTTATTGAAATTGAGGGAAAACAAATCGGTGATGGGACGCCGGGCGATAATACGCGCGCTCTGCAGCGTGCCTATGAAAAAGAAAGCGGAATCCAAGCTACAGCATTTGCATGAAGAAAGAGACTGGGACATAACTAAATTCCCACTGTTTAAAACCGAATGTTATTCTTGAGCGCCGCTTCGGCAGAACACTCCGCTAGTATGGATAACTAATCAAAATGACCGAACTTATGCAAATTTTTCTTAGGAAGATTTACAATATAGTTCGGTTTTTTATATGGCTAAAATTTGTCCCAGCCTCTTTCTCTGTTTTTGTCTCTCGGATATCGCGCTCAATAGCTACAAGCTGTACTGGCGTTCCAATTCGGGTTAAGTGGTGCAAAAGTCAGCTGCCATCTGCTGCTTTGCACCATCATCATGGCCGATATAATTTCCTGCTTCACGTACTGGATGCTGCGTCGTAGTGACTGTTTTTGATCTTCCTTGCACACACCGCCCCGATTCGGAATATTCTTTCAACTATAACAGCTAAACTTTTTCCACCTAAAATAAAAAAGACAGCCTCAGCTGTCTTATGTCAGTATTTCCTTTATCTTGTCTCTTTTCCAGAAGCCTATGAGAGCACAAATCAATATAATCAATAGAATAATAGCTAGATACGTATAGTTTAAGGATACGATACTTGACCCGACAAGTGCATAGGTCATCGTCCCCGGAAGCACGCCTAATATACTGGCGGCCATATATTGCTTGAATTTAACACGTGTCAGACCGGCAACATAACTGACCAAATCATAATTGAAAACCGGCAGCACCCGCATGACCAATACATAAAAGAAACCTTCGTCATGCAATTTCTGCTTGATTTTCTCCACTCTTTCGCCTAAATCCTTATCCCCGAACCGCGCGGAGAAAAAGTGAGCTAGAAAATATGCGACGATAGCAGCACCCGCGGAACCAATTAAAATGAAGATGGTACCCTTAACAAAGCCGAACGCTAAACCGCCTGCAATCGATAATACAGAGGAAGGGAAAAAAATGACGGGTTTGACCGCATAGATTCCCATGTAGATTAATGGAGAAACGATCCCAAATGAGACAATCCACCCTTGGATATCCTCAGGTGACAGTTTAATATGTTCCCGGACGAACCAAAACAGAAAAAGTACAAGCAGCGCGATAGCCGTGCTCTTGACAACCTTTTTTCCTTTCATGATGAGCCTGCCTTTCCTTTGGTATAGTCCAGTCCTTTTTATTGTAGCACAAAAGTCTGTTACCGCTAGTATATGAAGCTCTTACCCTAGGGGTTCGAAGATAAAGGTAAAAACTGCATACAGGAATACTTATTCCCTATCTACTTCTTGGCTGATTAATGGTAAAATGAAATTTATGTGCATATGAGAGCAGATAAAAAGCGCTGAAGGCTTATCAGAAATACTGGATAATACAAAGAAGCTAGGGTAATTCCTTTATTCTTTATTCCTTTGATTCTGACTTTCAGAGCTGTAATTAGACAAGGAGCGTAATAGAGTGGACAATGCATGGTTTGAAGTCAGAAAAAGCGGCCCGCTAACCGGAGAAGTTACCATCCCGGGTGCCAAAAACAGTGCGCTTGCACTAGTTGTAGCAGGCTGTTTGACAGATGAGACAATTACAATTCATGATATTCCCGCTATCCGGGATATTTTATTGATAAAAGAGCTTGCCGAAGATATTGGTTTGCATATGAAAGAAAAAGAGAAGAACACGTATGAGCTTACCGGTAAACATATAACATCTGGTAAACTTGATTTAGCAAAAACATCAGATTTCCGTGCATCATATTATTTTGTCGGAGCTTTGCTGCACAAGGTAAAGACCGTGCAAATCGGATATCCAGGCGGAGATGATTTTGGATCACGCCCGATAGATCAGCATGTGAAGGCTCTTTCTGCACTTGGAGCGACATTCGATTTCAAGCAGCAGTATTATGAAGTAACTAGCGAGAAATTGACCGGTGCGGAGATTACATTTGATGTCATTACATCAGGTGCTACCATCAACGCTATGCTGGCAGCAGCTAAAGCAGAAGGACGCACTACGCTGCACAACGCTGCAAAAGATCCGGAAGTGGTTGATTTAGCGAATCTCCTGAACTTGATGGGAGCAAAAATCAAAGGAGCCGGCACAGAGAAGATCACGATTGACGGCGTTGAGTCCCTTCATGGCGGAATTGAACACACGGTGATTCCGGATCGTTTGATTGCTGGCGCATTTTTGATGGCTGCAGGTGTGACGAATGGCCGGATTACAGTTAAAAATGTCATTCCAGAGCACTTGGCTAGCTGTACGAACAAACTGATCGAGCTAGGTATGACTATTACAGAAGACGATGACTCGATGACAGCTTCAGGAACTGCCCTGCAAGGTGCGCGTATCCAGACAGGCATGTATCCGGAGCTCGCAACTGATTTGCAGCAGCCGCTTACTACGCTGCTCACTCTAGCAGCTGGCTCTAGTACGATTTTGGACAAAGTATATCCAAACCGTAATGGGCATGTTGCGGAGTTGAAGAAACTTGGCGCTGACATTGAAGTGGTTGATCATCAGATCTTGATTCATGGTGTTTCTAAGCTGACGGGCGCAACAGTAAAAGCACATGACGTTCGCGCTGGTACTTCCTTGATTTTGGCTGGTCTAGCAGCTGATGGCGTAACCAAAATCACGGATGTCAAACATATTCAGCGTGGTTATGAGGATATAGTAGGGCTGTTCACACAGCTTGGTGCAGATATCACGCTGCATCAGCCTGAGCATCAGACTCAAATGTAACATCGACCGCTCCCCCCTTGATGGGGTGAGCGGTTTTTTTATGATTGCTGTAACGTGCTTTAGGGTATTATGAGATTGATTGGAGGGAAGCTGATGCGAATCACTATCTTAGCTGACACACATATGCCGCGTATGGCAAAGGTTTGGCCAGCTGCACTGCTCCCCCATCTGGAGCAGGCTGACCATATCATCCATGCTGGTGATCTTCAGGATAGCCGGGTTCTTGATTCCCTTGCATCTTTCGCTCCAGTTACAGCTGTTTCCGGAAACATAGACAGTCCCGAGCTTATTGATACATTACCAAAAAAACAGCTCCTTACCTTTCATGGAGTGACGGTTGGGGTAATACACGGACACGGGAAAGGAAAAACGACTGAACAGCGCGCGATGGCAGCATTTGAAGACGAACATATTGATCTGCTTATCTTCGGCCACTCACATATTCCCATTCATAAGGAAGAAGCGGATCTTGTTCTTTTCAATCCCGGCTCACCAACAGATAAACGGCGGCAGGAGCTATTCTCATTCGGCGAATTGATTGTTCAAGAAGATGGCACATGGTCTTTAAAACATATTTTTTACAAAGATAAGAAAGGATGAATGTAATGGATTTTACAGGCAAAGTAGTTGTCGTTACTGGAGCAGGAAATGGAATCGGAAAGGCGGTTGCTCTTCAGTATGCCGCTAAAGGAGCAAAAGTAGCTGCAGTTGATCTGGATCATGCAGCTGCTGAACAAACTGTACAGGAAATGGCAGGAGAAGGACTCGCCCTTCAGGCCGACATGCGGAATCACCAGGACGTGACTGACTTTATGAAGCAAGTCTTTGACCATTTTGGGCAAATTGATATTTTGATTAACAACGCTGGTATCAGTGCGTTCAAGAATATGTTTGATCTAGAGGTCGAAGAATGGGATAGCATCATCAACACAAATTTGCGCGGCACTTTCCTAGCCAGCAGAGAAGCTGCAGGATATATGAAACAAAGCGGAAAAGGCGGCTCGATCGTGAACATTGCATCGACTCGCGCAACCATGTCGGAACCTGATACGGAAGCATACGCTGCTACTAAAGGCGGCATCGTCGCTCTTACGCATGCACTTTCTATGTCATTGCAGGATGACTACATTACGATAAACAGCATCAGCCCAGGCTGGATCGAAACGAAGGAATATGATAGTCTGCGTCCTGTCGATCATGATCAGCACCCATCAAAACGTGTCGGAACACCATCAGATATCGCCAGAGCATGCATATTCCTGACATCAGCTGAAAATAACTTCATCAACGGTGAAAATATTGTTGTAGACGGCGGCATGACACGCAAAATGATTTATGAACATTAAAAAGACAATGCCCACGAGGGCATTGTCTTTTTAATGTTCAGCCTCTTCCTGCCTGGAAGCTTGGATATTTGGTCATACCGCCATCTGCAAATAATGTAATACCTGTCACGTAGCTGGATTCATCAGAAGCAAGCCACACTGCAACAGCTGCAATTTCCTCTGGCCTTCCGATATAACCCATCGGAATCATGCTCTCTACATCTGCTTTTTGCTTTGGATCTGCGAATTTCTCAGCATTGATTGGCGTATTGATTGCGCCTGGCCCGATATTGTTAACACGAATTTGTTTCGGAGCATATTCCAGTGCCAACGTTTCGGTCAAGAGCTTTACCCCGCCTTTACTAGCAGCATAATGTGCAAACAATGGCCAAGGAATCATTTCATGTACACTGGACATATTGATGATATTTCCTTTTACATCATTTTCAACAAAATACTTCAATGCTTCACGCGAACCTAAGAAGGCACCTGTCAAATTCGTTCCGATAACTCGGTCCCAATCCTTCAGCGGCAATTCATGGGAAGGAACCGGGTTTTCGACACCAGCATTATTAATCATGATATCCAATTTACCAAATGAATCGATGGCTGTCTGAACAAGTTTTTTAACGTCCTCTTCCACCATTACATTTCCTTGTATGGCTACTGCATCACTGCCGCTGTTTTTGATTTCTTGGACTACCTCATCAGCTTTCTCGCCATTATTGTAATAATTCACGACTACTTTGGCACCTTCTTGGCCAAAGCGCAAAGCCATAGCTCTCCCGAGACCAGTAGATGAACCTGTGATGACGACTACTTTCCCTTGCAAACTTGGATACATATGAAACTCTCCTTCATTATGATTTTGTATAGCCTAATAGGAAACCGGCAATAACGATCAGGATGATTCCGATGCTGATACTGATCAGCTGGCCCCTCGTTTTTTTCTCTCCTAATATAAAAATACCGCCAAGCGTGGATATGACGATTCCCATTTGAGATAAAGAAAAGCTAGTCGCTACGCCTACGCGCGGCTGTGAAATAAACAAAAACATATTTCCTGTCGCCCATATCAAACCTGGAATGATGTTCTTTATGGTGTAAAAATCATACGGTCTGTATTTCACCGTCAGGATGATTCCGCCTGCTACCATGCCGACAGCCTGCGGGAATAAAGCTGTCCACCCATCGACACCGAAGAGTCTGGCTATGACAACGTATACGAGGTAGCCAACTGTTGAGATAGCGATGAAAATCAGACCTTTTCGGAACGCGCCCCGGCTTGCCTCGTCCGTCTGTTCTCCTTTAGCACGTTTGGAAGTGAGCATTGCACCAATGATAATGAGCAATAATGCCAGAATTCCGAGAATGACAGATCTTGCCGTATTCCATTCACCGAAAACAATCACTCCAAATAGGGAAGTGGAAACAAGCTGCGCACCAGTCGAAATCGGCATCGTTCTAGAAACACCGATTGCATGTACGCTTTTTAACTGGAAGGTTTGACCAAGTGACCAGAACACCCCAGATAAAAACCCAATTAAGAAGATGAATCCGGTCAATTCCGGCCTTACGAAGAAATACAGTACAATCGAGAGCAACAATGCACCGATAGTCGTACCGAGGATTTGGTGATAAGGGGTCCCGCCAAGCTTGACATTGAATAACACGATACTGCCCCAGAACAATGCAGGCAGGACGGCAAGAAGGATATCCATCACGTCACTCCATTTCGATTTTGCTTTACCGGTAGTATGATGAGCTTTCTATCGATTTATGCATAAAAAAAATCCAAAGCTATAAAGCTTTGGATCACACATGCTGGAGTGCCGTCGGCCGGTCCAGCTCGTATAATTTGCGATAATGCGCTGATTCCTGCAGCAATTGTGCATGTGTTCCGCGCATTTTGATTTTTCCTTCTTCCATAAATATGATCTCATCCATCTGTTCCATTCCGACCAGATGATGTGTTACCCACAGCAAGGACTTACCCGTCAAGCTATTGAAAATCGTATCAAGCAGGTCTCGTTCAGTGATCGGATCAAGTCCCACAGTCGGCTCATCCAGCATGACAATCGGTGTATCCTGCAGCAGTACCCGTGCCAGCGCAATACGCTGACGTTCTCCGCCTGAAAAGCGCTGCCCGGTTTCCTGCATGGATGTCTGATAGCCTTCTGGCTGACTGGCTACTAAATCATGCAATTTGACTTGTTTCATAACAGCCTTCACTTCTGCTTCTGTTGCTGTTTCATTTGCCAAAAGCAAGTTATTCGCCACACTTGTATAGAAAAGATATGGATTTTGATTCAATACAGAAACAAGTTTTATCATATCAGGACGAATGGATGATGCTTCATATCCATTGATTTGTACAGTTCCGGAATCTGGTACCAGCATCCCTTGAAAAAGCTTGAGCAATGTTGATTTACCCGCTCCACTCTTACCGATAATGGCAATCTTCTTACCTTGTGTCAGTTCGAGAGATAGGTTTTTGATAACACTCCCCTGCTCTTCATATCCAAAATCCACACTATTCATAGTCAGCTGTACATTTTCGAATGAACCTTCATAGGCTACAGCCTCAACGGTTGTGTCCTGATCTGATTCCAGCTTGGTGACACGATTCAATGATTCCTCATACCGAGGGTACTTTTCCACAGCATTCGAAACAGGTAAAATCGCCTCGGACAGCGGAATGATGACAAGTACAAATGCAGCAATGAATACATCTGCTATTCGTCCATCCGTAAACAGACTGGCACCGAAAGCAAGCATCGTGATCAGCATGGCAGCAACAACGATCTGTCCGATGAATTCACGATAATATGACCAGTTCTTCGACCGTTTATCAGCTTTGTCCTGTGTTTCCTGACGTTTGAAGAAGCGGCTGAAGAAATGCTGTTTTTGCCCGCTCAAAAGCCAGTCATGTATACCAAGGAAACCATCTGTTACATATTGATACAGCTGGTCCTTATCCTTTTTGTATGCCTGATTGGCCGCACGCATATGCAAAAGAGAGAAAATCGGCATCACAACAACCAGCACGAAGAAATAAATCGCCATAAGTAAAGCGAATCCAATACTAAAGTAACCGAGTGCACAAATACTGATCACATATAGAAGGACCGCGGATGCAGTCGGCAGAATCGTACGCAGATACAAATCCTGCAAGCTTTCGATATCCTCGGCCAATATACCGAGCACTTCTCCCGTTTTCATCGACTTGCTCGTAGCTGCCTTCGGCTCGACCAGATGATAAAGCCTAGTCCGCATCTTTGCCAGCACGCGGAGAATGAAATCATGACTCACCAGTCGTTCGGAATAGCGAAATACAGAGCGACCAAGACCAAATGCCCGAACGAGTACAATCGGCACGTATACGAGCAGGATATTTTCCGGCCGAAGTGCTGATTTAGAAATCAAAAAGCCAGATGTGAACATCAATGCCGCAGCTGAACCTACTGTCAGCATACTCAGCAGCAGAATGGTCAGCATGCGATATTTATATTGTTTAACATATGGCATAATCCAGTCACGATGCTTCATGATTATCCCCCATTTGTGCTTTCAGCAAGCGGACATATAAGCCACGGTTTGCCATTAATTGTTCATGCGTGCCACACTCCGCTATTCTTCCGTTATCCATGACAACAATTAGATCCATTTCCTGCATCCAATGAAGTCGATGCGATGCAAAGAACAATAGTTTGTCTGCCGCAAGCTCCTCGATGACTTCTTTTAATTCATATTCCGTTTCAATATCAAGCTGCGCTGTAGGTTCATCCAAAAGGACAATCGAACGGTCACTCAAAAATGCCCTTGCCAAGACAACACGCTGTGCCTGACCGCCGCTTAAGTTGCGGGCTCCTTCCCCAATCAAGGTGTCGGATCCTTCAGGCAGCCTATCAACAACCTCCCTGAGACCAGCATGACCAATCGCTTCTTCCACTCGTTCATCCGAAGCTTCCGGCGCATAAAATCTTACGTTGTCCTTGATGCTGCCTTGGAATATGAATGGGTGCTGCGGAATGTAAGCTGTCTGTTCCTGCCAAGCTTCTGATGAGAAGTCCACAGGCTTTCCATCCAGCTCCATTTGACCGGAAACGGGATCAATAAACCCGCTCAGCAAATCAATGAAAGTTGACTTACCGGCACCACTTGCCCCAATTAAACCGACCTTCTGATTCCCTTTGATGCTTAGCTTTAAGTCTGACAAAGCAGGACGATCATTGTCGTACATAACAGTCACATCATTTAAAACAAGCTCACTGTCTTCTCCCCAAACACCTGCTTGATTTCCTTTATGCTTCTCTTTGGCAAGCTTGATAACAGCAAGCATCTGGTCACCTGCATCCTTACCATCCAACGTAGCATGATAATCATTCCCAACCTCACGAATCGGAAGGAAGTATTCTGGCGCAAGCAGGAGGATCATCAATGCTGGCTCCAGCAATAGTGTTCCATCAATCAACCGCAGACCAAGTGTCACGGCGACGAAAGCGATCGCAAGCTGCGTAAACAAATCCAGCGCAAAAGAGGAAAGAAACGCAATCCGCAATGTACCTAACGTGGATTTGCGATACTGTCCGCTTACTTTCTCGATCGTCTCACCGTGTTCCTTGCTGCGACCAAGGAATTTCAACGTTTCCAATCCTCTTAACGAATCCACAAAGTGATTGGAAAGCATTCGATAAGCTTTCCACTGACTGTCCATTTTCTTCTGTGCGGCTAAGCCAAGCAAAATCATAAAAGCTACCAAGATAGGAATGGTAACCAATAAAATGACAGCCGAAATACCATCATGCAGCCAGATATAAACTAGTACAAGCCATGGTGTAATCATATTGGAAACGAGCTTTGGCAAAAACAGCTCCAGATAGTCGCGGAGCTTGCCTGCTCCCTCCAGCAAAAAGGTAACCAGATTCCCGGTTCCTTCCTGTTTCGTGTAGCGTGGTCCAAGCTTGAATACACTTTCCAAAAATGCTTTCCGCATATCTTCAACAGTTGCTTCTGCGAAGCGGAAACATATTTTTTTGATGATCAGCTGCAAAAGCTGCCTAGCAAGAAAGGCTGCTATAAAGCAGCCTATAAGTGGGATTTGGGAAGTGAAGATTTCCCCATGGAATAGGTGCGTGATGGCCTCCGCCAGCCATTTCGCTTGAAAGATAATGGCCACAGCTTGCAGCAGCGTCAATGCGGATAGCCCTAGCAGCACCGTTTTTATTCCTTTATAAGCCATTAAATTTCTGCCCATTAGTATTCCATATGCTCCTTATGATCTACACGTTTACGAAAAACGTAGTAGCTCCAGATTTGATAGCCTAACACGAATGGCAGCAATGCCAAACTGATATAGGTCATGACTTTCAATGAATAATCTCCTGATGATGCTGACTGTACAGTCAAGCTGTAAGCTTCACTGATAGAACTGATCATTACCCGCGGGAATAGACCAATGAACACAGAAGCAATCAACAGGATCATGATTAAACCAGACATCAGGAATGCCCAGCCATCACGTTTTCTTGTGATGAAGTAGCCAGATGCGATATACACAAGAATACCGACCATGAATAGATACTCTAAAATATTTCCATGTACACTGAACATATCTGTTTTAAAGAATGTCATTCCAAGGAATGCAACCAATAAAATTGCGTTGATTGGCAGCAATTTTTTCGCTGCACTGCGGCAGCGTTCACGTAACGTATCCATTAAACGTAGTGTTCCGAAGATAAGACCGTGCCATACGCAAAGCATTGTCAACGTGACACCGCCAAGAACTGTATAGACATTGATAACATCGGACACACCTGCAAGCATGTGCATGTTCTCGTCAATCGGTACACCTTGGATCAACGCAGTGAACATGATACCGAAAACAAGCGGCGGAATGATACTGCCGAAGAGAATCACCCAATCCCATGTCTTGCGCCACGTCGGGTGCTCAGCTTTGCCTCGGAACTCGAATGCCACCCCGCGGCCGATCAGACCGAACAAAATGAAAGCGAAACAAAGATAAAAACCGCTTAGCATAGAGGCATACCAGTTCGGAAAAGCTGCGAACATCGCTCCGATAGCTGTGATAAGCCATACTTCATTCGCATCCCAATATGGGCCGATCGAATTGATGAAAGCGCGTTTTTCCAAATCATCTTTAGCTACAAATTTACTTGCAATCCCGACGCCGAAGTCGAAGCCTTCCAGGAAGAAGAAGCCAACGAACAAAACAGCGACAAGGATAAACCAAAATTCATTAAGAGAAAGCATGTTGACCCTCCTTCGTGAATGGGTCTGCGATTGGTTCTGTTTCTTCTACATCATGCTCCGGCCCTTTTTTGATTTCACGGACGAACAAAGTAATCATGACCGCGAACAGAATCAAGTACATGGCCGAGAAAGTGATGAGGGAGAAAAGAACTTCTCCAGCTGTGACACCAGCACTGACCGCATCCTCTGTTTTCATATATCCAAATACAACCCATGGCTGACGACCGATTTCAGTCATGATCCAACCCGCAGAGTTGCCGATAAACGGGAAGCTGATTGCAACGATCATCAAGCGCAGATACCATTTGCTATTAACGAGTTTTTTACGTGCATAAAGATAAGCACCCCAGATAGATAGAGCTAGAACTGCTCCGCCTAGTACTGTCATGACACGGAAACTCCAGAATGTCGTTTTGACAGGCGGGATGTAATTGCCAGGTCCGTATAGCTCTGTATAACGTTCCTGCAAGGAATTCATGCCTTCTACTGAACCGCTGAATGTACCATAAGATAAGAAACTTAACACATATGGGATTTTAAGTTCTCCTGTATTTTCCTTCGCTTCGGTATCGATATTGGCAAATACTGTCCAAGGTGCAGGATCGGCACTGTCTTCCCAAAGACCCTCACTGGCAGCCATTTTCATTGGCTGTGTTTCCACAAGATATAATGCCTGCTCGTGACCGGATAATGCGATACCGATACCACTGATCAAAGCGACAACAATAGCAACCTTAAAGGAACCTTTATAGAATTCCACATGTTTCTTACGCAAAAGAGCTATAGCACTAATACCTACGATGAATAATGCACCAGTCGCGAACGAACCGAAGACTGTATGCGGAAATTCGACCCAAAGCTGACCATTTGTCATGATTGCCAAGAAGTCATTCATCTCAAGTCTGCCATTTTGCAATACTTCTCCGACTGGATGCTGCATGAATGAGTTCGCAGACAGAATGAAGAATGCGGAGAAAATCGTACCTAGGGACACAAGCCAAATACATAATGCATGCACCCATTTTGGCAAGCGATCCCAACCAAAAATCCACAGACCAAGGAAAGTGGACTCCATGAAGAATGCCAGCAGTGCCTCAATAGCAAGCGGTGCACCGAAAACATCCCCTACAAAACGGGAGTATTCCGACCAGTTCATCCCGAATTGGAATTCCTGTAATATACCGGTGACAACACCGACTGCGAAGTTGATCAGGAATATATGTCCCCAGAACTTCGCCATTTTTTTATATTTATCGTCTTTTTTGACAACATACAATGTTTCCATGATTGCAATGATGAATGCCAATCCTATACTTAACGGAACGAATAGGAAGTGGAACAACGTCGTTGATGCAAATTGGATACGCGAAAGCTCTACAACATCCATTTTGCCGCCTTCTTTCTTTTCATAATTTTATCGGAAACTATGTGAAATTAGTCACAATGTCCTGTTACATTTAGTATACTCCTGTCTTCCTATTTGGGATTGTGAAATATTGAACAATTTGTGGCGTAATCGTCACAGCTTTGTTAACAAACAAAAAAATCCCTTTAGAAAGGGATTTCAAGTAGTTACTATGAATTTATTATGACTTAAGTTGAGTTCTGTTTCTTCATATTGTTAATAAATCTTGAATTGCCGCGGAGGCACCTTCCGGTAATTCAAATTCGAGTGCTTGCTGTAAATAATGCCGATCCTTTAGCCCGCTTCTGCGGAAGTATTGCTCCATTACAGAACGTTTACCTTCTTTTCCGGGCAACAACCAGTACATAATATACCATGCCTCCATACTGCTTAGCGGCAGTACACCGGCAATTGTCTGATCCCTTACAGCAGTAAAAGGCATCTCTAAAACATTACCTCCATAGGAAACGGCAAAACCTGCCATCAAGTCCACTTGTAAACCATCTGACATAGTGAAGGTTGTACATGACTTCGTTTGAAACCGGTCCAGCGGCAGCTTGTCTTCCGATATGACCGCTATGTTTTGAAGTGTTCTTTTTGCACGGGCAAACTGCTCAGGCTCTACTAGTATATCCATATCATTTGGACTAACTGGCAGCCCTTTTAAGTACAGCAGCAGTGAACCCCCAACAGCATAAACAATCTCATTCGCTTCCAGCTGCGTTACGATTGGTTTGACGTGCAAGAGTTCGCCTTCCTTTCGATACATTATAAATCCTTGATATACCAAACATCACAAGCATAATGTTCTGTTTCGCTCAGAGGCCTGTCCAAACGCTGAAAGCCTGTCTTCAGATAGAAACGATTTGCTGCAGTCATGTTGCTCAGCGTTTCCAAGTAACAGCGACTATAATGCTGGCTAGCAAAAGTAAGTGCTGTTAGCAGCATATCGTGTGCTATACCTGTCCCGCGTGTATTCTTGGCTGTATACATCTTCTGGAGTTCACAAACTTCCGGGTGTCCTTCGATGGGACCAATACCGCATCCGGCAACAATCGTTCCTTCCTCTTCCACAACCCAATACTTCGAACCAGGCTGCTGATAGAAGGAATAGAAACGACCTAAATCTGGATCACTCCAAGCTGTTCCAGGCTTATCGGCACCGAACTCCTTTAAGCAAGTCCGGATCAGCTGCTCGACTTGCTGATTATCTTTTTCTTCAATTTCCCTGATTCTCATACTTCCACCTCATATGCTTCCCTTTCGAAAATCAGCTCGTTACTTTGAGCCATTCCGTCATGCTTCGGGATCTGATTCGTACTATGTAAACGCGCATACTCCTGCACTACTTTGACCAGCAAGCAGGGTTTCCTTCTGTTTAGATAACCCTCCTTATTTTACCATTATCCAAACAAATGTATAGAGAATACAAGGTATACAGAAATACAAAAACGCCGCTAATCTTCCTTGCTCCTGCATTTGTCCCTTGATAGCATGATAGATAATGCCTCCTGAAACAAATGCATAAGACTTACCGAGAAGCCCGACGCTCAAAAACCCCAGCTAACATGAAATTTGTTAACAGCGCTATACTTCTCCCTTTCCATCAAATGCTAAATCCATTCCAATCTGGGCCAAACCTAAAACAAAAACCAGACAAATATCTTTGTCTAGTTTTACAAACTATCACGTTTCTCCAATTTTAATCCGATTTTATTCAATGCACGCTCCAAATTGGCTTCGATAAAAATGTCCTTTAATTCCATCTGCAGGGATAATGCTTTCAATGCTAAATCCGGATGGAATCCGGTCAGAATTGGGGTCACACCGATAAGCTTCAGCAAGGTGGCTATCTTTAGAAGTGAGCTGCTCACCACATGATCAATCTGAGAGATACCAGATAAGTCGATGACAAGATAGTCTAAATTCAGCTCCAGACTCTTCTGCAGAGATAGCTGAATTATTTTTTCTGCTCTATCTTCATTGATGAATCCGATAATCGGAAGCACTGCTACCCCAGAAGTAATCGGAACAAATGGTGCTGATAAATTTTGTATCTGCTTGTTTGCATTATCAAGCTCAAGTACAAAAGTCATAAGCGAAGCCATCGTTTCAAATAGTCGGATGTGTTCCTCTGTAAACGGAAATGAGTTCGAGTCAAGTCCGCAAATGGTTCCGTAATTCTGTCCGTTCTCAAAATAGATCGGAATCCCGATAAAGCTGCCGCCTCCAAGATTCTTTGCTACCTCAAGCGATTGAGAAAGTTCGCTTTTCGCCAAGTCGGGAATTATTAGTATTTCTCTCCCGTGATCCACACTAAGCTTGCATAATGTTTCATTAAAGGGAAGCTTTTCACCTTCCTGCAGGAGCGTCTCTTTCTGATTTACAACTTTGATGATTTCATTATGAACGCTATCATTTTTAGCGATAAATAGTGTATTAATCTTCACGAATTCACTGATAATATCCAGCACACCCTGTGCCGCTTCATCGAAATTATCAAAAGCACTTACACTTTTGGTCATCTCCGCAACTGTTTTCATTTCCAGTACCTTTCTCCTTAAGCATCATTCGAATATCATACCTTTACCCTAATCAGCTAATGTTATAACCCATTTTATGAAGAAAAGTTAGTAATATTGTCATATAAAAAAAGCACGCTGATTGAACAGCGCGCTTTTTACATTTAATTAGCCTTTTTATATGTTTCTGTCTGAGTTTCCGTCACATTTGCAAATTGATTTTCGTCTTGTTTGACCATCTTCATCCAAGTTGCAAAACAGCCAACAACACAAGCCACCGCGAACACAATTAATAGATAAATCATTTTGTGCACCTCACATAGTCATTTGATTATGATTATGCCATGATTGATCGCAGAGGGAAACAATTTGTGACGACGTTCACAAACAGTTCAAATTCTATGACACACAAATGTCACACTCATTCTTCGATACGGACAAGATATCGGCCTCGGGCATGACCTTGCAATAAATTAGGTAATGCATCTGGCAATTGCTCCAATGCCAGCTCTTCTATCACGAATCGTTCCAAATCTCCTGGGTTAAAAGCGGTTGCCAGCTGCATCCATACTTTATCGCGAGTTGGTTTCGGGCAATAGACCGAATCGATTCCAAGTAAGTTGATTCCGCGCAGGATGAATGGGAAGACACTAGTCGGAACCTTACCTCCTGCTGTCAATCCGCTCACTGCAGCAGATCCATTATACTTGAGCTGGCTGAGGACCGCCGCTAAAGGTTCTCCGCCAACAGGATCGACTGCTGCTGCCCATTTTTGGCTGGCAAGCTGTTTGAGGTTGCCGTCATACACCTCATCACGCGAAATAATACGGGTAGCTCCAAGCTCCTTGAGGTATTCCTGCTCCTCTAGTTTACCTGTGCTTGCTTCTACTTCGAAGCCAAGCTTGTACAATATAGCTACCGCGAAGCTTCCGACTCCTCCGGTCGCTCCTGTAACAAGTACTGGACCGTTTTCTTTATTCAAACCATTCTCCAACAAGCGTTGAACGGAAAGTGCAGCTGTAAACCCTGCTGTACCAATGATCATTGCTTCTCTCGTCGTCATCCCTTCCGGCAATGGGACAATATATTCGGCCGGCACCCTTGCGTACTCGCTATAACCACCATGACGAGCAACCCCGATTTCATAGCTCGTGGCAATGACTTGATCACCCGGCTGGAATCGCTCATCTTCGGAAGTGACAACTTCTCCAGCTAAATCTATTCCCGGTACGATCGGGTAAGACTTCACTACATTTCCATTTGGTATCGTTGCTAGGCTATCTTTATAGTTGACGCCAGAATAGTGGACCTTGATTAATACTTCTCCCTCCGGCAACTGGTCAACGGTCAATTCCCTCACCTGGACCGAGAAGTCTTCTCCCTGTTTATCTGCAATTAACGCTTTAAATGTTTCATTCATCTGCATACCCTCCTACTATCTACATACTAATCTTTTTCATAATCAGACACAATTTATGCGCATTTTGCTAAAATTTCACTTTTTATATTCAATTACCCTTTCTTTATCCGCAATGAAACCGGCAGATATTCTTTTAGAATCTTGTCAAGTAATATGGCAAGCTATAATGCAGTGTGATATAATCTCGTGGTCTATCAGAGAAGAAACAACATTTTAAAAGGGGGTTATCAGATGAAACAGATAAAGCAGCACTTCCTCAAAGACCTCGTATTCCTTATGGCTGGATCCTTTCTATTTGCCCTGGCAGTGAATATCTTCGCTATTCCAAGTGAGCTGGGTGAAGGCGGTGTAACAGGTGTTACTATAATTTTATTTTATGCTCTTGGCTGGGCTCCGAGTATCATGAACTTAATTTTGAATGGACTCTTGCTTATCATAGGATATCGATTCCTAGACAAACAGACCGTTTTTTATACAATTATCGTCGTCATACTCAATTCTATTTTCCTTCATATAACAGAGAGCTGGGAAATAGCTTCTGATCAAGTACTAGTAAACGCAGTTTTCGGCGGTTTATTTGCAGGTGTCGGCATTGGACTTGTACTTAAAGTAGGCGGCACGACAGCAGGCACTGCAATTCTTGCCCGTCTTGCAAATAAGTATCTTGATTGGAACACAAGCTTTGCCCTGCTGTTCTTCGATTTGATCGTAGTGGCAGCTTCATGGTTCATCATCGGTACAGAGAAGCTTTTGATTACTGTAATTATGCTATATATCGCAACTAAGGTAATGGAATTCGTGATTGAAGGGTTAAATCCAAAGAAAGCTGTGTTCATCATTTCCAATCAGAAAGATACGATCGCCAAAACAATTTCCACACAGCTCGACAGAGGTGTTACGCTGCTGGAAGGACGTGGGTACTATACACAGAACCAGAAAGAAATTCTGTATGTTGTCATCAATAAGCAGGAACTGCTTCCATTGAAGAAAATAGTCCGCTCTATCGATACAAAAGCATTTATTACATTATACGACGTACGAGACGTTTTCGGTGAAGGATTTATGGATATTACAAAATGAGACAAGGGCGTGTCCATTCGGCACGCTCTTATTTTATACATATCTCCTGTGCAGTTAGCCAACGGTAATTACCGTACGTATATTACTAGTAAATCGTATTGAGAATTATGGATTGCATTCCAGCAACCATCCATAATATGTGCTATTGTTAGTATATTGGCCCGATATAGAGAAATGATAGTATAAGACTTACTGCGTGACCGCAAAGAACTGGCATTGTATCTACATAAAATTTATAATGATACTTGGACTATAATTCGCCCGAAAAAGGAGTACGGAACCATTGGACAAGATAGAAGTTGGCGGCCTCCAGTTTGGTTGGGAACTGGATAAAGGCAGATTCATATATGAAGAACAAGATGCAGTACTATTTTGGATTTCCAGTGCTATGCGTGAATTTTTTGATACGATAGAGGAGATTTCCGGAGAAGAGGTTTCCAACCTTGTTTTTGAAACAACAGGATATCGGCAAGGAATTGTTGTTGGAGAGTATTTCCAAAATAAACCTGATGTTGGAATCCATAAAGCTGCGGAACTCATTACAAACACGTATGCTTCTGCAGGCTGGGGAAGGACTATAATCAAGGATCTTGATCCCGAAAAACATACATTGACAGCAGAGCTGGTTGACAGCTGGGAACATAAAATAAATGTTTCTCAAGGAAAAACCGAAGGCGGCCGCTTCTTGCCAGCCCATTACGCTGGCATCTTCAGCGGTATGTTCGGAATAAATGTATGGTACAAGGTGGAGCATTATCAATTGGAAGGCTATCAAAGCACCATCATCCATTACTTCCCTTCAGATGTTACAGTTTCAGAGAATATCCATCAGTTAGCACGGAAAAAAGAATCACAGAAAATCATGGAATTGGAAGCGACTGTCGAAGATAAGACAAGGGAATTGAAAAAGCTGGTGCGTGATTTATCATCCCCGATCATTCCTGTACTTGATCATGTTGTTGTCGTTCCCTTAATTGGAAAATATGACGAAGAGCGATCCGAGGAACTGCTATTTAAAACGCTCGAGAATTTGCCTGCATATAAAGCAAGATACCTGCTCCTCGATTTGACAGGACTGGATAAGGACGTCAGCCAGTATACCGCGAACCTTATCAGCAAGGTTGGATCGGCTTCATCCTTGATTGGTACGCAGACATTACTTGTCGGAATTTCACCAGAGCTTGGCTTGCAAATTACCAACTCCGGCATCTCACTTGCAACATTCGACTGTTTCCAAACATTGCAGCACGGGATTCATTATGCTTTAGGGCAAATGGGTAAACAGATTATATGAAAATAACAAACCTCTCCATTAATTGGAGAGGTTTTTCACTTCCAGCACCATCATAATAAATGGGTATACCGAACCATTTGTCTGCTGATCGAAACTTTCAGTAAGGCGGAAACCAATTCGCTCGTACAACGTAATAGCCCGCTTGTTGAAACCAGCTACGGCAAGACAGATCTTTTTCGGATGATATACTTTTGTGATGTAATCAAGCAGAAATGACACAAAATCTTGCCCGTTGCCTTTCCCGGTCAGATCTGGCCGCATACCAAATCCAATTTCTACTTCCTCATTTTCTGATTCGATACTGCAAAAGCCGATGACCTCTTCCATCTGTGTCACCACAAAAACTTTTCCTTCTCTGGCTGCAGGATCGAGGAATTCAGCCATGTCTTCTTCATCTTGGTCCATATCATAAAAAGCATAAATACCTTCATATCTCCATGTGTTCGCAATCGATTCTGCCTGTAATTGTGTCATAGGTACAATCGAATACTTTGTCATTCTCGCTGCCTCCGAGCTGCTTGCCATTCTGCCATATAAGCCTGCTGCCGTCTTCGGTTGTACGTTCTAAATACTAGATAGATACCAGTGATAACACCTATCACAATCAGCAGAATAAGCGCAATGATGGCAACAGTATAAAAGGATATTGCTGTCATGGTATTTTAACCTCTCTATTTCAAATTTAATTCCATTATAGATATAAAACATATGGAAAACCAAGAACATCTTACAACTAATAGCTTCGTATAGTTACAGGGATTAATCTGACTAGATAGGAAGGATAGCTTAAAAAAATTCCAAACCGTCACACAATATCTTTGTAGTTCATATGCACACAAAAAACCAGCTATGAGATGTTCATAGCCGGCTTTGGATCATTTGTTCACTTTTTCTTCTGCTGCTTTAATCTCTTCTTCAGTTGGTGTGATTGTATTAGCCACCCACTCTTCCCGATAATGGTGGTCCAATGCAGTCAAGCCTTTCTCTGCGTCATCTTTTTCAGCATCCGGACTAGGAATCTTATCCTCTCGCTCTTTACCCTGCAAATTCGAGCCAGTCACGTCCGGATCATCCTTCTTGCGTTTTAAATAAGAAAAGGTACCTGCTGCTGCGGCTACTGCGACTGTTCCTCCTGCAATCCATCCAATATTTGTTTTCTTCATCTTGTTACTTCCCTCCACTCATTTGTGATGATTCAGTAACGCTCTGATTATATATTCCTTGTTTGCGCTTTCTTCAAACTAGAATTATGCTTCCTGCTTCAGTTCGAACTCCACAAGATTTTCTCCTAGGACACTGAGCGTAATATGATTGTCACTCATGTTGATATAGCCATATTTAGAACTGGAAGTATCTGTAATACTTTGCCTGAGATTTCCTGGCACCTTCCGCTCGCCATTTTTATAGCATGTATAGATGTGATCGATTGTCACATCCGGTATATGCAGGACATTCTTCAAATAGTAGACTGCCACTGTATTGAACTTGATATTGGAATTCACTTCATATCGCTCTAGGAAATCACGGAATGGTTCCACACCGCTTTTACCTAGCAGGTCAAGATCTTTCACCATGCTATAGGAGTCCTTGTTCCGGCGGATCGGACGCTTCTTGATTGATTGGACTCGATTGGAGTCGACGACCGATATGTGCTGTACTGTTTCTGTTTCTGGTTCCTCTGCTGCTGCCGCTTCATATCCAAAACCTTGCTCCCCAAGATAGCTCTTTACCATTATGTCGAAAACCTTGCCTTGCAGATTTTCCGGAAACTTCTGTATCACTGTCGAAATGCGTTCCATCTCTGCCACTAATGCCTCGTACGACGTCGTCATAATTCCCCTCCTATAGCCTTTTTCTACTTGTTTCTCGATTGATTGTGCTATTTCCTGCAAATATTTCAATTTTTCTATATTGAAAGATTCCCTAAGTTACCATTCCACGATCCTTATCTTTTCACACCTTCTTCAGATTTAAGGTTTTCTATGTAACAAGAAGAGCAGTTACTGCTCTTCTCCTCCTGCTCTTTCTTCCGCTGCTTTTTGTTTATCCCACAGTCGGAAAAATGGGTAATAAATAAGGAATGATAGAATAAGAATGACAATCTGCAGAATTGCCCCGGATATGCTGCCCGTAATCAAATAGCCTTGTAATATAGGCGGCATTGTCCACGGAGGTACGATTCCGATTGGCTTTGCAACGATTCCCCAGTCCATAGCCAAATACGTAATCAGTACCGAGATGAGAGGTGTTAATATAAAGGGTACAATCAGGAGCGGGTTCATGACGATAGGCATCCCGAATAGTACCGGTTCATTGATATTGAATATACCAGGTCCTATACTTAGTCTGCCAAGCTGCTTCATCTGCTGACTTTTCGCGAACAATAGCATTGCCAGCACAAGGCCCAGGGTTGTTCCAGAACCTCCGATAAAGACAATATCATTGATTTCGTTCGTGACGATATGCTGAACAGGTTCGCCAAGCTCGAAGGATTTGGCGTTCTCTGCTGTCAACGTCAGCCAAATTGGCCCTGTTACTGCCCCGACAATTGTCGCTCCATGTAAACCAGTACTCCAAAGCAATGTGATCAATAAGAAAATAATTAGTGTACCAGCAAGACTCGTTCCGATGGATGTGAGCGGTTTTTGAAGCAGCACAGTAATGACGTTGTGGATACTGCCGAAGGAACCGACGTTTTCCACGAGTAAGCGGATGACCCAGATAGCAATGATCGCAAAAAAGCCTGGTATCAAAGCGGTAAAAGAGCGAGCGACTGCCGGCGGTACTCCGTCTGGCAGCTTGATGACCAAATTGCGCTGTACAATGAATCGATAAATTTCTGTACAAAGCAGCGCAATCAGCATCCCCACGAATAGTCCTTTACTTGTGAACATCGCTGTCTGATAAGCTGTCTCGGTAATATCCACACCTTCTGGTGTCTTGCCTATTATATACGTTACATATGGTGTGCCGACGAAATATGCTGATAAAGATACAGCACCAGCCGCAAGAGGGTCCACTTTATATGACTCAGCCAAACGATAGCCGATCCCAAAAACGGCAATCAAAGTCATCAATTCAAACGTGCCGCGATATGGGTACAATAAGCCCTCCTTGAGCTGCGGCCGTTCAGCTAGGAAATCCATATACGGTTGTATCGGGAAATTGGCAAGAATTAAAAAGAAAGAACCGATGATGATAAGAGGCATTGATAAAATAAGTCCATCACGGAGTGCATTCAAGTGTCGCTGCTGCGCTACCTTCGCAGCAACTGGCATTACTTTCTCCTCCAGGAACTGATTCACTTTACTCATGACTGTACCTCCTCAGCGGATTTACAGCAGTTTATGTAAACGCTTTCAAAATGATGAAATTTTTTCTGCCCAATTATCTTCTATACAAATCTTGATAAACTAGGTTATGGTGGAGCAGCAGATCCTTATAATTTATCAGGAGGAGTTAAGCCCATGTTGAAGGAAAACTATCATATCGCTGTACCTACTGCATTTCAAGACGACGAAACACTAGACACAAAAAATACCCTTAATCACATAAGACGACTATATGATCAAGGTATACGATCTGTACTAGTTTGCGGCTCTACTGGTGAGCAGCATAGCCTTAGTCTGAATGAAAAAATCGAGCTTTTAACAGCGTTAGAAAACGAAGAAGTACTCATTCATAAAATGGAAATTATCTTCGGTATTTCATCCATCAGACAGTCTGAAGCTGAAGTACTGGCTAAAGAAATCAGTAAAACCAATATTGCTGCCATTCTTTTAGGCTATCCTCCCTACCTCTTACCTACTCAGCACGAAGCGCTAACGTATTCGAAAAGTATTATTTCTTTGGCCGAGAAACCAGTAATCTTGTACAATAACCCCGCTCGTACAGGCTTTGATTTATCCATTGAAAGTGTACTTGAACTTGCACGATTAGAATCAGTGATTGGCTTAAAAGAAGCGGGCAATCCAAACAAAGCTTCCGATATATTGCATAACCTATCAGAAAAAACGTTTTATATTTACGCTGGAGGAGAGCGGGATCTTTTGCAAAAGATACAATATGGCTTTACGCGTCTATCCTCTATTGCCGGCAACATAGCTCCTATTAAAATTCAATCATGGTTTGAAAATCTGTTGTCAGGAAACACAATACAACAGGAAGAAATGGATAATATAACTGTCACCTTAAACGCCATCTACAATGGTTCCCCCATTGTTAATGTAAAGAGGGAATTGGGTCATCAAGGCACTACTTTAGGTACATGCAGAAAACCTCTCGGAAATAGTTAATCATTTTAATACAAGTAAAGAAAAGATCCATTCATCATTACATGAACGGACCTTTTTCTTACCTGTGCAATTAGTTTAGTTTCTTTGGCTTATCTATTAGCTGCTGCAGTATTCCCTGCATAATCTTGTCCCGGGTTGCAGTCAAACTGCTTAAATCGAGAACTTCATCTAATTGTTCGCTTAAGCTTTCATTCTTAAGCTCTTTCACTTCATTATGGATTTTCTCCATCTTATCATCCAATGCGGACGCAGAATCAGCGGCTGCTTTTAATTCGCTTGCCAGCCGGTTGGGTATATCTTTCTCATATTTATAGTATATTTTGTGTTCAAGACTTGCCCAAAAATCCATCGCGATTGTTCTTGTATCTCCACACACACGCTTTCCAGTGACTTGCAAGAGTCTCCCTAGCCGTCGCGTCAATGATCATAGATGCCCTTCCTAGTTCAGCTCTAAAGAAGTGAATGCGAAAGAGAGAAAGGCTGATGCTCTTTCTCTTTTTTAAGTATATATAACATAAATCTTTTAAGTGACAGCAGATGGTACAGATGAAGCTCAGGCCATAGAAACATTATCTGCGCATTTATTAAGTCCAATGAACACAATTCTTAATAAAAAAAGTAATTCTCTATCAACGTTGTATCACAACATACTGCCGATCATACCATCTGAATTTCCGAGCCAGATCAGCTATCTGATTTTCTTTGCGTATCGCAAAAGACGCTCCACCGGAAATATATAGACCAGCAGTCAAATTAATCACAGTATCAAAAACTGTAAGACGGTCAGCATCTTCTTCCCCATCCCAGCAAGTATATAGCTCTACCTTCTCTCCATAACCGAGTTGCTCATCCACAAAGCGGAAAAGAGCTTCATAAGAAAGCCTTTCGTCAGCACATTCCAATTCATACACAAACTTATTGGTAACATGCGGTAGGATAAGTTCCTTTCGACGTTCTATCGTTATACCAAGACAATCCTCTTTCGTCTTATAAATAAGCCAGTATTTCTGCCCCATGCACTCATGTACCTGTCTGAAATAGGCATTTTCCAACTCAGCTTCATCTATTTCTTCCGCAAGGACCCACAATGGATTGCTTCCATATTCACCTTGCTTGAATCTTTTATTTGCGGCTAGATAATGTTTTTCTGTCATGTCGTCCACCTGCCCTCTTGTTCGTCTATCACCTAGTATATAAGAAACATGTTATACTAACAGCACACTATAACAAGCTATAACACATAGGGGCAATCTAAATGATTACAATCAATAAAAATGAAGCTATCCCGCTTTCCAAACAGATATATGTTTCTTTCGTAGATAAAATCCGTTCTGGTTTATTATCAGGCGGAACAAAGCTGCCAACTGTCAGACAGCTGTCTAAAGATCTTGAGGTAAGTCTCGTCACGGTTATGAAGGCGTATAAACAGCTTGAAGAAGATGGATTTCTGGAATTAAGCAAGGGAAAAGGCACGTATGTAAAAACACAGCAGCAATCAGAACCAAGTATACCTGGACAGGATTTTGACTGGCAGCTGAGCATACCCGATTATTTGCACCGTTCCCAATATGCTCGTTTTCAGGATTCGGATGCGAGTTATCATTTCTCTTCCTCTATGATAGATCCAGCTTTATTTCCGAATCAATACATGGATCAGTTGATTGCACAAGTATTTATGCAAAATCCCCGTATTCTATCGCAGTACGGCGGCATACAAGGAGATCTGGCACTACGTGAGAAAATGGTTCAAAACATGGAGAAATCCAAAATCATAACCACGCCAGAAAATTTGCTGATCACAAGCGGATCCCAGCAAGGTATCGACCTTGTGGCCCGTACGTTTATCGGCCCTGGGGATGTTGTCATCATGGAAGCACCGACCTATCCAGGTGCCATTGATGTTTTCCGCAGCCGCGGCGCAACAATCCTTACAGTTCCGGTTGATGAAAATGGCATGCGCGTAGATATGCTCCATAGCTTATGTGAAAAACACAAACCAAAACTGATTTACACAACACCAACATTCCATAACCCGACTGGAACTATCATGCCGCTGCAGCGTCGTAAAGTATTGCTCGACATCGCAGAGAGCCATCATTGCCTGATCATGGAGGATGATCCATTCAGTGATATCTACTTTGACCGCAAGCCCCCGTTGCCAATCAAAAGTATGGATAAAACAGGACATGTCATCTACTTAAAAGGCTTAAGTAAAACAATTGCACCTGGATGCCGGATCGGCCTTATTGCAGCTTCAGGATCAATCTTCAAACGACTATATGCCGCAAAAGCAAACATGGATTTGGGCAGTCCGCTCCTGCCTCAAAAAGTAATTCTTCCATTAGTGGACTCAACCAAGATGGAACAGCACTTAAAACGGCTGCGGGCTGCTTTGAAAAGACGTCGTGATACCGTGCTGGCAGTACTGTCAGAGCAGGCACCATCTGGTGTAACATGGCATATTCCAAAAGGCGGCTTGAATGTCTGGATCCAGCTGCCCGCGTGGCTGGACAGTAATGTCCTTTTATATGAAGCGACCAAGCGTCATGTCTCCTTCCTGACCGGTTCAGCTTGCTTTGCCATTGAAAATGAACATAGCACATTCCGTCTCAGCTACTCGTATGCTAATGAAAAGCTATTACGGGAAGGCGTTATGATTCTCTGCGACATTATGCAAGCAATGCAGCCAGCAAGCTCTTCTTCGCCTTCTTTTTGAAAGCAGTGGAGGCAGCCCATCTCCTTGTAGTGATAAAAAAAGCTATCCGATTGGGATAGCTTTTTAACCAAGGATTATATTCAAATTCCCCAGTTCATTCTGATATATCAAAGTATCCAATGAGAAAAAAATTTTTATATACTACAGATTACAGAGATACAAATAGCAAAAAAACGAAGATCGCAAAGCGATCTTCGTTTAATTTGAATGCAATTTAAGCTTTTACGGCAGCGTCTTTTACCATCTCAAGGAAATACCCCATTAATCTAGTATCTCCAGTAAGCTCCGGATGAAATGCCGTAGCCAGATAATGCCCATCCCTCGCAGCTACAATACGCCTAGTATCTTCACTCAGCACTTCCACACCAGGTCCTGCCTCAAGAATATACGGTGCACGGATAAATACCGCGGGAAAATCCTCTGCCACGCCTCTAATTTCAAGATCCGTTTCAAAGCTGTCCACCTGACGGCCAAAAGCATTTCGTTCCACTGTCACATCCATCAAGCCAAGATGACTCGTCTCTTGATTGTTAATCCGTTTTGCTAGAAGAATCATACCCGCACACGTACCGAAGATTGGCTTTCCAGCTGCACCAAAAGCTCTTAAAGGCTCTAGGAAATCGTAGCGATCTATCAATCTGCGCATGGCAGTACTCTCACCGCCTGGCAAAATCAAACCGTCCAATTCTGCCAGCTGTTCCACGCGCTTGACGAGAATAGCTTCTGCTCCGACGGCTTCTACTGTCCGCGCATGCTCCTGCACTGCACCTTGAAGTGCCAACACACCAATTTTCATTGAGCAGATCCCCTTTCCTTTACCAGCCGCGTTCTTGCATTCTATTTTCTGGAGATAGGCTTGCGATGTCGATTCCTTTCATCGGTGTGCCAAGTCCTTTGGAAAGCTCAGCAATCAGTTTATAATCCTGATAATGTGTTGTTGCTTCAACGATAGCCTTTGCAAATTTCGCTGGGTTATCGGACTTAAAGATACCGGAACCAACAAAGACGCCATCCGCTCCAAGCTGCATCATTAGTGCGGCATCTGCAGGAGTCGCCACACCGCCAGCAGCAAAGTTTACGACCGGAAGCTTGCCTGCTTCACGAATTTGTAGCAATACATCATATGGTGCACCAAGATCTTTGGCGAATGTCATTACTTCATCCAAATCCATGGATATTAGTTTGCGTACTTGGGATTGCACCTTACGCATATGACGTACAGCTTCTACGATATTACCTGTTCCGGGTTCTCCTTTTGTACGAAGCATAGAAGCACCTTCCCCGATACGGCGGGCAGCTTCACCAAGATCGCGGCTTCCGCATACGAACGGTACAGTGAATTCCCGCTTGTTCAAGTGAAACTCTTCATCTGCCGGTGTTAGCACTTCACTTTCATCTATATAATCGACGCCCATCGCTTCCAGCACACGAGCTTCCACAATATGTCCGATTCGAGCCTTAGCCATGACCGGGATAGAAACAGCATTCAATACCTCTTCTGTAATAGTCGGATCCGCCATTCGCGCAACGCCGCCAGCAGCACGAATATCAGAAGGCACACGCTCAAGTGCCATAACAGCTACTGCACCAGCCTCTTCAGCAATCTTTGCCTGTTCTGCATTTACGACATCCATGATAACGCCGCCCTTTTGCATTTCCGCCATACCACGTTTTACTAAGTCTGTTCCTGTTTTCGCCATGTTGACTCCTCCTATTTCTCTTCCGTTGTCGGAAAAGTTTGATAGGAGTATTGTACATATCATCAGGGTATAACACGCAAGGTTGGAGTATAACAATTCAGTCTGTTGAATGCTTTTGCAGAAGGTGGTTATATTCTTTCCAGAAATCTTCATACATTTCCAGGTCGAACTCCTCGTCTATCTTTTTCTCCTGCGAACTCTCGAATAATGCTTTTGCTTGTTTTGCAAACTGCAAGATCTTTTGTTTATACAAAGTTTTCTTAACAGATACACTTACATCTTGGTATACGACCTTTCCTTCTATCAGACTAGCGCTTGTAAATTTAACGAAATCTGACAGAAATACCTCGCCGCCTCTGTGCTGAACTGACCAGTGGAAGAGATTGGACATCCAGACATCAGCATCGCCCCACAACCATGGAGAATTAACCCTTCCTCACACTCTGGATGACTAATATAGTCCGCATTCAATGTCCGAAGTAAAGCTAGAGCTGATTCACTAATTCCCCATTCTTCTCCCCTGCCAGCTTGTGTAATGACAGTACCATCCACTTCCAAATGTATCTCTCCATGCGAGCATAAATCTTCTTCCTCATTGGAAAGCCAATATTGTGTTTCTATCTTGAAGTTAAATACAGTTATTTTCTTCTCCTCCATGCCTTACATATTGTTATTCCTTCAGTGCCAGACAAAACATGCAATCATCATATTCTGATTTAGGGTGCAGCAGCAGAGAAAAGCGCTGAACAGTTTATATATGTATCCGGATATAAATCTATTATAATTTTTTCTACAATATTTAATAAGTGTACATGAACTTCGCAACAGAAAAAGGTATCCGTAAACACTTGCGTTTACAGATACCTTTTCTTTACCATTCAATTCGACCAAGCAGAAATCAATTATTTTTTACAGGAAGTGAGAAGGCAGTTTTATAAACTTCAAGAATCGACTCTTTTGTACATGGACGTGGATTACCTCCTGTACATACATCAGCCATAGCAGCTTCTGCTAACGCATCGAGATCTTCCTCTTTTACACCAATCTCGTCCAATGTTTGAGGAATATTAAGGTCAATGGATAATTGACGGACAGCTTCGATAGCAGCCTGACGATATTCGTCTTGCGTCATATCATCAACTCCTTCAACCCCCATTGCACGAGCGATTTCCTTGTACTTTTCACCAGTGTAATCCTTGTTGAATTCCAAAACATATGGCAGCAGTACAGCATTGGCTATACCGTGAGGCGTATTATAGAATGCGCCTAATGGATGAGCCATACCGTGCACCACGCCAAGACCTACGTTAGAGAAAGCCATACCTGTCATATATTGACCAAGTGCCATGTCTTCGCGGCCCTTTGGATCGTTATTGACAGCATCCCGAAGTGAACGGGAAATCAATTCGATAGCCTTTAAGTTTAACGTATCAGCAAGCTCCCAAGCAGCTTGTGTCGTATATCCTTCAATAGCATGTGTCAGCGCATCCATCCCAGTGGCAGCAGATAACCCATGCGGCATGGAGGACATCATGTTAGGATCAACGACTGCAACGATTGGAATATCGTGCGGGTCGACACAAACAAACTTCCGGCGTTTCTCTTCATCTGTAATAACGTAGTTGATAGTAGTTTCAGCAGCTGTACCAGCTGTTGTAGCAACCGCAATCATCGGAACTGCTTTGTTTTTTGTTGGGGCAGTGCCTTCCAAGGAAACTACATCAGCAAACTCCGGGTTATTGATGATGATACCGATACCTTTACCAGTATCCTGAGGAGATCCTCCCCCAATAGCGATAATATAGTCGGCACCCGCATTTTTAAAGGCCTCGACACCAGCTTTGACGATAGCAACAGTCGGATTAGCCTTCACTTGGTCAAAGATGTCATATGGCAGGTTAGCGTCATCTAGTAAATCAGTTACCTTTTTAACTACACCGAACTTAACTAAATCAGCGTCCGTAACAATCAATGCCTTTTGGAATCCGCGATTTTGCACTTCACCAACGATTTCGTTAATAGCTCCAGCACCATGGTAACTAGTTTCATTCAAGATAAAACGATAAGCCATTTTCAAAGACCTCCATTTTATTATTTTAAGAGACTGGTTGATTCCTTTTAGTTGCTTCGTAAAGCTATGTGTATATATACTACGCGTACTTAATTCGCCATAAAGGGCTTTTAAATTACACTTAATATGGTTTGTCTAAGACCATGATTCTTGCGGATAACGAAGAAGAATCTAGATATTCTTTTTTATTTCTTTTCTTGGTTATACTGCAGATACACAACATGTGTTTGCAGGTACTCGTCTAGTCCGTGTTTTCCATCAGCACCGCCAATACCGGATTTTTTCCATCCGGCATGGAATCCTTGTATTGCTTCAAAGTTTTCACGATTGACATATGTCTCTCCAAACTCCAATTCCTTGCTTGCACGCATGGTTACATCAAGGTTTTGTGTATAGATAGATGACGTTAAGCCAAATTCACAATCGTTTGCCTGTTTTAAGGCATCGTCTAAATCCTTGAATGTCGCAATAGGAAGAACAGGACCGAAAATTTCTTGCTGCATAATGTTCATCTCATTGGTTACATTTACGAGAACAGTTGGTTCATAGAAGTACCCTTTATCTCGCGCAGCACGTTTACCGCCTGTCAAAATCTTGGCACCGTCAGCTACTGCTTCTTGTACCATTCGATCTACAGATTCAAGCGCATCACTGCTAATAAGAGGTCCCATATCAATATCACCATCAACTAATGGGTTACCATAGCTTACTTCTGCCATTGCTTTTGTTACCTTTGAGATAAACGCTTCGGCAATATTTTCATGAACATATACACGTTCCGTACAGTTACATACCTGCCCTGTATTAATGATGCGAGAATCGATAACGGAACGCACCGCTAGATCCAGATCTGCATCATCCATAACAATCGCTGGCGCTTTTCCTCCCAATTCCAACGATACTTTTGTAATATTATCTGCCGCAGCACGCATCACAGCTGCTCCAGCATTATAACTTCCTGTCAAACTAACCATGCCTATATCTTCATTTTTCGCCAATTCTTGACCAACGGTACGTCCACTGCCTGTTACGATATTGATAACGCCTTTAGGCAGACCCACTTTCTCAATAATCTTTGCAAACTCCAAAGCATTATTAGGGGATAAATCACTTGGCTTCAAGACAATTGTATTCCCCGTGACTAAAGCAGGCGCTGCTTTACGAGCAACTAGGAAAAAAGGAAAATTCCAAGGTAAAATACCGGCAATAACTCCAATAGGCTCTTTATGAACAAATATCTGTTCATTTGGTCGATCACTTTGGACAATTTCTCCTTCATAGCGTCTTGCCCACCCAGCCATATAATCGATGTAATCGGCTGTAAAGTTTACCTCTGTTTTAGCTAGAGCCAGCGTTTTTCCCATTTCCTCTGATATTGTTTGTGCTAAGATTTCTTCGTTGTTACGTATCTCTTTAGAAATTTCCAGTAAGTAATTCCCTCTTTCAAAGGCGGGTATTTTCTTCCACTTTTTCTGTGCATGCTTAGCTGAGTCAATTGCTGCTCTTACATCTGCAACAGTTCCTCGAGGAATCTCTGAAATAATTTCCTCAGTAGCAGGATTCACAACGTTTAGTGTTTCCTGGGAACTAGAGTCTACAAATTCACCATCTATGAACATTTGATACTTCTTCGTAGTAATCTCCATAATTTTTCTCCTTTCAAGTATCGTAAGCACTATGAAAAACAGCCCACCAATGCAAGCGCTATCATTTTAAGTATCATTCATTCTTTCTAACTAACTGATATAGTTAAATCATCTAAGATGTTGGGAATATGGACAGGAGTAACGTCCTTTTAGAAGCCGGAATTTATAAAGTACTGCTATCTTCGCTTAGCGATTCTGTACTAATCCAGGAAGTTAAGATGAAAAATGCGTATGTCAAATTCATCTAAGGGGTCAGGAGAAAATGTACATAGTTCCTTCTAAATTACTTCAATCAGAAAGATTTACTTTGTGAGGAGGCAAAATAAGTCACGTACTATAGTTTCATTCTCAATATCGGCTTTAACCACCCTTCCTTTTTTTGACATCTAATCATCCAGTCATCAGATGACTCAATGTCTAATGTTATTTAAACATCAACTAGATATATTTGTCAATTTATAATCTAGTAAATTCCCTATGAAACTTAAATCTGAAAACTTCCTCTTTAGTGTCTACTTATTAACCAATACAAATAAAGAGGAAGCAGTCCCATTCTTATGAGTGCTTCCTCTCTTATTAACTGTTAACGTACTTCCTGTTTACTTTCCTCCACCACACGATACTCACTATTCTGCCGAACCAAAAACAGAAGAACCCCTATCAACGCAATAGCCCCTCCAACAATTTGCAGCGTGCTTAGCTTCTCCCCTAATAACCAGACTGCAAGGAGTGTAGCACCTACCGGTTCACCCAAAACACTCATCGAAATCGTGGTCGAATTCACATAGTTCAAGAGCATATTGAATATAACATGCGCTACTGTCGGGAAAATAGCTAACAGCAGGAATATCTTCCACTCATCGAAGTCATAACCGCGAACAGGAACCCCGGTCACTAGATTATAGATATAGAGCCATACAGCTGCTGAAAGAAAGACACAGAAACTGTATATCCAATGTGATACTTTTTTTACATTATTTTGCCCGATTAATAAGTAACCAACGACAGCAATTACACATAAAAAGGACAATAGATCTCCGATCAGAACGGATGGCGTCTGTAATCCGAAATCTCCCCAGCCAACCATGACAACTCCAATTATGGAGATACCGATAGTTAAGATTACAGCTTTTGACGCTCTTTCTCTATAAATCAAGAATCCTCCTACCATCGCCACAATCGGTTGGAGAGAAAGAATGATCGTAGAGCTGGCCACAGTTGTCAGTTTTAAGGAAGTGAACCAGAGAGCAAAATGCGCTGCAAGACATGCACCTGATAATATGAAGGCCAGCGCTTCTCTTCTTCCAATCTTTTTAAACTCTTTTCTTTTTATCCATACAATCGGAGCCAGCAAAAGACACGCTAAATACATTCGGTTCATACTGAGGATAGTAGCCGGTGCATCAGACCATTTGACGAAGATGGCCGCGAAAGAAATGGCGACGATGGATATAACTAATAAAATGGCAGTTTGATTTTGTTTCATATAAGGCCCCTTCTCGTTTACAAAAGGCTGCGGTTTTACTATTGTTCAATTAAGGCAACCTTTACTTTGATACTTTCTTTTCAAAAAAGTTAAGGTTAGTTGTTCATTTACTAAGACTTCGTTAATATTTTGAAATCCATTCTTTTTATAAAAACTAACAGCTGGAGTATTTTTAGATCCTGTTGCTACTTTTATTGTTTCAACCTGGAACTTAGTCTCAATGAAATTTAAAAGTAACTGGGCAATGCCTTTTCTAAAATGGTATGGATGTACGATTAACCTATGTATATCAACTACATCATCGTCTACTTTTATAGATACTACTCCGCATAATTTTTCATTTTCATAATAACCATAGAAATTTTCTTCACAATGTTGTAAACCGTGTCTTTTAATGGCGGTATATCATCATATGATCCAATAATTTCTGCCTCCACCTTATATATGGTATTTGTATGTTTAAAACATCGGTAGCACACTTAATATTACGAATGTCAATTCTTTTAGTCAAAGCAATCCTCTCATCCTGTAATTTTTATAAATGATACCATAAAAAAGTAAAAAATCCTTCAAATTGACGGCATCTTTGGTTCAGGAACAAATCTAGCTTAAAACCACCGATAAAAGTCGTGAAAAGAGCTGTTGGAATTGCAGGACCCAACACATACGAACAGTTCAAGGGTGATCTGAGCTAAGTTTTTTTGGAAAAGCACTTTGGGAGAGCAGCGGACCAGTTTTCTAAAAAGTTTTTGCCCTTGATACCAGACTGACGAGACTTGGATTGGAACAGGGGATGGTATACGGTACCTGCCCTGTTCCAATCCAAGTCTCGTTTCCAAGCTGTGCAATTCGGAAGCCAAAGGAGAAAAATGAAATCAAATAAAAAAAAGACCAGGGTGTTTGTCCCTGGTCTGATTTTCAAGCAGCTCTGTTCTTATGGTTTTGGTGGTTTTCGGCTCGTGGGGTGCGGTCAGAATGACAATGCATCAAAACCTACGGAATGGAGGCGATAGGTTTAGGCCAACAGTATGAGCATTACTTATGTACATGAATTTTAAGGAGCTAATTCAAGACCTAGCCCACTGATAGGACCCTTGGTACTTAATTGAACAATAAATGAAGCCATCTCTTCTGGTGTATAAGGCTTATCATTTGCTACCCACCAATATAGCATACTGCTGATAGCAGCACTCAAGAAGGTCAGTAAAATATCTTTAGGCAAAGGTAAAGCTACTTGACCGAAGAGTTCGTGGAAACGTTCTTGAAAGACATGTAGGATAGCCGATTCAAATCTGTGTTTTAAGTTCTTTACCTCATCCCGTTTTATAAGTACTTCATAGAATTCAGTGTCTTCTTCAACAAGTTGAAAAACATACTTTATTGTGTTTATATAGCAATCTTTATATAAAACACCCTCTGTAAGATGGACTGCAGGGCGATATATGTTAAGTATCCTATCCATGCGTTTCTGAATCAACTTTTCTAAAAGATCGAATTTGTCAGTGTAATGTAAGTAAAATGTAGCTCTATTGATTGTAGCTCGATCTGCAATTTGTTGAATGGTTATCTTACTAAAATCCTTTATATTTAAAAGGTCAAGAAAGCTGCTTTCAATTCCTAATAAAGTTTTCTTTACTCTCAAATCAGTATTAGACATTTATTATCACTCCTAATTAGACATTTTTTTTAATTTGTTGTTTTTTAAACAGTTACCCTTTTTTTGCAAATTGAAGCTCTCCTTTATCTGTTCCATAATTATACATGAAACAAATGTAATTTATACGACAACTGTTGTGCGAGGAGGAGCGTTATGATTACCTTAAAGGAAGTAACAATAGGAAAAGGAAAGCATCACATTTTAACTGATATCTCTTGTACAGTTAAGAAAGGAGAATTAGTTGGATTAATTGGTCCAAGTGGTTCTGGCAAAACAACAATGTTTCGAGCACTTGCCGGCATAACCAAAGTTCAATCTGGTGAGATAAAGATAAAAGACAAGTTACAACCAACGTTAGAAGTAAGCAAATATATAGGTTATATGGCACAAAATGATGCTCTTTACGGTGAATTGACAGCCGAGGAAAACTTACTTTATTTCGGATCTCTTCATAGGATAAAAGGAAAAGAACTAAGGGGTAGAGTAGATCAACTTCTTACTTTTGTTGACTTATATCACGTCAGAAAACGTAAAATCTCTCTCTTTTCTGGAGGAATGAAACGAAGATTAAGCTTGGCCATTGCACTTATACATGCCCCAGAAATTCTGCTTTTAGATGAACCGACAGTTGGTATTGATCCAAAGTTAAAAATAGAGTTTTGGCAGGAATTCAAACGCCTTAAAAAATCCGGCAAAACACTTTTACTTTCCACCCATTTGATGGACGAAGCCGAAGCTTGTGATCGATTATTATTTATGCGAAATGGAAGGCTATCTGACGCTGGTACTCCCGAGAAATTAATTCAACATTATGGTTCTGTTGATAATGCTTTCTTGAAGGAGGCACAAGAATGAGATCCTTCATGATAGCGAAGCGTATTGGGATGCAACTATTAAGAGATAAACGTACGCTAATGATGATGTTTGTAGCTCCATTGCTTGTACTGTTTTTGCTATATAGTGTATTGAATGCAGGGAGTTCAGAGATTCAAATTGGAATTGTAGGGGATGAAACTTTAGAGATAGAGGGTTGGGAACAGTACAGTTCAAAGACTCCTGCCTTGAATGAGATGAGAAAAGGAAAGCTAGACGCATTTGTTATACCAGAAGAAAATGCATATGAAATTATTATTGAAGGTACGGAAAATGCGAAAAGGAACGCTACTTATCATATAATTACGGACAATCTTGAACAACAAAACAAAACCAAGAATCAAAATATCCCTGTTCATACAGACTATATGTACGGTGGTGACAATCTAACAGCATTCGAAGAAGTCGGTCCTGCGATAATGGGATTCTTTATCTTTCTATACGTCTTCATTACTTCCGGAGTGAGCTTTTTACGTGAACGTACATTTGGTACATTAGAACGCAGTTTAGCAACCTCCATCAGAAGATCTTATATGTTGACTGGGTACTTTTTAGGCTACTTACCCTTTGTTGCGTTCCAGGCTTTCACCATGGAGGTGTTTACTATTTACATTTTGAATGTTCCACTTGAAGGGGACCTACTACTTTTGACCATTGTTTCCTTGATTATTGCTTGTATTGCTCTTGCCTTAGGATTACTGTTATCGGTCTTTGCGAAGAATGAATTTCAACTTATTCAATTCATTCCAATTCTTTTGGTACCCCAAATTTTATTTAGCGGATTATTTGATTTAGCCGGCGGTGAGCAATGGGTAAGAGGGTTGGCCAACATTATGCCTCTTTCATACTCTACCCGTGCGCTAAATGCAATTATGTTACGTGGTGAAGATATATATTGGATATGGAGTGACTTACTTATACTCTGTAGTTTCATTTTGATCTTTATTATTGCCAACTTCATTATGCTACGAAAAGAGCGTCCATATTAAGAAGAGTAGTTTCAATAACAAATAAATACGGCTGCATGAGCGAAGCTATTAAGGTATTGATCTTTAAGGCTGCTACTGGAGCAGCCAAGCAGGCTCGATGCCTGCTTTTCATAAAAAGAAACGATTGTTTCTTCTATACGTGCTTGCCGCTGCATACCAACGTTTTTTGTTGGTATGCAGCGTGAAATACTCATTTACTTTGACTTTGTTGGCTTTCGTGCCAGTTGAATGCTTTGGAGCAAGCGCGGTCTTCCTCTAACAGCTCGCAATCCTTTACGAATATTTCCCCTCCTTCACTACATCATACTTTTTATAACTTGCAGAATATCTCTTTATAGAGCTTGTCAGTATTGAAATAACCAGTTTCATCGTCCGTCACATCGAAATCTTCGCTATAAGCTACATAAACTGTCATCTCCCCCGTTCTCTTACGTATATATACATCTTGGATAAAAATTCTTCGCTACCGGATTCCGCAACTTCAATTTCTTTTCCGCAAATTCATACCCGAGATCCTGGAAATCATGAGTAATTATAAAGTTTAGACGCCAAACTCACAGACATCTTTTCATTTACGTCGGTCTTCTACATTGCTTAAAATCTGCATTTCGATAGGAACACTGACATGATTGTCTATTTCCTGAGCTTGTTCTAATAGTAAATCTGATTCTGTAACTTATCTCTGTCAATAAACCGAAAATCATTCATACTCCCGATTTTTTTCGTTTATAATCAATGGTTTTTAAAAGAAAAAAGGTCATGCCTGATCAGCATGACCTCTTCCGGCTTAAGAACAGCCGCCAAACTGGCGCTGTCTGGCTTCTGGATTCACTTGTTCGTCCGCGTGATAGGAGGAGCGGACCATTGGGCCTGATTCACAATGACGGAAGCCCTTCTGCAGGGCTATTTCCTTCAGTTCGGCAAATTCATCCGGATGGTAATACTTCTGTACTTTCAGATGCTTAAATGATGGCTGCAAGTACTGGCCGATCGTCATAATATCCACACGATGCTCCAGCAGATCATTCATTGCTTGCACAATCTCTTCTTTTGTCTCTCCCAAGCCTAGCATGATGCTTGATTTTGTTGGTGTGTCCGGAGAGATTGTTTTGACACGGTCAAGTAATTCGAGTGAGCGGTCATATGTTGCACGATGACGGACAGAAGGAGTTAATCGTCGTACTGTCTCGATATTATGGTTGAAAATATCCGGCTTGGCATCCATCAGTGTCTTGATGCTTTCATACGTTCCTTTCATATCGGACGGCAGTACCTCTACCGTTGTATTTGGCATCCTGCGGTGAATGGCACGTACTGTTTCCGCAAATACTGCTGAACCTCCATCTTCCAAGTCATCTCTGGCAACAGCTGTGACAACGGCATGACGCAGTCCCATCTTAGCAACAGAATCCGCGACGCGCTCTGGTTCTGCCCAGTCCAGTTCTGTCGGCTTGCCTGAAGTAACCGCACAAAAGCGGCAGCCTCTTGTACAAATAGAACCGAGTATCATGAATGTTGCCGTTTTCCGTACCGACCAGCACTCATAGATATTCGGGCATTTCGCCTCTTCACATACAGTATGTAAATTCATTTCCCGCATCATTTTCTTCAAATCCATATAGTCTTCATTCGTGTTGAAATCAATCTTCAGCCACTCGGGCTTACGGAGCATACCTTCCCGACGTTGCGCCATCGTTTTTTTTACCATTTTCGTTCCTCCTTAACGTGCATATAAGAATTCGTGATTTTGGTATTTCTCTTTGGCAAGTTCTTCGATTGTTTTTAGTTGTACTTCATCCAGTTCAAGTCTTTCGAATGTTACACCTAATCCCTTTTGAAAACCATCATAAAAGGCACCTCTTATATCTTTCATAGTAGTCTGCACAGAGATAAACTCCTGCAGACTGGCAGCTTTGTCCATAAAGCTCTTGTAAGCACGCTCTTTGACACGGTCACTTGGGTATAGGAACAATTCCAGCAAATCCTCTTGCTTCAGCCAGATTGGAATCGATCCGTGCTGGAGTATAACACCTTTCTGTCTTGTCTGCGCACTTCCGGCCGCTTTCTTACCGTCCACATTGATCTCATACCAAGAAGCTTCCTCAAAGCAATTGGCTGTGCCCTTCGGTTTCGAGTCAGCAGGTAAGGCGAACTCCGCTTTGATGCCCAGGTTTTCAAAGCCGATCAGCAGCCCTTGTGATAACACCTTGTACGCATCTTTAATAGTCGATGGTACTCCTGGATAATCCTCCGATACGATAATGCTATACGTCAGTTCCTGATGATGCAGTACTGCTTGGCCGCCAGTAGGCCGTCGGACTAGTTCAAATCCTCGCTTCTCAATTTCTTCTAAGTTGAATTTTTTTGTCTTCTGGAAATACCCAACGGAAAACCCGCCAGGATTCCAACCGTAAAAACGTAACACTGGGGCGATCCGTCCCTCACGATGCCACTGCATAAGCATTTCATCCGCCGCCATATTAAAGGCAGGCGAATGATCACCGTCGTCCCAGAAAACCCATTTCCGCACACTGTCACCTTCTTATTTACAAAGTTCAAATAATATTAACAATTCAATTCTAACGAACGGCAAGACGGTGAAGCAACCGCTTTCTCAAAAGCCTACTTTCCTACTAGGATTAAATACTCCCAATTTCTTACCAATTACCAGAGTACTTACTTAACTGTGAGGATCTTAATGGCAAGTAAAAAAGCCGTCAAAATGGACGGCTTTTTCTTACGCTTGCGGCCAAACTGTCTTTGCAACATCGACGATGAAGCGCAGTTTCTCCCATTGTTCTTCTTCAGTCAATTTATTGCCATGATGTGTGGAGGCAAAGCCACATTGCGGGCTTAAGCAAATCTGATCAAGAGGGATATAATTTGTTGCTTCTTCAATCCGGCTGATTACAGCATCCTTATCTTCCAGTTCCCCAAATTTCGAAGTTACAACGCCTAGCACGACTCTTGGACCATCCTGCGGGATATACTGAAGCGGTTCGAATGTACCAGATCGCTCATCATCATACTCTAGGAAGAAACCATCGACTTTCTCTTTCGCTAACAGATCCTTTGCAATCAAGTCATAGCTGCCCCCGAACATATATGTGGAGCGATAGTTTCCTCGACAGAGATGCGTCGTCACAGTAAGATCCTCCGGCTTACCTTCCAATACACCATTGATCACCCGGCGTGCCAAATCGATCAAGAACTCTCTGGAGTGCTCTCCATCGAATTTCGCATCAGGAGAAGATAGTGTAGCAATGTAAACATCATCTAGCTGCAAATAGCGTACCCCTGCATCATAAAATGCTTGGATGGCATCTTTGTAAGTCTGAATGACGTCAGCTGCAAAGTCCTCGATATCTGGATAAATCGAATGATCACGAATATCTGTATGGAAGAGCTGATTCGGACTCGGAATTGTCTGTTTAGCCACTGCCCTGCCAGCGACGATGTCTTGGAATACTTTATAATCCTCGATAAATGGGTGATCAGGATTGAACGAAACCTTGCCAGTATTTTTTATGTTATACCGTTCTGTCTCTTCCCCTTTGAACAAATAGCCGGTATCCGGAACATAACCTGTGATGCCGTTAAGATGCTCCAGAAAATCTGTATGCCAAAATCTTCTCCGGAATTCTCCGTCTGTTACCAGCTCCAATCCGACTTCAATCTGTTTGTCGACAATTCTTTTGATTTCTGTTGTTTCGATATCACGAAGATCTTGTTTGCTGATCAGGCCTTCTTTAAATTGCTGTCTGGCTTTGTGCAGAACATCTGGACGAAGCAAGCTCCCTACGTGATCTGCTCTGAATGGTGCCGTTTTTGTTTTCGTTGTCATGTTCATCTCTCCCATTTTAGTTTTTTACTTTTTCTATTACTCTTTCAGCAGCCTTTAAGGCTTGCTGCAGATCTCCAATGAGATCCTCCACATGCTCCAGGCCAACAGATAACCGCAAGAGTCCATCTGATATACCTCGTTTCTTACGTTCTGCTTCCGGCATGGCAGCATGTGACATCGTAGCCGGGTACGAAAGAATGGATTCTACCGCGCCGAGACTGACAGCAAAGATCGGTATGCGAAGCTGTTCAACAAAAATCTTTGCGTGCTCCCTGCTCGGCAGGGCGAACGATAGTACTGCTCCATTTCCAATGGCTTGACCGGTATGTATGTCATGTCCATTATGGGTAGGCAAGCCAGGGTAGAAGACATCTTCCACTAACGGATGATCAAGCAGGAACAAAGCTATCCTCTCCGCCGTTTCCGATGACTGACGTAATCTTGTACCTAACGTCTTTATTCCTTGTAGCAACAAATAGCTATCCTGGGCACCTAGAATGGCACCAAACGTATTCTGGATAAAAGCCAGTCGTTCTCCCAGTTCTGTATCCTTTGTGATCAGCAGTCCGGCGATAATATCACTGTGCCCTGACAGAAACTTGGTGGCACTGTGGATGACCACATCTATACCTAGTGCCAATGGCTGTTGATACAGCGGCGTCAAAAATGTGTTGTCCAAGAAAGTTAAACAATCATGTTGCTTTGCTATCCGGACCACGGCCCGAATGTCAGTCACCTTCAAACACGGATTGGACGGTGTTTCCAAGTAAATGACCTTCGTGTTTGGCCGTACAGCTGCTTCTATAGCATCCAAATCGGTTAGGTCAACAAAGGAATGACTAATCTGGAATTTTGGAAGGATTTCTGTTACGAAACGATACGTTCCGCCGTACACACCCTCGGTCACTATCACATGATCCCCCGCTGACAGCAGCATGAATGCGGAGGAAATTGCTGCCATGCCAGATGAAAATGCTAACGCGTCTCTCCCTCCCTCTAGTTCAGCAGCCTTTTGCTCCAGTGCTTTTCGTGTCGGATTGCCGGAACGACTATAGTCGAATGGACCGAAATCATCAAAGCTCTCCTGGTGAAAGGTTGACGATAGGTAGATCGGGACGTTAACAGCACCTGTCCGCTGCTCTTTATATGATCCCCGGATACACGTTGTTTCCGCTTGTTGTTCTCCCATATGTTGACCTCCTAATACAGTTTGGCGAATGCTTGCTGTAAATCATGAATCAAATCCTCCGCTTCTTCTATCCCGACCGAGAAACGGAGCAAACAATCGCAAATTCCTCTGGCTTCCCGTTCCTCTAAAGGGATATCCGCATGTGTCTGTGTTGTAGGATATGTGATAAAGCTTTCCACTCCGCCAAGACTTTCGGCAAAGGTGATGATTTCCAGGCTGCGAAGGAATGGATCGACCCAGCTGCTTTCCTGAACACGGAAGGAAAGCATGCCGCCTTTTCCTGTATACAGGACGTCTTTCACTTTCGGCTCCTCTGCAAGATAACTTGCGATGCGCTCAGCATTTGCTTGATGCTGCCGCATTCGAAGCGGCAGTGTCTTCAAGCCTCGGATGAGAAGCCAGGAATCGAGCGGAGACAAGACAGCTCCCGTACCGTTATGCAATACAGCTAACCGATCTGATAGCTCACTGCCTTTACTCACAACAAGTCCGGCTAAAACATCGTTATGGCCGCCGATATATTTCGTCGCACTATGGATGACGATATCTGCTCCTTCTGTAAGCGGCTGCTGGTAATAAGGTGTCAGAAACGTATTATCCACAATTAACAGCAGGTCATATGCTTTTGCCAATTGCGCATAGGCAGCAATATCAATTTCCTGCATGAGCGGGTTTGTCGGTGTTTCAAGGAAAATTGCTTTTGTATCGTCCGTTATCAATATCGCAGTCTCTTCGACGGAATGAAATGGCGCATAAATTGGCGAGACGTCATAGGCATCTGAATAGAAATCAAACAGCCGATAGGTGCCTCCATAAATATCCTCCGGCACTAGCAGGGAATCGCTCGAACGGAAAAGTGACAATACAAGCTGGATTGCTGCCATGCCTGAGCTGCATGCAAATGCCTGATCGCCTTTTTCCAGCTTTGCAAACCCTTCTTCCAGAACTGATCGAGTGGGGTTCTTCGTCCGTGAATAATCATAGCCGGTAGATTCTCCGATTCCACTATGCGCATAAGCCGTGGACAGATAAACTGGAGGATTAACTGCCCCAGTTACTCCATCACTGTGATTTCCAAGCTGCACAAATGCTGTTTCTAAACTATATCCCATACCGCTTCTCACCCTCCTCTTCAACAAAAAAAGAACCTTCTCCCCAAAAAGGAAGAAGGTTCAGTCATGACCGAATCAGCTTCTTATCTTTAAGGCGGATACCTTTTGGATTTAGCACCGTGTCTTCTCAGACTGGTTGCTGAGACATCACTGGGCCAAGTCCCTCCGTCTCTCTTGATAAGAAAAGTTCTATATAATTTTTATATTAAAGCTATGTTATCACAAAAGAATGTACAGTCAAGCATTATTTAAAATTTTCTGCCAAATGAATCTTTTACTAATGGATTTTTTGGCGTAGTCATGCCGATCAGGAAAAATAGCGACAAAAAATAGGATTGACACCTAGAACTTTTCGGTCTATCCTTTTCCTTACAACTGATATTTCTTATCGAGATTGGTGGAGGGAATGGCCCAACGAAACCAAAGCAACAGGCTGCAAGCCGCAGTACTGTGCTAATTCCAGGTGTTTAACACTGAAGATAAGAAGAGCGGAAAATCTTTAAAAGACCCTCTTCTGTCTGGAAGAGGGTCTTTTTTTGAACTTAATCCCGATTATTTTCATTGGAAATATCAAGATTGTTACAGGAGGTTTGAAAATGGAACAGATCAAGCAGACACTTGCGGTAGTACATACGGAGCTGGAAGATAATTTCGCAGAAGTCGTGGAGTGGAGACGTTATTTGCATCAGCATCCTGAATTAAGTTTCCAGGAGACAGAGACCGCCCGTTTTATCGCCGACAAGCTGCGCAGCTTCGGCTATGAAGATATCCAGACAAATATTGGCGGATATGGCATCGTCGCTACCCTATCAGGTAAGGCAGCAGGACCAACAATTGCACTGCGAGCAGATTTCGATGCCCTTCCGATAGAAGATGAAAAAGAAACAGCCTATCGATCCAAGACTCCTGGCGTAATGCATGCTTGCGGTCATGACGGCCATACCGCAGCACTCCTTGGAACTGCCAAATCACTGATCAAACATAAGGATAGTCTGAAAGGTAAAGTGGTCTTTTTGTTCCAGCCGGCTGAAGAAGTACCTCCAGGCGGTGCAAAAGCGATGATTGAAGATGGTGCACTTGATGGTGTTGACTATGTCTACGGTGCTCACCTTAATTCGGCCGCTCCTATCGGAAAGATCGGTGTTGGCGAAGGCTTCAAGATGGCAGCAGTAGATAAATTCGCGATTACTATCCAAGGAAAAGGCGGTCATGGCGCAGCTCCTCATGAGGCTGTCGATCCAATTGTCATCGGAAGTGATATCGTCAGCGCCCTGCAAAAGATTGTCAGCCGCAGAGTCAACCCGCTTGAATCCGCAGTTGTGACACTTGGTGTATTTCAATCTGGCCAAGCATTCAATGTTATTCCGGATACTGCCAGATTGGAAGGAACAGTACGGACATTCAATGCTGACATCCGCCAGCAGGTGAGAAAACAAATAGAGTCCATTGTAGCCGGTATTGCAACCGGTTTCGGCGCAACCTATTCAATCGATTATTTACATGGCTACCCTGCTCTTTACAACCATCCAGAAGAAACTGCACTTCTGCAGCGTCTTTTTGCCGAGGAATTCGGTGAAGATCAAGTTATCCCGCTGGAAACCGGGATGGGAGCAGAGGATTTCGCTTATTACTTACAAGAGAAACCGGGAAGCTTCTTTAAAGTCGGCTCCCGCAATGAAGATACAGGCACCCATTATCCGCATCACCACCCTAAGTTCGACATCGATGAGCGTGCTTTGCTCATCACGGAAAAAGCATTCACGAAAATCGTATTCTCGTTATTGGGAAGCTAAGGAGGAAGTATATTGAATAAGAAGCTTGCACTTATATTATTCGGCCTGATGGCCACCATCGCCCTGTTCGGGTGCTCCAGCAGTTCCAGCAGCAGTTCCGACGCAAGCGGCGGAGAACCTGTGGAAGGAGGCGACTTGAACGTTGCCATGACTGCCGATCCTGATACGCTTGACTGGATGTATTCCGGAGAAAGTGCTACCAGAAAAATTGGCTGGCATATTTACGAAGGTTTATTTGCACTAGATCATGATTATCAAGTACGCCCTTTGCTTGCCGATGATTATACCGTTAGTGATGATAAGAAAACCTATACGATCACGCTTCGTGACGGACTTAAGTTCCATAACGGGCAAGACGTAACAGCGGAAGACGCAAAAGCATCTATCGACCGCTGGCTGAAGGTCTCCTCTGTCGGTAAGATCACTGCAACGCATGTTGATTCCATAGAAGCAACGGATGACCTGACATTGGTCATTACACTTAACGATCCGTATACCGCTTTGCTTACTGATATGTCTGCACCAAAAGCATCTGCTGTAATCCTTCCAGCTGACATTGCGGAAGCTGCAGGTGAACAACCGCTGACAAACGAGCAGCTAATCGGTACAGGTCCATTCAAATTTGATTCATGGAAGCGCGGGAATGAGATTGTCCTATCAAAATTCGAAGACTATCAATCTCGTGAAGAAGAAGACTGGGGCGGTTTGACAGGTAAGAAAACTGCATACCTGGATACAATTCATTTCAAGATTGTAAAAGACCCGCAAGTAATGCTCAATGGTCTGAAGACAGATCTTTATGATTATGTACAGTCCATTCCGCTTGATTTATATGATGTAGTTGATACGACACCGAATGTTGAACCGGCTATTTCCAGCAATGGCTATTCCGTCATTACCCCGGATAAATCAGAAGCACCTTTCGATGACATCAAGGTCAGAGAAGCACTGCATGCTGCACTAGATAAAGAAGCCATTGCGAAAGCAACATATGGCAACAGCGAATTTTATAATCTGGACGGCGCCTTGTTCACACCAGATCAGACAGCTCTTTACTCAGATCAAAACATTGATAACTTCGATGCTTTTGACCAAGATGAAGCTAAAAAGCTGCTTGAAGACAGCTCCTATGACGGTCAGCCGGTGAAGATCATCTTCTCCAATGACCATGCAGAGTATAAGAAAATTGCCGAAATCGCAGAACAGCAGCTTGAAGCAGTTGGTTTCAACGTCGAGCTGGAGTCCTATGAATGGGCAACTTACCTGGAAAAATGGAGCGATGGCGCTAACTGGGATATGGTCGTAGTCGGCTGGTCTCCTTTCTTCTCGCCGAACCAAGCCGGTGTAGTGAGCCAGGATTCCAACAGCAGCGGCTGGTACAACAGCGAACGCTGGCAGGAACTGATTGCCCAGTGGGGTGAAGCGGAAGATGAGGGCGCTCAGCAAGAAATCCTCGCTGAGCTGAACAAGACGATCTATGACGAGCTTCCATTTGAAAAAGTAAGCAACCTTTCCACATTGGATGCACGAACTTCCAAGCTTGAGGATTATGATGATTGGTATGGTCCTCGCTTCTGGAATACATGGAAATCACAGTAATGCCCCGAGAAAATCGCCTGCGTTACCGCTGGCGATTTTCTTCCATTTCTAAATAAAGGAGTGACGCATGTGCTTAGTTACACGATCCGAAGACTGTTATCTGTTATACCGGTTATGCTAGTCGTCAGCATCATTGTATTCCTGCTCGTTCACCTGACGCCAGGAAATCCAGCCTTCATCATCCTTGGTGAAGACGCTTCTCCTGAGGCTATTGCACAGCTGGAAGAGCAGCTTGGATTGAATGAGCCTTTGTATATCCAATTCTTCGATTGGCTTAAACAAGTCATTACCGGCGACCTCGGTACGAGTGTCTATTCTGCCCAGCCAGTAACGGAACTGATCTTTGGCAACTTTGGACCGACAATCAGCTTGATGGTATTGTCCCTGCTCTTTATTTTGGTCATCTCCATTCCGCTTGCGATCCTGATTGTGTCCTTGCGTAAAACAATTCTGGATCCGTTATTTACTAACGCTTCCCTTCTAGGTGTATCCATTCCGGAATTCTGGCTTGCGATTTTGCTTGTACTCGTGTTTGGCGTAACATTCCCGATTTTCCCGGTTGCAGGCTATATGCCGCTTGCGGAAGGCTTTGGTCCATGGATTTATCATTTGCTGCTGCCTGCTTTTGTGCTGGCATTAGTGGAAATCGGCATCATTGCCCGAATGCTACGCGACAGCATGCTTGATTCCGTGAACCAGGATTATACAAAAACAGCACGAGCGAAAGGCGTCCGTGAACGTGATGTATTGATGAAGCACGTATTCTCCAATGCGCTTATCCCGACAACAACTGTTCTAGGTGCCACAGTGGCAGGTCTGCTTGGCGGAACGGTTATTATTGAAACACTTTTCACCATCCCTGGGATCGGACAGCTGCTGATCGACTCGATTCACCGACGTGATTACCCTGTGATTCAAGGCGTCGTGCTATTCATCTCCGCAATCTATGTCCTGGTCAACTTGATCGTCGATCTTTTGTATGCATTCCTTGATCCGAGAATCCGCTATGACTGAACCGAAGGAGGTACATTAACGATGATGTCAAAGAAGAGGAATATTATTGCACTTACTATTTTCTTACTCGTTGCATTGGCAACCATAACGGCAAATCTGTGGCTGCCGGTCTCCCCTGCGGCGATAGATGCCAACCAGCGTCTGCTTGCACCATCTGGCACCCATTGGTTTGGTACAGATGATTTTGGCCGGGACATCTTTGCACGGGTTATTGTGGCTGCACGCGTGTCACTGGCTGTCGGCGTCATAGTAGCCGTCGTAGCAACTGTGATTGGCACACTGATTGGACTCGTATCCGGCTATTTCCGTAAGACAGATTTCATTCTGATGCGGATTGTGGATGGCTTTCTCGCCTTCCCTGCCCTTCTGCTTGCATTAGCACTAGTTGCAGCTTTAGGTGGAAGCATTACAAATATCGTCATTGCCCTGACAATTGCCTTCTTCCCAGTCATGGCTCGAGTCGTACGCTCTGCCGTGCTGCAAATAAAAAACGCACAATACATTGAAGCTGCAAAAACGACAGGAACGAATAATGTGGTGATCATCTTCCGGTATATCCTGCCGAATGTACTCTCTCCAATTATTGTGCAAAGTACATTCATCTTTGCTAAAGCAATCCTGGCAGAAGCTGCACTAAGCTTTCTAGGTGTCGGAGTGAATCCGTCCACACCGACATGGGGCAATATGCTGCAGGAATCACAAATTTATATCACGATTGCTCCATGGTTCTCGATTTTCCCTGGTATCGCGATCGTCATTACCGTTTTGTCGTTGAACATACTTGGTGACGGGCTACGGGATGCTTTTGATCCGCATAGCGTCAAGAAAAAACGAAAACGCAAACCAAAGCAAACAGCACCAGCTGCCTAGAGGAGGTTTCATTATGCTAGAAGTAAATGATCTGCATGTACACCTGGATACACCAGCTGGCCTCGTCAAAGCAGTTAATGGTGTATCCTTCCGGCTAAAAGCCGGGCAGACAATCGGCATTGTCGGGGAATCCGGCAGTGGAAAAAGTGTACTCGCCCACTCGCTGACGAAACTTAATCCAGAACCGCCCGCAACGTATCCAAAGGGCGAAATTCTGTTCGAAGGCGAGAACATCCTGACAATGGATAAAAAGCGCCTTCGTAATTTGCGCGGGAAAGAAATTGCCATGATCTTTCAAGATCCGATGTCAAGCCTCAACCCAGTTTTCAAGATCGGCAGACAGCTGATGGAAGCAATTCAGACGCACCAGAAGCTTTCCAAAAAAGAAGCTCGACAAAAAGCAATTGAGCTGCTGACAGATGTCGGCATCCCGGATCCCGAACGCCGGATGCAAAATTATCCGCACCAATTTTCCGGCGGGATGCGCCAGCGCGTTCTGATCGCTATTGCACTGGCAGCAAGACCAAAACTGCTTATAGCTGATGAGCCGACAACAGCATTGGATGTAACAATCCAAGCTCAAATCATCGAGTTATTGAAAAGCATTCAGCAGAAATATGGTACCGCAATAATAATGATCACCCATGATTTAGGCGTTGTGGCAAATCTAGCAGACAGGATCCTCGTCATGTATGCCGGTAAAATTGTTGAATCTGGCAGTACAGCTGATATTTTCTATGACACTGCAATGCCGTATACATGGTCGCTACTGCGCTCGATTCCAAGACTTGATGCAGGGGCTCCCGAGAGGCTGCTCCATATCGAGGGGCATCCGCCGAATCTGATTCACCCGCCAAAAGGCTGCAACTTCCATCCTCGCTGTCCATTTGCGAGAGATGCTTGCCTTCAGACTGCCCCGCCGCTCTCGGAACGCGGAACAAACCATTTGGCTGCGTGTATACTCAGTAAGCCCGAATTCAATAAAGAAAAACGAGCTGTAGCCGAACGGAAAGGAGTGCTGCTGTCATGACTGCATTATTGGAAATAAAGGATCTTCACGTCCATTTCTCAATTAAGAACGGTGTTTTACAAAGGACAACAGGTCATGTAAAAGCCTTGAATGGCATAGATTTGACAGTAAAAAAAGGGGAGATACTAGGTATTGTAGGCGAATCCGGCTGCGGGAAAAGCACACTTGCCCGAAGCATCGTCGGACTGCAAAAGCCTACTTCTGGAGACATTCTTTTTGAAGGAAACACATATACAGACGCATCTGCCAAGGAGCTTTACGAGCTGCGACGAAATATGCAAATGGTGTTCCAGGATCCGTATACAAGCTTGAATCCGCGCATGAAAGTGAGCGAGAGTATCGCTGCTCCTCTTAAAGCGTACAAAAAGACCAAAAACCTGGAATCGCGCGTGAAAGAGCTGATGGAGCTAGTTGGTTTGAATCCAGATGACCATTATAACCGACTGCCTCATGAATTCTCAGGCGGTCAGCGTCAGCGGATTGGTATTGCCCGCGCTATTGCTCTGGAGCCGCAGCTGATCGTCTGTGACGAACCAGTCAGTGCGCTTGATGTATCCGTCCAGGCCCAAGTGATCAACTTATTCCAGGATCTTCAGAAGAAGTTGGATCTGACGTATGTATTCATTGCACACGACCTTTCCGTCATTAATCACATTGCTGACCGTGTCGCCGTCATGTATCTTGGCAAAGTGATGGAAAGATCCAATCGAGAATCATTCCAGACACATGCGCAGCATCCTTATACAAATGCATTGCTTTCCGCTGTGCCGCTGCCAGATCCAGACAAAGAACGCGCGCGAGAACGCATCGTCCTGAAAGGAGAACTTCCCTCCCCTGCTAATCCGCCATCGGGCTGCGTATTCCACACTCGCTGTCCGAAAGCCGCGGAGTTCTGTAAGACCAACGTCCCCATTCCGGAAGAACGAGGTGTACCTGGACAGGAAGTGGCTTGTTTCTTTCCTGTTGGAGCGGAGGAGAAAGCGAGAATTACGTTATAAATTGAAAAGCAACCTGCGTTGGCAGGTTGCTTTTTATGTACTATAAACCATTCTTCCCTGGATTCATCCATAATCTTTCTACCCCTGTCAGTTTATAACCATTGAACTCCATCCTATATAAATCCGGCTTAGACGATTGTAATAAGAAATCCAAACCATACTGACGGTCATAATAGCACCATGTGTACCTATCGCTATTTTAGATCCCTGATAGGTTTTCAATAAATCCTCCAATACTGCTATAGCCCTCTTTTGACAAGCAGCATTCGACTCGCCTCCTGGTAAACAGAAGTTTGGATCAGCAAAAGATTTCTTCAACAAAGGTAATAGCTCCTTATCAGAAATCCGCGCATCACCGGAAACAAAGACGCGCTCCCGCAGATCTTCGATTTCATCTACTTCTTTTCCCGCATGTTCTGCCAAGCCTTGGATTGTTTCAACTGCACGCGTTGTAAGGACTTGAAGCAAAGACCTCTATCCCTTCGCCCTTTAAAGATTCGGCAATTTTTAAAGCATCCTGCTTTCCTTTTTCAGTCAAAGCTCTTGTTCTTTCATTACCTTCCTTAGGCGATTCACCATGTCTAACCAAATAAATTATAGTAGTTATGTTTGCACCTCCAATCTTTAAATAACTTTTCAGCTCCAGGGCAGAATTCACTTAATCAAATACACTCTCTTTCCTAGGATTGCGCAGAGCTTCGAACAGCATCTTGATTTGAGTTGCTGTATTTCTTTTCAACGACAATGGCGGCAACTCTGTTTCTCCAAAAAAGCCGATCTCACTCGTCTCCACACTTTCCTGTGCTCCTCCGCCGACAAGCTCGCATTGCAGGAAAATCTTGTAGTAGTGAAACATTTGCGGCTTGTCGGTATGCTTATCCGAATCGAGCACCGCTAAAAGTTTCTTAGGTACAACATCGTACCCCGACTCCTCTTTGATTTCCTTTACAGCATTCTCACTGGCCGACAGCCCTACCTCACAAAAACCGCCCGGCAGTGACCACCGTTCATCCATCTTCTCTTTCACTAACAGCAGCTTCCCTTCCCGGAAAACAACACCGCGGATATCCAGCTTCGGGGTAGGGTACCCTTTTTCTGCTGCAAGTGTCTTCTCAACGTCCTCTGCCGACTGCTTCGTATAGTTAGCGATAATTTCCGCACTGAGCTGCTGCAGTTCCTCGTATCTCTCCCGATCGAATACATCCTTTGAGAAATGCAACCCAGCTTGGGAGATTGCCTGTATTCTTCTTGCCCATTCGAGCCATTTTTCCAAGACTATCACCTATTATCCCGTTATCGTATTTTATTCCTCGTCTACTAGTTTATGCACCAGTTCCTTAGCAGTGATAGGCTCTGCTAAATTTGGGTTTTGCCCGCACCATAAGGACATCATGTTTCTATCATTGTTTTGTGCAGCAGCGGATCGAATAGGCTTTGTCAATGTATTCTGGATAGGAAAGTCCGGCAGTTCCGTCTCAACTTCCCGCATTTCACGGATAAAATCATTTTCGATGCCTCTGGCCGCCTTGCCAGAGAAAGCTTTCGTTAATGTTGTCTTGTCTACTTGCTGTCCCTCCAGAATTGCTTGCTTATGTAATGGGTTTGCACCGCTTTCTTTACACGTTAAAAATGCGGTGCCGAGCTGCGCTGCTTGTGCGCCTAAACAGCGAGCCGCCTTGACCCCGCGTCGATCCATTATACCTCCAGCAGCAATGACCGGAATATTCACCTTATCGACAGTTTGCGGTATCAGTGCCATCAGTCCAATCATACTTTGTTCCACTTCCGCTAGGAAGTTCCCCCGATGACCTCCTGCCTCGCTCCCCTGCAGGACAACCGCGTCCATTCCAGCTGCTTCAATTGCCTGCGCCTCTGCCAAAGTAGTTGCTGTACCAATGGTGTATACGCCCGCTTGTTTCAAAAAGTGGATGACATCGGAAGAAGGAATTCCAAATGTGAACGAACAAACTGGTACCTTTTCTTGTATGACGACTTTTACCTGCTCAAGGAATATTCCTAAGGTCTGTTCATAAGACAGGAATTCACTCTCTGCACCTGAAGAGCCCAGTTTCTCCAGAAACGGCTGAAGTGATACTTGTGCTCGATGAATGACATCCTCCTCTTCTTTGTAAGGATTTGGTACAAATAAATTGATACCAAAGGATTTATCTGTTCCAGCCTTTACTTCTTGTATTTGATTGCGGGTACTTTCTGCATTTAGATAACCAGCACCAATCATGCCTAATCCGCCTGCTTCAGATACAGCTATCACTAATTCTGCTGTTGTTATTCCTCCCGCCATAGGTGCCTGAATAATTGGATGAGTAATAGATAAAGCTTCAAATAAACGATTTGCCATTCTCTGATTTCTCCCTTCACAAACTTCTATCCCTACTCTGCTTATTAGCGTTCTCTTTCTCCCATTCACTCAAATACATCCTGGAAGTGACATTGTTTGGGTTGTCTATCTTCGTAATCAGCTCCAGACTGTTTCCATCTGGATCATTGAAATGAATCTTAGCATGTGCCATTCCATCATGCGCCATCACAAAAGGTTCATAAGGCCCAAAACCGAAAGCCTCTCTCGGCTGATAGCCTCTATCTCTTAACCATCCGGATGCACCTTTTAGATTTTCCAAACTCACTTGAAATGCGACATGTCTTATGGATGGATGATAGGCAAGCTCCGCTTTATCCGATTCCCAGAGACCAAGCCAGCTATGGTCCTTTTTAATCCAAAAGAAAGCTAGCCTATCTTCATGAATATGTGATAGCTCTATACCTAACCCCTGATAAAATGTAATAGATTTTTGCAAATTACTAACTGGGAGATGTGCTTCGTACAAACCTTCTATCATTAGTTCCGCTCCTCCCTCGCTTCACTACCAATATATAACAAAAAATCCATTATAAAAATAGATTGAAAGTATTTTCTGAAAATAGAAAATAAAAAAAGCGGCCATATCGGCCGCCGCTTTTCTTAAGATCCGTACCAGAATTTATTTTGTGACAGCACACGATCATGACCTTCATCCCAGTAGTCTACTGTGTATGAATAATCATAGTTCATGATGCAGCGGATTCCGCTTCCCTGCGCATCGTGACCGATGCCATAGTTATGCGTAAATTCATGCTGTGCTGCGTATGCAGTATTTCTTGTTCCTTGATCAAGGTTTACACTAATCGCACTTCCGGAAGGTGCTCCGCTATATACATATGCAATACCACCTGCATCAAATCGGCTGTCTCTTGTAAAACCAGCAACAAAATCATACCCGCGTCCATCCCAGTCACGCTGTAAGTCCTGCAGCAAAGCAGAGCTATTTGATCCGCTGGACGACCATTGTCCAACAGCCTCGACGACGTAGTCCACATCATGATCACGGTTGAAAGCATTGTCTGCTTGTTCCACAATTGAAATAATCCTTTGCTGCCAATCCGGATAAGCAGCTCGATATTCTTCATCGGCAACAGCCAGGACTGTCACCTTTTGGCTGCCTGTATCCGCTATACTAAATCCGCCTGTATTACTTTCTGTCCGGTGTTTTTCCACTTCTTTTCCTCTACTGTTAAACTCGACTACTTCCGTTGATTGCTCAATAGACGGTGCAGACTCCAAGTCTTTGAAATCCCCTGCTTTAGGGAGCTTGTCTCCAATATGGTCAAAACCGACTGTTTCATGGTTATGCCCATGATCATGCACTTCGTCAGCTAACGATACAGAAGGGACTGATAATAAGGACGTGATAAGCAGAGCTCCAGCAAGAATCGATTTCTTTTTCATATGAATCCTCCTTAAATAGATTTAAAGTAGAATTCTATGATTTTCTGTCAGATTCCTGTCTATCTGGATTGGGAAAGAAAGGCCTAGTTTGTCGGGAAAAGACAGCTTTTGTCACCTTCCCTTTACAAGGTTTTTGACAAAGATATACTACTTACTAACCAAAGCAATCCAAAACCTGAACTAATCTAGGAAACTCACTCTCTGCTGCATAGGATTATTTCAATGCAGCAGCTAATTTAGTAAAAATGACACCCAGTGCATGCGCGCCTGCATCCGGATAACCAAGACTGCGCTCTCCTACCGTTCCAGCACGTCCCATCCGTGCAACGATTTCCTTCGTCTTCTCCGCACCAGTAACTGCAGCCTCTGCGCCTTTTTTGAAGGCTGTCTTCACATCTTCATTAGCTGCAGCACTCTGCTTCCAGCTATCCGCACATGGTGCGAGTGCATCAATCAATGTCTTATCCCCGACCTCAGCTCCGCGACCAAAGGAGCGTTCTCCAATATCCTGGATTGCCGTTACGACACGCTGCAGGATATCTGCGAATTCTGTCACAGTGAGCTCTTTCTTCTCACCAGCTGCTTTTCCGGCAGCACGGAACGCGCCACCCCAAATTGGTCCTGAAGCACCACCGCAATGCTCCATGATCACCATGGAAGAGTCATTAAGGAAGCTGCCAATCGTAAGGTTGTCTTCATCGAGAATATGTTTCCATTCCCGTTTCAATTGACGGAAGCCTTTTGCCACACTATTACCGAAATCCCCATCTCCAGCATGTGTATCAAGCTTGTTGAAGGCAGCTTCATTTTCAATGATAATCTCGCTCATTTTATCCACTAAGTAGATTATGTTTTCCAGTGTAATAGAGTCCTCTTTTACTTGTGCATACGCGCTGTCCGTTTCTACCTGATAAGAAACATCCGCATTGTCTGCTGCTTCCTTAAAACTGGAAAACGCTGGCTGCTCTACAGGTCCGTCAATCTTGAGAGCTGGTGTATCTGATTCACTGGAGAGCAGTGTGCGCAGCTCATCATCAAGTGACATAATCGTTACCGACACACCTGCCATATCGATACTAGTCATATAGTTGCCTACGAATATCCGGTTTATTTTAATATTCCGTTCAGCTAGTTCACGATTGACAGATTGATTGAACAGATACAATTCTTGTAATGGTGTTCCGCCAAATCCGTTAATCAATAAAGCCGCATCTTCCTCTGGCTGTCCTTCCTTCAACAGATCCTCGACCATCCGTTTAGCAAGTTCGTCAGCTGAAAGAACTTTTTCCCGTCGAATACCAGGTTCTCCATGGATCCCGACACCATACTCCATCTCATCCTCAGCCAGCTTAAATGTCGGTTCACCTCCTGGCAATGTGCAGGATGTCAAGGCCACACCGATACTGCGGGTTCTAGATACAGCTTTTTCCGCTACCACCTTCACCTGCTGTAAGTCACGGCCTTCGGCTGCAGCTGCTCCGGCGACCTTATGTACAAGCACGACTCCAGCTACACCGCGTCTTCCAACTGTATAAAGACTATCCTCCACAGCGATATCATCATCGACCTTCACATAATCGACTTCCAGACCATCCTCTTTAGCAAGGTGTGCTGCGTTCTTGAAGTTCATAATATCCCCGCTGTAATTCTTAATGATCAGCAGAGTTCCCTTCTCACCTGCCGTCTCCTTGATAGCTTGATACACTTGAATTTGAGAAGGCGAAGCAAACATATCGCCACATACCGCTGCATCCAGCATACCTTCCCCGACAAAGCCTGCATGAGAAGGCTCATGCCCGCTGCCTCCCCCACTGATTAAGGTAACCTTATTTGTCTGTAATTGTTTTCGTTTGATCACTTTATACTTCTTCAAAAATTCGAGTTCCGGGTGAGCCAATACCAATCCGTGACACATCTCCAGGACAACATCCTCTGGTCGGTTAATGATTTTTTTCATCGGTTATCCTCCTCTTATACAAGCAAAAGTGTCTTTCTTCCTCCAGCTTAACAGAACAATTCAGGAATTGCACAAACTAGGATGACAAGTCTGAATACTTTAAATGCATTCACAAAGGTATACTTGTTCTTTATCAAGAGAGGTGAAACGACGGACCCAGTGAAGCCTCGGCAACCGACTGTTACTAGCACTGTGCCAAATTCAGAAGGATGATAGATCCTGAAGATAAGAAGCGTGAACGAATGGTGTTAGGAGTCTGCTCTACTAATAGATATCTCGATATTTTAGGTCCGCTTCTTAAAAACTTTTGTTCATTTTGAATACCTTTGCTAATCTTTTAAGGATAGTTATAATTGCTAGGACTGCAACAAGGATCAAGGTAATGGTTGCACCCGGTGGAGTACCATACTCATAAGAAGTTACTAATCCGCTTAACATACTAGCTAACGTAATAGGTATCCCAATCAATATAGTGCTCGAAAAGCTTCTGCTCAAGCGCATAGAAATGGCTGCAGGTAAAATTAAAATTGCTGACACTAATAATGCACCTACAATAGGCATAATAATAGCAATTGTGATACCAGTTAACACATTGAATAAGATTGACATAGTCTTTATAGGCAATCCAGCAGTAAATGCCGTTTCTTCATCAAAGATCATTACATACATTGCCTTACGAAATATTAGATATAAGCATAGAATGGTACCTGCCAATAGATAAAGTATCCAAACCTGCCCCTTACTAATTGTTACGATTGATCCAAATAAAAACTGGTTGATATTCAGTGTTGTACCACCCTGATTCAAACTCATTAGAAACAATGCTAAAGCCATTCCAGCTGACATCAAGATAGCAATAGAAACCTCAGAATATGTTCGATATAACATACGTATATATTCCAGTAAAACTGCAATAAATATCACCATCAAAATATTTGTCCAGGTTGGGTTGATGCTGACTAATAGTCCTAATGCCACTCCGGCTAAGGAGACGTGAGCTAGAGTGTCTGCCATAAGTGACTGCCTACGTAATATGAGAAATAACCCTAAAAATGGAGCAATCAATGAGATAAGAAGTGAGGCTTGGAAAGCTCTTTGCATGAATCCATAGAGAAACATCTCCAAGGCAATCCCTCCTTCCGTATAAGTTCGATATGTTTATTGCAGTAATTTCGAAGTTCTTCATGGTCATGTGAGACCATCAAAATTCCCTTCCCATGCACATCGCTTTTATGCTTTAACAACTTGTAAAATTCCTCACGTGATTCTGTATCCATTCCTGTGGTAGGTTCATCTAATACAAACAGATCCGGATCTGTCGCAAAGACACGAGCTAAAGAAATTCTCTGTTTTTGTCCCCCCGACAATTCGCCTATCTTTTTGTAACGCATATCCCACATGCCTACTGATTCAAGGGCACGTCTAACTTGTTCTTTATCGTCTTTATTTAAGTTCCTAAACCATTTGCCTCTTTGATAACGACCAGACTGAACTAATTCCAATACAGTACTGGGGAAGCCAACATTAAACGAAGCCACTTGTTGAGGGACATATCCAACCACTAACTTCTCTCCGAAACTATTATTGGACGATAAGCTAACTTTTCCGGTTGTGGGCTTAAGCAAGCCTAAGATGTTACGTATTAAGGTGCTTTTAGCAGCCCCATTTTCTCCTGTCAGCATAATAAAGTCCCCTGGGTTTAATTCAAATGAAATATTTGTTAGAACAGGTTCCCTTTCATAATGAAAAGCAAGTTCATCTACTTTAATATAGTACATGTTTATATATATCTACCTTTCTATTCTTTTTCAATGAAAAAGGGAACAAACTCTATAGAATATAATGTCCTTACGAACTCCGCTCCACTATACTAGACAAACGGATACTCCGGACACTGAGATGAGCTTGGTTAACCACCAATAAGGCATCAATGGTCCACCTCATTTTATAGAGCCTGTTCCTCTTTTTACTTATTTAATTGATGCTAGCTTGTAATGCTTCTAGGTTATGACGCATTGCTTCCAAATATCCTAAATCGTTTGCTAGTAATTCTTCAGAAAGCACTTCTAAATCATATAAGACAGCCGTTTCTGTCCCTGTTTCATTAGCTACAGTTTGAGCGATAGACGAGCTAGCCCCTTGTTGGTAATAAATAACAGGAACATTGTGTTCTTGAACTAACTCACCAATTTCAGCAATTCGGGATGGGCTTGGTTCTACTTCAGTAGATAGTCCCCCAATTGCAATTTGTTCTAAGTCATAACGTTCTGCAAGGTAGCCGAATGCTTGGTGCTGTACGACGAAGGCTCGGTTTTCTGCACCTTCCAATGTAGTTCGATATTCTTCATCTAACGCTTTAAGCTCTTTCACAAAAGCTTCAGCATTCTCTTTATAAATTTCTTTTCCTTCTGGATCAGCCTCTATTAAAGCATTGCGAATAGCAAGGACTTGATCTTGCGCCAATACCGGATCAAGCCATATATGTGGATCTTGATTCTCATGGTCATCAATCAACACAGAAACTGGACTTGATTCCGCATGAACATTTTGGTCGTCATCATAAAGTACAGCCTTGGCTTCAAAGCTTTCTCCTGTTGTTTTATATTCAAAACGTTCAGTCTCTTGATCTGGTACGGTTTCCCAATCTTGGTTTGCATCTTCTCTTATGAACCATTTCCAGTTCTCATAATCTGCCTCTTCACTCTCGGCAACAAGTGTAACAACATCACCTGTATGATAATGGTCTGCCAAGCCCGCAACCGTTACTTCTTCTCCTGCTTGTGCATCACTGTGATTTTCATGTTCATGTCCTTCGTGCTCTTCCTCTTCCTGCACAGGGGTATCATGATTATCAATATTAAGTTCTACAGGTTCAGATTCTGCATGAACATTATGATTGTTATCATAAACAACTGCTTTGACTTCAAAACTTTCTTCCGGAGCCTCATAGGTAAATGTTTCTGATCCTTGTCCAGAAATAGCTACCCATTCTTCATCAGCATTTGCTCGCTGATACCAATGCCAGTGTTCATAATCTTCATCTCCTGTTAACTTTGCCGTTAGCGCAATCTCATCTCCAGTGTGATAGTGTTCAGTCACACCATCAATTTGTACGCTACCTGTGTCTGATTTACCCGGTCTGTCTGCAGATCGTGCAATGATAAGGTTGTCATTTTCTACGGTATTAAATAAGCTTTTTACCCAAAATTCCATTTCTTCACTGCTGTAGACAAATACGTCAGCTTCGTTTACAGCTGCTACATCTTGTGCACTAGGTTCATAGTGATGGGCATCCTGTCCTTCGGAGACCATTAGCTGCACATCCGCTCTGTCCCCAGCAATGTTTTTAGTAAATTCATACATAGGTAAAAAGGAAGCTATAACGGAAATTTTGGTTTCTTCGTTGTTCGGGGATTCTTGGGTGTCTTGTGACTGACAACCGAAAAGAACAGCTGTTACAGTAAAAAGAACTAATATGGTTCGGAGCATTTTTGGATTCACTATAAACTCTCCTTTGCTATATTAAAAAAGAAATCAGACAAAAGCAGGGAGAAGAAAAGCAATTTGCTTCTCTTCTCCTCTCTGCTTAATGCGCTAATTGGTCACGAACTATATCATCTGCGTCTAAATCAGAAGGATAATAAGTTGGCCAATGTGTAACCTCTTCTAATAATTCTTCACGATCATCTCCCCAATATAAATGGTAGTGATGTGAATCCGTTGGAAAAATGTTGTGGTCACTGAATTGAATATAGTTTGGCATGTCATCATTTTCGCCCACAAGCTTATAAATAAAGCGTACGCCTCGATTACCCGCTTCGTAAGTTAGAATCTCGTATCCATCGTATTCATAGTCACCTTGGGATTCTTGTCCATTACGGAAAAACGTTACATTCCCATTATCAATAATGATGCGTTCTACATCTGTTTCATATCCAGTTGTATAGTATTCTTTGTATTCTTCCACTGTCATATCGCCTTCTTCTGCTTTGTGTTCAAACACTTCGTCTAAGTCACCATCTAAAAGGTAAGGATATACAGACTGCCAATCTCCTTCCCAGTCAGATAATTCACGATTCTTTACTTGTTCATCTTCAAAGATACCTTCATAAATGTTACTGCTTTCTTCATCATGACCATGGTGGTCGTCGATCACGATGGTAACTGGCTCGGACTCTGCATACACTTCATGATTATCATCGTAAAGTGTAGCTTTAATTTCTAAGCCATCTGTAGTTGCTTCCCCTGTAAAGGTTTGACTCTCTTGACCAGAAGCCGCTTCCCATTCCGTTTGCTCACTTTCTTTTATGTACCAATGCCAGTGGTCATAATCAACATCTTCACTAAGTACAGCAGTTAATTCAATCGTATCTCCGGTATGATAATGATCACCTAAACCTTCTACCGTAATTTCTCCTGCCTCCTGTACTTCGGTCTCTGAGGCATTATTAGTAGCTGCTTCTTCTTCTGAATCTTGGCAAGCTACTAATATCGCGCTTAAAGCTAATAAACTAATAAACAAAGATAATTTCTTCAAGTGTGTTCTTCCTCTCTCCATAATGGTATTTAAATCGTAATCTTTACGCTTTAAAGACTATACGCACTTTTACCAATTGTCAAGATTAAATATAAATTTTCCCAACTCCATCATAAATCAGATAATATGGGGCAAATGGAGATTGAAAAGTATAGGGAAAAAGATAAGATACACGTAATCAAAAGGAGCTTAGAATGTTATGAGGACAAGCTTGACGCATCAAAGATGGTTTCGTTCAATACGCACACGGTTTCAGGTAAATATCCAGATATAGATAGTGTTAGCATTATTATTTTAGATAAATATAGACCAAAAAATTTTATTCGATACTTGGAAAGGTATCACTGTGAAGAAGTAAATCGTGGATTAAAACATTGTAGTAATTTCTTAATGGACTTAGCATCAAATTATATAGGTGAAACATTAAATTCCATTACAGGTAAGATTGTACTTAGGAAAAACCTATCTATTTCCTCAATCATTTACATGCAGGACATGTTCCGTAAACTTCAAAACGGTGGTTGTCTATTGTGTAATCCTTCGGTAACACATTCCGAACACTTTTTAATAAACAAACTTCAATTGATTTAGTATGTCCACATTTATTACAAATAAAATAATGGTTATGCCCTTCAGCATTACAATGGAATCTAAAGTGCTTCAAACCATCTATAGTAGCCATTTCTAAGATACCGATTTCTACCATGGTATAAAGATTGCGATAAAGAGTATTATAACTTGCTCCTGCAAACTTTAAATTGAACTCTTTCCATACAACAATAGCAGCAGTATAATCTGAGTTCCTTTCAAATATCTGAAGTAACTTATCTCTCTGTACTGTTTGTCTATAACCATTGTCTTTTAAGATTTCTAGGGCTTTTTTTCTATTCACAACACTTCATTCCTGACGTATAAAGATTGAATGTCCTGACGTACGTCCAAAATATTGATAAACAGAAACAGATATGTAATTTTCCTATGTTATCGAACTTAATATTGTCAATCAAATCCCTACGAATCTTCTCCTGTCTAAAACTCCCTTTTCTTGCATATACCGAATTGAAAGTGTATATTAGAATTCGCCCTTTATAAAACGTAATGATTACACTTTGAGTTGGGTACAGCATATCTTCTAATAAAAATTTAGTCAACTTTTTTTTCTAAAAAAATGCTTTATACAAAGCTTTATTTTATATCAGGAATTTTATTGCGAGTAAAATAATTCTTCTTTACTCCATTTAATATTTTGGGTTTATTTTTGATAATTATGATTTAAGGATGGGATATGAATATGAGTTTAAAGAAAGATTGTTCCGATTTCTTAACACAGCATTTAACCACTACTCGAAGTTATACTTTAGTACATAATAATATTTTTCATATTATGGATAGCCAATTTATTGTTACAGAGCTACTTGATGCTTCTGATGATGAGCTTTACACAATTTTAGATATCTTAAAAAGAATGGAACCTTCTCAAGATAATATTCACCAATTTTTATCTCATATGGCCGCAATGTATATTACAGTTAATATAGATGCATGATTGCAACCTGACTCCTTTTCTTAATTGTTCTCTCTCCTTAATTAGTAGCAATACTTACCTTTTGTCAGCTGGCAGTAAAATTTTGATAAAAAATCATTTTCATTCTAAACAGAAAAGTGATGGTAATTTAAACTAGTTAAGATATTACACTGGATGCTTCTCCTGACTGTCCACTTCCATTAGAAAATTTTGGTGCCTTCGGCCGTGAGGATTCCTCTTATAAGAGAATAAGAAGAAGTTTTGACAAATTTAAAACAGCCACTTGATATGGACTGTTTTCCGTCGTACGAAACGTCATTTCTTCCTATTCCAGCCTCTTACTAACAGCTCTCTCTATCTCCTTTACTAGAAGTACTCTTTGTATTAATTTAATAAATCACCACTAAAATTAGTTCAATATAATTCAAAACCCTACATAAAAAGTGACGTTTCTCAGGCAGTCTCTATGTTAAAATAAGTGAACATGCTTTCACTCTATCAATAAGGAACGGGAAACGATATGAATAAAAAGGACATCGCAACGATTCGCAGGCAATTTAAAAAAGGCAATGATAAACTTAAAATCTCTGATATTTTCAACGTATATATCATGAAAGAATCCAGTGACATCTATCATCACGAAAGTATGCCGTTTGGCATGCTGGATGAAGATCAACAGGAGCTGTTCTTAGGCAATTTCAAAAAAGTACTAGCCGGTCAGCCTGATGAGAAACTATTTGAACTGAGATTTAAACGGGATGTGGAGGACAGCAGCCAATTTATCCTGCACCGCGGCTTACTAACAAATGATGTAGAAGAATGGACGAACGACATGCTGAAGCTTGTTGCTAAGATGCTAGAAGACAGACAGTATGAGCATGATGTGGTCATCTCATTCATCAAGGCAGAATACCTGAAAGCCCAGAAACGCCAGGGTGATGATCCAGAGGAAAGCGCCAATGATACAATGTACTCCCACTCCTTCCTGCTGTGCAGTATTAACAAGACACAGGAACCGAAAAAAGAATTGGAATTTGATTATGTGGAAAGAGAATTCAAGTACAATGTCACAGTAAATCCTGTTATCAATCTGCAAGCACCACTATCAGGATTCTTGTTCCCATGCTTCAACGACAGCGCCGCTGATGTGAATCATGTGCTCTACTCTACAGCAAAAGCATTCGAGCCAGACACTGCCTTTATCGAGGATGTTTTAAATGCTGAAGAAATCATGACAGCAAGAGATGATAAAAGTGTCTTTGAAGAGATAGTCAAAGATATCACTGGCGATCAGCTTAATACCTCTGCCCTTGCTAGTGTATATGAGGAAATTAATCGTGTAGTAGAAGAAAATGAAGAAGATGAAGCACCAAAGCTTGATAAACAGGATATCCAGCGCGTCCTGACAATGAGTGGCGTAGAAGATGTGACTCCAGAAAAAGTGGAAACTGCTTATCAAAAGGTAATCGATGATGAGAAATATGAAATGAAGGCAACCAGTGTATTGCCGAAGTACAATTCCAAATCCATTAAAATCAAAACGAAGGTTGCCAATATCGCAATAAGCCCAGAAGATCTGCGTTATGTACGGCAAGTTGTTTTCAATAACAAACGCTGTATTATGATTGAGGTTGAGGAAGACACTGTTATTGAAGGGTTTAAGATGGCGGAGGAAGCTTTGGTCAACAAAGTAAATGAAGAATAAGCAGAGTTCATTAGAACTCTGCTTTTTGTTTTGCTATTAGCGTTCATATAGTTGCTCTTTCCTATCAATAAATAGTCGGAATCATTCCTCCATCCATACGGATTGGTGATCCCTTAAAAGCAGAAGCATATGGACTGCACAAGAAAGCAGCTAGTCTTCCTACCTCGGTTGGTCTGATAAATCGCTGTATGGCAGTTTGGGGTTGATTATGGATCATAAAATGTTTTTCTTTTTCTGCAAACGTCATCTCTTCATTAGCGTATATTCCCTCGATAATTTGTTGCACATTTTCAGAAAGAGTAGGCCCTGGCATAATTGTATTAATTGTAACTTCGGATCCTTTTGTCAGCATTGATATGCTTTTAGCTAATGATAAAAGCATAGATTTTGTCATACCATATTGAGGCATCAGCCCCGAAGGCATTATGGCTTCCTCACTTGCTATGAAGATAATGCGGCCATCATTCTTTTCCAACATTTTTGGCAAATAATATTTAGACAAGCTATTTGCAGCTAATACGTTGGTACGGAAGTATTTCTCCCATATTTCATCGGTTATATCTTCGTATTGCATAATTTCATAGATACCCATGTTGTTAATTAAAATATCTACATAAGGAAACTTTTCTAATAATGCTTCTCTTTGTTGCATATCAACGATGTCGGCTGCAGCATTTTGCGGAGAAGTTGTGGGATAAGCTGATTTGATTCCCTTGACTATTTGTTCTGCTTCTTCGTTATTCCGACCATTTACAAGGACGTTTACTCCTTCCTTAGCCAATTCTAATGCAATTGCCTTCCCTATTCCTTTTGTAGAACCAGTAACTAATGCAGTTTTATTGTTTAATCCCATTTCCATTTTTATTTCTCCTTTGATATCATTTTAAGCTGTTTCATATGTTCAGCTCGCCAATTCAAGGGTGTATTTCCTTCCCAGAAACGGAATGCCCGATAGAATGAGCTTTGATCTTTATAACCTAAAAGAAAAGCTACCTCTTTAAGATCTAAAGATGGATCTGCTAAATATTCTCTTGCCTGATCGTGGCGCACATCTCTTAATAGTTCTTTAAAGCTGGTTTGTTCATCAGTCAGCCGCCGTTGTAAGGTTCGTTCGCTCATACCTAACTCACCTGCTACATCTTGTAAGTCTAGTTTTTCCTTCGTTAAGCTGCGTTCTAAAATCCACTTAACTATTTCCTTCAAAGAGTTACTGCGTCTATGCTTTTTTAATGTTTCGTCCAATACAGGAGTTAAAATCTTCAGTAATTCATCATTGTAAGAAACAAATGGATGATCAAGTTCTCTTCTATCCAGTATTAATCGGTTACGTTCTGCCCCCACTTGAATAGGACAACCAAAGTAATTCTCAAGCACTTGTACGTGAATCATTGAGTGTGTAAATTCTACTGAAGTTGCTTTTATAGGTAAACCAGTGCCGCGACGTCCTAGTTCCAGCAGAAATACAAGTAATGTTCCAATCAGTACTAGCGGAATAGGTTGATCGGTGTTCTGCCAACCAACTTCAATCGTGCATTGCCTTCCTTCTTCTACAATTAGAATATTTTCCGGAGGGCACATTTTTTTGTAACGGGCCATCCTGTTAAGAGCATCTCTGTAGTCACGAGCATGATAAGCTGCCAGGACAGGTGGTGGATATTGAGAAGTTTCAATGACTTGGGGAAACATAAGCATTCCATCTTCTTTGTCCCCCATAATGTCAGAAAAAGCTCTCCATATAGCGATATATTGTTCCGTAGTCACCTCTGAATCTGTGATCACAGTGAGTGGCATTTTGGCTTTTCTAACTACCTCTTGAGCCGAAATCCCAAGCTGTGTAAATCCTGCCCAGAGTCCATCCGGAATCCTAATATAACTGTGTAAAGTCATATATGTACCTCTCTATCTATCAACCCATTATTGCAGAAAGTTAATCAGCATGATTAGTTAAGGGGATAGCAATTTTTATTTTAAATATATTATCTAGTTAAGTAATTAGCATTCAGCGACAATACACTTGTAATAGACGTCAATATTACGCTACACATAAATGGTTACCTTTCTAAATAAGTGTACTTTATTAAAAGGATGAATTTCTGTGTTATTTTAGATGCGTGTTGTTTAGTGAGAATAGACTTTGATCCTTTAGTTCCAAACAAGATACTCTCAATGGTTGTAAACCTAAGCTGACGCTCAGCAACAGTCACAGCAATCATGAATAGTGTCCTTATTAATACAAACAAGGATGCTGCGCGTTGCAGCATCCTTGTTTGTATTAATTAAGCTTTTGCTTTCTTTCTCTTAAAGATAAAGAGAACTGCACCTGCTGCAAGCAACACTGCTCCCGCCAGCATGTACGTATACATATTCGTAGCGGTTTTTGGAAGCTTACTTCCACTGCTGATCGGGCTAGTTTTGTCATCAGTAACTTTTACAATACTGCCACCTGAGTTGCTGCCGTTACCGCCATTATTTTGACTGCTCGGCGGTGGTGTGCTGTCTTTATCGTCTGGATTATCTTTATCTTCGTCTGAAGGTTTATTATCATCTTTAGGATCTTCCTGTGGTTTGTCCTCTGGATTCTCATCTTGATCATTACCATCATCATTTGGATCAGGGGTTACTGGAGTTCCTGGATCCTCTGGTGTTTCATCATTCGGATCTTCGGCCGGAGGTTCTGTCGGTGCTGGATCAGCTCCTAATAAATCAGTAATACGACCTTCGATGACAGGATCAACCACACCATTCAAATCTTCCACCATGTAGTCACGGAATTGTTCCCAATCGATTTCACCAAGATCCTGTACACGTCCCTCTGCATACGCTTGGGCGAATACCTCATAACCGTCCCCGCCTTTGGCAGTGAAGTTATTGGTTGTTACCAAATAGGTTTGGTCAGGATTGATATCCACATATTCCTCACCATTTTTCACTTGCATGCTTACAACACGGGAACCTGCTTCCTTCGTGCTGTCATAAGCAAATTTCATACCGGAAACCTGCAGGAAACCTCCGCTTTCTTCCGGTGCCAGGCGAACACTGTACTCCAGAATCTGTTTGATTTCATCTCCAGTCAATTGCACAACTGCTGGGTCATTTCCAAACGGTAAAACTGTAATAACTTCACCGACTGTAATTGGCCCTTGATCGATTGCTGCCCGAATTCCGCCGCCATTTTGCATAGCAATGGATACTTCCGGCATTCTTTCCTGTGCCTTAGTGAGCATTGCATCTGTAATTAAGTTACCTAGTTCCGTTTCGTTTGCACGCACACTGACATCACTGTCAGTAAGTCTTGGGTTGGTAAGAGGTTTTTGTGCTACTGCACCTGTCTCTTGATTAGATAACTGATCAACTTCCGATTTATAAGCACTAAGTGTGTTAAGTGCTTCTGGATCAGCTTGTTTCTGTGTTACATCGATCAAATGGCCAGAGGAGCCGGTTACAACCCCTTGCTCGTTAAAGTTTACATCAAGCTCTCCTAGATATTGCGCATACTGATATGCTTGTACAATAACTGTCGGATCTTTTGCAGCACCATTTTCATCCGTCGTAACGACAGTCGGCTCGTTTAACTGTGTATGAGAATGACCGCCAACAATGACATCAATCCCGTCAACCTGCTCTGCCAGCATCAAATCATTACCGACTGAAGGGTTGCTGTCATAGCCAAGGTGAGAGATAGCAACGATTTTATTAACTCCCATGTCTTCAAACGCTGCAACTGCCCGCTCTGCTTCGGCTGCATAATTCGTAATCTTTGCAGCACCTGGGCTGGATGTCATCAAAGTCTCTTCCGTAGTGAGTCCGAAGATACCAATCTTCTCTCCGTTTATTTCTTTCACCATTCCATCGTATACAGTGCTATCCTGCGCATCTTCTGTAAATGTGCTGCTCACTCGGCCACCGACAAAAGGATCAGCAGATAAGTCTACGTTCGCAGACACAAATGGGAAGTTCGCACCTTCAATAAATTTATTCAAAGAAGCATGACCGTTCTCACTGGAACCAAGATCGAACTCATGATTACCGAATGTCATTGCATCGATATCCATCATGTTTAAAAGCGCCAAATCCGCTTGCCCTTGGAATTGGTTGAAATAAAGTGTCCCAGAAAAAACATCTCCGGCATTAAATAACAAAGCCCCTGGCTTATTTTCCCGAACTTCTTTTACCGCTGTCACCATATTCGCCAGCGGCTCTACCCGCGCGTGTGTATCATTCATATGCATGATCGTCAAAGAAAAATCTTCTCCATTTTCATCAGCTGCGTATGTACTAGTCGGTAGAACTATTGATGATAGAATAGCAATAATTGCGGCAGTACGCAGTGGAAAACGGAAACGCTTCTTACCTTTCATAAATAGATACCCCCAAATTTTTAGTGAATCCCCGACAATATACACACTTATCCACCATGCAAGATTGTCGACTCTTCTACATAATTGTAGAAGTATACTATTAATTTATCATTAAAATATTGTGAATAATATATATAATTTCTAAGTTTTATGTTTATAAAATAAAAAGCTAGACGCTTCGTGGCTTCTAGCTCATAAATAGAAGTTTATTCAGCCTCCGTTAACTCCTTCGCTGCTTCGTAGAAGATTTCGGTTGCTTTTGCAATGTGTTCTGAATCAGACCATTCTTCAGGACAGTGACTTAGCCCCGCCCGACTCGGTATGAATAGCATGCCAACATCTGTAAAGTCAGAAAAGATCATTGCATCATGTCCCGCGCCGCTATTGATGGAGCAATATGATACATTACTTTCTCTGCTCTTATTTTCTAGAAGATTACGGATATTTTCATTTAATGCTTTAGGCTGGATATACAACTGCTCTTCAGCCAATATCTCAATCCCATTCATTTGATGCGTGTTTAAGCATTCCTTCATCTTCTCAATCACATTCTGTACATGTTCTTCTTTCCCTGACCTTAAATCGACTGTGAATACAACTTTGTCAGGAATCACATTAGCTCCATTTGGAAACACATTCAGCCGCCCTATAGTGAGAACCGTGCCGTTCCCTTCTTCCACAGCAAGTTCTGGCAATTGACTGATGATTTTGGCTGCTGCTATCAAAGCATCTGCACGTCGGTCCATAGGAGTGGTCCCTGCATGGCCTGCCTGCCCTTTGACTGTCACTTCATATTGCGTTAAACCAACGATTGCCTCTACTATACCAATCGGAATGTTTTTTTCTTCTAAGATTGGTCCTTGTTCTATGTGCAATTCAAGAAAAGCCTTCATCGTTTTTGGATCTCTGCCTTTTGGAAGTGATGGGTCCAAGCCTATCTTTTGCATCGCTTCTACTGTAGAGACGCCATCCCTATCTTTTAGGCTGGTGAAATCAGCTTCACTCAAAACACCAGTGATTCCTCGTGAACCCATGAGCCCTCCGCCAAAACGGGAACCTTCTTCCTCCACCAAAGCTACGATTTCCAGCGGATACTTTGGCTTTACATCATTCTTTTGGAAAAGGTTCGCTACTTCCAGCGCCACGACCACTCCAGCAGGTCCGTCATACGCTCCTCCGTTTGGCACAGAATCGAAGTGAGAACCAATCATCACACTGGGAGCATCCCCTGCACTGCCTTCCAGCTTTCCGAATATATTGCCGAATCCATCTTCGGCTATAGTCAATCCTGATGCTTTCATTTGGTCTTTAATATAGTTGCGAGCCTTTAAATCTTCCTGGCTGTATGTGAGCCGAGTCGTACCATTTCCAGGTGTTGCTGTAAACTTTTCTAATGCTGCTATATGCTGTTCGATACGTTCTTTTGTTTTACTCAAGCTATTCTCTCCCTATTACAAGAAACCAACAAAGATTCCTGCTAGTATGACTGACACGATGGTTACTGTGATAAAGCCCCCGACAAGCATTGGCGGCAGCATCCGACTTGTTAATACTTCTCTTTCTTTTTCATCTTCGGTCAAGGACTTGATAACTTCGTTTGTGATAATGTAATCAGCTGGGAAACCGTAAAGAGCCGTCAAGGAAACCGCAAATGCCATATTCTTGCTTACTCCTAAAATTTTACCTGCAATAAAGGAGAAGATGTACATGCCAATAACTCCGATAACGATAGTTCCAACCAGCGGATACAAGATCTGAAGCATCATGCTTGGTGTAGCCTGGTTCAATCCGTCAAATATGAAGAGCATCAGCACTAAGATTGCAATTCCAAATCCATTTGCCTTTTGCAATGCCTGTTTCTCAAGGAAACCGACACTAGAGGCAATAACTCCGAACAACAAACAAAGGACGAATGGACTGACTGCGAACAATGGTGCCACCAGAGTTGATACAAGATAGGCTGCATAAGAAACTAGTGCCAGCTTGAAGAACTTAAGGAAATCCGTGTTGTATTTTTCAGGCAATCTCCATTTGGATGGTGCTGTTTCCACAGTAGCAGCTATTTCTTCTTTTGCTTTATCAGTCACGTCCACCTGAAGCTCTCCATTCCGGTAAAGCTTCAACAGTCTTTTCCCTTCTTTCTTCAATACAAAAGATGTAATCGGATAGCCGGCAAACCCTTGCATCACGTAAATGACGATAGCAAACACCGCTAACGACGAAAGACCTGCCGCACTAGCTGCATCAGACATGATCAGGGCAGAAACTACTCCGCCGACTAAAGGCGGAATCGCTACGACCATTGTTTCAAAGCCATAAATAAGTGTTCCAACCGATAGCAGCAAAACAACGATTCCCAAAATACCAGACAGTGCAATCACAATCGTTTTCCACTGCGCTTTCAATTCTTTAACTGACAGCAATGTCCCCATATTGGTAATCAAAAGGTACATCATCATCGTCGCCACAACTGGAGGAACACCAGCCACTGCCACGATATCTGCAGGGAAGAAGGTCCAATAACCTACAAGAAATAAAATTGCACAAATGAATATAGATGGCACCCAAGCCTTCGTCCGAACCGCAACTAAATCACCAATAAATAAAATAAGGGTAAGTATGACTAACGCTAGCATTTGTGACATGAGGGGTCTCCTATCTTCTTGCTGTATTTTTAAAACAATTGAATAGTTAATATTCAAATAAAGACATGTATGAATGATAATATATTTCAAGTTTTCAGTCAATTTAAATTATTCTTTTCATTATTTTTGGATACCCTTTTACAATTTGAGTCTTTCCGTATCATTGTTCCTAACAACACTTTTTTCTGGATTTCTCTTTCCCTATTATGAAAGGACAGCATGCACGAATTCTCAGCATAATGGAGAGTTATATACACTAGTCATTGGATAGTTTTACTAAATTGGAGGTCGGGTATTGTAGCTAAGATGCATGATATTAAACAACTTTTAATGAGGAGGCAACCATGGAATATATTAATTTAGGAAACTCCGGTCTTCGAGTTCCAAAGTATATACTCGGAATGATCCCATTCAGCGGTACGAATGGCTTTGAAGCTGCCGGTAATGTAAAAGAAGATGAAGCACGCAGAATGGTGGATATGTCCTTAGAGGCTGGGATCAATATGTTTGATACCGCGAACCTTTATTCTGAGGGAGATTCAGAACGCGTACTAGGTGCTGCTATCAAGGGACGCCGGGACGAAGTTCTAATTAATTCGAAGACGGGCTTCCAACTAGGAGATGGCCCAAACAATGGAGGGGCTTCGCGCATTAATATTGAAGCAAGCATCGATCGATCGCTGCAAAGACTTGGTACGGATTATCTTGACTTGTATTTTGTCCATCTATGGGACGGACAGACACCAGTCGAGGAAACGATTGAAACGATGACGAACCTCATTAGAAAAGGAAAAATCCGATATTGGGGTGTTTCTAACTACAGCGGCTGGGCACTTGCGAGAACTTTCACTGTTGCTCAGCAGCCTGGGTATATCACGCCAATCACGCAGCAAATCTATTACACACCAGAAGCTCGTGAATCAGAATATGAGCTGCTTCCAGCAGGAACGGAACTCGGCATTGGCAACATGATTTGGAGTCCGCTCGGTGAAGGACTGCTAAACGGTAAGATCGGACGGAATAAAACTGCACCCGAAAACACCCGCCAAGGCGCCGGTTGGTCAGAGCCTTATGTGAAGGATCAGGAACGACTTTATAAGGTGATTGATGCACTGGAAGAAGTAGCAGCAAATCATAATGCTTCTGTGCCGCAAATCGCTTACGCATGGGTCAGAGACCGTCCAAACGTAGGACCGATTGTTATTGCAGCTCGCAATGAAGAACAATTGAAGGAAAACATTGCTTCATTCGAAATAAAACTAACACAAGAAGAGCATGACCTTATTGAATCAGCAGCCCGTCCAGTACCAATATACCCGCTCTGGCACCGCGCTATGAGCAGCTTTGAAAAAGGAAGCCCAGCGGAAATGACTTATTTGCAGGGGTATAAGCAGTCGATGGGATTGATTGGATAGCTAGTCCTAACATAGAGATCTCAGCTCTAAAGCTGGGATCTCTTTATTTGTACTGACGCTTTTCAACGCAAATTACTTTATCGTAATACTGATTGGCACTGACTATTTCCTATCATCTATAATATAAAGAAACAGCACTATGACAAAAAGTCATAGTGCTGTAGGTAGTCTATTATTTATTCCACATCTTCCATTGCATCTGGATACACAACTTCACCAATAACTTCGCCGCTTGCTTCATCTTCTACAGAAATCGTTATAGAATATTCATCAGGATCAGCTCCGTTAAATAGCTGGTACATCATTCCGGACATACCTAACCCTAAACTAGCAAATCCATCCATGCTATTCTCATAAGCTTCTTTATCCACTACCATAGTAAATTCTGAGAAATCTTTGTTATAGCTGATATCTTTAATTGATGGATAGTCACCGCTTGATACCATCTCAGCAGTGGATTTATCAAGTTCAGCACTCATTTCGTCCATCAATTTTTTATGTTCTGATTTAGACATCTTATATGTATAAGACCCATCGTCATTTGCTGTTACTTCTATTCCCTCTTCTTTTGCATCTGCTATAACATCTTCAGCGCTTTGCCCTTCAAAAAACGAAGCCGGCAAGGATACTTCAACGCTAAGCAGATTTTTATCCACTTCAACGCCACCTTCTTCATCACTTGCCTCACTTGCTGAAGCTTTTGCTGTTTCCTTCTCTGATCTGTTCGCAGTATCATCATTTGATGAGCACGCTGCAAGAAAGGTAAGTAATAATAAGAAAAGAATATAAGCCGTTTTTTTCATCTGTGTTTCTCCCATCGTTTTATCTTTACTAAAATCTTTTTTTCCACAAAAAAAGACTTCAGAAATTCTGAAGTCCTTTATCATCGCTTGGCAATACGATGATCTGTGTGATACCGGTGGCCGGGGTCGAACCGGCACTCCTTACGGAACACGATTTTGAGTCGTGCGCGTCTGCCAATTCCGCCACACCGGCATGTTAAAAGTATCTATGGAGGCGGCAACCGGATTTGAACCGGTGATCAAGGTGTTGCAGACCTTTGCCTTACCACTTGGCTATGCCGCCAATTAAATGGAGCGAAAGACGGGATTCGAACCCGCGACCCCCACCTTGGCAAGGTGGTGTTCTACCACTGAACTACTTTCGCATACAAGTCAGGCTAAAAGGATTCCATAGGAATCCCAGCCTGTTTACTTGGCTATAGCCTAAAGCTATATGGAGGGCGATCGATGGGAATTGAACCCACGAATGCCGGAGCCACAATCCGGTGCGTTAACCCCTTCGCCACGACCGCCATGATACATATGTTATGGCAGGGGTAGTAGGAGTTGAACCCACACCGACGGTTTTGGAGACCGTTGTTCTACCATTAAACTATACCCCTGTGGTGGAGGGAGTAGGACTCGAACCTACGAACCCGATGGGAGCGGATTTACAGTCCGCCGCGTTTGGCCAACTTCGCTATCCCTCCGATGAGAGTGGCTCGGGACGGAATCGAACCGCCGACACACGGATTTTCAGTCCGTTGCTCTACCGACTGAGCTACCGAGCCATTATGTAACATACAATGTTGTAAAAAGTGGCGGTCCGGACGGGACTCGAACCCGCGACCTCCTGCGTGACAGGCAGGCATTCTAACCAACTGAACTACCGGACCACTTTATAATGGGATTTTAGTTGCACACTTCGGGTACTCCCATTTTTCACTATACAAGAAGAAAACTCGACGTAGTAAGTGAAATATTATGGTTGCGGGGGCAGGATTTGAACCTGCGACCTTCGGGTTATGAGCCCGACGAGCTACCCCTGCTCCACCCCGCGATAATAAAAAGGTATTTTCTATGAAACTGATAAAGATGGTGGAGGATGACGGGCTCGAACCGCCGACCCTCTGCTTGTAAGGCAGATGCTCTCCCAGCTGAGCTAATCCTCCGGATTGGTCTTGAAAATAAATGGTGACCCGTACGGGATTCGAACCCGTGTTACCGCCGTGAAAGGGCGGTGTCTTAACCGCTTGACCAACGGGCCATCTATGTATGAAAGTTTGTATGGCGGAGAGCGAGGGATTCGAACCCTCGAGACCGCTGTAGCAGCCTACACGATTTCCAATCGTGCTCCTTCGACCACTCGGACAGCTCTCCGTGGCTCCACAGGCAGGATTCGAACCTGCGACCGATCGGTTAACAGCCGATAGCTCTACCACTGAGCTACTGTGGAATAATCGTAATGCCTGGCAGCGTCCTACTCTCGCAGGGCGAACCCAACTACCATCGGCGCTGAAGAGCTTAACTACTGTGTTCGGCATGGGAACAGGTGTGACCTCTTCGCTATTACCACCAGACCTCTTATGTATGCTGCCCTTTTCTTAAGGACAAGTTAGATTATATATGCTACAGAAACAAAAAGCAATACAATATTTAAAAATAACTAGATTTTTTTGCGTTACTTTCTTTTACCATAAAATTTAATAGCTAACTCATCAAAGATTTAAGGTCTCTTCAATAAATCCGCAACTCTTATTTTACATGAATAGAAAGCAATTTGGCAACTAGCGACAGAATTACTTTTAAACCCGCATAAAGCAAGTAATAATATAATGCTTCTATGTCATCAATCTCCTTCTTTAAGCGGATAGCTAAAGTCACGGTACCTTGCCCCTATTAACTTTAAAAGGAAAACATGCTGTTGTTGATTATATGACACAACCATAAAAACTGCCGGATCACCTGATCCAGCAGTTTTCGATTTTCATAATCGGTTTCTTGCCAACCCTTAAACAACGATCCTAATTAAAATACCGATCTTATTACCTGTTTCATATAAATAAATCGTACAACCAAGAAGTAAAGTACTTGAATAACCGCAAAGCTTCCCAAAACAAGGGCAGATTCAGCTGTCAAATTGTAGTTAAACAAACGCGATAAAGCAGTAAGAGCTACCGTGCCATGTACAAGTGCTATTACAATCGGCGAGAAAAACAAAATAGCAATCTGCCGATTCACGACTTTTTTCAATTCCGATTGTGTCAGACCAATTTTGGCAATCGACTGGAATTTGCGCTTTTCCCCATCGATATCCGTGAACAATCGAAAGTAAAGAAAGCTACCAGCAGAGACAAAGAACACAATGCCGATAAACAAGCCGATAAATAAAATCGGTCCATATGCTTTATTGATTTCATAAAGCGTATAATCAACAGAAAACACCTTATGTTCTACTTGATCCTCTAACTTTTTACCAGCTTCAATTAATTGATTATCGTTTCCTTCAGCTACATTCCATGCAGCCGTGAAATCCGTCCTTATTGGTGTTCCAAGTTTAGTATAAGTACTATCGTTGACAACATAATAACCAGTTAACCCTAACCCTACTGCAGACTCTACTGTGTTACTCGGTTGAATTTCTTGCCCGTTTTCCAGCTGAACGCTGGATGTCATCAATATGTCACTAGCTTTCTGCCCATCCGTGATTACCGCATTACTTTGTTCTATTACGATTGCTTTATTTTCCTCTGGGTGCAGTTCCTTCTCATCTATTAATGCCGCGAATCGGTTATAATCAGAGGCTTTCACTATCAATACAGGCGATTCTTCCACAGATGTATCATAAAATGCCAAGTCCGTTGATTCCATGTCTGCGTTGATTTTCTCTTCATCTAAGATGGCATCGATCTGCTGCATATCTTGCTCAATCACTTCGTCACTCTCATCTAAAAAAGGACTATACGTATACGTGTATGGATTTACCTCTTTTATCCCTTTTGTAAGATAAGATTGAAAACCATATAATGACCCGATGGCACTAAAAGCAACGGTTGATATAATCGCTACCATAAAAAAGGTTCTAGCATTATCTTTCATTCGAAATGATAAGTCACCGAAAAGCAGCATATTGGTCTTTCGCCAAAAAATCGTTTTATTTCTTTTCAGCAGACGGATGCAATACACACTTAGCTGCGTAAACAAGACGTATGTTCCCACTGTCACTACGATAATAACCGGAATCATCACAAAGATAACACTGGCACCTTTTACATAAAGTGCCGTACCATATCCTGTAATTAATAGAATAACCGCCAGGATGGATAGAATAATCGAAGCTTTTGGTTCCCCTTTGGACTGCTTATCGCCTTTAATTAAATCTACCAGCCTATTTGTCCGTAAAATGAACGCAACAAAAACGGATATGCAGAAAAAGAGAAAGATGAAACTGACAAATGTTATGGCAATCGCCAGTAATGGGAAATAAAAATCAAGTGATGCATCAATAATCAATATATTCTCTGCAATTAAGAGGATGGATTTTGCGAATACTAGTCCAATTAAAATTCCGCCAGCTGTTGCAAAAAAACCTATTAAAATATTCTCTAAAAATACCATAAGCCTTATTTGCTTATCAGAAGCTCCTAAAGTAATCAACAAGCCGAATTCCTTTTTCCTCGATTGTAAGAAAGAACTCATCGAATACAGAATAAAGAAGAAAGAAAATACATAGATGATTCCTCCAGCGACAGCCATTCCAAATAGTGCATACTTATTAACGGATCCCTCTGAAAAAGCTGGATGGAAAGCAAAGATCGCAAATGTGAAAAATACCATCACCGTAAACATGCTGCTAAGGAAGTACGCAATATACAGCCGTTTATTGCGCAGGACATTCCTAAACGCGAACTGACGAAAAGTCATTGCCCTCTCCTCCCATCAGTGAAAGCATATCAATTATCTTCTGGAAGAAGGCTTGCCTGCTCTCTCCCCGATGAATCTCGGAGTGCAGCTTCCCGTCCCGAATAAACACAACACGATCCGAGTAACTGGCAGCTTGTGGATCATGCGTTACCATCAGCAAGCTTGTTTTATTTCTCTCGTTGATGGATACCAGCATCTTCATGACATCCTTAGCAGCTTTTGAATCAAGGTTTCCTGTTGGCTCATCCGCTAACAGTAATTTCGGCTCATGGATCATCGCCCTGGCAATAGCTACTCGCTGCGCCTGCCCGCCGGAAATCTCATATGTGCGCTTATTCATAATTGGTTGGATACCAAGACTCTTCGCTATCTGCTGTGCTTTCTGCTGCATCTCTCCTGCTCGGACACCATCTAATGTAAGGGGCAAAATGATATTTTCCTGAACCGTAAGAGTGTGCAGTAAGTTGAAATCCTGAAAGATAAATCCGAGTTCGTTACGGCGGAATTTAGCCAATGCATTTTTCTTTAGCAGATGCGGCTGTTGTCCATTGATTTCTACCTGCCCCGTTGTCGGTGCATCATTTGTGGAAATGATATTCAAAAGGGTTGTTTTTCCGCTACCCGACGGGCCCATAATGGCCACGAATTCACCCTTTTCTACTTCTAGATCGATATCTGTAAGGGCTCGATAAGCTACCTTACCTTCATAAATTTTACTGACTTTTGTAAGCTTGAGCATAATCCATTCTCCTCTCTAATGCTTAATCTAAGCATAGCCTGAGCAGTACAAGTCCTACCATCGATTATGCTTTCACGAATCTTACATTGATGTAAGGTTTTGTGTCTTCGAGAAAATTATCCGAAATGTTGTCCCTTTCCCTACGTTTGATTCCATCTCCAGACGGTGCTCTAGTTTTTCAGTGACCTCTTTTACTAAATAGAGCCCCATTCCTGTAGACTCGCGATATTTCCTGCCATTTTCACCAGTATAAAACTTATTGAAAATACGTTTCTGATCCACAACAGGAATACCAATTCCAAAGTCTTTCACTTCCAGCACCAATTCCCCTAACCTTTCATAGACAGAAAGAATAAGCTGATTTGATTTTCCAGCAGAGTATTTGACGGCATTATGTATTAGCTGTGCCAACAGGAAGAATAACCATTTTTCATCCGTCTCCACCATTGCCCCTGCTTTCTCTTCTTTCAGTACTGGATATACTTCATTACGAATGTAAAATCGCTTGTTTTCTTGATTGACTTCCTGGATCAGCTTGGAAAGGACAACAGGCTTGATATGAAAATCTTCTGTAATAGTACGAAGTCTCGCTAGATAGAGAACTGTATTCAATCCTTCCCGCATCCGGTCCGTTTCCTCCCGTAGACTTGACGATTCTGGTTCGTCCAGCGTTTGAGCCGTTAATTCGATGACAGAGAGTGGTGTCTTCATTTGATGGACCCAACGATCCATAAACATCAAATGCTCGTCCTGTCTATCTTCTCCTTTCAGCAGTTCTTCCTGATATAAGCGGTACTGGGCAGCAAGCAATTGATCGAGCGCTTCTGAAACAGGTGCACGTTCGGTTGTCTCTAAAGATTGATCGAGCGCTGTGAAAGAATGCTGTAATCGCTGATAAAAATTCCTACGGCTGAAGTATCGATAACAGAGGACTACGGTTATTAGAAGCAACGATAGGAAAAATGCATATAGACTAACGCCAACATCCCGGTAGCCATCCAGCCAAAATAGTATCGGAATCATTACAGCTTGGAAGAGCTGTACCAAAATGAGCATCACATGCTCGCGAAAGAATAATCTCATGCTTTCTCCTCTTTCCATGTAATGCGCAATCGATATCCAGTTCCTCTGATCGTTTCTACAGCATCTTCAATTCCTATCTCCTGGAACTTATTACGGACACGAGTTATATTCACATTCAAGGTATTTTCGTCCACATAAACTTGATCATCCCACAACTTCTCCAACAAGTCTTGCCGCCCAGCAACCCGTGGATAACGCTCCAGCAAGCTTTCGATAATGTCTGTTTCTTTTTTAGTCAATTGAGTTGATTTATTCTCAAATCGCAGCTCCAATCTTTCCGGATAAAAGTGCAAACCTTCCTGGATCAGCACTCTTTCCTCTAACTTTGCTGCATATTCACCATAAGCACGACGCATTTGGCTTCTGATTTTCGCCATGACAATATCCGGGTTGAATGGTTTTGTGATAAAGTCATCGCCGCCATTTTCGATCGCCATCACTTGATCCATTTCTCCAGTTCGAGCGGAAATAAAAATTACCGGGCAAATAGATACTTTCCTTATTTGCCTGCACCAATAATAGCCATCAAAACTAGGCAGGTTGATATCCAGTAAGATAAGCTTAGGCTGTACATCTAGGAATGTATCCATTATTTTTTCGAAATCTTTAGCTATAGTCACGTCATACCTGTACTTTTCTATGTGTGAACTCAAATATTCAGCAATTTTCATGTCATCTTCCACAATCATGATTCGCTCCATAAGTTATTTCTCCTTAGCTATTTATTTAGCTTAATTTTACCATCTGAATCTGTACGAATGTTAAACCTAATAACTCGATCCATCTTTAAAGGGGAACTTTTGTTAGAATCCTTGATTTTTTCCTATTTATATGTAATTGGATAAGCACTATTCCCCTTCACTGCGTTGGCTAAATGCAAAAAAGCCATCATCTAATACCATTAGAAGATGATGGCTTTTTTTATTGCTTCCTGCGCTTATTTAACTTTTATCACAATCTTACCTTTGGCATGGTGTGTTTCACTTAATTCATGTGCTTCTTGTAAAGCTTCTGCTGAAAAATCGAATACATGGCCTACTTGAGGCTTAATTATTCCTTTCTCAAGTAATTCTCCTAATTCACCTAATTGCTTACCATTTGGCGTTAACCAATATGAGCTTGCCGTTACTTGATGCTTCTCTGCCAATGCCTCATCAGGTTGTCCGGCAATTGTTACTAGTCTGCCGCCGCGCTTTAGAACTTGGAAGCTCTTGTTTAAGATCTCGCCGCCCATTGTATCGATGACTGCATCATAATCACTTAATTCGTCTTCAAATTGCTGCGTTCGGTAATTAATGCATTCATCAGCACCTAACTCTTTTACATATGCTTCATTTTTTTCACTTGCAGTTGTCGCAACATAGGCACCCAAATGTTTTGCCATTTGAATTGCCATACTTCCTACACCACCAGCTCCAGCTTGGATCAGTACTTTATCACCTTTCTTGACCTTTGTATTGTCCACTAGACACTGCCAAGCGGTTAACCCAGCTAACGGAATAGAGGCAGCTTCTTCAAATGTGAGGTTGCTAGGCTTTTTCGCAAGCAATTCATCATCCACAGCCGTAAATTCCGCATAAGTACCCGCAGCGGTAGTATCAGGTCGCGCGAATACTTCATCCCCAACCTGATAATTCTTCACTTCACTTCCAATCTCAACTATCTTACCTGCAACATCCCAGCCAAGGATAATCGGAAATGACCAATCGAGCATCTGCTTTAAGTAACCTGCACGAAGCTTCCAATCAATCGGATTAACTGAAGTGGCATACACCTCAACAAGCACTTGATTTGGTTTTATTTTAGGTTTCGGCAATTCCTTCTCTACTAATACATTTTTATCGCCGTATTCATTAATTATAACTGCACGCATGAATAACACTCCCTTTTTATCAACTATATTTTTAAGCTCTATTCTTCGTTCTTACCTAAAAAGTCATACCTTCTTATCAGAGCTTGCTAAAAAACGTTTTCTATATCATGGGTAATACAGGATATATTTTAACTTCTATTATCTTTAAATCAAACTGAACTGCTTATAGATGAAATTTATAAAGTTACATTATAGAAAACAATTCGCTATTTAGCCTCTTTGATGACGTTATATATTTAAGTCCAACTATTTTCCTTATGCTTATCCTCTTAAACATGCCATAGCTATTGTTACTAAAATTTAGTCGCCATTATGTAAGCCCTAAGTATTCATATAGATAACATACAAAAAAGACCCTAACTTTACGTTAGAGTCTTGATTTGACAGCTTTGGCATACTGCCTGTGATACCGGTGGCCGGGGTCGAACCGGCACTCCTTACGGAACACGATTTTGAGTCGTGCGCGTCTGCCAATTCCGCCACACCGGCATGTTAAAAGTATCTATGGAGGCGGCAACCGGATTTGAACCGGTGATCAAGGTGTTGCAGACCTTTGCCTTACCACTTGGCTATGCCGCCAATATTGGAGCGGAAGACGGGATTCGAACCCGCGACCCCCACCTTGGCAAGGTGATGTTCTACCACTGAACTACTTCCGCATACAAGTCAGGCTTTATGGATTCCTTAGGAATCCCAGCCTGTTTACTTGGCTATAGCCTAAGCTATATAGAGGGCGATCGATGGGAATCGAACCCACGAATGCCGGAGCCACAATCCGGTGCGTTAACCACTTCGCCACGACCGCCATGATGAGTATGTTATGGCAGGGGTAGCAGGATTTGAACCCACATTTACGGTTTTGGAGACCGTTGCTCTACCATTGAACTATACCCCTATGGTGGAGGGAGTAGGACTCGAACCTACGAACCCGATGGGAGCGGATTTACAGTCCGCCGCGTTTGGCCAACTTCGCTATCCCTCCAATGAGAGTGGCTCGGGACGGAATCGAACCGCCGACACACGGATTTTCAGTCCGTTGCTCTACCGACTGAGCTACCGAGCCATATGTATTAAGTTAAAAAGTGGCGGTCCGGACGGGACTCGAACCCGCGACCTCCTGCGTGACAGGCAGGCATTCTAACCAACTGAACTACCGGACCACTTTATAATGGGATTTTAGTTGCACCCTTCGGGTACTCCCATTTTTCACTATACAAGAAGAAAACTCGACGTAGTAAGTGAAATATTATGGTTGCGGGGGCAGGATTTGAACCTGCGACCTTCGGGTTATGAGCCCGACGAGCTACCCCTGCTCCACCCCGCGATAATAAAAAGGTATTTTCTATGAAACTGATAAAGATGGTGGAGGATGACGGGCTCGAACCGCCGACCCTCTGCTTGTAAGGCAGATGCTCTCCCAGCTGAGCTAATCCTCCGGATTGGTCTTGAAAATAAATGGTGACCCGTACGGGATTCGAACCCGTGTTACCGCCGTGAAAGGGCGGTGTCTTAACCGCTTGACCAACGGGCCATCTATTATGTAATTTTGTGATGGCGGAGAGCGAGGGATTCGAACCCTCGAGACCGCTGTAGCAGCCTACACGATTTCCAATCGTGCTCCTTCGACCTCTCGGACAGCTCTCCGTGGCTCCACAGGCAGGATTCGAACCTGCGACCGATCGGTTAACAGCCGATAGCTCTACCACTGAGCTACTGTGGAATAATCGTGATTGCCTGGCAGCGTCCTACTCTCGCAGGGCGAACCCAACTACCATCGGCGCTGAAGAGCTTAACTGCTGTGTTCGGCATGGGAACAGGTGTGACCTCTTCGCTATTACCACCAGACAATGCAAGAATTCAATTGGAATGAACCCTCAAAACTAGATAAGAAACATGTCTTGCCAGACATTTCATGCGGCCAAGCACCGGAGTGCTTGGACTTTGGCGTTGACTTACTCGTCAGATCCAGCTCCGGGAACCAGAAACTCCAGTCTAAGCGATAGCCCTGCAAGGGTAAAACCACCCTTTCCGGCCTTTCACTTATTCTTGCGTTTCTATGCGGCTCCCTTCGCTTTTCGTTTTAGTTAAGTCCTCGATCGATTAGTATTCGTCAGCTGCACGTGTCACCACGCTTCCACCTCGAACCTATCTACCTCATCGTCTCTGAGGGATCTTACTCATTTAAAATGATGAGAAGTCTCATCTTGAGGGGGGCTTCATGCTTAGATGCTTTCAGCACTTATCCCTTCCGCACGTAGCTACCCAGCTATGCTCCTGGCGGAACAACTGGTGCACCAGCGGTGCGTCCATCCCGGTCCTCTCGTACTAAGGACAGCTCCTCTCAAACTTCTAACGCCCACGACGGATAGGGACCGAACTGTCTCACGACGTTCTGAACCCAGCTCGCGTACCGCTTTAATGGGCGAACAGCCCAACCCTTGGGACCGACTACAGCCCCAGGATGCGATGAGCCGACATCGAGGTGCCAAACCTCCCCGTCGATGTGGACTCTTGGGGGAGATAAGCCTGTTATCCCCGGGGTAGCTTTTATCCGTTGAGCGACGGCCCTTCCATACGGCACCGCCGGATCACTAAGCCCGACTTTCGTCCCTGCTCGACTTGTAGGTCTCGCAGTCAAGCTCCCTTCTGCCTTTGCACGCTACGAATGATTTCCAACCATTCTGAGGGAACCTTTGGGCGCCTCCGTTACTCTTTGGGAGGCGACCGCCCCAGTCAAACTGCCCACCTGACACTGTCTCCGAACCGGATAACGGTTCTGGGTTAGAATGTCAATACAGCCAGGGTGGTATCCCACGGATGCCTCCACCGAAGCTGGCGCTCCGGCTTCTAAGGCTCCCACCTATCCTGTACAAGCTGTACCAACATTCCATATCAGGCTACAGTAAAGCTCCACGGGGTCTTTCCGTCCTGTCGCGGGTAATGCGCATCTTCACGCATAGTATAATTTCACCGGGTCTCTCGTTGAGACAGTGCCCAAGTCGTTGCACCTTTCGTGCGGGTCGGAACTTACCCGACAAGGAATTTCGCTACCTTAGGACCGTTATAGTTACGGCCGCCGTTTACTGGGGCTTCGGTTCACAGCTTCGGGACGAAGTCCCTAACCATTCCCCTTAACCTTCCAGCACCGGGCAGGTGTCAGCCCCTATACTTCGCCTTACGGCTTTGCAGAGACCTGTGTTTTTGCTAAACAGTCGCTTGGGCCTTTTCACTGCGGCTTCTCCTTAAAAGAAGCACCCCTTCTCCCGAAGTTACGGGGTCATTTTGCCGAGTTCCTTAACGAGAGTTCTCCCGATCATCTTCGGTTACTCACCGTGCCTACCTGTGTCGGTTTGCGGTACGGGCACCTATTTCCTCACTAGAGGCTTTTCTTGGCAGTGTGAAATCAGGAACTTCGGTACTAAATTTCCCTCCCCATAACCGCCTGGAATAGTGTTGAGTGGATTTGCCTGCTCAACTTCCTCACGGCTTGGACGCGCATAACCAGCAGCGCGCTTTCCCTATCCTCCTGCGTCCCCCCATCGTTCAAGCGGATTTAGGTGGTACAGGAATATCAACCTGTTGTCCATCGCCTACGCCTTTCGGCCTCGGCTTAGGCCCCGACTAACCCTGAGCGGACGAGCCTTCCTCAGGAAACCTTGGGCTTTCGATGAAAGAGATTCTCACTCTTTTTTCGCTACTCATACCGGCATTCTCACTTCTAAGCGCTCCAGCCGTCCTCACGATCGACCTTCACTGCCCTTAGAACGCTCTCCTACCACTGACATCGTAGATGTCAATCCGCAGCTTCGGTGGTGTGTTTAGCCCCGGTATATTTTCGGCGCAGCGTCACTCGACCAGTGAGCTATTACGCACTCTTTCAATGATGGCTGCTTCTAAGCCAACATCCTGGTTGTCTAAGCAACGCCACATCCTTTTCCACTTAACACACACTTTGGGACCTTAGCTGGCGGTCTGGGCTGTTTCCCTTTCGACCATGAACCTTATCACCCATAGTCTGACTCCCAAAGTAGATTGATTGGCATTCGGAGTTTGACTGAATTCGGTAACCCGATGAGGGCCCCTAGTCCAATCAGTGCTCTACCTCCAACCATCATCCTTTGAGGCTAGCCCTAAAGCTATTTCGGAGAGAACCAGCTATCTCCGTGTTCGATTGGCATTTCACCCCTACCCACACCTCATCCCCGCACTTTTCAACGTGCGTGGGTTCGGGCCTCCAGTCAGTGTTACCTGACCTTCACCCTGGACATGGGTAGATCACACGGTTTCGGGTCTACGACCACCTACTATATCGCCCTATTCAGACTCGCTTTCGCTGCGGCTCCGTCTATACAACTTAACCTTGCAGGGGATCGTAACTCGCCGGTCCATTCTACAAAAGGTACGCCGTCACCCATTAACGGGCTTCGACTACTTGTAGGCACACGGTTTCAGGATCTATTTCACTCCCCTTCCGGGGTGCTTTTCACCTTTCCCTCACGGTACTGGTTCACTATCGGTCACTAGGGAGTATTTAGCCTTGGGAGATGGTCCTCCCGGATTCCGACGGAATTTCACGTGTTCCGCCGTACTCAGGATACACTCCGGAGGAAACCACATTTCAAATACAGGGCTCTTACCTTCTATGGCGGGCCATTCCAAGCCGCTTCGTCTATATGGTTTCTTTGTAACTCCAAAGGAGTGTCCTACAACCCCAGAAGGCTTGCCTTCTGGTTTGGGCTAATTCCGTTTCGCTCGCCGCTACTCAGGAAATCGCATTTGCTTTCTCTTCCTCCGGGTAATGAGATGTTTCAGTTCCCCGGGTCTGCCTCGTATCACCTATGTATTCAGTGATACGTACTATCCAATAACGGATAGCGGGTTCCCCCATTCGGAAATCTTCGGATCAAAGCTTACTTACAGCTCCCCGAAGCATATCGGTGTTAGTCCCGTCCTTCATCGGCTCCTAGTGCCAAGGCATCCACCGTGCGCCCTTCTTCACTTAACTAATAACGCATGATAAATCTATAAATCGCGACAATAAATTGTCGGCTTTAAAGTTTGATGTTCTGGCATGTTGTTTCTTATCTAGTTTTCAAGGTTCACAAGAGAGATTGATCTCTCAAAACTGAACAAACAACCAATTACGATGTCTACTACGAAGTAGTAGTTCCAATTATCCTTAGAAAGGAGGTGATCCAGCCGCACCTTCCGATACGGCTACCTTGTTACGACTTCACCCCAATCATTGATCCCACCTTCGGCGGCTGGCTCCAAAAGGTTACCTCACCGACTTCGGGTGTTACCAACTCTCGTGGTGTGACGGGCGGTGTGTACAAGGCCCGGGAACGTATTCACCGCGGCATGCTGATCCGCGATTACTAGCGATTCCGGCTTCATGCAGGCGAGTTGCAGCCTGCAATCCGAACTGAGAATGGTTTTATGGGATTCGCTTAGCCTCGCGGCTTTGCTGCCCTTTGTACCATCCATTGTAGCACGTGTGTAGCCCAGGTCATAAGGGGCATGATGATTTGACGTCATCCCCACCTTCCTCCGGTTTGTCACCGGCAGTCACTCTAGAGTGCCCAACTGAATGCTGGCAACTAGAATCAAGGGTTGCGCTCGTTGCGGGACTTAACCCAACATCTCACGACACGAGCTGACGACAACCATGCACCACCTGTCACGCTGTCCCCGAAGGGAACGCTCTGTCTCCAGAGTTGTCAGCGGATGTCAAGACCTGGTAAGGTTCTTCGCGTTGCTTCGAATTAAACCACATGCTCCACCGCTTGTGCGGGCCCCCGTCAATTCTTTTGAGTTTCAGCCTTGCGGCCGTACTCCCCAGGCGGAGTGCTTAATGCGTTAACTTCAGCACTAAGGGGCGGAAACCCCCTAACACCTAGCACTCATCGTTTACGGCGTGGACTACCAGGGTATCTAATCCTGTTTGCTCCCCACGCTTTCGCTCCTCAGCGTCAGTTACAGACCAGAGAGTCGCCTTCGCCACTGGTGTTCCTCCACATATCTACGCATTTCACCGCTACACGTGGAATTCCACTCTCCTCTTCTGCACTCAAGTTCCCCAGTTTCCAATGACCCTCCACAGTTGAGCTGTGGGCTTTCACATCAGACTTAAGAAACCGCCTACGAGCCCTTTACGCCCAATAATTCCGGACAACGCTTGCCCCCTACGTATTACCGCGGCTGCTGGCACGTAGTTAGCCGGGGCTTTCTGGTTAGGTACCGTCAAGGTACGAGCAGTTACTCTCGTACTTGTTCTTCCCTAACAACAGAGCTTTACGACCCGAAGGCCTTCATCGCTCACGCGGCGTTGCTCCGTCAGACTTTCGTCCATTGCGGAAGATTCCCTACTGCTGCCTCCCGTAGGAGTCTGGGCCGTGTCTCAGTCCCAGTGTGGCCGATCACCCTCTCAGGTCGGCTATGCATCGTCGCCTTGGTGGGCCATTACCCCGCCAACTAGCTAATGCACCGCGGGCCCATCTGTAAGTGACAGCCGAAACCGTCTTTCCATTTCCAATCAGGAGAAAGGAAATACTATCCGGTATTAGCTCCGGTTTCCCGAAGTTATCCCAGTCTTACAGGCAGGTTGCCCACGTGTTACTCACCCGTCCGCCGCTCATTCCACCAGAATCACCCCGAAGGGGTCAACTGGTTTCCTGCGCTCGACTTGCATGTATTAGGCACGCCGCCAGCGTTCGTCCTGAGCCAAGATCAAACTCTCCATGAAAGTTTTGATGCATTGCTCGTTAGAGCTGACGTTGATCTTGCGATCATGTCGTTTAGTTCGTAATTGGTTGTTTTGTTCAGTTTTCAAAGATCAATTTTGTTCCATCGCTCATTTGGCGACTAGAACATCATATCATGTTTTAACTTTCGTTGTCAACATGTATTTTTAATTCCTTGTTTGTCAGCCGTTGTTGCTCACTGGCGACGCATATAAATATAACATGCCGCCAATTCACCGTCAACACTTTTTGATAAAAAATTCAAATTCAATAACAGATATTCTGAACACAGCCAGAACAGCGTATCATAGTACCTCTCCAAATACCACATCAACACCGGTTTTTCTGAGAGGACGGCGTGCATTACACAAACTGCTGCCCTCTCATATCTTTATCATAATTCTTTGATTCGATATTCCCGATGATACAATGCCCTGCCCTTTGTTTCTGTCAGTACTGCTTCAATGATTTCCTTCTCCTCCAAATAATTGAGGAGTGCGCTCAAATCTGCTGCATATGCTTCCACTTCCGGTCTGTTTTTCAATTCCCCAAATGTCCAAGCACCATCTTTCATACGCATAACACGGAGAAGATGCTCAGCTGCAGAGTGCGATCTAGCGTTGATGGCAACATTGACGGCAAGAAGCATAAGCTGCACACGCTGATCTGTTTCTTCCTTACTTTGAATGAATTCTTCACAAAGCTTATATACTTCCGAATCTATTCTACGCACCTGATTCCAAACGGTGACTTCTGGATGATGTCCTTTTTCGATTATAGACAGCCGTGCCAAGTAATGCAGACATCGTACCATTCGCGTATAAGCATCGAGATATTGGCCACTGTCATGAAGATCCTTCGTTTCTGCATAGGAACGAATAAGCTTCGCGAATTCAATCGTCATTTTCAGCTTACGCTTTTCGTAAGGAAAACCGGCCAATTCATTTTTCAGATTCTCGATATATTCATTCCGATCAAAGACGACCTTCCCCTCGAAGATCCATTCAACTGCTCGCCGATATGTACTAGTATCAATCCAGTAATGAAGAAGCGTCTCTTCGACGATATGCATCGCAGCAATTTTCCCTTCATAACTATAATGCTTCGTAAACCATGGCTCTTCCGAATGTTTGACAATCACTAGTAGGATCACATCGAAGTTATCTGTTGTCGGGCTCACCGGCCTCGTCTTTTCTACTAAGATGATACCCAATGTATTCGGCATACTTGCACGTTCCTGATAAATCGGACGAAGAATGTTCTCCAAGGCGATCCCTCCGCAATGTAATTCTATATATTTTAGTAGTAATTCAACATATTTCCCCAAAATCCTTTTTTATCTGACAAAAGAAAAACCTTCATCACAATGTGACAAAGGCTTTTCTATCTATAGAAGAGTTCCGCTGAGGTTAATGCTTGGTTGTTTGCTGACAATCCGGGCACGTCCCGTATAATTCCAAACGATGATGGGTCACATCGAAGTTTGAAACCTGGGCAGCGAGCTTCTCTACTTCATAAAGGCTTGGATAATGGAAATCGACAATCTTGCCACATGAATCGCAAATCAAGTGGTAGTGTTCATCTGTATCACAATCGAATCGGCTGGAAGAATCTCCATATGTCAACTCTCGTACCAAACCGTTCTCACGGAATACGCGAAGGTTGTTATAGACTGTCGCTACGCTCATATTTGGAAACTTATCCTCTAGCGCTCGATATATATCATCAGCGGTAGGATGGATCTTGGAATTCAGCAAGAACTCAAGCACCGCATGACGCTGTGGTGTAATTCTGACTCCGGATTCTTTTAATCGCTCCACTGCTGCTTGTAATCTCTGTTCAGACACCGTCATGCACCTCGCTTTCACTTGTAAATAAAACATTTGTCTAAACGATGACTATTATTACATTATACTTCTTCTAAATTGTAAAGGGGTCTCCCTTACCTTGTCAATAAAAAACCATCGTTTCCTTCAAATATCCGGGACGAGCAGTACTTCTTCTGTCTTATGGAGAAGATTTGCATATCTGGCTGCAACAAATAAATAGTCCGATAAACGATTGATGAACCGCAATACTTCACCGTTCCGATTCTCCTCCATCATGGCAACGATCAATCTTTCGGATCGTCTTACGATAGTCCGCGCCTGATGCAGGGCAGCCGCGCTTGGACAGCCTCCCGGCAGAATAAATTGCTTCAGCGGCGGAAGTTCTGCTGTCCATCGATCTATCTCAGTCTCCATATCGTTTGTGTGTTTCGGCTCCAACTTCCATTGTACTTTCTTTTCAGGTGGTGTTGCGAGTTCAGCCCCGGCATGAAACAGCAATGTTTGAACACGTTGCAATGATTTCTTAAAAGCATTGTTTTCTGCCGCAAGAAGGCTAATTGCTGTCCCTATTGCAGCATTTGCTTCATCCAGTGTGCCATAAGCTTCGACACGGGGATGATCTTTCGGTACTCGTGAACCATAGATAAGCGAAGTTTCCCCCTTATCTCCTGTTTTCGTATAAATCTTCATTAGTATCCTCTGTCTAAATCAATTTTATTTATATACTGTTTTTCAGTTTCCTCATCTGTATATACCGCTAGGTTCTTTTCAAAGACATCCATTGCTCGTTCTGTATAATAAGGAGTTTTACCTGCCATATGCGGAGTTAGTATCACTCGTTCATGGTCCCAGAATGGATGATCCTCCGGAAGCGGCTCTTCCTCAAAGACATCCAGCACTGCTGCTTTTATTTTTTCTTTATTCAGGGCATCCAGCAATACATCTGTCGCTACTGCATCTCCTCGACCCATATTAAGGAATACTCCATGTTTTGGCATAAGATCAAAGTGATTCTCTTTATAGAAATACTTCGTTTCTTTCGTACTTGGAAGGATAGAAATCAGATAATCAGCATGAGGCAGAACTGTCTCAATATCTGTTTGTTTATACATCTCATCGAAATGCTCTTTCGGAGATCCGCTGCGGCTCACTCCGATTGTGTGCATGCGGAACGCTTTCCCCAAACGCGCCACTTCTTGGCCAATAGCACCAGCTCCGACAACGACAAGCTTTTTCGCGGTAATCTCATCTATCATAAGATTCTTATCCCATACATGCTGCTCCTGCTTCTTAAGGAAAGCTCGTTCATTTCGTGCAACCGCAAGGATGGACGAAATCGCATATTCCGCCATCTGAATTCGATGGATACCATTTGCATTCGTAAGCATGATACCTTTCTCGGCAATAATATCCAGCGGCAGGTAATCGACTCCTGCTGAAATTACCATGATCCACTTCAGTTTATCCGCTGTACGGAGTGATGCTTCATCCGCTCCATTTCCGCCAGTAACCAAAACTTCCGCTTCCTTCACCATTTTCTCTGTTTCTTCCTTTGAAGAACTGAAGTGGAATGTCACATCTGGATAAGAGCTTTCGAAATGCTGTTTCATTTTCTGATCTAATTTCACCGCTACTAATACTTGCATATGTATCCCCTCCAAGAAAGTTTGTTTACCTTCTTCTACTATAACTCTTTTCCATTCGGCACGAAAAGCGACATCCTTCATTAAAAAAAGCTCAGACGATAAACGCCTGAGCCAATTTTCATGTAGGGGAGGTTTCATACTGTACTATATGCACGTACGCAGCACCCAGTATAAGCATTTGTCATGGATTGAGCCCTTTCAATTCTTCCAGCACGAATAAACCATCCTTACGTATAAGTACATCATCAAAATAAATCTCTCCACCGCCGTATTCCGGGCGCTGAATAAGGACCATATCCCAATGGACAGAAGAGCTGTTGCCGTTTTCGGTTTCTTCATAGGAATCCCCCGGTGTGAAATGCAAGCTCCCAGCAATCTTTTCATCGAAGAGGATATTTCCCATCGGCTCCTTGATTACAGGGTTTAAACCTAATGCAAATTCACCGATGAAACGTGCTCCTTCGTCCGTATCCAGCACCTCATTCAGTTTATCCGTATGATCGGAAACAGCCTCGATAATCTTCCCGTCTTTGAATGTCAAAGATACATTTTGATGGACAACACCCTGGTAAGGGCTTGGCGTATTATATGTAATTGTACCATTCACACTGTCTTTAACAGGTGCGGTATATACTTCTCCATCCGGCACATTATGCGTCCCCGCACAGATAACTGCAGGAATATCTTTTATGGAAAATGCAATATCCGTTCCAGGACCAACAATACGAACTCGATCTGTCCGTTCCATCAGATCCCTCAGCGGCTGCTGCGCTTGATGCATTGCAACATAGTCGACCGTGCTTACATCAAGTACGTAATCGTAAAATTGGTCAACGTTCATTTTCGCCTTCTGCGCCGCACTAGGTGTTGGGTAGTCGAACAGTACCCATTTGAGATTAGCATGCAGATAATCATCAGAAGCCTTCATTAACTTCCCTTTTTTAACGAATTGATCACTTGGAATACCGCCAAACTCCGCATCATTTTCTTCTCCCTGGATGGCAAGAAAAGCATCGGCATCTTTAAACTGCTCTAGAAACCATTTATCCATTAAGCGGAACTGTTCATCTGGAGCATGCTCTATCATTATCCGATTTGTTTCTTCCTCTTGCCAAACAAGAAACGGAATAGCACCAAGAGTATATGCTTCCTTCAAAATTTCCTTCACAAGAGGTTTGCTGGATGGAATGGCGCTAATAATTACCTTCTCTTTTTCACCAAGCTTTAAAGAATGGGATAATAACAGCTTGGCCAATTTATTCAGACGCGGATCTTTCACAGTATCATCTCCCTTTATTTTCCATAATAACAAAAAAACGACCCAATGTATGCACATTGGATCGCAGATTTTTATTACAGGTTTTCCCGGATGAACTCCAGGGCTTCTTCCGTATGTCCATCAACCTTTACTTTACGGAATTCCTTCTGAAGATTTCCCTCTTTATCGATTATGAACGTAGAACGTTCAATCCCGTAGTATTCTTTACCGAAGTTCTTTTTCAGCTTCCAGCATTCGTAATCTTCAGCCACAGCATGGTCTACATCTGCAAGCAAAAGAAATGGCAAGTCGAATTTGTTCATGAATTTCTCATGGCTTTCAACTGGGTCAGGGCTGACTCCGATGATGACTGCATTCAAATCTGTAAATTTATCATGGTTATCACGGAAGCTGCATGCTTCTGTTGTACAGCCTGGTGTATTATCTTTTGGATAGAAGTACAGTACGATATTTTTCCCTTTGAAATCCTGCAGCGATACGATTTCCCCGTTTGTCGCCGGCAATGTGAAGCTAGGTGCTGCTTTACCAATTTCTATTGTCATGAATAGGCCTCCTCAAAATACGGATATAACCCTAGCCTATCCGATTTAGCCAAGGAGCACAACTAATCTCCTTCCCCATTCATCTTCTGCCTTACAACTGTGTGTTGCCACACTTTCAATACCAGTCCCGATGGCAGAAGGTATCCGATCAATGCTTCAATCAAAGCAAGGAAACGCCCAATTCCTACAGGAAGAATATCACCATATCCAACCGTAAGCAGCGTAACGCCGCTGAAATAGATAGAGTGCATCAAGGAACCAGCAAGAGACGAATCGATCAAGTCGCCTCCCTCTGCAAGCACGATACCTTCGATTGACAGGATAAAATAAATCAAACCGAACGCGAGCATGACACTTATATATAGAAATAACAAAGATAAAAACAAATCAACGGAAAATATCGAGGAGCCTCTTACCTCATGTTTGAAAAAAGAATACATACAGCCGATCAGGGCAAAGAATATCACAATCACCAATACAAACACCATTTCCATCCCTCCGGTCCAGCTGCAAAAGCCAGGAACTAGAGGATAAGCAAAGAATTTCTCCATGAGGAGTACACCCACTTCGTGCTTCCTTTTTATCCTTACGTTCCTAAACGGCTTTCTCCACTTTCCTAGTTAGTTATTAGTTTACGAGCGGCATGTCCCGACTATGTGCAGCAAGACGCTTTTTTCGATGGTGCGCAACGCATATGCTATACTGGATGAGAGAAATTTACGGAGGTTTACCTATATGAATAAGACCAAATCAGAACAATTACATAAAGAAGCACAGGAGCATATTGTCGGTGGCGTCAATTCCCCATCCCGTTCCTTCAAAGCAGTTGGCGGCGGTTCTCCTGTTTATATGGAAAAAGCAGAGGGTGCTTATTTCTGGGATGTAGATGGCAACAAGTACATTGACTTTCTAGCTGCATATGGCCCGATCATCACTGGACATGCACATCCGCATATTACAGAAGCCATCACAAAGGCTGCCCATAACGGCGTATTGTACGGAACACCGACCCGCCTGGAAAACCAGTTTGCGCAAATGTTGAAAGAAGCTATCCCTTCCTTGCATAAAGTCCGTTTCACTAATTCTGGTACAGAGGCTGTCATGACGACGATCCGAGTTGCCCGCGCCTATACCGGCCGCAATAAGCTGATCAAGTTTGCCGGCTGCTATCACGGACATTCTGATCCAGTACTCGTAGAAGCAGGCTCCGGTCCATCTACATTGGGAACACCTGATTCCGCTGGTGTGCCGGCATCAATCGCAGCAGACATGATCACTGTTCCATTTAATGATCCTGAAGCATTGTACGACGCTTTGGAAAAATGGGGCGATCAAATTGCCGGTATCCTTGTCGAACCGATTGTCGGCAACTTCGGTATCGTGACACCGGAGCCAGGCTTCCTTGAAAAAGTAAATGAATATGCGCATGCGAAGGGCGCACTTGTCATTTACGATGAAGTCATCACAGCATTCCGCTTCACATACGGCAGCGCCCAGCAGCTCCTTGGTGTTGAGCCGGATTTGACTGCAATGGGCAAAATCATCGGCGGCGGTCTGCCGATTGGCGCTTATGGCGGTAAAAAAGAAATCATGGATCAAGTAGCTCCGCTCGGCCCTGCTTACCAGGCTGGAACAATGGCCGGAAATCCTGCCTCTATGGCAGCTGGTATCGCTTGTCTGGAAGTACTGCAGCAGCCAGGTGTGTATGATCGCTTTGAGGAACTCGGAGCGAAACTGGAAGCTGGTATCAAGCAGCACGCTAAAGATACAGGCGTGACAATCACTGTCAATCGTTTGAAGGGTGCGCTTGCCGTGTACTTCACTGATGAGAAAGTAACCAATTATGTCCAAGCTTCCGCCTCTGACGGCGAAAAGTTCGCGCAATTCTTCCAGCTTATGCTGGAGCAAGGCATCAACTTGGCTCCTTCTAAATATGAAGCATGGTTCATCACTACAGCTCATACAGAAGAAGATATCGATCGTACATTAGAAGCTGTTAAAACAAGCTTCGAACAAATGAAATAAGGGTATGCTAAAAGGCATCAGCACTTTCGCTGATGCCTTTTTTTGGTCTGAAATATTTCTTCAGTAAATACTTTATTATCTCAGGGCATTCGTGTAACATCATAAGGTATAGTTTTTAAGGAAAGAACGGAGGATCCAAGACTATGAAACTTGGTGCCAGAATGCTTAAAACTGGCGTGGCAATCACACTTGCCTTATATGCAGCGACCTTACTTGGCTTAGCGCCGGTATTTGCTGCAATCGGAGCTGCCTTTTCGATGCGGCAGTCCGTTTATCAATCCTATATCGGACTCATGGATCAGGTGAAGGGGAATGTAGTTGGTTTGGTTGTTGCCATTGCAATGTTCTATACATTCGGAACCGAACCGATCATTATTGGTGTTTCCGCCATCCTGACAATCGGACTATGTGTAAGCCTGAAAATTCGCGAAAGCGTCATTGCGATTGTATCACTCGTTTCAGTAATGGAGAATACGAGCGATATGGATTTCCTTCCTTTCGCACTGCTGCGGTTCTCGACATTGACGTTAGGTATCCTGTCCGCTTTCTTTGTGAATCTCGTCTTTCTTCCGCCGAAGTATGAAGTCGTCCTGCTGCAGAAGATAGATCAATTCAGTACCGAGATTCTGCAATGGCTCCGAGTTGCTACCCGCAGCTGGTCCGACCAGCCGGCACTGAAGGACGAAATAAGCAGGATAGAATCAGAAATCCAGAAAATAGACGATATCTATACGCGTTTCACAGAAGAAAGAACATACACGCAAAAACAAAAACTCGTGAAGGCCCGAAAGCTAGTCGTCTTTCGTCAGCTCATCACGACCTTAAAACAATCACACGGTATCTTAAAGGAAGTCTATGACCTTGGAGATAAGATGACCGAGCTTCCGACACGCTCAAGTGACACATTCGTCGAAGAACTCGATAAAGCAATCATGTCACATGAAAAACTCATCCTGAGCGCCATGGGACGAATCAAGCACCAGCAGGAAGACAGCAATTTCCGTGAAACGCTCGATCCGGATATCCCAGCACTTGTCGACCTGCTTATCCATGTATTCGAGAACAAGGAAAACGAAGAGAAAATGCTCTTCCTGCCGCTCGCTTCCCGTCTGATGGAATATCATCGGGAACTAGACAGACTAAAGCGACTATTAAACAGCTATTTGAAATACCATAACGAGGATTCCACGGTTGTCATGCCGAAGGAATAAAGTACATCACTCAAGTGAGTGATGTACTTTTTTTATATCCATCAAAGAAAGTTATAGTATAAATGAGAGGGCCACTATTGCGCGGGCATTTAAATTACGTACAGAGCATCTTTTCAGAGACAACAAAAAAGATAGATGAGCAGGGCTCCCCTGCCACCTATCCTTTTTCAGTTGTACTCAATGTACCTGAATCCTCATCCAGATGCTGTATCTGATAAAGATTAAAGTAGTTGCCTTGTAGTGTCATCAGATCAACGTGAGATCCTTGTTCCACAATCTGTCCATCCTGTACGACCACGATTCGGTCTGCATGCGTAATTGTTGCTAGTCGATGCGCAACGATAAAGGTAGTTCGATCTGATGCAAGCTTCTCCAGTGCTTCCTGTATCAGATGTTCACTTTCCAGATCAAGCGCAGATGTTGCTTCGTCCAGAATAAGGATCGGCGGATTCTTCAAGAAAATACGCGCAATAGCAATTCGTTGTTTTTGCCCGCCAGACAGCTTAACGCCGCGTTCTCCTACGAGCGTTTCGTATCCATCGGTTAGATGCTCGATAAAGTCATGGGCATTGGCTGCTTTTGCAGCAGCAACCACCTCTTCATGCGTTGCTTCAGGTCTTCCGAGTTTGATATTCATTTCTACCGATTCACTGAATAGAATATTATCCTGCAGCACCATCCCGATCTTATCCCGTAAGGAACGGGACTGCACATCGCGGATATCTGTACCGTCAATAGTTATCCGTCCGCTCGTCACATCATAAAAACGCGGAATCAAACTGACGATAGTCGATTTACCGCCTCCGCTCATTCCGACAAAAGCGATTGTCTCTCCTTTTTTCACATCAAGCGAGATATCCTTGAGCACAAGCTCTTCACCTTCGCTATAACGGAAGGAAACATTTTCGAAAGATACATGACCATCGACCTTTGTCAGCTTATCTGCTGCCGGCTTATCTTCAATATCATATTTCTCATCAATAAATTCAAAGACCCGATCCATTGATGCGACTGCTTGCGTCAAGGTTGTAGAAGAGTTCACCAGTCGGCGGAGCGGGCTGTAAACACGATCCATGAAGCCTGCAAAGGCAACCATCGTACCTAATGTAAGATTACCTTGTATAACTTCATATGCAGCATATCCAATAACGAGCAGCGGCGCCAAGTCCGTAATCGTATTCGTTACCGCAAAGGTTTTGGCGTTCCAGGTCGTATGCTGGATGGCGCTCTCTAGAAAATTACGGTTTTGCGTATCAAACTGCTTTTGTTCATAATCCTCAAGCGCAAAGCTTCGTGTAACAGGGATGCCCTGTACTCGTTCATGCAGATGCCCCTGCACTTCGGCCAAGGCCTGCGAACGTTGCCTTGTAAGACTGCGGAGACGTTCGTAGAAATACTTGATCGCTACACCGTATACAGGAAACAGGACTATTGCCACCAGTGTGAGTGACACATCCATCGTGAACATGATGCCGACTGCAATGACAATCGTAGCCAAATCAAGCCATACATTCATTAAACCTGTCATAATGAAGTTTTTTGTCTGTTCTACGTCATTGATGACGCGGGAGATAATTTCTCCGGTTTTTGTCTGAGAATAATAGCGAAGACTAAGGCGCTGAATATGATCAAAAAGCTGGTTACGGATATCATAGAGCACCCGGTTTCCTGTCCATTGCGCCAGGTATTGCCGATAGTACTCAATCGGCGGACGTACGATGACAAAGACAATTAAAGAGCCGCCAAGCAGCCAGAACAGCCGACTCACTTTATCAGATGTCGGTAAATCCGCATTGACGACATGATCGACCACATATCCCAAAATCAATGGAATAAGCAAAGGTATCGCGAATTTAATAATACCAATAAGAATCGTGAATATAATTTTCCATTTGTACGGCTTTACAAATTGTAAATACCGTCTCGTACTGCTCAACACATATCACCTCTCTGTTGTGCACAATGATAAATCCCTGCCGCTTCCGGCAAGGATTCATAGCTTATGTTATTTATCTGTAGGTTAGGAACAGCTCATACCATGTATCGATGAAATCGGGTGAAAACGGTCCTTTTCCTTGCCTGATCCAGCTGATCAGAATGTCGACCTGGTTCCACAGGATTCGTTCGATTTCGGGAGGATAATTCATTAGACGCTTGTGTATATTGAATTCATCTTCATCCAGCAGCGTAAATGTCATATCAGGATAGATTTTGATATCCAAGTCATAATCGATATACTTCAGCGCTTCCCCATCATAAACATACGGGGAACTGATATTGCAATAATAATAAATGCCATCTGTCCGCAGCATACCGATTATATTGAACCAGTACTTCGCATGAAAATAAACAATGGCTGGTTCACGCGTGATCCACGTCCGTCCGTCGCTTTCCGTGACCATCGTCCGATCATTAGCACCAATCAGGATTTCTGCCGTACTCTTCAATACTGTGCTGCTTTCCCATACCCGATGGAGCTGGCCGTTATGCTTATAGCTGTGTATCTGAATTTTCGTTCCTGCCTCTGGGCCAGCCATGCGAATCTTCCTTCCTTTGTTATTGTCCTATGTAAGATGGTTTCTTTATATTATAAAGATATTTCAGACACAATGGAAATGAAAAACGCTGATTGTTGCCCAAGCATAGATAAAAGAGCCCTCCAGCGAGTGCTGAAGGGCTCCGTTCATACGAAAGTAACAGTTAGGACGATGTCCGTCTTTTTACTTGCGGGACTGTTGGTTTTGCTGCTGAACTTGCTGTACGTCTGTTTCAGAAGCAAATTCAGTACCGAATTGCTGGCTGGAACCGCCAGTTGCTTTCTGACGAGACTGCTGGTTCTGCTGTTGAACCTGCTGTACGTCTGTTTCAGAAGCAAATTCAGTACCGAACTGTTGGCTAGAACCACCTTGACGGGACTGCTGGTTTTGTTGTTTAACCTGATTTACATCAGTACCAGATTGTGTTTTTCTGTTCATTGTTATCACCTCCGCCACATTACTTTCTCCTGAATGTGACGTTGTTATCCAAAAAAGCGCAAAAAGAAATTGGTTTATTCTGGTACATGAACTTGCTGCAGGATTTTCTGATGCGGAACTGGAAATGGATAATCATCTATATCAGACATAGCAACAAATCTGCCCACTTCGGTTGCTTTGTCTTTTGTTTTCGCACGCAAGACAATCATCTCCCAAATAATATGGGAAAAGATATGCCGAACAGGCTGCAATGTTTCCTCTAAAATGATGTCAATCCCATATTCAAGCTTGAACCAATATACCAGCTGCTCTAAGGAAACCTCCGTCGCATCTGCCATCGGGAACTGCCACAGATTCGCAAGCAACCCGGTCTCCGGCCTTTTCTCAATGAGTATCTCTCCTTGTTCGTTCTCTACGATAACAGAGAGATACGGCATTGTCTTTTGCTTCTTGCCCTTTGATTTGATCGGGAGTTCTTCCTGCAGTCCCTGCTTGAAAGCTGTACAATGCGACTGCACTGGACATAATAAACAAGCAGGCTTTTTCGGCGTACAAATGAGCGCACCGAGTTCCATCAATCCTTGGTTGAAGGCAGAAGGATTTTCATGTGAGATCATCTCCTCAACAGCCGCTTCAAAAATCTTTCTCGCTTTCGGCTTGGCGATGTCTTCGGTTATCAATAGAATTCTGGATAGAACCCGCATGACATTCCCATCGACTGCCGGCTGCGGTATTCCGTAAGCGATACTAAGAATGGCACCCTTTGTATACGGTCCGACACCCTTAAGTTTACCCAGCTCTTCCACCGTGTTGGGCACCTTGCCGTCGTAGGCTTCTGCCACCTCACGAACGGCGTTTTGAAGATTTCGAGCTCGGGAATAGTAACCTAACCCTTCCCACGCTTTTAAAACGTCCTGCTCATCGGCTTCGGCTAATGCCTGGATTGTCGGAAAGCGCTCCATGAAACGATGAAAGTAAGGAATAACCGTATCCACCTTCGTCTGCTGGAGCATGATTTCCGAAACCCAGATCCGATAAGGATCCTGGTTTTCACGCCAAGGTAGTGTACGTTTTTCCTGCTGGAACCAATTAATCAAATCATCTTGAAATAAATCAATCGAAAAATGCTGAAACTTAACATGTAGATCGTCTAATTGCAAAATCACTCACGCTCCGTGTTACAATATTAAAAGTATTAGGTGGTTTGGTTTCATCAGAAGGAGGACATTAAGATGGACACTGGTACCCATATCGTCATGGGGATAGCCCTCGGCGGGCTTGCCACACTCGATCCTGCTGTTCACCAAGATCCTGTATTGTTCAATGCAGTACTTGCAGGCACGATCCTTGGTTCACAGGCACCCGACTTTGATACAGTACTGAAATTACGTAACAATGCTTCTTATTTACGAAACCACCGGGGAATCACGCATTCAATCCCCGCTGTCATATTATGGGGATTAGCTATTTCCCTGCTGCTGTACGTGTTAGTACCAGAAATCAACTTCCTGCATCTATGGCTTTGGACATTTGGAGCAGTTGTACTCCATGTATTTGTCGATGTTTTCAACGCATACGGCACACAGGCGTACCGGCCGTTCACCCGCCGATGGGTTGCTTACGGCTTCATTAACACATTTGATCCTTTCATCTTCACGATGCATGTGATCGGTATTGCACTTTGGCTGATTGGTCTTGAGCCAGGTCTGACCTTCTTTGTTATTTACACGATCCTTATCCTGTACTATGTGAAACGTTATTTGGATAAACGTCGGATCATCAAACAAGTGAAAGAAAAAATACCTGATGCTCAAATCATCGCTACTTCACCAACAATGAAACAAGCATTTTGGCGCGTTGCCGTCACAGCTCCCGATCGTTTTTATGTCGGGAAGGTGGAAAATTGGCAGCTCCGCATGATCGACGAATTTGAACGGAAGCCATTACCAGATAACGAGCTCATGGAGGTTGCTAGAGAGGATAAGAATATAGCGGCATTCCTCAGCTTCTCACCAGTCTTCACATGGGAAGTAAACATGTATGATGATTTCACGGAATTGCGTCTGATTGATTTGCGCTATCATAATAGCGCACAGCATTATCCATTCAAGGCTGTCGTTCAGATTGATGATAATCATCAGGTGATGAGTTCCTATACCGGGTGGATTTTTTCCGAACAGAAACTGCAGCGAAAACTGGTCACAGATGACAATCCGTCTGCATTATAAAACCTGGAGATCACTCTCTCCAGGTTTTTTATTGTTGTCTTCGTTCCATGAATAAATAATGGTACTTCGGATTACTTTCAAGGAATTCATCCAGTCTTGGACCATAATGCTGAATCCACTGACGCACAATCGCCTCTGTCATTTCCTGCCCCTGGTATTTACGGCCAGCCTTTGCGCGTGTTGCCTCAAAATCCTCCCATAGAATCTCTACCCATGTCCGAGCCTCATCTATTGTCAATCGATCGTTTTGCTGCTGCAAAAGTGCAGCAAGTTCACGGAATTTATTTTCCATTCATTTTTCATCCCTTCCATCAAAATCCCAACATATTCGTGAAAAATACGCACAAGCTATTAGCACTGCGGCGCATCCAATCCTTGCTCGAGGAGGCAGATAAAATGTCCAAGTTTGATCGTTTTTCTAAGACAGGCACCATCAATTCCGTTATTCAATCCCCCCGCACTACAGCGAAGCATGCGAATAACCAGGTGAATGGAGAAACACAGCAAACACAGACTGATATCATCATCCGTACTCAAGCAGTAAAGAAAAACCGCAGATAAAATATACCTCGGCTTTACAGCCGAGGCAATTACATAGTCGTCCTGCCGAGAACACTGATCGGTAAAGCTTCCAGCTCTTGTCCTTTTTCACTGCCCTGGCGTCGGTAGCCCCAGGCGAAGACACCATTTAGATAATCAATCGTAAACACATGCGACCGATCACCCTTGATTTCATACGTTGCACCTGGTTTGAATTCATCCGGATTCATCGTATAAGCTTTGGCCATCTGCCGTTTACGCTCAATAATCTGATATTCACTGAAGTTACCCATCTGCTCGGCCTTCTGCTGCTGAATCTTCAGCTGTTTCATTTCTTCCTTCAGTTGCTCCACTGTTAAGTCACTATAACGTAATTGCATCTTCGCACCCTGCTTTCCGCTAATAAAGGTCTTTTTCTTTCGCTTCCTCTATATACTTCTGAATCAGTTCCATCGAAAATCCCTTACGATAAAGAGCCATCTTGATTTTCTGGTTAAGCTCATAGCCTTCCGCTTTTTGCGCGTATTTGCGCAAAAGCTTATCTCCCTGATATCGGACAGCGTCCAGCTCAGCATTTGTATCCTGATCGGTATCCGAGAGTGCCAATGAAACAGCTTCCTTTGCAGCAGCACTTGAGAAGCCTTTTGAAAGCAGCTGCTGCTGTGCAAGCTGGATCTTCTCCTGATGAGATTTCTTTGCTTTAGTCTGCAGCTTCGATCCAGCAAGCTTGACAGCTTTTTCCAGCTCTTTTTCGTACGAGTAGTATGTCATCGCTTGATCTGCCGCTGCACCGGTAATACCTTTTTCCTGCAATTCCTTCCGGATGACGAGTGGACCTTTACTTGTCGTATTCACTTTCGTCCGAACAAATGCACCGGCAAAAGCTGCATCATCGGTATACCCCTGTTCTTCAAGCCTTGTCAAGGTCTCTTCGATATGTGTCGGATTTTGCTCCTTCTTCAGCAAATACGTTTTTATTTCTTTTTTGGAACGCATCCGGTAGCTTAGATATTGTAAAGCTAGGGTAAAACACTTATGTGCAGCATCTTTTTCGATAATGGACTGCAAAGCTTCCTCGGATAGTTCCTGTCCTTTGGTGATACCGCTTGTAATCAGGACATCTTCATCAAGACCGAAGCCAAACTTCTCGCCTTTACCATAGTCGAGAAAGATATTATAGCGCCCGATATTATTTTTTTGAGTTGTGATCTTCGTGATTTTCACCATTTTCGACACCTCTATGTCTTTATTCTAACACGAAATGACACCATACAAAATTGTAAGCTCACCCAATATAGAAGGAGGAAGTAATCATGAATATCGTCATTAGCGGCGGAACAGGCTTCGTCGGAAAGCAGCTGGCAGAAACATTGATTGAGAAGGGGCACCATGTCTATATTCTAACTCGATCACCAGAAAAGAAATTAGATACCAAGCAAGTCACGTATATCGGCTGGCTGAAAAAAGGTTTCAATCCCCTTTCCCAGCTGCCGGAGATTGACGCAGTCGTCAATTTGGCCGGAACTAGTCTATTCGGCAAGTGGACCAAGGAGAAAAAGGAAAATATCAGGAGCAGTAGGTTGGAAGCTACCGAAACACTTGTTGATATGATTGAAAAAATGCCGAAGAAGCCGAAAGTCTTCGTCAGCGGTTCTGCTGTTGGGTATTATGGTACGAGCGAACAGGACGCCTTCACTGAAGAAACAACGAAGCGCGGGCAGGATTTTCTGGCAGATGTGACGTATGAGTGGGAAGAAACAGCCAAGCAAGCAAAAGGAATGGGAGTCCGAACTGTACTTGCACGCTTTGGCATCGTTTTGGGTGATAAAGGAGCTCTTCCGCTCATGCAGCTGCCTTTCCGTTATTTCGCAGGCGGGAAAATAGGGAGCGGCGAGCAATGGCTTTCCTGGATCCATGTTCAAGATGCAGCGGGGCTGATTGCTTATGCAATCGAACAAGAATCAATCAAAGGACCGCTTAACGTCACTGCTCCCTCCCCGAGACGGAATAAGGATTTCAGCAAGACACTTGCCAAAACGCTGCATCGACCTTATTGGACTGCAGCACCTGCCCCGGTAATCCAGAAGGCTTTAGGTGAAATGAGTACTTTGGTGCTTGAAGGACAATGCGTATATCCAAAGAAAGCGCTCGACAACGGGTATCAATTCCGCTTCCCTGCTTTATCCGAAGCGCTTGAACAGGCTTTATAATGTTTTATGGATAACCCAACTGACTTGTGCACAATTAACGGACTTAGGTCTGTGGATAATGTGCATAAGTCTGTTTTTCGTTTATTTTACAATAACGATACTGTTGATAATGTTGTTGATAAATGATCCAATAAAATTATTAATCCTGATTCTCACTTTATCTCGAGTACTTGAGTAGATAAATTCCGTACATAAGATTAAAATAAACATAACGGTTATACGCCATTATATTAGGCTATAATGATAGAACGATAGAATTACGGAACAGCGGGCCAAAGAGGAGAGGATTGCCATGCCAGATCTACAACGCAACAAGCAGGGAAAGTTCAGCAAATTTTTCCTGAATAATAAATTTGTCATCGCGATGCTGATTCTTTTCATCATCGGGCTGAACATACTTGTTTATTCCAGCGTATCATTTATTTTCACACCCATTGTGGTCATCGTGAAAACAATCATACTGCCTATCATTTTGACTGGGGTTGTCTATTACCTGACAGTGCCGATCGTCAATTACCTAGAGAAAAAGCGAGTAAAACGCGTCTACTCCATTATCGTCCTTTACCTTGTTATCATTGGAATACTGACTATTCTCATCAGCTTGGTCATTCCTGTATTGAAGGAGCAGACATTAAGCTTGATTGAGAATAGTACCGACTATTTCGAGCAAGGGATCGATGTTGTCCAGTCCATAACAGGCAGTAACGTGGTCAATCAGATTCAAGCCTCAGGCAATTTTGATTTCAACCAAATCCTGAATGAGCTGCAGACTCGCGGTACTACCATGCTCAACAATTTGTTCTCTAACTTAACAAGCTTTGTCGGTGCAGTGACAGAAGTGATCATTGCTATCGTAACAGTGCCTTTCATCCTCTTCTATTTACTGAAGGATGGCAAGAAACTGCCAGTCTATATTTTGAAGTTACTTCCAGTACGCTTTCGCAGTCAAACATATGAAGTAATGTCAGAGATGAACCATCAAATCAGTTCCTACATACGCGGTCAGATTATCGTCAGCTTTGTCATTGGCGTCCTGCTGTATATCGGGTATTTGATCATTGGTCTTGAATACGCACCAGTACTCGCCGTCATTGCGGCGTTCACGAGTGTGGTTCCGTATCTTGGTCCAGCGATAGCCATTACACCTGCGATCATCATCGCTATTGTTACATCGCCGTTCATGCTCTTAAAGCTGATCATTGTTTGGACTGTTGTGCAGCTAGTTGAAGGAAAGTTGATCACACCACAGATAATGGGGCGGAACATTCGTGTTCACCCAATCACAATCATATTCGTTATCTTGACAGCCGGAAATCTATTCGGCGTTGTCGGCGTAATACTTGCTGTTCCGGGATATGCGATTTTGAAGGTCATCGTCACTCACACCTTCCATTGGTTCAAAAAGAGATCTCATCTATATGAGGAAACGACCAAAACCAACTAAAACAGGAGCTGCATATCGCAGCTCCTGTTTTATTATGGTTTCAATAGTACTTTGATATTATTATCGGACTTTTCATCGAATATCTTGTATGCTTCCTTCGCTTCACTGATTTTCATTGTATGCGTGATGATATCTGTCGGATCAAATACCCCTTCCTCTACCATCTGATATAGCTTCGGCATCAAATGGATAACCGGAGCCTGTCCCATTGTAAGCGTCACGTTCCGCGTGAAGAAATCACCAATTGGGAATCCATTTGCTTCTGTTCCATATACGCCAGTCAGCTGAACAGTTCCGAATTTAGCGACTGCTTCACTAGCTGTAATGATTGGCTGAATTGTACCAAATTGATTGTCATGTTCAGAACCGAATGATACACCTTCCGGCACTGTTCCATCCATACCGACACAATCAATTACAACATCAGCTCCACCATTCGTATCACTATGAAGCAAGGAACCAATTTCAGGATTATTGGAAAAGTCATATGTCTCTACATTATTCATCCGCTTAGCATGCTCCAGTCGATGCGGCACGTTATCTACTGCTATGACACGCTCTGCACCTTTCAGCCAAGCGAACTTCTGCGCCATCTGACCAATTGGACCAGCTCCCAGGATGATGACAGTATCTCCTTTTTTGACACCGCTGTTTTCTACACTCCAATAAGCTGTCGGTATGACATCGGATAGGAACACGACACTTTCGTCCTTTAATTCACTTGATTCTGGTACTTTAAAAGAAGTGAAATTAGCAAATGGTACTCTCAGATACTCTGCCTGTCCCCCGGGATAGTCACCGAACTGATCTGCAAAACCGAATAATCCACCTGCATCGGTATGCGGATTGCCGTTCGAGTTATCACATTGACTTTCCATCTGGTGGTTACAATAATAGCATTCGCCGCAGCCAATATTGAATGGGATGACAACCCGATCCCCTTTTTTTAGGTTTTTTACATCCGGTCCCACTTCTTCTACAATGCCCATCGGCTCGTGTCCAATTATATAATCCTTCTCTGGCGTGATTCCTCCATGATACAAATGCAAATCAGAACCACAGATACCAGTAGCTGTAATTCTTACGATCATATCGGTAGATTTCTCGATCGAGGGTGCCTCTACAGACTTAACTTCAATATTTTCCTTACCTTGAAAAGTGACTGCTTGCATGGTACCAATCTCCCTTATACAGTAGTTGAAGGACTATACCTTTTGCCAAATGAACCTAAACCTTTCTAAACTTTCCTCAAAAAAATGAAACCATTAGGTAACGACACACGTCTTTATAACTGAGGACGATAAAATATGTTTTCTAACAACATTACCTCCCACATATTTCTTTCGTCTCACCACACTTATTTCTAACAACAACAGAAAAGCAGGCAGCCCCCGCTGCCTGCTTTTCCCCATTTATTGACTTACTGCTTCCTCTCACCGCTTAACTTCTCTATAATAGATAAGTGAACTATTTTTATATTTCATTTTCCTCTAGTAAATTTATATCATCTTGAGTCATCTGAGCTGGAAATCCTGCGTAACCTCAGCTCTTTCTGCCAGCTGCCACATGGTGCTGTCAGCATATGAAAGGAGAGCATTATGTTCAAAGTCATCGCAATCGACTCAAACCAAGTGAAACTTGAATTCGTCGGAACGGACGGAGAAGTATACACTTTTGACACATACGAAGAAGCAGAATCCTTCATGCAGCATGTGAAGGCAAAAGATACACTACCGGAACGATACCGAGTTCTTGTAAAGAAAATCGACTGAAGTCCCCTTTCTTGCATGACAGGCAAATGTTCCTCATAATAGAAATCAGAAGGATACAAGGAGGCACACCTTATGAAATGGAACCTATCACAGCTCCTGGAGAAACGGCATGCTTACACCCCAAAAGCAAAAGCATTGCTGCAGGATAAGGAAAAATCGAAGGAGCTCCTAGCTAATGTATCAACTAAAGCAACGGACAATAAAGGAAAGCTTGCAGAAATCTGGTCAGATTTGCAGCTGATGGTGGACATGCTCCGCGATTGGCGCAAAGGTGCTTACAGCCAGCTGCCGAAAAAGTCGCTGCTTATGATTGCAGCAACCTTCCTATATTTCTTAAGCCCAATCGACTTTGTCCCGGATTTCATTCCTGGCGGATTGCTTGATGACGTTGCTCTCATCGCTTTCACCTTTAAGCAGATACAGCAGGATGTAGCCGCATATAAACAATGGAAACATCATCAGCCGATTGAAACTGGTGCTTCGTAAAAAAAAGAGTGCAACTTGCACTCTTTTTTTTACGGAGAAATTTCCCATTTTGCTTTTTCAGCAGAATCTGTTATATTTATAGATTATGAGCCCAAATTCCGTTTTGGGTCTTAGTTGTTTTTTAGATGATAAATTGATAGAATCAATGTCGTTGTTCAACTCAATATGACGCCTGATAAGAAAATGAAGAGGTGAAAGATAATGAAGAAGCTTCTGGCTTCAAAAAAAGGATTTTTTGCGCTGGCCGTTATTTTCTTATGGGCCAAAACGTATTTTTCCTATAAACAGGAATTCAACCTGGATATAACAAATAGCATGCAGGAATTCCTGCTGGTAATAAACCCATTGAGTGCGAGCATCGTATTCCTAGGACTCGCTTTCCTGGCAAAGGGCAGAAGGATGGGAATCTGGCTTTTAATCATTGATTTCATAATGAGCTTCCTGCTTTACGCCAATGTCCTGTACTATCGCTTCTTTAATGACTTTATTACCTTGCCAACATTAAAGCAAACAGATAATTTAAGTTCCGGAATGGGCGGCAGCATCTTTGGATTGATGGAAGGCTATGATTTTATCTACTTCCTGGATTTCATTTTGCTGATCGTTTTGTATATCTACACAAGAAAGAACTGGAGTATCGAACGTCTTGCTTTCCGGAAGACGGCTATGGTCATCATCTCCGGTGTGGCTCTATTCGCAGTAAACCTTGGACTGGCTGAAGTCGATCGCCCGCAGCTTCTGCAGCGTACATTCGACCGCACATACTTGGTAAAGTATCTTGGACCGTACAACTATACTATCTATGACGCAGTTCAAAATGCGAAGACTTCCACTCAGCGAGTTATGGCTAGTCCGAGTGACTTATCTGAAGTAACGGAATTCACGAAGGAAAACTATGCTGAACCGAATGAGAAGTACTTTGGTAACGCAGAGGGCATGAACGTCATCAAAATCCATTTGGAAAGCTTCCAGAGCTTTCTGATCAATTACAAATTGGATGGCGAAGAAGTTACACCGTTCTTGAATTCACTTGTGAATGATAAGCAAATAACGTACTTTGATAACTTCTTCCACCAAACAGAACAAGGTAAAACCGCAGACGCAGAGCTGTTAATGGATAACTCCCTATACGGCCTGCCACAAGGATCTGCCTTCTCTGTAAAAGGCACGAACACATATCAAGCAGCACCTGCCATCCTGAATCAGGAGCAAGGCTATACAAGTGCTGTATTCCACGGTGACGAGAAAACATTCTGGAACCGTGATGAAATTTACAAGCAATTCGGAGTCGATCATTTCTTCGATTCCACTTATTACAACATGGAAAACTCGGTTAACTACGGTTTGAAAGATAAACCTTTCTTCGAAGAATCCATGCCATTGCTTGAATCACTTGATCAGCCATTCTATGCGCATCTGATCACACTGACGAACCATTATCCGTTCACACTTGATCCAGAAGACGCAACGATCGATAAAGCTACAACTGGAGATGCTACAGTGGATAACTACTTCCAGACAGCACGCTACCTGGATGAAGCATTGGAACAGTTCTTCAAAGACCTGAAAGAATCAGGCATGTATGATAACTCTGTCATCCTGCTTTACGGAGACCACTATGGTATCTCTACAAACCATAACCGTGCTATGGAAGAGATTACCGGCAAAGAAATGACAGACTATCAAAATGCACAAATGCAGCGAGTACCGCTTATGATCAAGGCTCCAGGTCTTGAAGGCGGCGTGAACCACACGTACGGCGGTGAGCTGGACGTCCTGCCGACACTTGAACACTTGCTTGGTATCGATTCATCTAAGTATATCCAATTCGGTACAGATCTATTGTCCGAGGAGCACAACGGTGTAGTCGGATTACGAAATGGTGATTTCATCAGTAAAGATTACACAGTGCTAGGAGATACGTATTATGACACTGACACTGGCGAAGTAATCGAAGATGAAGCCCAGATTGAAGAAATCAAGAAAGAAAAAGAGGAATTAGCTAAGAAGCTAAGCCTCAACGATAAGATCCTATATGGTGACCTGCTCCGCTTCTACGATCCGGAAGGCTGGACACCGGTAAAAGCGAGCGATTATGACTATAATAACCGTTCAGAATCAGAAGAAGAATAATTTCGGAACACCTGCCTAATGCCGCAGGTGTTTTTTTGTGCAAGCCCATTTTATTAATTTTTTTAGACAATGACCTGCAATATCGTTACAATTAAGAATGCTGTATATAATAGAAAATAGGGAATACATCATGTAGCTGTCAGCAGAAGGAGGTACAGCCTTATCGCAAGCTTTATTTATGCTATATCCATTATATTGATCGGACTTATCATCGGAAGGGCTATCCGGATCGTCGCTGAGAAATATCGGCTGCCGGAATGGTTCTCCCTCAATTATTTTATGAATGCATTGATTCGTGTTGTCCTGCTTGTACTGAATCCAATTATTCTTATTAGTGCCTTTTGGTCAGCTGACTTGACCAATGCCAGGCTCATCTACTTACCAATTTTCGGAATCGCAACTATCTTTCTCGGTGCAATTCTCGCTCTGCTGTTTTCCAAATGGCAGAAGCTGCCGAAAGACCAGATTGGGTCCATGTTCGTTTCTGGCGCATTCCTGAACCTTGGTAGCTTCGGACTACTCTTCTGTGTGCTCTTCATTGGGGAGCAAGCAGTCGCGTACGCTGCAATGTTCCGCCTGCTTGAGGAATTCACTTACTATACGATCATTTATCCAATCGCAAAATCATACGGTACAATCGAAGAGAATGCTTCAGGATCGCGTGTGATGCGTATTATCAAGGATCCATTCATCATGATCACCTTCTGTTCTATCATCATTGGTGCTGTACTGAACTTATCACCAATAGACAGATTCGAATGGCTGGGAGCAAGCAATTCAACACTTGTTGCACTGGCATCCATCCTGCTTCTGATCCCAATCGGATTCAGCATGCGTATTGCTTCTGTGAAAAAGTATTGGAAGCTTAGTATCTGGCTGATTCCAATCAAGTTCCTTGCTGTGCCGCTTGTCATTACTGGCAGTGCTTATTTGCTTGGTCTTGGCAGCTTGTATGACGGTATATTATTACAGGTACTTCTCATTATGTCCGCCATGCCGCCGGCAGTTGCTTCTCTCGTACCGCCGCGGCTGTACAATCTCGACATGGAATTGGCCAACTCCAATTGGATTGTTGCGACATCTTCGTTAATTGTTGTCTTGCCGATCTTGTTCGTCCTCGTCAATTGGATGAATTGAAAAAAAAAGCTTCTGCCTCATATAATGAGGCAGAAGCTTTTTTAGTCTTCCTTAACGGAAATATATTCGTTTTCCGCTTGTCCTGGTCCATTGACGTTATTCTTGAACTGGCTCAATCGACCGTTCCTTTTTTCGCCATGATTTTTGTTTTCTTTAAATTGATGATCATTATTGGGCTTTTTCTTTGGCATGATAGAACCCCCTTTTCGCCTAGTATGCGAAGAAGGACTCTATTTATTCCATTTTACCCGCAAGCAGCTGCTGCTGGGATGCGAATTCCCGGTATAGATCGTGACGTACGAACAACTCCTCGTGCGTCCCGATACCAGTGATTCGCCCTTTTTCAATAAATACAATCTGATCAGCATCCACAATTGTTGATAGCCGGTGTGCTATCACGAAGGTAGTTCGATTCTGCATCAAATTCTGCAGTGCTTGCTGAACGTAAATCTCTGAACTGCTATCAAGACTTGAGGTTGCTTCATCCAGCATCAGGATTTGTGGATCACGTAAAAGCGCTCTTGCGATAGCAATACGCTGCCGCTGTCCTCCTGATAGCTTCACTCCTCGTTCGCCAACCTTCGTTTCATATCTGTCAGGCAATTCTTCTATGAACTGTTTCGCATACGCCATTTCAGATACACGTTCCAGTTCTTCCTGTGATATTTCCCTTTCCAAGCCATAGCAGATATTTTCACGAATCGTGCCGGATAATAGAGCCGTCTCCTGTGCCACGTAGCCAATTTGGCGGCGCCAGTCATGCAATTTAAAGTCTTGGATAGGTGTCTTACCCAGTTGGATTGTACCGCTAGTCGGCTCGTAATACCGTTCAAGCAAACCGAATAGAGTGGATTTTCCGCCGCCACTCGGGCCGGCAATGGCGGTTACCTTCCCAGCGGGCGCTGTAAAACTGAGATCATGCAGTACTTGTTCTGCTTGATAAGCAAAACTAAGATTGTTTATATGCAAATCCCCGTCCACGCGATGTATCGCTTCTCCTTTATCGCTATCCTCTGTATCTTCTCCAAGTACATCATAGATACGCTCTGTTGCTCCCATCGCCTTCTGAAGATGGGTAAAGAACATGGACAGCTGCGTCATCGGCATGATGATCTGGAACAGATACAGGATGAAAGCTACCATGTCGCCTGCGGATAATGCTCCTGATGCAACACGCACACCACCGTACCCGATAATAGTCACAAGCAAAAGCATCATGATAAAGAGCATGAGCGGCGACAACAGCGCTTGAATTTTAGCTTCCTTCAGCCCATACGTAAATAAAGTTCGAATACCTTTGTTACCTCGTTCCAGCTCTACATGTTCTGCATTCGAGGCTTTGACAAGCTTCATTTCCGGCAATACCTGGTTCAAAACTGCAGTGAACTTCGCTGTCTCCTCCTGCATTATTTTAGATACCCGGTACATCCTGCGCCCAAGTATCATGATGATTCCGATTGCAATCGGAACTGCTAGCAGCATGACAATCGTCATCTTCCAGTCAAGTACAAGCAGAATGATAATCGATCCGACAATGGAGATAATACCTGTAACGAAGCTGGTCAGATGATCCGTAATCAGCTCTTTTACAACCGCTGTGTCATTCGTCACTCGGCTGAGCGTCTCTCCTGTTTCATTATCATGATGAAATCTGATTGGCAGATGCAAAAGCTTATCCCACAATCGTTCGCGCAGTTTAGCGACAACATGGTGGCCGATTTTCGCCAGCAAGTAGATGGATAATCCACTAGCTAATGCTTGCAGGACAAAAGCGATAACTAAAATAGCAATTTGGACGCCAGTAATTGATTGCCCAGAGAAGCCATCCACTAAATTCTTCGTGAACAATGGTACAGTGAACCCGACTCCTGTCGTCAATAAACTCATCACCAATGCAACAATGACCATCAACTTAGGTGGTTTAGTACCTTTAACTAGCGCCAGAAATAATCGCCAATCAAATTTTTTCGTTTCTATTCGATTCTGCTCCATTTTGTTCCCCCAAGTTCTATTAATTGTTTATCTTCTGCAAAGAGCATTGCATAACCTTCATGAGCATTGGTCACTAAATATTCTTCTCCCTTCTTCAAAAAGGATAAATCCTCTGGAAGTGCGGGCTGCTGCCAATGGAAAAGACTATCCGCTGCCTTTAAGATTACCTGCTTAAATCTTGGACAAATACGTTAATAATAATTCGATACAGATATATGGGCATCAAAAAGGTTAGCTTTTGTACCATTATCAAGGACTGTTTCCTGCAAATACGGCTCCAGATCTTGCAGCAACCTATGCAGCGTTTGCTTTTGTCCCATCATCTTTTTAGGAAGCACGGCGAAACTGACTGTGTCACAAACATCAAATAATCTCTCCAGCATCTGTCTATACGCCTCTTTAGATAAATCGGTTTCCTTTAATTGATACATCGTGTGCCCTCCATAAAAAAAGAAGTTCTCCTACCGAGAACTTCTTACACTAATGAGAGGAATTTTTCTTCTGAGATGATATGCAAAGGCCGTCCGTTCTCGATCATCCGTTCCGCTTGGACTAGCTTACTCGTTTTCTTGCCGGCAGCAAATTTCTCATAGTCTCTTGCGCCAACAACGAGATAGCGGGTAGACGTGTCCATTTTATCTGTGTGCACGCCGCCTACATTGACGAGTCTTTGGATTGCATCCTTCCGCTTCAAACTCTTCATCGTCCCCGTGAACATCACCTGTTTCCGGTAGAACGGGTGTGCAGGATCAAATTGATCTGTCTGCGGCTTGATATCACCGTATCTAGATCTGCTTCCCGAAGAACTTGTATCATGGATGCTCTTCCGACTAACCTTTAATGTTTTTGTTAGTTCCTCTATACTCTGTACTCCAGAATCCGCCATCGCATGCAGGAAAATATTTGCTGCAACTCGTGCATCCTCCATGGCATTATGGTGCTCGAACATGATCTCCTTGCTGGCAGCTAACGTATTCAGCCGATGGTTCTCCATATCCGGCCACACCTTCTTGCCGATGATCCGTGTACATAAATAATCAAAATCCGGCATTTCCAATCCGTATCGTGCTACCGCCTTACGAATGACGCCCATATCAAAACTCGCATTATGCGCGATTACGACATTACCGGCCAAATAACTGCTTAACTTCGGCCAGATTTCCTTGAACGTCGGCGCATCCTCCACGTCCCGCGGAAGAATCCCATGCACCTGGATATTCTGTTCTTCAAAATCCATCAATGGATTGATCAATGTATACCACTCATCAATCACACCTGACTCATCCGCTACAGCAACACCTACCGAACAAGCACTTGACCAATACCGATTCGCCGTCTCGAAATCTATACTTACAAACCGCACTGCATCGTCCTCCAAATCGACTTTTGTTAAGTAGATTATATCACAGCAGCCGATAGAGTCCGATCATCGTGCTTGTAAAAAATAGTTGCCAGTAATTGAGAGAAGCGCTATAATGTTTTTGTGACGTATAAACTACATACGGGGCATTAGCTCAGCTGGGAGAGCGCTTCGCTGGCAGCGAAGAGGTCAGCGGTTCGAGCCCGCTATGCTCCACTAAAAAATAAACAGCCATCATTGATGGCTGTTTATTTCACTTTATACTTAATTTTATTTTGATATTTTTGTACTGTACGCCTATAGTTTTGTTCAAGGTTAACTCTTTTGTCTTTAAATAAATTTTTATACTGCGGTAAACTTTGATATTTCTCAAAAATACCTTTTAAACTATTAACTTTGTTAAAATCCCCATTTACTTTTAGTAAACATTCCATTCTAATCAATAAAGATTCTAAAGAAAATACAAACATTTTTATATTATTCTGATCAAAATACGCTTCAAAATTCTCAAGTATTTTTAGAGCTTCTTCAGGATCATTTTTCTTAAAATATCTAGATGAGTATAATTTATATTGCGCTACTAAGAATAATGAAATTTTATCTGGATGTAACTTAATAATTTCCTTACACTCCTCAATATAAGTAATACACTCTTCGTTATTACTACCCGATAGATCACCCAATTGTTTTAAATAAAGGTTAAATCTTTCGGTTATCAATTTTGACTCATTCTTAATTAATTTTTGAACTTCTGAATAATCTTTAAATGTAATCAGTAATGGACAAGCCAATTTCTTCACTGGTAAACTAACCGTTCCATCCCTTAAGATAGGAATTTTATCCATCAATTGCTTGTAAATTTCATGTAAATCTCGTTGTTTTATAGTATTTATATTTCTCTTTAATATCTCTCTATTTATATTAGTTAAAGCTTTTAAAATTAACTCAATCACTCTATTTTGTTTATCAACTTTTCTATTGTCTTTAAGTTCAACTTGTAGCTTATCTAATAAGACAAAATTCTCAATCACTTCAGTTTTACTTGATTTTTGATATATCTGTATTAGTTTATTTAGTGTAGGCTCGCAATAGAATGCATTAATAAGATACTTTCTGTCATTTTTAATCTTATATTTGGACATATAGAGTTCTGATAACAATGTACTTAACGATAATTCTTCATTAAACTGAATTTCATTGATTTGATTCTTCAATTCTTCCAATTTGGAATACCATTCAGAACCTTTCAATCGAAAGACATTATAAATATTGTCAGAGTAATTACCGTCTAAATACTGAATATACAATTCGTTTACGTAGTATTTATTGGAATTAGGAATAGGTTGTAAAAATCCAATATTAGTGAAAATTTGAGCTCTTAGATTTTCTTCACCAAGTTTCTTTAACCCCACTTCGTCTTTTAGGTATGTTATCATACCCTCATTAATTTCTTGTATATCTGCTTCTGAACAGATATAGCATAAAATAGCGAGGAAGATTTGTGACTCTTTATTCATACTTTCTATAGTATTCTCAAAGCAAAAAATCAGGAATTCTTCTAGCTGATTGTGTAAATCTCTTGATTCAGCAGTATATTTTGTGTCATATTCTACTCTTAAATCTAAAAGCTTTTTACCAGTTGTCTTAAGCGTATTACTAAAGGCTATAATTAGCCCTGGATTACCCTGTGTATAACTTTGGATCCAACGCCAATCTTCTTCTCGAATATCCTTTTCTAATAAAAGATCTGCATTCAGATAATTTTCCATTAGCTTCTTAGTATTTTCTAAATCAAATTGAAATAAGGGGAGTTTTGCTTCCCTATCTCCCAATCCATATCTGCTGGTGATTATTAACCTGGATGGCTTTGTAAAATTATTTGTAAAATCCCTAGCTATTTCTCTAAATTCACCTAAATTTGAGTTTACTATCTCTGTCTCTAAATTATCCAAAATAAGTAAAGACCTTGTATTAAATATCTCGGTCCAAACTTTTTCCTCTAATAACTTTAAATCGGAACTTAAATCAAATTTCATATACGAAGCAAGTTTTAATATTAGATCTTTATGATTTGTTATTGACTTATCAAGTCTACGGATTTTTCCATTCTCAAAGACTGAATTTTTAAAACTCATAAAATAAATGTTCTCAAAAGGTTGACTCGGTGAATATATATAATCTTCTATAAGCTGAAGAACTAATGCTGTCTTACCTAAGCCCCCATGACCTACAATTGAAACAGGTATAGGTTTGGTTATTTCGAATTTCAAATCTTTTAGTTCTTTTCCTCGTCCAATTAGACGGTCAAAATTCTTCCCTATTGGATATTCAATAAAGACTTCCGGTATTTTAAAGTTATCAATATCGTTTATTTTAAATTCATTCCATTTTTGTTGGTAATCTACATCATTTAAATATACAATAACTTTATCACATACACGTTCAATTTCTTCCATTTCTTCTAAAGATATAGATCGAGAATGCATTATATTATTTCTATGCCTTATTAGTATTTGAACATTTATTTTACTAATTTGATTCGGTTTTTTTCTAATAAAAGCTTTACTTTTTATGACATCCGCTAATTCACCGATATGAGAATATAAAACCAACTTATCTAGTTGATTAGTTTCCATCTCGCCATTTTCACTTGCCATTGCTTCCATTTTCTCTACAAATGTAACATTTAAATCACTTTTATCAACATAATCTACCAGGTATTCTCTTAAAAGATTTTCTAAGAAAAAAATCTTTTTGTAACCATCTATATTAGTTAACATTGAATTTACCCCCGTTTAACTTAATAGTATTAATGTTAACATATAGTTTATTTTCATAGTTAAAAATATTTAATCTATTGTTAAATATAACCACAAAAATATGGACAATTAGTCCTCAAAGACCGATTATCCATATTTTAATTAGTTCTATTTATATATCTGATGCTCCTTAATATACTGATAACAGCTTTCTGGAAGCAAATACCGCGGCTCTCCTCCAACAGCAAACTCGTCGCGGATATATGTGGAGCTGATCTCCATCGCCAGTCCTTTATCAATCAAATGGAATGTTTGTCCGTCATCATGATTTCGCAGCAGCGGAGAATGGCTGATTACCTTCAGCATATCAATATCGTTACGAGCCATGACTATAAATCGGTTATCGCGAACAAGTGCTTCACTGTTCCCCCATTTTCCAGCGCCGATATCCTCTAGCAGGTCAGCTCCCATAATGAAGTAGACCTCATCATCGGGATAGACTTCTTTAAAATGCGTTAGTGTCTGCTCGGTATAAACATTCCAAGCTTCCTGCTTCATCTCATAATCATCTGCAATATAGCAGTCATTATCCTTTATTGCCATCTGCACCATCTGCCAGCGATGTTCGTCTGTCGTATGAAGCTGTTTGTCTTTTCGCTTACTGGAGCATGGCAGGAAAATGACCTTATCCAGCTTACAACGGTGAGCGACCGTACTGGCAGTCCATAAATGGACATTTGTAACAGGATCGAATGATGAGCCATAAATTCCGATTTTTCCCATGCTACTTCTCCTCCAGCTGTGATTTGATGCGCTCGATCAATTCCATTTTATTATCCCAGCAAGCTGTGCTTAAATCGACAGGATAAGCTTCTGGATTATGAGTCCGCTTATATTCATCCCATAAGAATGTGAGGCTGTGTGTGACGTAGTTCCGTGTCTCCTCTAAAGATGGCAGTTTGTACACGAGTTCACCCTTTTGAAAAACAGGCTGCTGAAGCTCCTTCGCTTCAAAATCTGTTACAAATTTACTAATGTACGGATAGGTTGGATGGAACATTTTGAGTCGTGGTTCTTCCTCCGGATTTTCATGGGCAAGCGCAATATAATCTCCTTCTGATTTTTGGTTTGCTCGATTGATAATCCGATAGACCCGTTTAAGACCAGGGGTAGAAACCTTTTCAGGATTGGCGCTGATTTTGATTGTATCGGCCATATTTCCATTGTCATCTTCAATGGAAACTATCTTATACACCGCCCCTAATGCTGGCTGATCAAAAGCAGTAATAAGCTTCGTCCCGATACCCCAGTTGTCGATTTTGGCTCCCTGAGCCTTCAGAGCACCAATCGTTTCCTCATCCAAATCGTTGGATGCGGTAATTTTCGTTTCCGTAAAGCCTGCTTCATCAAGCATTTCCCGTGCCCGCTTGGATAAGTAGGCTAAATCGCCGCTGTCCAGACGAATAGCGTTAAAACGGATCTTATCACCCATTTCTTTTGCGACCCTGATTGCATTTGGTACACCAGACTTCAGTGTATCGTACGTATCGACGAGAAACGTGCAATCCACATGAGTTTCCGCATACTTATGAAATGCTTCATACTCGTCACGATAGGCTTGCACTAGCGCATGCGCGTGGGTTCCAGCAACCGGTATGCCGAACTTTTTGCCTGCCCGCACATTGGACGTTGCATGAAAGCCGCCGATATAAGCAGCTCTTGTCCCCCAAATAGCCGCATCCATCTCCTGGGCCCGCCTGGAGCCGAATTCCATCGCTGTATCTCCCTCATCCAATACATGCATGATACGAGCAGCCTTTGTAGCGATGAGTGTCTGGTAGTTCACGATATTCAGCAGTGCTGTTTCGATCAGCTGTGCTTGAGCAAGCGGAGCTTCTACCCGGATGATCGGCTCGGTACCGAAGACAAGCTCTCCTTCCTTCATGCTGTACAAATCCCCAGTAAAGCGCAGGTCGCGCAGGTAGGCGATGAACTCCTTCTCATATCCCAGTTCCTGCTCAAGATACTCCAGATCTGAATTCGAGAAACGGAATTCTTTCAAATAATCGATGACTCGCTCCAAGCCAGCGAAAACAGCAAATCCATTACCGAAGGGCTGTTTACGGAAAAACAGCTCGAATACTGCTTTGCGATTATGCTTTCCATCCTTCCAATACGTCTGTGCCATATTGATTTGATAAAGGTCTGTGTGCAATGCCGTGCTATCATCCTGATAATGTGTCATCATTCCGCTCCTCCTTCTGTAATCTCTGCTCCTAACGCGCTTTTAAAGTGATGCAGGGCGTATGTATGCCCCTCTTGGTTGAAACTAGCAACAGCATCTGCGTGAACAACGATTTTGAAGCCATAATTATATGCATCGACCAGTGTATGGAAAACACAAATATCTGTTGCTACACCAACAGCATGAATCTCCTTGATACCACGCTCATTTAGCCGCTGCAGCAAATCGGTCCCTGCAAAAGCACTGTATCTTGTTTTATCCATATAATAGACATTCAATTCATGCTTGGCAGATTCATATGCATCCGACAGCTTGCCATAAAGTGCACGTCCCTCTGTCCCATCTATATTGTGCGGTGGATACAGCTTGGTTTCTGGATGATATGCATCCTTCTCCTCATGCTTATCAATTGCAAAAACAACATAGTCACCGTTCTTAATGAATTCAGAGGTAATCGCCGTAAGCCGTTCCTCGATCTCCCGTCCTGGCACCCCGCAAGTCAGTGCCCCATCTTCTGCTACAAAGTCATTCGTATAATCGATATTTATCAATGCTTTCATCTTTCATCCTCCTCTGGATTAATGACGAGCTGTATAAATCGATTGCTTCACTTCCGCATCAATGAACCGATAAAGCTGAGTTGGCAGCTTGGATGTTCGCTGTGTCTTCTGCCCTTCAACTGCTACGATGAAAGGCAATGTTTTAATTTTACGTGCAAAAGCTTGCTCATTTTGAATTGCTTTATCATCCGTTATCGTCAGCAAGACTGCCTGCAGTTCCGAGTAAGTGAACAGCTCTGGCAAGAATTGCTTTGCTACTGTAGTTTGCAGTAAATCTCGTGTTATATGAGTAATAGCATGACGGATTATACTGGCGTGATCAAATGCTAAAAGATGCTGCTCTAGATCTTGTACAGGGAACAGTTCCACTTCTGCGGCATCATCATTCGCTTTTCTCTCAAATAATCTGTGTTCCGGGACAATAGCATAATGCGCATTCGAGATGATCCACCCGCGCGGATCACGTCCTGGGTCATCGTATACACCAAAGTGTTTCAAATGTATTCCTGCTATTCCCGTCTCCTCTTCCAATTCCCGGCTGGCTGCCTCGATGGCCGTTTCTTCCGGTGTAACGAAACCTCCGGGCAATGCCCACTTCCCTGCTTCGATATTCGGATTTCCTTCCGTATCCTTCTCGGCACGCTTGATGAGCATCAACTTGAGTTTCATTTTTGGCGGAGCATATGCTTTGGTCTTTTCGGAGGTAATGGTAAATACAGCTATATCCGATGTATACCCATCAGGTGTCCGGTAGCGACTCACATCATAAGGTATCTTTTTATTATTCGACTTCAATATGTTAATCTCCTTTTAATTAACATTATGTTAATTGTTAATTGTATTATATGCGAGATTACCACTCTATGTCAATAATAAACAAAAAAGCCTCCTCCTATAAGGAGAAGACTTTTAAGTCTGTGTAAAGATCATGACGGTTGCACTTGCTGCAATAACGAAGACAATCAAATAGACTCCTGTCATGAGCTTTTTCTTATTTAAGATAGACTCAACTGAAAATAACAGAAACATTATGGACAAAAGTGGCAGCATCAGCTGAGGATTCACTTCGTAATCCCGGTCGATATATCGATAGACACCAATTGCAATGACAATGATAGCGAGCAGAGCATTTATTTTACGTAACATTTGCTTTCTTCCCTTCCAAGTCGCATGATACCATAGACAGTATAACAGGACATAGCTCCTTGTTGAATAGAAAGGTTGTATGTATTATGCCAACTTATGATGAATGGCAAGTGACGTATAAAGAGACTGCCATCCGGGAGATCCAGAAATACTTCCGCATATATGAGATAGGTAACATTTCCGAAGCGGTTTTGGAAGCCGGTTCTGCCCGCATAGCGCAGCAAGCTGTTCGTATTGATGATGACACATTTGCTTCCTTACTGAAACAAATCAGCCAGAGTCTAGCTGTCAATGACATACAGGATGTGCGAAACAAATATTACGAATTGGAACAGCTGCCTATTTAACCCGATGGCGAAAGTATGCTTCAACACGGTTCAGGTACTTTTTCTGTTTTCCGTTCTTTTTTTCCATGCCGCCGAACTCGAAGATTTTCACTTTACGGATACCTACAAATCGGAACAGCGCTCGCTTCATTAAAATCTTATGTGCATTCCCTAAATAAAAGCGGCTGTAAAACCCTGGGCCTTTCATGGTGGAAACACAAACCGCTTGCTTGCCTTTCAGCAATCCTTCCGGCAGCAAACCTTCGTGCTGATAAGCAAAATTGGCTGAAAAGTTCTGATCGATGAATCCGAGCAGCATAGCCGGCGGCCTTCCCCAGAAAATAGGATAAATGAACACAAGCAGATCAGCTCGCTTAATTTTCTCCCGATACGCTTTAAAATGCGGATCGGTATGCATATCACGACGACGCTTTTTTTCATGGAAAACCAATGCTGGATCAAACTCTTCGGCATACAAATCGATTGTTTCCACTCCGCTGATGGCAGGATTTTGTTCGATACCTTCCTGCACTGCACGGAAAAAGGCATAGTTGAGAGATGCATGATTTGGATGGGCATATACTAACAATGCGTTCATCGATTTCCTCCTGTGCGTAAGATATCTACTTATACGGAAAGAAATTAATAAGGTTACAAAAAAAGAATGCAGCGATTTATGCAGCATTCTTTTTACTTCTATTCAAGCTGTCAGGACAAGAATGAGTATAGCTACTATCTGATAGCCGGCTCCAATGACACTTGTCGCCAACCCTCCGATTGCCATACCTTTTCCTGTCCTTTCCCGGTTATCGGCTTTTCTTATCGTATGTAAAGCCAGGACAAATCCGATAACGCCAAAGAAAATTCCGTATAAAGAAAGAAACAAACTGATGACCCCGAATACGAGCGATATGAGTGCTGTTTTCTGCATGGATCACAACTCCTTCTTCCAAGTTCTGACTCTATTGTATCTCTACATATTCCTGCTGTCCCGTTTCTTAACTTTTCTAAACTATATTATCCTAAACTAAAAAGGCATCCTCTTAAGAGGATACCTTTTCATTAACAGCCTTCTTTGCCCAAACATCTTCATCGACATTCGGGATGCCCGCTACGCTGTCTGCATAAAATTGTGGATTTTTTCCTGCGCGCTTTTGATCCATATAGTCTTTCAGAGCACGGAAGGCAATTCTTCCAAGCAGCACGATAGCAATCAAGTTGATGAATGCCATAAGTGCCATGAATAAATCTGCTATACCCCAAACAAATTCAAGGCTTGCCAGAGACCCAACGGCTACCATAGCAACCACTGCCACTCGGTAGATAAACAGCCATGTTTTGCTATGCTTGATGAAGTTAATATTTGATTCGCCGTAGAAATAGTTACCTACTACAGAAGAGAAAGCAAACAGGAATACGATTAAGGCAATGAATATACCTGCCCAGGATCCAACAAGGGATTCAAGTGCATTTTGCGTAAGGACGATACCATCGGATTCTGAACTTGTATAAAGACCTGAAAGAATAACGATAAATGCTGTAGCTGTACATACGCCAAATGTGTCTACATATACCCCTAGTGATTGGATAAATCCTTGTTTAACCGGGTGGGATACATTAGCAGTGGCCGCGGCTTGTGGCGCACTACCCATACCTGCTTCATTCGAGAACATACCACGTTTAATACCTTGCATCATCGCGACACCAACAGCTCCGCCGGCAATCTCTTTAATACCAAATGCATCCTGGAAAATGATAGTGAATGCATGGGGTATCTCGGAAATGTTGAAGATAATAATTCCAATAGCTAAAAGGATATATCCTCCCGCCATCACTGGTACGATAATTTCAGATACTTTGACGATTACCTTTGTTCCGCCAAAGATGATAAGCGCACTGATCACTGTCATAATAACTGCCATAAGTTCTTTGCTGATACCAAAAGAACTATGAAATGCGCTAACAATTGTATTCGCTTGTACAGAGTTAAACGCTAAACCGAATGTCAAAGTAATGATAACTGCAAAAGTGACGCCTAACCAACGCTGTCCCAATGCTTTCTGCATATAGTAAGCTGGACCACCTCGGAATGAAGCTTCACCGTCACGTGTTTTATAAATCTGTGCAAGTGTTGCTTCAACAAATCCGGAAGCAGCACCAAGAAAAGCCATCAGCCACATCCAGAATACCGCTCCTGGGCCCCCGACAGAAATAGCCAGTGCTACACCAGCCAAGTTACCAGTACCTACACGTGCCGCGGCACTGATACAAAAAGCCTGAAATGAGCTGACGCCTTTTCCATCAGTGGTCTTTTCACCAATTAATTTAAACATGTGTGGTATTTGCGTGAATGTAGTTAGTTTAAGTTTCAGTGTAAAATAAAGACCGACTAGGAGTAATAGTCCCATCATAATATAAGTCCACATAAAATCACTGGTAGACTGAATTATTTTTAATAATATATCCATCTCTTTCTCTCCCCATAAAAAAATACACGATGTAAACTAATGTAACAAAATCTAACATGATACGCAATGTTTATTCCTTCCATAGCAACCTATCATCCGTGATATACTGGTGTTTACTAAGACAAGGTGGGATATGAATTGAAACAATCTAATGAGAAAAAGCCCTTCCGTTATCCTTTGGCAATCTCGGTGGGTATCATAACAGCTATACTATTTGGAATCGCCTTTCAAAGCCCTACTGTCGGACTGGCTGCAGGATGTATGTTAGGCATCGTTTTCGGTACAATGCCTAAAGGGACGAAAAAGGAGAAAAAATGATGCTAACGATACGCCCATACAAGACAGAAGATCTTTCGGCAATAATGGAACTGCTGAAAGAAGAAAGCTGGACTACCCTCGCAGCTGATCCTGATGGTTTCGATCAAGCTATGAAAGGCTCGGATCCTGCTCTCGTTGCACTGTGTGACGGAGAAATATGCGGCTATATTCGTTGTATCACAGACCAAGTCATTACCCTTCATGTGGCAGAACTGCTCGTCGACAGAAAACTGCGCGGACAAGGAGTAGGCGGCAAGCTGCTTCAAGCAGTACATGACCTCTTTCCTACGACACGGATGGAGATGCTGGCGACAAGTACATCAAGATCGTATTACGAACAGAAAAAGTTCCGGTCTTTTTATGGTTTTCGAAAAACATATGCGGAGTAAAGCCTCTCATTCTAGTACATATGATATGTTTTTTCGATATATTGTTTGTTAATGTTCATATTGGGAATACATTACTAACTCAACAAGAGGAGGTAATGAAGATGGCACATGAAGATCGCGCACAGAATGCTGTGGAAAATCTTTCACAGGAAGATAAGAACGAGATTCTGAACAATTTCCAGAACTTCCAAGATTATTTAGGTAACAAGGTACAACAAGGTGAGCGCCTTGGCTTGAGCGAAGAAGCTTTGACTAAAGCTGCTAAGCGTGTTGCTGACTATTTGGCAGACAAAGAGGAACCTCGCAACCGTGAAGAGTATTTGCTTAAACAGCTGTGGCTGGCTGCCGATGAGGAAAACAAGAAGCCCCTTGCGAATACACTTGTGAAGCTAGCAAATCAAACAAACTAACGAAAAAAGCGGATCCGGATTGGATTCGCTTTTTTTATTTACTATAGATCGGCTCCGGTCTATCACTGCTGATCTGACAGGAAAGCCCATTCGTTTCAATACTGATTGTACCTCCCTTGGCTGTTGCATAAAGCACAGCTCCCACTTTCCTAAGATTTCGAACGACTTCCTTGGTAGGATGTCCTAACTGATTATCTCTTCCGTAGGAAACGACTGCAAAATCAGGCTTTACTTTTTTAAGGAAGGAAAGTGTATTGCTCGTACGGGAACCGTGGTGCGCAACTTTATAGACCTCCGATTCCACTTCATAATTATGTTTCATCTTATATTCCTGCTGGGATTCAGCGTCACTCATAAACAGAAAATCCACCGTCCGATACGTTAGCCTCAGTACGATAGATGCCTGATTATTCGTGGCTTTAGGATGATTGGCATTTAATACTTGAATAGATAAAAGCGGGTCTACCGATATATAGGAACCTTCTTTGGCGATAGTCACCGGGATTTGTTTTTCCGCCAGAATTTCTGTGTAACGCTGATATGTCCTTGTCGTATACAGCTTACCGCTATCGAGCACTTGGCTCACCTTGAATTTCTCGAGTACCGGAAGAAGTCCGCCGATATGATCGATATCCGGATGAGTAGCAACTAACAGATCCAATTTCTTTACTCCCCTGGCAGAAAGCTCAGATATTACCTTATCCCCTGATTCCGCGTCTCCTCCATCCACAAGAATATTATAATGAGATGGTGTTTGTATCAGTATGCTGTCACCTTGGCCAACATCAAGAAAATGTACCTGCAGCTTCCCTGATTCGTCGGTTTGTGAAAAAATATAGTCCCATATGCCGCTTCCGCTTTCTGCTGCTGTATTCATCGGGAAACCAAGCATCAAGCAGAGACAAAATAAAAACACCCACTTCTTCATTGCGTTCCGCCTCCTTTTCCATAGGATGCAGTCCGCTTCCTATTCATATGCACCAAGATGCAGCTCCTAATTTTAACAATCGATTGGACATGCTATACTATTAGCAATTGAAAGGAGCGACGAATCATGTTTACACATCGCATTGACTCAGCCACTTATATGAAGCTTTTGGAACCTCAGGACAGTGATAAACTGTTCCAGCTGATCGACAGTTCCCGCGAGCACCTGCGCCAATGGCTTCCTTGGGTAGATCAGAATACGACTGTCGAGCATAGCAGACAATTCATCCAGCATACTTTGGCGCAGTTTGCAGCCAATGATGGATTTACAGCTGGCATTTGGTATCAAGGGGCTTTAGCAGGAGTAATCGGCTTCCATAAAATTGACTGGCAGAATCGTTCTACCAGCTTGGGTTATTGGCTGGGAGAAGAGTATACTGGTCTTGGTCTTATGCAGAAAGCTGTCAGCAAATCCTTGGATTATGCCTTCCTTGAACTTCGATTGAACAGAGTCGAAATCCGTTCGGCAATCGGAAATGTACGCAGCAGAAGAATTCCGGAGAAGCTTAACTTCACCCATGAAGGAACAATCCGCCAAGCAGAAAAGCTTGTCTATGGTTACGTGAATCACAATGTTTACGGTATGCTCTTGGAAGAATGGGAAGCAAAAGAAAACAGTAAGACAAACGATGATGAGGTAAATGGATAAGCATTTCTTACCAAATTAATTACAATTCCATTACATGCGTTTAGTCTCGTCTCCAACCGGCTATATAAACACTAAGGAGATGAGAAGAACAATGGAAAAGAAAATGCATATTGTATCATCGACAGATGACAACTACGCACAGCACTTGGGTATGACATTGAGTTCTCTACTTGAAAACACTTCAAACCCTGAGGATTTTGTCATTTCAATCATCGATGGAGGAATCAGTCAGCAGAAGAAACAGCTCTTGAAAGAAACAGCCGCCGCCTACAATACACCACTGGATTTCTTGAATGTAGATTTGGATGCATACGGAGGCGCAATCGCCAGTCGCCACATTTCAAAAGCGGCTTACTATCGCATTTCCATCCCTGAAATGATGAATCCAGCTATTGAACGGACGCTGTATGTTGATTGCGATATGCTGGTACTAGATGATGTCAAAAAACTATTCGAAATCGATATGGAAGACAATATCGTTGCAGCCGTAGGAGACTATGGGGAACACCGCCGTCTGGAGAAAATGGGAATCACAAAAGAAGATCGTTATTTCAACTCCGGTCTGATCCTAATTGACATGAAGGCTTGGCGCGACAATGATATTACAAACAAGGTGCTGACATTCATCAACGAAAATCCGGATAAGCTGGCTTGGCATGATCAGGATGCCCTTAACGCCATCCTATGGAATGACTGGCTCATGCTCCATCCGAAATGGAATGCTCAAACACACGTTATCTTGAAAGAGTATAAAGCGAAGTCACTCAAGGAAGAACGCGTGCTTCGGACAGTAAGAGAAACACCATCAATTGTCCATTTCTGCGGAGAAGAGAAACCTTGGCAGGAAGGATCCATACATCCTTATACAGATGGCTACTATGAATATTTAGCAAAAACAGCATTTAAAACTGCCGCTAAATCTGAAAATCCCTTATCTGTATAAACTGATTGTAAAACCGGAGTTAAGATAACTCCGGTTTTTTCTATGCGTTCTTCGCATATGTTACACTAGTACAAAAGGGGGTGCTTTTTCTGAAAGCTAGACGCACGCTTTATGCTGTGCTGCTGCCGATTGGTATCGCCATAATCGCCCTATTCATTTTTCGCTCTTATTTTTATTTCCCTAGTACCGTATATGGTGAATCAATGGCTCCGACTTTGGAAGACCAAAACAAAATTCTCATTAGCCGCGTTGGCAACATTGATCGTTTTGATGAAGTTGTTTTCCATGCACCAGATCAGGATGCAAGCTATGTAAAACGGGTGATCGGGATTCCCGGAGACAAGATTGAATATAAAGATGATGTGCTTTTTGTGAATGGCAAAAAGCATGCAGAGCCTTACCTGAAAGAAATGAAGGAAATGATGCAGGAAGATGCGTTATTTACGAATAACTTCAAGCTTCGTGATGTCATCGGAGAAGACACAATTCCTGATGGTTACCTGTTCGTCATGGGAGATAATCGCAGAAACAGCAAAGACAGCAGGATGTTCGGCTTGATTTCACAAAGCTCAGTCATCGGAGAAGTGAAGTTCCGCTACTATCCATTTCCTCAAATGGGATTAACCAATTAAATAAGTTGAGCTGACGAACAGTGCAGGCATTTGCACTGTTTTTTTATTTTCTCCAAATTATGGTTGACTCCTCTCACTCTTGGTTATATAGTTAGTTACATAAGTAATGAACCAATTATCCCAGACTATTAAAGGAGCAAAAGTATGCTTGATGATTCAAAGCCAATCTTTATCCAGATTAAAGAACAACTAGAAGACGCCATCCTCAACGGCTCCATAAAAATTGGAGAAAGAGTGCCCTCAACCAATGAATTTGCTCAATACCACAAGATAAATCCAGCCACTGCAGGAAAAGGGATCAACCAGCTAGTAGACGAAGGTATATTATTCAAGAGAAGAGGCGTAGGTATGTTTGTAACAGATACAGCTCAGGATATTCTTCTTGAAAAGCGTAAACAGCAGTTTTTTGATGCTTATATCGTTCCAATGAAACGGGAAGCTGGCAAGCTTCAAATCCCCAATGAAGAAATCATCCGGATGCTCAAGGAGGAAGAGTGAACATGACGATTGTTGCTGATAAATTGATTAAAGAATACAAAACTGCGACAGCCCTAAAAGGAATCAATCTTCAAATCACAGAACCGAAAATCTACGGTCTGTTAGGTAGAAACGGCGCTGGTAAAACTACCTTTATGCAGCTGCTGGCGGGCTACGATAAACCGTCAAGCGGGGAATTACACATCAACGGCATGAAGCCTTTCGATAACCGAGCTGTCACCGAAAATATTTGCTTGATCAAGGAAGCTGGTAATTTCAAAAAAGATCTTACTGTTCATCAAGTATTGAAAATTGCTTCGATGCTCTATTCAAACTGGGATAAGAATCTGGCTGCTGAACTTTTAGAAGGATTCGACTTAGACAAAAGACTCCGAGTAAAAAATCTTTCCAAAGGCATGGAATCAGCTCTTGGCATTATAGTTGGCTTGGCTAGTAAAGCACCCGTTACCATGCTGGATGAGCCTTACATCGGATTGGATGCTGCATCGCGTGCTTATTTCTACGAAGTACTGCTTGAAGAATTCCAAAGCACTCCCCGAATCATCATTCTGTCTACCCACTTAATTGATGAGGTCAGCAATTTGTTTGAAGAAGTGATTATATTCGACAAAGGCAGCATACTCCTGCATAAAAGTGCAGAAGAACTCAGAGCACAAAGCTTTTGCATCTCAGGACCAGCAGCACAGGTGAAAGCCTTTACTGAAGGCAAACAAGTCATTCAAGAAAAAAGTTTCGCCGGAACATCACAGGCATACCTTCTATCCAAGGAAGCTCCTGCATTAACTGGTGATCTGAAGGTTACAGGGGTGCCATTGCAGGATATGATGGTTCATTTAACAGAAAAAAGAGGTGCTCGATCATGAAGAAACAAATACAAGCTTTACTCTATTTCTTTGCTGTCGACAGCAAACGTACAGTTACTATCTTTTGCTCTATTCTGCTGTTGTGCATTACAGCATTAACTGTTCTTGGCGTTACTGTTGCGGACATCATGTACATCGCCATCTCAGCACCAGCATATATCTTTATGATCATCTTCGGTTTCAGAACAATTCCAGAGAGTCTCCCATTTGCTATTAAAAGGGGTATCACCAGGAAAAGTTACCATACAGCCGTCGGTATTTTCATTTTGCTGATCAATCTTGTAATGCTCGCTTTTCTTGCTGGAGTACAATTAATATTGAATGCTGTGTTTCAGGTAGCTAATGTAACGAACATCCATATTATCCGTCCGATTGGAGCGAGCACCGAGCTGAAAAGTATTTTTTATAGCTTGCCGCTTGATTATGCTCTCCTGTTATCTTTCTTTGCTGCCGGACTTTTACTTGGTATCATCGCCTATAAATTTGGCTTTCTTGGGGGTGCGGTACTCGGAGGCATTGCCTTAATTGGTATAACCGTGTCTCTGACTATCCAGGGATTAACTGACGTCATTACTTGGATACTAGATTTAGCTGTACTTCCAGCATTCGGACTGGTTTTTGCAGTTGCGCTTGTATGCTATGTAATAAGTTGGATCTTTATCCGCACGAGCAACTCCCAGCCTACCTCATAAAAAAAGAGACTCATGCCTGGGCATGAGTCTCTTTTCTATTATTTGCTTACTACAGTAATTTGTTCATCAACCAAATCCACTACCATACTGCTCACGTTCTCTTCCTCAAGGATATAGTCAGTAATTTTATCCTCTACTTGGTCTTGGATCACACGGCGCAATGGACGTGCACCAAAACGAGGATCATAGCCTTTTTTCGCAAGGAAGTGTTTTGCAGCTTCTGTCACCTCAAGCTGGTAGCCTTCTTCTTCCATGTTCTTCGTCAAATCAGAAAGCATAAGCTCAACGATTTGCACCAAATCTTCCTCTTTCAGCTCTTCAAAGCTGATGATGGAATCAAAACGGTTCAAGAATTCTGGTTTGAAGTAAGCTCCTAGCTTCTCAATCACAGAAACAGCTTCATTTGCAGATTTCGTAAAGCCGACAGAAATCTGTTTGTCTCCTGTTCCGGCGTTGCTCGTCATAATAATGACGGTCTCCTTAAAGCTCACTTTACGGCCTTGGCTATCAGTCAAATGACCGTCTTCCATGATTTGCAGGAACATATGCTGTACATCCGGATGTGCTTTCTCGATTTCATCCAAAAGGACGATCGTATAAGGATTACGGCGTACGCGCTCTGTAAGCTGACCTGCTTCTTCATGTCCAACGTATCCTGGAGGAGAACCAATCAGTTTCGCAACGGAGTGACGTTCCATGTACTCACTCATATCCAGACGGATGAAGGATTCTCGTGTACCGAACATCTCTTCCGCCAGTGCACGAGTAAGTTCTGTTTTACCTACACCAGTCGGTCCGACGAATAGGAAAGAACCGATTGGGCGCTGCTTGGATTTCAATCCAGCTCGGCTGCGGCGTATCGCTTTAGCAACTCGATCAACTGCCTGTTGTTGACCGATAACCTTGCTGGACAGGTTAGCAGCTAGGTTCTTCATTTTGTTCTGTTCTTCAGACTGGATTTTCGTCACAGGGATACCTGTTTTCTCTTCCACAATCTGCTGGATTACCTCAACTGTTACTTCAGCTTTGTCTTCATTCTGTGGTTGCTCAAGCTTCTGTTCAAGCTGAATTTCTTCCTGGCGAAGATACGCAGCACGTTCATAATCCTCGCGACCTGCAGCTTCTTCTTTCTCTTTCGCAATTTGTGCAAGACGAGTCTGAATGGCATCTTCGTCAGTCGTCACTGTAAGCAGGTTGATACGGGATCCTGCTTCATCAAGTAAGTCGATCGCTTTATCCGGCAAGAAGCGGTCCTGGATGTAACGCTGAGACAAGCTCACGCTCGCTTTGACTGCTTCTTCTGTGTAGGACACTTGATGATACGCTTCGTATCTCTCCTGTAGTCCTTTCAATATCTCGATTGCCTGTTCTGCTGTCGGTTCTTTTACGATGACCGGCTGGAAACGGCGTTCAAGCGCTGCATCTTTTTCGATTTGACGGTACTCTTTCAATGTTGTTGCTCCGATCAGCTGCAGCTCACCGCGAGCAAGTGCTGGTTTCAGAATATTACCCGCATCCATTTGGGAACCTTCAGCAGTTCCAGCACCCACTAATAGATGAATCTCATCCACAAAGAGAATGACATTCTTACGTTGCTGCAATTCGGAAATAAGCTGTTTCATCTTTTCCTCGAATTGACCGCGCACACCTGTGTTCGCAACTAGTGAAGCAACATCAAGCAAGTAAATTTCTTTATTTTGCAGCTTCACAGGCACATTGCCTTCAACAATCTGTAAAGCCAACCCCTCTGCTATTGCTGTTTTACCTACCCCTGGTTCCCCGATTAGTACTGGGTTGTTCTTATTGCGTCGGTTTAGCGTCTCAATGACACGTTTGACCTCTTGCTCACGGCCGATGACTGGATCTATCAGACCAGCGCGCGCTCCGTCAGTAAGGTTCTTACCAAGTGAGTCTAGCAATCCTCCGCGGCCACGGCCATTGCCGCCAGCTTGTGCTTGGCTGTTTGCACCAGCCTGGAAGCCGGATTGTGCTCCGCCGAACATATTTTTAAAGAAATCATCCATTGTTCCACCATTGGATGCGAAACCGGCAGGATTTTTAGACATATTTTTCATTTCATTATAGCAAGTATGACAGAGCTGTAATTGTTGTTTCTGATTGTTGAATTGCATTAACAAGTTCACGTTAGCTTCTCGTTCACCACAATGTTGGCATTTCATAATACAATTACCTCCCCGATTAGGTTAGTTTAATTTATTTGGTCAAGTGTCTTACTTTGACTTTGACTATCTTTGATCTTGTGACTTTATTATAGTCTGACCTTCTTTGACTTTCAAGTGTTATGCTTTATATTTTTTATTTTTTTCAGAAAAGGTATTTAGTGAATAATTAATGAAGAAATAAAAAAGCATCGCCTTTATTAGGCGATGCTCTCAATTACTTTGTATTTTGTTTTTCTTGATTACGCAGTTCCACACGTCTAATTTTACCAGACGAAGTTTTTGGAAGTTCTTTAACGAACTCAATTTTACGTGGGTACTTGTAAGGTGCAGTCGTATTCTTTACATGTGTCTGCAATTCCTTCACAAGGTTTGGGTCGTTCTCATCTACACCTTCACGTAGGATGACGAATGCTTTAACTACATTACCGCGGATTTCATCCGGGCTTGCTACAACCGCGCATTCTGCTACAGCCGGATGTTTCACCAAAGCATCCTCTACTTCAAATGGTCCAATTGTATAGCCAGAGCTGATGATGATATCATCGCTGCGGCCTTCGAACCAGAAGTAGCCATCTTCATCTACAGAAGCTTGGTCACCTGTGACGAAATAGCCGTTGCGTTCCGCTTGTTGACGGCGTTCAGGCTCACGGAAATATGTTTTAAACAATGCAGGACTGTCGAGTTTCAAGGCGATGTCACCAACTTCACCCGTTTTAACGCGATTTCCGTCCTCATCGATTACAACAACTTCATTTCCTGGTGTCGGTTTACCCATGGAACCTGGTCTTGGTTCCATACCTTTCATAATACCAAGCAGCAATGTGCTCTCTGTTTGGCCATATCCATCACGTACAATGATGTTGAAATGTTTCTGGAAGACATCAATTACTTCCCGGTTCAATGGTTCACCTGCTGATACCGCACTATGCAGGGCACTCAAATTATAGCTGCCAAGATCAGTTACTTTGGCCATCAGACGATATTCCGTTGGTGTACAGCAAAGTACATTGATTTTGTAATCCTCGAGTAGGGAAAGGTAAGTTTTAGCATCGAATCGTCCCATGTAGACAAAGCCTGTTGCTCCAGTACCTAAAACAGAAAGGAATGGACTCCAAACCCATTTCTGCCAGCCTGGTGCAGCTGTTGCCCATACGATGTCTCCTTTGGAAGCCGACAGCCAGTTTTCTGCAGCTGTCCGCAAGTGTGCATATCCCCAGCCATGTGTATGGACTACACCTTTGGGATTACCTGTCGTACCACTTGTGTAGGACATCAATGCAATATCTTCTCTAGAAGTCTCTACCGTTTCCAGTTCTTCTGAAGCTGTTGTTTTGAGCTTCCCAAGATCCTTCCAGCCATCGACTGCTCCACCGACTGCAAGTTTGATTAAGCTATCTTGATTCTCGATGTCTTCAAATTGCGCAGTAAAGGCATGATAACTGATGATGCTCTTCACTTTTCCATGATCGATACGGTATTGCAAATCCTTCGTCTTCAGCATTTCGGAGCTAGGGATGATCACAAGTCCGAGCTTCAAGGCTGCTGCATAAATATGATACGCCTCAACGACACGCGGTACCATAACCAGTATCGCATCCCCTTTTTTCAAGCCCAATTCTTTCAGAACATTACCTGTGCGGTTTACATCCTGGAATAACGTTTTATACGTTACTTCCATCTTATTACCCGCCTCGTCCATCCAAATGAGCGCCTGACGATCTTCATCTGTAACGAATCGCTCCATTTCATCAACGATGTTGTATTGCTCTGGTGCAATCAAATCTTTTCTTTCCATACTTACGCCTCCTAAATGGCTGCCTGTTTTAACTAATGCACTTATTATAGCAGACCAAAGCACGACTTCCCAGTAATAATTGTTACCAAATTATAAAACTTGATATTAGTATCAGGTCTCAATACTTCTCCAAAGCGTCATAGTCGCATAACTGCGGTAAGGAGCCCAGCTTTCTCCTCGCGTATGTATTGTTGCTGGAGTCGGTTTTTCAGTGAGATTGTCATATGATTTCAAGGCGTTTTGTACCCCGATATCAGCAGCTGGTAATAAGTCGGAACGCCCTAACCCGAACAGCATCCAGTTTTGCGCGGACCAGCTTCCAAGCCCCCTGATCTTCGTAAGCTCTGAAGCAATTTCTTCATTAGAAGCAGCAGCAAGCTGTGCGAGATCCAGCTTCCCTTCTATAATAAGACGACTTGTATCAATTACATATTCAGCTTTCCTTTGCGAAAACTGCAGCTTCCGCAAGTCGTCATATTCCAAGGAAGCAACGTTTTGCGGTGTTGGATAAAACCAGATATCTTCCTGTTTTGTCCCGAATGCTTCGACAAACCGATTTGTCAGTGTGTAGGCGAACTTCAAATTAAGCTGCTGGTGGATAATTGTTTTCATCAAACAGTAGTATAAGTCTGTATCTTTTACGATAGGTGTTCCTGCGTGTGCATAAAAAAGCCGCTCCAAATCCGAACCGATAAAATGAGCAGCTACTTCTGCAAGGTCAATATCCCATTGGAGCCAGTTCTCCACCCAAGCAAGTATGTCCTCCTGTCTCGAAGAATCTGCAGAAGACACTTTGACAATCGGTGATGTAATTGTTCCGTTGAACTGGAGCACGACGATATGCCGCGATTCATCTCCCAATACAACAGGAAGCTTCAGCTCATGCCCTTTTACATCAACAATATTCAGCTGATCCATACTCCATCTTTTCATTAAATAATGATAATCGTATGTATGTAAGCTGCTTTTCCCACATCAGTAGCATCTCCTATCCTATTTGTTTTATCGCAAAATCAATTACATCATGCATCACTTTCGTTAAACGCTTATTTTTATGCCAAAGGAGCTTCGTTGTGGGCTGATTGATTGGTTCATCAAGATCTACAGTGCTTAACTCGCCTGATTGCAATTCTTTTTCCACTGTCATGAGCGGTAAGTAAGATAAACCCAAACCAGCCATTACGCATTGCTTGATTGCTTCTATACTGCCGAATTCAATGACATTTTCCGGTTGCAAATTCTGTTTTTGTAATGCTTGCTCTAATTCCGTTCGATAAGAACAGTCTTTCTCCGTCAAGATCAAAGGATGCTGCATCACCTCAGCCAAGCTAGCGGAGGGGTAAACTGCCAGCTGATGGTTCGGGGAGCTTATCAAAACGATCTCCTCTTGAAATAGAGAGACTGACTCCAGTAAAGCATTGTGCCGATTTCGCTCCATAATAAATGCTAAATCCAACTCGCCTTCCTGGAGCATTTTCTCCGCAGTTTTACTAGACGGTACGGGTTTCAGAATAACCTGCACCTGTGGATACTGATTTCGTATAAAGCGAAGGAGTTCAGGCAACCGGTAGATGCATTGACTCTCGCAGGCACCTATCAGAATTGTGCCTTTATTCTCTGGCTCATCCGCAAATACAAGTCGCATTTCATCATGCAATGCCAAGATTCTTTTAGCATAGCTCAGCATTTTAATTCCCGCTTCGGTAAGATAAATCCTCTTTCCCAAACGCTGGAACAAATCAACTCCATATTCCTTTTCCAGCGCTTTTATTTGTGCGGTAACGCTAGATTGTGCGTAATCCAGCAGCTGAGCAGTCTTTGTGAAATTAAGTGTTTCAGCCGCTACAGTAAAAGTCTTCAAATGGTTGATGTGCATATTTACACTCCCTAAATCGCTTTTTCCGATTATAATAATCAAATTATTCAGCTTTTCCTAGACATGAATGCAGTATACACTTTTATATAAATATTGGAAAATGTTTACGCCAGCTGGCTTGGAGTAGCTCCTCTTAAGATTGACTTAATTGCTGAAAGGAGAGAAAACAATGAAGGACACTTCTAAAAAAACTTGGCGGGACTACTTCATGGAAATCGTCCATGCTATCATCCAAACCAAATAAAAGAGCTGACCCAATTCGGATCAGCTTAAAATTGCGTAATGGCTTTCGGCAGGATATCCTGTTTGACCAGGTCATCCAATGTACGGAAGGTATATCCTTGCTTCTTCAGTTCAATGATCAATTTTTCCAAAGCAACGGCATTATCTTCAGATACAGAGTGCAGCAAGACGACTGCACCCGGATGCATTTGGGCCATCACTTGATCATACGCGTACTGCCAGCCTTTTTGTTCGCCTGTTTTCCAATCAGCATAAGCAAGGGACCAGAATACATTCGTGTAGCCAAGTTCTTCAGACCATTTCAGCGAACGGGCACTAAAGGTACCTCGTGGCGCCCTTAAATAGTGCATGTCGTCTTGATCTGTCAAATCAGCTACAGCATCCTCCAGCATTTCAAGCTCTTGCTGCATCTTTTCTTTAGAAACCTTTGTCAAATCTGGATGATGATATGAATGATTGCCGACAATATGACCTTCGTCGACCATCCTTTTCACCAAATCAGGGGCTGATGATACATAATGACCTGTAATAAAGAAAGCAGCCGGTACTTCGTGCTTCTTTAATACATCCAGAATATCTCCTGTATATCCCTGTTCATAGCCGTTATCAAATGTGATATATACCGTTTTCTCACCAGAACCATCCAAATAATAACTATGATATTCATCCAAAAGCTGCTGGTATTTGCCTACTTCTGGTACACTGCCATCCTTGCTCTTAACAAATCCCCAGCCATAGCTGACCGGGCTTTCTGCCGATACAAATGATGGTGAGACAAGCAGCAGACATAACAGCAGCATAAATGATTTCCATCGCATATGGCACACTCTCCTTACGGATAGATTGCGCCATATTCACGTCCCCTATGCGATGCAAAAATTAGAAAAGACCGTGCATCAGCACGGTCTTACTTTAATTTATTTTCCATTTCATCGAGCATCCGAAGCATTTCATCGATTTCCTCCAAGGAAGTCTCCTCCGGTTCGATACTATCCAAATAATCCATGAATGCAGACAGACGCTGCTTCAAGTCATCCACTTTACTCGTTGCCAAAGATAAAACCCCTTTACCGCATTATCTGGCTTCAGTATACCACAGCGCTGTTCGTTATTGTACGTTGAAGGTGAAAGACAGATGATCTTGAATCGGAATCCAGGCACCAATCCCCTGTTTGGTAACATTTTTAACAACAATCTGCTTTCTTGATCCCTTTAACTCCAGGTAGACTTCCCCAAAAGTAATCGTACCCTTTTCATTCACTGCCGGTGCATAAGCCGTGAGAATTCCAGACTTATTCAAAGGAACACCGTAAGCATTTTCCTTATTGGTACCTCTTCCTATTACCGTTTGGAAGGAAAGCGGAAGCTTTGTATTCTTCTGGGCTTGCTGCAGCATCATTAATTTAATATCTCTAGGGTTATCTATTTCAGCTGTCAGTCCACCCTTCACATATCGTTCTTCCTGCTGCTCGTAATTCATTTGCTTCGCCGATTCTCCACCAGCATTGCTCAGCTGGTTCGTATTCACTTTTTGATATTGCCAGTTGATGTTTGTTTCTGCAGACTGGTATTCAAGCGGCCAATGCCCCATATAGATCATCCCTCGATACCCGATTGCCAACGGAGATGGTTTCAGAGTCGATTCATTAAGAATGCGAATCAATTCTGGATTTTGGATGACAATATCACTTTCTTCCGTCAGTTCTCTGACAAGCTCACTTGGTTCCAGAACAATTTGATCCTTATTTGAGTTCGGATAAGTATTTTCCTTTGAAATATTTAATACGTGATTTGGTATTTCAGTGTCCTTCTTTTGTACATTCTCAGCTTTCCCTGCTATGGAGAAAGGAAGAGTAAGCAAAGTCAATGCCATGATTGCTATGATGATTCTAGCGAATTTCATAATGAAAAGCCCCTGCCTTTCAGATTTTTACCTAGTATCTGAAGACAAGAGCTATCCTATACATTTAATAATGGTTCAAGTGAATGACTTCCAATCTTTCCTCGATCTCGATACTATCCTTGACTGATTGCACCATGGAACAATTGTTGTGCGCGAGCTGGAGATTTTTCTCCAGTTGCCCTTTGTCCAAATGAAAACCACGTATAACGAAAGTCAGCGTGATCTTAGTAATACGGTTTGCTGCCAGTTCATCCCGTTCCACCTCTGCTGACACTTCCATATCGTCAATTTCCAGCCGCTGTTTCTCCATGATCTTCCGGAATACTGACGCACTGCAGCCTGCTATCGAGGAAACCATTAGCTGATAAGGCCGGATACCGAATTGCTCATTCCCGTCTATATCCAAAGTTTGATGTGGTAGTTCGATACGGAATCCATGCTGTTTCATTGTCAGCTTCAATTTCCTCATCTCCTTGCGAATTCTTTATGCGTTATATTCCCTCTTGTATGATTTTCTAACCTACATACGTACGATTGACCAAATCCAGGAAAAACTATACAGTAGGATTGGGAAATCATCTTACATACAGGGGTAATAGACATATGAGAAATGCGTACAGTTTTTGGATTTTAGTCAGTATTGTCGCAGTCTCCGGTTTCAGTCAAGGGCTGCTGCTTCCGCTGATCGCCATCATATTTGAACAAGACGGTCTTTCTTCCTCCATGAATGGATTAAATGCAGTTGCCATCTACATCGGTATCCTGCTCGTATCTCCTTTTATGGAAGCGCCGCTGCGCAAATTCGGTTATCGGCCAGTCATTATGGCAGGTGGACTAATTGTCGTGGCAGCACTGCTCGCTTTTCCATTATGGAAGTCATTTTGGTTCTGGTTTGTACTTCGTCTGTTGATTGGAATTGGCGACAATGCCCTTCATTTTGGAACCCAGACATGGATTACATCTTCATCTCCTGAAAAGGTACGCGGGCGGAATATTTCGATTTATGGACTTTTCTTTGGAATTGGCTTCGCTGTCGGTCCGCTTATGACTTCACTAGTTAAGGTTTCAGAATCTTTGCCATTTATATTATCTGGCGCGCTTTGCTTGGTCGCTTGGTTCACCCTTTTTCAACTGCGCAATGAGTTTCCAACGGAAGAAAATACGCAATCATCACAGCAGCAAGGGCTTCTGCAGCGCTTTGGTTCCACCTTGAAATATGCATGGGTCGCTTTCCTGCCGCCGCTCGGCTATGGATTTTTGGAATCTTCTTTGAACGGAAGTTTTCCTATCTATGGCTTACGTCAGGACATCGGTGTATCAGAAGTATCTATATTGCTTACCGGATTCGCCATTGGCGGGATTGTGTTTCAGATACCACTTGGTATGCTTAGCGATAAGTTCGGCCGTAAGTACACGCTGTTGACCGTAATATTGCTTGGAACAATCTTTTTCGGGGCTGCTGTATTTACAGAACAACATTATATTGCCCTGTTCATCTGTTTATTTGCAGCCGGCATGGTCTTAGGTTCGACCTTCTCCCTCGGCATAAGCTATATGACCGATCTGACTCCAAGACATTTGCTGCCGACAGGTAATCTGCTTTGCAGTATAACCTTTAGTATCGGTAGTCTTGGTGGTCCTTATATCAGTGGCGTGTTTATCGAAAAATTGCCCGATCTCAGTTTCTTCGTTATTATGACAGTCATTTTCGCCGGAATCTTTACAACATTGCTAGTTCATGCGATTTTTACAAAACGCGCTGTCGTAGCAGAACAATAGTAAAAGGAATGCGCCCGTCTGGGCACATCCCTTTTTAATTGATATATCGGGAGAATCGCTTCTCCAGCCGTTCCTGGAAATAAGAAATGATGATACAAAGCGGCCAATACACAAGTGCCACCGTAATGTACATCGTCATGGAATCAAATGTACGGCCAGCTACAATCTGCGCCTTCTGAAACATTTCCGGCACCGTAATAACCGCTGCCAGACTCGTCGCTTTCACCAAATCAAGAAATACATTTGTAAGCGGCGGCATCGCAACTCGTGCCGCTTGCGGGACAATGACCCGCGTCAATGTCTGCCAATAGTTAAGACCAAGTGCATAGGAGGATTCCCATTGGCCATAAGCAATGCTGTTCAGCGCCCCCCGGTTTACCTCGGCGATATAAGCTGCACTATTCAAGCCGAAAGCGAGAACAGCACAGGTGAAAGCATCAAGCCTGATTTGTACGACAGGCAACCCTTGATACAAGATGAATAAAAACACCAGTATCGGTGTCCCGCGCATAAACGAGATATAAAACCTTGCAGGCCATCGAAGGACAAAGAATCGGGAGCTGCGGCCAATCGCCAGGAAAAAGCCGAGAATCAAACCCATACCCATACCGGCGAAAGCAACTGCTATCGTCATTGGCAGTCCTTCGAGTATAAAGGGAAGGTTCTCCCACGCTAATTCTGCATCAAAGAATTTGCCGATATCCACTAGCTCGAATGGTATCATTCCGCTTCTTCCTGCTGCTTCTCCAATACTTCATCTATTGTCGGAATATCTTCATCCGGCTGCTTCGAAACGTCTGCACCGCCGAAGAATTCCTCAGAAAGCTTCGTCAATGTACCGTCTTCTCTCATCTCACTCAAGACCTTGTCCACCTGTTTCTTCAATTCTGTTGCATCCTTCGGCATGATGGCAGCATTGGCTGTTTCATCGAATTTAAATTCAGGATGGATTGTGATATTGAAATCCGGGAAAGCTTGCAGCGCCAATGACTGCAGATAATAATCATTGATGATCAGATCTGTCCGTCCATTATCGACATCACGTAAATAAACATCATTTGTTGTATTACCATACGCTACTACCTCGGCACCTAATTCCTCAGCGATTTCACTGTAGCCAGTCGTTGCCTCACCACCAGCCTTTTTCTTTTGCAGATCCTCTAATGAATTTATACCGGAGAGATCATCTTTACGCACAATCATTGTTGTGTAGGAGTATTTATACGGTTCGCTGTACGCGAACTTTTCTTTCCGCTCATCTGTCACGCCAATATCATTCGCTGCGAGATCCACTCGTCCGTTCTGGACCGAAGCAAGCATGTTATTGAAATCAGATGTCTTGAATTCCACTTCCAAGTCCAGACGTTTCGCGATTTCCTTGATTACCTCTACATCATATCCAGTAATATCATCCGATCCTTCCGGATAATAACTAGCTGGATACAAAGTACCTGAAGTTCCAACGGTTATCTTTCCGGAATCCTGAATAGCTTCCCATACTTTATCTTCAGAAGCTTGATCAGAACTATCATTGGCAGAAGAACCACAAGCACTCAAAACAAGGACGAGCAGTAAGCTGCAAAATACAAGTAATCGTTTCTTCATTATGATGTTTCTCCTTTATCGATTTACTTATTAGCTTCTTGTTTCAACAATTCATCAACTGTCGGCAGTTCTTCATCTGGCTTTTCGGAAACATCCGCTCCGCCATAAAATTCCTCTGACAGCTTAGACAATGTGCCATCTTCCCGCATTTCGTCAAGAGCCTTGTCCATTTGTTTTTTAAGTTCCGGAGCATCCTTTGAAAGAATCGCGCCTTGTTCAATTTGGTCAAATTTGAAATCCGGATGAATCATGATGTTGAAATCAGGAAAAGCCTGCAATGCCAAAGATTGCAAATAAAAGTCATTAATGATTAAGTCCGTCCGGCCATTATCGACATCGCGTAAGTACACATCATTTGTTGCATTGCTGTAAGTTACAACCTCTGCTCCAAGCTGCTCTGCAACCTTGCTGTGGTTTGTTGAAGCTTCTCCTCCAGCACGTTTTCCTTTTAAATCCGCTAAGCTGTGAATACCAGACAAATCATCTTTCCGTACGATCATGGATGTATAGGAATACTTATACGGCTCTGTGAAAGCGAATTGCTCTTTTCTTTCGTCCGTTATCTCTATATCATTTGCCGCAACGTCTATTCTGCCGTTTTGTACAGAAGCAAGCATGTTGTTAAAATCGGATGTCTTGAATTCCACTTCCAAATCCAGACGCTTCGCAATTTCTTTGATCACTTCTACATCATATCCCGAAAGCTCATCAGAACCCTCCGGGTAGTAAGAAGCAGCAAATAAAGTACCGGATGTACCAACTACTAGCTTACCTGACTCCTGAATCTTTTCCCATACCTTATCATTGCCAGCGCTTTCAGATTTGCCGTCATCATTGCTTCCGCAAGCTCCCAGAAGAAGCATAATTACAAATAAGCTACATATAATACCTAATCTTTTACCCATGAAGTCACACACTCTCCCCTTGTTATATTTTCATATATCCTAAAAGATAACAGGTAATCACTTCTATTTCAATATTTTTCTGAACTGTTTCATTTTAAATATCAAACTGTTATATACAATATAAAATTTATTATTTTTTATATTGATTTTAAACTAGCGGTCAATTATAGTAGAATTACTATTACATTATAATAATTATAAATAAACTATAATCTATAGGGAGGGTTATTTACCACATGAAAAAACACGCTGAACTGATTGCCGCATTATTGAGCGGTGCCTTGATTCTCATCACCTATTTCGATTTTCATGACTCGGAAGCTGCACCTTTCCTTTATAGTGCAGCATATCTCATCGGTGGATTCTTTAAAGCGAAAGAAGGTATTACAGAAACTATTACGGAACGAAAGCTGAATGTGGAAATGCTGATGATTTTTGCCGCTATAGGAGCTGCTATTATCGGTCATTGGCTGGAAGGTGCATTGCTCATCTTCATCTTCGCCCTTTCCGGAGCTTTGGAAACATATACAGAGAATAGAAGCAGTCAGGAATTACGAGCATTGCTATCCCTTCAGCCAGATGAAGCGACCAGAATGACCGCCGCTGGGAAAGAGAGTGTTCCTGTCGATCAGCTTCAAGTCGACGATCTTGTAATCGTGCTGCCCGGGGAACGTATTCCCGCTGATGGAATCATCCTAAAAGGAGTTACAAGCATTGACGAAAGTGCCATTACTGGGGAGAGTATACCGGTGACAAAAGCAGAGGGAAACGAAGTCTTCGCCAGCACCGTCAATAGCAGCGCTGTATTGGAAATCTGTGTCACGAAGCCTGCGCAAGAAACATTGTTCCAGCGAATCATCACAATGGTGCAAACAGCCCAGGAACAAAAATCACCTGCTCAGCATTTTATCGAGCGCTTCGAAGGTCCCTATGTCAAAACGGTTCTGATGCTGGTTCTGCTCCTTATCCTCATTCCTCCTTTTATAATAAATTGGTCGTTTACCGAGTCCTTTTATCGAGCTATGATCTTGCTTGTTGTTGCTTCTCCGTGCGCGCTGGTTGCTTCGGTCATGCCAGCCACCTTATCCGCTATCTCAAAAGGAGCAAGAAACGGGATCTTGGTCAAAGGTGGTTCTCATCTGGAAACACTTGGGCAAGTAAAAGCTGTCGCATTCGACAAGACAGGCAGTTTGACAGTCGGGAAACCATCTGTCACAGATTTCCTTGTCAGTAAAAATGCTGAAGCCAGTATTGTGCTAGAGGCAGCTTATGCTATCCAATCCCAATCCTCTCATCCTCTTGCTAAAGCAGTTGCAGCATATGCTCATGCTGATAGCATCAAGCAAGCCGAGCAAGTAACAGATGCCGCTGGGCAAGGTATGAAAGGGGTGTGGAAGGGACAGAAATGGCGGATCGGAAAAGCTTCCTATATGCAGAACCCGGCTGATCAAGAATTAACTAATCAAGCTGATGCATTGGCCGCTGCCGGGAAATCCCTTGTTTATATAGAGAACGAACAAGGAGTAGCCGGCGTATTCGCTCTGCAGGATACAATCAGACCGGAAGCAAAAGCTGCAATTCGTTCCTTATCCAAGCTCGGTATTTCCACTATCATGCTAACTGGTGATAACGACCAGACTGCAAAAGCCATCGCCAAAGAAGCAGGCATCACAACGTACCGTGCCAACTGCCTGCCTGATGAGAAGGTTGAAGAAATCAAAGAGCTGGAAAGCAGCTACGGAACGATAGCCATGGTTGGTGATGGGATTAATGACGCACCTGCCCTCGCTACTGCTCAAGTCGGAATTGCCATGGGAAATGGAACTGACGCCGCACTCGAGACTGCCGATATGGTTCTCATTAAGAATGATCTGCGTAAACTAGCCGATGCCGTTAAGCTATCGAAGCGTATGCGTAGAATCATCAAACAAAATATCATTTTCTCAGTCGCTGTCATTCTGCTGCTCATACTGGCAAATATCAGCCAATATCTTGGGTTGCCGCTAGGTGTGGTCGGGCACGAGGGAAGTACTATTTTGGTCATATTGAACGGTCTCCGGCTCTTGAGATAAAAAAAAGCGGCGCCCTTATCAGGCTGCCGCTTTATTTTTCTTCCGCTCATCCAGCATGGCATTGATCTCACCGCCAGTGATGATGATGATGCCGGAAAGATAGAACCAGATCATCAGGACAATGACAGCCCCAAGAGATCCATATGTTGCGGAATAGTTACCAAAGTTATCAACATAAAAGGAGAATAACAGGGATGCAATCATCCAGCCGATAGCCGCGAAGGCTGCACCGACCATTGATTCTTTGATTGAGATTTTCTTACTAGGTGCCAGGACATACAATGCGAGTAGTACAATGAAAAATATTACAAAAGAAATGACCCAGCGCAATGCTCCCCATACAGTCAGGAATCCTTCATCCAATCCGAAAATGGAAAAAATGTAAAGCCCAATTGTTTTTCCGAATATTGGCAGCAGGAATGCGACTGCAATAACGAGCACCATGGCGATTGTCAATACTACGGCTACTCCTCTAGCTACGATGAATGAACGATCTTCATTGACATTGTAAGCCTTATTCAATGCACGGATGATGGCATTAACACCATTTGATGCGGACCATAGTGTTGCTAGAATACCAATGGATAATAGTCCACCGTTACGCTCATTAACAAGACCCGTAATATTTTGCTCAAGCAAATCCATGGTTGATTCTGGTGCGAATGTTGATAAAGTATTCATGATATCTTGTTGGCTGACCGGCAAGAATGCGATCAAGGACACAAGAAAGATGATAAATGGAAATAGTGATAGCAGTAAAAAATAAGCCAGCTGGGCAGACAAGCCAGTCACTTCGTCATTGCTGACCCGCTGCCCAAGCTGTTTCAGAAAGCTCCCCATGGTTTCTCCTCCTTCTCTCTCTAAAGCCGCCTTTTCTCTATCTGGCTGCTGTATTACCACCGCTTGCCAATTGTTTCGGACGCTGTCCAGCCGGTAATTCGATCTGATCGTCCAGCTTGCTCACTTTCTGAAGAGCAGTCTGTACTTCCTCTAGTCCTCTCAAGCCTTTATCAGCCGTATTGGATAAACTAGTCGCTACTCGAGCATAGGATGTTTTTACATCATCCATTAAGACGCCAGGATTGCGGAGGTAGAACACCGCTTCAGATCCTGCACGCATCAAGTTACCGCGTACATGATTCCTTGTCTGTGCATCACATAACGAAATCAAGCCGCCGACAGTAGCACCAATCGTTAAACCTAACGTGAATTTACTTTTCATCAAACCGGCTCCTTCCATTGTGTCTGTTGTTTTATTATCTCGCACAATTCCGCACACCCAGCCTCGAGCATCTCATACACAGCTTCAAATTCACCAGTGAAGAATGGATCATCGATATCCTCTCCAGCACGCTCTGGAATAAGATCTGAGAAAAGCCGATAATGTGACGTATGAGCAGGAGCTATAGCTGACAAATCCCGCAAATTAAGCTGATCCATTACGAAGATATAATCGTATGCTCCTAAAATTTCTGACTGGACTTGCTTAGCCACATGATTTACAATCAAAATTCCCTTATGGCCGAGAAGCTCACGAGCCGAAGGGTGCATCTCCTTCCCTTCATGCCAGTGGCCGATACCAGCTGAGTCAACTGTTACAAATGCAGATAGACCTTGTTCCTCTATACGCTTGCGTAAAATCACCTCAGCCATCGGCGAGCGGCAGATGTTGCCTAAAGAAATAAACAACACATTTATCATTCACTCAACTCCCTCGTTTTATAAATGTGAAAATGTGCGAATGTCTGGTATTCCATTCCCCATGAAACAACGAATCAAACGACCTAGTGATAATGCTATAATATGGAAAAGGAAAGGGTGATAATGATGACGACCATGTATCCAAGCGCTTTAACTCCCAACTCCACCTTCGCAATTACTGCTCCGTCAAGCGGAGTTCCTGCTCCTCTGCATTCCAAAATACATAAAGCTAAAATGCAGCTCGAGAAACTCGGTGCTCATGTGATCATTGGAGAAACCGTCTGGACACAGCAAGCCGCTAGAAGCAGCTCTGCTGAAACTAGAGCTAACGAGCTGATGGCTTATCTGAGTGATCCTGAAATCGATGCAATCATGCCGCCATGGGGAGGAGAACTGCTTGTACAAGTATTGCCTATGCTTGATTGGGACAAGCTAACCAAGAGCAAGCCCACATGGCTGATTGGTTATTCTGACACAAGCACACTTCTATGCAGCTATACACTCCAAACAAATTTTGCATCTGCCCATACGACTAACTTTTTTGATTTGAATATGGAAGCACTCGATGAAACGGCGAAGCAATGGCATAAGATATTATCTGCACCGTCCCGCAAGCACATGGTGCAGCACTCATCCCCTATGTATCAATCATCATGGGATGCGCTATTTGATCAAGACAATCCTGAGGGCTTCGACTTGGACAGCAAAACAGAATGGAAAACCACGACAGGTGAAGCCGTTTCCTTTACTGGCCGCTTAATCGGTGGCTGCTTGAATACCCTGACCGCTATCGCCGGAACGAAATATGCTCCTATTCAAACTTGGCGGGAATCTTTTAAAGAAGACACGATCGTCTACTTGGAATGGTTGGATTGGAGTACTGCTGAAACTTACCGGAATCTTTGGCATTTGAAGGAACACGGCTGGTTCAACGGTGCGAGCGGATTACTATTTGGCAGGCCATCTCGAAGCACTCCTTCAGAGGATTATACAGACGAACAGATGATTCATGAATTCGCAGATGAAATTGGATTGCCGATAATCTACGACGCCGATATTGGACACATGCCTCCGCAGTTCACGATGATCAATGGTGCGTTGGCAAATGTATCATATAAGGACGGCAAGGGAATTCTAACTTATTTGGAATAGGAAAGAGGAGCTGACGCTCAGCTCCTCTTTCCTTGTTTTGCCGGATGTGCCGCAGCGAGATGCGGATGTCCGTATAATTTCTCCCTAAAAGTTCCTTCTGCATAATCCTTTTTATATAATCCTCGCTCCTGCAAGATAGGTACAACCAATTCTACAAAGTCTTGCAGGTCTTTTGGTGTAATGTAATGTGTCAGATTGAAGCCATCCACTCCGCTTCGCACAAAGAAATCCTCCATCTTGTCCGCAACTTGCTCAGGACTGCCGATGATGATATCCGTTTCAGCTGGCTGACTGAATTTCTCCTGTATCTCTTTTACCGTAAATGGTTTGGCAGCATCCTTTGTCAGATAAGCAGCTCGCGATTGACCTTGTTCCGTATGCTTGTACGTGAACAGTTCTTCTTCATTTTCATAGGAAGCTAAATCATAGCCAGTGGACCCGCCATACTGGGCTTTGGCAGCATCTGCGCTCCAGTATTGCTTGATCTCGTCATATTTAGCATGAGCCTTCTCTTCTGTTTCAGCTACAACGACGTGCAGGAAGGTAAAAGCTTTGATTTCATCGCGGCTTCTGCCATAAGCCTCCGCACGCGCTTTGATATCCTCTATATAATAGTTGATTTTTTCTGGTGTCGGTCCGCCGACAAACACACATTCTGCATGTTTTGCGGCAAAATCCCTGCCTTTCTCGGAAGTACCTGCTTGGTAGAGCACCGGTGTGCGCTGTGGGGATGGCTCACTTACATGTGGTCCTTCCACTGAGAAATATGTACCCTTGTGCTTGATGCGGTGCACCTTTTCTGCTTCCACTAGAACCCCTCTTTCCGGGTCCGAAATAACAGCATCTTCTTCCCAGCTGTCCTCAAGCAGCTTATAAGAAATCTCCAGGAATTCATCAGCTATTCTGTAACGCTCATCATGCTTTACCATCTTCTCCAGTCCAAAATTCTGGGCTGCATTCGGCAAATAGGAAGTAACGATATTCCAAGCCACTCGCCCATTGGTCAGGTGATCGAGCGTCGAAAATTTACGTGCATTATGAAAAGGCTGTTCGTAAGACGTACTGACTGTGACAGCGAAGGACAAATGCTTCGTCACAGCTGCCATGGCCGGGATAGCGAAGGCTGGATCATTAAGCGGTACTTGCACGCCATCCCGCAAGGCTGCCTTTTCATCTCCTCCGTAAACATCATAGACGCCAAGCACATCAGCGAAGAACACCGCATCGAACTTTCCTTTTTCCAAAAGGCGCGCAAGCTCCATCCAGTATTCCAGCGACTTATACTCCCGATGTCTTCTGTTCTCCGGGTGCTTCCATAAGCCATGGGCGTTATGATTGGCGGCTGTCATATCAAATGCTTGCAGGATAATTTGTTTGGTCATTGCTTCCACTCCTCTATTTATGTAAAAAAAGCCTCTTCCGTTTTACAGAAGAGGCTCCTTATCCAAGGTAAAATGCTCCTCTTATCTGTCAGACTTCTCGTCTGCTGGAATTGGCACAGTGCATTACTGCCTGTTGCCGAGGCTTCAAAGGGCCAGTCCCTCCACCTCTCGTGATAAGAAAATACTATTTGATTATGTTAGTTTGTTTTCAATTTGTTCCCGATATTGACTGAGTGTGCCTGGCGAATTTCGCTTAAGCTTTTGAAGCAGCGCTTCGTATTGAATCTCTTTCTCACTAATGCGCTTCCGGAAAGCTGCCCGCTCTGTGTCGTCTGTACAAACACGCACCAGATCACGCAGTGCTACAATCTCTTTCTGCAGCTCCATCTCTGGTGGAATGTAGCCAGCATTCTTCAGGATCTTATAGCTCATACGCATATCCTCCGGTACACCGGATAGATCCTCCAGCTCCAAAGGTTTTCCAGCACCAGGAAGATTACGGAACTCTCCATTTGCTTCAGCCTGCTTGATACGCTCCTCCGCAAGCAGCGAAATCAGATCCATATAATCACTCCCTGCATACAAGAAAAGCAACCGATCATGATCGGTTGCTTTTCATTATACAATAATCTGAATTATTTACCAATGAATTGCTGTGTCCAGTAGTTACCGTTTTCTACATAACCTACACCGATGTTAGTGTAATCAGGGTTAAGGATATTCTCACGGTGACCTTGGCTGTTCATCCACGCTTCAACGACTTCTTCAGGAGTCTTTTGTCCTTGAGCGATGTTTTCACCTGCAGTTTTATAAGAAATACCGAAAGATTTCATCATATCGAACGGAGAACCGTAAGTCGGGCTGTTGTGATCGAAGTAACCATTGTCAGCCATATCTTTGGATTTCGCACGTGCTACTTTGCTTAGTTCAGTATCAGCTTTCAAAGCTTTAAGACCAGCTTTTTCACGCTCTTTGTTAGTTAAGTCTACTACTTGCTGTTCGAATGCACTCAGGCCTTCAGCAGCTTGCTTTTCTTCTGTTTGCTTGTTATCAGAAGCAGTTTCTTGTTTTTGTGCTGGAGCTTTTTGTTCAGTTGCTTGCTCTTCAGCTTTTTCTTCCTTTTTCGGAGCAGCAGCTTTTTGCTCTTCTTTCTGAGCAGCTGGCGCTTTTGCTTGCTCTTGCTGAGGTGCTGCTTGAGCAGGAGTCTGTGCTTTTTCTTGCTGAGCTGGCTGCTGAACATTGTATTTCGCTAGCAAGCTATCAGTATTAATGTGAATGTTATAAGCTGATAGATATTCATTCACCCATTTATTCAAATCTTCGATAGAAGAGAAAGATCCGCTTTTCACTACTTGTGCTACGTGCACTTGAGCTTCTTCTTTCGTTGGTTGAGCTGGTGCAGCATTTGCTGTTCCTGCCAATGCGCCTCCCGCTAGAATAGCTGTAGATAGTGTTGTTACTAATACTTTCTTAAACATGATGTTGCTCCTTTCGAGATGTATGTTTTCCTGTTGCAGCAACATCATAGCATGGGTTTTTGTGTAATATTGCAGCCTAGAATTTCCAATAGGCACTCAAATCTGTACAGCACTGCGAAAAGTCCGATTCTTATGCGAAATCGTACCCGTTTAGCCGACTATGAAACTAGTAATAAACAGACGCTTTACTATTTATTGGATGTAAATTAGGATTGACACCTTTTTCATTCCTAGTTTTTGTAACAATAGCTCAGTATTTGTAATCTATCTGTAAATTGACTTACGCTTAATCCTTGCATATAATCCTTTACTCCTAATCTATTTAGTTTAATCTGCCAAATTAGGATAAAGGTATCTCTTTAACACCTCTATACCAGGTGATAGAATGAATTATGTCGAATTTAAGCGCCTTTTTGGCTCTTTGACAGATCTACCCCCATAAAGCTTTATACGGGGGAGAATGAATATAGTAGAAATATGTCATTATTGGAGGAAATATAATGTTTGCTAATCCCGAAATTGGAATAGACCTTGGCACTGCAAATATACTTGTGTATACGAAACAAAAAGGAATCGTATTGAATGAACCATCTGTGGTTGCAATTGATATGGAAACAAAAAACGTTGTGGCAGTTGGAGCAGAAGCGAAAGAAATGGTTGGTAAAACACCACAGAATATCGTACCGATTCGTCCATTAAAAGATGGTGTAATCGCCGACTATGATGTAACAGCTCAATTATTGAAAGAAATCCTGAAAAAAGTGAGCAAGGTGATGGGCTCTTCCCTTCGCAAACCAACTATCGTTGTCTGCACACCGTCTGGCAGCACATCCGTTGAAAGACGCGCTATACATAATGCGGTCAAATCGTATGGTGCAAAACAAGTCCACTTGATTGAAGAACCAATTGCGGCAGCAATTGGTGCTGACCTGCCAGTAGATGAGCCAGTTGCGAATGTAATTGTCGATATCGGCGGTGGTACAAGTGAAGTAGGTATTATATCATTCGGCGGCGTTGTATCTTGCCGTTCTGTCCGCATCGGCGGAGATTCAATGGATGAAGAGATCATCCAATATATCCGCAAGCAGTACAATATCCTCATTGGAGAAAGAACTGCTGAACAGATCAAAATGGAAATCGGCTATGCCTTGATTGACCATGATGAATTGATGATGGATGTCCGCGGCCGTGATATGGTAACAGGACTACCTAAGACTGTGGGTATTTCTTCTAAGGAAGTACAAGTAGCTCTTAAGGAATCTTTGGAACAGATCCTTGAAACAATTCGCATGACATTGGAAGACTGCCCGCCTGAACTAAGCGGAGATATCGTTGACCATGGTGTCATCTTGACTGGCGGAGGCGCATTGCTTAAAGGCATGCAGCAATGGCTTGCATCTGAAATCAGCGTCCCTGTTCATTTGGCTCCGAATCCACTGGAATCCGTAGCAATCGGTACAGGCCGTGCCCTGCAGATGATCACAAAACTGCAAAAAGCAGCAAAATAAAAAACAGGCGTATCAGTCAGCTGATACGCCTGTTTTTTTACAGAAAGGCGAAAAAGACCGTTTAGAAACGAAGGAATAAGCGAGAAAGCCTGGAGTGAGGCGCTTTTCCTCACGCAAGGATTTATCGCTTAAGCCGCAGATTTTTGTTCTTGGAGCTAGACATGGAAAAGCGGAAAGAATCGCTCAGAATCGTAGGAGTAAGTGAGAGTCTTGCGTGAGGAGCTTTTTCCTCCCGCATGGCTTTATCGCTTAAGTCGCAGTTACTGGCCTTTGGTGCTAGACTGTACCAATCCGATTCCGATTCCGACTGGATCAACCAAATAAGCGAGATAGAAAGAATCAAACTCCATCTTTTCTCTGACAACAACTGCCCCTTCTTGCTTGGCTGCTAGGATTGCTTTATCCAAGTCTTCCACTTCAATCTGGATTCTTGTTCCATGCGGAAAATCATGCGGTCCTTTACTTATTCCGCCATCAATTCCTCCGGCTGTCTCCACATTTTGATAACCCCAATTCGGAGCACCAATATTCCAGCCAAAAACATTAGCGTAGAAGCTAGCTGCCTTATCCGGGTCTTGGCTATTCAGCTCAAACCCTATCACTTTACCGCTGATTTTCTCCATTACACCTTCCCTTTCTGTTCAGAAGTTCGCGAATACTATATGCATGCTCTTCAATTACCGGCCGCAGACCTGGATTGTAGAATACAGACGCTGGATGGTAGGTCGGGAAGATACGATATATCTTCTCGGAAAGCACGAAGGAATCCTCCTCTATGCTTTTCAGTTGCTGTATCGGCTGTTCTATCAACTTTCCAGCGACTTCCGTGATTTTTTCCTTCGAACCGGTTATCCGCTCCCAGCCTATTCGCCCCAGTGTCACGAGAATTTCTGGTTCCGTCTGGGCAATTTCATAATCAAGCACAGGCGCATGTGCAAGCACTTCAGCCTTGGTCGGTGTTCGATTATATTTTTTCGTGACAGTCTCACCGCGTATTTGTTTTGTTTTATATTGATAGGGTCTGCTTCTGACCGCGCTTGAAATAAAAACTTCCGATCTATCCACAGCTGCTCGCTCCAGAAACAGATCCAGCTCCTTGCCTGCTCGTCCACTGAATGGCATCAGGCTATGTATCTCCGTCTCTCCTGGGGCTTCTCCTATAAAGAAGAGAAGCGGATGCTTCGGCCCTCTCCCGGGCAGGAAACCTTCACAAGGATAAGGAGCCATCCTTTCTTTGGCTAACTGAACCAACTCTTCCGGCAGCATGTCAATCCTGCTCCTGCAGCAAGCGAATTAAGGCACCGATTTCTTCAGCTGATAATGTGATACCTTTACCCATCTTCTCATGATCCGGAGCCCAGTCCCGTATATCATACTTCGGCTCCCGCCCGTTCCAGCTGATCAAATTGAGTTCCTTCTGCCATCCTTTAGGTGAAACGGATAGCACACCGAGTTCTTTCACTATCTCATAAGATAATTCCGCCATCATTACTCCCACCTTTTCCCTTTTCTAAAGTCTAGCAGAACTTTTTGATATAATGAAACGAAAATGAGCTTAGGGAGGAAAAACAAATGCAAAATCCAATCCGATTGAATGATATACAGCGCAATGAAATGATAAGTTCCCTGCAGACTTATTTTGAACAAGAAAAAGACGAGCAGCTAGGCGACCTGGCCGCAGGTCTGCTGCTCGACTTCATCATCAAAGAACTAGGTCCTATTTTTTATAATGCTGGTATCGAAGCATCCTATCAGTTCATGAATGAGAAGATTGAGGACCTTTTTGGAATTCAAGTGAGGGAGCGTTGAATGCTCCTCAGCTTTCCAAAATATCGTCAATTTCCTTTTTTACAATAGTAGCCTGTGACCCGATGATGATTTGCAGGTTGTGTTTATCAACCTCCACAATACCATGAACCCCCATTTGCTTGATCTTTTGTTGATTCACTTCATTCATATCCTTCACTTCCAGCCGCAGTCGTGTCATACAATTGTCGTTTATAAGAATGTTCTGCTTTCCTCCCAAGTTCTCAACCAGCTTCTGTGCCATATATCTGTAATTGTTATGAGTTAACTCCAGATTTTTTTCCTCTTCGCCTGCGGCTGCTTCATACAATTTATCTTCAATTTGTCCAATTACCGCCACTCGACGTTTTTTGATGACAAAATAGAAAGTGAAATAATACAACAAGAAGAAAACAATACCTACCGGGAGGATAAGAAGTCCTCCATCGCTCAACCCTAAGTTCACAATATAATCGATCAATCCGGCTCCCCAAGAAAAACCATGACGTATATGCAGGATGTACAGTGTAGCACCAGCCAATCCGGTATAGACTGAATGGACGAAATAAAGCAACGGTGAGGTAAATAAGAAGGTGAATTCTACAGGCTCTGTAATCCCTGTTATCACTGATGTAGCAGCACCCGATGACATCAATGTTTTTGTTTCCTGCTTTTTGTATCGAGCTGCTCGCGCAATTGCCAGGGCAATTGCCGGTACACCGAAAAGCATGGTGATATAAAATCCGCCAATGAAGAATCCCGCCATCGGATCTCCGCTTAAGAATCTGGTGATTTCACCGTTGACCACTTCACCTGAAGCTGTCGTATACTCATCAAGTCCAAAATAGACATATGTGTTTAATACGTGATGCAAACCGAATGGCAGCAGGAAACGATTCAGGAAACCGAATATAAAGACACCGATTGCGCCTAAGTCCATCAGCGTCTTACTAAACGCATCGATTCCCATTTGAGCATACGGCCACAACCAACTCATCAACCCGGCAACTAGTACCATGGTGAAAATGATGACCGTAATCGGGAACTTTTCCCCGCTGAAGAAAGCAAACATATTCGGCAGTTTTGTGTCTTTAAATCTATTATAGACAAAAGCAGCTATCAGACCAGCAAGAACCCCTCCGAACACACTCATATTCAGGTCAGGATTCATTAACGCAAGACCTTCTTTTAATACGATGATAGCAAGAAATCCGGTCAGTGCCGGTATCCCTTTATCTTTTGTTTTCGCAAGTCCCATTGCAATACCGATGGCAATCAGTGCATCCATCTGTGTCAGTATGACACCAGCTGCTTGGAATAAGGGTACATCCAGTAAATCTTCAGCAGTGAGCCTGTAAAGGATACCAGCAATCGGTAAAGCTACAATTGGAATGAGTAATGATTTCCCTAATCTCTGCAAGAAATTGCGCATACTTTCTCATCTCCCGGTATTATAGACTTTTGAAAGTTGCAAGCTCCACATCTTTACAGTTATTTAATACTTCTTTGACTACATTCGATGTTAACAATTCCAATTCGTCCAGTCTCGGATACGTATAAGAAGACCCTTCCATCACAGCATTATCCAAATAGCCTGGATGACACATCACTTCCACTGTATCCGCATCTTTGAACGCATTTGCAATACTCACTTCATCCTTCAATACTTTTTCTACGTAATACTCGAACCGATTCGGATGCCGCAGGTGACTTGGCAAATCCATATTGTTTCTCACAGGCAGCTGATACTCCTCTGCAAGCCGGCAAAAAACATCCTTTATTCCTTTATACGTGTTGATATGGTGATGACTGTCAAGATGCGTCGGCTTGATACCAAATGACAAAAAGCGTTCAATCTGTGCTTTCCATTCATCATATACTTCAGCCAACTCAATAATAAAAGCGCTTTCATAAAATGATAGCTTTCTAAATCTTCCGTGTACATCTACAATTGTCTGATGACCTTTCAAAATGGGTTCCCCACATGTCAAAACAAGATGTACCCCTACTCCTAATCCTGGATTTTGCTTTGCTAAATCAGCAGCATGTTCCGCTCCTGGCATATTTGCCATAAATGTCGCCGAACTAAGAACACCATGTTGAAAGCAATCAATAATCCCATAATTTATTGCTCTAGAGTAACCGAAATCGTCTGCATTGATAATGAGCTTTTTCATTTGATTTCCCCCTATTGAAAAGATGGCCAATATTCTTCATTCGCTTTTTGTAAATCATCCAGTATACGTTTTGCTTTATCTGCATCCACCACCGTACGATTCAATGTCATCGCTTGTAACAATTTCCTATAATCCTTTTCAAAATAGGCCTCACAGACAAGACGCTCATACGCATATTGACCTTCTATCAATCCTTTATGAAAGACTGGAATCTCCCCTACAGCGAACGCATGTATCCCATTGGCAGTGAGTAATGCAGGTACTTCCACGATGGCATCGGAGGGCAGGTTTGGAATAATTCCGTTATTCTCCACCATCACGATGTATCGATTTTTTAGATTATATGCAAGAGACGCAGCAGCTCTGATGATGAATATGCCATGAATGTCTGCTTTCAAATCCTCTGCTGAAGCAGAACCAGCAGTGACTATCCGTCTGCACATATCATGCACCCGCTTTTGTCTTCCTTCTATGACCTGTTGGGCCCTCGTAGAAGTCGGATTTGACTTTTCCACTATCTTGTCTGGGTAAAGGTAGTACTGTAAATAAGTATTTGGTAAATATTCCGGGAAATCCAGTAAAGTCTGGCGAGCTTGCGCAAACGTCTCCTGCCAGGAAACATCATTGGCTATTTCCTCATCTTCAGGCCTAAATCCTTCTTCAATAATTAGTTCTTTTAGACGTTCTGTATAATCAGTTCCATCCTTATGCTCTATTTTGGTGAACCAGCCGAAATGGTTCAAACCAAAATAATCCGCTGTCAAGTCCCAGATATCTACTCCTAGTAATTTCGCATAACTCACCATAATGGCAATCGGCATATCACAAATGTTCAAAATTCTGCTGTCGTCGGGAAACTCCCGTTTTAGTGCATAAGCTACAATGGCTGCCGGATTCGTATAATTCAATATCCATGCATCTTTTGATATAGCCCGGATATCTCTGACCAAGTCTGTCATATCCTTTATAGAACGGATGCCATAAGCCATACCTCCTGGTCCGCAAGTTTCTTGACCGACCACACCATGAGATAAGGGGATTTTCTCATCCAATTCCCGCATCTCCAAACCGCCGGTGCGTATTTGCACGAATATAGAGTCTGCATCTTTACAAGCTGATTCCAGATTAGTTGTACTTCTGAAAGTGAGGTTTCCGCCATATTGCTCTTTAAGTAAAATAGCGGCTGCATCCGCAATAATCCTCTGTCTTTGTTCGTCTTGATCAAATAGAACGAGCTCTCTTAAAGGAAAAGATTCTTTCTCAGCAATCAAACTTTTAATCAACCCAAGCGTATACGTGCTTCCTCCGCCAACAATCGCAATTTTCAGTTTTCTCTTCACTTATCTCCCTCCTTAATTAATACAACTATAATACAAATTTGAAATATATTCAATACAATGTATTATAGTTGTATGTTTTTTTATGATTCATTACAATACAACACAGAGATATAAAACGAGAGGTGATGTTGGGATCATGAAAAGTACGCCCCTCTATCGTCAGATAGCAAATGAAATAAAAAAAGATATTGCCAGAGGAAATATTAAAAAGGATGAAGCCATACCTACTGAAAAGGAACTGGCTGCTGCATTCCAGGCAAGCAGAGTAACAGTAAGACAAGCAATACAGTTGTTAGTAGACGAGAACCTGCTGTATAAAGTACATGGAAGCGGCACCTATGTGAAGCAGCAGAAAATCGAGCATGACATCTACCGACTTCAGAGCTTCACAGAAGAGATAATCAAATTAGGTAAGGTACCTTCAAATAAATTATTGACTTTTACAATCATGCAGCCTGAAGAAGAAATCAGAGATCGTTTACAGTTACCACCGGAGGCCCAAGTCTTTTATATAAAAAGGTTGCGATGTGCGGATGATGTGCCTATTATTCTAGAGGAAACTTTCATGCCGATTGCCATGTTCCCTGACCTGACAGAAGAAATTATGATGAACTCTAAATATGCTTATCTAGAAAACAAAGGGTTTCTTATTAAAGAACGGCTGGGAGAGATCATTCCAGCATTGCCATCAGCCGACCTTATGAAGCTTCTCGAAATAAAAGAATCAGCCCCTATTTTATCCATGCATCTGTGGGCTTATTTAGATAATGATATACCGTTCGAATACACAAAATTGTATTATCGCAGTGATCGTTATACGTTTAAATTCAGTTCGAAGCGGTATTGAATAAAGGTTGGGGCATAAATATTTTAACCACATAAAAAACCGAGCAATATCTGCTCGGTCCAGTTAATTCGGGATATATTCTGTATTAGACTCAGATTCCATTTCGTCTAGTATCTTCAATTCTTCTGTCAGCTGCAAAAACCAGTCCTTATCGCCAGAAATAAGAGATAAATCAATAAGATTCAATAGATGCGCCCTGCTTGGCTCTACGCTTGGCGGAAAATACTTGATCTTGCTTTGAAATGTTTCGATCGTTTTACCGATCGTATTTTTATGGTCACTTTCTGTTACGTATACTTTCACCGTGTTCAGTTTCGCATTCACTGCTTCTATGAACCCGGTAAATAATTCATCATTTATCGAATGTCCTGTTACCCAGTCACCAACAGTTACAAAGCTTTGATTATCAGACATATCGTTGTCCTCCTTCAGCTTAACCGGCTGGCTAAGCAATGGTGATTGTTGTAGGTTGTTGAATACTATAAAAGATTCATACAAAAAGCGCAATACTTTTGCATATAAAATTTTAAAATATTCAGACAAATAGTATTTCAGCAATTTAACAACAGTTACAATGCTTGGCTGTATATTCATTTTATACCCCATAGCCCTTTTCTTTAATCACACTGCTTGTCGTTTTCTCTCTGCCTCCGAATGCGCTATAATGTGACTATATATTGCAGGAGGTTGTACCATGATACGCAGCATAGCGATAACACGTGACAAAAAAATACTCAAAGATCTGCCGTATCAGGAACTAAACAGTCCCGACATTCTCTGGTACTGGGTTGATTTTAGCGTACCGACAGAGGCCGAATCAGAAAAACTCGGCGAGATCTTCCATTTCCACCCACTGGCAATTGAGGACTGCTTCCATTTCCTTCAGAGACCAAAGCTCGATGAATATGACGGGTACCATTTCCTCGTTCTTCATGAACTGAATCACGAGTCGTTCATGTCAGATGAATTGGATATCTTTCTCTCTGAACGTTATGTAGTCACTTTTCATCTTGAAGAATCAATGGCTGCGGACCACGTTTGGCAGCGAGTCTTGAACGAAGGTCCAAAGGAGCACTCTCCATCAAAAATCGTCTATCATCTAATAGATAAATTGGTTGATGATTACTTCCCTCCATTGTATAAAATGGAGGATCGGCTGAACGAGATTGAGGATGAAGACAGCCACAAATCACCTCAAACTTTAATTAATGAAGTATTCGATATCCGCAGTGATCTGCTTAGAACCCGGCGTACGATTGCACCAATGAGAGATCTGATCTACCGGCTTCTCAGCATCCAGAAATTCGATTTTGTCCAAAATCAAAAGGCCTACTTCAATGATATTTACGATCATTTGCTGAAACTTACGGAAATCGTTGATTCCAACAGGGAGCTCACTTCGGATATGCGGGACAGCTACGAGTCGATCAATAGCAATCGAATGAATGCAATCATGATGACTTTGACGATTGTCTCCACCATTTTTATTCCTTTAACCTTTATTGCCGGTGTATACGGCATGAACTTCGCCTATATGCCGGAGCTGCACTGGAAATACGGCTATCCGGTGGCCTTGCTGCTGATGGCTGTCATTGCCGTAGTAATGCTGTGGCGCTTCAAACGAAAAGGCTGGTTCAATATCTTTAAATGACAAAATGCGTGCAGAATCATCTGCACGCATTTTGTCATTGGTCGTCCACTACTTCTTTTAATAATGACATAGCTTTCAGCGAAGGCGGGAACCCATTCAACAATGCACAATGTTGGATTGCTTCCATCATCTCTTGGACAGATATGCCGGACAGGAGAGCAGCTTCGAATTGCTGCCGAAGTGCACGCTCATCTCCGTTTGTAACGAAAACAGCTATACTGAGCAATGCCAGGAATTTACCGTTAAGCCCGGTATATCCAATCTCTCCACTATCAACAGCAAGGTTCTCTTCTTCCTTCATCAGCTTAGCCACCAACGCCCAACCTTGATCTTTTGCTTCCTTCATCGGGAACCCTCCGCTTAATCCTTGGGCATAACTAGACCTATTTTCCTAGTTGCACATTTCTATTATCGGTAGAATCCTTAAGTTATGAACAATTCAGAAGAAAATAATTTAATTTCCTCAACGAAGGGAGAGTAATGATTACGGCCTGGCATTCCATGGCTCGATTGTTCCGACGATATAGCGAGGATGCCTCTGTTTGACTGCTTCTCCTACTCCTTTTGCTATTTCTTCATTTGTTAGCCATCTGGAAGTGCTTCCGGTCAGCTGAAAACCTAAGATGACCTCATGATAATCAATAGTATCAGGATAATGAGGTACATAGTTTTGTAGCGGATCATGGGCACTGCTTCCTTTTATATGAAAAAGTTCTATCCTCTTTGACACATTGCCATATATGTTGCAAAGAGCTTGGATTGCACTGTTTCCGCTGCTATGAATCCAGCTTACAATAATATCTGGCGGCGGAACATCCTCCAGCTTTTTTTGAAAACTTTCAAGCTGATGGTAATCTGCTTGTATCGTTCGAAGGCGCTCTGGATGGGCAGCACCTTCAGATAAACGCCGGAGTTTTTCTTCCGTTCGAGCAACGACTGTCACCTTATGACCCTCCTGATTCCAGTCAAGGACAGCTGCTTGGAGCATACCAGTTCCTCCGATTACTAGATAATGTTTCATGGTGGTCTCCTTTAGTGAACAGAGTCTGCCAATGGCAGACTCCTATCAAATTCATTTCCACGATTCAGGGTACATGTTTAAATCAAGTCCCCATAGCGAACCGACAAGTGCAAAAACTCCTAGAATGAGCAGAACCAGGGTAAAGATGTTAAGCACAAAGCCTATCCTGACCATTTCTGCTATTGTAATTTTACCTGTTGCAAATATGATAGCGTTCGGCGGCGTTCCAACCGGAAGCATGAATGCACAGTTGGCAGCCATCGCAGCAGGAACCATGATAGCATATGGATGAACGTCCAAAGCTAAAGCCAATGATGCCATTACAGGCAGGATCATAGTAGCAGTCGCTGTATTGGATGTAATTTCGGTCAAGAACAATACGAGTGTTGTCGAAATAACGATGATTACAAAAATATTTAATCCTTCCAAGACTGTAAGCTGATCACCGATCCATTGGGAAAGCCCGGAGCTAGTGAAGCCAGCTGCGATTGCAAGCCCACCTCCGAATAGAAGCAGAACTCCCCACGGCAATTCTTTCGAAACGTCCCAATCAAGAATCCTTTCCCCTTTTTTACTTAAACTAGGAATCAAGAATAATATTACACCTGCCAAGACTGCTATTGTCGTATCACTGATACCCGGGATAGCTAGTATCTCCAACACAGCATCCTCTTGCCAAAGAAAGGTGCGGCTGACCCACATGAATGCAGCAAATGTAAATACGGCAAGCACGACTTTTTCTTCGAACGACATTTTGCCCAAATCCTGTTTTTGCTTAAGGATCAGCTCTTTTCCACCAGGTAATTCCTTCATCTTGATTCGGAAAACGAATTTCGTCAGATAAAACCATGTCGAAAACAAAAGGACAATAACAATCGGTACGGCTATCAGCATCCAGCCGCCAAAGGAAATCTCTACGCCAAACAAACTGCTTGCCATTGCCGCCAGGATAATATTCGGAGGCGTTCCGATCAGCGTTCCGAGACCGCCAATCGTTCCTGCATACCCAATCGCGAATACAAGCGATTTTTCGAACTTCCGATTATCTTCACCGATGTCTTGCTTGCTGGCTTTTGCCGCTTGACTGGCTTGATAAATAATAGCTGTCCCGATCGGCAGCATCATCATGACCGCTGCCGTATTAGATACCCACATCGAGAGGAAACCAGTTGCAATCATAAATCCAAGTACGATACGTGAGGTACTCGTTCCGACTACACTGATGATATTTAATGCAATGCGTTTATGCAAATTCCATTTCTCCATTGCCATAGCAATCAAGAAACCGCCAAGGAAAAGGAATACAATCGGATCTCCATAGCTTGAAGCCGCTGTGTCTCCATCAAGACCTTGTGTTATTGGCAGGAGAATTAGCGGTAGTAAGGAAGTAGCTGGTATTGGAATGGCTTCTGTGATCCACCATGTCGCAACCCACAATGTCGTAGCCAATACCATACGCCCTTCATAGCTCAATCCCTCGGGGTAATAAAACAAAATGACAGAGAAAAACAGTAGAGGACCTAACAACAATCCAATTAATTGGGGACGTTTGTACGTACGAGGTGCCTTGTTGGAGGTGCCTGATTGGTTCGATGATTGATCTGACACTTTTTTCTTTGAGGTTGGTACAGCGAAAAGCAGCAACTGCTTGGTTCTTTCATGCGCATGCCATAGCCCTTCCCATAACGATAGCATACTGGACTTCATTCAATCGCCTCCTTCAAATTTAAGCGCTTACATAATAGTGTAAGCAACTAAATAAAATTACATGTTAAGCCTATTAGACTCCTGGTTGTTCTGTCAAATATTTGTACAATAAAACAGCGGGCATTTGCCCGCTGTTTTATTGTCAACTTGGAATACCTGACTGGATGGAAAGCTGTTTCTTCAGCTTTCCTCCCTGTATTACCGTCTTTATATTATTTGTGTCAGCCATGGAAGCGATATTTTCCAATGGGTTTTCCTGCACGATGACTATGTCTGCTAATTTACCTTCAGCTATTGTCCCGATTTTATCTTCCCAGCCTAAGCACTCTGCAGCTACTTTAGTTGTCGCAATAATTGCTTCCATCGGACTCATGCCAATGTCGCACATCAGTGCCAGCTCACGCAAGTTCATGCCATGCGCCATAACACCTGCATCGGTTCCCATCGCAATTTTGACACCTGCTTCATATGCTCTTGCTACGCTCTGCTGATGAATTTCCATTACTTCCTTCGCTTTATCAACCGCATAAGCAGGCATGCTTTCATTCGCTTCACTTGCTTCCACGACACTGACAGGGGCGAGCAACGTTGGAACAAGGTACGTACCATGCTCCAGCATGAGCTCGATTGCTTCATCGTCAAGGAAGATACCATGCTCGATAGAATGGATGCCTGCTCGGACAGCTTGTTTTACACCTTCTGCTCCCTGGGCATGTGCCATCACTTTACGCCCTTTCCGATAAGTTGCTTCTTCTACGATGATGCGCAGCTCTTCCATGGAGAATTGTGTGAATTCCGGATGATCGGTCGGACTCATGACACCTCCGGTCGCATGTACTTTAATAATATCCGCACCTGCCCGAAGCATCTCCCGGACCTTCTGACGTACCTGCTCCGGTCCATCGCAAATACCAGATGGAAACCCTGGATAAGCTTTATTAGTCAAATCCATATCGGACACCATCCAATTATCACCATGACCACCTGTGATCGTAAGCGGATTAATGCTTATTTGCATACGCGGTCCGCTAATCAAGCCATGTTCGATGGCCTGTTTTACGCCAAGGTCGGCATAACCAGCATCTCTTACTGTCGTGATGCCTGCATCCAGTGTTCGTTTCATGTACGTCAACGCTTCATAGAAACGCATCGAAAAAGGAGTGATAAGTGATTCCCGTACGTCTTTAATTTCCATCATCATATGCACATGTGTATCGATCAAACCTGGCAGTATATAACCGCCCTGTGCGTCAACGACTTCTTTGGCATCAATACCGATAAAGTCAGCCGATGGCCCCATAGCAGCGATACGATCTTCTTTAATGGCAATCACAGCATCCTCTATTACCTCTCCTGTTCCATTAATTACGATACCATTGCGAATAAGCTTGTCCATTTTACAGCCTCCTTAAATGTATGTACAAAATGTACTGGCGACTACTGATCTGGCTGGAAAAAAGAAGCGAAGCCGCCCTTGAAAAGCAGCCGCAGCTGACTTAAACCATTGCCTTCACCTTGATGCTGACACTAATGGTTACTTATTAAGTAACCTAAGTAGCACAACTCGGTCAGCATAACTCTAGTCCTTTCATGTAATTCCGAATGGAGTCTTTGCCCGGGAAATAATTTAAAATACGTCTCCTGCAGCGACGATGATAGCCAAAGTCACCAGTTTCGCTGTTACAGTTTTCTTATTCCAGCAACAAGTCTTCAGCAATAGCAAGGAACATATTCGCCCCATCCGCCAATGCCGCTTCGTCAATAAGGAATTTCGGATGGTGATGGGGAGCTGGTGTCTGGTTATCCGGAGAACAAGCGCCTACGAATACGAAGCAGCCAGGAACAACGTTTGAGAAAGCTGAAAAATCCTCGCCTCCCATAATTGCTTCTCCTTCGACTGCTACCCCTTCGCCCAGCTTGCGTCGGATTGCTTCAAACGTAATAGCAGTTGCATCCGCATCATTGACGACTGAATCGTAGCCGTACGTATAATTAAATTCATACTGGCAGCCATTCGCTTCGGATACACCCTTGATAATTTGTTCAATCGCCTCGACTGCCCGTTTACGGACGTCCTGACTAAAGGAGCGAACGGAAGCCCCGATTTTCACTTGTTCCGGAATGACATTGACAGCGTCTCCGGCTTGTAATGTCGTGACAGACACAACCAATTCATCCTTAGGGCTCGTGATGCGGGAAACGACCGTCTGCAGGCTGGTGATGATCTGAGCACTTGTAACGACTGGATCAATTGTGTTCTCCGGCTGAGAAGAGTGTCCTCCTTTCCCTTTGATCGTGGCATGGAACATGTCTGAATTGGACGTAGCCGCTCCCGGTGTAATTGTCAGCTGACCTAATGGCGTAAGAGAGGAAAGATGCAAACCGAACACATAATCCACACCTTCGGTCACGCCGGCTTCAACCATTTCTCTAGCGCCTCCTGGAAGCAATTCTTCTGCGTGCTGGAAGAAGAAACGAATTTCACCGTGGATTTTATCCTGCTTTGCACTTAGTGCTTTCGCGACTCCAAGCAAAATGGCAGTATGACCGTCATGTCCGCAAGCATGCATGACACCATCGTTTTTTGATGCATAAGGAAGACCTGTTTCTTCTTGTATCGGCAAGGCATCCATGTCAGCCCGGAAGCCGATCGTTTTACCAGGATGAGCCCCCTTCAGTACCGCCAATACACTTGTTTCAGTAGGTCTTGTCACTTCCAGATTAGGAAAAGTGCTTAATGTTTCATAAAGGAAAGCTGACGTCTTATACTCCTGAAAAGACAGCTCCGGATGCTGATGCAAATATCTTCTCCAGCTGACAATCTCTTCTACTTGTTCATTGGACAATTCAATTTCGGTCTGTTTCGTTAGCATAAGATCTCCCCTTCAATAATTACAATAATGAAATATTTCAGAAAATTTATATGTTCACTATCATAGCACTCCCTAGTCTCGTATTAAAGACCCTAGATGAATATCCATTCAATTTTCCTGATAAAAATCAGTTTGATATTACCTATAAAAAAGTTTTTATGTCAGCGATTGTTAACGTTAAGTGAGAAACATTGAAAAAAGAGGAGTACAAAGACTCCTCCTTAAAAAACAAGATCCTCTGCAATACCAAGGAAATATTGCACACCATCCTGCATTGCTTCTTCCTCTATTCGAAATTGTGGATGGTGGTGAGGTGCAGGGGTTGGATTAGCTTCCTCCTTAGCACCGACAAATACAAAGCAGCCAGGAACGGCATTTGCAAAAGCAGCAAAGTCCTCTCCTCCCATGATCGCACTGCCATGAAGTACTGCACCTTCCCCAAGTTTTCGCTTGAGTGCTCGCTCTGCTATTGCGGTTGCTTCCTCTTCGTTGATGACAGAATCATATCCATACGTAACTTCCAAGTCATATGCGGCACCATTTGCTTCCGTTATACCCTTCACCATACGCTCAATGGCAGTTATCGCATTCTTCCGCACATCTTGCTTAAGCGAACGCAATGATGCTCCTATATGCACTTCATTCGGAATAACATTTACTGCATCTCCAGCTTGCAGAGTGGTGAGTGAAACGACCAGTTCTTCTTTTGGGCTAGTCATCCGTGATACTACTGATTGCAAATTCGTGATAATCTGGGCACTGATAACAATTGGATCCACCGTTTTATCGGGCTGTGAAGAATGCCCGCCTTTTCCCTTTACAGTCAAATGGAACTGATCGGAATTGGATGTTGCTGGTCCATAAATGACACCAACCTTACCGCGCGGCAATTGAGAAGCAACGTGCAGTCCAAACACCATATCCAATCCTTCGGTAACACCTGCTTCTACCATTTCTTTAGCACCGCCAGGAAACAGCTCTTCTGCGTGCTGGAAGAAGAAGCGGATTTCCCCACTCATCTCTTCCTGCTTGGCACTTAAAATTTCTGCTGCTGTGAGCAAGATGCTAGTGTGCGCATCATGACCGCATGCGTGCATCACACCATCGACCTTTGAAGCGAAAGGAAGATTCGTTTCTTCCTGTATTGGCAAGGCATCCATGTCTGCTCGGAAACCAATTACTTTACCCGGTTTCGCTCCCTTCAGCTTTGCCATGACACTTGTCTTTGTTGGTCTGCTCAGCTCTAGATTCCCAAAACTTGCTAATGTATCGTAAACGAATTGTGAAGTACGCTCCTCCTGAAAAGAAAGCTCGGGGTTCGCATGTAAGTGCCTTCTCCAATTCAATAGATGTTGTTTGTGCAAGTCATTAGCTTCTAATACTATTTCGTTTCGTTCCACAATGATCCTCCTCGAGACTAGCTCCCTTATATATTTTATATAAATGAATTATTCAATTGTATGAATTATAAAGGGCAGCTTCAAGAGACAAAGGATCGAGTACAGATGCCCGGGATTATTTCCAATTTTTTCTTTATAACACCTTATGATTCTCCCCCTTAACCAAGAAATGCCCCCTCTAAATATGAGCAAAATTACGGTAGAATTTAAATATGTAAGCGCTCACAATCGACGTGCAAAAGTTGAAGCTGCCTCCACGTATGTACCGATTGGACTGCCTTACAGCAATTTCATTAACCATTATGAAGGAGGAATCGTATGCAGACCCGGTTTTATCGTCGTATTGTGTGGGTTACCTCACTGCTCCTAGTCCTAACCTCGTTTCTACCCTTTGTTTCCAGCCCAGTAGATGCCAAAAAACAGAAAGCCGAAGTTATTAATCTTTTAACTGATTTCAGTTCAACACCGCTTGGTTTGGACAATCCAAACCCTACCTTCAGCTGGCAAATGCAAGCCGACCACCAAGGAGCCAAACAAAAAGCTTATCAACTTGTTGTAAAGGATCCAGAAGGGAAAACTGTCTGGAATACTAAGAAACAGCATTCTGATGAGTCTGTCGCTATTCAATATGAAGGAAAAGAACTGAAACCAGCTACTCGTTATGAATGGGAAGTGTCCGTTTGGAACGAAAATGGTAAAAAGGCAACAGCCGCCAGCTGGTTCGAAACAGGACTATTGGATACAGATATTTCTGCTTGGGACGGTGCCGAGTGGATTGGTACCGAAGCAGAAGATATGGTGCTCCAAGCGCATTATTTTAATGTGTATAAAGTACATTACAGCTTACAGCTGGATAAGAATACAAATACAGAAAAAGCCAGCTTCATACTCGGCGCTAATGATCCAAGACTGATGGATAAGAATAAGAACATGTACAATCTCGAGAATGATGTGAATGAAAGCTATGTGGAATTCGAGCTGGATGTCTCGGATGTAAAGAAAGATTCTGGGAATGCCAAGCTGCTAATCTATCGGGCGGGCTATGAACCGGGAGACGATCCTGCTAGTCCAATCACAGTACTGGATATTTCCAGAGACTTGATCGATAGCAAAAATAAGCATAAGGCCCATGACATATCAATCTGGGGAAATTCAGGTGTCTTCCATATATTCATAGATGGGGAAAATCGAATCACACCTGCGAATGGGTTCAATGTGAACCCTGTCGGATCAGGCGGTAATTATATCGCTTTCCCAATGCTGTCCGAAATCGGATTTTCAGTGGATAAGAAGCAGCAGGCAAGCTTCCGCAATCTGAAAGTGACGAACTACCGCAAGCCATCCAACACCCTTTTTGAAGAAAATACAGAGGCGAAAAACTATAAAGGCATTTTTGCCAAAGCGAAAGGCGTAACTGTTACATCTGGTGCTTACAACGTTGCTGGGGGCAACAAAGGCGTCTTTGCTGTTGCTGATCCGAGTGGTCATTCCACGCCGCTGTTGAGAACCGAGTTCAAAACAGATAAAAAGAAAATCGAAGATGCCAGACTGTATGCAACAGCCCGTGGAATATATGAAATCTATCTCAACGGAGAACGTGTTGGAGAAGATTACTTCAACCCGGGTTTGACACAATACAACAAAACACAGATGTACCAAACCTATGATGTGACAGATCAGCTTAAGTCCGGTAAGGTCAATGCTTTCGGAGCCATGCTGGGAGAAGGATGGTGGAGTGGTGCCAGCACATTCACGACCGAAAACTGGAACTATTTCGGCGATCGCAATTCCCTTTTAGCAAAGCTCGTTATCACCTATGAAGATGGCACGACAAAAACCATCACAACGAACCCTGACTGGGAGTACACGACAGATGGACCGCTCGTTTACGGCAGCTTCTTCCAAGGGGAAGTGTACGATGCAAATAAAGAAATGAAGAATTGGAGCAAAGCTGGCTTTAAGCCAAAGAATTGGAAACAGGCTGTAGAAGTCCCGTTAGATGAAACAACAACCGCCGGGAATCTGAATTATAGTGATATGCAGATTACGGGACAGGTCGGAGAAAACGCCCGGATTGTCGATACATTGACAGCAAAAAGCATGGAAGAAGTGCGACCAGGCGTATATGTATATGATATGGGCCAAAATATGGTCGGTGTACCGCAAATCAATCTGAAGAAACAGAAAGCTGATGAGAAGATTACCTTGCGCTATGCCGAAATGCTTTACCCGGACAGCGAAGACTCTGGTGAGAATACCGGTATGCTCATGCTGGAAAATCTGCGCGCGGCTTTGGTTCAAGATACGTATGTAACGAAAAAGGGTAACCAGACGATCCAGCCTCGTTTCACTTTCCATGGTTATCGCTATATCGAGATTACTGGTGTAGATAAGCCACCTGCTCTCAAGGATGTGAAAGGATTGGTGATCAGCTCCATTCATGATATTGATTCGAGCTATGAGACATCCAATTCAACTGTTAATAAGCTTTGGGAAAACATAACTTGGAGCATGCGAGGAAACTTCCTCTCTATCCCGACAGACACACCAGCGCGGAATGAACGCATGGGCTGGAATGGCGATATATCCGTTTTCTCGGAAACAGCCACCTATATGGATAACGTGAACCAATTCCTCCGCAGGCACAATCTGGCTAACCGTGATCTGCAGCGCGCTGACGGGCGTTATTCCGACGTAACACCAATCGGCCCTGGCTTTGGCGGTATCCTGTGGGGAAGCGCCGGTCTAACTGTCCCGTGGCAGTCTTACCAGCAATATGGAGATGAAACTGTTCTGCAGGAACATTACGACAGCATGAAACAATATGTCGATTATCTGGATACAAAAGTGAATGCAACGACAGGATTGATAAACGAAGGTCCATTAGGTGACTGGCTCAGCCCTGAAAACAGTAAGACAGAAAATGTTTTCCTCTGGGCGGCGTATCATGTGTATGATTTGGAGATCATGGCGAAGACAGCTGAGATTCTTGGTAATGATGACGATGCTGCACATTATTGGGAACGCTACGAAGAACGGAAGCATTTCTTCAATCAAAAGTTCATTGATCCGGAAACGAAAAAGACATTGAAATCTAACGGTGCCATTTCAGATAGTCAAGCTTCCTATGCTGTACCTTTGGCTCTCAACGTATTGGATGAGACCAATGCAGACGCTGCTGCTGATCATCTAGCAGCCACAGTCCAGAGAAAGAATACGGATGACTTAGGTAAGGAGCGTCCAGAGTACTCTCTCATGACAGGTTTCATTGGAACAGCAGCAATCAGCCAAGCACTTTCTGATTATAGCCACGATGATATCGCTTATCGTTTGCTGCAGCAGAAATCCTATCCATCCTGGCTGTATTCAGTGGAAAACGGTGCAACGACAATTTGGGAACGACTTAACTCTTATACAGAAGAAGACGGTTTTGGCGGCAATAACAGCATGAATTCCTTCAATCACTATTCATTCGGTGCCGTTGGAGCGTGGATGTACAAAGAATCATTAGGAATCAAACGAGATCCTGATCACCCAGGCTTCAAGCACTTCCTGCTCGAGCCTACACCAGATCCGGATCAGGTGATGACATGGGCAAAGGGACATGTTGATTCCATGTATGGCCGTATCGAAAGCAGCTGGAAAGCAGACAATCAAGCCTTCAGCTACGATGCTGTCATTCCGTCGAATACGACAGCAACAATCACAATCCCGGCAAAAGATACGAAGTCAGTTCGAGTTAATGGAAAACCGATCCATAAGGCAACTGGTGTCACCTTCAAGGAGCATAAGAATGGAAAGATTTCCTTCGATGCAGAGTCAGGCAGCTATACATTCGAATCCATTCTGCCGTAACTACCGAAAGGCTCCCGATTGGGAGCCTTATTTTTTATCTAAAAAGCAATTCCTTCATCCCGCCTTGATTAAATCACCATCGCTTGCATTCGACTATAAGTACCATCGCTAAAAGTAGATACTACATCCAACGTGCCGTATAAGGCATCTGCTAGCATACGTCAGTCCAGAAACAGCCCATAATAGATAATCAGTCTTCGCCCTTTCTCATCAGCTTAAACGAACGATAGTAAAAGGATGCTGTCATCCAAATACTTAACACAGCAATTATGAATAACAGGTAGCAAATGATTGCTGCAGCCAAGCTGTCCGTAACAAGATAAATCCAAAAGCTAATAAAAGTCAGAATAGTGGTCACCAAAGCCATCTTAGGGATAAATGAAGAAGCACGCTTCAGTTTATCCTGCTTCGTTTCCACATCCGTGTAAATTGGTGCAGCATCTCTTGGAGCTTCAAAGATATACATTCCATAAGAACTGCACACAAGTGTCCAGCCTGCATGCTTGAACATATCCAGATACTCCTGTTCCTCTGCTTCATCCAATGTGCGGTAATCGATCATGTATTGTACCTGTTTCGGTTCCCCGCGGACAAGTCGGTAGCCCATGAAGGCAAAATCCTGGAGATGCCAGCCTTTGGCTGCCTGTTTGGCAAGCTTCTGCATATCCTCTTTTTCCGAAAAAGCCAGTCCGCCTGAAGATATATACTTTCGTTGTCTCATTGTCCCTTCCTCCCCTTCATCTGCAATACAATTGTCGCCAGGCCGAGCATCCTTCTCCGTCTTTCAACTTCCTCTTCCAACTTGGAAATACCAGCAGCAGTCGTAACATAGGTTTTGCGCCTCGGCTCGCTTTCAGGTTCAGCTTCAATCAAGCCAGCATCCAGCAATTTCTTAATGATGGTATACAACGTTGCAGGCCCTATCTTAAACGCCCCATCTGTTTCTACTTCTACGTACTGCATAATGGCATACCCATGTCTGGGCTCCACTAATATTGCATTTGGAAACAGTTGGCAATAGGTATAAATATTTTTTATAAAAAAAAAAGCAGAGCATATCTGCTCTGCTTTTCATGTTATCTGGATTTAGATGTAAATAGCTTCGGAATATCCGATACAAACCTCAACGGCATGCCATTGACAGGGTGTTTAAAGTTCAGCTTGCGTGCATGCAGGCAAAGGCGTTTGATCGACCGATCCTCCGCACCATACTTTTTGTCCCCTGCAATCGGATGTCCGATATCTTGCATATGGACACGAATCTGGTTTTTCCGCCCTGTCTCCAGGCTGATTTCCATCAACGTAAAATCCTTATTCCCTTGAAGTACCTGATAATGCGTCACTGCCTTCAATCCGTCGTTCTCGTACTTACTGGAATACATTTTATGTGTACTTGTTTCCTTCAGCCAGGAGGTAATGGTTCCTTCTGACTTAGAGACGTCGCCTTCAACGAGTGCAACATAAGCTCGCTCCTTCGTTGTTTGCCACGATTCCTGCATTATCTTTTTAATTTTCTCTGATCTAGCGAATACCATTACACCGGATGTATCGCGGTCAAGACGGTGAACGACAAATATCTTATTATCACTGTGCTGCGCTTTGACATAATCAGATAGCTGACGGTAAGCGGTATTTTCTTTTTCATTATTGGAAGCGATTGACAAAAGTCCAGAGGCTTTCTCGATAACAATGAGGGTATCATCTTCATACATAATTGTAATGCCCTGCAGCGGTGCTGCTTCTGTTACTGTATCTGTACGGATCGTCACTTCCTGACCCGGTCGCAATTTGTCATTGAATTGCGTGGAAACACGACCATCAATGGAAACCTGACCGCGGGCCAAGATAGATTTCACTGAATTACGGCTTTTGCCTACAACCTTTAACAGGAAAGGTAATAGTTCTGCTTCTTCTGTTACGTTATATACTTTAGGCTTCGCTGGCTGGAACCCACGAGAGCGCGGACGTTTATTTTTCATAATTAAATCCTTTCTATGCCATTCGTTATGGCGTCATTGGTGCATCTCTTCATCTTAATTGTTCTGGATTGGAAATACAAGCACTGCTCTTGAAGATAAAGGAATTTTATACAGATTCCTATACATTTTGTCCAAAAAAATATAAGATGAACAGTATAGAACAGCAGGAGTGAGATCATGAATATTGATGGATTGGAGTCGTTTCTTGCAGTTGTCTCCAATAAAAGTATATCCAAAGCATCAAAAGCCTTACATATTACACAGCCTACATTGAGTACGCGAATACGGAAACTGGAGCAAGAACTCGATTTCGTGTTATTGAAACGCAGCTGGGACGGAATTGAACTGACAGAAGAAGGATATTTTTTCCTTCCCTATGCAGTTGAGCTTCTTGAGGAACTGCAGGGTGCATCATTTGCGCTCACCAGTGATAACAAGATCAGCTATCAGCTGCTGAGCAGTATTACAGCTGGCAAAGATGAATTGCGGATTGGAATCAACATCTGGCTTGCACCGGTATTCAACCACATTATCATCCCCTACATGCAGGAACACTTCCCGCACATTCCATTTAAATTCATTACAAGACCGACGAATGTCTTGAAGAAGCTTTTGGAATATGGCAGCATCCAGTTTTCCATCCATTACGAAAACAGAGCTAGGACTCCGTTCCTTTGTGAGCCATTGCTCCAAGACGAATTAGTCTTCGTTTGTCATAAGGATGATGTACCAATTTTAGACGGGAAGCTCTCAAATTCAAACAAGCTCGATAAGAAATTGATCGTCTTCGAGCACGCAGCATTGACTAATAATCTGGATAAAATCAGTTTTCTTTTAGGATTAGTGCAGGCAAAAGACTATCAGATGGTCGATGATGTTCAGAACATGCTTGCTTTTGTAGAAAGCGGGCATGGATTTACGGCACTGCCGCGATCCATCTTGTATCATATAAGCGAGCAGCGAATGCCCAATATTGTCATTCTGCCAATAGACGATCTGAATCATACGGCTTCAGTAGCAGTTGAATATCGGGAAAATTGCCGATTCCAGGAGCCGATCAGCGGATTGACAAAGGAATTGAGACAATACGTCCAAGTCATGTACAAGGAAAAAGAGCTAAGCGAGTGATCCGCTTAGCTCTTCTCTTTTAATAAAAGTATCTCTGCCGGAACGTTTTGCCTCGTAAAGAGCTTCATCCGCTTGACCGATGAAATAGGATAGCTGAATACCGTATGAAATAGCAGCACTATATATACCGATACTTACGGTCACCTTATCTGCTACAGGCGAAAAGGCATGGTCAATACGAAGCTCCTGGACCGCCTGCCGAATTGCTTCAGCCAGCTCGTCCAATGTCTCTGACGGCTGATCGAAAACAGCAAGTACAAATTCCTCTCCGCCATATCTGGCCCAGCCTGCTGTCGGAATATCTATTGTCTGATAGACGCTTTGCGCCACAAGACGCAATACCTCATCTCCCCGGAGATGCCCATAATGATCGTTATAGCTTTTAAAGGCATCCACATCAAGCAGGAATAGAGAAAGCTGCCGCTCTCGCTCATCCGCCAGCGCAGTATTGATATAATCCTGGAAGCCCCGTCTATTCGGTACACCAGTCAGTTCATCCAGCATCGCTTGTTTCTTCAGCTGCTCGTTCATCACTTCGTTTTGGGCGATCTGTGCTTCCAATTCCTCATTCATCTCAGTCAGCAAAAGCTTATTGTAAAAGTTTGCAGCGAACCCCTTATACAGCAGCTGTGACGCCATCCAGCAAAAAAAGATGAATACTGTAAGATTCGTATAATGACCAGACAGTATATTGTCCGACTGCTGGTAAATAGGTAAGCCAACATACAGGAAAATAACGTTCGGAAGAGCAAGCAAGAGATAATGCTTACCGTTTGCCAAAAACAACGTCGATACACACATATAATTGACTACAAATGCCATAACATGACCGTAATGCAGCTGATCCAGCAGGGTAACCATCGTCCCCCATGCCAGGAATAAAAATACAAAGAAATGTACGATAATCATTCTGTAGCCAGTCGGGATCTTCTTTTCCCCATTATGTATATACAAAGCAAGTAGATTGCTGCTGCACTGAATAGTCCAAGATACAGCCCTACATATAAATCAATTCCTCCTGGAAGCTGCCGCACAAGCAAGATAGCTTCAAAGATTAAAATGATGATAGCGAACAGTTTCGTCCTTTTCCAATTTTCCTCTAAGACAGTTTCCTTAAGCTTCTGTTTGTTTTCCTTAGGAACAGACGGCAGTGTAAAGGCATGTTTTATACCCATCCTTCTCCTCGTTTCTCCATTGAATGAGCTTATTATACAGAAAATAAGACTTTTAACCCAGCAGATTTTCAACTTAATTAATTAGTATGTTGACAATTTTCTGAATTTAGTTTAGTTTTTATTAATATTCTTACATAAAATTGGAGGCAGATGTACATGTGGAGTGAGATCAGTAGCAACCCTGTCATGATCACCCTATTATTGATTGCTGTACTAGGTTTAGGAGAACTCATCTCCATCTGGACGAAAGCACGCATTCCAATGCTGCTGGCAGCTTTGCTGCTCTATGTTGGTCTCTTGTGGGCTGGAATTATTCCAAATGGACTTATGTCGGAATCCGTTATCACCGCATTCGGATCCCTGATTGTTGCACCATTCATTGTGCACCTTGGTACACTTGTTCCTTTCTCCTTAATCAAAGGACAGCTGAAGCCTATCCTGATCGCACTCATTGGCTCTCTTACTGCGGTAGCACTTGTCTTGGCGATTGTTCCATTGTTCTTTGATTATGAAACTGCAGTAGCTGGTGCAGGTCCGGTTGTCGGCGGAATTGTAGCATATCTTGTTACGAGTGAAAAACTGACCGAATTAGGATTATCCAGTCTTGTTATCATCCCAGCACTGGTATTGAGCATTCATAAGCTATTCGGTATCCCGCTTGCTTCCTTCTTCTTAAAAAGACATGCAATCATTGTGAAACAGCAAGTACAGGCTCGCCTGCATAGCGGAGCAGCTTTGGAAAAAGGCGAAGTGACAGAAGAACGGCCGAATAAAGTAGTCAAAGCACAGAACGAACGCAAATTACTTTTGCCGGAAAAGTACCAGACATCCCTTATTTTCATCCTGCAGCTATATTTAGGAAGTGGCATCGCTGTTATCCTTGAAGCTGTCACAGGCGTCAACTACACCATCTTCTGTCTGATCATCGGGGTTATCGGTGCCTATATCGGCTTCTATCCCGCAAAAACGATGGAAAAAGCAAACGCAACCGGCATCGCTATGATTGCAGTTATCTTCATCGTTATTTCTTCCATGGATGATGTGACACCAGCAGCATTGGCCAGCTATATTCCGGAAATCTTATTGATTTGTGTGCTCGGTACAACTGGCGTAACGATTGGGGGATTATTAGCTTCCAAGCTGCTTGGAGTAGGTAAATATCTTGGCATGCCTGTTGCACTGACAGCACTTTTCGGATTCCCTGCGGACTACATCCTTTGTGAAGAAATCAGCCGCGAAGTCGGAGACACCGAAGAAGAACGGGAAGCCATCATGAACGAGATTGTGACGCCGATGCTTATGGGTGGGTTTACGACAGTTACAACTTGTTCAATCCTCATTGCCACTGTTTTGATCGGAACTCTGAACTAAGAAATAAAGGAGAATTATATGAACGCATCTGCATTAAAAGATTATATAGAAACAAACAAACAAGACTTCTTGGACCAGCTGTTCACCTTGCTGCGCCAGCGGAGCATCAGTACACAGAATGACGGAATCGAAGAATGCGCTGAACTATTGAAAGGGATGATGGAGGAACTCGGGATCCATACCAGAATCATCCCTACAGCCGGCCATCCTGTCGTCTACGGAGAATTGATCAAGGATCCGGAAGCTTTCACTTTGCTTATTTATGGCCACTACGATGTTCAACCACCCGAACCTTACGATGCGTGGGATTCCCCGCCATTCGAACCCCAGATCCGCAACGGCAAAATTTATGCCCGCGGTGTGGGCGATAACAAGGGACAGCTGATGGCCCAGCTGTTCGGTGTCAAAAGCTACTTGGCTACAGTCGGCGAGCTTCCCATCAATATTAAATTTGTCTTTGAAGGAGAAGAAGAAAAAGGTAGTACAAATCTAGCAGCCTTCGTGGAAGAGCATAAGGAATTGCTGCAAGCGGATCTTGTCTACACTTCTGATGGTCCATCCCATAACAGCTCTTCCCCGCTCGTACTGCTTGGGGTACGCGGGATGCTGTCCATTCAATTCGATGCCAAAGGAGCAGATCGTGATAATCATTCAGGCAACACCGGGAATATCGTTCCCAACCCTGCTTGGAAATTGATTGAACTGATGCATACCATGCGTGATGCTGACGGTCACGTCAAAATTGAAGGTTTCTATGATGCGATCCGCCCGTTTACTGCTTATGAGGAACAGCTGCTCACAAAGCTGCCTTATGACAAAAAGTCCTTAGGTGAGAAAATCGGCTATCCCGAACTGGCCATGGACGGTCCATCCTACTACCAGAAGATGACTGGCGAGCCCACTTTCAATATCTTCGGTATGGAAAGCGGCTATACAGGAGAAGGAACGAAAACGATCATCCCTTCTACAGCCCGGCTCAAAATGGACATCAGGCTTGTAGTGGATCAGGATCCAAACGATATCTTTGAAAAGATTCAAAAACATGTTCAAACCTATGCGCCTGATGTAGAGGTTACATATTTGGGCAGCATGCAGCCATCTCGCACAAGAGCAGAGCTGCCGATTGTGCAAAAAGTTATCAGCGCTGTCGAGAATGCTTACCAAACTGACCCGCTCATCCAGCCGAGTATGGGCGGCTCCCTTCCGGATTATGTGTGGACGGGGATTCTCGGTCTGCCATCTATTATCGTGCCATATGCGAACTTTGACCAGCATAACCATTCGCCGAACGAGAATCTAGATGTGGATTATTTCCTGAGCGGCATCAATTGTACAGCTCACGTGATCCATACACTGGGGACTTCTAAGTAGCAATAAAGCCATGCCTGCTCAGGCATGGCTTTTAAAATATTTACAACCATATTTGAGAATCAACTGCCTTGTCTAATAAGAATTAACCTATCTCCTGCATTAAAATGAAAGCGCTTTAATAAAAAGGAGAGGAATGGTTATATTGAAAAAATGTCTGTTATTGCTGCTCGTCCTGCTTCTGACATTCGCAATCCCCTTCTCTGCCGATGCCAAGAAACTGCCTAAAAGGCAAATGGAATATTTGGAACGGGGAGCTGTTGCTGTCCAGACAGAGGATGGTGTTTACCTAAACTGGAGATTTCTCGGGAACGACATGAAAAAAACCTCTTTTCATGTATATCGTGACGGTAAGAAAATCACTCGGAAACCTGTAAAACACAGCACCAATTTCCTGGACAAAGATGGCACTGCGAAAAGCGTCTATCGTGTAGAAGCAATCGGGAAAGGTGTGGACCAGGATAATATCAAAGTATGGCAAGACAATCAGCTGCATATTCCCCTCCAGAAGCCAGCGGATGGCAAAACACCGGATGGAAAATCTTATACTTACAATGCCAATGATGCCAGTGTCGGTGATCTGGATGGCGACGGAGAATGGGAAATCATTTTGAAATGGGATCCTTCCAATGCGCAGGATAATTCCCGCTCTGGCTACACTGGCAATGTCTTCATCGATGCTTATGAAATGGATGGAACACATAAATGGAGAATTGATCTTGGCAAGAATATACGTGCAGGTGCTCATTACACACAAATGCTCGTCTATGATTTTGATGGTAACGGAAAATCCGAGCTCGTCGTCAAAACAGCTGACGGTACAAAAGATGCGCAGGGTAAAGTCATCGGAGACCCTGACGCTGATCATCGCAATGCATCAGGCTATATACTCGAAGGACCAGAATATTTGACCGTCTTCGAAGGTAACACGGGCAAAATCAAACAAACAATCGACTACGAGCCAGCCCGCGGTGATATTTGCGATTGGGGTGACTGCTACGGAAACCGAGGCGATCGCTTCCTTGCCGGAGTCGCGTATCTGGATGGTAAAACGCCAAGTATCATTGAAGCCAGAGGCTACTATGAAAAGACAGTCATTACAGCATATACCTATAAAGATGGCAAATTGAAAAAGCAATGGATGTTCAATAGTGAAACGCCTGGAAACGAAGCATATGCACAGCAGGGTAATCATAATTTGAGTATCGGAGACGTGGACGAAGACGGAAAAGATGAAATCATCTATGGCGCAATGGCGCTGGACGATGATGGAACTGGTCTCTATTCAACCGGTCTTGGTCACGGAGATGCCATGCATCTTAGCGATTTAGATCCAAGCCGACCAGGGCTTGAAGTATTCCAAGTCCATGAATCGTATCCGAATGAAGCAGGTATAGAGTTCCGCGACGCTCGGACAGGAGAACTAATCTGGGGCATCCCGACAAACATAGATGTTGGTCGCGGGCTTGCATCTGACATCGACCCTCGCTATCCTGGAGCCGAAATGTGGGCAATTAACGGGGCATGGAACAGTCCGACAGGAGGACTTTACGCTGCTTCAGGGGAGAAAATATCAACGAACATCCCTCCTGCCAACTTTGCTATCTGGTGGGACGGCGACTTGACTCGTGAGATTCTTGATCATACTTTCGATGAAAGCATCCAAACTGGCACTGGCTTGATCGGAAAATGGAACCCGGAAACAGAAAAATTGGATACTTTACTTGATGCAGAAGGAACTTACTCCAACAATGGAACAAAAGGAAACCCTGCGCTCCAGGCTGATTTAATCGGTGACTGGCGTGAGGAGGCCATCTGGCGTACTGAGGACAGCAGCGCTCTCGTCCTTTACACGACAACAGACATGACCGAAGAAAAACTCCCTACCTTGATGCATGACCCTGTTTACCGCTTAGGCGTGGCTTGGCAGAATGTTGCCTATAACCAGCCGCCGCACACAAGTTATTTCTTGGGAAATGATATGAAACAGCCGGAGATGCCGAGAATTGAAGTAACAAAAGCTAAATGATTGCTGTTTAGAGTACAGGAAACCTCCTGTACTCTTTCATTTGCCTTTTCTGGTAAGAACACGGAGTAGGCAACAGCATAGGATAAGATATAAATGCATCGAAGGAGAAGAAAAAATGTATTATAGAAATCCGTCCCACTTTTACGGGTACCCAAGTCCAAACGATTGGCGCAATTATCAGCGGCAGCAGCCGATACATGATCACGGAAATTCACCATATGTTGTCGACATCGAACAAGCTGCAGAGCATAATCGCTTCTTCCGGACAGCTATCTGGACTGGAAAACATCTTCAAGTGACATTGATGAGTATCCGTCCAGGAGAAGATATCGGCTTGGAGAGGCATCCGAATGTTGATCAATTCCTTCGCATTGAATCTGGGCGAGGACTAGTCCAAATGGGTCCTAGGAGAGACAACTTAAACTATCGGCAATATGTCGAAGATGATTTTGCCATCTTTGTCCCAGCTGGCACATGGCACAACGTTACAAATACCAGTCAAGCCCCTTTGAAGCTGTACTCAATTTACGCTCCGCCTGAGCATCCCTACGGCACAATCCACCGAACCAAACAGGAAGCCATGGCCGCAGAATAGCATTAAAAAAGACCCACAGCTGTGGGTCTTTTTTTATTAGCTATACGGATATTGTCTGCGATCGTGCTGAATGCTGATCCATTTTGTCGTTGTGAATGCATCGAGGCTCCACTCGCCATTCAGGCGGCCAAGTCCGGAGTTCTTCACGCCGCCAAATGCGACTGTCGGTTCATCATTGATTGTACCGTCATTGATGTGGATCATACCAGTATCCATTTGTTTCGCAAGCTCAGCGCCGCGCTCTACATCTCTTGTATGAATTGCACCACTCAAGCCATAGTCACTGTTATTTGCATAAGCTAACACTTCTTCATCACTTTTCACTTTCAAGATGCTAACGACCGGGGCAAACAGTTCTTCGTTTGCAAGTGTCATATCTGGTGTCACATCGCCGAATACTACTGGCTCAACAATGTTTCCTTCTACTTTACCCTTGATTAAAGGTGTTGCACCTTCTTCGATACCCTTCTCAATCAATGCTACCGTCGTTTTCACTTGCTGTTCGTTGATAAGAGGTCCGATGATTGTGCTTGGATCTTTCGGATCACCGCAAGTAAGCGTGGAAACCTTCGCCAAATACTTTTCAACGAATTCATCATACACATCTTCATGCACAATCAGGCGATTGGCAGACATACAGATTTGACCCTGGTGCGTGAAACGGCTGAATACAGCTGCACTGACTGCAAGTTCCATATCTGCATCCTCTAAAACCACCAATGCACTGTTACCTCCAAGCTCCAAATGCGCCTCTTTCAAATTCTTACCTGCTACCATTCCGATATGTTTACCAACTTTAGTAGAGCCTGTGAAGGAAACAGCACGTGGAATCGGATGCTCTACGAAGTTATCACCGATTTCACTGATTTCTGTCACAATGACATTCAGCAAGCCCTTCGGAAGACCAGCTTCCTCGAAAAGCTTCGCAATCATCGTACCGCCAGTGATGGCTGTGTGTTCATGCGGCTTCAGCACAACACCATTGCCTGCTGCCAAAGCAGTTGCAACAGACTTCATTGATAGAAAGAATGGGAAGTTGAATGGGCTGATTACCCCCACGACTCCAACCGGCACACGATACACACGGTTTTCCTTGCCATCAATCGGTGACGGAAGAATTTGGCCGTTCATGCGGAATGGGAATGTAGATGCTTCCTTGATGATATTTGTAACGAGGCCGATTTCGAATTCGGCTTTCAGTCTTGTACCGCCAATTTCCTCAATGATAGTCTCAACAAACGCCTCATGATTCGCTTCAAGATAAGCAACTGCCTTTTCAAAGACAGCACGCTGTGCTACCGGGTTCGTTTTCGCCCATTCTTTCTGAACCCGGGCAGAAGCTTCGTACGCCTCATTCAAATCATCCAAGCTGGCAGCTTGATAAGTTGCGATAAGCTCACCGTTATATGGATTGCGGTTCTCCATTTTCACGCTGCTCTGGCCTTCACGCCAGTCTCCGTCAATATACTGACTGTTCAAATGCTTGAAATTTTCCACGTTGGGTCACCTCTATTATTCTTTGATTGAGATATTTTCTTTTGCTAGATTTGCCAGAGTTTTCACATTTGCATTGATTTCTTCCATCGTTGCTGTCAGCTCTTCAATAGCAGCTGATTGTGTATCTGACTCTGCATTTGCTTCTTGAATGGAATTGCTCAACTTGCCGATGACAGTTTTAATTTTCTCGGTAATCTGATGGATCTCGGTAACCTGATCCTTGGACCCAGTTGCCATTTTGCGTATTTCATCTGCAACCACACTGAATCCGCGTCCTTGTTCTCCAGCTCGCGCAGCTTCAATAGCAGCATTGAGACCAAGCAAGTTGCTCTGATCCGCAATACCCTTCACGACGTTGGATACTTCCTCGATTGTATCCACGCTTTCTGTTACCTCTGAAGCCTTTTTAGATATGTAATTCATACCTTCTGCCAAACCAGAGATAGATTGCGCCATATCCTGAATTGTTGCTGTCACATCGCCAATAACGTTAGAAAGGTTTGAAGCAATCGAGGACAGTTGATTTGCACTTTCAATACTCAATCCGACTCCAACACCGCCGATTACATTCCCTGCTTCATCGTGAAGCGGGATAGCCCGGGCGATGATACTGACGCCAAAAAGCTCTTCCGGAACGACTGCATATTGATTCTTATTCTGCCGGATTGCCGCTGTTACGATATCCCCATCCATCAATGGATCTCCGGGTGTAACATTCAATGAAAAGGTCTTAGCTGGGAAATTGATAACCAGCTTCTCTGTGTTATATATACCAATCGTGACATCTTCATTGATTAAATCCTGCAAGAACGGCCCTATTTTCACGAAGGCGTCCAACATTGGATGCAATGCCTGTTCCGTTTGCTCATGTGCTTGCATACTCATGACATCATGCTCCTATTTATAAAATTTCACTCTATTACTATATATCGACAATGTTCCAGATTTGTAAAGTATATTGGTAAAAATGGTATATGGATAGCCAAATATCCACAAGGCATTATTCACTATGCAAGTAATAAAATGGATAAAATTAAGTGTTTAATAGACTTTATGGCCTATCTCAATAGAAGAGGTGATCAGCATTCAGGTCTGTGTTCATATTGGCAGACAGCAAACAATGAATGTAGGTGTTTTGGGTATAAAGGTTTATTGGCTTTTGCTTAATCATTTGTGGACTTGTTTGATCAGTATTAGAAGAGATTATTTCTTGCATGTCTTTATTTGAAAAATTATTCAGCAAACTCTCCAGCCAAGATTCTTCTGCTATTGGCATCTCAGCTGGTATTGCGTTTCGGAAATCTTCTGTAGTATACTTTCCAATTGTTTCTTGATACACAGGATCCGAACTGCAAATAAAAATAACAAAGTTCTTTTTTTTCATAGAAACGGTTGAATTAGAGTCTGATGAGGCTTCAACTGGATGCCAAGAGAGGAAGATACAGCAACATATAAGATATATCGTAATAGAAAGAGACTTGACCTTCATTGATGACACCCCTTTACGCCGGATACCGTTAGCATAGCAGAACAATCGGCAGCCTTAGTGTAAATTTACACAAAAAAGCCAGCTGAATGAGCTTCCTCATCAGCCAGCTTCTTTATCTTCTTTTCATTCCTCTTTTACGAGCTTTTATGATACGCCAATATCCTATCTGGAAAAGAACCACTCCTATGACGATGATTACTATACCAGTACTAATCGCAAGAATATCATCAACTCGCCAGAACAAAATCAATAGAATACCGACGATTTCCATCAATACTCCAGCTATAAGCAGCCATTTGTTCATCCTATTTCCCCTCCTCTTTACATGAGGTCCCGAGGGTTAATGATAGCAAGAGTTTGATGATCCTGCCACTTTCCATTAATTTTGACATTTTGCTTAGCGATACCTTCCTTATGGAAGCCTGCTTTTAGCAGCACCTTGATTGAACCGATATTATGCGGCATGACACCTGCTTCTAACCGATGGAATCCGAATTCTTTAAAAGCAATAGATACTACTTGGCGGACTGCCTCTGTCATATACCCTTTTCCGTTTTGTTCCTTATCAAGGAAATAGCCGATCCAGCAGCTCTGAAGATTCCAGCGCACAACCTCTGACAGCATGATAATGCCGATTATACGTCCTTTCAATAGAATGACAAAAGAATATCCAGTATCCTCCGCGGCAGAAGAAATAGCCCTATCAGTACGCTCCCGTTGTCCCTCCAAAGTGTAAAAATGATCATCACGGCTACCTGTATATAGCTGAAAGAACTCCTTATTACGCAGTTCCAAATAAAAGTTCTGCAGTATCCTTTTCTTCGACTAACCTCACTTCAATCACTTCTGCTCCCCTCGCCTTCTCAACATCACATGAACAATATAATTGATCAGTATAGTTAAATTGTTTCATCTTGGCTATCTCCTTTTGCTAATACTCTTTTTTCCGCCCGAAGCGAAGTATATAGGCAGTCAGGGAAAGTACAATCGCTGCACAAATAAGCAAATCCGGTATCCAGAGTACATATCCGTCCAGATTGGGACGAATACCTATTAAATAAATACATGCAAACACCCAAAAACCTAGTTCCTTCAACACTTGGATCGTCCGCAACTTGCAACTCCTCCTAAAAGATTGTACCTTTTATACGGTAATAATATGGAAATAGTTTCAATAATTACTTTATTCCAATAAGCTATTCGGTTAATTCACCATATGAGATACTAGAAAAGCCAGAAAGGAGATGTTCCATGTACGCTTATTTCAATTTTGCTGATGCAAATGGACAGACACAGCATCGGCGTTTTACAGAGCAGCATACATTGCTGACTGCACACTCAATAGATGAAGTCATTCCCTGCTTGGAGCAGGTGCAAGCATATACAGAAAAGGGATATTATGCTGCCGGTTACCTTTCCTATGAAGCCGCTGGAGCATTTGATTCAAGCTATATTACTGTTCCAGATTCAAAGCTGCCCCTTTTAAAATTCGGTATTTACAAAGCCTTTCATCATGAACAGCCCGAATCAATAGATGAAGTACCAAATTGGCTGAACTGGCAGCCGGCAATCCAAAAAAAAACATATGAACAAGCTATCCAGAAGATTAAAGAGGAAATTGCTGCAGGCAATACATATCAGACGAATTTTACGATGCGTCTGCGCACAGCATTTGCAGGTGATCCTGCTGCTCTTTTCCGCCAAATGCAGCGAGCGCAGCGTGCTGATTACACTGCCTATCTTGCTTGGGAAGATGCTGCCATTCTATCCGCTTCTCCTGAACTATTTTTCCGCTGGGATGGAGAGCGCATCATCACAAAGCCGATGAAAGGTACGATCAAACGCGGACTTACATACACACAGGACCTTGAACAGCGGGAAATTCTAGCTGCATCTGTAAAAGACCGCGCTGAGAATGTCATGATTGTAGATTTGCTTCGTAATGATATCAGCCGGGTTGCAAAGCTTGGTACAGTGCGTGTTCCAGCTTTATATACTATTGAAAAATACCCGACAGTATATCAGATGACCTCGACTGTGGAAGCAGAAACTGTCCCAGGCACAACAATAACCGATATCATGCGCGCCCTCTTCCCGTGCGGCTCAATCACAGGCGCCCCGAAAGCGAGCACGATGAATGTTATTTCGGACCTAGAACCGGAACCACGCGAGGTCTACTGTGGTGCTATTGGCTATATTGATCCCGGTGGTGAAGCTGTTTTCAATGTGCCAATCCGTACTGCAATCATCGACAAATCTGAGAACCAAGCTACCTATAGTGTCGGCGGCGGCATCACCTGGGATTCGACTGCTGAGGGTGAGTATGAGGAAGCTATTGCCAAATCCTCTGTACTTCAGGAGCAGCTTCCAAATTTCAAACTGTTGGAAACAATCGCATATTCAAATGGTCGTTTTACGCTGGAAAATAGACATATTCGCCGTCTGCTGCAGTCAGCAGATTATTTCAGCATCCCGATTGAAGAAGCAGCTGTCCGAAAGCTCCTGCACCAACATCAAATCAAGCACTCGGGAGCATCACACCGGGTACGTCTTTTAGCTGATTCGAACGGAGAGCTTGAGCTTTTCTACAGTGAAATGCCAGCATTGAAAGAAAATAAACAGAGATTTGCTTTGTCTGCGACACCAATAGACAAGACTAATCGATATTATTATCACAAAACAACTTATCGTAAAGTTTATGAAGATTACAAGATAGAGAAGCCTGACGTGTTCGATACGCTGCTTTGGAATGAAGCTGGTGAACTGACCGAATTCACGATTGGAAATCTTGTCATCGAGCAGGAGGGCAAACTATTGACGCCTCCTGTTACCAGCGGTCTGCTGCCAGGTACGTTGCGGGAAGAATTAGTGGAAAAAGGAACGATTCAAGAAGCTGTCTTGACGAAATCTGATCTTCTAACTGCCTCTCGTATCTGGCTGATCAACAGCGTTCGTGGCTGGGTAGAAATGGAGCCCGTCCATTAAAGACGGGCTGTTTTTCTCGCTTTCAAAATAATGAAGGAAGGCCGGCGAAGCTCATGCTCTATCCGCGGCAGCTGAGCAATTGCCTTTTCACTTGGTATTGGCTCGGTTACTTCTTCGAGACTGAAACCATTTTGTATCAGGCCATTGCATAGCGCAGCAATCGACCGATGATAATAAACGACTCCATCCACATACCATTTCGACTCACGTCTCCCTTGCTCCTGGTAGTTGTCTACTGCGAAATGAATCCGGTTCCCATCTGCATCCGTAATCCATTTGTCTCCTTCTTTTCTGGCAGTTACGATTGGGTGCTCGGTGGAGAACAACAGAATACCGTCTTCCTTCAAAGCGGCATGGATGGACTGGATGACTGCATCGTAGTCTGCAACATAATGCATGACAAGCGAACTGACAGCAATATCGTAACTATCTATTGTCATCACTGCATCCTCTAATGCTGTTTGAACGTATTCGATTGAAGGATGACTATTCCTTCTTCTTGCCTCCTGCAGCATTTTGCTGGATGGATCAATGGCTGTTACATGTTCAGCTCCCTGCTCCACACAATACTTAGCCAAATCACCCATGCCACAGCCAATATCAATGACACGCATGCCCTTCAAGTCAGGCAGCATTCGTTTTATCTCTGGCTGCTCCAGGAGTTCATTGTAGTTCACCGGATCTTCCCGCAAAGCTTTGTAATTCTCAAAAAATACTTCATTGTCATAAATATTCTGCTTCATCATAACGCCTCCCAATCTATAATCGAATACTCTTTCATTTTGGCATCAAATAAAAAAAATACTAGACTTATAATTCTGACTTTTGTATCATTTAGATTGAGGCGTATCTTCTTTAAGGTAATAAAAAAGATCACCTATGTGACCTAATTAATTCTTCTCTTTTAGCTTCTCTATCTCTTTTTTCATCTGCTTTTTCATCTGTTTGAACAGCTTTTCCCGTTCTTTCTTTACTGCTTTTTTCACTGCACGTGAGACAAGCTTCTCCAGATCCTCTACAGTTATGTTCATTATTTTCTCTGTTTCAGGTTTTTTCTCCTTCGTTTCGGTATGCCCGGTCAGCTTCTGGATTGCATCTGCAAAAGTCATTTTTTCTCCAAGTAATCTCTTTAACTCTTCAAATGTAGTGATATCCTGTTCTGCATAGATCCGCTGCCCTTTTTCATTCCGCTGAAATGGATAATGTGCGCTTTCCAATGCAATCGCCCATCTTCGCAGCGTCGAGGTTGTCACATCCAATGAAGCAGCCAAATCCTTTGCCGTATACTGCATTTCTTGTTCAGACAAATCCATTCCCCCTTGCTTTATGTATAACTGGAAACACTTTCCTAAAGTATACTATAGGAAAGTTAGAATCCAAAGCACAGATAAGCTGATCAAGGTTTAATCTAGTAATCCGAGGTATTGCCGTACAGCCCAGGCTTGGTGCTGATGAAATAATCTGCTTGCTGCTTCTTCAGGAGTCAGCCAAATCAATTCATGATCCTCTTCCATTGGTCCACTCTTCTTTACGCCCAGTGAACAGCTGTAGAAACTCCCTATATTTTGTATATATTGGATGCCATCTCTAGACTTGAAATATTGAGTTCCTTGACATAAAAAAGCCGGCTTGTTAATTGTGTATCCGGTTTCCTCCAGGATTTCTCTTTCCAGACAATCTATTTCGTTCTCGCCGTTCTTTATTCCTCCTCCAGGCAACATTAACAAGTGATCATTTCTTAACCGAATCACACCTATTTTTCGGGATGGGTCGTACAGTATTCCGTAAACAGCTCGTCTCTCCACATAGTGTTTTCCTAATACCTTTTTGCCGAACGCTCGCATACGTATCCCCCTTTGCTTACACGAAAGTATACAGTAAAAAGAAAAGCCCACAAGGGGCTTTTCTCATGATTTGGATATACGTATTGTCTTTATTTCATATGGAGTGAAGGATAATTCTATACTCCCTTCCTGAGGGCTTTGATATAAGTTTCTTTCCCTCAAATCACATTCCTCCCAGAAGCTATACTCGAACTCTGGCTGTATTGCCACCTGCTGTGTGCCGCCCGTGTATTCATGCAGACGGATGATGATGTCGTCATTATCTTCAGCTTTCTTAACGGCATCCAGCTGTACATTCGAATTATCTATAGAAAATAGTTTTGCTCCGTCTTTGTCATTTACTCCGCTGAAAACCTGGAAAGGCTGATTCAGCTTCCATGCCTCTTGTACCGTATTCGCCTCTACCCATCCTTTCTCATGAGGATACAGAGAATACGTAAATTGATGTCGCCCTTGATCTTGTTCGATATCTGGTGCGATCGCCGATTTGATCAATGACAAGCGAATGGTATGATCTTTGATATCGTGTCCATACTTGCAATCGTTAAGCAGACTGACGCCATAATTTTGCTCCGAGAAATCGACCCATTGATGAGCGACAGATTCGAACCTGGCTATATCCCAGGACGTATTCCAATGTGTCGGCCGTTTGACGTTGCCGTACTGGATATCATAAGTTGCTTCTGTTGCTCGAATACGGACAGGAAAGGCTGTTTTCAATAATTGCTGCCGCTCATGCCAATCTACCTCTGTCTTAAAATCTATTACTTTCCGTTTGCGATAGAAGATAATATCTTGATGAATAATCGAACTGCCGTACTGCCAGCTTGCTTCTATCACAAGCTGCAGTGGTCCCGCTTCCTTCAACGTAAAATCAAGCAGGTTCGTGATTTCTATCTTTTTCTCCTGATAAAATAGATCGATATCCCAAGCATCGTAATCCAGCGGCTTATCCTCAAACACCTGAAACACATTTCCATTCTCTGACTCAGCTAGCACATGACGCTTCGCTTTTCTATCGTATAGCGACTGAAGCTGGCCATATTCATTAAAGCTGGCTTCATAAAATGGTGTCACAAGCTTCCGATTGTTCAGTTCGAACCATTCATCTTCTGGTTCTGGAACTTTTTTGTCGGTTTTTAAATGAATCTGTTTACTTCCCGTACCCGGAACAGCTGGCACATCGACAAGCCATCCATCTTTGTGTTTTTGTGCCACCAAAGCCTTTCCGTTTTCCTCCTCCCACACACCTTCATCCTCGGTCTCTATCTTAACGATACCATCCAATTCCCAGGATGAGGAATTGACAATACTCCATGTATGCTTTTTATCTGTAATCAAATCATCCGCGGCATCTTTCTGCAGAGATTGAAGCTTTACATATCCATCCTCGTATTCCTTCTCACTATCTTCATACACTTCCCGAATGGAAGATCCCGGAATAATATCGTGGAACTGATTACGCAATACCGTCCGCCATACCTCTTCCAATGTTAGAGAAGGATACTTCAAAAAGTCTTCTGTCTGGATCGCTTTCCACACATGGAGGAACTCCGTTTCACGCAGCTTAAGCTCCATCCTGCGGTTCATTTTTTTATTATAGGCCTGGCTCGTGTACGTACCGCGGTGATATTCCAGGTAAAGCTCTCCATCCCAGACTGGCATGAACTCTGATGTATTCTGAGTCTGATCATGCAATGATTCAAAATAACTTTTAACATCGCCTGTTTTAACATTAGGCAGTCCTGGCATACGGTCCAGCCTTCTCCGCATCTCAAGCATCGTTCTGTTCACTCCGCCACCGCCATCTCCGTAGCCATAGGACAATAGCAGTTCCTTCGTGAGTGCTTTATTTTTATAGTTATCCCATGTACCTGTTACGGTATCTGGCAGGATTTGGCCATTATAAGTGGCGAACCACGTATTTTCACGAGGTGAAGGATCTGGTGTCGTGATAAATTGGGTCAATACTTCACTTCCATCTAATCCTCGCCATGTAAATGTATCATTTGGCATCCGATTGAATTGGTTCCAGCTTATCTTGGACGTCAGGAATGTATTGATCCCTGCTTTGCTGAGAATCTGAGGCAATGCCCAGGAATAACCGAACACATCCGGCAGCCAGAGGTAGTTCACATCTTTTCCGAATTCCTCTTGGATGAACTTAGCGCCCTGCAGGATCTGACGCACCAGTGATTCACCCGAAGGCAAGTTACAATCGGCTTCCAGCCACATCGCACCGTCCACTTCCCACTGACCATCAGCGATTCTTTCTTTTATCTGGGCGTACAGTTCCGGGAAGTCTTGCTTTACATAGCTATAGAGCTGCGGCTGTGTTTGGAGAAATTTATAGTCAGGATATTTTTCCATCAGACGCAGAACTGTCGAAAAGGAACGGCCAGCTTTTTCCCTTGTATGTTTCAAACGCCACAGCCACGCTACATCAATATGGGTGTGCCCGATACAGCGAATCGTTATTGGGGAATCGCTGTCGAGACCATCCAATTCTTTCTGGAGATACTCGTTTGCTTCATAAATAGAATGATAGAATGTTTCACTTCCAGGTGAGCTCCAATCAATTAACCGGACAGTGTGGTCTAGAAGCGATAATAGCTGGACCCGCTCCGCAGCATTTTCGTCTAGTACACGGATCGTTTCAAGAATGGCAAAGGCCGTATAATACAAATCATCCGTTTGTTCCTCGAAAATGGCTAGCTCAGCCCGTTTTATTTGATGCTCCTGCTCAACCCTTTTGCCGCCTCCTTCCAAGCCGGACCAGAGACGAAATGCCAAATAGATAGAATCTCCATGCCAGTCATCCTCAAAGAAAAGCTCCTGATGATTGGAGTCCACTGCTTGATACTGGACATTGTTCACATAGCACTGTGATTCAAAGCCTGAATTTCCTCCGCCGCCAGTCTTGCCGAAATCAAATACACCCACAACCTGCTTTCCTGACCACTCCTCAGGAAGAGAAATTTCCTTAGCCAGCCAAAGATAACGATCCCGGCCTTTCCAATGGTCACCTACATGCAGTTTCTCCTTAAATTCGTCCAAACCAGGAACATTAGGTGCCACCTTTTTCTCTTGATCCTCCAATGCTAGAAAATGCTGCAAATCAAGCGGGTCGCGATATCGGTATTTCTCCAATTCTTCTATTCTTCTTTCCAGCTGTCGTTCTTTCAAACTCAACATACTTACACTCCTTTAGCCCTTGGATGCTCCGCCGAGACTGAAACCCTTGGACATGTATTTTTGCGCAAAGATATAAAGAATGATAGACGGCATTGTGTACAGCATGGAGAACGCTGCTAATTTGCCGTACTCGATAATGCCGTAGTTTCCGAAAAACTGGTACAGTGTCACTGACGCCGGAAGTTTTTCCTGTGTCTGCAGCAAGATATAAGGAACAAAGAAGTTTCCCCAGCTGCCTGTAAATGTGAAGATTGCAATGGTGAAGATTCCCGGCAGCATTAACGGCCCAACCACTTTGCGCATGCTCGTCAGCACCGATGCACCATCTACCCATGCAGATTCCTCCAGTTCAATCGGCACTGCATCCATGAAATTCTTCATCATCCAGATAGCATAAGGCAGACCTGATGCTGCTAGGAAGATTGTCGTGAAGAAAATGGAATCCTGGATGTTCAGGAAGAGGAACAACTGGTAGACAGGCACCATGACTGCCGTGATTGGCAAAGATGTCATAAACAAGATCGTAAGCAGGAATGACCGTTTATAACGCAGCCTGTATCGAGAAAGCGGATAAGCAGCCAATCCAGCAACAATCACGACAATCGTTGCCTGCCCAAGCGAGATGAACAAACCAATCGCAAAAGACCGGATATTACTTGGATCTGACAGAATGGCCGTAAAGTTATCCAGCGTCCATTTCTCCGGCAGCTTAATTGCTTGGGTTGCCTGCTGATCGAAGGAAGCGAATACGAGCCACAAAAAAGGCAGTAAGAAGCAGATAGCTAAGAAGATCAGCGCCAGATAGTGGATTACTAATTCTTTTTTCGATACCTTCATTCTGCATCCCTCCTCCTTATAGTTTTACTTTCATAAAACGCATGTACAGCAGACTGGCTATCGTCCCGATAACAAGCAATACGAGAGAAATGGCAGTACCATATCCGAATTGGTAATTTACAAATGCTTGATTGTACATGAATATCGGCAGAATCTGTGTAGCATTGCCTGGTCCCCCTCCTGTCATCGTGTAGATCAACGTAAAGACGCCGAGCGTCTGCAAGGTTACCAGCATCATATTGGTTACAATCGAGCCTTTGACAATTGGCAGCGTCACACGGAAAAATATTTGCCAGCGGGATGCACCGTCTATGACTGCAGCCTCTTGTACCGATTTTGGCACATCGTCCAATGCTGCTTGGAAAACCATCATTGAAAAGGCAGTACCATGCCAAATGTTTGCGATGATGACACTTACCATCGGGAAGGTGAATAACCAGGTAATTGGCTCAAATCCTATGCCTTGCAGGATTGCATTAAACGTTCCCGCATCACTCAGGAATGCTACCCAGCAAAAAGCTACGACAATCTCTGGTGTCACCCAGCCAGCAATTACGATCACACCGATGAATCGGCGAAAGCCGCGTCGCTTCTCCTTCATTAACAATGCAAGGATCAATCCTAAGACAACCTGTCCGACTACGGCAGAGAAAAGTAAGAAAATAAGCGTCCGGAATACGCTGATTCGAAATTCAGGATCTTGGAACATATTGGTGAAATTTTGGAATCCGATAAATTGAATGTTGGCTGCATCGGTCCCTGTAAGTGACAAATTCGTAAAAGCAAAGCCGAAAGTCAGTAACATCGGAGTTATGAAAAACAATAATAGAAGAATCCACGACGGAGACAAAAAAAGTATCGCTTTTCTATGCATACATATTCGTCACCTTTCTCCCGCCCAATCAGAGGGGGCTGGATATTCCAGCACCCTTGATGGGATGGTTTCCTATTCAGCCACCTTCGTATTTTCTTTGCCCACCACTCGTTCTACTCCAGCTTTATATTGCTGCACAGCGTCTTCCGGAGTCAGCTTGCCTGTTGCCACTGCTTCGACTACTGTCTGCAGCTGCGTGGACACTGCTGGATATTTATCATTTGCCGGTCTGAATTGCGCATTTTCCAGGTATGCCTGTGCCTCCTTGGCATAAGGACGGTTCACATACTCTTCTACTTCGACAGCATCTGTACGAGTGTTCAAGTTGCCGTCTGTCAGCGAACGATTGATGCTGTTTTCTTTTTCCATCAGGAATTGAATGAATTCCCATGCTTCTTCCTTCATATCTGCTTTAGATGGAATGGCCCAAGCCCAGCCTCCACTCATTGTAATTGCCCCTGGCTCCTGGCCATTTTGCGTCGGCATAGGTGCAAACCCGATTTTCTCCTCGACATTTTCTATTGGAGCCGCTCCGTTCTCTGCCCAGTTCCGGGCATTCCAGCTGCCATCTAGTGCTATTGCCAGCTTCTTTTGCGGGAATAACTGCTGGAAAGCCACGTTTCCGGATTGACCGCTCATGACCACAGAGAAATCAGGACCAACTTTTTCTGTGTTGTATACCTGTTCAATAAAGCTGAACGAATCTAGCAAACCTTGACTATCCACTATCCATTTTTTATCAGAATCGTCATAAAGTGTGTCGCCTGTTCCATATAAGAGCATCTCCAGCGTCTGCATGGAAACTGCCTCGCCATTGGCTTTTCCGACTTGCATGAATAGCGGCGTCACTCCCTCTGTCTTCTCTTTGATCGTTATAGCTGCATCCAGGACTTCATTCCAATTCTTCGGTTCCCAAGGAACAGGAAGACCTGCTTCTTTGAATAGTTCCTTGCTGTACCAAAGTCCGCGTGAGTCAGAAGTCGACGGCACTCCATACACCTTGCCATCTTCCGCTGTTACACCGGATTTCAGATTTTCTATGATGTTTTCCCATTCCTCCCAATCAGCGATACGATCATCCAAAGGCTCCAAGTATCCAGCATTTGCATCGGAATTCAGCATGAAGGTATCCTCCGATACAACATCCGGTGCTGTTTCTTCCGACTTCATCTGCAAGGCAACTTTTGAGAAATAATCTCCTTCACTTGCTGTAATAGGTGCTATCTTCACATCAATATCCGGATGCTCTTTTTCGAATTCATCCACGACGCCTGAGTCGAAGAATTTCTTCAGTGAATCTACTGATCCAGGTGACCGATAAACGACAGTCAATTCTTTCTTCCCATCCGCTGAATCTGAATTGCTGGAGCATGCTGCCATCGTGACCAGAATGAGAATAAGCATCAACAAACATACACCTTTAGCACTCTTCCACATCTACAACTCCTCCTTCTGATTCTTGCTTAGAACATAAATATGAAAGCGCATACATTTGATTCATAAAAGAAAAGCCAGGTTTTAACCTGACCCTATAACGGATTATATGCCCTGCTTTCCTCCTTATTCACACGAAAATAAGTATTGAATTCTTAATCCCAGGTAGGGGGCTATCTTGACATTGAAAAGCACAAAGAAGAAGGATTGAATCAGAACTACAATAAAAAAATGTCAGCCATTATGGCTGACAGCTTTTTACTTGTACATGGAACTTAATCGAGAAGGCTTGTAGGATATAGTAAAACCAGGCAGTTCCTGCTGTAATAAAACAAACAATAACCTGCCTGCATTGTTGAAATCCTCTTCTATCTTTACTGCATCAGATATAAGTTTTTCACCTTCCCAATCCTGCCACCCTCCGTACCCTTCCGCCCAGCTTTCTATGTTTCGCTTCAAAGTCTCTGACACTGGAAGATCATCCAGGTCCAGATTCCATTTGCAATCAGCACACCAGACTGGATCGGCAAAATCTGCCTCGAAAAGGATATGCGTAGTTCTTTGACAGCTGCATTCCATTTAGACAGCCTCACATGAAGTATGCACCAAGTGATCCAGCAGTTGGTTAAGCACATCAACATTTTCTGCTGGAAGCTCCGCCGCTTTCATTACTTCCTCGCTTTGGACGAACACTCCATCATCTAAATAATCCTTATCATGCATTATCAATTTTTCCATGCTTTCTCTAGTCGTTTCAAAATGGAATTGCAGGCCCATAACGTTATCTCTGAACATAAAGCCCTGGTTCTCGCACACTTCATTTCCGAAAAGGCGTGTGGCACCGTCAGGTAACGTGAATTGTTCCCCATGCCAATGAAAAACGGTCATTTTCTCTGGGACGAAGGGAAATAGAGTTGTTACAGTCTGAATTGGGTGCCATCCTACTTCCTTTTGCTCCCCCTGAAACACAGTCGCTCCTACTGCCTTCGCAATTTGCTGAGCACCGAGACAAATACCGAAAATAGGCTTTTGTAGGTCAATCAGCTGACGGATCAACGTGCGCTCATCTTCTATCCAGTGATCGGTATCATTGGCACTCATAGGTCCGCCAAGTATAATTAGCAAAGATATATCCTTGGCCTCAGGGAGAACTGCTTTTTCATAGAGATGATGAACACGGAAGCCATGGCCACGCGACTTTCCCCAATCCTTTATAGCAGCAAGATCCTCAAACGGAACGTGCTGCAGAACGTCGATAACCATTCTCTTCCTCCTCTACAAGCCCAACTCATAATGATAAAACTGCTTATCCCGCTCGTATCCTTTTCTTTCGTATAGACGTTGTGCCTTCTCATTGTCAGGAGCTGTACTAAGCGCTATACTCCCTGCACCAGTTTCCCTCGCAAAAGCCTCCGCCACATCAAGCAATTTTTCTCCTACACCTTGTTTTCTAGCATTTTCCGCTACATACAAGTCATTCAATATCCATGCGCGTTTCATTCCGATAGAAGAAAAAGTAGGGTATAGCTGCGTAAAGCCGACATATTCATCTCCATCCTTGGCGAGGAAAATGGCAGAATCACCTTTCTCCAGTCTTTCTGTTATGTACGCTTCTGCCCCGATTAAATCTTGCACTTGCTTGTAAAACTGGCGGTATTGATTAAAAAGAATCGCTGTTTCTTTTACGTCTTGTATGGATGCTCTGATGATAGTCATTAAGCCACCTCTTCTTTGGAATTTTATACTTTCAGATTCTACTTATCATTCAAACCCTTTCCATCAAGGATTTGCTGCATATATTTTTCAACTCTTGCCTCACGGGTTTTGCTTTGTTTAGCTTGAGAAAAATAAAATATATATGCTCTTTGCCGTCCTGGTGTCAAAGCCTCAAAGGCAGTTTTTAGAGCAGGGACTTCTTCAAATTTTTTATGAAGTTCTTCTGGAATTATGTATTCTGTGTGCTCTTTTAAATCCACTTTTAAACCGGCTTTTTCAATTTCAATAGCTTCTTGGATATAGGCTTTTATGGCAGTTTTCATTTCAGTTATTTCTTTAACACTTTTAAACCGAAGTTGACGCGCTGCCTGTACATTCTCAGTTTGCTGAATCAGAATCCCCTGAGCATCTTTTAACAAAGCACCTTTATGAAATAACAGCGCACAATAGTCTTTAAAACCATGTATTAAAACAACGTTCTTTCCATCAAATGTGTAACAAGGATGCTTCCATTTGAATTCTTCAACCAGCTCACAATCAAGGACAATATCTCTCAAGCTTATATATTCTTCCTTCCACTTTTTAGCTTTACTTAAGAATTCCTCAACCTTAGGATTCGTCTTCGTATTTGCCATTCAAGACCTCTCCTTTGCCATTTTCAATTAACTAACTATCACGAGATAATTATGCTCAATTTTCTCCCATAATTGCCCTTTAGGGAATAGTTTTTAAGCAATTAGTTAAGCTTTTATGTAACTTTAAAGAGATACTCCATCACTATTCTCTTCGGAACAAATGATGCAGAAGCCTGCCTCTGTCCTCGAAAAATTGCTTCATAATGCTGTAATGCTGCGTCTCTTCCAGCCGGGCCTCTTCTATTCCATCTGCATCCAGCTGAAGAATCTTTGCATCCGGATAAGCCATCAGCAGCGGTGCATGAGTGGAGATGATGAACTGTGAGCCCTCTTCCACCAGCTCATCAATTCGAGCCAGCATCGATAGCTGGCGGATCGGGGATAAAGCTGCCTCTGGCTCATCGAGTATGTATAAACCATTTCCGGAAAAGCGCTCCATGAACGCAGCAAAAAACGCTTCCCCATGGGACTGCTCATGCAGGGATTTCCCACCGTAGGAATCAATGATTTTTTGCCCGTAGCCCTCCCGATCCATTTCCTCAATATTAGTAGCTAGATTATAGAAAGTCTCAGCTCGGAAAAAGTATCCGTCCCGCGGTCTGTTCCCCCCACGGACTATCCGGATATGTTCATGCAAATCAGAATGTGATTCGAAACTAGAGAAAGAAAAATTCCTTGAACCGCCCTCAGGGTTAAAACCAAGCGCTACTGCAATTGCCTCAAGTAAGGTCGACTTCCCCATGCCATTTTCTCCAATGATATACGTTACATTGGGATGGAAAGAAAGTTTGCCTAACTTTTGAATGACCGGCAGTGAAAATGGGAAATGATTAGGAAGCGCTGCAGATTCTTCCTTCAGACTCATTTGTCTCACAAATTGATTGGTCGAAGTTAATTTCACATTATCAATCCTATCTTCATGGAAGTCAGTTCAACAAAGGAAAGGAGCATACATCATGCAGGAATATATTCTGTTAGCTATACTGCTTGTCTTATTTCTAGCAGTCATCTTATCCGCTCGCTATTTAAATAAACCTATTAAAAGTTTATTCATTATTTACTATCTAGTACTCGGTGCTCTCTTTGTTATTGTGAAGGAGCGCATTGATAAAGCATATGAAGGAGCAACAACACCTAATGTCAACTGGATCGTAAATAATGAATGGGTCGCAGATATCCGTCATTTACTGTTTGTACCGATGATCGGTCTATTGATATTTCTGCTGTATAAAGGTTATAAAGATCCAAAAGGTCCCTGGAAACGCTCCAATATCCTTGGCGTCACTATACCGCTGGCGGCCCTTCTGGCAGTCCTTTATTTTCTGTTCACGTACACATATGGCTACCACTCTTGGGATATGTAATCCTTTCACCCTTACTATTTCACAGCAGGAGATGTAGTTGTAATTATGGAAATTATATACTATTAAACTAATAGGTGGGGATAGGTTATGGATTTCCATGCATAAACTAATAAATATACCTACACATCCAGACAAGCAGATCCAAACTGGATGAATCTATTGGAAGAAATATTGGATTATAAGCAAGTAGAACATGCCCTGGATATTGGCTGCGGAGGCGGTATCTATACGAAAGCATTGGTCGAATTAGGCATACCATCTGTAACAGGCGTTGATTCCTCTGAAGTCATGCTTGAAGCAGCGCTTGAGAATTGTCATGGTATGCAAGGTGTACAATTCCACAAGGGTGATGCACAGAAAACAGGATTGAGAAAAGCTAGCTGTGATCTTATTCTGGAGCGTGCGTTGATTCATCATTTACAGGATTTGCAGCCTTGTTTTTCCGAAGCCCACCGCTTATTGCGACCTGATAGTATTTTCCTCATCCAGGATCGTACGCCGGAGGATTGCCTGCTGCCAGGGAGTCCTGAGCATATAAGAGGATATTTCTTCTCTAGTTTTCCGAGACTTGCAGAAATTGAAATCAGCAGAAGACATGGTTCAAATAAAGTGATAGAAAATCTAAGAATTGCCGGATTTCAAGAAATAGAAAAACATACATTATGGGAAGTTCGTCACGTACATGAAACGAAAGAAAAACTGCTGGCTGATTTGCGTGCCAGACTGGGAAGAAGCATCCTGCATGCATTAACGGATGATGAACTGGAGAAGTTGGTTCTATTTATAGACGATTGTATCACAGAGGAAAGGGATATTGTGGAAAGAGATAGGTGGACGATTTGGAAGGCGGTTAAATAAAAAGGAGATCAAGTGCTGCTTGATCTCCTTAACTTTTTTAGTGGTAAATCAGGATCACTAAATGAATAATTCTTCAAAATGTGAGTGTTGTCTATTATCATCAATTATCTAGCAAACAATTTGATTGCTGCCTCTGCAATATCCCTGTCACTCAATTTATAATAAGTCTTCAAATAATCAACTTTACCAACCTGCCCATACTGCTCACGCACGCCTATTCTATACATCGACACTGGGTGATTCTCAGCTAGTACTTCCGAGACCGCACTACCTAATCCGCCGATTACATTATGATTTTCTGCTGTTACAATTGCTTTTGTCTTTTGGGCATATTCTGTGATCAATTCTGCATCAATTGGTTTGATAGAATACATATCTATGACAGCTGCGTGGATCCCATGCTGTTCGAGAATATCTGCAGCTTGCAAAGCTTCTGCAACCATAATTCCGGTTGCAATGATAGTAATGTCTTCCCCGTCCCTCAGCAGCTTTCCTTTTCCATCTTCAAAGGTTTCATTTTCTTCGTAAAGCTTGATGGCATTTTTCCGAATTGTACGGATGTAGTGAACACCGTACTCTTTTTCAATACGTCGCAGTAGGTATCCAAGCATGGTCGAATCACTAGCCTCATAAACATGCGCTTGTGGAACCAGCCTCATGAGACCGATATCCTCGAATGTCATATGGGTACCGCCGTTATGCTCTGCAGTGATTCCCGCATCAGACCCGAGGATTTTGATGTTTGTCTTAGCATATCCGCCGGAAACAAACAGCTGGTCGTATGTCCTTCTTGTAGCGAACTGGCCAAAAGTGTGTACGTAAGGAATTTTCCCGGTAAGTGATAAACCAGCAGCAACTCCCATCATATTAGCCTCCATGATACCGCTGTTGATAAGCTGATTCGGTATCTCAGCTTTGATTTTATTCGTTGTGATCGCACTCATCAAGTCTGCCTCCAAGGCAATGACATCCGGATTTGCTTTTGCCAGTTCCAGGATGGTTTCGGCATAGACCTGACGCATCTCTCGTTTTTCTTTTTCATAAACAGTCGAGATCATCCTCTCACCTCCTGCTGCAGTTTCGTTTCCAACTCATAGATTGCCTGTTCAATCGCTGCTGTGTCTGTTTCGTTCGGCCTGATGTGGTGATTATCTGCCAGCTCCTCTAAATACCGGACTCCCTGCCCTTTGATCGTATCCAAGACTATGGCTACTGGTTTTTCCTTTTGACTGATACCTTGTGAGATTGCTTGATGGATGGCCGCTACATCACTTCCGTCCACTTTGTAAACATAAAAGCCAAAGGCATCCATTTTCGCTGCAAAATCAATCGGATCAATGATATCCTTTGTCGGACCATCTAACTGCTTTTTATTATCATCAATGAAAACAAATAAGTCGTGCAGTTTATGATGGGCAGCGAATTGAAAGGCTTCCCAGCATTGACCTTCGTTCAGTTCCCCGTCTCCTACGATACAGAATGTCCTGTTATTACGACTGGAAAGTTTATGAGATAGAGCAACTCCCACGGCTGCTGATACACCTTGACCAAGCGAACCCGTTGTCATATCCACTCCTGGCGTCAGGTTTTTGTCTGGATGAGAAGGCAGTTTTGTACCATTTTGATTCAGTGTATACAGCATCTCCTGAGGAAAGTAACCTTTTACCGCAAGCGCCGCATATAACCCTGGGCCGCCATGGCCCTTGGACAGGATGAAATAATCTCTATCTTCCCATGCTGGATCATCGGGATCAACTTGCATCACGTCGCCGTACAGTACTGCTAATGTTTCAATGATAGACAAGCTTCCTCCATAGTGTCCAAACCCTAAGTGGTGAAGTTCCTGCAGCGTCTTCAATCTGATTTCGTCCCGAAACCTCTCTACCTTCGCTAAATCCATCCTCTATCTTCTCCTTTCCTGTTCAGCTTCTATTACGCACCAATCTGATTGGAGTCATTTGTCTTTTTATTGCGTTTGAACAATCCGAAGACAACGGCCAGCACGACGAGACCAACAACCGTTACAGTGACACCAGCTGCCCCGAACATTTTCGCCACCTGTCCAAGTACGATGCCAGATGCCGCAAAGTCTGCGTCTGAGAAAGTCGTACTAGCGAACCCTAAATCTCCTAGTACCGGCATCAAAAATACCGGAAGGAAAGTAATCAACAGACCATTCGCAAATGCTCCGATGGTTGCGCCTCTCACTCCGCCAGTTGCATTTCCAAAAACACCAGCTGTAGCTCCTGTAAAGAAGTGCGGTACAACGCCCGGCAAAATAATAACCGCTCCTGCAAGACCAAGTGCCACCATGCCAACAATTCCTCCCAGGAAGCTGCAGAAGAATCCAATAAGAACTGCATTCGGTGCATAAGGGAAAACAACTGGGCAATCCAGTGCTGGTTTAGAATTCGGAACAAGCTTTGTAGATATACCTTTGAAAGCTGGAACAATTTCAGCTAGCACAAGACGCACCCCTGTAAGGATGACAAATACACCTGCTGCAAACGTGACACCTTGGATAATAGAGAAGACGATATAGTGAGTGCCTCCGCTTAATTCTCCTTCCACATATGCCGGACCAGCAAAAAGTGCAATGATGACATAAAGTACAACCATCGTAAGTGAGATCGTAACCGAACTATCCCGCAGGAAGCCCAGCCCTTTAGGAAACTTGATGTCTTCTGTAGATCTGGATCCCTTCCCTACTACCTTTCCTACCACACCGGAAAGTGCGTAGCCTAGGCTGGAGAAATGACCGAAGCCTACATTGTCGTTACCTGTAATTTTCCGCATGAAAGGCTGACAGATTGCCGGAAAGGCAGCCATGATCAATCCAAGCGCCAAAGAACCGACAATGATAAGCGGAACTCCTTTCAGTCCTGATACAGCAAGGATGACAGCCAGCATACAGGCCATATACAGCGTGTGATGACCTGTAAGAAAGATGAATTTCAATCTAGTGAAACGCGCGATCAGGATATTAGCTAACATACCAAAGAACATTATAAATGCAGTTGTGCTTCCATATTCCGTCAGCGCCATCGCTACAATAGCTTCATTATTCGGTACTACACCATTTACATTGAATGCGTGCTGGAACATTTGTCCGAATGGATCGAGTGAGCCAACAATGATATTCGCACCTGCAGAAATGACCAAGAAACCAAGAAAAGTTTTTGTCGTACCTTTGATAATCTCGCTCAGCGGCTTTTTCAAGATGATTAATCCAACCAAGGAAATCAATGCGACCAATACAGCTGGTGTGCTCAGGATGTCAATGACAAGTTTCAGAAATCTTTCGACCATTAGATTTTCCCCCTTTGTTCTTTAGGAAATAATGCCCTTCTGTTGAAGAACCTCTTGAAGCTTTGCTTTGATTCCGTCCATATCGATGATGCTGTCAATTACGATCACTTCACCTAAATGATGCATCCCATCTGCAATATCCTTGGCAGCTATAAACAAATCTGCATCATCAGGCGTCGCGGAGCTCAAATCAGAATGGCTAACCTCTATCCCAGTAATACCTAACTCTGCTAGAACCTGCTGAACATTCATCTCCAACATAAAGCTGCTTCCTAGTCCCGATCCGCAAACTGCTAATATTTTCATAATTATTCCTCCAATTTTTTAAGCTATAGTTGAATAACTTTTGAACAATGCAAGTATCTCTTCCTTACTATCAGATTCAATCAATGTCGTGACATTTTCTTTATCACTGAGCAGTTTTGTCAGCTGCGACAGTGCTCTTAAATGTGTCTTGTTATCAATCGCCGCAATACAAAATAGCAATCTAACTCCTTTTGTGCGATCTGCTGAAAAATAGACAGGCTCCTTCAACCTTAGAAAGCTCATCCCTACTGCATGTACACCGGATTCTGGTCTGGCATGCGGAATAGCAACATCCGGCCCTATCACCACATAAGGACCTAGTTTTTCTATGTTTTCTATCATTGCCTCTACATAGGATGGCGAGATAGATTTATTTTGAAGTAAAGGCTTGGCAACGCAGGTAATTGCATCTTGCCAGTTTGGTAAACTTTCAGCGAGTTGAATCGTATCTTCATATAACAAGTCTTGTAACACTGGCTGATTCTCCTTTCTGCGTTCTGTTTTACGATGGAATTGAAGTGTTCGCAGCATGTTCTCTAATTGTTTTTCGTCATGGATGGTGGCATATCGACTGATTTCCTGAAGCAGCTCTCTGACTGACACACCACTGTATTGGATACCGAATAAAGTCTCATACACTCCATTGACTAAAGAGCTTTTTTCGGTGGGCGACATGATCGGTTTAACATGAAAGCACGGAATACTCGCTTGCAGATCAATTGTTGAGAAGATGACATCAAAATCCATTTCAGTTTTCTGTTCGAATTGGCGGAGCGAGCATGTATCTTCAACTACGATTTCCGAAAATAATGATTCGAGCATGTATTTCACCATCAAGGAAGAACTTATTCCGCTCGGACAGACGACTAGCGCTCTTTTCTTCCTTGGCATTTGCTGTGTCGGCTTTTCTAATAGCGCGCCGAAGTGAATCGTAATAAATCCTAACTCTTCTTCTGGTATAACAATATTCAGCAGGTCTCCCACCGGTTGTAACAGCTCTTGTACAATCAGATACAATTCTTCGTGCTCATTCTTTATCTGTTGTAAAAGTGGGTTGTGTATCGGTATTCGGTATTTCATTCGATAGTAGGCTGGTCTCATATGCTGATAAAGGGTGCGTACGACATTCGCCCTTCGTTCAAACACGACAGCTGCCTTGTTCTCGAAATCCAAAACCAGCTGCTCGCACAATTTATACAGCAAATCTCGCGTGTTGCTTTCCTGCTGAATTTGACCCAATGAAAGAGCAAGCAAGTGGATGCTGAAATAACAGACTTCATGTTCATCAAGCGGCAGTTGAAGCTTTTCGAAAACAGAAAGTGCTACATCCCACATTGGATCTTGTTTCATATTCAGAATTTCGTCTTCATGAAAGCGAACTGTTTTCCCTTCACGAAGTCGGCAGGCTAACAGCACTAGAAAGTAAGTGAAATGATCCAGTCTTTCCTCCACGAACTGAAGTCCAATATCCTTTTCCATTGTCTGTAATAAAGCTTGCACATCTCCTGCCGTCACATTTTTTAAATGTGCTGTCAGATGTTCCATTATCGTTGGAAATGCGGGATTTTGCAGAATCTTCGCCAGGTGGTTTTGTACCACAATTCTTTTATCCGCTTCCGAGCCCCTAAGGTGATAGCCATTTTGTCTGGTATACCGAATCTCTACTAAGGAAGGATTAATCAGCTTATTGGCACGTTTGATATCTGCAACTACCGTATTTTTACTAACTTGGAGCAAATGCGTTAAATGATAGGATGATACAGGCTCCGTTCTTATAAATAGATATAGGTAAAGAAAAAGCAGACGATCTTCTTCTGTTAATAAAAGCTGCTGTCCATTTTGTATCAGCTGCTTCTTCTGATAACACTGCACCACCTCCTGTGGAACACGAATGAGCTGTGTACCCTTATATAAGATTTGCGGCAACTGCTCTGCTGTAAGCCAGTCATTCAGCTTTTCCAAATCATAAGTCAGCTGCCTTTTAGATAAATGAGTGAGATCCATGAGCTGCTGCAATGTAATATGCTGTGAACGGATAAGCTGCTCAAGCAGGATGGATGGCCGCTTGTCTAGCATCATTGGATTCACCTCCTGGTTCCATTCTATATTAAAGCGCTTACATTTTGACTGGTGATTGAGTACAAAAGTTGTATGTCCCTCTTTACAAGATTGGGATAATCACTTTATTTGTACCTAAAATGAGATCAAAAAACCTTGGAAGGAGCACTCTCCATCCAAGGTCAACTAGTTTTACAGCTCTTCTCCATTCGAACTAATCACATTCTTATACCACTCAAAAGAATCCTTTTTAGACCGCTTCATGCTGCCATTTCCTTCATTATCACGATCAACATGGATCATGCCGTAGCGTTTTTTCATTTCACCAGTTGTGAAGGAAACGATATCGATAATGCCCCATGGCGTGTAGCCTAACAAATCGACGCCATCGTAATTAACAGCTTTCATGAGCTCTTCGATATGAGAGCGCAGATAATCAATTCGCTGCGGATCGTGGATGGATCCGTCTTCTTCTACGGTATCCACCGCTCCGAAGCCGTTCTCGACGATGAACAATGGAATTTGATAACGGTCGTAGAAGCGGTTCAATGTGTAGCGCAAGCCGGTTGGGTCAATGGACCAGCCCCAGTCACTTGCTTTGATATATGGGTTCTCTACACTTTGTGCCAACCCGCCATTTGTCATATTCCTGTCTTGCTCGACTTCTTTATCACTTTTAACAGTCGTACTCATGTAATAACTGAAACCGAGGTAATCAACCGTCCCGTTACGAAGGATCTCTTCGTCACCATCTTCGAATACGATGTTGTAGCCTTCTCGTTCGAATTCCTTCAGTACATAGCTTGGGTAATAGCCACGAACATGTACATCCGGGAAGAAGTAACGTTCACGCATCAGCTCTTCTGCGAGCATCACATCGTTTGGATTGGAGGAATATGGATAAATCGGCACGTGTGATACCATGGCGCCAATTTGGAATTCAGGGTTGATTTCCTTCCCTTTACTAACCGCTAGTGCACTGGCAATTAGCTCATGGTGACCAGCCTGGTACATCACTTCACGTGCATTTTCGCCCTCTTTTACCGTGACACCAGAGTTCGTCCAAAGGAATAAAGGATTATCGGTATCCATTTTATTATTGATTTCGTTGAAGGTCATCCAGTATTTAACTTTGTCTTTATAACGGTTGAAGCACACTTCTGCGAATCGGACAAAGTGATCAACAACCTCTCTGCTGCGGAATCCACCGTACTCACGTGCCAAATGTAATGGCATTTCGAAATGGGACAGCGTGATGACCGGTTCAATCCCATGCTTTAGCAGTTCATCGAAAAGATCATCGTAAAACTTCAAACCAGCTTCGTTCGGCTCTTCTTCATCACCTTTCGGGAAGATACGTGTCCAGCCGATGGATGTACGTAAGCACTTAAGACCCATCTCTGCAAATAATGCAACGTCCTCTTTGTATCGATTATAGAAATCGATTGCCTCATGATTTGGATAGAATTTATCCGGTTCCACCGTTTCCGTTAGTTCCCGCGGCACACCATGCGCACCAGCAGTCAATACATCAATAACGCTCGGGCCTTTGCCATCCTGGTTCCAGCCACCCTCGAATTGGTGGGCGGCAAGAGCGCCGCCCCATAAGAAGTCCTTCGGTAATGTAGTCATGTTAATCTCCCCCTATTTCACGACCGTCAGCAAGTCATCGCCTTGTGTCGCTGTTTCTGTTTCATCAATGATGATTTCTTTATAATTGGCAGGATTGGTCACAATGACTGGCGTAATTGTTTTTACCCCTGCTGCTTTTATAGCTTTGATATCAAATTCACTCAGTACATCGCCTTTTTTTACTTTGTCTCCCTCTTTCACATGCAGCGTGAATGGCTCCCCATTCAGTTTCACTGTATCAAGACCTACATGAATCAACATTTCCATGCCAAACTTGGAACGTAATCCAATTGCATGCTTGCTTGGCGCTACCATGACAATGGATCCTTCAAATGGCGCATAGACCTTATTATCATTTGGCTCAATTGCCAATCCTTTACCCATGGCTCCTGAAGCGAACACTTCATCCGGCACTTCTTCCAAAGCAAACAATTTGCCGCTTAGCGGAGCACGAACCACTTCTTCATTGTTTTCTGCTGCAGAAACTTCTGCTTTAGCTTCTCCTTTATCTGCTGCCACACTGCTATCAGCTTGTTCTGCAGCATCTTCTCCGAAACCAAAAATCTGGATTAGAATGATTGGCAGCACGATTGCAATTGCAACCCCAATCAGAATGCCCCAAAAACTCATAGGGAAATCTGGACTAATACCGTTCACAATCGTTAATGGACCAGGCAATCCTGCATATGCGAAGTAATATGGATTGAAGAAACTTGCCACGATGGCACCAACTGCACCAGATATACAACCAATGATGAATGGCTTCTTGAAGCGCAGTGTTACACCATAGATTGCTGGTTCCGTAATTCCGAAGATACCCGTAATCCCCGCAGAAGTACCAATTCTTTTCACTTCTTTACTTTTCGCTTTTAATATAACACCAATAACGGCTCCGACTTGTGCAATAACGGCGATTGTTTGATAAGCCTGGAACGAATCACGACCGTATAAATCATAGTTCGCCAAAGCAAGCGGTGTAATACCCCAGTGTACACCGAAGATTACGATTACCTGCCAGAATGCGCCGATGATTGCTCCTGCAAGCCATGGTGCATATTCAGCCAAGAAATTGTATCCGTTCGCAATTCCATTTGCACCTAATGTCGTAATTGGTCCGATTACGACTAATGTCAGCGGGACCATAACTAAAATACTTATTAGTGGCACAATAATTGGACGAACCACCTCATGGATCCGTTTGTTCAAGAAGCGTTCCAAGTAAGAAAGAATCCATACTAGGAATAGTGGCGGCAGAACAGATGACGTATACGTAGTCTCTGTAAGCGGCAGGCCAAGGAAGTTCATGCTGTTTCCTTCTCCAATGCTCGCTGCCATCGTTGCCCAGTCAGGACTTACAAGTGCCGCTGTAGCCGCAACAGCAATATACATGTTCGACTTGAAATGTCTAGACGCTGTTATAGCAATAAAAATCGGCAAGAAAGTAAAAGGCGCCCATGAAATGAAACTTATAACCTGATACGTACTTGTATCTTCAAAGCTCGGGAATGGCAAGTTGATTAGAATAAGTGCACCTTGCAGAATACCTGCAGCCGCCAATATATAGATGAATGGTGCAAATACAGCAGACATTGTTGCAATGACACGATTCAAGATTGAACCTTTAGGCGTATCTTCATCCGAATCAGATATGTCTAAATTCACGAGTTTAGCAAACTCATCGTATACATCACCGACATGCTGACCAATAACTACTTGGAATTGCCCGTTATTTTCCACTACTGTAATAACACCTGGTAAACTATTAACCTCTTGTTTAGCAGAAAGCTTAGATCGTTTCAGCACTAAACGCAAGCGAGTCGCACAGCGGGTAGCGTTTACAATATTCTCTTCACCACCGACAGCCTCCAATATATCTCCAGCAAGTTTTGGATAATCCCTTACTTTTTCAGCCACTTGGAACACCTCTTTTTCTTTAGTATACGCTTACATTATAATTATACCGGTATAATTTATCAAGTACAAACTAATAAAATTTAATAGATACTATTAAAAAAGTAGGGTTTTCGTAAAGTGCACAGTATGCTAAAATCGCTCTATCTAAACAAATAAGGAATGTAGCTATGCTTAAATATCAGCAAATCGCCAATGAAATACAACAGGATATCGAGAAGAATGATCTACCTCAGGGCACCAAGCTCCCTGTACTAGAAACCTTGATGTCCCAATATAAAACCAGTAAAAGCACCGTCATCAAAGCACTCAGCCTGCTTGAACGAAAAGGATTCATCTATCAAGTGCGCGGCAGCGGCATTTTCGTTCGGCGCCGCAATCGTAAAGGCTACATCAGCTTCTCTAATCAAGGCTTCAGTGACGAGCTGAGCGGATTCGACATTACAGCAAAAGTGCTGGAGCTCGATATCCGGAAACCATCATCAGAAGTAGCCTTCAACCTAAAAATAGACCCGGAAGACGATGTCTATTACGTCAAACGGATACGTTATATCAACGGACAAACACTTTGTCTCGAAGAATCCTACTACAATAAAGCAATTGTCACCTATCTGAATAACGAAATTGCAACCGGGTCTATCTTTGACTACATCAGCAATGGCTTAGGTGCTAAAATCGGTTTTTCCGATATGTACGTACATATCCAGAAGCTGAATGAAGATGAAGCACAGCATCTTGGACTTCTTGCCGGTGATCCAAAACTTTTCGTGGAGACAATTTTTTATTTGAACAATGGTCTTCCTTTTGACTTCTCCCGAATTTCGTATAATTACGAGCAGTCTCAGTTCTTCTTCCAGTCGACGGGGTATTCTTTGTAAGATGAGAAAAGAATTGATGAGGGTATTTGATGATTGGGAGACAGAGTTAGAAAAGAATGAATGGTATTTTAGTGATTGTTATGAGGAGTTAACAAAGGGACTCTCTTCCTCAGATGCGTTTGTAGCTATTCCGGGTATCATCGATGTTCTCCTTACAATAAAAGAAATCTATCTATTAAACGAAACGCTCGACTTCCTTAGCATTGTGTACAACATAGCAGATACGACAGAAATACACCCTATACTTCTTGAGCAGTGGGAGAATATAACGCAGCATATACAATGATTTGATGACAGCTACAGCAATAGCGTTTGGAAGGAACTTCAGTACATGCTTCGGATAACTGAGCTGAATTAATTCAATATCTTTATTCATAGAAAAGCAACCAAGTGCGGCTAGGCGACCTGGTTGCTTTTTATATGTCATATATTAGATATTCGGTTTAACCATTTCCTCAGGCTTCACCATCTCATCAAACTGCTCTTCTGTGAGCAGTTCAAGCTGAACAGCAGCCTCTTTCAGTGTTAGTCCTTCTTTATGTGCAAGCTTAGCTATTTTCGCTGCGTTTTCGTAACCGATATGTGGATTTAATGCAGTTACTAGCATCAAGGAGTTCGTTAGATTATCCTGAATTGTTTGTTCATCCGGCTCAATGCCTACTGCACAGTTATCATGGAAGGATACCATGCTGTCGCTTAATAGCTGAACAGACTGCAGGAAGTTATAAATAATCACTGGTTTAAATACATTCAGTTCGAAATTACCCTGACTTGCTGCAAATCCGATTGTTGCGTCATTTCCCATAACTTGGGCTGCTACCATCGTCAATGCTTCACATTGAGTTGGGTTGACTTTCCCAGGCATGATAGAGCTGCCTGGCTCATTTGCAGGAATGATAATTTCGCCGATGCCACAGCGAGGACCGCTCGCCAGCCAGCGTACATCATTGGCGATTTTCATCAAATCGGCAGCTAGTGCCTTCAATGCTCCATGGGCATATGTCATCTCATCATGGCTTGTTAGCGCATGGAATTTGTTCGGTGAACTAATGAATTTTTGTTCTGTAAGGTTAGTGATTTCTTCCGCTACAGTGTCACCAAACTGTGGATGAGCATTGATGCCTGTTCCAACTGCTGTACCCCCGATTGCCAAGGCACGCAATTTTTCAGTAGCTTCTGTAATCATTTCTTTTGATCGATCCAGCATATGCACCCAGCCACTGATCTCCTGGCCAAGCGTTAACGGTGTAGCATCCTGCAGATGTGTACGGCCGATTTTCACGATACTTTGGAATGTTTCCGCCTTTTTATTCAGCGTGTTGCGCAGCTGTTCCACTGCCGGGAGCAGCTGTTCATAAACAGCCAGCACGCCTGCAACGTGCATTGCTGTCGGGAATGTATCATTCGAGCTCTGACTGCGGTTCACATCATCATTCGGATGTACCACTGCATCCGAACCTTTTTCCTTCAGCAAAGCAGTAGCAAGGTTTGCAACCACTTCATTCATGTTCATATTAGATTGCGTGCCGCTTCCAGTCTGCCACACCACAAGCGGGAAATTGTCATCGTACTTACCTGTAAGAATGTCATCACAGACCGTTACAATAGCGTCCGCTTTTTCTTTGTCCAGATTTCCTAGGCGCTGATTTGCAATCGCCGTACTGCGCTTTAATATAGCGAAAGCTTTCACTACACGCTCTGGCATTCTTTCTGATCCTATTTTAAAATTCTCTTTACTTCGCTGTGTTTGTGCACCCCAGAATTTATCCGCTGGTACCTTTACTTCCCCAAAAGTATCTTTTTCGATTCTATAATCCATGGTAATCCTCCTCAGATTTCCTATATCTTTGTACCACTTTAAAAATCGTAACACTCTAACTGTATAATGTATAATGCATAATAAATATGTTTTTAATTACTCTATGTAATACATAATAAATGGAGGCTTACAGCATGGAATGGGAACAACTCGAATACTTCCAAACACTAGCACGTGAACAGCATGTTACAAGAGCCGCGCAGATTCTATCCATCACACAGCCTGCTCTCTCCCGCTCGATTTCTCGACTGGAAGGTCAAATTGGCACCCCGCTATTTGACCGTCAAGGCAGAACAATTAAATTGAATAAGTACGGAGAACTACTATTAAGACGAGTCGATCTCATCTTAAAGGAATTCCAGGAAGGAAAAGATGAAATCCAGTCTTTGCTTGACCCGGATAAAGGAGAAATTTCACTTGGATTTCTGCACACACTCGGAACAACAATCGTCCCTAATATAATTGCAGCATTCAAAAAGGAATATCCGCACGTACGTTTTCATTTGAAGCAAAACCATTCGAATTGGCTGCTGGAGAACTTGCAATCCGGCAACCTGGATCTCTGCCTGCTCGCATCATTCCCTATGGAATCCAAAATGGCATGGACTACGTTATGGCAGGAGGAACTATTCTTGTTCTTCCCAAAAAATCATCCATTGGCCAATCGAGAATCCATCACTTTAGAAGAAATTGCAGACGAGCCCTTTATTCTAATGGAAGAAGGCTACGCATTACGCGTAACAATTGATTCTATCTTCGAACAGGTTGGTCTTGTTCCTAAAATTATGTTTGAAGGCGAAGAGGTAACGACGATTGCCGGTTTCGTCGGAGCAGGGATGGGCATTTCCATCCTTCCTGATGTTAAAAGTTTGGATCGAACGAAAATCGCTAAGGTTCGTATAAACTCCCCAAAGTGTGAACGAACAATCGGTATCGCTAGTATGGAAGGGAAGTTTTTATCTCCTATTGCGGAGAAGTTTAAGCAATATATTGTGGAGCATTTTCATCGAGAAAATTTATGAAAAACCTGTTTTCGTTAATATTATTAGGAACGTATATTACCAATAATTCTTTACTATTGGGGTGATGCAGACGATCCTATTATGAAAATATATAGAAACTTGAAGCTGCTATAATAACTTTAAGGGGGATATTCTGGGTATTACCGACATACAAGAACAGCTTCGTTTTGTGAAAACGAAACTGTTCTTAGGATTGCTTTTATCTGCTTATTCCATAAGTTTTGCCATATAATACTCATTAAAAGCCCTACCGTCTATAACTAGTGAGTTTCTTTTCGTTCCTTCTATATCGAATCCACTTCTCTTGTATAGTGCCACTCCAGCATTGTTTTCGGTAACTGCAGTTAGCTCTAATCGTGTTATATTATGCTTTGGAGCCCACTTAGTCACGTTATCAAATAATTTTGCTCCTATCCCTTTTCCTCTATATTCTAGTAGTACACCTATAACAAGATAAGCAGAATGTTGTGTTCTTTTTACGCTTCCGCCCATAGCAATTAAATATCCAACTAACTTGCCTTCTTCTTCAGCCACAAATATTGTTGAATTACTTTGTTGTTTAATCCGTTCTAGTTGCTTTTGTTGTTGTTTGGGAGTGGTTTTTCTTTCTCCAGCTTCCATAAGCATAAACTCGGAGGTTTTCTCAACCTCCTTTATTAGACTTATCAAGTTCTCTGCGTCTTCAACCCTTATCTCTCTAATTAACAAAACAATCTCCTCCACTTCCAAAAACCTGTACTTTAATTGTACCTAAAATCCCCTATGTCTTTTTATTACTTTAAACTGCACTATTTTGAACAGGAAATAAAAATCCCTCAAGCAATTGTTTCTTCTGAGTTCTTTACTATTCTGATATAAACCATGTGTTTTTTTTCTCCATTATTCTAGTATTTTTTACATATTTTAACTAATTATAACAAAGAAGTATTTATCAACTTTTCTCTAAATAAAAAACTGCATCTTTGATAAGATGCAGTTTTTTTAAGCTGTTTGATTAATCTTTAATTTCTTCTTTTCTTTACGTTCCTTCCTATATTCAGCTGCAGCTGTAAAGACGACATCTGTGGAGGAATTAAGCGCTGTCTCAGCAGAATCCTGTACAACACCGATGATAAATCCTACACCTACCACTTGCATTGCTACATCAGCAGGGATCCCGAACAGACTGCATGTTAGCGGAAGCAATAGCAATGATCCGCCAGCAACGCCGGAAGCACCACAGGCACTGATAGCTGCAAGAACACTAAGGATAATAGCAGTCAAGATGTCGACTTGGATATTAAGCGTATGAACTGCAGCTAGAGTCAAAACAGAAATTGTGACTGCTGCACCCGCCATATTGATTGTTGCGCCTAGCGGTATGGAGACAGAATACGTATCTTTATCAAGGCCTAGTTTTTCGCTAAGCTTCATATTCACCGGGATATTAGCAGCTGAACTTCTTGTGAAGAAAGCTGTGATTCCACTTTCCTTCAAGCATGTAAGGACTAGCGGGTAAGGATTTTGCCTGCTAAGCAGGTAAACAATAAGCGGATTTACCACAAGGGCTACAAAGAACATACAGCCAAGCAGGATAGCCAATAGCTTACCGTAGCTCAACAACGATCCCAGACCATTTTCTGAAATGGATTGGAAAATCAGCCCCATGATACCTAAAGGCGCAAGCTTGATCACCCATGTCACCACTTTTGAAACAGCATCTGACAGGTTAGATATAACAGACTTAGTCGCTTCCGATGCATTACGCAATGCCAATCCAAACAAAATTGCCCATGCCAGGATTCCGATATAGTTTGCATTTACGATTGCATTGACGGGATTATCGACAATATTTAGCAACAATGTCTGCAATACTTCCGCAATACCGCCTGGTGCTGCAACTTCTTCCGGGCTGTCAGCAAGAGACAAACTAACAGGGAAAATGAAGCTGGCTACTACAGCAATAACAGCAGCAGCAAATGTACCAACAAGGTAAAGCACAATGATCGACTTCATATTTGTCTGCTTGCCTTTTTTATGCTGTGCAATGGCTGCAGTTACTAAGAACAGTACAAGTACTGGCGCAATTGCCTTTAAAGCTCCAACGAACAACGTACCCAATATTGTGACAGGCTGTGCAGCATCCGGAATCGTAAGAGCCAGTATGATACCAATAATAAGACCAATAATAATTTGCTGCACTAAGCTTAACCGATTCCACAGTTTCAAAGCATTTCTCATGAAAATCCCCTCACTATCTTATGCTGTACTAAGGGAGAATTTTTGTTTAAGTCCACCCTAAAAGGACAACTGTCTTTATAATAAGAACAATTATAGTGTTATTTTCATGGGATTACAAGATTAATTGACAAATTATCATTTATTTACAATTTCGGCTAGTTTATCTCTTAATTATTTCGTTTCACTTTAAGCACTGCCCAGACACTTATCCCAGCCACAATAACTCGAGTCAATACCGGGTGCTTCACCTCTTTAACGATCATGCTTCGTTTTCGCTTCCATCCGAGATTTGTGCCACGTTCGTGCATTCCGTAACCAGCATGATACAGATTACTTTCCTCAGGAGATTTCGCCTTCCTTGTCTTATCATACTGCGTACGAGGAGAAATACGTTCCCATAATTTATCTGTCAGCCTAGGAAAATTCGCTCCTAAAAATTGCAGCATCTTTGCCTGGGAGCCTACATAGATATCCCTTTTCGGATGCGACGCTGCATATAGGATTGCTTCTGCTACCGCTTCTGGAGGATACATCATGCCTTTATGGACTGGCTGATGTGCGAGATAACTTCTGGCATGCTCGGTGTACGGTGTATCAATTCTACCCGGATGAATAAGTGTAATGGAAGCTGGTGCCCCTTCTCTTTCCATCTCCATTCGCAGGCTGTCAGTCCACCCGTGGATGGCGAATTTCGAAGACGCATAAACAGACTGAATCAATGTACCGTTATCACCGAAAACACTGCCGATATTGATTAATGCCCCTGGAACTCCCCGCTCCAGGTAATGCTGTACCGCTGTCCTCGATCCATACACAACACCCCAAAAATTGGTCGCAAAAAGTCGCTTCATATCCTGATAGCTAACATCCATCGCGTTGCCGTATATGGTCACACCCGCATTGTTAACCCATGTGTCGAATCGGCCAAAAGATTTTATAGCCATCTCAGCAATCTTGTTCACATCGTCTTCCACACCAACGTCTGCTCGTACATATACAGCCTCGTGACCAGCACGCAGCAATTCTTCCGTTAACTCATTTAGCGCTGCATCGTTTCTTGCAGCAAGGACTACTTTCGCGCCTTTAGCTGCTGCCATTCTGGCAGTTACCAGCCCGATACCGCTGGATGCCCCGGTTATAACAATGACTTGATCGTTTAATTTTTTAAGTTTTGTAGTACATTCTTCAACGTTTTCATGGCTCAATTCCGTTCAGTCCCCTTTTGCTTTCTCTGCTCGTTAGTATGAGACTGATCCGTCATTACATGCATCACTTGGAAAAACATTCTTTCAAAGTTACTGGAAGCTGAAACCAATACCTTCCTTTTCCGTATACTTGTATGTCGAGAGAACAGCTAGTTACTTTTAATTCATGGATGATGTGCACAAGACATACATTTCTAAAGGCTGCCGCTTTTCTCTACATAACATAATGAAAAGGATGAATCGCTTTTGAGTAAATCAACGAAATGGATCACTGGTATCTCTGCTGTCGCCCTCATTGCAGGAATGACAGGATGCTCCAATACGACAAAAGCCAGTTCTCCTCCTAAAGACACAGACTGTAAGGAGTGGGAACAGGAAGGCGATGCGTGGGAATGCGAGGACTCCAGCTCCTCCCACTACAATCATTACTTCTATAATGGAGCGTTTTATAACAGTAAGAGCAATCTGAACAGCGCCATCAAGAAGAGCACTTCGAGCACGAAGGCAAGCAAAGGCTTCGGCAGCGGATCCAAATCATTTGGAGGATAATATGTATAAAGGGGAATATTGAAATGGAATTATTTTTAAGCTTTTTATCTTATTTAGGGGCTGCAATTGTACTGTTAGCCATCGGTACGGCCCTTTTTGAAATCTCGACAAAAGCAAAGGAATTCAAGCTAATCACTCAAGGAAACCAAACAGCTGCTTTGGTTCTTGGCGGAAAAGTGGTTGGTCTTGCATTGGTTCTAGGCTCATCCATCGCACATTCCATCAGTATGATGGATATGGTCATCTGGGGTGCAGTAGGGATTGTCAGTCAAATTGTTCTCTATTATATTGCAGAGCTTGCTACTGTTCGTTTCAGCATCAACAAGGCAGTCGAGGATGACAATAAAGCAATCGGAATCCTGTTGTTCCTGCTATCACTCTCACTCGGCTGGATTATTGCACAATGTCTTACCTATTAAAAAATCCCCTCTATAGGGGATTTTCTTTTGTCATTTCACATATAGCACATAACAGGACCTATCTTCATCAATCTCAGTAGAAGTTACACTCATCTTCCCAAAGGACGGCACTTCCACAGCGTCCTTCGTCAAATAACGCAGCACGTCCCAATGCCTGTCTACTTTGATTGTATTCAAATACGTATTCGCTGCATTCCCTACACTGCCAGGGTAGAGCACTTTTCTGAATTCTATCGGAATGCCATGAGCCGGATCATAGGTTCTCTCATCTGGCTGTCTCTGGTTCTCACCAAGGTCCTTTAAGGTAAGTTCTTCTTCCTTGCCATTCATTTCATTGGCCAATAATTCATATTGTCTCCCTTGCAAAATATGATAGGTGCATAATTGCCTGGCCAGCATTTCATCTTTTTCTATGGAAGGAGCTGTATATTCCAAGAACGGCTCATAAGTACGTAATCCTCGATCAATATAGTACGTTAGTTTATTCATGTCCTGCCTCCTGCAAAATTCCAGTATCTAGTATACTTAGTATAAAACAACTCATTTCTGAAAGGTGATTCTGTCGTGAACCAGTTCAAACAAAAACGAGAAAACTTCTATCACTCCATACCTGATTTTTGGGCTGATATGTATGGGGAAGAATATAGTTTGTATGATATACGGCCCATCACCGAAAAAGATGCAGATTCTAAAAGACTTTTTGCATACCGATGCGGGAAGATTCTTTTCAAGACTGCCGAGCTACTAGCACAAGAAGATATCGATGATGAAAGCTTGCTTCGCCTCGGCTTTCCACAGGAAACAATACATTTTATCCGCTTGCAAACGATGAAAAACAAAACCATCATCGGACGATTTGATTCCGTAGAAGTTGATGGAGAGGAAAAGCTATTGGAATTCAATAGTGACACACCTACATTTATCAAGGAACTTTTCCATGTCAATGGGTTGGTATGTAATGAATTCGGATATAATGATCCGAATCAGGAAGAGGAGAAAAGACTTCAAGCTATATTAAGAGATGCGATCATCGGGGAAGCACGCAAACTGAATACGACTATACCGAATATTGTATTCACCTCTCATAGCGACAATATAGAAGACAGGAATACAGTGCTTTATTTAAAAGAACTGGCAGACCTCCCATCAAGATATACACCGTTAGACAAATTGACTATTCGCAAAAACGACGGCCTATATGATGATCTTGATAATAAGATCGATGTTCTCTACCGCCAAACCTTTCCTGTAGAAAGCCTTATCGAGGACGAAGATCCCGATAGCGGCGAAAGAATCGGTATTTTACTGCTGGAGCTTGTAGAGAAAAATAAACTGCGGATCATTAATCCCCCAAGTGCATTTCTGCTCCAAAACAAATCCGTCATGGCAATCGTCTGGGCACTGCATGAAGAAAATAATCCGTTCTTCACAGCTGAAGAACATGAATGGATTGATAAGTACTTTCTTCCGACCTATCTGGATCCAGCTCCATTCCTGGAGTCAGGTTCCAGCTTCGTAAAGAAGCCTGCGTTTGGGAGAGAAGGCGATACAGTCGAGATATACGGTAACAATGGAGAGAAAGTGGTGGAGGACAAGAACAAAAGCTACACAAGCTACCTTCCTATCTATCAAAAGTATGTAGATTTACCAAAAGTCACCGTTAACACTGTGAAAGGTGAAAAAGAACTGCATCTTATGACAGGTACTTTCCTGTTGAATGGCAAGCCAAGTGCCATTGGGTTTCGGGTAGGAAATCAGATTACGGATAACTTGTCTTATTTTTTGCCGTGTGGATTGCGCAATTGAAAATAGAAACACCGGAGTGATAATGTCTCTCCGGTATTTCTATTTATTAAGATACTTAGCCAAATCTTTCACTCACTTTCACCTTACCTCCAATAAAGAATAGTTGCTTTAGTCCTTAAAAGTATACAAGATACATCCATTCATCCCCAATTAATTTAGTGTGATTTTCTAAAAACCATACTTTGGTTGGGAATAGCAGCACTTCTCAAAATAGACAATATTTCAAACGAATTTTCACCATCAAAATAACAGCAAAAGGACAGATCACTCGCTCGAAGTAATCTGCCCTTTTTATTCTTGCTCAATCTAAAGTTAATACAGCAACACATTCCACGTGCACTGTATGCGGAAATAAATCTACCGGCTGAACTTCCTTCAAAATATATCCGAATTCATTCAGTTCCTTAATATCGACTGCGAATGTTTCTGGATTACAGGATACATAAACGATCCGCTTAGGTTTGGATCGGCCGATTTTTCTCATTACTTTCCCGCCGGCACCAGATCGCGGAGGATCCAGCAGCAGTAAGTCCGGCGTGCCAAATTTCTCTAAGACTTGATCCATTCCAAATCTGGCATTATCGGCTAAGAAATAGGTGTTGGAAATGCCGTTGTCTGCTGCATTGCGTTTTGCTGATTCGATGGAACTTTCTACAATTTCGATGCCGGCAAGTTTTTCTACTTTGCTGGCAAAAGGAAGTGAAAAGGTTCCTACCCCGCAAAACAGCTCCAGCATTGTTTCTGTTTTTTTCGGCTGTGCCATTTCAAGGGCAAGATCGATCAGCTTCTGCGCCTGTACCGGATTAACCTGGAAGAAGGTATCAAACCAAAGACGATAGCGATAGCCTCCGATTTCATCGTAGATAAAATCACGCCCGGCCAGTAGATGCATGTCCTCTGCTTGGATGCTATCGGCCCAGTCTGTATTCACCAGCCACAATAGACTTTTTACCTTCGGGTATTTTTGTTCAATCCGTTCCTTGAGCTGCTCAGCGGCCTGAGCCAATCCTGCGTCCGGTGTTTGTGTCGCAAATAGTGCAACCATGATTTCCTCTGTCACAAAGGACTGCCTTACCATCAAATGCCGAAGCAGGCCCTCGTGCGTATCTTTGTTATACCCACTTAATGCATGGTCCTTTACCCAGCTGGCAACTTCCATTGCAACTGCCTTCATATCTTCTTCCATGATCAAACATGTCTCGAGCGGGATGATTTTACGGAAATTCCCTTGTTCATGCAAGCCCATTGAACCATCCGGAGAAAAGGCAAAATCCATCTTATTACGATAATGCCAAGGGTTCTCCATTCCAATCGTGTCTTTTACAAGTTCCGGATCAAACCCCTGTTCTAATAGAGCATCCTTAACATGTGTTGTTTTATGTTTTAACTGCCCTTCATACTGCCAATGCTGCCAAGCGCATCCGCCACATAGATCGAAATGTGGACATGGTGCAGTAACGCGTTCTGGATGGGCCTCCAAAACTTCCTCCAAAGTCGCTTTGGATCTTTTCGCATGAGGCCAAGCGACTGTGGCCTGCACTTTTTCACCTGGTAATGTCTTCGGGACAGTCAGTTTCACTTTCCGCAGCTTGTCCTGTCCCTTATCCACCCATACAACTGCCTGGCCAGACCCTTTATTATCTAATTGGCCTATTTCTGTTTCCATGATTTCTGGATCGAGGATTACTCTCGTTGCTTTATTCATTATTTTTCCTCCCTTCTTGTGAGGAATCTATTTATCTATCAATTAAATGGTAGGTAATTTTTCTGAAATGATTCCTATACTTTTTTAACATGTTTTGCAGCAGGATGCCAGATAAAGTTTTTGCTCTAATTATATCTCAATACTTACAAATGGAAAAAGACCTGATTCCATTCAAGGAATCAGGTTCCATTATGCAAAGATCAAGGATATTCGACTGGAGTACCAGGACCTATCGGCAGCCCAGTCCACATCCAAATCAGCATCATTAATACCCATCCGATAGTAAAAACAATGGAGTAAGGAAGCATAGTAGAAATAAGCGTTCCAATTCCGACCTTTTTATCATATTTTTGGGCGAAGGCAATGACGATCGCAAAGTAAGGCATCAGCGGGGAGATAATATTTGCGGTTGAGTCGGCTATTCTGTATACGAGCTGTGTGAACTCAGGTGAATATCCTGACAGCATCATCATCGGGATGAACACAGGTGCCATTATAGCCCATTTAGCAGAGGCACTTCCGATAAACAAATCGATAAGAAAAGCGACTGCGACGAAGATCAGAATCAGCGGTATGCCCGTAAGACCAGTCGCATCAATGAATTCTGCACCTCGTACAGCGAGGACAGTACCAAGATTTGATTCATTGAAATAAGCAACGAATTGCGCTGCCGCGAAAGCAAGGACAATGTAGGAGCCCATCGTTGCCATGGTATCCGACAATTGATTGGCAACATCTTTATCGTTTTTGATTTCTTTTGTCATAAGACCGTACACAAGCCCTGGTATGAAGAACACAATTAAAATGACTGGAACAAGTGTATTGAGGAATGGCGCATCGATAATACTACTTTCACCCGCGCGCAATGGTCCCCACGAGGGAATTACCAGCAATGCAATGCCCACGATAGTAATAAGGAAGGCGATAAGCGCTCCCCATAAGCCCCTTTTCTCTAGAGGCTTTAAGTAGTTAACCTCTCCCTGGACAGCACCTTTGTACGTACCAAGCCGTGGTTCTACTATTTTGTCAGTCACCCACGTACCTAATATGGTAATCAGGAAAACGGAAGCGAACATAAAGTAATAATTCATGGCGTAATTCATGCCCTCGGCATATGCAGGATCAATAAGTGCTGCCGCGTCTCTCGTCATCCCTCCAAGAAGCGGATCGAGTGAAGTGAGTAACAGGTTTGCACTGTAGCCTCCGGATACTCCAGCGAAGGCAGCAGCGAGACCAGCCAGGGGGTGTCGTCCAAGACCAGCGAACAATACTGCTCCCAAGGGCGTCAGTACAACGTAGCCCGCATCCGCAGCCATACTGGACATCACTCCAGCAAATACTAAAGCCGCTGTCATCAGTGTCCGGGGAACAGACGTAACCAGACCGCGAAGCGAAGCACTGATCAATCCCGAGCGTTCCGCAATCCCGATTCCAAGCATCGTTACCAAAACTGTTCCAAGCGGGGCGAAATTAGTGAAGTTAATTACTGCACTCTCGAATAGATATAAAATCCCTTCAGAGTTCAGCAGGTTTTTGACAGCGATTGTTTCCCCTTCATTGACAGGGTCCTCTACACTTACTCCAATAGCAGAAAAAATAGCCGATAACACAATCACTGCTGCAGCAAACATGAAAAATAACGTAACCGGATGCGGAAGCTTGTTGCCGACTCGTTCAATACCATTTAAAGACCGCATGATAAAATTATTTTTTTGCGACTGCTCCATCCCCTATACCTCCTGTTTAAATAAGTTTAAAAATTCAAACAATTGTATAAAAATAACAACCTAAGTATAGACAAGAGTGTGGGTGATTGAAATAGGCAAAAAATCCAATTCTTGGGACAGTGTATTTACATGAGAAAGACCCAGCATAATGAAATAACATTTCACATATACCGGGTCGATATGAGGAATAATCACGTAGTTAATAAGGAACACCGATTAGTTATTTATATCCAATTCTACTATTAATTTCTTCCGCCGCGAGAATTTGATTTAGCTTTTCCTCTTCTTTGTTCGTCAGGGCGCTTGCCTTCACCATTCTTCTTTTCTCGAGGTGCATAGGAATCTTTGACCATGGGATCTCCCTCCTCTTCTCATAAAATTGTTCAGAGTTAGGATTTCCGTAATTAGGTGCGTTATACAGGCTCTTGGTTCAGATTTGTGCGGTTTTCTGTTCTATGTTATAACCTAATTTAGCGTTTATATTCTAATGGAACGAATACGATAAGAATACGAACAGATCAGGATAATGCTCACATGGTATCCATACATACGAAGATAGGAAGTGTCATTCACCTTGGTGCAACAGGATTTTACAGAAGGCCGGATTATGAAACAGCTCTTCACTTTTGCCGGACCTATTATGCTTACGAACTTATTACAGGTTTCGTATCAATTTATCGACAGTCTCTGGGTCGGGAATCTTCTAGGTGCAAATGCTCTAGGTGCAGTAACCGTCTCCTCCACGGTCTTGTTAACAGTGCTTGCATTCATTATAGGAATTAATAATACTACCTTGACTGTTTTGTCCCAGCAAAGAGGACGGGGAGATGCAAGAGGATTAAAAAACTATTTAAATGCCTTTGTCGTCGTACTTGGGTTATTATCCATATTTGTTGGCATTATCGGTTTGCTTTTCTCCCGTCAGATTGTCATCATGCTCGGTACACCTGCTGAGATGGTGGATGAAGCTAAGGACTATTTACAAATTAACTTTATAGGTATTCTATTTTTAATGGGCTACAACTTTATCGGCACAGTCCTAAGAGCTTTAGGGGATAGTAAAACACCGTTAAAGTTTGTTTTCATCGCCGTCACTTTGAACACCATACTCGTTCCGCTATTCATATCCGGCTTTGGCTGGGGAATACAAGGCGCAGCATATGCCACTGTCTTATCGCAGGCAGTCGCTTTCCTTTTAGGTTTGGGATACATACTTCGCAATGGACTCGCTCCGTTGTCTATCCCCTTCTTACCAAAGAAGGAACAAGTATTGCTTATTTTAAAGCTCGGAATACCATCCGGACTGCAGATGATGGTTATCTATGCTGGTGTGACTGCCATTATGAGTGTCGTCAATTCCTTCGGGGGATCGGTCGTCGCCGGCTTTGGAGCCTCTCAAAGAATTGACAGCCTGATTACCCTTCCTGCCATGGCTCTAGGGACAGCCGTCAACAGTATGGCTGGTCAGAATATCGGAATGGGCCGCTGGGATCGGGTTAAAGAAATAGCCAAGTACGGAGCATTGTATAATTTAGCCATTATGCTCGTGATTGCGATTCTCGTTTTCTTGCTAGCAGAACCTTTAACCAATTTGTTTATTGAGGAGAAATCAGCTGTTTCTTTCGGCACTGATTACTTAAAAATCATTGCCTTCTTCTATCCATTTATCGGGCTTAACTTTATCTTGAACGGCATTGTCCGAAGCTCGGGTGCGATGTATCAGGTACTGATTTTGAACATCCTATCCTTCTGGCTGCTCCGCTATCCGCTGACGTATATTTGCTCCTCTTACATTGGGGAAAACGGGATTGCTCTGGGAATGGGGATCAGTTTTATTCTTAGCAGTATCTTTTCTTTTAGTTATTATAAGTGGGGGAAATGGGAAAAAAAGCAATTGTTCGAGGATGAAAAAAGAATTAATAATGACGAAGAGAAGCGTTAGAGCTGCATATCAGGACTAACGCTTTTTTATAAGCACTTATTTAACTATTACTCTGAAAATGATCCGCCATAATCAGCTAATTTATCACACCATACAGTATGGAAATGTGATCAGCATCTTCACCACTGTTATAGCCCACACCTTGCTGAGAAGCAAATTCAAGCCATAGGCGAGATCCGTCAATTCGTACATAAGAACCTACATCACCATAGTTAGTTGAGCCGGACCATCCGATATACGCTTCTACAGGTGCATCGTCAGATAGATAATCGCCTAGTAATTCGTATAAATCCTTTTTGTCATCCAAATGTTTATAATGGTACCTCCGGTATATTTTGTTGTGATGTTTCCTATGCATTTTAATGTAACAACAAAAAGTGTAATTTAGATGGTGCAGATTATCAAAATACAGATAGCAAAACAGCCGGAATGCTATTTCACTTTCAAGTTAGATCTACACTCATCCACTCCTGTTCATTCAAAGGGTATAAATAACAACAAAAAGGATAAGACAAAAGAATGCATGTATGACCATTCCAAGGCTTTGGAGCTGCACATAAAAAAAGACTTGGATACTGGAATTTTTTTTCAGTATCCAAGTCTTACATCTATCCAGTATTTTTAATAAGAACATCAGTAAAGCTTAAGCTTTAGACCTTCATGCGTTGCTTTAAACCCTAACCGTTCATAAAACCGTAATGCATCTGGTCTTTTTTTGTCAGTAGTCAATTGTACTACATGACAACCTCGGTCTTTAGCGCGTTTAATTCCCCACTTTATCAGTTCAGAACCTATTCCCTCTTCCCTTACTGAAGATGCTGTCCTTACCCCTTCGATTGTAGCTCTCCATCCACCTTGGTGTGTTAAATAAGGAGTAAACGTAATTTGCTGGACGCCAATCACGTTGTCCTTGCCGTCATAAGCCACCACTAACTCGTTATTGGGATCAGATACAATAGCCTGAAATGCTTTTCTATAACTAGTAGGAAGTGGATGCTCATACCGTTCACGCTTACTTCCCAAAACGTCATCTGCAAGCATCGCAACAATATAATCTAAATCCTTTTCAGCAGCCATCCTGAACCTATCTTTGTATTCAATCAAAATCCCCCTGCTTCATTAACTTCTGTTCTAAGAGTAAAATGAGAACCATTTCTTTCCACAATTTAATTATACTTACTTGAGTTATTCAATACGTTAAAATCTTGAAATTGTTTATTCCAGCTCTCCTTCCCGCTCGTTAAGTGTGGGAATCACCAACTGAAGAGAAAGGGAAAATAAAGAAAAACAGCATAAAAAGACCTGGAAATCAGAAATGTTTATACCGATATCCAGGTCTTTTTTAGTTTATGTTTATAGGATAAATAGGATAATGGGTGTAATCGTTTCATTCCCTATTGAATTTCTACTGCTCTTGCACCTCTTCAAGATACTTTCTCTCAAACTCATCAAGCAATGCACGCACTTCATCAGTAGATTTTGTGTTCATGCATTGATTTCTTAATTCACTTGCTCCTCTGAATCCACGGAGATAAATCTTAAAGAAACGAGGAAGAGGCTTGTACGCACGGGCTTCTGTTTTAGAATATTCATCATGAAGATCCAGATGCAGTCTCAAAAGATCAAGCAATTCCTTACTGCTGTGCTCTTTCGGCTCCTTTTCGAAGGCAAACGGATTTGTAAAAATACCGCGCCCAATCATAATACCGTCAACTCCGTATTGTTCAGCGAGTTTCAGGCCAGTTTCACGGTCAGGGATATCGCCATTGATCGTCAGAAGTGTATCTGGCGCTATCTCGTCACGAAGTTTCTTGATTTCCGGAATCAGTTCCCAATGTGCATCTACTTTGCTCATTTCCGCTCTTGTACGCAGATGGATGGACAGATTAGCAATATCCTGTTCCAATACATGTGTAAGCCAATCGCGCCATTCTTCTATATCGGTGTAACCAAGTCTGGTTTTCACACTAACTGGCAATCCGCCAGCTTTTGCAGCTTGAATCAGTTCTGCTGCAACTTCCGGACGGCAAATAAGTCCGCTTCCCTTTCCATTTCCCGCAACATTAGGAACAGGACAGCCCATATTAATATCCAAACCTTTAAATCCCATCTCTGCCATACCAATGCTCATTTGACGGAAGTTCTCAGGCTTGTCTCCCCATATGTGGGCTACCATCGGCTGTTCATCCTCCGTGAAAGTCAAACGACCACGGACACTATCCTTTCCATCTGGATGACAGTAGCTTTCTGAGTTCGTGAACTCTGTAAAGAATACATCTGGTCTGCCAGCTTTGCTAACTACATGACGGAACACAACATCCGTCACATCTTCCATCGGTGCCAATACAAAAAATGGTCGTGGTAAATCACGCCAGAAATTATCTTTCATATATAAAATCCTCTCATTATAGTTACCAGATCAAATATTTATTTAAAGAGCAAAATGCCTTTGCTTCTTTTACACTTATAGCATTTACATATCAAACTACAGTAAAAAATACAACATTTTATTTTACTACTAACTAGTAAAAAGTGCAAAGAAAACTGAATAACAGGATAGATACACAAAAAAGACCCAGAAATCGGAGATACTTATTTTACCGAAATCCAGGTCCTTATATCAAATCTATGTACAGTTAAGCCATCAATTTAATGTCTCTACAAACCGTTCGGTAATTTGCTGCGGTCTAGTAATCGCACCACCGACCACAACAGAATACGCACCAAGTTGCAAACAGCGTTTTGCCATTTCAGGAGTTATGACATTGCCTTCAGCAATGACAGGAATACTAACACTCTCAATTACTTCTTTTAAAAACTCAAAATCGTTATCATAAAGCTTCTTATTCTTTGTTTCCTCCGTATAGCCATACAAGGTAGTCGACACACAATCAAAGCCAAGCTGATCAGCTTGTATGGCATCCTCTAAAGTAGCAATATCAGCCATTAATTGTATCGATGCATCCTTTTCTCGAACATACCGTACTAATTCCCCTAATTCAATGCCCTCAGGTCTGCTTCTTCTTGTAGCATCCATAGCGATCATTTCACATCCGCTTTCCAGTAGCTCATCAATCTCTTGAAATGTGGGTGTGATGTATACAGAGGAATCTTTGTAATCACGCTTAACAATACCAACGACTGGGAGATTCACTTCTTTCTTTATTTCTATAATATCTCCTTTAGAATTTGCCCGTATACCTTTCGCCCCCCCTTGCATTGCAGCTAATGCCATTTTGGACATGATGAATGAACTATGAAGGGGTTCTTCTGGTAAAGCCTGACAGGATACAATTAGATTATTTTTGACTGTGTTCAGCATTTTCACTTACCTCCAAAAAAATATTGAAAATCCCAAATCTAATTAAGATGCAATTATTAAACTTAGGTATTCAGGTCGTCTTTTATAGACTGTTCCTTCTATTCCTATCTCTAAAACAAGCAATGAAGGCACATATTAAAATGAATAATTCACCAAGAATTATAAATACCTCTACTGCCCATTCTCCATCCCATACCCAACTAGACTTATTAATTAAGAAGAACAGAACTGCCACTAACAAGAACAGATTACTCTTCCAAAAGAATGGATTCGATAATGTGATGACAGAAGAAGAGACAAAACCAGCGGAAAAACGACAACAAATATTTTCCACACAAAAAAGACTTTGCCTCTTTTTAGAACGCAAAGCCTTTTTCTCCTGTGTGATCCTCATAGGTTACCGATAGACGCTGTACCTTCATTTCTTCCACTTGCTCGTTAAAGGAGTTTACAGCTTTATTTATTTTTTCGAACACATCTTTAAAAAGTTCCTCGCTGTGATCCTTGCGCTGATTTGTCTCTTTTTTCATTGCTTCGATTATTTTCCCTTTTTGATCTTCTCCTACGATGATATTGTTGACTAATGTATAAAACTCATCATCGTTACCTTGGATGTCTTCCACAAGTTTTCGCAAGGTCTGCTTTTTATACGTATAATCTTCATTCGGAATCAACTGCTCTGTGACAGTGAATGTGAACTGCGGCATCTATATCCTCCTCGATAAATCGAATAACTGTGACAGTTGTTCTTCTTCTTCAAACAAGTCCTCGATGGATTTACGGTAATTCTCGATATAAATATATCCCGTTTCTACCGTTTTAGTAAGCTCTGCCAGCTGTTCTTCAAAATCATTATTCTCTAGCGGCGGGAAGATCTCATGTACAGATATTTTCTTCATCTCTTTCATAAACGTTGGATAATAGCCGTGCTTACTCAGCAGAAATTTGTAAGTACCCGGACTGCCTTCCATTTGATCAATTTCGTCCCGTACTTTTCGTTCTTCATCTTTGTAAGACGTATCCAATTCATCATGAATGGCCTGTTCCAGTTCACTGATCTTTGCTGCTTTTGCCTCTAAGATGGGGATAGATTGCTGATACATGCGGAGTGCCGCGGAGATATTAACTTTAATAGGCTCGCCTTCGCCTTTTGTTGCAGTGTACACCATATCGGTGCCTAAGTAGCCTTTCTTGCCGTCTGACATGACAGAAAGCAATTCAGAGATGCTGTGACTGTCTGTAATGGCACTCAGATTGTCCAGAATACCACTTTCTTTTATTCGATCAACACTCTCCATAATAACTTTTACATGATCAAAATAAATTTTTAATCCCGCCCCTATGTCTCCGCCGAATACAGCGTTGGGGTTTCCTGAATCACGGATATTTACATTTCTCCCGATAGTCTCGTTTATTTCTTGCAGTTCTTGTTCGATTATGGCTATCTCCTCAATCATGACATCTTTCTGTTCTTTCGTTATATATTCTGCTTCATATAAGCTACCGAATATTTCCTCCGAATTTTCTGTTATTGGCGTTAACTTATCCAAAAGGGTAGGGACCTTTTCTTCTAAGGATCTAATCATGGTATCTATTTCTGATGAATGAGTGAAATAAAAGCCTGCCCCGCTCCAGAAACCGTCGATACCCTCGAATTCCTTTAAATCCACTCCTAATAATGCTTCAACCCCACCGTTTGTACCACCCTTCTCAGACCCTACAGCAAAATCAATTGCCAGATCCTGAAAATTCTTTACTACATCATCGGGGATTTCTTCCATCAATTCACGTAGACCTGGTGTATCAGGATTAGTATCTACCATCGTCACATTGCCTAAGGTAAAGAAGCCGCGAACCGCGCTTGCTGCGTAGAGCGGATCGTCTTTTGAGATGATTTGGTGGATGTTATCGGATTTATCTTCGTAGTACCCCATAGCAAAGTCATGGAGCTTATCAGGAGAAAGCTCATAAATTTGTTCGTCAAATACTATATTAAATTCTTTTTTTACGGCTCTGTTAAAGTCAGGACTAGCTTCATATAACTCATAATAATTAGGCTGAGCTCCATTTATACTAAAAACTTCATCAAAAGTATCATATGTTAGATGAGCAACAGCATTGTTATTATGTCCCAAAGAATGTGATAAACCAAATATTTCTGCACTCTCTTCAGTGCCAAAGTGCAGTTTTGCATCATCAACAAAGTTATCCGTGGCTGTGGCTTGATCAGCCGTTTTACCTGCAAGCATTGATTTTAAATTATAAAGCCAATCTTCAAATCCTGTAGTTCCTTGCGATATAACATAGACTTCTGTTTGGTCTTCAGTTTGAATTTGTATTGCAGTTCCATCATAACCGGAATCTTTTATTGATTTACTGTTAGATTCGGAAGAATGATATACATCAATGTCTCCTTCAAGCAATTCTCCAGTTTCTTCAAGATAAATCCGTTGAACCTCTTGCTTAAATTCCTCTGGTTTTAAATTTTTATATTCGATGTTGATTAGTCGTGCTTGTAGTGTGGGAGACTCAAGAAAATCTTTTGACACTACTATTCACTCACTTTCATCCGTGATAAAATGCATTGATTTAAGCATCTCCAATGCCTTTTCCTTTTGCTCTTTTATCGATTCTGAACATTTATTTTCTGGGACGTTTTCTTTACAATTTATTGTTGTGTTAATTTGCATTACTTGACCATCATCTGACCAGATTATTGGAGCTAATACTAAAATTGAATCATCCACATATTCAGCAACTTCCAACTTCTGTTGATCAAAATTTGATTCTATCTTTTTAAACTCTAGTTCTCTATTCGAACTGGTTGCCATTTGTTCTTTACTTTTCTCTACACTCAACTGGGTACTAAAATAATTAACTCTCATGTTAATAAAGGCATTTTGATCATTAATCGAATCAGTTGGATATTGAATTACAATTGTTTCACTTCTGTTTTCAGGGCCAATATTATAACTTTTTTCTCCAATAATCATGTCACCTGGAAATTCCATCCTGTAAGCCCCTGTACCAGATACAAATGGAAAGTAACCTTCGTGTGTTTGCTCGGTAGATTCTATGAAATCCCTCGTAAACTCATCTTGAAAAACTGGTAAATCTGGAAGTTCACTTACATCCATCTCTGATGGATCTACCGATTTGTTTTCTTTACTCATACCGCACCCTCCTACAATCAATGTCATTAAGATTAGTACGATGACCGCTTTCAACCTCATCCAACCTTACCTCCATTAATGGATTGTTGCTACAATTCATAAAAAGTATACAAAACAGATTGACCAATCCCACCTATTTAGTTTTATTTTCCAAAAACGCTTCTTTAGACACGTGGATAAAATACCCAGATGGTAAACCTTAAATTATTCATCACAGCAACTTTTATTCCACTTCAGTACATTATTAACATTATCAATGTATAAAGGTAATAGTAAGAAGCTATCACTCTCTTCTAGTTTATTTTAACTGAATTGATTTGAACATCTCCATAGCCTTGTCCTTTTGTTCTTCTTCAGATGCTTGACATACATCCCTCTTCTAAACCTTCCATACAATTAACTAGCAAGGTTGCAATATGTATATTAAGACTAAATTTGCTAGGCAGTAAGAATATAATTTGTTTAATGTTTCACTCTTAATTTACCTTTATGGATTTAAGCATACTCATAGCCTTTTCCCTTTGTTCCTCTTTGGAATTTGCACATTTATCTTCTTCAACGTCTTCTTTACAATTTAATTTTGTGTGAACTTGTATTACTTTATCGTCGTCATTAGACCAAATTATTGCATATATAACTGAAAGTGAACCGTTCTCATACTCTGCAGCCTCTAAAGTTTGATTATTATAATCTGTTGCTATCTGTTTAAAATCTAATTCTCTTTCTGAACTGCTTTCCATTTGATCTTTACTATTTTCCACACTGAAACGTGAACTGTAATAGTTAATTCTCATATTTATAAATGCATTTCTATCATAGTTTGGATATGATAGAACCATTGTCTCGCTCCAATTATTTTCTGCTAAATCATAACTTCTTTCTCCAATAGTCATATCCTCAGGAAAGTCCATATTAAAACCCTTAGAACCGGATTCTAATGAATAATAGCCTTCTTTTGTTTGTTCCGTGGAGCTTAAGAAATCACGTGTAAATTCATCTTGAAATGCCGGCACATCTGGCAGTTCATTCGCATTCATCTCAGATGGAGACACCGAATTATTTTCATTACTCATACCGCATCCTCCTACAATTAATGTTATTAAGATTAGTACGATGAACGTTTTTAGTCTCATCTAGCCTTACCTCCAATAATGGAGAGCTATAGTCCCTAAAAGTATACAAAAATGAGTTATTAAATCCCAGTTGTTTAGATTAATTTACCAAAAACACTTCTTTAGGCGTAGGTATAAAATTCCAGTCATTCTTTTACAAGTAATACAGACCACCCGCTTTTCCTCTCTTTTTTTCACCTTTTTTCTCAGTTAAAATAAAGTTCTCCGATAAAAGAAAGAAGAGAATATCGAGAAAATCCAGTAAGGACAGCGCATGAAAAAGACCCGGAAATCGGAAATGTTTATTCTACCGAAATCCAGGTCTTATTATGAAAAGTTTATTTTTACTGGGAAATGTTTATTTTAGTTAGACACCTTCAACTCAATCTCCGCCACACACTCAATGTGACTAGTCTGAGGGAACATGTCTACAGGCTGTACTTGCTTCGTCTCAAATCCGCCGTCTTCCAAGAAGCGTAGATCACGAGCTAGCGTGCTTGGGTTACAGCTGACGTACACGATGCGTTTTGGCTTCATGTCGATCATAGCTTGAAGCAAATCTTCTTCACAGCCTTTACGTGGCGGGTCGACGACGATAACGTCAGGGTTTAAGCCTTGTGATTTCCACCATGGCATTACTTCTTCAGCTTTGCCGACGTAGAATTCAGCGTTGTCCATGTGATTTAGTTTGGCGTTCATTTTAGCATCGGAAACTGCTTGCGGCACGATTTCAACACCGTAAACTTTCTTCGCTTTTTGAGCTAGGAATAACGAGATTGTACCAATTCCGGAATAAGCATCAATAACAGTTTCATTGCCGCTCAGGTTCGCATATTTCAATGCTTGGTCATACAATACCTTCGTTTGTGCCGGATTAACTTGATAGAACGATTGCGCTGAAATGGCGAATTTGATATCCCCGATTGTATCGTAGATATATTCTTCACCCCATAGCAGCTTCGTCTTGCGGCCAAGGATGACATTCGTACGTTCCTTGTTGATATTCTGTACAATCGATTTGATTTGCGGATACGTTTCATGCAGCTCCGCAACAAGCTCTTTTGCATATGGCAGTTCATTCACACGCGTAACGAGTACAATCATCGTCTCATTCGTCTGCTGGCCTGTGCGGACCATGATATGGCGCAGCACACCGCGATGTGTTTCTTCATTATAAGCAGGAATGCCAAGACGGCTGGCGATGCGGCGGACAGCTTCTACCATCCGGTCATTGACTTCTTCTTGGATAACACATGTTTCCATGTTCTCAATGATGTCATGACTGCGTTTGCGGTAAAAACCAGTAATCATTTCACCGTTTCGTTCTGCTGTCGGAATCTGAATCTTATTACGGTAGCGCCATGGATCGTCCATACCAAGCGTTGGGTGCACAGGTACATGCTCCAGATGGCCGATTTTCTTCATCGCATTTTGCACTTGTTTTTGCTTCATGTCCAGCTGCATTGTATAGCTCATATGCTGCAGCTGACAGCCGCCGCATTGGATGTACACATCACATGGCGGTTCAACTCGATGTTCACTTGGCTTTGTTACTTCAAGAAGTTTACCAAAGCCGAAGTTTTTCTTCGTTTTAATCACTTTCACTTGCGCTGTCTCACCTGGAAGCGCATATGGTACAAACAATGGATAGCCGTCTATTTTACCGACTCCGTCTCCGTCATGTGTCAGGTCTTCGAAGGTCAGTTCGATTGTTTGGTTCTTTTCAACTGGTGGCGCTAATTTTGCCATTTTCATCGTCCTTTTTGATTTGCTTTCAAGATTGTATCACATTGTGGCTGAAATCAGAAATCCAGGTCAATTGCCCGGGAAATATGTCGAAAAAAGAAACAAGACAGCTTAGTCAACTAAGCTATCTTGTTTCTGAATGAATTCCTCTGTCACGAAGTATTCAATGTGCTGATGCAAATTGACGAATTCACCTGGCAATAAACCACCGTATTCGCCATCGATGTTCAACTGCATTTTATCAGCAGGTTTTACCTTGATTCTGTTCGCTCTTGTATAGAAGATAAGATCATGATCCAAATGCGCTCCTCGGATTGCCAAGGAAGCGATACGGATGAATTCAGCTATGTTCGTTTTGCGTAAAATCACCAAATCGAATAACCCATCATCCAACAGCGCATCCGGTGCGAGCTTCTCGAAGCCGCCAACTGAGTTTGTGTTAGACACAAGAAAGAGCATAATCTCGTCCTCGAACCACTTCCCATCATACTCAATCTCTACCTTGATTGGACGAAGCGATGGCAGCATTTCGATGCCTTTCAAATAATAGGCCATCTGGCCAAGCATTGTCTTTGTCTTACTTGGAACATCATAGGTAAGCTCAGTCAGCTTCCCGCCGCCAGCAATATTCATGAAGTAATGATCATTGACCTTACCGATATCAAGCCTGCGAGTCTTGCCTTCTACAATAATCTCAGCTGCCCGCTTGATGTTGCGCGGAATATATAGTGCCCGAGCTAAATCATTCGTCGTACCGACCGGAATGATACCGAGCTTCGGCCGGTTTGGCTGTTCAGCTAAGCCAGATACGACCTCGTTGACAGTACCGTCCCCGCCGCATGCAACGACAAGATCATAGCCGCGCTCTACTGCCAAACGCGCTGCCGCCGTTGCATCTCCTTCACATGTGGTTGCATGCGCCGAAGTCTCATAGCCTGCCTTTTCAAAAATTTCTAATACATCCGGGAGTTCCCGTCTGAACGCTTCTTTACCTGAAGTTGGATTGTAAATGATCCGAGCGCGTTTCATTGTATTGCCTCCTACCAAACCTTACGTTCACATTGTCCAAGTCTTATCATAGCTTTTTTTTCCTATTTTGAAAAGGTCTTTGCCCGTTTCTGGAAGCCTATCTCCTGTCAGTATAGGAATAATATGACCTTTTTAACCGGGTATCCGGAAATTCCCTGTCCTTTTGCCAAGTACGTTAACAGGCCTGCCATTCCCAGATTTCTCATGAAAAATTCCATCTTACTAGCTTGTAAACTGGCATATTACTGACTCTTTTCGTATATGTATTGATGTTCTGCTTTATTTTGTAACGTTAATATAACGAAGTAATATAGTTTTTTCTATTCATCCAATAAACTAAAAGAAAGATGAGGAGGAGATGAAACGCATGGAGAAGAAATGGACCGACGTTGATAATGTGTTTTTGAAAAACTTGCTGCCTGCTGAAGAGGATCATGAATATGTACTGGAAGCAAATCGGGAAGCAGAACTGCCTCAGATCGATGTATCCCCCTTGCAAGGAAAGCTGCTGCATTTGATGGCCAAAATCAGAGGAGCTAAGCGAATCCTTGAAATCGGTACTCTTGGCGGCTACAGCACGATTTGGCTTGCCAAAGCGCTTCCCGCTGCCGGAAAACTGTACACCCTGGAATACCACCCCTATTATGCCGAAGTAGCGAGAAGCAATATTGAAACAGCTGGACTGGAGGATAAAGCTGAAGTAGTCGTCGGTAATGCAATAGACACACTGCCAACACTTTATAACGAGCAAAAAAACGTTTTTGATTTCATCTTCCTCGACGCCGATAAACAAAGCTATCCAGAATACCTGAAATGGGCTATCAAGCTAGCAGCACCAGGAGCCGTCATTATCGCCGATAATGTAGTCCGCAGAGGCGAAGTAGCGAACGAGCAGAGCACAGACGAACGCGTGCAAGGCGTACAGCAGTTTTTGAAATTGCTTTCCGAAGAACCTCGTATTGAAGCTACAGCTGTGCAGACTGTCGGAAGCAAGGGTTATGATGGTTTTGTTCTCGGCTATGTAAAATAAGATAAGATGGGCGCTTTCTTTCTGTTTAAGCACAAGCGTCCATCCTTAATCGAAATTCTCGTTCAGCCAATACTTCATCCCATCCACCATATCCTCTGTAAATTGATGATTGACTTCATTGTAGATATCGAAAGTGACATCTGGACTGCTGCAGTGCGTGTAATAAGCATACTGTCCAGAGCAATCGAGAGTCTGATCGCTATCTCCATGCATTAGCAATGCAGGCTTGCCGCTATATGTATAATTTATTGGGTCATACGTATCAAGCACTTTTCTTTCCTTGCCTGACAGCTTGACTCTTTCGTCAACTCTCCTGAAAAAATCATCTGCCACTACAAAAGCGCCAGATCCATTCACATTGACCAAGCCTTGTATGTCAGGATTCTTTGCAAAAATACTATTAGCTATAAAACCGCCCATGGAACTGCCAATGACCAGTATATTTTTCTTATCTATTTTCAAGTCAGCTACCAATAAATCGAATTCATCGATTGTCTGAAATACTGTACCCCAGAACATTTGCTGACGAGTATGTACGTTAAAGTAATTATCTACAGTTCCTCTGCTGTCATGATGGGCTATGTCAGGTAAAACGACCGTATATCCTTCATTCTGAAGCTCTTCCGCCAAGTCATAATATCCAGCCGTACTGCCTGCCCATCCATGATAAATGATCAGTATAGGAGCTTTTACGCTTGTACCTTGAAAAGAGCGATAAGACAGTTTCTGATTACTGTTAGCATCAATTGAGTGGTTTTTCACCTTGCAGCCTCCCCTTTCTAATATTCTACCAAAACTAGCAGTGAACAGGAGACCACCTTAAAAATTTTAACACAAAAAAAACCCGCCAAAAGGCGGGATTTTCTGATTAGCGTTTATTCATTTCCGCAATCAGGATTTTGTTTACCATCGGCGGGTTGGCTTGGCCTTTTGTCTGTTTCATGACTTGGCCGACTAGGAAGCCGAGTGCACGGTCTTTCCCGTTTTTGAAGTCAACAACAGACTGTTCGTTTTGATCAAGGATCGCTGAAATGATTTCAGTCAGCTGGCCTTCATCAGAGATTTGAACAAGTCCTTTGTCTTTTACGATCTGTTCTGGATCGCCACCGTTCTCAACAAGCTCAGCGAATACTTTCTTCGCCATTTTAGAAGAGATAGTGCCATCTTCGATCAGCGTGATCATTTTCGCTAGTCCTTCTGGAGTAAGAGCGATATCAGCAAGGTCTTTCTGCTGTTTGTTCAAATACGCAGAAACCTCACCCATCAGCCAGTTGGAAGCAGCTTTAGGATCAGCATCGGCTTTCAATGTCGCCTCGAAGAAGTCGGACATTTCCACGCTTAGCGTCAATACCATGGCATCATATGCAGGCAAGCCAAGCTCATTTACATAGCGGGCTTTACGAGCATCTGGAAGCTCAGGGATGGATGCACGAATGCGTTCCTTCCAAGCGTCGTCGATGTACAATGGTACAAGATCCGGTTCTGGGAAGTAACGGTAATCGTCAGAACCCTCTTTAACACGCATCAGAATCGTCTCTTTTGTAGACTCATCATAACGGCGTGTTTCCTGCAGGATTTCTCCTCCAGCAAGCAATACCTTCTGCTGGCGTTTTTCTTCAAACTCCAGACCTTTTTGAACGAAAGCGAAGCTGTTCAAGTTCTTCAGCTCTGCTTTTGTACCGAATTTCTCTTGTCCGATTGGACGAAGGGAAATGTTGGCGTCACAGCGCAGGGAACCTTCTTCCATCTTCACATCAGATACGCCAGTGTACTGGATGATGTTGCGAAGCTTCTCAAGGTAAGCATACGCTTCAGCTGGTGTACGAAGATCCGGCTCAGACACGATTTCAATCAATGGTGTTCCTTGACGGTTGTAATCGACAAGGGAGTAGCCGTCGCCTGTGTGAGACAGTTTTCCAGCGTCCTCTTCCATATGGATACGAGTGATACCGATTTTCTTTGTATAACCGTCCACTTCGATTTCAATCCAGCCATTCTCTCCGATTGGCTGATCGAATTGAGAGATCTGGTAAGCTTTCGGGTTATCCGGATAGAAGTAGTTCTTCCGGTCGAATTTTGTATGTGTCGCGATTTCACAGTTCAGTGCCATCGCTGCTTTCATAGCAAAGTTCACTGCTTCTTTATTCAAGACTGGAAGCACACCTGGGTACCCAAGGTCAATTGGGTTGGTGTTTTCATTTGGTGCGGCACCGAATGCATTTGGGCTCGGGCTGAAGATTTTAGATTTCGTTTTCAGCTCCACGTGTACTTCGAGTCCGATGATAGTTTCGAAATTCATCCTTTTACGCCTCCCAATGCCGGTTTCTGTTTGTGATGATCTGTCGCTTGCTCAAATGCATAAGCAGCGCGGTAGATCGTCGCCTCATCAAAGTGCTTCCCGATGATCTGCAAGCCAATCGGCAGCCCTTCACTGGAGAATCCGCAAGGCAGGGAGATTCCTGGTACGCCTGCAAGGTTTACAGGGATTGTCAGGATATCCGTTGCGTACATAGTCAATGGATCTTCTACTTTTTCGCCAACTTTAAAAGCTGGAGTCGGAGTTGTTGGTCCAACGATGACATCATAGTCCTCGAACACTTTGTCAAAATCGTTTTTGATCAATGTACGTGCTTTTTGTGCTTTTTTGTAGTACGCATCATAATAGCCGGAGCTAAGAGCGAACGTACCAAGCATGATACGGCGTTTTACTTCCTCACCGAAACCATCGCGGCGGGAATATTTGAATACATCGATCATGTTTTCCGCTTGTGTAGAGCGAACACCATAACGGACACCGTCAAAACGCGCCAAGTTAGCGGATGCTTCAGAAGAAGATAGCAAGTAGTATGCTGCTACTGCATAACGGGAGTGTGGCAGGGAAACTTCTTCCCAAGTTGCGCCAAGATCTTCATAAACTTTCAAGGCAGCCTTGATGGATTCACGTACTTCGTCAGAAACACCTTCGCCAAGATACTCGGAAGGTACGGCAATGCGCAAACCTTTTACATCTTGTTTCAAAGCTTCTGTATAGTTCGGGATTTCCACGTCTGCACTTGTAGAATCCATTTCATCATGACCTACGATTGCTTGCAGCAAGTGTGCGTTATCTTCAACCGTACGAGTCATCGGACCGATTTGGTCAAGAGATGATGCGAATGCAACAAGACCGAAACGGGATACAAGACCGTATGTAGGCTTTAGGCCAACTACACCGCAGAATGCTGCTGGTTCACGGATGGAACCACCTGTATCAGAACCTAGGGAGAAGAACACCTCTCCTGCAGCTACAGCAGCTGCGGACGCACCGCTGGAACCGCCAGGAACATAATCTGTGTTCCAAGGGTTGCGTGTTGTGAAGTAAGCGGAGTTCTCATTGGAAGAACCCATCGCAAATTCATCCATGTTCAATTTACCGATTGTAACAGTTTTCTTTTCCTTTAGCTTAGAAACAACTGTCGCATCGTAAAGCGGGTCTGTGAAGTTATCTAGGAACTTACTCGCACATGTTGTACGAAGACCTTTAGTTACGATATTATCCTTGATACCGATAGGAATACCGAATAGCGGGTTGTCGCCGCCCTGCTCGTCCAATTCCTTTGCAGCTGCACGTGCATTTTCTTCATCAAGCGTCAAGAAAGCTTTCACTTCATCGTCTACTTCCTTAATACGCGCGTAGGAAGCATCCACAAGATCCGTTACTGTGATCTCTTTGTTATGTAGCTTTTCCTGCAATTCTTTCAATGTATAATCAAACAAAGACATAATCTTCCTCCTCAGTCCAAAATCGACGGCACACGGAACTGGCCATTTTTCTGATCCGGTGCATTTTTCAATGCATCCTCCCGGTCGATCCACTTGCGCGGTTCATCCTCACGCATAACGTTCTTCAAATCAAGCACGTGCGTCGTAGGCTCCACGTTATCTGTATCAAGCTCATTCAAAAGCTCGGCATACCCGATAATCGCATCAAGTTCCTTCGTCATTTTTTCTGCTTCTTCATCAGTAATTGCAAGACGCGCCAAATGCGCTACATGCAACACCTGTTCTTTCGTAATCTCTGACATACTGTCACCTCCGGAATTCACCTTACATGTATATAAAAATGATCATAGCAAAAGGAGCTGCCGTAAAGCAACCAGACTATAACATATAACTATTTTAGCACGTTTTGACCGCCAAACGAAGTCAAGCACAAGAAAAAGAAAAAGCCCGCCTTATCCGAAAATAAAGCGGGCGATTGAGGGTCTTACTTAAGGGAAATAGTACATGATGTACTTATTCGGCGAAGGATTGGAAACTCCTTCTTACAAAAAGAAAAAAATAGAGATTGACTCTATTTTTAAAATGCTCCTGGTTGTAAATCATTTGCAGCTATTAATTTACTGTGAGAGAAAGCACCTGGCTGTAAATCTAAAGCAGTTTGGTTTTTAATTGAAAATGCACCTGGCTGCAAGTCCAACGCTTCGGGTTTACTTCCACTGTTAAATGTTAGGCTGATACTTAAAACAACCGCTGTAATCGCAATTCCAACAACTTTTTTCATCAGTGTTCCCCCTACAGATTTAATAAATCTTGGTAATACTTATTTGCCATCTTATAAAACAGAGAAGCATTCTTATATTTTTTAATTTCCTCATACTTTTCAGCAATCATGTTAGAGTAGATAATTACGTTAATATTATCTTCCTGTTCTACTAGATGTGGTAACAATTGATTAGTGATGGTATTCTCAAGATGCTCAAAGTTATTATCAAGAGCTGCTTGGAAAATTTCTATTTCCCATCTTATAACTTTGCTTCCCAAGTTTTGCTTTTCCATTATTTCTTTAGCTTGGTTAATTAAGCATTGAGCTTCCTTAAGTTTACCAGTTATATAATACTCTCTAATCAGAGAAGTAACCGTAGTCAAATTAAAGCTCATTTGCATATTATCCATATCAAATGCTGCTTTATAATATTTGATTGCTTCTTCCGACTGACCTGCACGTGAATGTAAATAACCTAAGTTATGGTTTGTAAGCTGAATAATATCATTTTCATCAGTTATTTCACCAAGGTGCTTTGCTAAATTATATTGCTTAATTGCCATATCATGCATGTGTAATCTTCTATACGCAATTCCTAGAACTATATGACATTGTGCACAACGCACGAAATTATAATTTTCTCGAAATACTGAAAGAGCTTTTTGGCCATACTCTAGTGCATTTAGATCGTTTACCAGTTTACTATGAAGTACCGCTAATAGATAATGAATATCTGCAACTTCTTTGTCTTGAAGTTCAATAGATTCCATTATCGATTCAGCATATTCGTAGTATTTGATTGCCTTGGAGTATTCCTCTGTCACAGTATGATTATAATTCCCTAAGAACTTATTCCAATAAAATAAATGAATTGGCTCAAAAGTATTCTCTAAAGTTTCTAATCGATCAATTTGTTCTTTAGCTTCCTGTACTCTGCCTTCCACCAAAAAAAACCTGATCTTCTGTATTTCGAACAACATCTCATGGTCGGAATTATTCGCTTTGAACAGTGTTTCAAGTTCCTCGAACCGCTGTCTTCGTTCGTCGGCATTGTGCACTTCGTACAGCATGCCGTACCATTCCTCAGCCTTTTCCTTGATCATATCCTCGTTCTCTGCATTAAGCTGGATTCCAAGTCTTTCGCATAACAACGTAATGACTTCTGGACTGGCGTCAGTTTTCTGGTTTTCGATTTTGGACAGGTAGGATTCCGAAACAATGCCCGCTGCTAGGTCTTCTTGCGTCATGTTTTGCTTGATTCTATGTAGTTTAATTAAAGGGCCTATTTCCATGTGGGCTACACCTCGAAACATGTTTATTTCTTTCCGCGTAAGAGCTTGTGCCCAAGACCATTGCTGGGATGTTTTCCTGTTTTCATTCTAACACATCCCAGCTTTAAGTATATTGGGAAAGTAGGGATTGAAGCATGTGCTTCTATACCTATTTCCTGGTGATACTTTCCTAGTCTTGTCTAAAAATGTATTTTTTTGTCTCTTTTTGTATGGCTGCTTTAATTAAGGATGTAAACTTCAGGTTCTTTCGTATCGTGTTCCCTCGTAATGATTGCTTCCGTTTGATCATTCGAGGTGATGTTGATTTCCAGGTCATAATAGTTCGGGAAGATATCCATGATCTGGCTGTACGCATACTGCGTGAATGCAACGACTTCAGCGTTCCCTTCGAATTGAATCGGAATATCGATCGTCAGCTTCTTAAGCTCGTCATTTTGGTAGAATCCTCTGCCAACCATTCCTGTGTAGTTCGGGAAGAAGCTTGCCACCTTCGTAGTGAAAGCGGAAATATATTGACTTTCATCAGGGTAATTCTCCTGTGCATCATCAGAAGGGAATAAGACGTTCTTTTCGTCGATTTTATCCCAATCTCCGACCGAGCTGCTGCCTTTATCTACAGTCGTTTCAGCAACGAAGTTACCTGGCACGACAGATTCCTTCTTGGCTTCCCGATAAACCGCGATATGAATTGGAACTTCGCTTAAGCCGTCGATTCCGCGCATTCTTTCGACAATCTTCTTGGCCATTTCATTCGCTTGCGCAAGCATTTCATCCTGCGGGATATCCTCCCGGTAAGGACCTTTGCCACCAGTAGTAAACTGGTATTCCGACTTCATCGCAAGTGCGATGGAGACTCCGCCCAGCTTGATATCACCGTTATCATCCTCGACCATATAATCCTGCTCCAGGATGTGCGATAGATACTTCGGATTATCACGGAAATCCTTTTCCGATGCTTTATCTTCGTTCAATTTCGGATTAAGGCCAAGCTCCTTAGCTTTTTCATCATCGGTAATTTCGCCCTTATCGTTCTCCTGTGCTTTGGCATAACGGCCGATCCAGCTGTAAAGTGTATCACTATCGAGCATTTGACCTTCCCGGAAATAGTAATCTTCCGGACTGAATACATCCTTCGAATGGTTGCGAAGCCCCTCTTCGACTTCATCGATATCCAAGCGGTTGGCGATTTGGTTGATGATTACTCCACGTGCTGCACTAGTCTCATAGTTGACGACGCCCTTAGATTTACCGCTCTCATAAGGGAGCAGCACCTTGTATTCTTCGTCAGAGAAATTGTAGCTGGAAACGACGGACGTTTTTTCCCCGCCATCTGCCGTTTCCTGCTTCACTTCTTCTTCCCCGCCGCCGGACGGGCCGCAGCTTGCCAGCAATATGAGTGCTCCTATAGACAGAACACCTGCTAATCTCTTCATGTGTTTCTCCTCTCTATTCCTGTAACGCTTCAATCAAACGTGCTTCATTCCATATCTCTATACCAAGCTTCTCAGCTTTTTCATATTTGGAACCAGCATCTTCACCGGCAATCAGCAAATCTGTTTTCTTGCTGACACTTCCTGTGACAATACCGCCGAGTGCTTCTATTTTCTCTTTTGCCTCTGGTCTTGTGAGAGCGTCCATTTTTCCTGTCAAGACAATGGTTTTGCCGCTGAAGATGCTGTCACCAGTCACTTCCTGCGGTTTGATGCCTTTATAGGTCATATTGACGCCTACAGCTTTCAGCTCTTCGATCAGCTGGGTTACTTTTTCTTCCTGGAAATGCTGGTAAATAGAGTCAGCCATTTTTTCTCCGATTTCATCAATTGCTACAAGCTCCTCAACGGTTGCCTGCTGCAATCTGTCAATCGTTTCAAAGGCTTGCGCCAATGTTTTAGCAGCTTTCGCTCCGACAAAGCGGATGCCCAGCCCGAACAATAAGCGTTCAAGCGAATTTTCCTTGGACGCTTCAATTGATTTGAGCAGATTGTCCACCGACTTCTCGCCCATACGCTCCAAACCAAGTAAAGCATCCCGATCGAGTTTGTACAAATCATCAATGGTGTGCACCAGTTCAGCACGATACAGCTGGATGATGACCTTCTCTCCTAGCCCATCAATGTTCATAGCATTACGGGAAACAAAATGAATCAGCCCTTCGACCAGCTGTGCCGGACAGTTCGGATTGATACAGCGCAGAGCCACTTCTTCTTCCAAACGAACTGTCTCACTGCCGCATTCCGGACAGTGCTCCGGCATATGGAATTCCTTCTCTTCTCCTGTACGTGCATCAGTAACGACACGCACTACTTCTGGAATGATGTCACCGGCCTTTTTAATGACAACCGTATCCCCGATTCGAATATCCTTTTCGCGAATCAGATCTTCATTATGCAAGGTTGCACGCTGTACTGTCGTTCCTGCCACTCGGACTGGCTCCAGCAATGCTGTCGGTGTGATGACACCAGTACGCCCGACATTCAGCTCGATGTCATACAGCTTCGTCGTCACTTCCTCAGCTGGGAATTTGTATGCAATAGCCCAGCGCGGTGTGCGGGCCGTAAAGCCAAGTTCATCCTGCTGTTCCCGCTTGTCCACTTTGATTACGATACCATCGATTTCGTAGCTCAGTTCACGTCGTTTGGCGCTCCATTCCTCGACATAAGCAAGTACTTCCTCGATTGTTTGGCAGCGGCGGCGTTCTTTATTTGTCTTGAAGCCTAGCTGCTCCAAATAGTCGAGCAATCCGCTATGGGAATCCAGATTATTGGTCTCCCATTGACCGGAACCATAGAGGAAGACGTCCAGATTTCGACTGGCAGCAATCTTCGGATCAAGCTGGCGCAAAGACCCAGCTGCTGCATTACGCGGATTCGCAAAAGGTGCTTCTCCGTTTTCTTCCTTCTGGGCATTCAGAGCTGCAAAGGACTTTTGCGGCATAAATGCCTCTCCGCGCACCTCGATTGCTTCCTCTAAATCAATTCGAAGCGGGATGCTGCGAATTGTCCGTAGATTCTGGGTAATATCCTCACCAGTCGTACCGTCGCCACGTGTTGCTCCTTGGACGAACTCTCCGTTATCGTAGCGAAGAGAAACAGCCAGTCCATCAATCTTCAGCTCACAGATATAGGAATAGTCATCTGTATCCAAGCCGTTCCGGACCCGCTTATCAAAGCTTCGCAAGTCTTCTTCGTTGAACGCATTGCCCAAGGATAGCATCGGCACGCGATGCTCCACTTTGTTGAATGATTCAAGCGGAGTCCCGCCAACACGCTGGGATGGCGAGTCACTTGTGATAAGGTCGGGAAATTCCGCTTCGATATCAAGCAGCCGTTTCAATGTCTGGTCGTACTCATAATCAGACACCTGTGGATTATCGAGAACATGATAATCATAATTATATTGATTGAGCTTCTTGCGCAAATCCGCAAGCTCTAGAATTGCTTCTTCTTTGTTCATGCTTGCCACCTCAGTTAAGCTTTTGTGATCGGTGCGAATGAAGCAAGCAGCCGTTTGATGCCTACTGGCGCAGGGAAGGCGATATCAAGCTCCATCGCTTCTCCTTCTCCATTGACCTTGACTACTGTTCCTTCGCCCCATTTCTTATGGACGGCCTTGTCGCCAGGTCCCCAGCCGAGAGCGTCTGCTCCGGATTTTGGCTTCGGCTTGCGTACGATACGCTTTTGCTCCTGTGGTTTAGCCACTTGACGGCCGCTTCCAAGTCCAAACGGATTCTGTTTTGTTTCTTGGATACCTTCCAGCAGTTCATTCGGAATTTCACCGATAAAACGGCTGACAGGGTTCATATTCGTCCGTCCGAACAATGTCCTCATCTTAGCGTGCGTGAGGAATAACTCCTCTTCTGCTCGAGTGATGCCGACATAAGCAAGGCGGCGTTCTTCTTCCATTTCTGTTTCATCCATTTGTGAACGGCTATGCGGGAATACGTTCTCTTCCATTCCAATCAGGAATACGACTGGAAACTCAAGCCCCTTGGCACCATGCAGCGTCATAAGGATGACTTTATCATCGCTGGATGGATCTTCATCCATGGAATCGATATCTGCAATCAGCGCAAGATCTGTCAGGAATGCAACCAGTGTCTTATCTTCACTCGTCTGCTCAAAGTTTTTTGTTACTGTCTTGAACTCTTCCAAGTTCTCAAGTCGGCTCTGTGATTCGATGCTTCGTTCTGCTTTCAGCATCTCCTCATAACCGGAACCTTCCAGTACCTGCTCGACCATATCTGTTGCAGTCAGGAATTCAGTCTGCTTGCTCCAGTTGCTGATCATCGCTCCGAACTCACTAAGCGCATTGGCAGCTTTGGCGCTCACACCAGTAAAATCAACTTCCTTCAGCGTATCGAACAAGGAAATATCGTGCTCATTCGCATACGCCTGCAGTTTTTCAATCGATGTTTTACCAATGCCTCGCTTCGGTTCATTGACTACCCGCTCGAAGCTGATATCATCATCTGGATTGGCAATCAGACGGAGGTAAGCTAGCATGTCTTTGATTTCTTTTCGGTCATAGAACTTTGTGCCGCCTATCATTTGATACGGCACGCCCGCTTTTACAAACGTTTCCTCAATGGATCGGGACTGGGCATTTGTACGGTAAAGGATTGCAATATCGCGGTAATGCCGCTTTTTCTCCATCATGACCATTTCTTCGATTTTCTCTGTTACATATAGTGCTTCATCTCGCTCGGTGGCTGCTTCATAGTAACGAAGCTTTGAGCCATCGATATTGTCCGTCCACAAGTTTTTTGGCTTACGTCCTGTATTGTTGCCAATTACCTTGTTAGCTGCATCCAGTATTGTCTTCGTCGAGCGATAGTTCTGCTCGAGCATAACGACCTTGGCATTTGGATAATCCTTTTCGAATGAAAGGATATTCGTAATATCCGCACCCCTCCAGCGGTAAATGGATTGATCGGAGTCCCCTACCACACAAAGGTTCTTATATCGGGAAGCCAGCTGATTCACCAAGCGATACTGTGCGTGGTTCGTATCCTGATACTCATCCACATGGATGTACTGAAAACGACGCTGGTAATATTGCAGCACTTCTGGCACCCGGTCAAATAGCTGTATTGTCTGCATGATCAAATCATCGAAATCCAATGATTGATTGCGGCGCAACGTTTTCTGGTACAGGTCAAATATTTCTGCCACTTTTCTTTCGTAGACACTTCCAGCTTCCTTGCTGTATTGGTCAGGTGTAATCAGTTCGTTTTTCGCTGAGCTGATGGCACCAAGCATCGCACGCGGATCGTACTGCTTCGGATCTAGATTAAGCCGTTTTAGTGCTTGCTTGATTACAGAAAGCTGATCGCTTGTATCCAGTATGGAAAAATTGCTATTGTATCCTATTCTGTCTATATCACGCCGTAAAATGCGTACACACATAGAGTGGAAAGTCGAAACCCAGATCTGTGAGCCTTCATCTCCAACTAATTTGTGTACACGTTCCCGCATTTCACGAGCTGCTTTGTTTGTGAAGGTAATCGCCAAAATACTGCGGGGCGACACTTCCTTCTCACCAAGTAAATAAGCAATCCGGTTCGTGAGTACTCGTGTCTTACCGCTTCCGGCACCTGCCATGATCAGGAGCGGTCCTTCGGTATGCTGTACCGCCTCTGCCTGTTCTTTATTCAAACCATTTATTAAATCATTCGCCAATCGGCTCATGTTTGCACCGCCTTTATTTCTTTCCTTTTACTGCAGCCACTGTCTTCAGGGCAGCCTTTATATTATCATACACGCTGTTTCCGACAATAATCACATCAGCATATTGCTTCATCTCTGCTGCCTGCTCCGGTGAAGCGATGCCGCCTCCATAGAATAACAACGTATTGGAAAGCTGATTTTTTACCTTGCTTACAAGTGCAGGATCTGCATACGCTCCGCTGTTTTCCAGATAAAAAATCGGGAGCTTGTACATATGCTCCGCCATATACGCATAAGCAACGGTATCTTCTTCGGTTGGAAGCTCGCATTGGGTATGTGTGAAAACCTTCGCTTCCGGATTGATGACACAGTAGCCTTCCATCATGATTTCATCCCAGTGCATCATATCCCGATACGCCTTGACTGCTTCATGATGCAGCCCCATGATCCATTGCTTATCCTTGCTGTTCATCACCATCGGCACATAATAAAAATCGAACCCAGGTGTCAGCGCATCTATCGTGCTGATCTCCAAAATGACCGGAACTGTGTGGCGGCGAATCCGCGCGAGCAAATCAAGTACACCATCAAGCGTCACATTATCTGTACCGCCGACAATGATAGCGTCCGTACCGGATTCACAGATTTTCTCTAAATCTTCATCACCGATTTCCTTAGCCGGATCAAGCTTGAATATATGTTGCCACTCTTTCATGTTATACACGTGCATATCCTCCATTACTTGCTTCCATAACGTTCATTATAGCAAAAATCGACTTGATAATTCAGTGGTTAAGGCGAGGAAATACGAAGAGTTTACGAACGAAGAAAGCCCGGCAACCAATTGCCAGGCTTCTTTTGTCATTGAATCCGATCTGCTGGGAAAATCAAGCCAAACTGACTTCGCGCTTTCTCCATGATTTCCGCTACAGCCAGCGCCAGTTCATGTGTGTTGATACTTGATTCCCGTTTTCCTGATTGAATCAGGTTCACGAATTCCTCTATCTCATATCTCATGTTATGGTCGTTATCCTGCGGACCACTGATGGTTTCCTCTGTGCTATCGTGGTATTGGATCGATACGTTTTCAAAATGACCGATATGGTCGATCCGGATGGTCGCATCTTCTCCTTGTATTTCAGAAGGTAAAGTAGAGCTGGTAATTTTCGAATAGTAAACAACCGCCTCCATTCCATCATACGTCAGCGTTATTGTCGCTTGGCCATCCACGCCGGACTCAAGCAAAGTTCCGCTCGCCTTGATTTCCTTCGGCTTACCGAACAGTGCAACAAGCGGATACAAGCAATAGATCCCGATATCCATCGTAGCTCCATTACTAAGTTCCGGATTGAATGCATTCAGAATCGTCCCTTGGCGATAAGCATCATAGCGGGATGAGTACTGACAAAGCTGTGCCACATATCTGCGTACCGTTCCGATTTTCTCCAAATTCTGCTGAACGGCATGGAAGTTCGGCAGAAACGTCGATTTCATTGCTTCCATCAGCAACACATCGTGCTGCTTTGCCGTTTGTATCAGATCTTTCACTTCCGCAGTATTGGAAGCTAGCGGCTTTTCACATAAAACATGAACACCATGCTGCATGAAGATCTTCGCCTGTCCCGCATGCAAAGCATTTGGACTCGCAATATAAACAGCATCGATTTCTCCGCTCGCCGCCATTCCTTCAATGTCGGTGAACGTATGTACTGCTTTGTGCTTACTAGCGAATTCCTCCGCCTTTTCTAGCTTACGTGAGTAGACGGCCGTCAACTCGAAGTTTTCGACCTTTTTAGCTGCTTCCAGAAAAATTTCTGTAATCCAGTTCGTTCCGACAACACCAAAGCGTACCATCCAATGTCAGCTCCTTAGTCTTCTGTTTTTTCTTCCAGACGCTCAAGTACCGTATTATAACCCTCATTACCATAATTAAGACAGCGTTTCACGCGGGAAATCGTCGTTGTCGATGCACTCGTTTCCTGGACGATTGCATGATATGTCGCTCCAGCACGGAGCATCTTCGCCACTTGAAGGCGCTGTGTAAGAGATTGTATTTCGCTGATTGTCGCAATGTCGTCGAAGAAGCGATAGCATTCCTCGATATCCTTTAATGAAAGTATCGCCTCAAATAATTCATCTAAATGCTCACCACGGAGCTTATCAAGCTGCATGCAGCTTCCCTCCCCCATACGCACGGATGTGCTTCTTACCTTATCTTTTATCATACATCATCTGAGCGGATTTGCGTAATACGACGTGCATTGGAATTTTTATACTAGCATAAACGCTGAAAGTAGCAGGGAAACTAAGACCACAGAAGGAAGGGGGGCTACAATTGAAACCTAATATGGGGATAATACAAGCGATGATCCGAATTACTGCTGGAATCAGCATAGTCGGATATGCAACAGCTGTTCTTGTGACAAGACCGAGGAAGTTAACCGCCCATTTAGCCTTGCTGGCAGGCGCAATGAAAATTGCGGAAGGAATCGTACGTTATTGCCCAAGTATGACCATCATCAATCAATTTTTGCATAAACAGGATTCCCAAGATCAAGAGCAAGATTCCCAGGGGAAAGAAAAGGATTCCCAAGGAGAATAAAAAAGAAGAACTGGCCCGTATACCAGTTCTTCTTTCCTTTATTTCCCGAAGCCAATATCAGTCCGATAATGGAAATTCGGGTTATCTTCAAAAATTTCAAGTCCTGTTTTGACACTTTCCACTGCATCCGTACGATTATGGTGTACAGAGCCGATGAACAAGATGCGGCCTCCGTTGGAAACATAACCGTCTGCCGTTTTTTCGGTACCGGCGTGGATACAGTAAACATCCTGCGGCAGTTCTGTTAAATCAGGAATCGGAAGCTGCTTGTCATAGCTTCCTGGGTAGCCGCTTGCAGCGATGACCGTTCCGGTAGCGTAAGCATCCTTCCACGTCAGCTTAGGATCTTCACCAGCTGTAACATCCTGCATGACCTGCAGCAAATCATTCTCCAACAGCGGCAGGATGACCTGTGTTTCAGGGTCTCCGAAACGGGCATTGAATTCAATCACTTTTGGTCCGTCTGTTGTTTCGATAAGACCGGCGTACAAAACACCTGTAAAAGAACGGTCTTCTTTCACAAGTCCAGCTGCAGCAGGCTTCAGAATGCGTTCGATTGCTTCATCAATCACTGTCTGCTGTAAATCCGGAATTGGTGCATACGCACCCATACCGCCTGTATTCGGGCCCTGGTCATTATCGTAAACGCGTTTGTGGTCACGAGCAGGCACAAGCGGATAAACATTTTCTCCATTCACGAAAGCCATTAGTGAAAATTCCTTGCCGTCAAGAAAATCCTCGATAATAACAAGGCTGCCCGCTTGGCCGAACTGGTTGTCGACTAGCATGCTTTCTACAGCTTCCTGCGCTTCCTCAACCGTCTGGGCAACTACGACACCTTTACCAGCAGCAAGCCCATCTGCTTTCACAACGATCGGTGCACCTTTTTTCGCAATATATGCTTTTGCTTTATCTGCATCAGAGAAAGTCTCACTGGCTGCAGTAGGGATAGCATGAACACGCATAAAGCTTTTAGCGTAATCCTTGCTTCCTTCGATCAAAGCAGCTTCCTTTGTTGGTCCGAATACATTCAAGCCTTCCTGTTGGAAAGCGTTGACGACACCAGCAAGCAACGGAATTTCCGGGCCGACAAATGTCCAATCGATTTGTTCTTCCTTAGCAAAATGGACCAGGTCTTCCACAGCTGTTACATCAATCGGCACACAAGTGGCCAAGTCGGCTATACCGCCATTACCTGGTGCTGCGTACAATGCCGTAACCTCAGTACTTGAAGCTAGCTTTGCGACGATACTATGCTCGCGGCCGCCGCTGCCTATAACAAGAACTCTCACAAAGTCTCCCCCTGACAATTAGTGCTTGAAGTGGCGCATATCTGTGTAAACCATAGCAATATTGTGCGCATTACATACAGCTACAGAATCTTCGTCACGTTTTGATCCGCCTGGCTGGATGATAGCTGTTACTCCAGCTTTCACTGCCGCTTCGACTGTATCCGGCATAGGGAAGAATGCATCCGATGCGAGCACCGCACCTGCTGCTTTCTCACCAGCCTGCTCCAAGGCGATCTTAGCAGCTCCAACCCGATTCATTTGTCCTGCCCCGACACCGATCGTCTGATCATCCTTTGCCACAACGATGGCATTGGATTTCACATGCTTCACAACTTTCCAGGCGAAGAGAAGATTCTTCATTTCGTCTTCTGTCGGCTTTCGGTTAGTCGCAACAGTGAGATTCGCTTCTGTTACAGCACCTGCATCATAATCCTGTACAAGCAGACCGCCGCTTACGCTGACGACCTTTTTCGGTTGTTGGATTTTATCTGCAGCAAGCTCCAATAAACGGATGTTTTTCTTCTCCGTCAATAAAGCCAATGCTTCTTCTGTGAAGCTTGGCGCGATGACAATCTCAAGGAAGATCTCCTTCAGCTGCAATGCCGTATCTTTATCAACTTCACCGTTCAAAGCAACAATACCGCCAAAAATAGATGTCGGATCTGCTTCGAATGCTTTTCGGAAAGCATTCGAAATAGTTTCTCCGATACCGACACCGCAAGGGTTCATATGCTTGACTGCAACAGCAGCAGGCTCTTGGAATTCCATGACGATCTCCAGTGCTGCATTTGCATCCTGGATATTATTATAAGAAAGCTCCTTGCCATGCAGCTGCTTCGCATTTGCGATGGAAGCGCCTTTGACGATTGGATCCTTGTAGAATGCCGCTGCCTGATGCGGGTTTTCCCCATAACGCAAGGATTGGACTTTTTCATATGTCAGTGTCAATGTTTCCGTATCATGCTCTTCATTCAATTCAGCAAAATAACCTGCTATCATCGCATCATAGTTTGCTGTATGGCGGAATACCTTACCTGCTAAGCGGCGTTTCGCTTCATAAGAAAGCTCACCCTCCTGCAATGCAGACAATGTCATCTCGTAATCTTCTGGATCAACTAGGACAGTAACACCAGCAAAGTTTTTAGCAGCTGAACGAAGCATTGTCGGTCCTCCGATGTCGATATTTTCGATGGCATCGGCTTCTGTAACGCCTGGCTTCTCGATCGTATTTTTAAACGGATAGAGATTCACTACAACCAAATCGATCGGTGTGATGTCGCGCTCCTTCAGTTGCTGCATATGGCTTTCATCATCTCTTCTAGCTAACAAACCGCCGTGTATGGCTGGATGAAGCGTCTTTACACGTCCGTCCATGATCTCATCAAATTTAGTCACATCAGACACTGCCACTGCTGGAATTCCTGCTTCCTGCAGTTGTTTCAAAGTGCCTCCAGTTGAAATGATCTCAAAATCCAATGCTGCCAATCCTTTGGCAAATGGGATGATACCTGTTTTATCTGATACGCTTATTAACGCACGTGGCATTGCAGTCATTCCTTTCTATCTTGTTCTTTGAGTATGTACGAAATCGTTTCCGGATAAAGGCGATGCTCAATTTCTTGGATTCGCTGATGCAAGGTTTGATGTGTATCATTTTCCAGGACCGGAACTGCTTCTTGGGCAATGATATTTCCAGTATCCATTCCCGCGTCAACGAAATGAATCGTCACTCCGCTCACCTTCACACCTGCAGCCAAGGCTTGTCCGATCGCATCCTTGCCGGCAAATGCTGGCAGCAGCGACGGATGGATGTTCAGGATACGCTCTGGATATGCCTCCAGCAGAGTGTGTCCGATCAAGCGCATGTAACCCGCTAGAAAAATCCATTCAATCTGTTTTTCCTGCAGCTTAGTAAGAATAGCTTGTTCATAGGCTTGCTTATCTTTAAAGGTCTTCGGATCGCAGACAAAAATCTCCGCTTCCCACTCTTTTGCTTTTTGTATGACAGGTGCTTCCGGCTTGTCACAAACAAGCAGCTGGATTGTACAAGGTAATTCGGCAGCCTGCACAATCGCTTCAGCGTTGCTGCCGCTGCCGGAAGCAAAAACGGCAGCTGGAATCATGCGGAAAACTCCACGCCTGTCTTGTCCGTCACGTCACCGATGATCCAAGCGCTTTCGCCAGCTTCTCGCAGAATGGAAACTGTTTCTTCTGCATCTTCTTTAGAGACAATTAGTGCCATACCGATTCCTGTATTGAAAACACCGAGCATATCCTCAAAGACTAGCTCAGCTTTTTCCATTAGGAATTCATAGACAGGCGGCAGCTCCCAGCTTCCGGTCTGTATCCGGACTCCAAGATCCTCGGGCACTGCGCGCGGCAGGTTTTCATGGAAGCCGCCGCCAGTGATATGAGAGATACCATGGATATCAATTTTCTCTTGGACAGCACATACTGCTTTTGCATAGATTTTGGTCGGTTCAAGCAAGATTTCTCCTAATGGACGATCAAATGGCGCGTACACTTCGTCCAGTCTCAGACCATGCTGCTCAATCAGACGGCGCACTAGAGAGAAGCCGTTGGAATGCAGACCACTAGAAGCAATCCCAATAATCGCATCTCCTGCTTTAACATCAGCACCGCTGATCAGCTTCGCCTTTTCCCCAATACCTACGACAAAGCCCGCCAAGTCATATTCTTCTGCTCCATACATACCTGGCATTTCAGCTGTTTCGCCGCCTATCAATGCAGCACCTGCTTCAACACAGCCATCAGCAATGCCTTTGACAATCTGTTCGATCTTCTCCGGTTCATTTTTGCCGCAGGCGATATAATCCAGGAAAAACAACGCTTGTGCACCTTGAGCGATGATGTCATTCACACACATAGCGACAAGGTCGATTCCTACCGTATCATGCTGATCCATATCAAAAGCCAGCTTCAGCTTCGTACCAACTCCATCTGTTCCGGAAACAAGTACCGGTTCTTTATAAGAGAAAGACGACAAGTCAAACAGTCCTGCAAACGCGCCGACACCGCCGATAACTTCCGGACGGTTCGTACGATTGATATGTTTCTTCATTAAGTCTACTGCGCGATAGCCTGCTTCGACATCCACGCCGGCTTGCTTGTAAAGTTCGCTCATGCTTGCCCTCCTAACATTTGTACGCCGGAAGTACGGTATCCGGATAGATTTCAGTTGGATAGTTTCCTGTAAAGCATGCCTTGCAAATACCATGTGTCATCGTATCGTTGTCACCAACGATGCAATCTTCCAGACCCTCGACTGACAGGAAAGATAGTGAATCTGCTTCGATTAACTCGCGCATCTCTTCAATGCTGTGATTAGCCGCAATCAGCTCTGATGTCGTCGATGTATCAATACCGTAAAAGCATGGATTTTGAATCGGAGGAGAAGCGATACGCACATGCACTTCGGTTGCACCAGCTTCCTTCAGCATCCGGACAATCCGTTTGCTTGTCGTTCCGCGCACGATTGAGTCATCAACCATGACGACGCGTTTTCCTTCGACAATACCGCGTACAGCCGATAACTTCATTTTTACACCCTGTTCACGAAGTTCCTGGGAAGGCTGGATGAAGGTACGGCCCACATAGCGATTCTTGATCAAGCCAAGCTCATATGGAATGCCCGAAGCCTCTGAAAATCCGATCGCGGCTGAAATACTAGAATCAGGAACACCTGTTACAACATCCGCTTCAATTGGGGCTTCCTGCGAGAGCACTTTCCCCATCTTTTTACGGGAAGCATGCACGTTCTGGCCGTTCAAATTGGAATCCGGACGGGAGAAGTAGACATACTCCATGGAACAAAGTGATCTTTCAAGAGTGGAAGAAAAACGCTGCGTATGAAGACCTGCATCGCTGATTGTTATCAATTCACCGGGCTCCACTTCACGTACATATTCCGCTCCTGTTACATCAAATGCACATGTTTCAGAGGAAACTACCCATGCATCACCAAGGCGGCCAAGTGACAACGGACGCAACCCTTTTGGATCTACTGCAACAAACAGCTGGGTTTCTGTAAGGATTGTAAGGCTGTAAGCACCTTTGACCATACTGAGAGCCGACTTGATCGCCTCTTCCAGTTCTATCTGACCGCTGCGCTTGATCAGATGGGCAATCACCTCTGTATCAGAAGAAGTCTGTAAAATGCTGCCTTGTGCTTCCAGCTGCTGCTTCAGTCCATATGCGTTAACGAGGTTTCCGTTGTGTGCGATTGCCAGGCTATCTTTCTGGGAGCGGAACAGCAACGGCTGTACGTTCTCATAACCTCCGCCGCCAGCAGTGGCATAGCGGACATGGCCGATGGCTGCATTGCCGTTCAGCTTGTTGAACTGTCCTTCTGAAAATACTTCATTAATCAGGCCGATTCCTTTGTGCAAATGAAGGTTTTCCCGGTCAGTCGTGACGATACCGGCTCCCTCCTGCCCGCGATGCTGCAAGGCATGAAGGCCGTAGTACGTCACTTCTGCAGCTTTCTCATGTCCCCATATCGCAAAGACGCCGCATTCCTCATTCAAGCCTTTGATTTCAGCAAGCATGGAATAGCTCCTTTCCAAAGTGCCTCGAGTGTCGATACTGCTTCTGAGATGATAGATCGTCCATCTTGTCCAATTACAAGCTCTGCTTCTTCTGTTACCAAACCAATTTGCTTTGCTCCTGGCACTGCCTGTTCGAAAGCTGCCTGATTTTCTGGAGAAACCGTCAAAAGGAAGCGTGACTGTGATTCACTGAAAAGCGCTGCCGTCATATCACCGTCGATTGTTACCTTAGCACCAAGCTCTGTACCGAATAGACTTTCTGCCAATGCAACAGCAAGACCGCCTTCTGCGAGATCATGTGCAGATGCTATGAATCCTTGCTGAATGCTAGCTAGTACTGCTTGCTGGTTGCTCGCTTCCACATCTAGATCAATAGCAGGTGCTTTACCGTAATAACGTCCTTCCAGTACATTCTGCAACTCGCTTCCGCCGAATTCAGCCTTCGTTTCACCTAGTAGATAAATAGCATCACCAGCTTGCTTGAACTGGCTTGTCGTTACATGCGCCAAGTTCTCTACCAAGCCGACCATTCCGACGATAGGTGTCGGGAAAATTGCTTGCTGATTGGACTCGTTATAAAGCGATACGTTACCGCTGATAACTGGCGTTTCCAATGCTAAACATGCAGCGCTCATACCATCCACGCTTTTTTCCATTTGCCAGAAGTTCTCTGGTTTATCCGGGTTTCCAAAATTCAAGCCATCTGTCAGCGCAAGCGGCTTCGCACCTGAACTGATGATATTACGAGCTGCTTCTGCCACAGCAATCTTGCCGCCAGTTTCTGGATCCAGATAGATATAGCGGGAATTACAATCTGTCGTCATTGCAATTGCTTTCTCTGTTCCGCGTACGCGCACGATTGCCGCATCACTTCCAGGTGCGACGACCGTACTTGCACCAACCATGGAATCATATTGATCATAAACCCATTCTTTGCTGGCAATCGTCGGCTGCTGCAAAAGCTGCTTCAGCGTCGCTGCATGATTCATGACAGCTGGCTTATAATCGATAGTCTGGAATTCTGTGTAATAGTCAGGTACCTTTGATTCTTTGTAATAAACTGGTGCATCCTCAGCTAAACTATCAACCGGGATCTCTGCTGCAACTTCACCATGATGCAAAAGACGGAACTGTTTGTCATCCGTTACAGTACCTACAGCAACCGCTTGTAGTCCGTATTTTTCGAATACTTCGATGATGCCCTGCTCTTGGCCTTTCTTCACGACAAGCAGCATGCGCTCCTGGGATTCGGAAAGCATCAATTCATATGGCGTCATATGCTGTTCACGCTGCGGTACTAGGTCAAGGTTCATTTCCATACCCATACCAGCTTTACTCGCCATTTCACTTGCACTTGATGTCAGACCAGCTGCGCCCATATCCTGGATACCGACAAGTGCTTCATGCTGGATCACTTCCAAGCATGCTTCAATCAAAAGTTTTTCCATGAATGGATCACCAACCTGAACAGAAGGACGTTTTGATTCAGATTCTTCGCTCAAGTCTTCTGATGCAAACGTTGCACCATGGATACCATCACGGCCAGTTGGAGCACCTGCGTAGATAACTGTATTACCAACACCAGCAGCAATCCCTTTTTGGATATCCTTTTGGTCGATCAAACCGACACACATTGCATTGACGAGCGGGTTGCCTTCGTAGCTAGCATCAAACTGAATTTCTCCGCCAACAGTCGGTACACCGACACAGTTACCGTAGCCAGCAATACCGTGGACAACTTCCTCAAGCAAATATTTAACACGCGGTGTCGTCAGGTTACCGAAACGCAAGCTATTCAGTAGTGCAATTGGCCGGGCTCCCATGGAGAATACGTCACGAATGATACCGCCAACTCCGGTCGCTGCGCCTTGGTAAGGCTCGACAGCAGATGGATGGTTATGACTTTCGATTTTAAATACAACCGCTTTGTCATCACCGATATCGACGATTCCCGCTCCTTCACCTGGTCCTTGCAGGACATGCGGTCCTTCCGTCGGGAATTTGCGCAATAGTGGCTTGGATGTTTTGTAGCTGCAATGCTCAGACCACATAACGGAGAAAATGCCTGTTTCCGTGAAATTTGGCTGTCTGCCAAGGATATTCTTTACAGATTGGAATTCCTCATCTGTCAAACCCATATCTCGGTACAAACGATCTTGTTCGATTTTTTCCGGACTGATCTCAGCTTGTTGTAACATACATTTCCCTCCAGTGTTGTAGTACGGATTGGAACATTGCAAGTCCATCGCTTGAACCGAGCAAATCCTCGACAGCTCGTTCCGGGTGAGGCATCATGCCTAGCACATTACCTGCTTCATTGACGATTCCGGCGATATCAGCCCGAGAACCATTCGGATTGTTCTTGTAAGTAAAAACAATCTGATTATTTCGTTTCAACTCTTCCAGTGTTCGATCGTCACAATAGTAATTTCCTTCACCGTGGGCGATCGGAATTTGAATTTGCTGGCCTTTTTCATAGCCGCTTGTGAACATCGTATCGGCTCTTTCGACAACAAGGGTTTCGTAATGACACATGAACTTCAGCTTTTCATTCCGCAGCATTGCACCCGGCAGCAAGCCTGTTTCCAATAAGATCTGGAAGCCATTGCACACACCAAGGACGGGTGTGCCTGCTTCTGCCTTTTGCTTGATTTGGTTCAATACATTGGATACAGATGCAATCGCGCCGGAGCGAAGATAATCACCGTAGCTGAATCCGCCCGGAAGCAAGATAGCATCATAGTCTGTCAGATTCGCATTTTCATACCATACTAGATCCGCTTCTTCTCCTAAACCGTCTTTGACCGCATGGTACATATCCCGGTCACAGTTGGAGCCTGGAAAGACGATGACAGCAAATTTCACGAGTGTATACCCTCCTCGACTGTATAGCTGTATTCTTCCATGACAGGATTGGCTAGCAGCTTATCACACATACGCTGTACTTCCAGTGCTACATCCGCTTCATCCGGCAGTGTCATTTCGATGTACTTTCCGACACGAGTATCTGCTACATCCGGGAATCCATTTGCCTGCAATGCTTCCTGTACAGCCTTACCTTGCGGGTCCAAAACCCCTTCTTTCAGCGTGATAAAGATTTTTACCTTTTTCATTTTGCTGCCTCCAGTCGATTTAGAATTGCATCATATACGTCGATCAAGCTACCAAGGTCTTCACGGAATACATCCTTGTCCATCTTGCCGCCATTCTCCTTGTCCCAAAGCCGGCATGTATCCGGGGAAATTTCATCAGAGAGAAGAATGGAGCCGTCTTGGTCACGGCCGAATTCCAGTTTGAAATCGACCAGCTGCAGACCTACTCGGTCAAAGAACGTCTGCAGATGCTGGTTGACTTCCAATGCTGCTTGCTTAATGTAAGCAAGTTCTTCTTCATTCACATCCGTCAGCAGTAATGCATGTGCATCATTGATGATCGGATCATCCAAACTATCATCCTTATAGTAAAGCTCTGTCAAAACGGGTTGGAAAACGGTCTTCTCCGGAATACCAAGCCTTCTCGTAATGCTTCCTGCTGCAACATTCCGAACGACTACTTCGAGCGGTACGATCGTCGTCTTTTTCACAAGCTGCTCTGTTTCGCTGAGCGGCTTGATGAAATGCGATGATATGCCCTGCTTCGTCAAGTATTCAAAAATATGGGTCGAGATAAGATTGTTGTAGCGGCCTTTTCCTTCAAAGCTTGCTTTCTTCTTGCCATTGAATGCTGTTGCATCATTTTTATAAGACAGCACGAGCTCTTGCTCATTTTCGGCTGATTGAAACACTTGCTTGGCTTTTCCTTCGTACAGCAATTTTCCTCTCACATTCTCCACCCCGTTTTTCAAAGTATTATTCTAATCCGATCTTATGGAAAATCTGATCTACATTTTTCAAGTGGTACGTATAGTCGAAGCAGTCATCAATTTCTTCCTGGCTAAGGAAGGCAGAGATTTCGGTTGTTGCTTCGATGAGCTGTTTGAATTGTGTTTCTGTCTCCCATGCTTCCATCGCTTTCGGCTGAACGATATCGTACGCTTGTTCACGGCTCATGCCTTTATCAATAAGTGCAAGCAATACACGCTGGGAGAAAATAACGCCGTAGGTCCGATCGATGTTACGCTTCATGTTTTCAGGGAAGACCGTTAAATTCTTCACGATATTAGAGAAGCGGCTCAGCATATAATCAAGCGCGATTGTCGCATCCGGCAGGATAACACGCTCTGCAGATGAATGAGAGATATCGCGTTCATGCCAAAGAGCAACGTTTTCGTAAGCTGTGACCATGTGACCGCGGATCAGGCGTGACATGCCGACCATGTTCTCAGATCCGATTGGATTACGTTTATGGGGCATTGCAGAAGAACCTTTTTGACCTTTGGCGAAGAACTCTTCCACTTCACGCGTTTCTGTTTTCTGAAGCCCGCGGATTTCAGTCGCGAATTTCTCGATGCTTGTAGCAATCAATGCCAAAGTGCCCACATATTGTGCGTGGCGGTCACGCTGCAATGTTTGCGTGGATACTGGTGCTGGCTTCAAGCCTAACTTCTTCGTAACGTATTTCTCCACATACGGATCGATATTCGCATATGTACCGACCGCACCAGAAAGCTTGCCATATTGAATCGTGTCAGCTGCAGCGTCAAAACGCTCCAGATTACGTTTCATTTCTTCATACCATAACGCCATTTTCAAACCGAAAGTCGTTGGCTCGGCGTGCACGCCATGTGTACGTCCCATCATGACAGTATGCTTATGTTCCTTTGCTTTTGTTTCCAAGATCTCGATAAAATTGACAATGCCTTTTCGGATGATTTGATTTGCCTGGAGCAATAAATACGATAAAGCTGTATCTACTACATCCGTGGATGTCAGGCCGTAATGCACCCATTTGCGCTCTTCGCCCAATGTCTCGGATACTGCGCGAGTGAAGGCAACCACATCATGGCGTGTTTCCTGCTCAATTTCCAAGATACGATTGATATCGAAGGATGCATTTTCACGCAGTGCTTTCACATCGGATTCAGGGATGATGCCTAAATCACTCCATGCTTCACATGCTAGAATCTCGACCTCAAGCCACGCTTTATATTTGTTTTCATCTGTCCAGATGTTACCCATTTCTTCTCTTGTATAACGTTCAATCATGCTTTGTTTCCTCCTAGTGATCGTGTAAAAGCGTCGCTTTCATCCAGCAGGGTCTTACGTGACGTCCCAACCATTGTGAAATGCCCCATTTTCCGTTTTGGCTTTGCTTCTTGCTTGCCGTAGTCATGGATATGGGCTAGTGGTCTGTCAGGCTGCTGCCAATACTGGTCCAGCTCTTCTCCTAATAAATTTATCATAACGGCGGCTCCGATAAAATGGACCGGCAAAAGCGGCAAACCACATACTGCTCGGATATGCTGCTCGAATTGCGAAACCGTACAAGCTTCAATTGTATAATGACCGGAATTATGCGGTCGCGGTGCGACTTCATTCATGTAAAGCTCATTGCCTGAGACGAACATCTCGACGGTGAAGGTACCGACAACTCCGGCTGCTTCCGCCAGCTTGCCAGCAGCGTTACGTGCTTGCTCTGCTACCTCGTTTGTGATGCTGGCGGGTGCGATTGTCCGATAAAGGATGTGATCTCGGTGTTCGTTTTCTGCTGCCGGGAAATACGTTATCTCTCCATCCTGGCCTCTAGTCAGTACAATCGATATTTCCTTATCGAATGTTAACCATGATTCTACAATGCAGCGTCCATTCTGCCGAACGAATGCAGCAGCTTCTTGCAGGTCTTCCTTAAATTCCAGTTTTAGCTGTCCTTTGCCATCGTATCCGCCTCGGCACGTTTTTACGACCGATGGAAAGCCGATTTCCCTAACCGCAGTCAGCAATTCCTTCTCGTCTGTCACTATCGTAAAAGGCGCTACTGGAAGATCCAGTTCTTTCATGAGATTCTTTTCATTTGCTCTATCTCGACTGATTTCCAATAGAAGGGAACCTTGCGGGAGCTTTCCCTTTTCCTCCAGCAGTTTAGCTGCATCCAAATCGACATTTTCGAATTCATAGGTGACAACATCGCTTAAGCTCTCTAGTTTTCGGATAGCGTCTCTATCATCATAGGGTGCTTCGATATGCAAGTCCGCTACCTGTGCAGCTGGACAATCATGCGCCGGGTCGAGGACAATGATTCGATATCCCATATGCTTTGCGGCTGTTGCCATCATGCGGCCGAGCTGCCCGCCCCCAAGGATACCGATAGTGATGATATTATTTGGTCGCAAGCTGATCCCTCATTTCCGCTACTTGTTTCTTCATGCCTTGCTGATAAGCAGTCAGGCGCTCAGCAATTTGTTTATTATGAGTACCGAGGATTTGGGCCGCCAGGATACCGGCATTTTTAGCTCCTGCTTTTCCGATTGCTACTGTAGCTACCGGAACACCGCCTGGCATCTGAACGATAGAGAGCAAAGAGTCCATCCCATCAAGTGCTTTTGTCTGTACTGGTACTCCAATCACAGGCAACGTCGTTTTACTTGCTACCATTCCTGGCAGATGAGCTGCACCGCCTGCACCGGCAATGATCACCTTCAAGCCTCTTTCTCTAGCATTCGCTGCATAATCAAACATATCCTCAGGTGTCCGATGAGCCGAAATCACTTCTTTCTCAAAAGATATTTCCAGCTCTTCCAAAAGCTTGCACGCATGCTCCATTGTCTCCCAATCAGAGATGCTGCCCATGATGATTCCAATCTCTGCCATCCAAATCCCTCTTTCCTCTTTTTGCCGTAAAAAAAGCCTATTCACCTCTCCCGCTAACTGAGAGAAGACGAATAGGCATACGGTGTCGTAGGCTCATAATCATGCAGTCATCTTCCCTCATAGTCCGCCATTTACGGTAGCAGGTAGAGACTTCCGGACCGTATTTCCGGAAATATATGAGGTACGATCTATAAAGCACAGCTTCTAGCTTTATGCTGTAGTGTTGTCAAATCCAGCCGTGTCTTTCATGCATGTTTATGATAACAATTCTGACACACATCGTCAATGAAAAAATCGAACGATGGTTAAATTGTTATATTTAATGTTCGGTTTTTAGTAATTTCGTATCAAAAATAACTTTCCTTCCGATAGGTTCTACCTTCTTTGTCCCATTCTCGGTGGTCTCCCGAAAAATTGGTTCTTCCATCTTCCGGACTGGCAGATAACCCTCTGCTTTGATACGATCCAAGCAAGCATCGATTGTCTCATTTTCACCGAGCTCAAATCGTTTCTTTGCCGGCTTCTTTTCTTTTGGCATTACGAATACGCTCCCTCTTTACACTTTTCACCCAGAAACCGCCAAAGATTTGACGAGGCTCGTAGGCAATGATAAAAGCCTTCGGATCGACTTCTTTAATAGCCTCATACAACTGAAGTTCGTATTTACGAGGCGTCAGGATCTGCATGGCAAGTCGGTCCCCGTCCATACCGTAAGCAAACCAGCTGGTGACGCCATAACCTTTTTCACGAAGTCGTCTCGTAAACTCGATACTCGGGTCGGATGAGATAACATTGACGGTAATGTAGCCGAGTGCCAGCTTCTCTTCTATCTTCGAACCGAGAATGACACCGATTCCGAAGCCAAGTGCATAGGCAATCAGGTTCTGGATTTGATCCAAATTGTCTAGGACTAGGCCAAGACCAATCGTATAGATCGTAATCTCGAATACACTGACGCCTGCTGCAATATACCGTCTTCCTTTTAATGTCAGGATGACCCGCAATGTATTGAGACTTACGTAGACGATGTTAACAACAAAGATGATCAGCAGCATGACGAGCGGTATTTCCAGCAACTTGCATCCTCCTCTTACACAAAAAAATTAGTACCTTATAGAATCAATATCCATACTTACGTTTTTTCCTGCGGAACAAATGAATCGGTATTGCAATTAATATGATCACTGCCATAATACTAGCTATCGCTGTAATAGCCGGAAACTCTTCAGCCCTCGCAGCAGCAATGGCAAAATACGCCCAAATGAATACAAGCGGATAGACACTATCCCGGAAAACATGCATAAAGCCAATTGCCAGAATTGCACCGGCGATTAGAATGATGATTGTCCATACTTCTCCTGACAAAAGCCATCCTTCAATATTATCAATCCCTAGCGATACAAATAAAATGCCGACATTTAGAATTGTCGCGACGGAAACCCAGCCGATATAAATTGAAAACGGGAACAAATCAAATTTCCGGCGGTCAGATGAAGTGGCAATGGTTTGATACAGAATAATCAAGGAGACCAGCAGCGCCACCATCGGAATGATGGAAATGCTGAATAGCTGATAATGGAAAGTGAATAGCCAGGCAATGTTAAAGATACAGCTCGCTATGAAAGCTCCAGCTGCTTTTCCATACCATTCTGTTTCACGTGTCGACCGCAGAAATAAGCGGATGACCCAAATAAAAGTGAACAAATAAATAACTCCCCAAATACTGAAAGCATATCCTGCTGGCTGAAATAATACATCAAGCTGATCAGATAGTTGACGGGTGTTCTTCCCTCCGAGCGGCAAGGCGTTGGACAGGTAATTGACGACGATGACTGCGATAAATGCCAGTAAGCTGAACCAAGCCAGCTTCACTGAACGGTTACTCATAGGTACTCCTCCTCCTCGCCCGCTGACAGACGATTTTAATCTCTCGTAAGTATAATACAATTATACCCGTCACCGCCGCAATCAACGCATAAAGGTAAAATCCGATCACAAAACTGTCAATTTTCACCCAAATAAAAAGCCGCCCCGATAGGAGCGGCTTCTTTTATGCCAAAAAGATGAAGTATAACAGGAATACAACGAACAAGAACCACATAACAGGATGGATTTCCTTCGCGCGCCCTTTTGCAAGTAACGTAAGCGGATAGAAGATGAAACCAACTGCAATACCAGTAGCGATACTGCCTGTGAGCGGCATCATGAGAATTGTAAAGAAAGCTGGTACAGCAAGCTCTGTTTTATTCCATTCAATTTCCTTCAAGGAAGTGGCCATCAGGACACCAACCACAATCAAAGCTGGAGCTGTTACTTCATTGGTGATGACAGATAACAGCGGACTGAAGAATAATGCCAACAGGAAACAGATTGCAGTAACGACGGCTGTGAAGCCAGATCGGCCTCCTGCGCCTACGCCTGTAGTCGATTCAACATATGCAGTAGTATTGGAAGTACCTAAGATAGCACCTGCAACTGTCGCACCGGAATCTGCAAGCAACGCTTGTCCAGGATTCGGCAATTTACCATCTTTCATCAAACCTGCTTTGCTGGCAACTGCAACCAATGTACCTGCTGTGTCGAAGAAATCGACAAATAGGAAAGTCAGGATGACAGTCAGCATTTGGATTGTGAAAATATCACCGAAATGAGAAAATGCTGCACCAAATGTAGGTGCAAGGCTTGGTACACTTCCGACAACGTCACCAACTGCAGTTGGAGGATCGATCAAGCCGACAATCATACCTGCTGCCGCTGTAATGATCATTCCAATGAAAATTGCTGCACGGAATCCGATAACCAATAGGATTGCTGTAACGAAGATACCAAAGATAGCTAATAGCGCCGGACCGCTGTGGATATCGCCAAGAGCCACAACCGTATCTTCACTCATAACTACGAGATTCGCGTTCTTTAAACCGATGAAAGCAATGAAAAGTCCAATCCCAGCACCGACTGCCAGCTTCAAGGTCGGCGGGATCGCATTGATTAAAAGTTCTCGCAAACCAGAAAGAGATAGAATCATGAAAATCACACCAGAAGCAAGTACGCCTGCCAATGCAGTTTCCCATGGAATTCCGTAAGTAAGCACAACCGTGAAAGCGAAGAATGCATTCAATCCCATACCAGGAGCTAGTGCTATTGGCAATTTAGCGAAAACACCCATGATCAGGGTACCAATTGCGGAAGCGATAGCTGTAGCTGTGAAGATTGCGCCAGCGTCCATACGGCCGCCATTTATTGCGCTGTCAGGCACGCCTTGCAGAGTCAGCACATTCGGATTGACGAACAGGATATATGCCATCGACAAAAATGTCGTGATACCGGCGATTATCTCGGTGCGGTAAGATGTGTTTAATTCGTCAAAACGGAAAAAACGTTTCATAACTTGTTACTCCTCCTGTAGCTTCGATTGGGCAGGATAAGCTTTCAAATAAAAAACACTTCTGCCAAGGGCAAGAAGCGTTTCTTATCTACACCACATCTGATTATGTAACTCAGATCGAAATGTCAGCGTAGTCAGGTTAATGACGGTAACCTGGTAGAAACTCATGGGCCATATTCCCAAAATTATACGAAGACGAAAATATATAGTATTAATACTCTTTCACTATAAAAGCATTTTGCCTGCTTCGTCAATGTTTTTTCGGTAAATGTACCTAAGAATAGTATTAGTAATCGTTTCCATCCTATTCAGCTGATAGTGGGTTGTACCTTTTCTGCATGTTGTTCTTCAAAATATGATCGAATGATAGCGTGATCAGAATGTGGTATAGCCTTTCCTCTAACGAACTGCGCGCCGTTGATTTGTCCGCCCGTAAGCAGGACAATATCTCCTTCTTCGCTGAGATCTAGTGCAAGACAGACAGCTTCGGCTCTCGTCTTTGCCGTGGACACATTATGCACTCGGTCAGTAAAGCCCTTACACACCGCATCGATGATGATTTTGGGATCATGATGGCCTGGATGATCAACAGATACTACAATCTCATCAGCTCTTCCCTCGATTGTCTCTGCCATTTTCGGCATCTTCCCGAAATCCCTGATACCGACTCCCAATATCATTACAATCAAGCGACGATGCGGAATAGCATTTACCGCAGTCAGCAGCTGATCCAATGCAGCTGGAGTGTGGGCATAATCGAGAATGATTTTCCTGTTGCCGTACTGTTCGATTACTTCAAAACGACCCTCCGGACTTTCAATTGTACCTAAGACATCCACGATTTCTTCCAGATCAAAACCAAGCTGCATCGCTGTCCCTATTGCTGCAAGAAGATTAGCCACATTGTACTCACCAAAAATTGGTGCACGAATCGTATATGACCTTTCATTTGTATAAAGCTCAAATTGGATACCATGCGCATCTGTGTGTAGATTTGTGGCAATCAAATCTGCCTCGCTATTTTTCTTAAGGCTATATGTCAGCAACTTCCCTTGGTACGTATCCAGAATATCCTGCGCCATTCCTTCGTCATCTATATTTACGATCGCAGTAGCGGCTTGTTCAAACAATTTCATCTTCGCCCGCTTATAATTCTCCATTGTTCCATGGAATTCCAAGTGCTCTGGCGATAAATTCGTATGAATTGCAACATCAAATGTTATCGATGCTGTACGCTTTTGATCCAATGCAATAGACGTTGCCTCCATCACAACCGCCTTCTCCCCCTCCGACACCAGCTGTTTGAAAAGCACATGAAGATCAGCAGATTCCGGAGTAGTAGGCGTACTTTTAAAGAAGTTGATTTTCTCTTTAGACGTAATAATACCGCAGGTTCCAATTGACGTAGTCCGAAGCTGAAGCTGATTCAGCAAAGATCGGACATAAGCCGCAACTGTCGTTTTCCCATTTGTTCCGGTGACAGCAACTGTAACAAGCTTTTTCCAAGCCTCATCTGATAGCAACACTGCCATCTGCGCCATCGCCAGCCGAGCATCCTCTACTACAAGGAAGGTGCAATCCTCATACTGGCGATAATAGGATTTCAACAATCCTTCATCCGTTCCTACAATGACAGAAGCACCTTGTGCAATACTATCCTCGATAAAGGCGTGCCCATCATGATTATCCCCTTGTATACAAACAAAAACATCATGTTTCGTTATAAGACGGGAATCAAAACGGACGTTATTGGCAATCGTACTGGAAGTACCGTAAATACGTTTGAAATTGACTTTATTCTGTTTCATTAAATTGATTATCATGGCTACCCCCTGAGTTACCGGTCAAAGTATTTTCTTCTTTTACCCGTAACTTACTGCGGTTATACCATCACTTCAAAAAACATGCTCCAAGCCCCATAACTCTTCCAGTTACAACCATTGCCTGCCAGCTTTATACACTTTATAATGTAAACACGATCCATCAAAGGTGTTGACATAAAGTGAAGAAGTATTTTTTCATCGGCAGTCGTGTCATCAAGACAGGGATTGCTGTGTTTTTTACTGCATTAATTTGTGAAATTGTACACATATCTCCGGCTTTTGCGGTCATTGCCGCTATCGTGACGATTGAGCCGACAATTCATGCATCCATACAAAAAGGTCTGATCCGTTTACCAGCCAGTATGGTCGGAGCAGCATTTTCCGTTCTTTCCATCTATTTATTCGGAGCTTCTCCGCTGACCTACACGGCAGCGGCTTTTTTGACGATTCTGGTTTGCTACAAACTGAAGCTCCATGCGGGTTTGATTGTAGCAACGATTACAGCGGTAGCTATGATCGACGTTGAGCATACTAGTTTATGGGCGGATTTCTGGGCCCGTCTCGGTGGAAGCGTCATTGGAATCATCATTTCTACTTTGGTTAATATGTTTATCCTGCCGCCAGATTACTTCAAGAAATCTCGTCAGCAGTTAGATTTGGTTATATGGCATACAAATGAGCTGCTTCATGCCTTTGTCGAGATACGGATTAGGCAAACACAAGGAGACCAGCCAGTCCAAAGTTTGACAGCATCATTCCGCCAGCTGACAGACCAAAGGCTGCTCCTGGAACAGTATGTGCAGCACCAGCAACAGGAAATCCGTTATCATTTTCCTACTTCAAATGCAAAAGCGTTACTGGATAAAGAGGCCGCCCTGACTCAGAAGCTGAAATTAGTCCATTACCATCTTTGGAATTTGATTCACGCTGGGCGAAGCGGCAAACAGCTGCATTGGAATATAGAACAGCGCAACCGTTTTAGTGCAGCAGCTGAAGCAGTCCAAGAAAGATTGTCACATTGGATGAAGGGAGATCAGGTGTCAGATAAAAGGCAGTTCCATGACTTGTTCCAGCTATTCTGGAGCATCGACATGCCGAAAGATCCGGAAGATGGCTACTTTCCGATTGAAAGCATCTATCTGTATGAATTGCTTTCCATACACGAGCTCATATGTGACCAGCATTCCGAAAAAAACAACTTGCTTATACAAAAAGAGGCCATGCTATCTGATTGATAGCATGGCCTCTTTTGTTTATTCCCACTCGATAGTTGCTGGTGGCTTACTAGTTACGTCATACACGACGCGGTTTACATGATTTACTTCATTGACGAAGCGTACAGAGATACGCTCCAATACATCCCAAGGGATACGAGCCCAGTCGGATGTCATTCCGTCGATACTTGTTACCGCACGAATACCTAGTGTGTAATCATACGTACGAGCATCTCCCATTACACCTACGCTCTTGAAACCAGGAAGGACAGTGAAGTACTGCCAGATATCACGTTCAAGACCAGCTTTCGCAATCTCCTCATGAAGGATTGCATCGGATTCGCGGACGATTTCCAGCTTCTCTTCTGTGATCTCACCGATAACTCGGATTGCTAGTCCAGGACCTGGGAATGGCTGACGGTGAACGATTGCATCCGGCAAACCAAGCTCTGTTCCTAGTTCACGTACTTCATCTTTGAACAATGTTTTCAATGGCTCGATCAATTCAAACTGCATATCTTCAGGCAGTCCGCCCACGTTATGGTGAGATTTGATTGTCTGTGCTGTTTCTGTACCACTTTCAACGATGTCTGTGTACAGTGTACCTTGTGCAAGGAAGTCCATGTTTTCAAGCTTGGATGCTTCATCATCGAATACGTAGATGAATTCATTACCGATGATTTTACGTTTCTGCTCTGGATCGGAAACGCCTTTCAGCTTGCCCAAGAAACGGTCTTGAGCGTGCACTGCAACCAAGTTGATTTTGAATTCGTCACGGAAAGTCTTCTCAACCATTGCACCTTCGTTTTTACGAAGCAAGCCATGATCCACGAAAATACATGTCAGCTGGTCGCCGATTGCTTTGTGGATAAGAGCAGCTACTACGGAAGAGTCCACTCCGCCGCTCAATGCACATAGGACATTTTTGTCACCGACTTGCTGGCGGATTTTTTCTGTTTCCATTTCGATGAAGTTTTCCATTGTCCATTCCGCTTTTGCATGGCAGACGTCAAAAACGAACTGCTTCAGCATATGGTTTCCGTACTCGGAATGGCGCACTTCAGGGTGGTACTGAACACCATAAAGGTTACGTTCTTTGTTGCTGATAGCAGCAACTGGGGTGGACGGGCTTGTAGCATCGACGCTGAAGCCTGGTGCTGGATCTAACACTTTATCACCATGGCTCATCCAGACTAGCTGTTTTTCCGGTGAATCTTTAAAGATGACAGATGGGTTTGTCAATGTGATTTCCGCACGGCCGTATTCCCGGCTGTCAGCACGCTGGACATTTCCTCCGAAATGCTGCATCATCAGCTGCATACCGTAGCAGATACCCAATACCGGAATTCCTAGTTCGAAGATTTCTTCGTCACATCGGAAGCTATTTTCGTCATATACACTGTGCGGTCCGCCGGAAAGGATGATTCCTTTCGGGTTCATCTTACGAATCTCATCTGCTGTCAGTTTGTGGGAATGTAATTCGCTGTATACACCGAACTCCCGGATCCTTCTTGTGATCAATTGATTGTACTGGCTTCCAAAGTCCAGTACCAATATCATATCTGTATCGATATCCAAAGTCTGTCCACTCCTTCATTATTCTCTAGATATAAGCAGGTCGGGTGCATGCACCACATTTTACCTTTATCACGTCTTGAAAAAACAGAAGCTGAATCCGCGCCATGTTCAAGGCGGAATCCAGCAAAAGTAACGTTGTCGGCTCAAGCCTTCACAATCGTCAGCAACACTGTACTGCGTCCTTCTGAAGGTGCTTATTGCCTCTTATTCTATCAATGTGCCCAAAATGGGTCAAGATGCCGCTTGTTTAATTAAATTTTCCCACAATTCGACAGCATTTATCCATGCAGGTGCACTTTTTTCGTTGCGGTACAGAATTCTTTCGTATTCGCTCGTAAGCTCAGACATCCGTTTATTGCCGAATTCCTGATCAATTGTTACCGCATATTCCCTGAGTGTCTGACCAGAATGACGCTTGAACCCCTTATGCGCCAGCAGCCGCAGCAAATAATGATAGGCTTTACCATATGTCTCCTCGGATTGTTCATTCCGGTATTTTCGAATGTAATAGGCTGTCAGCCATTTATAGCGGGTGAAATACAAGGCAATAGCGGCTAATAAAAGTACGGCCGACGGAATAATCCAATACAGTGGATGAAGTGTATTACTAGCCGTCTGGCTATCTGCCACCTGTTCTTCTTCCTGCTGCTGCTCTTCTGGCTGCTCTGGAGCCGGACTTTGTTCTTCTTGTTCAGGCGTATCATTTTGTGCTTCTGGAGTTTCTTCTGCTGCATCTTCTTCACTAGTAAACTCTGCAGGGTTTGTAAACCCTTGCGTTGGTTCAAACGGAACCCAACCAGTTTCCGGGAAATACACCTCCACCCATGAATGGGCATTTCCGTTCGTAACTATATAAGAGGACAACCCATCTGGAGTGGATATATTCGGGTTCGAGCCAGGCTGTCCTGCCGTGAACCCTTTCACCCAGCGCGCAGGAATATCAGCTGATCGTAACAGTACGACCATTGCAGAAGAAAAGTTATCACAATACCCGATTTTGCTTTCAAATAGAAACTGATCGACATAGTCCTGATCATCTTCCGGTACAGGTATATCCTGTGTCTGATACTGAAATCCGTTTTGATTAAAATATTGTTCCACTGCCTTCGCTTTATCATACCGTGTATCGGCAGAAGAAGTTATCTCCGCAGCCAAATCACGGACGCGCTCCGGCAAATTCTCAGGCAGCTGCGTATAACGATAATGGGTATTGTCGTCATCCAGCTCAGAATCATTGCGCAGGTCTTCGATATTATACTGCGGTTCCTCGAAGGCTATCGTGTAATTCTCATCTGGATATTGGGCTCGATTGAACGTTTCCACCACTCCAAAATCTGAATCAACTGCAGCTCCTACTTGGCCGCTGAAAAATGTCTGCACACCATAAGGATATACGAGCCTGTCCAGCACTTGATTTTGACTAGGATAGACGATTGCTTCCCGTGCTTCCACAGCTACATTTTCCGTGTAAAGATCGATTCCGACCGGCTCTCCGCTCTGGAAGCTTTGCGGTTTTGCCTCTCTTGAGCGTTCCCAGCCTTTTCCTGTATACACATCTTTACTGTCAACTCGCCAATAACCGCTTGCTTCTGTTGCTGCCCAGAAGGCGATGGTATTATCTTGGACGAACGGCCCCCCCAGACGGGAATCATTTTCTCCGTATCCGACTTTTTGAATACCGCCTTCTCCTTCGTTTTCATTGTTGTTATCTGACATCGTTTGGATGAATGGCACGGGATCAGCCCATTGCGGCGGGAGCTTCGGTGCTGCATAGCCTACTGCAGCCGAAACGGCAAGTATGGATAGAAGCGGGATACTCCAGAGCAGCACTTGCTTCGGAAACTGCCGTTTTTCTCCGCCCTTATATAGTCTCGCGAAGGCAGAAATCCCCATCGCGAAAAAGCTGATCAGAAAGACACGGACAATTGCTCCGCTGCCATCATAAGGTGTAAACGTATCAAGTATCCCGATGTACAGGAATGTCATGATAATAAAGAAGAAAATACGATTGGCAACGATGAACCAGTAATAAAGCAAATAGCTCATCAGCCAAAGCAGAGTCAAAAATAATAGCGTTCTAAAAAATGGCGTAAGCGATACAAATTCGCCAGTGAACAGCAATTTGAGATTGCTCTGCAGCTCCGATAGGATGAAAGTGAACCAGCTTCCGGATATCAAGTTTTCCTGCATTAGAAATACTTGCAGAACTAATACCATCAAAATAAACTTCAACAAAAAGCTAAGCCACCAGCGCAGTTTGAGAGCGGACAGCAGGAAGCAGATAGCTGTGAACACGACAAAGAGCGGCAAATTGCCTGTATCGCTGATCTGATCAAGCGGACGGAGCCATTCCCAAAACAAAAGGAATCCACATACAAAGATAAGATAACGCAGCCACTGTAATTGACCGACCCTTCTACGCATTCCGCTGCACCTCCGTTTTGGCTGTTTGCTGTATCGGATAGATGTCCATTTGATGGCCAAGCTGGCGAACTTCCCGTATAAGGTTCTTTTCCTTTGTTCCTACTTCTGCGTGGCGACAAATGTATAAAATGGTCAGTACATAGCCGCTCTGCCTTAGTTTTCGCAGCACAGCCAGCTCCCGGCTGTCCAAATCGGTTGTTACACAGTAGACTGTCGACCCTTTAGGCTGTCGTGACAGTTCTGCTGCCAATGTCTGAAGCCGCGGCTGTTCTTGCTCCTGCTGTACAGTAGTCAAATACTGCTGCACACGCTGAAGCTGCGCACTGCCCATTGCAGCAGGCAGCCACTTGGCTGGATTGCCGATGCTCATGAAACCGACTTGCTCATTTCTGCTTTTCAGCTTCTGATAGACAGAAAAAGCAATGACAACTGCATATTCAAAAAGATCTGCCGTCTGTCCGGTTCCCCTTCTATCAAATGCGACAAGTACATCTGCACTTTTTTCCTGTTCGAATTCCTTCGTCATCATATCCTGTTTTCTGGCAGAAGCTTTCCAGTCGATCCAGCTGAACCGGTCACCCGGGGTGTATTCCCGAATGCCAGAGACGACGCTCGTCTGCTTTGAACGCGGAGCATAAGCAACAGCAGCGCCTTCTTCAAAAACGCTTTGCGGATTCCCGACTGTAATCTCCCTTTCAGCTGGGTAAACGTGCAGCTTCTGCATGATTTCGAAAACCGCTTCTTTTTCGACCAGTTGAAATGGGTCGCCAGTACGCAGACGAATTTGATGAAAGCTATGTTCACCTCGCGGAAGTCTGTCCAGCACATAACTGACTCGGAGATTCCTCCGGAACCAAGGAAACAGAATATGCTGCTTAGGCTGACGAGAATGGGCAATCTGGAGTGTTCCATCTGGTCTGCTCACCTTCAGCAAAGATCTGTCATACAAATCTTCCATTTCCAAATATACAAGCGGGAAAGGGAAACGACGAGTCAAGCTGATCTCGACGGTCACTTCTCCGCCGCTCCTGATATAGGATTTGGAAAGCGTGCGATCCACCTTCCAGCTGCTGAGTGGGTAGCACAGCACTAGGAGCACATAAAGCAGAATCGGAAGAAAGGCATAAAATAGGAACCAGCTCACAAAACCGCCTTGGAACATGCTATAACAAAACAGGATGGCAGCCAGCAAGGCTATACCAACGAGCTTAAAAACAAAGCGGAACTTACCTTTCATGTACAGATTCCCTCTCTACTGGTACGTCAATTGCCTTCAGCAGACGCTGAACCAATCTTTCAGGTGTCAGCCCATCATAGCGTGCCTCTGAACGGAGTAAAATCCGATGGCCTAGAACAAATGGCGCCAAAACTTGCACATCATCCGGAATTACATAATCGCGGTTATGGATATAGGCATATGCCTTCGCTGCCCGCATCATAGCAATAGATCCACGCGGACTAAGCCCAAGATAAACATCCGGATGGCTGCGTGATAATTGCGCCAAATCCACTATATATTGCTGTATTTGAGAATCGACATACACGTTTGCTGCCGCTTCCTGCATGTTCAGCAAATCGTCTTTAGTCATGACAGGCTCGACGCAATTGATTGGATGTTTCATACCAACAGCAGCAAGCATCTGCATCTCTTCTTTTGCATTCGGATATCCCATCTGTATCTTCAGAAGGAAGCGGTCCAGCTGTGCCTCAGGCAGCGGATAAGTTCCTTCGTAGTCAACAGGGTTCTGTGTTGCCATGACAAAGAACGGATCAGCTAGCGGCAGTGCATTGCCCTCTACTGTGATATTCTTTTCTTCCATCGCCTCAAGCAAAGCAGACTGTGTCTTTGGAGATGTACGGTTAATCTCATCGGCAAGTACGATATTCCCTAGAATCGGTCCAGGACGAAACTCAAATTCCAGTGTTTTCGGATTGTAGATGGAAACACCTGTAACATCAGATGGCAATAAATCAGGTGTGAATTGGATACGCTTGAAATCACAGTCAACTGAACGGGCAAGGGAGCGGACCAGCATCGTCTTACCCACACCAGGAACATCTTCCAATAGAACATGACCTCCAGCGAGCAGCGCAGTCAGACTAAGTACAATTGGTTCTTCTTTCCCTATAATCACTTTATTGATATTATCTATGATCCGCGATACAGCCGGATGAAAGATTGATAGCTTCGTCATACAAGCATTCCCTTCAAATAGGATTCGACAGAATATTTCGGACAAGTGTTCCTTATATGTTACCTGCCATACACGGATTGCCGCAAGCTATTTACTTGTAAAATTATTGGCATAACAAAAAGAAGGCACACACTGTGTACCTTCTTTTTATGATTAGGATTGACGAACCCTTTTAGGCTTGACTTCCTGCCATTTGAATATCTTATTAAGGAAATTGAAGATATGCTTAGATTCTTTTGTCATCAATGGGCCAAGTATGGCAAGAATCAGCACGTACAGCGCCGAGAAAGGCTGCAGCACCCCCATAAGTCCTCCCGCCAAACCTATATTGGCCATGATGATGGAAAATTCTCCACGGGAGACAATGGTCAGACCGATGTTCGTGGACGCTTTATGTGACAGACCTGCCCGTCGTCCTGCAATCATACCAGCAACGAAGTTACCGATAATTGTGATAGCAACAGCTCCGAGTGCAAGCCATACAGCGTCTCCCAGTGTTGTCGGGTCGATACTCAGACCAAAACTGAAGAAGAAGATGGCCCCGAAGAAATCACGGAATGGGACAACCATATGCTCAATCCGCTCACCTTGATCGGTCTCAGAGAATACAAGCCCGAGCAGGAGCGCACCGATTGCTTCGGCTACGTGGATTGTCTCCGAGAAGCCTGCAATAAAGAATAGTGATGCGAAAATGACGATGATAAATACCTCATTAGAGGAGATACGTAGAAGCTTGCTTAAAAGAGGTGCTGCCTTTCGTGCAATGACGAAGAACAACAGCATATAACCTAGCGCAATCAGAATGGACAGGATTGTTCCTCCCAAGGAATTGGAGTCACCTAGTACCAAGCCTGATACAGTGGATAAATAAACAGCGAGGAAGATGTCCTCAAACATAATGATACCTAGAATCAATTCTGTTTCCGTATTACCGGTACGGCGCAAATCAACGAGAACTTTTGCGACAATCGCACTGGAACTGATTGTAATGACACCTGCAATGATCAATGTTTCCTTGATTGGAAAACCAAGTATGAAAGGATACAGGAAGCCGAGTGCAAAGTTGATTCCAATATAGATACTGCCGCCTACAACAATATTTTTACCTGATTTAATCAGCTTCCCGATTGAAAATTCGAGTCCCAGATAGAACAGGAGGAATAGAACACCAATTCGTCCGAGGAATGCGATGATTTCTTCACTGTGGACAAACTGGAGATTAATGATGCCAAAACTAGGTGCATGTGGTCCGACCAGCATCCCGATGATAATGAGGAATGGGATGATGGAGAAGTTTAACTTGTTGGCAAGTATGGCTGCGATTGCGATTAATACAAGCGCAGTCCCTACTTCAAAGACTAAATGGTCCATAGTCTATCCCCTTTCTTTCAAGAATAGTTCACTGCTGGCACGTTTTATATCTGCCCGCTCGCCGGAAATGACGATTGTATCTCCGCTTTTGAAAATTGAATCAACACCTGGATTCAGCTGCTTGGTATGATCTTTGCGCACGATCCCGATGATATTGATGTTGTAGTTCTGACGAATGCCGATTTCACCAATGGACTTGCCGATAATCGGTGCATTCGGGCCAAGCCTAAACCATTCGATCACAAGGTCATCGAATGCGACTTCAATTGTTTCCACTGCTTTCGGCTTATACGTCATTCCACCGATGATAGAAGCTAGCTGTCTTGCCTCAGAGTCGGTGAAAGTAACACCGGAAATGCTTTCGTCCAAATCTTCATCATCGTAATGGTAAACTTCCCGACGGCCATCATCATGGATGATTACGACAACTTTATCGTCATTTTCCGTCATAAGCTCGAACTTCCTTCCGATACCCGGCAATTCTGATTCACGGATGTTCATACTGATGCCTCCTATTTTAAATGTTTTGCTTTCTGGACGACTTCCTTGAACTTACTGTCGCTTAGTATTTCCTGCAGATCATGGATCGAATCAAGATCCGCCTTCGCCATGAATACGATTCCGCCTTCTTCAACGAATGCAACATGCTCCCCTTCCTTGACGCTGAGCACATCCCGGATATGTTTCGGAACGGTTATCTGCCCTTTTGAACTAAGCTTTGCTAATTCCATGATTTCGCCCTTCTTTCAAGTTTTCCTTACATTCTTTACTTTCCTTACAAACCAAGTTTACTATATATCCAAACTGCATGCAAATGACGCGCTTACATTTTGGAACCTTTTCTGCCAGCTCTGTTCAATATTTTGTCACAAACAAACTAGGTTTACTTTGCCAAATTACACTAGTCAACTTACTGCGTATCCTTTATACTAGAAACAAGAACAAACGTTCTAATCAATAGAGCATACTTAGGAGGACGAACAGCCAGATGCAATTTCGATACGCATATACTGCGGGCAAAGAAGCAGTTATCCGGCATGAGCTAGAGCGGAGCATTTCCAATTATGTGAAGGAAATCATCCCGGATGCACATCGACTTTATTCCAAGAAGACCTCTTCCACCAGTAAAGGACAAGTTCGACAGGATTGGCGCAATATCCTCAATAAGGATGGTAAGGAAATAAACCAGATATATATTGAGATGTACAAGGAATTAACAGATGGGTCTTCCTACTACATTGCGGACGTCGAATTGAAAAAATAAAAAACGATGCGGAATAACTCCGCATCGTTTCACTTTTTTATTGATAATAGCTCTCTAGACCTTTCACAATTCCAGAAGCAGCTTTTTCCTGATAACCGGATGTTGCCAGATTAGCAGCTTCTGCTGAATTAGTGATATAACCGATTTCCGCCAGGATTGCCGGTGCATTGGTATTACGCAGTACGCTGAAATCAGCCGCCTGTGTACCACGGTCAATTGATCCTAACTGGGAAGAGAGATTATCCTGCACTGTCGAAGCGAGCTGTACACTCGTATCGCCATCCGGATAATAATATACTTCCGTTCCATTGACATATTCTTCAGAAGTGGCATTCAAGTGAATGCTCACGAACATAGAAGCATTCGAAGCATTTGACATAGCCGCCCTTGCTTCCAGTGCCACGAATGTATCATCGTCTCGCGTCATGATGACATTTGCTCCTAAATTCTCCAGCTGAGCTTGTGTTTTTAAAGCAATGGAGAGAACGACTGACTTCTCGTAAAAATAATCTCCGATCGCCCCGCTGTCTTTACCGCCATGACCTGCATCAATCACAATTGTTTTACCTTTTAACGGTGACAGGCTGTAAGATGCTTCATTTTCACTTGTCGTGATGAAATCCATGCTCACGTAACCAGTTGTACCATTATGTTCAATTTGGGCCCAGTTATTATCAATCGACAAAATAGAGACTGCATCTCCATTATATAAACTGTCAACGACATCAGCTGACATATTCGGAGTCGATCGAACATTCAAGGATGTAGCAACTTGAACATAGCCTTCTGTTGCGTCAGCAGTCTGGGATGTCTGCTGCACATCTGCTTGTGCAGATCCAGAATCCTGGGCTCCGCTGACAAACACCATACTTATGTATCCTTCTTGCCCATAATAATCTATCTTGCCCCAGTCATGACTGACTTCCTTGATTTCAATCGCCTGTCCGCCTTGCAGCTTACCGATTACTTCTGCATCATTAGAAGGCTCTGCTCTTACATTCAGAGACGTCGATACGTCGATAGTTCCGCTATTCGCATAACTCGTTGCCGGCAAAAAAGCAACAACTGCTATAAGTGCGATAATAAAGACCAACAGCGAGCGGTGCGTCAGATGTTTCCCTAGCATACGATTCCCCTTCCTTATTTGTAGAATTTTGTAGATTCGCCATCCATTATAGATGAATATGTTGCCAATTAATAGTCTAATAGTCTTACCAAATAATTTACAATTCTCTTTGCACGGAAGAAATTTAAGTTTTCATAGGCTACTTGACCAAGCAATTGAAAGTAAAAAGCAGCAAATACTAGATTTGCTGCTTTTTACCTGCGTGAATATATAGGTTATTCTGTGTATTCTTTTACTCCTTGCACAAGCCCAGTGGCTGCTTTGTCCTGATATGCACTCGATGCAAGCTTCTCCGCTTCCGCAGCATTTGTGACGAATCCGATCTCTGCCAGTACAGCAGGCATACTTGTGTTTCGGAGAACGTTGAAATCAGCACTCTTAATGCCTCGATCACGTGACCCCAGCTGGTTAACAAGACCGCTTTGCACACTGGAAGCCAGTGACTGTCCGCTGGATGACCCAGGATAATAATAAACTTCCGTACCGCTGGCAGATGTTGCTGATGAAGCATTTGCATGAATACTGACAAACACATCCGCATCTGCTGCATTTGCCTTAGCAGCTCGATCTTCCAGCTCAACGAATGTATCCCCGGACCTAGTCATGACTACGTCAGCACCTTGTGCCTTGAGCTTTGCTTCTGTTTTCTGTGCAATAGGCAGAACAACATTTTTTTCGAGCACACCGTTTGCTACAGCCCCGCTGTCTTTCCCGCCATGGCCAGCATCAATAGCAATCGTCTTTCCTTCTAATGCTCCTGAACCAGTCTGTATGTAAGTCATGCTCACGTAGCCTGTCTTGCCGTTGTATGTAATCTTGCCCCAGTTGTTTGTCACTTCCAGCAGATCAACTGTTTCTCCCGGATGCAGACTTCCGATAATGGCAGAAGAAGTGGACGGCTCTGTCCTGACATTCAAAGTCGTGTCTACATCAACCGTTCCGCTTTGGGCGAAACTTGTTGATGGATAAAGCAGAATAAACGCGCCAAAAAGAACTAGAATTCCTATAAGTAACTGTCGTTTCATATACATGCATGTCCTCCTTTGCTGATACGAATCAGATGTTGTCACAATTATAGAGGACATGCTGTATAGCAGATAGACCCAAACCGGTAAAGGGTGCAGACGTTCTAGATGACAGACTTGTTTTTCCAGACATGGGTGTTCCTGCATAACCTTCTTCCCATTACTAAACTGCCATGGAGCTGCTTAACGGTTAGCAAAAATCTGTTCTGTACTATGAGAGTAAACTTCGATAATGTTTCCAAATGGATCTTGGCAATAAACTAAGTAATAGGCTTTCTCTTCATCGAGCGGCCATATTTTGCTGATAATCTTCCCGCCTGTCTTCTCGATTTTTTTTGCCATACCATGTACATCTCCCCCTTCAGCCACTACGCAAAGATGGAATATCCCTGGCTCCCAAGGTTTCCTGGCAGTCTCCCCCTTTGTTTGCGGAACGACAAACTCGAACAATTCAATGCCCACCTGATTTGCTGCACTCATATGGACATTCCGAATATGCTTCACTTCATCTCCCTGAAGATCTCGGGTCATGTCTCCCTCTTCCGTTTTCATATCGAATGGTCCCGCAACGATTCGGAAGCCCAATGCCTCCTTATACCAATTGATCGCTGCATCAAGATTGGAAACTGTCATGCCTATATGCGTTATCGCCGTCATTTCGCATCTCCCTTTCCAAATTTCAGAGGATTTTTACAGAAATTTTATATCCTTTTCCTATTTCACTTCACAAACGTTTTCAAACACCGATTATATAGGTGAGCAGATCTATGTTCAGAGGGGGAATACCATGAAAAAGAGACATGGCTTAGCAGTTAGGTTAATGATTATCGTTGCAGTGATCACAATCATCTGCGGCGCGGCTGTCGGTACAATCAGTTATTTGACAGCAAAGAATGAGCTGATTAGTTCTGGAAAGATGGACCTACAGCATATGGCAAACAGTGCAACAAGCGTACTTACGCTGTTGAATGAACGTGTAGAAAATGGTGAAATGACCTTAGAAGAAGCACAAGAAGAAGCCCGTACTATATTGAACGGTCCTATAGAGGGCGGCGCGCATGATTTATCGCAATCAAATTTCAATTATAAAAATGGCGCTGGCTATATTATCGCTTACGATTCCAAGGCAAATATGGTGCTTCACCCAAGAGAGGAAATTGGTTCGCCGCCGGGAGATGACAGCACGAAGAAAAATCGGGAAGACTTGATTGTATTAGCGCAATCGACGAATGATAATGACAGCTTCATGAGCTACGATGACACAGATGAAAAAACAGGAGAAGTCAGAGAAAAGATGGCTTACGTGAACTATTTCCAGCCTTGGAACTGGACGGTTGGTATTACGGTCTATACTGACATGTTTTATAAGGATTTGGAGACAGTCAAATGGATTATCATCGGCGTAACGATTGGTATTACACTAATCAGCCTTATTCTTTTCTATTTCCTGATCCGTCCTAAATTGGCACAATTAAAAGAAGTGACGGACGCAGCTACACAGCTCGCCGCTGGTGATTTCAGAGAACAGGAGCTCAAAGAAACAAAAGATGAAATAGGCGTCCTGAGTAATGCTTTCACAAAGATGTCTGGCGAACTGCGTGCTTTGGTACAAAGCATCATTCAATCCAGTGATAAAGTGTCAGATGCAGCTTCGGAGCTTTCCGCTGTAAGTGAGGAAACATCTGCAAGCAGCGAACAGGTCGGGGTAGCAGTAGACGACATCGCCCAAGGAGCCAGCTCTCAAGCCTCTGATCTGGAAACAACAACCTATCATCTAAGCGGATTCAACGATAGCATCCGCCTGATGACAGCACAAAGTGATGCAATCGCCCAAGCGGCACTTCAAACAAGTGAAGCAACGGCAAAAGGCAGCGATATGATGCATGATTTGACGTCGGCCAACAATGCATCGATGCAGTCCGTAGAAGCTATCTCAGCCGGAATGCAGGAACTCGATAAGAACCTGCAGCAAATTGTAAGAATTACCGATGTTATCAAAAGTATCACTGAAGAAACGAATTTGCTTGCTCTAAATGCAAGTATCGAGGCAGCACGGGCTGGAGAACACGGCAAAGGCTTTGCTGTGGTTGCAAGTGAAGTTCGGAAGCTGGCTGATCAGTCCAATGGTGCTACAAAAGAAATCCAGCAAATGATCAGCTCCATTACAAAAGAAGCGGCAGAAAATGTAGCCCGGATTGAGTCCAATAAGCAGCAGGCAGAACAGCTGAATCACTCTGTCGTTGCTACCGCAGCTGAATTTGCGGCTATCGAAGCTGCAGCAGAAGCTACGAAGAATGCTGGCAGCAGACTAATTGAAGAAATCAAACAAGTCACTGCACAAACGAATGACATTACGGACAGCATCCAGAATGCATCCAGTGTATCTGAAGAAACGGCTGCCAGTGTGGAAGAAATAGCAGCATCCATCGCTGACCAGATTCAGGCTGTTGCAAATATCGCAACATCTGCAGAAGAACTGACACATATAAGCCGTCAGCTGAATGAATCGATTGCTGTGTTTAAGCTATAAAAAAAGCGACCCATGAGCATTAGCTCTGGGTCGCTTTTTTTATCAGGTGCATCCTTCACATTCGTAATAGCGTTTGCTTGCATCCAATGTACGCAGCAAGCTGCCGATTTCGACTTCTTCTGGTTCAACGAATTCCAAATCTGCCACACGTTCCTTAATGGACTGGCGGGCTTCTTCTTCAGAAGCTGCAACGTGACTGAATTCACTTGTTTCGCCAGTTGGCAGGATTTTGTACTCGAATAGGTATCTTTGCATATTACCGGCCTCCGTAACACAATATCTAGTGTACATCCACTATACACCATCCCATATATGCAGGTCAATCGTAAAGATGCACTTCTAATATATTGCTAGTTTTCTTAATAATCTGTTTCCCAACCACGCCTTTTGCTAAACGGTTTTTCTGCTCGCAAAGGAAATTTACCTGCATCCTTAATAAGTTGGGACAGCCCAGCATACGTTATACAAAGGAGGTAGGGACGTTGGAATTTCCTATGATCATAACAAACTTCTGGGATGCCGTGCTTGGTGTACCCATCGTTCTTATTTTTACGCAAATCGTGAAGCATCTGCTGCCGCTTCCCGGCAAGTATACGCCTACGATTGCCTTACTGAGCGGTTTGATTTTATCTATCTTTTTCAGCCATCCCCACAATCTCATTGCTGCAATATTTATGGGATATTTTTATGGCTATGCTGCTATTGGAAGCTATGCAGCCTTACGGACGACCCTTCGTGCCTATCGGAAAGACAAGCATGATTACCGCTAACGAGTCGAACGCCGGGCAGGCGTTCTTTTAAATTCCATACACATTCTGGAGAATCGCATCTTTTACCCGCCCGAATGCTTTAGCATCGTAAGCATGTGGATAGCTCATTAGCTGCAAAGGAAGTGGTTCCTCTCCCTGGCGTAAGGGCGGTTGCTCATAAGGAAAGTCGTGCAAGTGAAACCCGAGCTTTTCATAGAACCGCACACGCCGGGCTGCATTCTCTCCCCCATCTGGCGGCTCCACCTCAAGAATAATTGGTTTATCCAAGCTTTCTATGACTTCCCTCATGATTTTACTGCCCATCCCTTGGCCTCGAAAATCTTCATTGACTGCAATGTGTTCGATAAATGCTAACTCTGGCAATATATAAATCGCGCAGAATGCCGCAAATTCACCCTGTTTTTCATATACATGAATGTGATAATCGTCCCTCTCTAGCAGCGCTTTTTGCTCCGCATAGCTGCGATATTCCTCGGGAGGAAAAGCACTTTCCATCAATTTATAGATCGTATTGAAATCCTGCATTGTAAAACGTCCTTTTTTCTATTAGTATACATGAAAAAAAAGCGACAGCTGCAGCTGACGCTTTTTTTTTCATGCTTTAGGTTAGCACTTCAGAAATACCTTTCACTACTGCAAAGAATGTTACCCAAAGCGGAATACTCAAGCCTGTACCATATAATAACCCTACGAAAAAATTGTTTTCATTTTTCTTCATTTCTGTCCACTCCTTCTTTTTTGAGGATGCAGAACTTTCTTATATAGATTCTATAATGAAAGCGTTTACATAGTAAAGGTTTTTCTTATGCCAAATTTCTGCACCATACACTTTCTTACTTCAAGGTTTCCCATATGTTGACGGTGATAAACACTTTCCCTGCTAAACAGGACATTTGCATTATATATACACCATTTATAACCATTCAAACTACCGAACATATTTTGTCTTTATTTTGAGAAACTAATGTCTATACGGAAGGAGGAATACAGATGGCTAAATCAAAGCAAGAAACTGCCAATGAAGTTGCCGAAAAGATGTATGATGCAAAAGATTATAGCTATACAGATCTTATCGATAAGGGCACAGCCCTTACACATGAACAAGTTACAGATACTTACACCGAAGGAACCATAGACGGGAAGATCGATAATGTAAGGAAAGATGGATCTCTTAAAAACGGAGAAGGAAGAGAAATCCCTCGAGAGGGGTTTTAAATAAAAAGGGACAGCACATATTGAGCTGTCCCTTTTTCCCTATTGCCTCCGGACATCTCTTGTCCGTTGGTGAAACCATTCATAAAAACGGTTCGCTTCGCTTGCTGGAATATCTTTGATTTTATTATGCAAAACGGGCTTAGCCCGATTGACAGATTCGATTGTTGCCAAGTTGAGCCAGCGCTGGAGAGGATTTTGATTCCTGGCAATCTCGATCATTTTATTTCTTTTTGTCACAAATAGTGTCGTTGTGAATGCTCCCGTTTTTATCTGGAAGAATTTCTCGCTGATCAAATAGCTTGTATGTTTAAAATTCAAATAGCGATACATACCTATCAAAATTAGCAGAACAAGAGATACAATCCACCACTTCATTTCATAGCCTAACAATTCTGGACGCCAGAAGTACAAGGTGATGGTCACTCCGAGCCATATAATACTTGGCTGGAGCAGGCGGTAAATCAGTACTTTTTGCTCAAGCTTCTCCATCGAAAGCTGTACCTGATACTCCGGTAATACCTCCGTAATCATAGCTTGTGCCTGCTTTAGCGAAAAATATGGATATAACGAGTTAATCGTCTCAGTCTCATCACTAATATCCAGTGAACCTGTACTGATCAGCTTCACTTTCGCTAACCCTAACAATCGATGTAATATCGGCTGCGTAATCTCAATCCCTTGCACCCGATCTTTTCGGATGGAAAAGGCTGACTCACTTAAAAGTCCCGTCTGGATATACATGTGGGAATCATCAGACGCGAGCTCATAGTTACCGTACTTCTGCACGACTCGCCACATCCCGACAAGCAGGGATATCACAACTATTCCAATAACACCAAGCGTTGTAATCCACCAGACTTTCAATAGCGGTAAATACTGACGTATTTCGCTCCAATCAAAGAAAATATCGAATTTCAGAACGAAAGAAATCAACAGCGGTACAACGAGTAAAAAACTCAGGGACGTAAATGACGCTCGGATAAGCTCTTTTTTTGTCGGCTTGAAATGGATCGTTTTCTTCTCAGTACGAGGAACACTCTGTTCAGATACCGTATCTTCTTCTTCCAGAACTTCTTCGCTGATCACTGTGTTCTGTATAGGAAATGGCTCCTGTACAGTTCCTTTTGTCAGCTGCTCTAAACGAAAGGCTTCTTCGTTAGTTAAGACCTCGAATTCTACAGCTTTCTCCTTGGAGCCTGTTTCGAATTTAATCGCAGTCAATCGAAGCAAGCGATGCAGGAGATTTGTATGCTTCGTTACATTTTGGATTTTTTCATATGGAACAGTTCGGCTTGATTTTGAGAATACGCCGCTGTACAGATGGAATGCTCGCTCATCGGCTATATATGTATCTGTAAACCATTTCAGAACAATACTGGCTATGGAAAGCACTATTATTCCTAAAATGAAGTATTTTGCATATGTTCCCCAACCATCTGAGTTGTCGAAAAAAATAGTAATAATAAGAGGAAAAATCCAATTCCTTATTGTTTTGCCGATACCAAAGAGCAGGTTAGCTGGATGATAACGTCTTTTCTCCATCAGTCATCCTCTTCCTTTGCCTTGCTATACGCTGCAATTTCATCCCTCAGTGCATAGGCTTCTTTATCAGGTAATGCCGGGATGCTGTATTCGCCAGCCATTGTCTCGATCTCTACTGCCCGAAGATTATATCTCCTTAACAAAGGCCCTTGTTTCGTTTCGACAGATTGGATTTTTGTCACCGGAATTAGCTGATCCTTTTGGAACCATGCCCCCTGTTTCAGCTGAACATATTCCTCGTCTATGTCGTAGCGCCAGTTGCGATGATCGATGACTGTTGCCAAATAACCGATAATACCTAACGGAATAGAGACGATAAGTAATATCAGAAGCACTGTTCCAATCCAAGCCGGCCATTCGAATAGATAATCCAATCCAAATAGGACAGCAAAAATCAGCAGTACGACTACATCAAAGATGCCATCGCCTATTAATCCGACGCGCAATGATTCTTTCGGCAATTTATGCTGGGGTTCTTTTACTTGCGTTTGCATCTGTTTCCTCCCTTTACTCTCTCCTCTTCTATTACGTTTAGAGATATGATAAGTTCCAAAAATTGTACTAATGAGATAGTACACTACTGCTAATAGGTAATCAATATAATTTTTGGAAGAAAATTCTTAAGATTTTCTTAAGATAAAAAGAGTGAGGAAGAATGTGTCGGGCTTTAGTGGATGTGATATATCCCACAAAAAAAGAATGAATCCGGCAAGACCGGATCCATTCTTTTTATTTTGCAGGCTCAGGATTAACCTGACCGCTGATTTCTTGTTTTTCGATTTTCCTTACAGCATCACTGCTCGTGTCAACACGTTTTACAAACAGTGCAAGCACAAGTGCCACAATGTTAATCGCTAGTGCTACATAGAAGGAAGCATGGATACCCGCCAACAGTGCTTTCTGCGTCATTAGTGCAGTAGTTGCTTCTGTTAAAGTGGCTGGGTCCACTCCTGCCATTAAGCTTTCGCCTTCATTTTTCGTTACAGTGTTCATAATCGTTACAAGGATTGCTGTACCGATTGAACCAGATACCTGCTGAGCCGTGTTATTAACAGCTGTACCATGCGGGTTCAGAACAGTTGGAAGCTGATTCAGACCATTTGTCATGATCGGCATCATTACCATGGACATACCGAACATCCGCAATGTGTAGATGAAAATGATATAGGCATAGCTGGAATCCAGCTGTAAGTGAGCAAGCATATAAGTAGAAACAGCCGTGATAGCCAATCCAACAACTGCCAAAATACGCGGTCCGAATTTGTCGAACAACCGTCCGGTAATCGGTGACATCACACCCATGATAATGGCACCTGGAAGCATCATCAATCCGGAATCCAAAGGTGAGATTCCGCGTACATTCTGAACGTATGCCGGTGTCAAAATCATACCAGAGAACATTGCTACAGCATTTACGACAGAAATAACGGAAGAAAGTGCAAACATCGGATGCTTGTAAACACGCAAATCCAACAATGGTTTCTCCATGCGCAACTGACGCATAACAAAGATGACTAAAGCAATTGCACCGACAATCAATGTCGTTAGGACGATTGGATCTGTCCAGCCATCAGAGCTTGCGGAACTGAATCCATAAAGCAAGCCACCGAAACCGATGGAAGATAGCACTAGAGATAGATAATCAAGTGTAGCTTCTGTATTTTGCTGCATCACATTCTTAAGCTTCCAGACAGCAAGTAACAAACTGATTACTGCCAAAGGAAGAATCATTTCAAACAATAGACGCCAGTCATAGTACTCTACGATATAACCTGACAAAGTAGGTCCGATAGCTGGTGCTGTGATCATAACTAAACCGAAGATACCCATGGCTGTACCGCGTTTTTCACGCGGGAAGCTGACGAGCATGATGTTCATTAGCAAGGGACCCATTACAGAAGAACCTGCTGCTTGGACCATCCGTCCAGTCAGCAATAGGCCGAAGTTCGGTGCGAAAGCCGCCAAAGCCGTACCTAATGTAAAGATGATCATTGATGTAATGAACAACATTCGGTTGGAGAACCGAGTAACTAAAAATGCGGAGGCTGGAATCAGCACCCCGCTGACCAGCATATAACCGGTCGCAAGCCATTGTACTGTTGAATAATCCTCAATATTTAAGTCAACCATGATTGATGGCAAGGCGACATTCAGTAAGGAGTTATTCAAGAAGGAGACAAATGCTCCTACAAATAAAATTGCTAGCATCAAATATGGTACTTTTTTTGGTTGTGTTGCTTCGGTGTTCAAATTTCTATCTCCCTTTATTCAATTTTTAGTGCTGCAAAAGCGGCCGTTTGCAGAGTGTTGCGTTGATTCCTTGTTTTTGCAGAGTCTCAACTAGCTTCTTCATCAAATCATCGCTTTTTTTGATTACAGTGCTGTACATCAGTCGACCTCTTTTCTTTGCAGTCCTTTTTTTATCAAGCTAATTTGTGCTTCATAATTGAAAATGGCTTCTTCATCCGTAAGATTATGAACAAATACCTGCACAAGATTATGAAAAGTAATAGCTCCAACGATCCTGATGACATGCGTCAATTCCTGCTTATCTTCAATGTTCAGATAAGAGGTATCTACCATCTCAAGTGTTTGAGAACGTTCATTCTTCAAGCTTTCTTTATATATGTTATTTGCCATAGTATTTTCCTTCCTATGGTTCATATTCAGAAAAGCATACCGAAGAAAGTCATTATGCTCTTCATGATGACGTAAAGAAATCATATATCGGAACTGTTCCACCAAGGCTTCAAATAAATTACCTTTCTTTTCCTGAAGAATCGAATTCAGCTTTTTATTATTCTCCTGCGCTACCTGATTCAACAAATAATAATACAGGTCTTCCTTATCCTCGAAATACTGATAAAAGCTGCCTCGCGGTATCCCGGCATCTTTAATGATGTTCGCTATAGACGCTTCATGCAGAGGGACACGGGAGAATTCTTTTTTTGCTGATTGAATCAGTGTATTCTGTTTATCTTCCGGTAAAGAAAGAAAGGTTTGTTTCGGCATTTCTTCCCTCCTGCCTAAACATATGACACTGTGTCACAATTGATGATAAATTGATTATATGTGACACAGTGTCACATGTCAAGACTACTTTACCAGTTATTACCATACGAAGAGAAACGGATTGCCCGATAGGCAATCCGCTTATCTTCTATCATATCTTCAAGGCAGATTATTACCTGCTGCTCGATACAATTTATACCACTCTTCCCTAGTCAGCTGTACATCCTGCGCCTTACAGATAGACTGAATTCGGTCCGGGTTCATAGAACCAATGACCGCTTGGATAGATGCAGGATGGCGCAGTATCCAGGCAATCGCAATCGCTGACTTGCTAACAGTATACTCATCAGCAAGTTCCTGCAAGACTGCATTAACTTCCGGGAAGTCTGGGTTGTCGACGAATACACCTTCAATCATCCCAAATTGGAATGGAGACCAAGCTTGTACCGTCATCTTATTAAGCTGACTATACGGAAGTAAACCGCCGTCCCGTACGACTGATTCTCTATTTTGCATGTTTACATTCAAACCGGCGTCAATTAGAGGCGTATGCAGCAAACTGAACTGCAGTTGATTGATGATCAAATCTTCTTTCACATATTGCTTCAGCAGCTCTATTTGATGAGGATGATGGTTGCTGACACCGAAGTATTTCACCTTTCCGCTTTCCTTCAGATTTTGAAAAGCCTCTGCCACTTCCTCCGGCTCCATCAGTGCATCAGGACGATGCAGCAATAAGATATCGAGATAATCTGTCTGCAGCCTGTTGAGGATAGCATCCACACTGGACTGGATATGTTCCTTCGAAAAATCGAAATACCCTTTGCGGATTCCGCATTTCGACTGTAGAATTATATCCTCTCGCTTAATCGTGCTTTCTTTAAGTGCTGAAGTAAAAACTTCCTCAGACGCTCCTGCGCCGTAAATATCAGCATGATCGAATAGATTGATGCCAGCCTCAGTACTCGTCTCTATCACTTTAACAGCTTCCTGCGTATTCAGATCACTCATCCGCATACACCCTAAAGCAATTGGGGCTGTGTTCAATTCACTTGTTCCCAGCTTCATCGATATCTCTCCCTTTTGTCTTTCTTTTACCGCAATACTTGCTTCAGTTGTTCCAGAGCCCATTCCAGCTCATCCTCGGTAATGATCAAAGGCGGCGCAATGCGTATGACTGTTTCATGTGTCTCCTTGCAAAGCACACCAAGCTCTTTCAATTTCTCGCAAAATGGCCTTGCCGGCTCCGTCAATTCGATACCGATAAACAATCCTCTGCCCCTGATTTCCCTGATCTTATCTGACGTCAGCTGCTGCAGCTGTTCCCGGAGATAGGTTCCGAGACGTTGAGACCTGGCAGCGAGATCTTCTTCTTCGAGCACATCCAACGCAGCAATCGAAACAGCACACGCTAACGGATTACCCCCGAATGTGGAACCGTGTGAGCCAGGGTTGAAGACTCCCAACACATCTTTATTACCTGCCACACAGGAGATAGGAAAGACTCCGCCGCCTAATGCCTTGCCAAGGATAAACAAATCAGGGGTGACATCTTCCCAGTCACAAGCAAATCGCTTACCTGTACGTCCCAGTCCTACTTGGATCTCGTCAGCAATGAATAGGACATTCTCTTGCTTACATAATTCCGATGCTGCTTTCAGATACCCTTCTGGCGGAATAATAATGCCAGCTTCCCCTTGGATCGGTTCCAGTATGAAGGCAGCAGTATTTGGCGTGATGACCGACTTCAAAGCATCCAGATCACCGTACGGAATTATCTTAATTCCTGGAATCATCGGACCGAATCCGCGGCGGTATTCCGCTTCTGAGGATAACGAGACTGCAGTCATTGTCCGCCCATGGAAATTTCCGCTGCACACAATGATTTCTGCAAGGTCATCAGCAATCCCTTTTACATCGTACCCCCAGCGTCTGGCCGTCTTGAAAGCTGTCTCCACAGCTTCAGCACCAGTGTTCATCGGCAGAATCATGTCCTTACCCGTTAAAGCCGCAACTTTTTCATACCATAATCCTAGCTGATCATTATGGAAAGCACGGGAAGTGAGCGTAACCTTCTGTGCCTGCTTGATTAGCGCTTCAATTATTTTCGGATGCCGATGCCCCTGATTCACTGCTGAATAGGCACTAAGCATATCCATGTAGCGCTTGCCATCGGTATCCTCTACCCAAACTCCCTCCGCCTTCGCTATGACGATTGGAAGCGGGTGATAATTATTCGCTCCGTATTGGTCTGTCAATTGCATTAAATCCTGTGCATCTGTAGCCTTCATCCCAACTGCCCCTTTCCAGGTTCATTTGGCGCCCATGATACAGCGCAATCACTCTGCTTCCATTCTAACAAAGTAACAACGCTATGTAAGCGCTATATCGGAAATAAAAAAATGAATCGTCTTCCGTTAAGAGTTAGACGATTCATAGATTGGCATTATACCGAAGCGCTGAAGAACAATAAATGCATATTGCAGCAAAATGCCTCCTAATAAAACAGTCAGCACCGTACCCGGTCCAATAGGTCCAGCAAGCAAAAAAGCAGATACGAGGCAAACCGCATACAAAAATGTCCTGGCAACGGCTACACTTGTATGCAGTTTATCGATTAAGACAAGCATAAGCCGATCAATCGGAATAGGCGCGAACTTTGTATGCAGGTACAATGCTGTTCCTGCCGCAAGGAGCAGCTGTGCAGCAAGGAACAAACCCGTTCGGGTGATGATCGATTCCAGATGCATCCCTGACAGCACAAATAACCATCCATCGAGAAAAAGACCAGTTGCGAATGCAGTCAGCAATCCAGCTAATTCAGGTGCTGTACGAGTAAGCAGGGAATTTACCATAATAAAAAGACACGCAAGGATGATTTCCCACATTCCTACTGTCATCCCTGCACTTTCAGCTAGTCCAACGAGTACTGCACCGAACGGCGATGTGCCCAAATCCGCTTCTATAGTCAGGGCAATTCCAAGAGTCATCAAGAGAAGACCTGAAAAAAAGAGTATGCCTCTAACCCTCATTTTCCTGTTTCTCCATAATAAGATGAGGAATCCCATCCTCATCGAATTCATCTGAAATGCCTTTATATCCTAGCTTTTCATAGAATCCTTTTGCTTGGACTTGCGCATGGAGTTTGTATTTCTTTTTGCCTGTCTGCTTCGCTATCTCTTCAAGACTTGAAATGATGACACTGCCCAATCCATACTTTCGATACTGCTTCAGCATACAAATACGTTCCAATTTAGCATAATCATCTACATAACGAATACGGCCTGTTCCAACTGTTTCTCCTTCATGATAGACAAGGATATGTTGGCAGCCTTTTTCTAACTCATCAAACTGATCGAATTCGCCCTCTAACGCGACTCCTTGCTCTTCCACAAATACAGCTAGCCTTATCGCCTTTGCTTTTTCCAGATCATTCTTATCCTGTATAATTTTATATGAAGCCATCATACACCCTGCTTTCACTATTAATATATCTATTTAAACAATATTATGTTGCAAATGCAACATAATAAAAAGTAAAATCAAGGCTTCTTAGTATTTTTTCAGTTTCGTTCTCTCCTTTTCGGAGTGTAAAAAACAAGACCCTAAAAAAAGAAGCTGCAAGAAAATAATGCAGCTCTCTTTATCCTCATATCTCTTTCCCCTCCAGCGGCTTATTCCGGAATAAAGCATAAATACCGAAAATAACCCCACCAAGCAAACCAGCAATCAAATCTGTCATTGTATCCGTGTTCCCACTCCGCTGCATGACACTTGTCACCGTCATGTCTCCAATAAATTCGACGCTTTCCCATATTGCACTTCCTATCGTTGCCATACCGCAGACAAACAGGAAGATAATCCACCGTGAAATATAGATGCCTGCTGGTCGCAGCACTTTATAACGATATATGGCCAGTGCAAGCCAAGCGATATACATGCTTCCAACTACATGAAGCGTTACATCCCACCATTTGTACTTATCATAAAAATGGAAGATAGCACCCAAGATAAACGTACAGACAAGCAGAACATAAAATCCGAGAATATGCGGTACACGGAATGGCGTACGCTGGAAGAAGAGCAAGCCAAGCGGCAATGCACTCATAATTACCCTGCCTCCGCCTTTCGTCCAGGAATTTGTATCTCCATTTTTAAGTTCTATCACAAAGGAGACAACCATGAAGCATATGAATAGAAAGCTTAATGCAATAATCGTTTTCCTCAAACCTCATCTCTCCTTAGACTCTTTTTTCATAGTCTAACCAGTTTGGAGAGATTCTAGTGCTGATACGAAAAAAAGCGATCCACCGGATTGGTGAATCGTCTTTTCTACTGAAGGAATTTCTCCATGTCTTCGTCTAAGTAAACCCAGCCCTTCCAGCCGATATGAATCGTATCACGCATAAAATGCGGATCATATTCGTGCCCGGAATAGTCAGCATAGGTAAAACCATTATCATCAATCTGCTTTTTAATACGATTATAATAGTCTTCCCGCCCTTGTTTTGGGAATCCTGTGTAATCGTAATACTCTCCGTTAACTGGGATGATGACAAAGAGCGGTTTAGCATCTGCTTTTTTCAGAATATCCAGCATCAGCTGGAAATCCTCGTATTCAGGAGATACCGCATATGAATGTCCTTTGTTTTTGCCTTCCATTTCTTTTATATGGTTCTTCTTATGTTTATAGACCTTATAGTCGATGTGGAATTTTGAATTCTTCGTGCGTTTTTCACCGTAAGCATCTGCTTGAGCCTGCAGTTCCTCCCAAGTCTTGTCCTTCACTTTATCAGACTGATGCCGGTTCGACGGCTCATCCTTGATGAGTGTGAAATATATATCCTTCTTCTTCAGCATGGATATGTAAGCTTTAGCTGGAGCGGCTAATAGATTGAACTGGATTTTCTTTTCATCTAAGTAAGCATCGTAAAGCTGAAAGAGCATCGTGTCATTCTTCACGGCATCATATGACATCAGCCTTTTCATCAGATCCTGTTTTACCTGCTCATCTATTTCATTATTAAATGGCAGCTGGTATGCCTGCAACGAAGAATAGTTTGGTGCGAAGTGCTGTTCATCTGTACCATGTTTTACGAACCACTGCGGTGACACGATGATCACCATCCTTTTATCCTTCAGTTTGTCAGCTTGTGTTGCAAAGTTGAGATCATTGATGATGGATGTTGTACCGCCTTTTCCCACTAAATAAGGAGTAAAATCAGCTCCCGTTGCTTCGAAGTAATTCGACGGATGAAACGGGTCCCAGCGTGATAGCTCGGAGGATCCGTAAATCGGAACATATCCTGGATCAGCAAGCATCTCACTTTGTAAATATGTTCCCTGAAACATATTCGGTTCCAGACTGGTTGCTGACTCTTGCAATCGATCTGCCGGCACCAGTTTAGCCAGCCAGGAAGCCGGCACAAAGACGAGACCGGCAAACAGGACCAATGCTAAAATAATCGGTCCGAATAGATACTTCTTCTTCATTATTTCAGCTCATTCAGACGTTCGATAATAGCATTTGGTGTATTCCACGTATCACGGTCGAACTCTGTAATCGGTACATTGATGCCAAGCTGTTCTTCAAATTGAACAATCAGCTCCACTGTTGCAAAGGAATCCAGCAATCCTGCTTCGAAAATATCTAGATCGTGCTCCTCTTTTACAACATCATCCTCACAAACTTCTGCAATAACTTGTAGTACTTTCTCTTTGAAATCCATTAATATATTCCCCTTTTATTGAAATGGTCTGCCGGAAAACAGATAAAATCCGAAACAGACGACATGAAAAGTGATGACAATCGACACAATTGTCATAATCTTGCCTGTCGGCCAGCGCTTATGTTTTTTATTCCATGTCTCAAAATAATTGAAAGCTGTCATCATCAAGGCGTGATAAGCCCCATAGACAATATACTGAATTGCTAATCCATGCCATACTCCCATCAGCAGAAATAGCAGGATATAGCCGAGATTCGAAACGAGCATTTTGTTTTGGATCCATTTTTTCTTCTTCATCAGGAAGACGAATCGCATGAACACATAGTCCCGGAACCAAAATGACAGCGACATATGCCATCGGTTCCAGAAATCCTTAATGTTCCGGCTGATGAACGGCATGTTGAAGTTCTCCGGTGAACGTATGCCCATCATATAGCTGACACCGACTGCAAATAACGTATACCCCGCAAAGTCGAAGAACAGATATAAGCTATAACTGTACATATACAGCAGATGATAGCTGAACCTGCCGTCTGCGATATGATCGAGATTCATGATGAAATAGGTGTTGATTGCATACCCGATGATGAACTTATACAAGAAGCCGAGGAAGATCTTATTGATCCCTTTATAAAGCAGCTCCTTGTATTCTTCTGGTGTCCATCGCTTTTCTTCGTCCTTCTGAAAACGTCGGAACCGATCAATCGGACCAGACGAAATCGTCGGGTAAAACAGCATGAAATTCACAAGCTGATAAATTGACAGCTGCTGTTTTATCAAACCATCTCTCGTTTCGATAATGACTTGTACAGCTCGGAATGTCAGATACGAGATTCCGAGAAAGCTTGCCCAGTTATCCACAGCCAGGAACGGCAGAATTTTCGATAAGATCAAAGGCAAAATTGACAAGAAACTCATTAGATAGAATACAAGACTGCTATTCTTTTTCTGCCTATATGAGATATAGCCTTTGATCAGCACCAGCTGCAAGACAGTGAAGATGACGAGTGAATAAAACCCTTCATCCCCGCCTGAAAAGATCAAGGCCAGGACAGCAATCGAAACGAAAACATTGTAATAGCGCAATTGCTTGCCCATGAGACCTAGAATCATCGTTGGCAGCAGCAGGATGCCTAGAATAATAAAGAAAAGGAACGAACTATACGGGGTCATGCGAATACCTCTTCCTTCATCTTCTTACGGTCGGCTTTCCCGTTCATTGTCATTGGAATGATGGAATGATAAGTGAATTTACGCGGAATCATATAAGCTGGCAGACGCAAAGCAAGATCCTTCCGAATAGCTGCTGTGAGCTGGTACTCTTTTTCAAAGTCATGTTCCTCTGGTACGACAGCGGCAATCAAATATTCAATTTCCTCTTCCGGCACATAAGGAATGATAATGGCAGACTTGATATATTCGGATTGATGTAAGTGGAACTCGATTTCCTCCAGCTCCATCCGGTAGCCATGCAGCTTGATCTGATAATCCAGTCTGCCTTGGCAGTAAACTATTCCGTCCTTGATAAAACCAGCATCGCCAGTTTGATAAGCTTGCATATCATACAGAATGCCATATGCTTGTTCTGTCAGCAGCGGCTCACCAAGGTACCCTTTTGTCACACTCGGTCCCACGAGAATAAGCTCACCTTTTTCTCCATCCGGCACTGGATTACCTGCTTCGTCCACGACAAGAATCCGCATATCCGGTTTCGGACGGCCGACCGGCAATGCTTCCTCTTTTGCCAGCAATTCCGGTGTCACTTCGATCGACGTCACGGCAACTGTTGCTTCTGTTGGTCCGTATGTATTGAAAATCCTCGCTTGCGGGAAACGCTCCTTTAATTCTTTTGCTGTCGCAAGTGGTAGAACTTCTCCACAGAATAGGAAGGTATCCAGCTCCGGAAGCATCTCCGCATTGAAGTCTGGGTTGGGAAAACACATTTGAACAAAGGATGGCGTAGAAGTCCAAATCTGCAAAGCCGAATTGCTGAGGTTCTCAAACAGCTGCTTTGGCTTATTGATCACATCTTTCATCAGCGCATGGATGGTACCTCCGCTTTGTAACGCCGGATAGAAATCCATCACAGATAAATCAAATGAGAATGGTGCTTGATTCAGGAATACTTTTCCTTGTTCGAGCGGAAAGTCACTCGTCATCCAATCAGTGAAGGATTGCAGGTTCGCTGCTGTTACTTGTACACCTTTCGGATTCCCGGTGCTTCCGGATGTGTAGATGATATAAAATACTTCATCTTCCTTCACCCACAAGTCACGATCGATAATATTTTCTTCTTGTTCCAGCTTTAGAGCTGCTGGGTATAAAACTGCAATATTATCGAGCCTAAGGTCAGAATTAGTTGTATTGATGACCAAGCCCGCTCCGGATTTCTCCACGATAAGACGCACCCGTTCCATCGGAATGGATGTATCAATAGGTATGTAAGGATAGCCAGCCTTTACACAGGCAAGGAAGGATACCGGCATATCCGTTCCCATATGGCCGTACACAACAATCGGCGTCTGCCGTTCAAGCTGAGAGCTATTTTGGATAAGAGCTGCCAGTCTGTCCGAGCGATCCCAGAGCATCCTGTAGCTGATCGCATCCTCTCCATTACGGAATGCCGTCTGCTCCGGTCTAATTGCCGCATGCTGTGCAATAGTGGTTAAAAGTTTCATTGTGATATCTTCTCCAATTAAAAATCGTTATATATGTAGTTGCCTGTATTGGCTGTATGGAAGCCATACAGCATGAACAAGGTGATAAGTATTGCCAAATAGAAACATGTATGCACAAAAAAGCGGACACCTGTATGTGCATACAGCTGCTTGATCTTATTCATTTTTTCCTCTGCCTTCTATTCAAATTTATACCCGGTACCTATGACAGTCCGGATATGATGGGACTCGTCACCAAGCTTGGCTCGCAGCTTCTTAATATGCGTGTCTACGACTCGATTGTCCCCTTCGAAGTCTATGCCCCATACATGATTCAGAATTGTTTCACGTGAAAGGACGTTATTTTTATGATGCAGCAGGAGCAGCAGCAGATCATATTCCTTCGGTGTCAGCTCGACTTGCTGTTTATCCACTTCCAGCTGACGTGACTTTGTATTGACCACGGCATGACCGAAGCTGAGCATATGACCATTTGGCAAGTAATGTTCTGTCGCTCGCTTCATCAAGGAATTAGCCCGCGCAACTAGCACTTTCGGGCTAAACGGCTTCGTTACATAATCATCTGCTCCCAGATCGAATCCATGAATTTTATCATCATCACTGGATTTGGCTGTCAACAGGATGATCGGCACACCCGATTTTGCACGGACCTCTTTTGTAACCGCAAATCCATCCATCTTCGGCATCATGATATCCAGTATGACCAAATCGGGATAAATAGCATCAAACCAATCAATAGCACTGCTGCCATTATCGGTTTCATGCACTTCCCAGCCATCCATTTTAAAGTAGTCCGCCACTACTTCCCGGATGCGTAATTCATCCTCGACAAGCAGCACTTTCTTTCTCATCGTGAATCCTTCCTTCCAACTGATATACATAAATTAACAAGCTTATATGTCCTTCATGTGTCCAAATAAGTAATTTTCCCCATTACTTATAAAATCGCACGATGAAACGGACTCCTTCTGGCGTATTCTCCACTCCGTAGCTGAAGTGGTGCAAATCGAGAATTTGCTGTACGATTGCAAGTCCCAAACCTGTGCCGCCTGTCAATCTGCTACGGGATGCCTCTGTGCGGTAAAAACGGTTCCAGATTTTATCGAGCTGCTCCTCCGGTATTTGGGAACCCTTGTTATCAATCATGAACACACTGCCGGCGGTATCCAGATCTGTTTCAATACGGATAGTAATGACAGAATCTGTTTCACTATGACGGACTGCATTAACAAGCAGATTCCGCATCACCCGCTCCATCCATTCATAATCTGCCGTAATCGGCATCTCATTCCTAGGCATCACTTCAATGGATACCTGCTTTTCCTTTGCCATGCAGTATAGTTTGTCGGACAGATCTTCTATCATTTCACTCAGTAGAAATGATGATTTTCTTAGTTTAATAGCTCCGTTCTCAAGCTTAGCCAAATCAAGCATATCTCCGATCAGCACTTGCATCTTGTCGGATTCCTCAATGATCACGTCAATATAGTGATCCTGTTTGTCCGGACTGATTCCATCCTGCAGCCCTTCTGCGAAGCTTTTGACAATACTGAGCGGCGTCTTCAGCTCATGAGAAGCATGCTCAAAGAATTCACGCTGCGCTTTTTCCATCTGTTTGCGTTTCTCCATATCCTGCTTCAGCTTTTCATTGGCCTGCTTCAAGTCATCCAGTGCTACATCCAAGTTCTGTGCCATGATCAGCATGCTATTGGAAAGGCTGCCAAGTTCATCTTTTTGCTTGATTGGCTTCACCGACGAAAAGTCTAGGTGGACCATTTTTTTAGCCATTTCATTCAGCTTGATCAACGGACTGCTCACAAGACGCGAGTAGAACAAAGAAAGCAATAGAATGAGGACGAAACCCGCGATGCCGATATATAGATAAAATACGCGCAGTGCTTCATTTGTATCTTTTGTTTCCTGCAAGGATGTAACAGAGAACAAGTATTGCATCTCTCCATCCTTTTTGACTGGTTCAATCAGTACAAGGTTATGCTTTCCACTCCATGCTTCTACCCAGTCCAGCTGTTGACTCCCACCTTTGTTAAGCTGCTTCAGCAGATCTTCATCAAGCGGGAACCATTCCAGCAGGGCATCATAAAGAAGACCTAATCCTCTATTGGACATACCGCCCCGAGGCAGCGAAACACTTTTCACTTTACCTTTCCATGTCATTTCATTTTCTTCGAGATGTTCGCCGACACTCTGCCCATCCTTCGTGATGACAGATGGATATATAACCGAAGTAACTGACATATCTGTTTCCCCATATATCTCTAGCGTGTCTCCCTTTCTGATGTCCAACGTATTCAAGTCGCTTCCATAATCCGTTACAAATAAAGACAGTGCCACTTCCAGAACCTCACCGGATTCCGTTTCCACCATAATGTTAATTGGATCCTGCACCAGCTGATATCCTTCTGCATCGACAATTGTCAGAGGACTTTTCGTCTCCTGCATATAAGACAATGTTTGCTTCGTCAGTTCCTCTGCGCTCCAGGAATTGTCCTCATAACCATTTGCCAATGTATGCAAATGCTCGGCAGCTTCTTTCGTTTTATAGTGCTGATAAAAGCTATCAAAGAACACAAGCTGGAAAATCATGATCATCGCATAAAATGCCAAGAAAAATAAAGCTGTCACAGCGAACAGCTTGATCGTAATGCCTCGTTTTCTCATGTGGTACCCCTTTATGTACTATGACAGTTAGTTATGTATACTGTAATTTATCGATATGTATTTTGTGTGTCCGCATACTACATCAGCGTACACGCATTTATAAAAATACGGAACCCTTTTTTTGTAAAATCCAAATGCTCGCCTCCTGCATAATCTAACTTCGAAGCACTTAACAGAAAGAAGGGGAAGGCATGGGGAAAGAAAATGAGTACATGGACTATACGAAGGGCAATGTCCAGTATTTTAGCGATGTGAATAAAAACCGGCTATTCACTAGGAATAGCCGGAACTATATCAACCGGCTGGGCCGGGATGTATTGAATACATTGGGAAATGTCTCCCTTCTTGATATCTATTTAAGCAAAGGGAAAACAGTCGAACCTCATTATCATCAAAACGCTGCAGAACTTGTTTATTGTATAAGCGGGTCAGCTCAAGTCTCCCTGATTAATCCATTCACAAACAAAGTCGAAAACATCCGCATCACCCGGGGCCAAGTCGCGAATGTCCCGCAAGGCTGGTGGCACTGGGAAACAGCAGCAGAAGATCAAACGCATCTGCTGGCAATTTTCGACGCACCATACCCTGAATATATTTTCGGCTCGGATATCCTGGCGAGGACACCGGCAGAAGTACTCGCTAAAACCTATTGCTTGGATAAAACAAAACTTCAGGAAACATTGCGCCCGCTCAACAACCAGACCATCATCATCGGCCCGCCAGACGAATGCAGCCAAAGGCTGGAGCAGGAAGAAAATCTTGATGAAGAACACTCAAATTCATCAGATTACTATATGGACGGGTATCAATATTATCGTTTTAAATAAAAGCAGTCTCTCCTTCGATTGGAGAGGCTGTTCTTATTTGATATAAACTACTTGAACCTCCAGTTACGTCACCCTTTATGGTTGTACTTATCAACCAATAGGAGGAACTGACATGCCATTGAAACAAAAAATCCTTGCAAGTATGATGCATCTGTTATCCTTATTCCTTACTTTCTTCCTGCCGCTCATTGTATTGCTCTTTGTTCAAAAACGGAGCAGCTACTTCAGTCATCATGCAAAGGAGGGCTTGAATTTGCATTTCACCTTTTTTCCGGTCTTTCTTTTACTCCGAATAATTGCAATAAACTGGCCTCCCGCTAGTGTGGTATCCATGCTGTTAATCGGATTGGAGACAGTACTTATCTTGTGGGCTGCATATTGTACCTTAATGAATAGACCCTTCTCCTATCCTGTGATTCGATTTTTCAAAGTCAAAGGAGAAACACCCTATGCTTTCTGATATCCATGATTACTTAGCTTCAATCCCGACATTCTACCTCTGCTTATTGTTGATTCTGCTAAGCGCGGTTCCTTTCGTTGAAGCGCATATAACTGTCCCTTTAGGAATCATGCTGGGTGTGCCTTTTCCAGTCTGTTGCCTGATCGGTCTTTCTGCCAATTTCCTATCCGTGATGCTTGCAGTAAAATGGATGAAGAAGATCAAAAAAGATACCTATTCTTTCACTAGAATGGACAGAGCAAAAGTTCTCGGCAAACGTTATGGGGTACCGGGTTTGGCTTTAATGGGACCTATACTAGGGGCAAATCATATCAGCGCCGCTGCTGCTGTACTTCTAGGAGCGAGTATACGGAGCATTTACTTTTGGCAGCTTGTGAGCATCAGTATTTGGGGGATTGGTACCGGCTTTCTATTCCTGCATGGCATGTCATTATTCAAGGAGGGCAGTTTTTGATGACAGATGGAACAACATATACAATTGGTGAAATGGTAACCAAAGGTCAAGTCAGCATTCGCACACTTCGCTATTATGATCAGATCGATCTCTTAAAACCAACAACCCACACAGAAGGCGGTCACCGCTTATATTGCGATGAAGATTTGAGTCGGTTATATTCCATTCAATCTATGAAAAGTATCGGACTCTCTTTAAAAGAAATCAAAGACATTTTAAATTCCGGCCACTTGCGGGGACATGAAGTTCATCGTTCGCTGCAATTTCAGCGTAAAATGCTTACGGCAAAAAAACAGACAATCGAAGATATGATAGCGGATATTGACCATATGCTCCGCATTACGGAAGCTGATCAAGAAATCGATATTAATATTTTTTGTTCCATGCTTCATTACATTACTGCCAAAGAATCCATTAAGGAATGGCAGCAAGCAGAGAAGCTGACGGCAGAAACAGACGGTAATGAAACCTTGGAAAAGGAATGGAACACCATTTTGTCCAGCCTGAAAAAAGTGATACAAACGGAAACTTCCCCAACAGCACCTCAGGTACAGCACTCTGTCGGTAAGCTGCTGGATTTGATGGAACGGACTGCTGGAGATAGAAAGACAATTCCACTGCCTCAAGCAGCACCTCCGATCATTACTCCTTTTTCCGAGAAAGATCAGCTATATCTTAAAGAAGCCATCAAGATTTATAAAGAAAACAAAAAGTAATCAAAAAGCTGCCAATACTTGGCAGCTTTCTCTATTTATCGAAGCAGCATCCGTAAATCTGCTTCGTTTTCTAATAGATCCTGCAAGGTGTACGCATCAAGCACCTGCAGATACGCATGCAGTGCCTTACCCAAAATTCCCCTCAAACCACATACAGAAGCAATCGGACATGTATTGTTATCCCTATTGAAGCATTCCACCAAATAAAAATCATCTTCCATTCTACGCACAACCGCTCCGATATTGATTTCTTTTGGATCATGCGCCAGTCTGATACCGCCCGAACGTCCCCTCACCGCTTCAATATAGCCGGCTTGTCGCATTTCGTGTGCTACTTTCATCAAATGATTTTTGGATATATTATATGCTGTCGCAATCTCTTGAATCGTCGACAGCTTGTCTTTTTCTTTTGTTCCCAAATAAAGAAGGACTCTTAGGGAAAAATCGGTATACATCGTCAATCGCATCTTGGTACATCCTCCTCTTCTTGTGGATTATAGCATAACTGAATAACTGAATGGGCATAAAGGGAATGTGACACTTTTGTTAAAGTGGCATTTAAAATATATCTTTTACCTGCAGTTAGTTCTATGATAGAGATAGATCGATGAAAGAAGGAATCCAACATGTTATCAAAAGAAACTATCGACATCATCAAAAGCACGGTACCTGTGCTAGAAGAACACGGTACTCAAATTACTACTGTCTTTTATGAAGAATTGTTTAAAGCACACCCTGAACTTCTGAACATTTTCAATCATGTAAATCAGGCAAGAGGCAAACAGCAAACAGCTCTCGCTAATGCTGTCTATGCAGCTGCAGTACATATCGATAAGCTGGAAGCCATATTGCCGACAGTCGTACAGATTTCTCACAAGCATGTCAGCTTAGGTGTAAAACCTGAACATTACCCCGTTGTAGGCGAATACTTGCTTAAAGCAATCAAAATGGTTCTTGGAGATGCTGCGACACCTGAAATTTTGAAAGCATGGGAAGAAGCATATGGCGTCATCGCTGATGCCTTCATTGGTGTTGAAGCGAATATGTATGAAGAGAATGAAAAGAAAGAAGGCGGCTGGGCATCCTTTAAAGACTTTGTCGTCGAAAAGAAAGTCAAAGAAAGTAATGTTATCACGTCATTCTACTTGAAACCTGCTGATTCGGAACGTGTGCCTGATTTCGAACCAGGTCAGTATATTTCCGTCCGTGTATCCATACCTGGGGAAAAATACATGATGATTCGTCAGTACAGTTTATCTAAGACGCCTTCATCGGATACGTTCCGTATTTCCGTGAAGAAAGAAGACGATAATAATCCCGATGGCAAGGTTTCTGTCTACTTACATGAACAAGTAAAAGAAGGAGACAAACTCGAGATAAGTGCACCAGCTGGTGTCTTCACACTTGATAAAAATGCGGATAGACCGATTGCTTTCATCGCAGGTGGTGTTGGAATTACGCCAATCATGAGTATGTTAGAGACTCTAGCAGCAGAAGATTCCAAGCACGAAGTCGTTTTTCTGCAAGCTGCCCGAACTCCAGAGTTTGCTGCTTTCACTAAGCAGATCCAAAGCATTCAAGAAAAAATGCCTAATTTAACGTATCAGACATATTATGAAGATAAAAGAATCGATGAAACTGTCCTCAAGGATATGGTGAAGACAGACAGCGATGTGTATGTTTGTGGTCCAGCTGGTTTCATGGAATTCATTATCTCTACCTTATACCACTTTGGCATCAGTGAAGAACAAATCCATTTTGAGTTCTTCGGCCCTGCCGCTGATCTGGAAAAGGCTCAATAAAACAAGTAAGCGCACTGCCCGAGGCAGTGCGCTTTTTTATTCTTTCTGCTTATCTTGCTCTTCTATACTTTGCACAATATCCTCAATCGTCACATGTGCCAATGCTTTTTCCATGACTGCCTGTGCTCCAGCGAATATAGGTAGAACGGCTGCTTGGATATTTCTGCCCACTGTACATTGTGGATTTGGATTTCCATGAACACTGAAGAGCTCATTTTCCGGGACTGCTTCCACAGCTTTGTACACATCAAGCAGCGTAATTTCATTAAGCTTGCGAGCTAGTTCTGCTCCAGCTACTCCTGGCCGTACATGAACCAGCTCCGCTTTTTTCAGCATACCCATGATCTTACGGATAACGACCGGGTTCGTATTGACACTGGCTGCGATGAACTCAGACGAATTGACCTCGTCCTTATTCACTTCAAGAAGCGTCAGTATATGAATACCAACAGCAAAACGGCTGCTTATTGACATAATTTCCAGCTCACTTTCAAATGAATTCCTATCTTTATAGTATAACGCAAAATGAAACAGGTAAAAGGAAAGTGTTGACAGGTTACCACCTGTAACTTATTATAATACATGTAACTAATTAAATTACAGGTTAATCATAAGGAGGATTTCTCATGAAAATAGGAGTTATCGGAGCCACGGGTAAAGCTGGCAGCTTCATTACGAAAGAAGCATTGGATCGCGGACATGAGGTGACAGCAATCGTACGCAACGCTGCAAAAGTAGATCAAAGCAATATAAATGTACTGGAAAAAGAAATATTCGATATCCAGGCAGACGATATTAAAGATTTTGATGTAATCGTCAACGCCTTCAATTCTGCTCCCGGTCAAGAGAAACAGCATATCGAAGCGGGTCATATTCTTATTGAAGCATTGAAAGATGCTCCTTCCACTCGCCTGCTCGTTGTCGGGGGAGCTGGAAGTCTGTTTGTGGATGACAAGAAGACAACGCGTGTCTTCGAAACGCCTGACTTCCCGGATGCTTACTTGCCGACAGCTACCAATATGGGTGAAAACTTAAAAGAGCTGGAATACAGTGAAGGCATCCAATGGACATACATCAGTCCTGGCGGATTCTTCGATGCAGAAGGTAAAAGGACTGGAAGCTACCAATCCGGCGGTGACGTCATGATTTTGAATAAACAAGGCAACAGCTATATCAGCTATGCTGACTATGCTATTGCTATGTTGGATGAGATCGAGAAACCTGCACATCCAAATGAACGCTTCTCTGTCGTTGGGGAAAAGGAATAATAAAAAGGCGCAAGACCAAACGGTCCTGCGCCTTTCTCTTATTTCAACAGATTCAATGATTCGCGGTTGAATGCTTCCAAATCATCAGGTGTTCTGCTTGTTACGATGTTATGGCTTACGACTACCTCTTCATCTTTGTAGTTAGCACCAGCATTGATCAAGTCTTTACGAACACTGCGATAGCCTGTAATATCCTTGCCTTTTAGCAAGTCTGTATCGATCAATACTTGCGGACCATGGCAGATGGCGAATACAGGTTTTTCATTTTCTACGAAAGCTTTCGCAAATTCACCAGGACGGTCATCTCCGCGAAGCAAGTCAGGAGAGAATCCTCCAGGAATCAATAATGCATCGAAATCACTTGCATCCACATCGGAAATCGCTTTGTCGATTTTCACTTTCTCGCCGTGCTTACCATTAACTTCTTTACCAGCTTCGAACTCAATGTTTACGACACTGTGGCCAGCTTCTTCGTATGCTTTTACCGGACTTGTATATTCGATATCTTCAAATTCATCTGTAATTAAAACTGCGATTTTTTTACTCATATATAGCCCCTCCTATTATTTCCTTAACTTAAGACTAACAGATGATTTTCACTCTGTTCAAGTATCGTGCTCAACAGCAGATTACCCGATACTGATAACTCCAAATATCAACGCTGCAATCGTCATCACAATGGTCGATCCGAATGCCCAGAGCATAGCATAGCGCTGCAATTCACCAAATTGGATACCTACCATTCCGATCAGAAGATGTGCTGCGGCTACTAGCGGACTCAATACGTGCACTGGCTGCCCAAGCAACGCCGCACGACCGATTTCTACCTTGCTGACACCGTACGCCTGTGCTGCTTCTGCCAGGATCGGCAGTACGCCCAGATAGAATGCATTATTGGACATAAAGAATGTAAATGGCGCACTGATGATGGCAATGATGACAGCGAGATAAGGAGACATGAACTCTGGGATGATGGATACAAGTGTATTCGCCATAGCATCAATCATTTCCGTTCCAGACATGATACCTGTGAAAATACCAGCAGCTATGACTATCGTCGTAACTGCTAATCCGTTTTTCGCATGCGCAGCCATTCGTTCCTGCTGATCACTCATACGTGGGTAGTTGATCATCAGAGCGACAGCAAAAGCAACCATGAACAATATTGTCAGCGAGATGAAGTCCATGATTAGGCAGACAAGCAATGCTATTGTAAGCAGCAAGTTGACCCAAACGAGCTTCGGACGGCGATAAGCTGGCACCTCTTCTGCGGCACTGATTTCTCTGTGCGTTTGATCATCCAGCTGCACAACCCCGAGACGCTTCCTTTCCTTTCTTCCAAGGATGAAAGCTACTGTTATCGCATAAACGAGCCCTACTCCCATAACAGGAATTATCGGTATGAACAGCTCAGATGCTTCCAGATTCAAAGCAGCCATAGCCATAGCCGAAGCCCCGCCCCATGGGGTGATATTCATGACTCCCATTGAAAGCATGGCTACTGTAGCAAGAATCAAACGATTCATACCTAATCGTTTGTAAAGCGGCAGCAAGGCTGAAACAGTGATCATATATGTCGTTGTACCGTCTCCATCAAGTGCTACCATCATAGAAAGAATAGATGTACCAACAACGATTTTAAGCGGATCTCCCTTAACCACCTTCAAAATGAAATTGATCAGCGGATCGAAAAGACCAGCATCAATCATGACTCCGAAGTAAAGGATAGCAAACAGGATCATAATAGCGGTGGCCGCTATTCCCTCTACACCTTCCAGCATCATCGGTCCGAGCGAAGAAGTGAAACCGCCAATTATTCCGAACAGGATAGGAATAAGCGTCAACGCCACAAGCGGCGATAGCTTTTTAGACATAATTAAATACATAAATACAGCAACCATGGAGAAGCCCAATAAAGATAACAAAAGTATGTCCTCCTTCAAACAGCGCTATTTGTTAGCGCTTTCATTTGAAAGAAGTGTAACATTATGTTCAAAACATGCACAGTTTACTTACATTAAGTGCATTTTTTTCATTTTTCTCACGGAGATCAGGATGTGTTTTCAGCTCTGTATTTATACTTGCGTACAGGTCTTCCGACTGTTCCATAGGTGACTTCGACCTCTGCTTCTTTTCTCGATACCAGATATTCCAAGTAGCGACGGACAGTGGAATGGCTTATGCCTACTTTCGCTGCTACTTCCTCAGCCTTTTCGCTGTTCTGCTGCTCCTTCATTGCTTGTCGCACCGATTCCAAGGTATGACGGTCGACTCCTTTTGGATAGTCCTCCTGCTCCACTGCTTCTGCTGTATGTATGTTCGGGTGAAAAAATGCGTCTACTTGCTGCTGACCTATTTCATTGCCCGGTTGAAGTTCTCTTTTATAGATAGAATATTCCTTTAGGACACGATGGAAGCGATCGCCATCCACTGGTTTTATCAGATAACTGTATACGCCCCCACGCATTGCCTCACCGACCGTCTCCGTATCATTCGCTGCTGTCAGCAGGATGACATCTGTCCTCCGGTAATTCTGGCGGATGAACCATAGGATTTCAATACCATTCATATCAGGCAGATAAACGTCTAGCAGTACCAAGTCAGGCTTCAATGCCTGAAGAAGACTCTTTGCCTGCTCACCATTTTCTGCAACACCAATCAGTCGATACCCTTCCATCTGATTCAAGTAATTCTGAAATATCATTGATGCTTCTACATTATCTTCCACTATCAGAACGTTCATTCGATCCATTTTCCACGCTTCCTTTCGGGAGAACAATTGTTGCGAGTGTTCCTCCTGCTTCACTGTCCCCATAATACAAAGTACCACTTAGTTTCTCCAGTGCTGCCTGTACGATAGTCAGTCCAATTCCATGCCCATCGCCAGCATCCTTTTTGGTTGAATAACCATCTACCAACACTGCCTGTTTTTCCTTTTCAGTAAGCCGCTTCCCATTGTCCTCGATATCGACTATCACTTCTTGCCCTAAATCTGTGAAAGACACAAACACTCTTCCTTCGGTACCTTGATGCTTTGAAGAGGATTCAAGTGCATTCTCTAGTACATTGCCGATGATCGTGACGATTTTCTCTGTTGCTTCCGGCCGCATATCGATGTTCATGCTGCTGCTTTCATCAATTGTCAATGACACTTTTAGTTCTTTGGCACGATTGAATTTCCCTAATAGGCAGGCTGCGATCATCGGTTCCTTTATGCTTGCCATCAGTACATTGACAACACTCTGCTGCTCCTCCACTTCTTCGGAGATAAGTACGAGTGCCTTATCATATTGCTTCAGACTGATTAAGCCATACAATGTATTTAATTTATTCATGAATTCATGATTGGAAGCCCGCATCTGATCTGCTTGCTGCTTCATTTTTGCTATTGTCTCTGACACGTCAATCACTTCAGTTTCGGGACGTAATGTAAACACGACTCCCAATGTTTCTTCTGCTTCTCTAATTGGAGAAGCATCTACTATGTAAATATCGCCAGCTACAAATGTATATTTATTATATTTTCCTTGGCCATCTGCCAAAACAGCTTGATAAAGGGATTGCAGATTTGTCTGATCGATGGCATCCTCCAGCACGGATTTACGCTTGAATATTTCTTGGGCTCTTCGATTAATAGATGTGATATGACCTTTGCGATCGATGGCAATGGTAGCATCTTTGATCGATGCCAGCGTTGTCTCCTTTTCTTTGAATAAGAAGGAAATCTCCTCTGGTTCTAATCCATAAATCAGCTTTTTTACTCGTTTCGCCACGAAATAGGCACCTACCAGCCCAACTGCGAAAATAAGCAGAAACCAGATGATGACCTCCTGTATGTAGGAAAGTATTTGGTCATTCAGGTTCTGCTTAAGAAAGCCGACCGAAGCTACACCAATGATCTCACCAGCTTCATTTCTTATCGGTGTTTTCGCTTTAACCGCATAACCGGAGATACCATATCCTTCGTAAATGACTTCCTTTCCTTCTTCCAATACAGGGTCATTGCTCGTCTGTGTCGGTTTGCCGATTCTCTCCGGTTCTGGGTGAGAAATGCGGATTCCGTTCGTATCAGCGATGACAACATAGTCTGCACCGCTATTTTGCTGAATCTTTAACGACTCCTGCTGGATTATATCGTCATTTTCCCTCTCCTCCAGATGTTCAAGAATCGTTTCATCCTTCGCAGTAAGTTTAGCAACAGCCATCGCTGTGTTTCCTGCATCCTCCTCGACTATCTCATCCACTTTCCTTATGAATAGAGCGCTTACTAATAATAGACTGATCACGAGCAGGATTGTCACTAAAAGGACAATCTGACCTAGTAAACCAAAACGACGCCTTCTCAGCAATTTCCCCATAGTAGTCGTCCCCTTTATTCTTCTCTTCTATTATCTTACTACTTTCAAACTTTAGGAAGAAGAAAGGTTAGGAAAATAAAAAAGCACCCACCTGAATAGTGGATGCTGTCTTATTATCTGCTTGTATAACCTGCATCGGCATGAATCGTAGTACCAGTTACATAAGAAGATTGATCAGATGCCAGCCATAGGCTTGCTTGAGCAATCTCTTCCGGTTGACCGAATCTGCCAAGAAGGCTTAGCATCGGTGCGAATTCCTCTTCTGTCTGTCCAGTTTCTTCCAAAGAACCTCTGAGCATCGGTGTATCAATGGCTCCAGGAGCGACTGTGTTTACACGGATGTTCATTGGACCATTTTCAAGAGCTGCAACCTTTGTCATACCTACAACGCCATGCTTCGCTGCAACATATGCGATGTTATTTGGCTGCGGACGGAAGCCGCTGACAGAAGAAATGTTTACGATACTGCCGCCTTCACCTTGCTTGATCATTTGCTGTAATTCATATTTCATACAAAGCGCTGTACCTGTTAAATCCACCGCGATCAAACGGTTCCAATACGCTTCGTCGAATTCTGCTGCTGGTGCATTATCCGGTGTAAGAGCTGCATTATTGATAGCCACATCCAGACGTCCGAACTTCGCTACTGTCTCTTCTACCATCTGTTTTACTTCTGCTGAATCAGATACATCCACTTTCACGAAGAAAGCAGTTCCGCCAGCAGCTTCAATTTCTTCGACTGCCGCTTTACCTTTTTCTTCATTGAAATCTGCTACGACAACCTTCGCTTTCGCTTCAGCGAATAGTTTCGCAGTTGCCAGGCCCATCCCCATTGCTGCGCCAGTTACGATTGCTACTTTACCTTCTAAAACTGGAAATGTCATCATTACTTCCCCCTCCATGTTCTACGCGTACATTTTAAGAATAGAAGAGTAAGATTTACTCAGCAATATGCAATAATAGAGTTAGTAAATTATCTTGAACATGTCAGGTCAAATTGTTCAAAAAAAGTGAGGAGAAACGTGTGAGTATTACCTATCCAGATAAACGCGTTGAAAGAACCCAGCAGGCATTAAGAGAAGCTTTGCTGAAACTAATGGCGAACAAGCCCCTTTCTAAGATACACATTTCCGAAATAACGGAAGCTGCCGGTGTCAGCCGCGGCTCATTTTATACACATTATGAGAAGAAAGATGATCTTCTTGATGAATTATCTGAGGCTATGCTGGATGAGATGACTTCCGCTTTCCGAAAGCCATATGAGGCATTGGGGACGGTTGACTTACGAAGCCTCCCGCCAGAATCCATTGTTCTATTCAATCATTTTCTGGAGAATAAAGCATTCTACCAGCTGATGCTTGGTACCACTACCAATAATTTTTTCAAAGAAAAGATGACGAATCAGCTCCATCACCTTTTCCGGACAGATTATGCCTTCTACTTCCGTCAAATAGATGCAGAAATAGATCTGGAATTGTTTTGTACGTACCGTATCCACGGTATGATTGGACTGATCGTTGAATGGATCCAGAAAGGATTCGATAAACCCGCTTCATGTATGGCCGAACAGCTGCTGCATATATTCAGGTTTCATACAGAGAGTGTTATGATTAGACACTGACAAAACAATTCCAATGTATCAAATGGCTCCTTATTTCGTTAGTATGCCACTTCCCCGCTCCCAATGTGACACCGTTACAATAATCCCAGGAGACGGGGAAACCCTGAAAACTGCTAAGAAGCTGAAGTGATGCTTATTGATTCAAGCCTTCTTAGATTTCCTGATGATTTCTACGCCTAACTTTAAAATCATAATCAACAGTGTCACAGATAGAATAAGCAATAACATATTGATTTCTCGCTGAAGACCAAGTCCTCCATAAATAATTGAAAAATATCCTTCTGTTCCATATGTTGCTGGTAGATAACTACCTAACTCCTTATAAAAATCGGACAATAACTCGCGAGGAACAATTATACCAGCTGTCACAAGCTGTACGGATAATACAAGAATGTTAAAAATCATCCCAGCTGGTCCGAATATCACTAGAAACATCATGGAAGTATTCATAAATGTAAAGTAAACAAGCCCTTGAAAAATAATCACAAGAAACAAACTACCATGAATTACGAACCCGAAACCACTTATCGAGCATATAGTGACGACTGCAAAAACAATCGATAGTAATGCTTGCAGAATAAAACGAGACAAGAAAATCCGCCACGCCGGATAATGTTCTCTTAGTTTTGACGCAGAACTATATAGGTTCAAGCTTAAAAGCATCGAACCTACAAAGGATGCCAAAGTTATGAGCAACGGAATCATGGAAGCAGCAAAAGCTTTCGTTTCATGTATTTTCTCAATAATGGGTTGTACTGCATGTATTGAATCACTTTTCTTCCTTAATGATTCTACATCATCAGGATTCAAGCCAGTATTTCTTTGTGAGAGCAGTTGTTCATCCATCTTATCCGTTATATTATTGGCGGCGCTTTCCATCGCTTGTTTAGACATAGATGGCGCAGCTTGATTGATGATATATCTTACTTCAGCACCCTGAGCCATACTATCCTGTATAAAATGACTTGGTATGATCATGACCATGTCAAGGTTATGACCCTCTAATTCCTTTTTTGCTTCGTCTACTTCTGAAAATTGCTCCATCCGGAATGGAATCGCCTCTTTTAACTTCTCTACATGGCCTGTTTCGAACTGCTCATCCTGCACAACTATCCCTATCCTTAAGTTCCCAATTCTATCCTCGACGTCGTGATAGGCTGTAAGCCAGACACATAGAAAAATCATCAAGAATGCTAATGCTGTTGCAATTCCGATCCATGTTGTTTTTTCTTTTAGATATCCTTTCATAATCAATGTCACCTCTTTTAATTTATGCATGCATGTACTTACTTGCATTAAGAAGAAAAAAGAATTGCTAGGTCCTTAATCCCCTAGCAAATAATCTGGTACTCTCATCCAAAAAATCGTCATGACTAGCAGAAATCAATTTTCCCTCGAATCGAACTCTTGAAAGAAAATAGCCAAAATGCATCCAAACAAAATTCATTGCCTGGATCTCCAGATTAGTCGACATTATTTTTTCTTTTTCATGCATCTCCCTCAGATATTTCAGCATAACTTGTTTTACTGATTTCGGGAAAGCTGAAATAAGTTCCTTCATCTCCGGATTCAAGTCTGCTTCTCTCATAGCTATAAAAATTAAGGAACGATACTCTAGCAGTTTATCCTGGAAAGCTTGACCGAAAAGTCTTATATCCTGCTCCAAATCCCACTTTATATGCTGAAAGAACGCTTCATCGAACACAGTATCAAAAGTCAGGGATTCTATAATTTGTTCGAAAATACCATTCTTACTGGCAAAATGACGGAATAGCGTTACTTCATTAACACCTGCTACTTTAGCAATCTCCTTTGTTGTTGTACCAGCAAATCCTTTGGAAGCGAATAATGCGGTCGTTGCATCAATGATCTTCTGTTTTGTTGCATTCTTGCTCATTTCCTCATCCCTCAAATGTAAGTAAGTACTTGCATTATATGTGTTCCGCAGTATAAATGCAAGAAAAATAAGTAATTAGTAATATAATTTATTTATTCTTGGTTCCACTCATGACAAATAAGCTGCATAAAATCAAGATTTTTAAATTAGATTTCATGCAGCTTATTTGATTTAGTTATATCACACTTCTTAGAATTTAAAGCTATCATGCTTCTAAGAGCATACGAGCTGTCACATCATCGGTAATGAGAACGTGAATCAAATTCGCAGTCAAAGCAGCTTTGATTGCTTTGATTTTTTCCCGGCCGCTGGCAACGCCGATAACTAATGGTATCTGTTTCACATGCTCAAGATCCATTGAAATCACTCTGTCATTCCAATCATTATCTGCAGCACGTCCATCCTCATTAATGAAGTTATAGCAAATATCGCCCACTACGTTTTCATATTCAATAACGCCATTTGTCTGCTGAAGATATGATTTCACCATTGTCGAATGCTCAGGTGTTCCGCCAATTCCCACCATTGCAATATCAGCTCTTGCACCTGCTTCAAAGATACTTTTAATAGAAGATTGATTGACAATAATTTCTCTTGCTTCCTTGGAATCAACCAATACCGGAGCGTGTAGCAGCTTACACTTTGCCTTCAGCACTTCGGCTAGTTTTGCTACGATTTGATTCGCGTGGATATCGACCCGTTCATCACCCATTCCGCCTACAAGTGGAATGAATTGAAGTTCCGGAAAATACTGACTGGATGCCATTGCTGTAGCAACCTCGTACAATGTTGTACCGGAGCTGATTCCAATTGTTTGTCCATTTCGAATCATACGAAGCAGATAATTACTGGCAGCTGCTCCTAATCGGTTTTTGGAAGCATCACTCTCATTCGCTTCTACACAAATGACTTCCCGCAATCCATAACGTTTTTCTACTTTCGACTCGAGCCCTGTATACGGATGATCATCTTGCTCATGAATGATGATTTCAACAACTCCCGCTTCTCTAGCTTTCGTCAGATACTTAGAGATAAGCGACCTGCTGACTCCGATAGCACTTGCAATCTCTGATTGCGTAGCGCCTTCTTCATAGTACATGTGGGCGATTTTCACTAAAAGTCTTCTATCTCCCAAAAGTGCCATCCTACCACCCTATCTTGTGGTTTAGCATAAAATATGCCAACCTCCATTGTACTATTTAAATGTAATTTTGCTACCTTTCTGAATGATAGGGAACGTATGCGGACTTGCAAATACAGCCCCCGGCAGCACTTCCCCTTCTGGTTCCGTGAAATAAATCGAGATATGCCCCAATGTCTGTAGATTCTCATTCGCAGCCGAACCTACCTTTTCTATCTGGAACTCTTGTCCATCTATGATTAAGGCACCGCCTTCTTTGATTGCATTGCCTTCTGCTCCTTGTTCCACTTGGTGCAGGAATGAGATTTCCTTCAATTCAGCGGGGGCTTCCATACCGAAGAGTATAACGATTTTATCTGCCTCAAAAGCTTGCGCCATCGGTCCGATTTCTTTCACTATTGTCTGATACATTATTTTTCTCCTCCTTAATACATGCCAAAGCTGGCAAAGTATGCGATGACAACTGCCAGGACTCCGGTAATCAACCTGCTATACAAGACAGCTGGAACACCATACTGGACTGTTTCTGCCTTCGCTTCACCTAAAGATAATCCTACCGGTACGAAATCTGCTCCAACTTGCCCGTTTATTGCGAACAATGCTGGCAATGCAAATTGCGGCGGGATATTGCCCAATGCAATCTGGCTGCCGATCAATACCCCGATAACTTGGGCAATTACTGCCCCAGGTCCAAGTACAGGTGACAGGAACGGCAACGTACAGATAATGACGATGACGATAAGTCCCCAAATCGAGCTGGCAAGCGGTGACATCGTGTTGGCAATCAAGTCCCCGATCCCTGTGTAATTGATGATTCCGATCAGCATGCTCACAAACGCCATGAAAGGAATGATATTTTTAAGCAGCATTTCAATGGAATCCCGTCCCGCTTGGTAGAAGACTCCTGTCACTTTCCCGATGCCTTTGGAGAAGCGCATCAGCCAGTTATCACTATTGGAACGATGCTCTTCCTTCACTTTCTCATACTCTTCCTTGAACTCTTTCTTATCAGCAGTATTGAATCTTACTTCTTCAGCAGCAGCCGAAGCCTGCTCCTCTCCTGCATCTTGTGCAAGGGCTACCTCTTTCGGTGTAACACCCGACACGAAGATATCTTCTTTGATATGTTTCGCTAACGGTCCAGATGGTGAGGAACCAAGAATATCAACAGTCGGAATGCGTTTCATCGGATAAAGCCCGATTCTGGCTGTGCCTCCGCAATCAATGACCACACACATCATCTCGTCCTCAGGTACCGAGTTCTTGAAACCATCCACTGCTTGGGCCCCAGTCAATTCTGCTATACGTTCAGCTACAGGATGAATTCCCCCTCCTGTAATCGAGACTACTTTCGTTTTCTTGCCTTTTGGTTCAATCCGGAGGCCTGTTCCCCATCCGCCAGATCCTTTGCTGACAAATACCGCTTTATATCCCATGTGCTTCCCTCCCGTATTACATTCTTCTCATCAGGAATTTAGTGATTTGTTCCGTCAGCATTCCTCTAATCAGCATGACGACAATACCGACCAAGAAGAAACGAACTGCCAGTTCCGATGTTGAGTAGCCAGCTTGTGTCAATCCGTTGGCAATACCCAAGTAGACAAAAAGCTCTCCAGCATTTGCATATGGAAACAATGCCGTCACCGGATGTAAAAATGAAACGAGCGAATCAAAGAAGGCAGGTTTCTGACGCTCTTCAACAAAGCGGCCGAATGTATATGCCATTGGATTTGTAAGCAGTAAAATGGATAATATCGGCATGACTGTATAACGCAGCAAAGCATATTTGGAGGTGAAACGAATCGCCTTTGTCACGCGATCCTCTCCAATGAATTTGATTAGTGCATAAGTAAAGGTCAGCAATACTACCAATGTCGGTACTATACCGGTGATAAGGCTCATAAATTGCTCGCCCCCAGCATTGAACATACCGATGAAATGCTCACCGAACCACTGAATCCATTCCATGTCTTTCACTCCCTGTTATGAGATAGATGCCATTCTTTTCGTCTTCGAGATGGACATCATAGCTTGTTCACCAGCAGTCTGCAAAGCTGTTTGCAGTGCCGGCAGCTTCCTTTTTTTCACTGGACTGTGCAGCTCGTCCAACAGTTCGCCCAGATGCTTGCCTTCGTATTCTTTCATCTCCTTGAATGTCGATAAGATGCTGATTCCTCGCATCACCTGACATTCTTGAATCATATAGGATTCATCTACAACGAGCAGGACAATCGATCCTGGACCGATACGGCGGCGTGATTGTCCGGAGAAAAGGTGAAAGCCCTTTTCTCCTTTATATTTACCTAATAATTTTTTCATTGATTTATGATAATAGTGAACTTGAATAGCCGTTAGAGCAGATTGGATGATCAGCAAACAGCAGGCAACCAATACTAGCTTCATCTTGTCCCCCTCCCTATCATTCAGCGAATAAGTGATCTTGAAGCGCGCGGAGCTTCCAGACAGTAGTAGATGTATCCAGTTCCACATCGTCCATGGTCAGGAACTGGCCTTCTTCGATAGCACGCTTAGCTACGACGTTTCCGCTAATCAACCCGATAGGAATATGGCCATTTGCATTCATATCCTGATGTGTTTCCAACATTCCTCGGACACTGTAGCCACCAATGCCATCCAGTCTTTCACCCGGCTGGATCGCACGTTTTGCTACAGTGACGGTTTCAGAAATAGGCGCACCAAGCGGATGGATGGAGGTATCATGATGCAGGACTGCTTTTGCAATGGTGATCGGTGTTTCTAGGCTTGCCAGGTGATATGGCCGATACAATGTGTAATGCGGACCGTGATTGGAATCAACCTTTAGCAGATAGCGCAATTCCTCATCCACAGGTTCTAATTCACTCTTAACGATGACGAACACACCAGGTGCTAAACCGTTTACATATTCCACAACCCCAAGGGAATTAAGTACCCCGCCATTTTCTTTTAGATCCAGTTTCTTCGCCACATCATCAAGACCGGCATCCACACCATGCATGCCGACTTTATCTGGCACAAGACCGATTGCATTACTGAGCAAGTTCATCTCAGCCATTGTTTTTGTTCCATCTTGGAACGCTGCCAGCATATGCGCACTCATATGTTTCTGCTTTGCTTCTTCTGCACAAGTATCGGGATTCGCTGTCGGCTTCAGGGCATTGTTCTTCCCTTTACCAGCTACCACAACCTCAAGCCCCATTGTTTTCGCAAATTCGTATAATTCCACGATTGCTGCCGGTTCGTCTCCAGCTGAACCAGAGTAAACCAGTCCTGCACTATCAAACATACTGTGCATGTAAGAACCGATTGTAATGTCCACTTCTACATTCAGCAGAACCAAGTGTTTTCTCGAACGAAGTGCTTCCAACGCAATATTAGCTCCGACTTCCGGTACACCTGTAGCATCTACCACCACTTCTACCGTATTGGATTGGATGATTGCTCGGTAATCCGAGGAAACAACCGTCTCTATCTTTCTGTTTTCCTGTGAACGATAGAAATCCCGAGCCCTCTCTGCATTTGCAATGTTAACATCACAAATCCCGCCGACGACCATTCCAGGAATTCTTGAGATTTGAGAAATAAGTCCGAAGCCCATTTGACCTGCTCCGATAATTCCCACTCTGATAGGCTGTAACTGCTTGTCTCTTTCTTGTAGTTCTCGATAAATGGACATGTCCTATTCCCCCTGTTGAATGCGTTTTCATATTTAAGTAAGAAATGTTGTAACATTTGTTACACTATTAAATATAAGTTCCTTATACGTAACATATGTTACACTTTATATCATTTGTTACTTCTTGCTTGTTATTGTATTATCTATTGTAAGCGTTGTCAAACATTTTTCTAAAAAAATAGGAGGAGAATGAAATATGTCTAGAATTGATTATTATGAAGAAAATGCACCCAAAGCCAACAAGATTGTGCCTGCTGTTTCCGCTGTGATATGCAATGATCAGCAGATTTTACTTCAGCAGCGGAGCGATAATGGAAAATGGTCCTTGCCTGGCGGTAATGTGGATATTGGAGAATCAGTGCTGGAGGCGATAAAAAGAGAAGTAAAGGAAGAAACAGGATTGGAGGTTATTGTTAAACGTATAACAGGTGTATACAGCAATCCCGATCATATTATCGCTTATACAGATGGTGAAGTACGACAGCAGTTCTCTATCTGTTTCGCAGCGGAAGCTGCTGTCGGCCAGCTGCGTAAAAGTGATGAGTCTTTCGCTATTGCTTGGGTTCAAATCAACAAGCTGGATGATTACGACATCCACCCAGCTCAAAGGATAAGGATAGCGGATGCTTTAAAGAATTGTAAAAGTGCTTTTATTCGTTGACTGTAAAATGTAACTCCTTCAAGACATAACAAAGCCTGATACCTTCAACTCCATGAAGGTTTTATAATTTCATATCGAATGTTGATATTGTAATCTTCCCTACAGAAAAATCCCCACCTTGTATAGATACAAGGTGGGGAACATATGGGTTAACCTGAACGCTGACTATACGATAATAGTCTGACGTCATCAATAAGCTTCGAGTAGTTGACCCTTGAGATGTCTGTTACATCTGCTTCAACTAGTTTGCCCATTTGAAATGTATCATAACCTCTTGTGTTACAACGCTCCATAAATTCTTCATGAGATAGTAAGTTATCCGCCTCACTTCTATTTCTCAGCCGATCTCCCATGCGATAGGATGTTACAATGTGGCTTAAATGTCTTGAATCATCTAAGTCTCTTTTTCTTTGACGTTCATACAAAACATTCAGATCAGCTGTCAAACGAATGGTAATGACTTTATAGTGATACTTATCTATTAATACCTGAAGATAAGGCTGCTGTTTCATGCTGAATGGGTAATCACATATAATATTCTTTCCTGCATCCATTTGAAATTCCAAAATTTCGTAGTATTTCTTCCACACCCTATCTTCCAGTCTCTGTTTTTCATGCAAGTTTTGATATCCATATATATCAAAATAACATTCCTTTAACTTATCTGGAGATAGTAACGCATACGGCCCCAGACTTTGATCGATCAAGCTGCATAAATAACTTTTACCTGTTCCTGGAAAGCCAGCTAGTAATATTAGGACGTTATCCAATCAATCACCTTCTATCTATCTACTAATTGAACCTGACGGAATTCCTTACCTTAAGGCCAGCGTTCGATCCTCGACATTCATAAAAATAGTGATTTTATGTTTTACTATTTCTTTGACTGCCTGATTACAGGGAATTATATTATGTCGCAATGACTTTGTTTCTTTGGTTTCCTCAAATGTTTCTTTTGCTTTTCTCGTCCATGCCACCAGCAGCTCTGTACCTACATTAAATTTCCGAATGCCATTATTGATTAATTCCTGAATATCATGCTCATTCACACCTGTTCCGCCATGAATCACTAATGGCACATCCACTGCTGCATTTATTTCCTTCAATAATGGCAGATTGACCTCTGTCTTTGATTTATATTGGCCATGATTTGTGCCAATAGCAACGGCTAATGCATCAACTCTAGTTGCCTTGACAAATTCAACGGCATCTTTTGGATCCGTATACACCTTATCATCTTCCCCAACATGAATTCCTTCCTCTGTACCTCCAATCGTACCAAGCTCTCCTTCTACAGAAACTCCATGTTTATGTGCGTATTCCACTACTGCCCGTGTTTTCATAATGTTCTCTTTAAGAGGTAAATGAGAACCATCAAACATTACAGATGTGTATCCCTTATCGATAGCCTCTTTAATATCATCAAAATTCCTTGCATGGTCTAAATGCAATACCACATCTACCATTTCCTTTGTTGCCATAGACTTGCATACCGCTACGAAATTTTCATGACCAATGTATTTTGCCGTATCTATACTAGTTTGAATAATAATTGGTGAACCCTGCTCTTTTGCCGCACGTATCATATCTGGCAGCATTTCTAGATTATGTGCATTGAATGCACCCACTGTATAGTTCAGTTCTTCTGCTCTGCTCGTAACTTCTTTTAAAGTTGTATACATACTTAACTCCACTCCCTTAGTAGTATTTAACGCCGCTTATCGAACACCCCGTGTAACATCTTTGGAGACTTGCATCATATGATCCATTTTATTTAGATAGACTTGCAATGATTTGTCATCATTTGCTTTTGCTGCTTCTGCTCGTTTTTTGTTGTATAATCTCAATAAATTCTTATATCCATCGCCTACTGTTTTTTCTAATTGAATACTCTTTTCAAACGAATCAATTGCACTATCATCATCACCTAGTCTTAAATACTCCATGCCAATCTCTTCATGTAATTTTGCTTGTTCTTTCATTTCAGCTTGATCCAGTTTTTGTTTTTTTAAGGATATCGTTTGTAACACCTGTTCTTTCATTTCTGGTGATAAAACTACAGCTTCTTCCTCTTGTATTTCTTGTCTCGTTTTTTTATATTTTTTCTTTCCAAATCCAAACATCATAAATGCCTCCTTGTTAATCTAAAAAGCTTTTAGAAGTGGACCAATGAGCCAGGCATACATTAAAGCCGCGGCTACTGTATCTACATCCGTCGCAGTTGCATTGACAAATCCCATGGAATTGAAGATCGTTACTAACAGTGCAGGCAAAAGGGTAATGAAGAAACCGTGGGCCACACCACCTATAACCGCACCACGGCGTCCACCGACTTGATTTCCAAAGATACCAGCGGTACCGCCAGCAAAGAATGCTGTGAGCATTCCAGGCAGTATCATGGCTAAACCAAATACCGGTAGTACGAACATTGCAATCACACAACCAATAGTTGTTGTTATGAATCCCACGATTACGGCATTGGGGCTATACGGGAATAGCACTGGACAATCCAGAGCAGGCTTTGCATTTGGAACAAGACGCATTGCGATTCCTCTGAATGCCGGAACAATTTCCCCCAGCAACAAACGAACTCCTGATAATAGGACGTAAACCCCTACTACAAACTGAATCGCTTGTAAGAAAGCAAACATCAGATAATGCGTACCACCTGATAATGTCGAACCAAATTCTGCTCCAGCAAACGCAGCTGTAATTATATAGAGCGGCACCATTACTACCATCACTGATAAATAGGTATCCTGTAGAAACTCCAATTGAGCGGGGAGTTTTAAATCTTCAACAGATTTTTTCTTTTCACCTTTTTCACCGAATACTTTTGCTACTCCCGCTTCAAATACGTAGCCAACCGTACAGAAATGTCCCAAAGCAATGTCGTCGGAGCCTGTGATCTTACGAACGAACGGCTGAGCAATCGCCGGCATAGCAACTGCGAATACACCGCCAATGAAACCTCCTACTAAAATCAAAGCAATACCTCTTAATCCTGCAAAGTATCCAAATACCGTTGTCATAGTAGCCATCCAAAGGATTGCTTGACCAGTCAAGAAAATGTATTTCCATTTTGTGAATCGGGCAATGATAATATTAAAAACGAAGATAGCTAAGAAGGTTAATGCGATATCACGACCTAAGCCTAATTCATTCATGGCTTGACCATTAATGGCTTCAATCGAAGGGACAATGCCTTGCATTTGAAAACCTTCAGAAAAAATCTTACCGAAATATGTTAAACTCCCCACGATAATACTAGAGCCGGCTGCAAGTACCATGAAACCTAGCATCGTTTTTAAAGAACCCGACACTACTTGCCCTGCTGATTTTTTTTGTAAGATTAAACCTAGCATTGCAATCAATGCAATTGTGACAGATGCCTGGGTCAGAATATTTTGAATAATAAAGTTTATTACACCCATACGCTACCTTCCTCCTTCGCTCCGCCTGTATATTTAGACTAATACTCCTTTTTCCTTTAATACCGGAGTGATTTTTTCTTCTATCTCTTGCTTTGATACAATGTTTCTCAAATAAACAATAATTGTTTGTTCAGGATCAATAGTGAATTTCTCAAATTGGGATTGAAAATTTTGTGCAGTAATAATAATATCCGGCCTGGCTGATGCAGCAGATGAAATATCACTATGGTCCAATTTGGCCTCCACTCCTAATTTGGTTAAGACATCTTCTGCCGCCATTTGACAAGCAAAACTGCTTCCTAAACCCGCTCCGCAAACGAATAAGATATTTAATTTTTTCAAGAAAATCTCTCCTCTTCTAATTTGTTTTTTTTACTGCCATAAAGCACATTGTTAAACATATCAATATCTTTTACTGCTATTAATCTATTTACTTTCTCTTCATCATTTATTAAATCTATTAGATTTCTCATTACATTTAGGTGAGAATAGGAATCCACAGCAGCCAAACAAAAGACAATTCTAACAGGATCATTATCTGGATTGCCAAAATACACTGGATCTTTTAAGGTCATAACGCTAATTCCCAACTTATTTACACCATCTTCCGGCCTTGCATGTGCTAAAGCTAAATGCTTCCCGACAACTATATAAGGACCAAATTCATCCACAGATTTAATCATGGCGGTTATATAACTTTCTTCAATAACTGAATCTCTTACTAAAATATCAGCAACCTTCATTATTGCTTCTTTCCAATCTCCACATTCTTGATTCAATAGGATATTGGATTGCTTCAAGATATCCTGTAGCATCGGCTGTATCTCCCTTGTATTTATTTTCAGGTGATGTTGCTTAAAAGTCTCTTCTACTCTCTGATAACTATCTTTTGTTATACTGCCGCCGCTTTCTATAATTAACGCTAAGATATCTTGCATCAGACTTGTAGCATCTAAATTATTAGATATTATTCTTCTCTTATTTTTATTTTTGAGTAGAAATGCTTTTATCTCTTTCTTGTCACTTTCTCGCAATATAGGATTGAGAACTAATAGCGGTTTTTTCTGGTAATCTATTGGAATTGTAGTAAACACTAAATCTATGTCAAGCTTGTCAATAAAAGCCAATTCATGCGAGCTCAATACCGCCACAATCTCTATATTGAAATACTCTTTCAGGTTTGCAGCTAACAACTTTCCAGTTGAGATTCCATGATGGCAAAGCACAATTGCTTGGTAAACATATTTCTGCTCCTGCTTCATCCAACTGGCAGAGGTAGAGAAATAAACTGTTAAAAAACCGATTTCATCTTCTGATAATGGTTTCTTCGTGTAATCCTCAATGTGTTTCTTAAAGCATGTGACTGCCTGATAAATCTCTGCGTAAGACTCCTTGATTGTTTCTTTTAAGGGATTTGACGCCTGAATATCGTTCTTTGCTCGACTTAATAATCCTGTAATGTGCTTATATAATCCTTCATACAGATCTTCTTCTCTCTGAGAGAAAGGTATCCCAGTTAATTTCTCTACATGCTCAATTAATTGAATGGCAAGTAATTGTGCAGTAATCCAATCGATCGAATTGTTCATATCTTTAGGATTAAACGATTCAATCGCCAGTGTGATATAATCACACTCATTTAATGGGGGATCTAAATCAAATTCCTTACAGATGCAATCAACAAAAGGCTCGGTGGGCCTATCCTTTATCCCGTTTTTAACATTCACTGACTTAACGAGGATATTTCCTTCCTGCAGACGCCGTATCCAGATACCTAGGAATAAAATAACCTGATTCCGATATACATAATTAATTTCGATTCCACACTGTTCCAAAATCGCATCATAGTGTTTACTGATAGTCTTGAGTACTTCTAAATCTAAATAACTCAAAACTAATTGATCAGATACAGGAACTGCTGCTTCTGCATTTTGAAGGCTCATCAAATTATCAATATCCGTCATACTTGTAATTACACCGTATAACATGGATCTTATGGACCGTTCATCCCCTTGTAAAACAACCCCATACTTCGGCAAACTTACTACAGAAATGCCATAATCCCTTAGATAAAAACGAAGCTTTCTCATGTCTTCATCTAATGTACTTTTTGAAATCTGAAGCTTTTTTTCCATTTCATAAAGAATTGTCGTATTCGAAGGGTTAACAATATCTAGAAGTAGAGCAAGAAACCTTTCATCAGGTCGATAATAGTCGGTCTCCCTATCGTGTCCGATTTTTGAAATAAGCTTTTCCCGTTCCTCATCAGAGAGAGTTAGTTTTAGCCCCTTTCCTCTTGCTGTCATGATAGTCGGATAATTCTTTTCAGATAAGTAGTTATTAATCAGGACTAATTCGTTTCGCACAGTGCGCTCACTAATAGAGAACTCTTTACTAAGATCCTCATAAGTTAAAAAGGAATTCACTGAGGAAAATCTAGTAAGTAATTTTCGAGTCCGTTCTTTCATCGAATGTAACCCCTTTCATAATTTGATTATATGTGGTTGAAATGAAGAAGTTTAGTGTATCTTTTTGCAACTTAAAACAGCAAAAATGTAAGCGCTTTACAAGATGAACCTCATTATCCTTCCGTAGAGAGAAGTGGAGTTGAAAGATACAATTCTATGTCCGGAATCCGCATTTCCACTTCATGCTTAAAGTTCATAAAAGGTTCATCCAACAAAAAAAAGCCCTCCAAAAGAGGGCTTTCCTAATTAATTGTTTTCTGCATTATTTTTTGTTTTTACCCGAACCTGATACACAACCAACAAAATAATGAACCATACAGGTGTGACAAACAAGGCAACTCGTGTATCTTCAGCTAAGGCAAGAACTACGATGACAAACGCTAGGAATGCCAGAATCAAATAGTTCGAAATTGGCGATAGCGGCATCTTGAATTTGCTTTTACTTGCCAGCTCCGGACGTGTCTTACGATATTTCAAGTGGGCTAAAACAGTAATTCCCCAGATGAAAATAAAGCAGACTGTCGAGATACTCGTAATCAAGGTGAATACACCTTCAGGCATGACATAGTTAAGGATAACCGCGATTAATATAACGATTATGGAGAAGAACAATGCGTTCTTCGGTACTTTGCGGAAATTCAGTTTCTTGAACGGCTTTGGTGCGTGGTCTTCCTTAGCCAAGGAATAGACCATGCGGCTTGTACTGAAGACCGCGCTGTTGCAAGCTGATGCTGCAGACGTCAACACGACAAAATTGACGATACCCGCAGCTGCTACGATTCCTACTGCTGTGAACACCTGTACGAACGGACTTTCCTGAGGATTGATTGCATCCCATGGATAGATACTCATAATGACGATGAGCGCGCCGATATAGAATACAAGAATCCGTATCGGAATATTATTGATTGCCCTCGGAATAACTTTTTCCGGATCTTCCGTTTCCCCTGCTGTCAGACCGACAAGTTCAATTCCGACAAAGGCGAATACAACCATCTGGAACGATAGAATGAATCCATGCATACCGTTAGGGAAGAAACCGCCGTGATCCCAAAGGTTCGCGAAGCTGGATGGTCCAGCATCTGTAGAGAAGCCTCGGAGAATCATGAAGACACCGACAACAATCAATGCCAAAATCGCAATAATCTTGATTAAAGCAAACCAAAATTCCATTTCACCGAATAGTTTCACTGTGGCTAGGTTCATTATGAGCAGTATCACAAGTGCAACCAAACCAGGCATCCACTGCGGCACTCCCGGGAACCAGAATTGAGTGTAGATTCCCACCGCTGTTAAATCAGCCATTGCAATTGATATCCAGCAGAACCAATAGGTCCAGCCAGTAACAAAGGCAGCTCTGTCACCGAAGTAATCGCCGATAAAGTCCACGAATGATCCATATCCAAGATTACTTAATAAAATCTCACCTAGTGCTCGCATGATAAGAAAACAGAAAATACCGGTAATTAAATATGCAAATAGAATGGATGGTCCAGTCAGATGAATTGACTTGCCGGCACCAAGGAATAATCCTGTTCCAATTGCTCCTCCAATAGCGATCAATTGGACGTGCCTGTTTTTCAATCCTCTGGCTAACTTTTCTTCAGCCATATGTATGCTCCCCTCTTCCTTCATTTCGAGCATGGAATATGTGTAGTAAAGCCCTGACTCAAAATAAGTATACTAGTATATAGTATCCGAACAAAAAGAGGGGTGCAATAATCAAATTTTTCTAAAACTTAACTTTATAGGTAAGGATTACAGCCTATTTTTATGCTTCTTGATGAAATACGCTCCAATAATTACTAGATAGATTGCCAAAGTGACTGCTGTGATGACTACTGACGTTGTCCAGATTACACCAATTAAGATTAGTAACAGCGCAATGATTGCAAGCCATGTCGTCACCGGAAATGCTTTGACATGGTATGTTGCTTTGTTTGTCTGGCCTTTTCGTGATTTCAAATGGGCGAATGCAATGATCAGCCAAATGAACAGAACCGTATAGCCAAGCGATCCCATCAAATAATCGAATGTCTTACTTCCTATGAACAAGGAAATTAGTACCCCTACATATAAAAAAGATGTACAAACAAGTATAGCAACAACCGGCACCTGTCGTTTTGACAGCCAGGCAAACCGCTTTGAAATCCTGCCGTCCAGTGCTTGTGTGTAAAGCACACGTGATGAACCGTAAAGGCCAGAATTCATGGACGAGATGATTGCCAGTAAGATGACAGCGTTCATGACATGATCCGCTCCTGGTATTCCTATAAGCTGGAAAACCAGTACAAATGGACTTACTGCTGAACTGTTCACTTCATTCCAGGGGATAAGACTCACAATTATGAAAAACGGAAATAGATAAAATGCAATGATACGAGTAAGCGTGCTGCGTACTGCCTTTGGCACGACCTTTTCCGGATTTTTCGTTTCAGCCAACGTTACACCAATGATTTCTGTTCCTCCATAGGAATAGATAACAACAAGCATTGCTGTAACCAGTCCTCCGGCACCATTTGGGAAAAATCCGCCATGTGCTGTCAAATTGCTGAATCCAGGGGCTGTGTGATCTCCGAATGAAACTAGTAATAGGACAACACCAGCAAGAATGAAGAGAATAATAACACTTATTTTGATTAATGCCAGCCAGTACTCTGTTTCCGCGAACGCTTTTACTGAGAAAAGGTTAACTGCTGTCACAAGCACTGCAACTATTAGCGTCAAAAGCCATACCGGATAATCAGGAAGCCAGTATTGCAGGAAGATGGCTGCTACAACAGCCTCAGCTGCTATATTCAAAACCCACATTTTCCAATAAATCCAATCCAAGAAAAATGCAGGGAACTTTCCGATACTATTTTGGACCAAATCACGGAATGTTCTTGCCTCCTTATTTTGTACTGCCATTTCTGCAAGTCCTTGCATGACGAATAAAAGAATAATGCCTCCGATTAAATAAGCAAGGATGACAGATGGTCCAGCCATATCGACAGCTGAGCTTGAACCTTTGAACAAGCCGGCACCGATTGCCCCGCCCAACGCCATCATCATAATATGGCGTGCTGTCATGGTTCGTTTTAATCCATGTTGATCTTTCTTCATGATGTTGCCTCCTTGTTGTTCTCTAGCCTTTCTCCAAAGAAAAAAGCCTTCCGTCTCATCTCCATCTAGGATGGAAAAGAGACGGAAGGCTTCTTCACTTCCGCGGTACCACTCTTGTTGGTTTTCTAAAAACCCACTCTTCACCTTGTAACGAAGGTCACTCGTCAAAACCTAAGATTAAATCTGTCAGCTCTGCTGCTCCAGGGTGAGTTCGAAGGAGGACATAGTCTGCGTTTCACCACCCCCGCAGCTCTCTATGGCTATGCCTATCCTTTTACTACTCCCATTCGTCGCTTTTGTTAAAATTTTTCGATCATTTTTTGAATTATTCATAATAATAAGCGCAGCAGAATAGTTTGTCAACATTTATTACAAATTAATTCACTTGGAGTTTTACCTTGCCTAACAGACTGAAGTCAGCTTCGTAAAGTCCCTTTCCTAGTGGAATGGGTGATAAAAATGTACCCGAACTGATTACCATTCCCTTTTTCATGAACATGTTCTTTTCAGCTAATTTCTCTGTCAGCCAAGCTACCGAAGTGACCGGGTTCCCCATTACTTCCGAGGCAAATCCAGTACCTAACTCTTTCCCGTCATGTGTTAAAGTAAGCTTGATGCGTTCTACTTCACCCAAAGTCAAATCATCTCTGCCCTTGTCGGAAACAACCACTTTTCCTGTCACCCCATTATCACAGATTAAGTCCATCAGTTGGAACTTCGGGAACCAATCAGCGAAACGGGAATCGGGTATCTCTATACCAGCTGAGAGAACACTTTTCTCTAAAATCTCAGCTTCTTCCGCCCCAACGCTTAGATCCTCCTTCAAAATAAAAACCACTTCAGGCTCCAGCAGCGGAGATAACATCGAAACTAGCTCTATTTCTGTATTACCAGTATGTACTGTATCTTCGAATAACGTTCCATAAGCCGGCTCCTTCGCTCTGAATAACGCCTGTGTTGCGCGGCTAGTCATACTGATTTTATGCCCTTTACGTTTCTTGCCAGTTTTTTGCGTTCTTGCTTTGACAAAAGTCTCCTGTACTCCATAAGCCTGTTCTACTGTTAGCTGATGTTGATGGCTGATAAAGTGTATTGGCTGCTTTGTGTCCTGCACTTCAAGAAGCCGTGCTGCCAACTCCTCTTTACTAACTTGTTTCGTCTGTTCCGGCATTTCTTTCTCCCTCTATTTGTTTGAATTATCTGATTTATAAGATTATAGTATACACCTTTCTTTATTTCCAGGTAAATTCCGTTTTTGACATCTAGTTTCAAGATACTCTTTCTCTCCAATTAATACTGCACCACAACAAAAAGAGCACCTATCTTTGATAGGGGCTCTTGATTTCTTCTTATTTTTCGATTACTTTTGCATTTGTGACATTCGCAAGATTAACAACTTCTCCAGCTACACCGAACCAGCCGTTTTCACTCGTCTTAATTTCATTAACGACGTGAACATAAGAACCGGACTGATAATCTGTGAATGTGTACTTTTCTCCACCAATAAACGTAAATTCTACATCAAACTTCTCTTGCACGAATTGTGCCTCCTTCGAATTTTATCTCATAAGTCCTTTTCCCTTCACTGACATAGTTAAACGCTTATTTGCTTATTATCAAACTATTTAGTAATCTTAGGGTATAGCATCTTTGCTTAAGAAGGAGATTACGATGGAAAAGTACATATTTATGCATCTTGTTGGAATCTTTATCCTAATTGGCGGCATCTTCTTATCTCTGACAAATACATTCTTTGGTGTCAGTATGGCTATTATCGGGGCTCTTATGCTTGGAGCCGGAGCTTATTTGGTGCCCAATAAAAAATCGAAGTCTCATTAGTGCACATAATATTTTTTTCTTCTTAGAAAGAAAATCATAAACAGTACATTTGGAACCCAGCAAAGCCAGGCAATATACGCATAGTACGTTTCATAATCTGAGGTACCAAAAATAAGTACGAATACTCCCAGCCATATTCGCAATGTTACTGCGGTGAATGTCAGGCTGTAATTAATCATGGTCCAGCGCTGATGCTGAATTATTTTTCTTTGGATAGCTGCTCTGACTGCGAGGAATACAGTGATCAGCCAACTGATGGCAAGCAACGCAAAACCCAGTTGCGCAATCAATCCTCCAGTGGCATAGTACGCTAAATAAAGACCAGAGACACCTCCACCTGTTACCCCCGCTGTATAAATGTAGCCCATCCGTTTGTGTAATACTTTGTTCTTTTGTCTGATACTATCCAGGAGCAGAAACGGACCAAGTACGAGCGCGAAGATACTCGTTGCAATGTGTATACTGAGCATAATTCTCCACATATCTGGTAAGACCTCACCAAAACTGATTTTCTGTACGACCAAGCCTGCTCTATCCAATCCGACAAACCCATACTGAACAACAGAATAACCTGCTATACCAACTGCCAGCATAATAATCATGCCCATCCGAATTCGTTTCAGAATCACTTCATTTCCCCCTTTTTTGACCAGTGGTCAATTTTAAATATAATAAAAGACCATTCAAATGGTCTTCTTTAAAAAATCAACATGTCTAGCGGCTCCTTCGGCTACCCCTTCGAAATTCTCAATACGGTGCAAATGGAGCGACACAAACCCATGCAAAGCAAGGAAGATTGAGTAAATGTGGTCGTTATACAGATGAATGCCACTAGCTTGTTCTACTGCCGCTGCAAACCGCTCATAGCTTTCTGTTGCCGGCCGCTGCATCAAACTATCCATTTCTTCACTTTTCAACATAAACATCAGCTCATATTGATGCGGATGATCAAGTCCAAAACGGATGAATTCAAGGAATAAATCCTTCAGTTTATCATTCTCTTCTTGCTCCATAATCCGATCGATAATGCTATTCAATTCTTGAAAATAGAAGTCCAGCACTTCTGAAAATAATGCCGTCTTATTTTTAAAATGATAGTATAATGCGCCGTGGCTGCATCCTAAATCTTTCGCGATTCCCCGCATAGACACTTTTTCATACCCTTGCTCAATAAAAAGCACCCTTGCCTGCTTGATAATTTTATCTTTTGTTAGTTCCGCCATTTTAATCCCCTCATTTTGACCAGTGGTCAATTAAATTATATGAAAATATGCTTCTCTTGTCTACAAATATTTTCCATAAAAGTCTGTTATTATTCGACACTTTCTTTCAAAGAATTACAAAATAAACCCCTATATCCAAGGTATCAATCGGCTTACAATATAAATAAGACAAGTATAGGATGGAAGGATGATGCAGTGTGGCTATAAGAACGAAATGTATCGCCATCTTACATACTTTTAAGAAAGGTGATCCAGGCGGTGCGTCCATTCTTTTCTCGCGTTATTTTCTTGTATCTTCCAATTAATTCAAAACCCTCTCTATTATGAAGTATTTAAAATTAACAATATTGGATGTACCTACCATTTATAGTACAGTGAACTTTGACATTGTAAATAATCAGGAGGATCTTTTTTGATACAAGGCGCTCTTATTGCATCACTTGTTTTTTTTTTGCTACTCGCTGCAGGCTGCAGTAATACAGAAAAGACAGCTCAAGCAGCAACCCCAGCGGAACTGCATACTAGGGAAAATCAAATGCAACATAAAGAACAACAGGTAATAACAAACGATGAGGACTCTGAGGAAGAAACAGCAGCTGCAGCAGAGCTGGAAACAAAACAAGAAACGACGGCTAGTGATGCTGCAACAGATGCTGAAGGCACGGAAACTACCGAAGATGACATGGCTCAGCAGATCCAGGATCTCAAGGCTGTTGGCAGTGCGGACGAAGCCGCAGTATTGCTTTCAAATAATCTTGGCATGACAGAAAATGAAGATCTTGAGATTGATACGACAGGCGGTCAGGTCACAATGGATGGAACCGGCGCCTATTATACTCTTGTTCTGAAGTCAAAATCCATGATTGAAAGCGGCGGTTCAGGAACAGTTGGCATCTATCGTGTGTATGAAGATGGTACGATTATCGATGAGTACGCAGAAGGCTCCCAATAAGGGAGCCTTTTCACTTTAAAAATCGTATGCTGCTTCTTTTTTAATTCGAATGGCTGCTTGTGACTCTGCTAAATCAAAAGCATCTTCTATTAATCGCTGCAATCGGAAATGCACATCATCATTCATGATTTTTCCGTTCAAAAAGTCTTTTTCTTCCACAAATACATACGTTGATACAAGATGTGCCTTCATATATGAAAGGATCGGTTTCAGCTGCTGCTCAGCCACTAGAAAATGTTTTGCTGAGCCAGCAGTGACTACGATACCTGCGACCTTATCGCGTAATGCTTGTGTTGGCAGCAGGTCGAATACATTTTTCAGTGTTCCTGGAATGGATGCTTGGAAGATTGGTGTACCAATAAACAGAATGTCTGCTTGCATGATCTGCTCGGTTACATATGCCGTGTCACCAGTGTAATCCAAGTAGTTTCTTCCATCGCTGAATTGCAGCTGATAGTCAGCTAAGTCCAATAGCTCGTGTTCTGCATCAGGATAAGCAGTAATCATCTCTTCCCAAAGAAGCGACATTGCTGTCTTTGTCTTTGATCCGACAATCGAGCCGGATATTCCTACCACTTTCATTATTCAGCGCCTCCCTGCTTCGTATATTTCTTGATTGCCGGCAATATTTCAGTAGCGATATACTCGATGTTTTGCTCCATTTTCTCGATAGGTACACCGCCGAAATCAAGCTGGGCTAGATAACGCTGATGACCGAATTGCTCATGCTGATAGAGGATTTTCTCAATGATTTGCTGCGGACTGCCCACATTGATGATGCTTCGATGATCGGCACCTTGGGCAAATAATTGTTTCGGAAACCCTTGTCCATTCGTCTTTTTCATACCTTCATTAATGTGCGGATAATAATCACGTAACGCTTCCTGCGTTGTCTCTGCTGCATAAAAGAATCCTGTCGTTGCTACTGGCAGCTGAGTAGGATCGAATCCTCGCGCTGCCAACGCTTCTCTATACGTATCAATTGTTCGTTTGAATACACTTGCCGGACCACCAAGCATCGCTACTGTCATAGGAACACCAGCATAGCCTGCTTTCACGGCACTCGCTGGAGTACCGCCCACAGCACGCCAAATTGGTAAAGAACCAGTTACTGGACGCGGCAAAACTTCAGCGTTTCGCAAAGGTCTGCGGAATTCACCGCTCCAATTGACGATTTCTTCCTCATTTAACTGAAGCAGCAAATCAAACTTCTCTTCGAATAGTTCCTCATAGTTATGCAGGTCATATCCGAGCAATTCAAACAACCCAATACGTGATGCACGACCGGCGATGATTTCCGCGCGACCATTGGATATTAAGTCAAGCGTAGCAAAATTCTCATACACTCGTACAGGATCTGATGTACTAATGATTGTCGAGGAACTTCCGATTTTGATTCTTTCCGTAGCTTGCGCAATTGCTGCCAGTATGACAGCATGAGCCTGTGATGCAAAGTAAGGCTGATGGCTTTCGCCAACACTGAAGAAATCGATACCAGCCTGATCGGCAAGCTGAGCTAACCGTACCATCTGCTGAATCCTTTCTTTGGCAGAGATACGCTCTCCTGTTCGCGGATCTGCTAAATGGTCGCCTAATGTGTATATTCCGAATTCCATTCCCTTACTTGGATCAATGCGATATTTTTCCATACTCCTGTCTCCTTAAGCTTTATCTTACAACCATTATCCTCCAAAGCACTCCTATTGGAAAGTACGCACTTCAAAGTGGTATAGTATAGAAAAGGATACTGTGAAATGGGGGATATAAAATGAAAGATGTACCTGTAGAAATCCAACCGGAAATGTGTAAAGTGACCGACGCGCTTGGTATTCTTGTAGGAAAGTGGAAACCGGTCATCCTGCTGCATCTGCTTAACAGCGGAACACAGCGCTTCAATGAGCTGAAGCGTAGTTTACCCGGTATCACGCAGAAGATGCTGACAAACCAGCTGCGCGAATTGGAAGAAGAGGATATTATCGAACGTAAAGTATATGCACAAGTGCCTCCGAAAGTAGAATACTCTATTACAGAGTATGGCAGAAGCCTAGAACCAATCCTGCATGCGATGCATGTGTGGGGAGCTAAGCATACAATCCATAAGCAATCGAAAAAACAAAATGAAGCGGAAGCTAAATAAATAAAAAAAGATGAACTGTCGCCAGTTCATCTTTTTCATTATGCTAGGTTTTTCAAACGTGCTGCTGCTTCTTTCACTTGTGCAAGACCACCTTCTACGATAGAAGCAGCTTCGCCAGGGGAAGCATTATGTCCTTCGATGATTACTTCTTCGATGATTTCCATTCCGAAGATTCCGCCGAATACATTACGCATGTAGTTAACAGACATATCCATTGTTGCAGCTTCTGGTGTAGAGTATACGCCGCCGCGTGCATTTAGGAAGATTGCTTTTTTATCAGTCATCAATTGGATCATGTTGCCTTCTGCATCATATTTGAATGCAAATCCTGCAGCATAAACATAGTCGATGAATGTTTGCAATTTAGCAGGAATAGTCAAGTTCCATAGTGGGAACGCGAATACAACTACATCAGCTGCTGTAAGAAGATCCATCGCTTTTTGTTTTGCAGCCAATAGACGTTGTTCTGTATCATTTAGTTCAGCACCAGTTTGTACTTTACCGAAAGCATCAAACAATTCTTGGCCGAAATAAGGTGTATCCTCTGCGAATACATCATAAGTAGTGATAGAAAGGTTTTCTGCACCTTCTATTTCCTGCATGAAAGTCTCATACATCTTGCTAGAAATCGCCTCGGAAGCCGGGCGGTTATTTGCTTTGACAACTAATACGTTCATTCCGTAAAACCTCCATTATTCCTCATTCAGGATTGTATTCCCCTAAATCCCCTGTTATCTATTATTAAGTTTTTTAGACACTACAACAAGTACGCACTTAAAAGTGGCATAGTATCTTTTAGGATACTATTGGGAAGATACAACAAAAAAGCAGCCTATCCAGGCTGCTTCCTCATCTTAATCTTCTTTATTCTGATGTAATGGAGGCGGAATAAGCCAGCCCTTTTCTTTCATAAGCTTCAGGAATTTGGCACCTAACATCGCTTTGTTTGTATGGAACTGTCCGAACATCATGCCAACGTCTTCTCTGATAGACTGACCCATCATCGTACTGCAGCTGACAAGGCCGGCAGCCACAGCAGCAGCAGCCGTAGCTGCTACGTCTGGATCAATAAAACGCGCTCCGACCGGGATGGATTCGAGGTCCACTTTCGGTGGTTCCGGAGCAGCAGGTGGCAATGCAATACCATTTGCTTTCAGTATCTCTGATACTTGCTTAACCTCTGCTTGAGCCCCATCAATTGCTTCACCGATCAATTTCTTTAAGTCATCATCACCAACATGATTCAATAGCATCTGATGATTTGCAATCATCTTATTACCAGTTAAAACAAATGTCCACAATCCGTATACTTCGCCATAATGCAACGGCTCATCCTGCGGGTTTCCGCTCAAAATTCCCATTGTCATCCTCCTAAACAAGTTCATACTTGTGCCGCCTTTCCCTTGCACAGGTATTAGGATGAGCCAAATCAGGAAAAATTATGTACAAAAAAGCCGGCACATAGGCCAGCTTTTTTACGCTTGTTCCTTTATCTGTTCAATTCCTTTACGAAGTGGCGTCACTTGTCTTCCAAGCAGTTTTTCAAAATCATCGCTTGCTACTTCCAAAGCACCCTCTCGGATTCCTTTCTGAATATCAACTAGCATTGGCAAAAGGAACTCCGGAACACCTGCTTCCTTCATGATTTCAGCATAAGCTTGATCATCGACTTGCTGCACTTGCACTTCCTTGCCCAGGACTTTGCCTACTTCTTTTGCAATTTCTGCTTGAGAAAGAAGCGGTCCAGACAGTTCGTAGATTTTGTTTTCATGCCCTTCTCCTGCTAATACAGCTGCAGCTGCGTCAGCATAATCCTGCTGCAATGCCCAGCCAACTTTTCCATCTCCTGCAGATGTGACCCAAGGCGCTCCTGCAAGAACTCCTTGAATACTGGAAGCCTCATTTTCAAAGTACCAGTTGTTGCGAAGGAACGCATACGGAATCCCTGTATCCATGATCGCTTGCTCTGTAGCTTTATGCGTCGGAGCCAGGAATAGCTCACTGTCCTGTGCATTGACAAGACTTGTGTAAGCAATGAATTTCACTTTTGCTTTAACCGCAGCTTCTACTGCCTGTGCGTGTTGTCGAATGCGTGTGTCATTGTCTCCATCTGCAGAGATAAGCAATAGACGGTCAACCCCAGCAAATGCTTTATCCAAAGAAGTTGGCTGATCAAAATCACCTTGTCGCACCTCTAATCCTTGTGCACGCAAATCTTCGGCCTTTTCTGGATTACGAACACTTACTGCTATATCTCCAGCAGGAACAGTTTCCAGTAATTTCTTCACAATTTTACTTCCTAGATTACCAGTAGCGCCTGTTACTAAGAGTTTCATATGTATAGCCTCCATCTTCATGTAATTAATTCTGTTACCTGTAATCAATATAGTTACTAGGAGATGTACTTGTCAACAAAAGAGCTTTCTCATTATTGTCCAGCATAACTTTTAACCGATTCATTATTCTTTTTTAAAAATTGTTTATTATACACGAACCTCTAATGGATAACTCATCACTATAAGCATCCCTTTCGAACCGATAACCCGGCGTCCCGTATCCTTGTATCCATACTTCTCGTAAAGCTTACGAGCAAACTCATTCGCTACATTCACCGCAAGCACAATTTCATTTATATGCGGAAATTGATATTGCACAAATTCCGGAAGCTGCTGCAGCGCAGCTTTTCCGTACCCTTTTCCGAGTTCATGATATTCAGTGGATAAAGTACGCAGCAGTATTGCTCTGGGATTATCGGAATATGGCTGTACGCCTTCCTGTTCATGTAAAGCGAAATAAACTACAAGACGATCATTCTCTACCCCTAAGATAGCGTGACGATTCGGTTCCGCCTTGCATAAGGGGATACTCTTGGAAGGATGTGCAGTAAAACGGAGCTATTCTTCTGATAGTACATAGGCATCAACCAAGCTTGCATATGTTTCTTGAAAGTGAATTAGTTCCATACTATCTTCCCTTTCAGTAAATTTTTGTACTAAATTAAAATGGAATTTCCCAATTAAAAGAACGCGTGGTTTCTTTTATAGACTACGATGTCACGCGCAAATAATATCCATCCGGATCAACAATACGAAAATCAAGTTTTCCCCATGGCCGAGCGGCAAGTTCAGATTCAATATGTCGAGGATATAAACGATGGATTTTGTTAAATACCATTTCCACGTCATTTACAGGGAGAATTAGTTCAACGCCTTTTCCTTTCCTCGATTCAGCCATAGCAGAAAAATAGTGATCATCATTCAGTACGGATTCATCAGTGAGCAAAAGTGACCCGCCATCCTCACCCTTAAAGACTGCTCTTTTCTCATCATAATCGGCACAGCCTTTGCCGAATAGACACCGATAGAAAATCATGGATGCAGGTAGCTCACGTACGAATAGTTCTGTATGAAACATGTTTAACACCACCCCATATTTTTATGACTATCAGAACAGAGGTCCATTAAAACCATTCAACCTTGCTATAACGCCAATCTGACCAGCATGATATGCTTCATGAGAATAGACATGATGGAACAGCCAGCGCATTGTCGGTTCAGAGGGAGGTTTCCATCCATCTGAGAAGTCAGGAACATCTACCAGCCTGTCCCAGTCTTTTACTTGTAAAGATTGCAGAACTTGATCAGTCTCTTTCCTGATTTGGAGATACTGTTTTAACGGATTCCGATCACTTCCCGATAATCTGCTTTCTTCACCCAGCCCAATCTGAAATACCCAGTAATCCTCCGTTTGAGCCATATGTTCGATTACCCAGGAAATAGTATTATGGTAGGCATCAGCATCCCATTGCTGCGGAGAGAGTCCCTGCAAATAAGGAATAAGAACCTTTCTGACATCATTTCGATATGTATATATGAAAAACAACTCCTTCCACAAAGGATATATATAGAATATTCTATCAACACAAACAATATTTGGAAAGGATCAGACCTCCAGGTGGAATCACGTTCTGTCTGACCTTTCTACGGCTTTTAATTGACCTATTTCCACAAAAAAATGCACCGCAAAAGCTATGGCTTCTGCGGTGTATTTCAAACATTCTTTAAAAATCCCCTTGTTTAACTCGCTTGATTAACTCTTCCAACCAATGAATGGTATGTTCCATTCTTGTTGTTACATAGCCACTCATAAAATCAATGAATTTCTCTTTTTCTTCATCTTTTTGGACAAGCTTATCGAATGTTTTTATTTGTTCCCAACGATCTGTAATTCTTTCTAGTTTATCTTCTAGAATACTGACTACTTTATCACGATCGACATATTTGATATTAGCCAAGCAAACGACCATGTCACTTATCTTATCTGCATTTTTTATGACTTTATAGATCTTTTTCGGCAGCTCTTCGCGACCCTTTTCTGTAATTTGAAATACTTGCTTATCGGGGCGATGTTCTTCTTTTATGATTTCCACTGCTTCAATTAATCCTTGCTTAGCTAAGGCATCGAAATGATAGTAAAGCTTGCTTTCAGTCAGCCCGCCAAGTTGATCTAATGGGATAGGCTCGGATAGTTGTTTTTTAAGTTTGTAAGGATAGTTATTATCCTCCATCAGTTTGCTGAGTATGAAAATTTGAATGGACATTCTCTTTGCTCCCTCAAGCAGAATGATCTTATTATATCAAATTTAAACTGTCACTTTAATAGCTTCTGTTTCTTCGCTGCTATTTCCGCCTTCTGCCGCCTTCGGTTTATGAACGAAAGCAACGATGATAATGTTAATCAGCATTGCAGCCGCCCCAACCGTAACCATTGACCAGATAAATGGACTTGGGCTTGTGCTTCCGAACAGATTAGCAAAGTATGCTTGAACAGAGTAATACATTGGTGAGATGTGACTCATCCATTCATATGGCGCGTACATCATATCGCGTGACATCGTAGCACCATTTGCTAGTGTTTGTATCAACAGAATTGGCAAGTTTAGAATCATACCAGCTTGACCAAGCAAGAAGATGAAGATTGCTGCGAAGTTGAAGCACACCATATAGTTCAAAATTTGCTGCCCTAGCATACCAAAGAACACATCCCCGCTAGGATCATTCACTAGATAGACAATTCCTGTAGCTACGAATGCAGCAGCAACTGCAATGATTAAAGCAGTCAATTGTACATATAGGAATAGACGGGTTTTACTTGCTTTTCCTTGGCTGGCTTTAAATGCACCAACTAATTGCATTGCACCGATCATTGCACCAACATATCCAGCCATTGTTAAGAACATAGGCAGCATGTTGTTATTCATACCATCCGGCATTTCGTTGATCGTTACAACGTTACCATGATAAGCTGTTTCAATTTGATCGCTTAGTGCTGCAGCTTGATCCTCAGGTACGTTGAAGTTCATCAATACACCTTCAGCTGTCTGTTGCGAGAACTGAGCACTCAATTGGTTATTAATCTGCCCAACTACTGAGCTCATCGTAGAGGAAACAGTCGTTGCACCAGCTTCATTGATTGTGAAGTCGATACTAGAGGAAGCTTCTCCACTTTGTACATTCTCCGAGAAATTATCCGGGATATGGACAACTAATGCCAAATCATTTTTCTCCAAATCATCTAGTGCTTGCTCATTCGTCATATCGGTTTCGATTTCCTTAAAAGGCAGCTTTTCTGTCAGCTGGTCTGCGATTGTAGCACCAACATCTCCAGCATCGTCATTTACGATAGCAACCTTTAACTGATCGACGTTCCCTGGTATTGCGGAATACCCAGGCAGGAATATTCCCAGCATGAAGACAGCATATAGAATACCCATAAAAATGGCGCCGATAGCTCCTTTAGATTTTATGAACTGTGTATATTTCATAATTGCATCCTTCCTTAAGTAAGAGATTATTTTAGTTTATTTAAAGTACTCAAATCAAAGTACTTTTGTTGGAGTAACTAATATCTTATTTCACTTTCTTAATGAAGTCAACAATGATTTTCTCCCTTTCACGATGCAATCAAGATTAATCGTATTCTCTTCACACATTTGACATAAAAAAATCCTTATACAACTGTATAAGGATTCACGTTTACTCAATTATTATTGTTGCTTTTACCTTGCTTGAATTCTTAAGCCTATATCCTGGTTCACCAAAGTATGGCATCCCATCCTTCCAGAAGAAACGCTGGATGCGTGCATGACGGTTCGGGTCGTATAGTGGGTTTCCTTCAATCTCCTTATATGATCTAGCATGATAGACAAGCAGGTCGAAGCCTTCCTCTGTCACGGTAAAGCTATTATGACCGGGTCCATAAAGACCGGTAATATCCGAGCTCTTCAGTACAGGCTCAGGCAGCTTTGTCCATGAGGCAGGATCAAGCAGATCAGCGTCTTCATCTGCATATAACAGCCCCATCGCATAGCGGTCATCCGTTGCACTAGCAGAAAATGTCAGGAATACTTTTCCGTGGCGATGCAGAAATGCAGGGCCTTCGTTAACGTTGAAACCGTCTGTCTCCCATGGGTGTTCAGGTTCTGCCAGCAGCACTTGCTCACCCTTGATCGTCCATGGATTTTTCATTTCGGCAATATAAAGATTAGAGATTGTATCATTCTCTGTTTTTTGAGCCCAAACAAGATACCTTCTGCCTCGGTGTTCGAACGTCGTGGCATCCAATGAGAAGCTTTGAAAATCTGTATTGATTGCTCCCTTTTCCGTCCATTCATCGGAAAAAGGATCACCTGTACATTCCAGCACATATGGACGTATTGCCCACACATCCTCTTTTTCTCCAGCTGCAAAATGTATGTACCATTTCCCATCTATTTGATGCAGCTCCGGAGCCCAGATATGCTCTGACAATATGCCGGATTCACGCGCCTTCCAAACCGTATGTTCTTCTGCCTCACGAAGACCTTCCAATGTCTTGGCGCGGCGCAGGACAATTCTGTCGTACTTCGGATAGGAGCCAGTGAAATAGTAGAATCCGTCCTCTGCTTTCAGAATATATGGATCAGCGCGCTGCTCGATGAACGGTTCCGGGAAAGCCTCCGTTTCAATCTTTCCTTCTATTTCGTATGTTCCAGCTTCACCAAGATCTGGCAGATTCGGCCAGCTTACACGGTATGCTGCTTGTACGCCCTCGTCAATAAATACGTCGACTGCCTTCGGAAGCTCCACAAGCTCTCCTTGCTTCGCGCGAACCTCTATATGTTGGACATCAATTGTTTTCATCCTATCTCCTCCATATTCTTATGTGAATGGAAGCTCCTTGATGGACGGCAGGATCAGATCCGGCTTGATACTAGAAATATCCGCCTGTTCTTTTGTTGTATTTCCGGTGAGCACTAATGCTGTTTTTAAGCCGAACATAGCTCCCATTGCGATATCGGAAGTCAGACTGTCTCCGACGATCATCGTCTTTTCTGGTTGACTGCCAGCTTGCTGTATTACCTTTTGGTACATAAAATGCGATGGCTTGCCGACGATAATATCGGTTTTCTTGCCTGTTGACGCTTCAATCGCTCCGATCAGTCCACCCACATCCAGCTGCAAGCCATTCTTTCCCGGGAAAACAGGATCCTGATTGGTGGCGAGAATCCTGGCGCCGTGAATGACAGCTCGGAATGCCTGGTTCAGATCATGATACGTAACACCAGTATGCAAGGAAATCACGAGCCAATCAGCATCCTCTGGTTCTGCTGCAAGCGTCAGCCCAGCTTCAGCCAGTTCTTCCCGCAGCCCTTCTTCGCCCAGCACCCACACAGGCAGCTTCGGGTAATGTGTCTGCAGATAATCCGCTGCAAGATAGGAGGAAAGAATAATATCTTCCTTTTCCCACTGAATACCTTGCTCCCTGAAATATGCTGCAATCTGATTTCGGGAATGCGTGCCTCGATTGCTCAGCCCAATCACCCGTTTACCCGATTCCTGCAGGGTCCTGATCGTTTCAGCAGCTCCATCTATCAATGTAAAATCCTTCCATACTGTTCCGTCCAAATCGAATAGAATGCTATCCATTGCTTGATAGTAAGTCACATCCATCGCCTCCTTGCTTTGATTATAACCGCTGCCAGCGATCTCCGTCAGGATATGGGCAGCGTTTATCCGGAAGGGAGGCTCGGAATACAACAAAACAGCCGCAGTGTGCACACGTATGATCCGCTGTAAGTGACGGACAAGCCGAACAGATTGCTAAACGAGCAGACACGGTTTCTTCTTCAGCCAAAACAGGCTCCAATGCTAATTGATCTGCAACTAGTGCAGCAGCTTCCTCCACTGTAAAGCTTTTCTTTTGCTGACAAGTCCGGCAAGTCATCGACTGCCGATCCGATCCTGCAGCGGGTAGCTGATCTGCTCTTTCTTGAATTGATTGATAAGAAGAAGACCAGTACAGCGATCACGCAAATGGTAAGCTTCATTCAAGCTATCCTGTACAAGTTGTGATCCTATGCCAATTTCCTCAGCTGAAGCAGGTGCTCCGACCTGCAACAGGTAATATTGCAATGCTTCCGGCGTAGGGAGTGCCGCAATCTTCAGACGGATTTCTTCCCAATTTTCCTGCAATGAAGCCGCATAAGCTCCTGTTGCTTCCGAAGGATCAAACTGCTCAATCCAATCTTTGTATAATTCCGTAATGATGCTGCAAGCAACACCGACTTTGGCTCCATGAAGAAGCTGTCGTTTATCTGTCTCTAGTAACTGCATCTCCCAATAATGGGACAAGTGATGCTCTGCTCCTGAAGCAGGGCGGGAGAAGTCCAAAACCTGCATGACGAGACCCGATTCGATCAAGGCCTCCATCAGTATCCTTATACCCGCTTCATCTGCCTTGGCTAGTTCCTCGACATGTTCGACACATGTGTCCAGTGAGTGTCTCGTCATTTTAGCTGCAAGCGGATTGTATGGTTCTCCTCCTACTCTGGCGGATATTTCCCAATCGAGCAAAGAAGTGAATTTTCCAAGGATATCTCCGAAGCCAGCTGCTGTAAGCGATCGAGGAGCCGCACATAACACATTTAAATCGGCAAACACAGCCACCGGGGCGGCTGTCTGGATTGTCTGCTTCATTCCCCGCAGAATCAATGGTGCCCCTTTAGAGGTGAAGCCATCGACTGATGCAGCTGTTGGAACTGCTACAAATGGAATGGAAAGCTTTTGGCTGCAAAAACGCGTAATATCATGGATCGTTCCGGATCCTACTGCCAAGAGGACATCCGTATCCACTGATGTCTCGACAAGTACCTGTACAAGTGCTGCCTCATCCGCGTTTACTTGGCCATGGTGATTTGCTAAAAGTTCGATCGTTTGGACATGGATATTATCTTTTTCTAGCAGTGCTGCCAATTGCTCCCCTGCGGCTGCTCTAGTCTGAGCATCCATAATAAGGACAGCTTTACTCAAACCTTTCTCATTCAAGTAATCTCCAATCGATGCAAGTGCGCCAGCTTCCACTTGCAAGAGCGGAAAAGTATCCGGATTTATCCCGAATTCCTCTGCCAATGTCAGCATATCAGCAGATAACTGCATCAGATTCCCTCCTCGATTGTCAAAACTGTCACGCTCATTGGCGGTAAAGTAACCTGTAATCCGCCATCCTGCTCGACGAAATTCGTAAACGGGACTACCTTCACGTCATTAGGCGCATCAAACGTATTGCGGGCATCTCTCTTGTCTGATGTGAGAATTTTGCCGCTTACAGTTCCGAGTTTTGCACCGCGAAGCTCTGTATTTATTGCAACTTCATTTGTATGATCCAGATTACAGAAGCTCACATGAATCTTGCCATCTTTTCCTTTTGATACAGAAGTACTGACAGCTGGATATACTAAATCACCATGCTTTATTTCATTTGATTCCAGGTGAGAGGAAAGACGTTCTGCATCCTGGTGCACTTGGTACAAATCAAATACATGGTACGTCGGTGTCTTGATCATTTCCTGTCCTTCTGTCAGGATCATCGCCTGCAAAACGTTGACTGTTTGCGCGATATTAGCCATTTGAACCCGGTCACTATGATTGTTGAAGATATTGAGTGAAGCACCAGCTACGAGCGCATCACGGATTGTATTTTGCTGGTACAGGAATCCCGGGTTAGTGCCAGGTTCCACGACGAACCACGTTCCCCACTCATCGATGATCAGCCCAACGCGTTTATCAGGATCGTATTTATCCATAATCGTGCCGTGCTTTTCTATCAGTTCTTCAATGTGAAGCGCACGCTTCAGCGTCAGATGCCATTCATCTTCGGAAAAATCAGTAGCAGAACCCTTACCAAGCCAGAAATCACCTGGAATCGTGTAGTAATGCAAACTCAATCCATCCATCAAAGATGCTGCTTCTTGCATGAGGGTCTCTGTCCACTTGTAATCATCGATATTGGCCCCGCCTGCAATCTTATACAGCTTGTTGTCTCCATAATTACGTACATAAGTTTGATAGCGGCGATATAAATCTGCATAATATTCCGGCCGCATATTCCCGCCGCAGCCCCAGTTTTCATTTCCAACACCGAAGTAAGTCAGCTTCCATGGCTCTTCGCGGCCGTTTTCCTGGCGCCAAGCCGTCATTGGCGATTCACCATCGAATGTCATGTACTCAACCCACTCCGACATTTCCTGGACGGTGCCGCTGCCGACGTTTCCGCAAATATACGGCTCTGCTCCGAGCAGCTCGCAAAGCGTGAAGAATTCATGTGTTCCAAAATGGTTATTCTCTACGACTCCTCCCCAATGGGTATTGACCATTCGCTTACGCTCTTCACGCGGACCAACGCCATCCTTCCAATGATATTCATCGGCAAAGCAGCCGCCTGGCCATCGCAATACCGGTATATTAAGCTTTTGAAGAGCTTCCAGTACATCATTGCGGATGCCTTTTGTATTCGGTATCGAAGAGTCCTCTCCGACCCAGATCCCTTCATATATACCTCTGCCAAGATGCTCAGCGAAATGACCGTAAATATTTTTATTTATCTTCCCTTCTGTGACATCAGCTTGAATGATCAATTTAGTCGACATGCTTATCGCTCCAATCTATCAAAAGTAAACTAACTGGCTAACTGTTCGGCGTGCTTCATCGTAGAGAACACCTTCATGCTCAGCCACATCCAGCCAAATGCGCTGATACTGAAACAGAAGAACAGCAGCAGCACTGGCAAACCGATGCTATGATACAAAAGCGCGAACAGAAGTACACCGATCGACAGTGTTATATGGAACCTTGTCAGTCCAATGATGAACGCACTCTTGATGACCTGGAATGTACCTGCCTTATAATTCGCAAGCAGCGGGAAGCTCCAGAGCACAACTGTCATATAGCAGAAAATGAGCACATAGAAAAGGAAGGGCACCAGGAAGAATAACTGTCCATCCGCTTGTCTGATAAGCAGATAGTTTGTATACAGGATGAAACCCACTGCTCCAAGGAACCACCCTAACTTGTTTGCTGACCAAAACTCCTGTTTAAATGCTTTGCGGAATGCTTGGTTCACCTTTACTTCCTCTCCATTCAAAATCCGGCGGGAAACTTGCAATGCAGCTACCGTTGCCGGAGCTGTACCGGCAACGATCAGCCCTAAGAGGCTGTAAAACAGGAACAGTGCATTCAAGTGTGCAAAACGGGTGATCCACAAAAGAGACTTATCGAGATTACTCATCGCTTTCTTCAGCATGGTTTTAACTCCTTTCTAATCAGACTCAGCCTTTGACGCCGCCCACAGTCAATCCGGAAATGAAATAGCGCTGGAAGAAGATGAACAAAATCACAATCGGAACAATTGTCATAACAGATCCTGCAATCAAAACATCATAGTTATTCCCGTAAGGCGTAAGCAGTGTTGCCAACCCGAGCGGCAGCGTGAACATATCATTCGAACGGAGCACGAGCAATGGCCACAGGAAGTTATTCCAGCTGCCAAGCCCTTGCAGGATTGCCATCGCTGCCAGGGAAGGTCCCATCAACGGGAGCATGATTTTAAAGAAGATGCCATATTCTGTCGACCCGTCAATCCGGGCTGCATCCATCAGCTCTTTCGGCAGACCAAGTGCGTATTGCCGGAAGAAAAAGACTGCTACCGGAGCAACGACACCTGGGAGAATCACGCCCAGATACGTATCAATCAACATCATATCGATCATAAACTGGAATAACGGCAGCATCAGAATCTCAAATGGCACCATCAGGATGAACACAACAGCGACGAAGAAAATATTGCTTCCTTTAAAGTCATACATCGCCAGCGCGTAGCCAACCATGGAAGAAAAGAACAAGGACAAAACAATCATCAATGCAGAAATCCAAAGACTGTTTCCATACCACGTCCAGTATTCTGCCGATTGTGTGAAGATGTAAGTGTAATTGCTTAACGTCAATTCATCCCAAGGAAAGCTGAATGATATGCCGTTTCGCATCATGGATGATGACGGGATAAACGACGAAAGCACCAAGCTTATGATCGGGAAAAGCGCAATCAAGCTGACAATGGCCATAACAAGAGTGGCGATGAAACCGAGTGTTTTGCTGTTGGATTTTTTCATCATCTATCCTCCTTCTTGAATGTGCCGGTAGCAATTAAATAGATAATGCTGATAACGAAGATTATGAGCATTAACACGACGCCGAGCGCAGCCCCGAAGCCCATATCATTCTGCTGGATCCCCTGCTGGTAAATATAAGCTGCAATCGATAAACCGATGTTACCTGGTGAACCAACCGCCCAGAAAACATAGCTTTCTTCAAACATTCGAAAGCCGTTGATGATTGTAATCGTACTGACGAAAATGATGATCGGCTTCAGCATTGGCATCGTAATGAATCGGAAGCGCTGCCATCTAGTGGCACCATCAATTTGGGCTGCTTCGTACATTTCATCCGGCACATTTTGCAAGGCTGCCAGGAAGTAGAGAATATTTACACCTATCCAGCGCCAGCTGGCAAGCAGGACCATTAGTCCGATTGCCGCCCAAGGTGTAAACATCCATTTGATTGGATCGAAGCCAAACAGCCCGATTAGCTGGTTAGCAACAGCGCCTTCCTGCTCACTGAACATGAAGCGGAAAATCATACCGCCGACAATGGTCGATGTAAGTGCCGGAATAAAGAGTGAAGCCCGGAAAAGCGTCCGGAAGCGGACATGCTTCGAATTCAGAATTACCGCGAGCACCATCGGTATGATAGTCAAAATCAATACGGTAAGTACGACATAAGCTGTCGTATTGGAAACAGCTCTGTAAAACGTCGGGTTAAAAACGCGCTCATAGTTGCTCATTCCAATGAATTCCACCTGTCCAGGAAGCACTCGCTGGAAACTCATGATCACTCCCTGGATTGCAGGATACACTGTGAAAAGAAGCAGAGACAGGACAAATGGCGAAATGAAAACGAACGGGACTACTTTCTTTGAATTTAGAAACCGGAGGAACTTATTCTGTTTCTTCCGTGCTCTCACCGGTGTCACTGGTGTAACTGTATTCATCACAATCCCCCCTCACCCTTAATTTTTACTAGCTTTCCGCAGCCGGATGACATTCCAGGAAGTCCGATTCAATTGCGCCTTCAGTCTGCCGTCTTCCAAACTTGATTCACCATTGCTGTGCGGCGCGACGCGTGACGTGTCTTTTGTGTTGGCCGCCTTCAAATCATGATGCTCCAGCACGATATGCTCTGCAAGTTCATATCCTTCAAAGCTGCGTAGGTCAACATCGAGCGGAATAGCTTCTTCCAAATGTTTGTTCACTAGGAAAATCGTTAACGCCTCTTCTTGCTCATCATAAACAGCAGCGCTATCAATGAACGGGACATCTGTGAAGTCTTTGCTATCATACTTCGGAGAAGAAAGGATTGGCTGCAAGCTGATTCCCCGACCGAATACGGATGCGTGCAAGTAAGGATAATAGATTGTCTGTTTCCAAGATTGGCCGTTGTTCTCCGTCATAATCGGCGCAATGACGTTCACCAGCTGTGCCATGCAAGCCATCTTCACACGATCAGCATGACGGAGCAAGGTAATGAGCATGCTTCCAACCAAAAGAGCGTCTTCAAAATTGTAGACGTCCTCCAGCTGAGGCGGTGCGACTGTCCACGGATCCAGCTTCTCATCATGCTCCCTGGAGTGATACCATACGTTCCATTCATCAAAGCTCAAGTTGATTGTTTTCTTGCTGCGATGCTTTGCTTTGATGTAATCACAGGTAGCAGTTACGGTCTTAATAAAATGATCCATATCCATGTTCTTCGCCAAATAGTTGGCTGGATCATTGGAAGGGTTGCCGTAATATTGATGCAGGGAGATATAATCCACTTCGTCATATGCGATATCCAATGTTGTTGCCTCATACTCTGGGAAAGTCGGCATATCCGTATTCGAGCTGCCGCATGCAACAAGCTCAATACTCGGATCGACGAGTTTCATTGCCTTACCTGTCTCTTTGGCGATTCTGCCATATTCTGCAGCTGTCTTATGCCCTACCTGCCATGGTCCATCCATTTCATTTCCTAAACACCAAGTCTTGATGTTATGGGGCTGCTCGTAACCATGCTCCCTGCGTAAATCACTCCAGTACGTCCCACCAGGATGGTTTGTATATTCGATTAGATTACGCGCTGCATCAATACCTCGCGTACCAAGGTTCACTGCCATCATAACTTCCGCTTGCGCTTTCTTCGCCCAATCCACGAATTCATTCGTCCCTATTTCATTCGTCTCGATTGTGCGCCAGGCCAGCTCCAGCCGTTTTGGCCGGCTTTCCTTCGGTCCGACACCATCTTCCCAGTTATAAGCAGACACCATATTACCGCCAGGATAACGAACGATAGGCACTTGCAGCTCTTTCACCAGTTCAATTACATCTTTTCGGAAACCTTGATCATCAGCATCGGGATGACCCGGCTCATAAATACCGCCATATACTGCTCTACCTAGATGTTCAATGAATGATCCGTAAATACGTTTGTCGACTTCGCTGATCTGATAACTCTTATCCAAAACCATCTTCGCTTGCAATTTATCTGCCATTTATCCCCACTCCTCTTTCTTTTTTGATAACGCTTACAATTAAGGGAAAAAAAGAAGGTGATACACATCGCATCACGTACGAACATATTCCACCTTTAATCTCTACATCCAGAAATATGTACGTATAAGTTTATATATTCAGTATAGACAGATGTGTCTGTAAAAACAAGCGTTTTTTGTATCAGATACAAATAATATAAAAACCCCAAGCTGCGATAGTGCTGCTTGGGGTTTTAGGGAGTCTTTCCTATTCCTGCATCGTGCTTTCGATCTTATCAGCAGCTTCTTTCATGGCTTCCTCAGGAGTCTTATTCTTCTGCCTCAGCACAGAATCTGCAATTATGGTATTATACTCCGTCGAAACATCCGGTGTATTTTCGGTAATATTCAGTGTGTTGATCTCATCCTTTATCTCCAAGAGCATATCGAAGATACCTTCACCAAAGAATTGATAATACTCGTTATCTTCTCTGACTGCTTCACTTTCCCATACATCCCAGCGAGGCGGGTCAAATCCGAGAACCTTCCACAGATTGATACTTCCTTCTTCCGACAACTTGGTATATGCCAGGAATTCCTTCGCCAAGTCCGTCTCTTCTGACTGATTGGTTACGACTGTTCCTGTACCACCCATACCTGCGGAACGCTTACCGCCTTCTTCCCAAGCAGGAAGCGGTTTGATGGCAATTTTACCTTCCATTTCCGGCATGTTATCAAGGAAGCGTCCCATGTACCAAAGCGGCGCTAGTATGGCAGCTGACTTTCCTTCTGAATAATACTTATAAAAATCCTCTGATTGGTTCATACCACCAGGAGTAAGTTCAGCAATTTTCTCTGTATAAATAGCATCATACAAGAATTGAAGGGTCTTTACATTGGTTTCGTTATCCAATGTCAAATTTCCTTCCGCATCAAAGAAGTCCGAATCCTGCTGTGAAACCATCGGCCACAAATCCATCAGGAAGTCACCTGTACCGACGTTCCACATAACTGCATCTGTTTTTTCTGTTACTTGTTTACCAGCTTCTACGAAGTCATCCCATGTCTTGATGGAATCGATATCAACTCCAGCCTGCTCCATAATTTCTGTATTATAGTACATGACAGTTGCCCCTACGTGAGTTGGAACGCCGTAATAGTCGCCCTCTTTCGCATATAGGTCAAAACGAGCCTCTACAGAATCAGCAAGTACTGGTTCTACATATTCGTTCATTGGTTCAAGCTGCGGTGTTCCTTGTAAAAAGTTCGGAAACTTACTCAATTCGATATCCGCTATATCCGGTGCACCTTTACCTGATTGCAGACTAAGCAGCAGATTATTGTGCATATTATCGTAGGGATATGTTTCGGCTACGAGCTTGATAGGCCGATCAGGAAATTCCTCATTCCAGCGTTCCGCTGAATCCTTGAATAAATCCATATGCTGACCGACAAAAGTCCAATAAGTCAATTCAGTTGCGTTCTCCAAGTCTGCACCGACAACTTCTGTTTCATCCGCCTCACTGCCTCCGCCTCCACTGCCGCCCTTGCTGCAAGCGACCAATACAATGATCATCAAACCAATCATCAGCGTCTTCAAGACTTTCTTCATCAAAGCTACCCCCTCATTTTTTAATTTCAAAGCTGTTTTTGAAAGCGTTTACCAAAGAGGTCATACCTCCCTTTCCGTAATCGGCTAACGGAGGATTGTTCTGGATGATAGCGCATACATTTAGATGCGTCAGCCTATACGATGCGTGTTATGAACATGGTATCACCGCAGAAACAATCAGTCAATAAGTTTTGTCTGATTATCCGTATAACTTATACGAACAAGATATTAATATATCAATTATCAATAACACTCATTTAACAAGTTATATAAAAAAAACAGAGCTGAACGTTTCAGCTCTGTTACTTTATCTTCTCTAACGCATCTGCCTGTATAGCTTGTGTCGACTGCCTCGCTACCAGCTTAGTCGGAAAGACAATACTCTCGATTGCCCCTTCAGATCCTTTGCCCTGATTACTCTCGATTAAATCCAGGATCAATTTACCTGCTGCCTTGCCAAGCTCTGCCTTTGGATGTTCAACAGAAGTAAGCTTCACTTCCGACAATTCGGTCAGGAAGGAATTATCAAAGCCCACAATTGACATGTCCTGTGGAATTTTCATATTGTATTCCCGCAGCACATTGATCAGTTTGATGGCCAGTTCATCGTTATAGCATACCAATCCAGTCGGCTTGGCATCTGTCTGATTCAATAATGCTTCAAGCTCTTGTATTGGCTTATCATGCTTTTCCTCCGTACTGTATGTCACGATATGCTTCGGATTAATTGGCACCTTATATTCACGGTGCGCCTTCAAATATCCTTTCATCCGCAGCGTTCCCTGCATGTCATCCGTTTTGAAGAAACCGATAATATCCTTATGTCCTTGCTTGATGAGGTGCTCTGTTTGCAGGAAAGCACCACGCTCATCATCGACAAGCACGCGATACGGTTCCAAGGCATCATAATAAGCATTGATCATGATATACGGAATCTGCAGCCGCTCCAAATTCAAATAGTAGTTTATATTCGGATTAGCTGAAGCACTTTTGGTCGGCTCAATAATTGCGCCGTCAAAACCAGTAGTGATGATCCGCTCGAGATACTCCCGCTCTTTTTCATGATTGTTATTCGTATTAAACAAGCTTACATTATAGCCATGATCGCTTAAATAAGCTTCTGCTCCACGAATGATCGATGGGAAGATATAATCTGAAATGTACGTAGTTACGATGGCAATATTTTTATTTTGTGTTCCATTGTGCTGCAAATGCTGCTTCGAACGATCGGCACAGAAAGTACCCGCTCCCTGCTCGCGGTAGAGCCATCCTTCTGTCACTAGTTCTCCAATTGCCAGCCGCACTGTATGACGGCTCACATCGAATTGCTTCATCATCTCGCTCTCAGATGGAATTTTTGCATGCGGCTCATACGTACCATCGAGGATTTTAGATTTGATTGCCTGTTTAACAATTGCATATTTTGTCTGCATAACTTACACCAGCTTCCTTGACATGTTCGTATAAGTTAGCATAACACACGCAAAGGGATTGGCGCACTATGTTGCTTTAAAATATAAGTCCAATCACGTAAAGTCAGATGGCGGTAAGGAGATGTCTACCTTCTTTTGCCGATCAGATAACGATATGATACGATCGGGACATATGTCCTTTCCTTTGCAAATAACGGACATATAATATAGCTGGAAGGCAGGCCTGTTTATGCAACTTGTACATAATGAGACTCTTCTTGAATCTTATATAGAAAAGTATGATATCAGGAATCACTTTCCATCTGAAGTGATGAGCCATTTCCGTTTATACCGTGCCGGTATCGGTGATGCTATCTGTGAACAAGGAGAACATGTATCGCAGCTGTATCTGCTCGTAAAGGGAAAAGCAACCGTCTCTTACATTGCAGAGAATGGCAAGAAACTGATCGTTTCATTCACAAGCTTTTGAATTATTTGGTGATATAGAATATATCAAGCAGATGGATGCATTACATACGGTAGAGGCTGCGAGTGAAGTATATTTGATCGGGATACCAATTGATTCACTACATACATATGCGGCGTCATATCCGCCTTTCCTTCAGCTTCTGCTGCGCGAAGTAACAGAGAAGTTCCAGCTGAAATCAAGAGCGTTCAGCTTCAGTCTGACCCATGGTGCCCTTACCAGGTTAGCGAGCTACCTATTCCGCGTTATGACAGAGTATGACGGAAAACGGCTGACTGGTTCCCTGCCCACTAACCGGACAGGGGACATCGCGGATCATATCGGGACGACCTCCCGGCATGTGAACCGTTTACTTACTACGTTAGCTAAAGAAGGTATTATCGAGCGCAGCAAGAGTGCAATATCCATAAAAGACTGGGAAAAACTTGAACAGCTAGCAAGTCGATCAATTTATGCTTAATAACTGGAGGTAGACAACATGACAAAGCAATATGATGCTTTATTTTTTGACGTTGACAACACTATTCTAGACTTCACAAAAACCGAGCAGGAAGCTCTGCCGCTTCTATTCAGCCAGCATGGCCTGCCAACAGATGAAGCAGCGATGACTGCGTATCGCACTATCAACCACAGACTTTGGAGTTCTTTTGAAAAAGGGGAAATCAATCGCGATAATGTTGTCAGTTCCAGATTTACTGAGTTCTTCGCCCTCTACGATAAACAAGTAGATGGAGCTGACCTGGATACTGCTTATCGCGAGCTGCTCGCACAAGGAAGACATATGATAGCTGGTGCTGCAGAAGTATTGGAGAAACTATCCAAGGATTATCCTTTATATATCGTGACAAACGGTGTTTCCGACACACAATTCCGCCGTCTGAAAGCGACCGGACTGCTTCCTTACTTCCAATCTGTTTTCGTATCAGAAGATACTGGATACCAGAAACCGATGGCAGGGTTCTTTGACTATGTGTTTGAACGCGTTCCTGGAATTAAGCCAGAGCGTTCATTGATTATCGGTGATTCCTTAGTGGCCGATATCCAAGGAGGAAATATGGCAGGCATGGATACTTGCTGGTTCAACCCTGGCAGACTGCCTAACCATCTCCCGCTTCAACCGGATTACGAAATAACTAAATTAGAGGAACTGCTAAGTATACTAAAGAGAAAACGCAGTTAACTTATAATCGAACATCCATGGATAATTGTGTGGTTTTAAAAATCTTATATCCTACACCCTTTTCTCCAACTTCTCTCGATAGTATTTATAAGGCTGTGGATGTTAAAAGAAGATGTGCAATCAGCACATCTTCCTTTTATTTACAATGTTCTCTCATGCAAATAGTTTTGGACGTATTCGGTAAATTGACGTAAAGCAAAGAACTGTTCATGTCTCTCATGCTTCGAGAACATCCAGGAGTTGCGCGTTATTTTGTTTCCCTCTTTATCTTGTATCGGGATTTTATGAAGTTTATTATGATTCCGGACTACTAAACCAGGCAGAATCGAGAACCCTAAATTATTCGATATCATATCAAGACAAGTGTCTGCACGATCGACTTCCATTATGACTTGTGGTGCTACAGTAAAATGTTCATACCACCATTTATCTATCATATTCTTCAGCTTAATATCCGTCTTATAGCTGATCATTGGAAGCTGAGGCAAAGAGTCAATCGTTAATGGTTTGCTGGAGACGACCACCATATCCTCCTCAAATAGAAGCTGTCCCATTCCTGCCCAGCCATAATCCCCTCTGACAAATGCTACATGTAATTCATCCTTCACCAGTAAATCGAATATATCCCTGCTCCACCCTGTCTCAATCTGAAAATGAATACGTGGATAAAGAGCCTGAAAATCGCGCAGGACATCGAGGAATAGGAACTTCGTGAAGAAATTAGAGATACCTACTTTGATTGTTCCACTAGGCTCAGGCTGCATACTCCAGCCGATTTCCCTTATTTCTTGCTGTTTTTTTAAAAGAGATTGCGCTTTGCTGGCGAGGAACTCTCCTTCTGTCGTAAAGCTAATCCCTCTTCGCTCCCTTTTCACTAATGTGATGCCATATTCCGTCTCTATTTGTTTTAACCGCTTCGTAAGAGCAGGCTGTGTCAATCCAAGATTATGTGCGGTTTTTGTGATATTCCGGCTCTTATAAAGATCCTGCAGTGTCAGCAGAGTGGAAAACTTCATCAAATCATTCCTTTATCAAATAATGATACCGAAAAGTATTGCGACTAGTATCATGACTACGCTTGTACCGACTGCCCATTTTAGGATGAATTTCTGATGATCACCGAATTCTACACCAGCCATCCCTACTAGCAAGTAGGTGGAGGCAATTAACGGGCTCATGGCATGCAATGGCTGTCCTAGCACAGAAGCTCTGGCGATGTGTACTGGGTCCACTCCGTAAGCAGCAGCGGTTTCAGCAATGATTGGCAGGACACCAAAGTAATAGGGATCATTCGCCATAAAGTAAGTCAGCGGCATGCTAGTTACAGCTGTAATGATTGCGAACCAGGAGCCGAACTGTTCAGGAATGATCGAAACCAATGAACCAGCCATTTCATCGACCATATGCGTACCAGAAAGTATACCAGTGAAAACACCCGAAGCAAAAATAAGGGAAACAACGATCAAAACGTTAGGTGCATGTGATTCCATCCGTTTCTTTTGTTCCTCCAGATTAGGATAATTAACGCACAGCGCTATTCCAAATGCAATTACAAAAAGAACAGGAAGCGGAAGGACACTAGTGACAAGTCCAACAATCAATAAAACAGTGAGTACAAAATTGAACCAGATAAGCTTTGGACGCTTAGTCGAGCTGCCTGCCTCCAGCGTTGCAGCTTCCTCGGTGCGCAAATCATTCATAAATCCAGATTCCAGCTCGATGATGCCCAGCCTTTTCCGTTCTTTTTTTCCAAGGATGAAGGCTGTAAGGAATACCCAGCCTAATCCAGCCACCATGACAGGGATAAGCGGCGGGAATACCTCTGACGCATCCAGATTCAAGGAAGAGATTGCTCTTGCTGTCGGCCCGCCCCACGGAACGATGTTCATGACGCCAAAAGCCATCATCGCTGTGCATGTCAGTACAAGCGGATTCATTTTAAGTTTCTTATAGAGCGGGAGCATGGCAGATACTGTGATTATATAGGTTGTGGTCCCATCTCCGTCCAGCGCAACCATTGTTGCTAAAACTGCTGTACCGATGACAACCTTTAACGGATCACCCTTTACGATAGTCAAAATTCTATTTATCAAAGGATCGAACAATCCAGCATCAATCATAATGCCAAAATACATAACAGCAAACAACAGCATGATCCCAGTCGGAGCTACCCCTATAAGTCCATCCAGAATCATCGGTCCAAGCTTCAAGCCAAATCCTCCTATAATAGCGAAGATGATCGGTACTAAAATCAGTCCCAGCAAAGCCGATAAACGTTTCGTCACAATAAGCAGGATAAACATAAACATCATCGCAAACCCTAGCAATGCAATCATTTCCAACCCACCCCTTCTTTGTAATCGCTTACAAAGAATATATAGGATTATGTTAAGAGACGGAAATATCGTATATTCATCCATAGCGATAACAATTAGTTATCAGTATGAAGTTATGTGCAGGTATAACTTTAAACTATTTAAAGTTTACTAGATTCAGCAGTATACTAGGTATAACACAAACTGGAAGGAGCAGATGGTATTGGATAATATTCTGGAAAATCTCAGTCAGCTAACGACTACAAGCCTATCTGATGCATTGGATATAACGCACAATATGAACAGTAACATCAAGCCTCTCAATCCTGCTCACAAAGTATGCGGCAAGGCATTTACAGTAGATCTGCCTGCTGGAGAGAACAAGACGTTATTCGAAGCAATAAATGAAGCAGGCGAGGACGATATTCTTGTATTAAGCTATAAAAATGAAACACGTTATGCATTTGCGGGAGATTTCATTATCGGCTTGATGCAGACACTAGGTATCCGAGGTGTCGTTGCAGATGGCGCAGTGAGGGATTTACACGGCGTCTTAGATCTTAATTATCCGGTATTCTGCCTTGGGACAACGATGGCCGCTGGGAAAAAGAATATTCCTGGAACAATCAAATCGACTATTTCCTGTGGCGGAAGTATTGTCAGACATGGCGATTACATTGTCGGTGATGCAGATGGTGTCATTGTCATTCCGCAGGATAAGGTGAACGACGTCATCCAGACCGCATCGGAAAAGCTGGAAAAAGATCAAATCCGAGAAGAAAGATACGGAAAAGATCAGGAAAGTGTTCGCGTCTACTTAAATAGTGTCATCAATTGAGCAGCATGCCGATGAACTCGCCAGATGGTGCATTCAAGCTGCTCTTTTCAAAATAGATCCACGTATGGATTTCACAAGGCTTTTTATCGTCCAATAGGATATCATCCAAAAATATATGTTCGTGACTGCTCAATGCCAGCTTCGGAAGGATGGCGTAGCCCAGCCCTTGTACTACCATTTCTTTGCAGGAGTCGATGTCATCGACCTCCACGCTGATTGCAGCTTTTTGACCGTAGTTTGCATCCCACCAGCCAGCAATGAGTTCCTCCATCTCCTTATCCATCCGATAGTGGATTTGGGGAAGCTTGGGAAGGTCAGCTGCGTCAATCCTTTCCCTCGAAGCAATGCATAGTCTATCCGTAAACAATAACTCCTTTTCGCCTTTCCAATCCGGTAATTCAGCCTCCATGATAGCGAGTTCAATCTTGTTATGTATAAAAGCTTTTTTGATTTCCTTATTCCAGTCCGTAACGATATCCAGAGATACGTCAGGATATTTTTCTTTATAGATTTTCAAAATAGTTGGCAAGCAGTATTTTGCATACAAATTCGTCGTACCAAGACGCAATGTCCCGCTTACCCTCACTTTTAGCTCCGCTAATTCTCTTCTAACTAACTCATACTCTTCCAGCATAGTGCCCGCACAGGAAACGATATAGCGTCCAAAATCCGTCAGAATGATTCCGTTGCTTTTCTTCTCAATGATACTTGCTCCGAAAAACTTCTCAATCTTTTTCAATCTTTTCGTAACGGAAGGCTGTGAGATGTACAGTAATGACGCTATTTGTGTAATATTCTGATATTCTTTCAAATACTTCAGTATAAGCCAATCTCTCTCATCCAATCCGTTTACCTCCTTGCTAAGAAGAGGGTTCAGACATGCGAACCCTCTTCTTGCTTCATGAAGTACTCAAACATATGGGGTAAGATGCCCCCCTTGAGATAATATTTCAGATCAATGATACTGTCCAGCCGTACAATTGTATCGAATTGGACTGTCGAACCATCTTTCCTAATCATCTGAACGCTGCATAATTCTTTCGGTCTACTGCTGCTGGTAATCTGCTCAAAGGTAAATGTTTCTTCTCCGGTGATTCCCAGCGTGTCTGCAGAGCTGCCTGGCGTGAACTGTAAAGGCAGGATTCCCATTCCGACAAGATTGCTGCGATGTATTCGTTCAAAGCTTTCAGCAAGCACTGCTTTTACGCCAAGCAATACCGGGCCTTTTGCCGCCCAATCACGAGAGCTCCCAGTTCCATACTCTTTTCCTGCTATAACGATCAAAGGTGTTTGTGTGTTTTTATAAAGAGTAGCAGCCTCGTAGATGGACATAGTTTCTCCGGAAGGAAGATACCTTGTAAAACCGCCTTGCTTTTCAGGCGCAAGCTTATTATACAATCGCGGATTCCCAAAAGCAGCCCGTTCCATAACCAAATGATTTCCTCTTCGTGACGGGAAAGAATTGAATTCAGATCTTGGTACGCCTTTCGTTTTGAGATATCTTCCAGCTGGACTATCCACCCGAATAGCGCCTGACGGGGAGATATGATCGGTCGTAATACTGTCTCCTAAAAGCGCCAGTACTTTTGCATTTTCTATTCTCTTTCCGGGCTCAGAATGGGCAGCTTCATTAATGAATGGGGCCTCTTGAATATATGTGGAACTGTTATCCCAGTCATATAAGGCGGCATCCGGGGAATCCATCGCGTCCCATTTTGGATTCAGTTGATCCATATTGCTGTACCTTTCCTCAAACATTTCCGTTTTGATATAGGTAGCGATATACGCTTCGACTTCCTGTTTATCTGGCCAAAGGTCCTTTAAATAAACTGGGCTGTCATTTTGAGTATATCCTATCGGATCCTTTGTGAGGTCCTTATCTATCGTACCCGCTAAAGCATAAGCTACGACGAGAGGAGGAGAAGCAAGATAATTCATTTTGACAAGGGGATGAATCCTTCCTTCAAAATTGCGATTGCCGGAAATGACAGAAGCAGCAGGTATACCTGTTTTTTCGATGTATGCTTCAATGTCTTGATCCAAAGGACCTGAATTACCGATGCACGTTGCACACCCGTATCCAGCAATGTGGAAGCCTAATGCTTCCAGATCAGAAAGCAAGCCCGAAGCGCGTAAATAATCTGTCACAACTCTAGATCCTGGTGTGAGCGATGTTTTTACATGCTTTGCAACCTTCATCCCTAACTGCCGCGCTCTTTTGGCAATAAGACCAGCCTGCATGAGCACATGGGGGTTGGACGTATTAGTACAGCTTGTAATCGCTGCTATCACGACGTCACCTGGCTTAACAGCATTATCATATCGTTCTCTATTATTCTCTTTCATTTCGAAGCCGCCGTCTTCCAAAGGCTTATGCAGCAATTGTTGATAGTTGTGCTGCACTTCCCCCAGACTTATTCTGTCTTGCGGCCGCTTAGGCCCGGCAAGTGATGCCTCCACCTTTGCCAAATCCAATGCAACAGTATCTTCATAATGTATACGTTTACTTTCTTCGTCACTGTAAAACAATTTCTGCGCTTTGTAATATTGTTCTGCCAAATGTATATCATGCAGACTTCTGCCGATATAGGCTAAGTACTCAAGCGTTCGTTCATCCACCGGAAAATAGCCCATTGTTGCGCCGTACTCTGGTGCCATATTCGCAATGGTGGCACGATCAAATACTGTCAGATGTTTCACACCCTGACCGTAGAACTCTACTATTTTTCCGATGACACCTTTCTTTCGGAGTATGCTCGTAATCGTCAAGGCTAAGTCTGTGGCAGTAGCTGTGTCTGACAGCTCACCCGTCAATTCAAAGCCGACGACTTCCGGAATCGTTGAATACAAAGGGAGCCCCAATATAGCAGCTTCTCCCTCAATGCCCCCAACACCATATCCCAATACTCCTAAACCATTGATCATTGTTGTATGAGAATCTGTTCCTACTAGTGAATCAGGAAATAAAACTGTTTCCTCGCCCACCTGTTTTCGTGCTACTACGGACGACAGGTACTCCAGATTGATTTGATGCATGATACCAGTAGACGGCGGGAAAATGCGGAAGTTATCGAAAGACTTTTTTGCCCAATGCAGAAAACGAAACCGTTCTTTATTTCGTTCAAATTCCAAGTTTTCATTCAGCTGAATGGACTCTTTTACGCCATAGTAATCGACTACCACGGAATGATCCACGACGAGATCGACCGGGATTTGCGGATTTATTTTATGTTCATTGCCTCCAGCACGACTGACAGCCTGTCTTAATGATGCTAAATCAACAATTGCCGGAACACCTGTCGTATCATGCAGCAGTACACGCGCAGGCTTAAAAGGGATCTCTTGATCATCTTTCGTATTGTCGGCTAATAATGCTTCTATGTGCTGGCGGGTGATTGCACTGCCATCATAATTCCGGATCATGGATTCCAGCAGTATTCTCCACGTATAAGGTAAACGTGCCACATTACTCTGAAAATGATTATCTACCTTTTGAAGGTCATAATATGTGTATCTGTTTCCATCAAAATGCAGGATGGATTTCAGACTATCACTCATTGTTTCTATTCCGGATGCCATAAGGATACTCCTCTCCTCTTGCTTAGGTGTATCATAATGCATCTAAACGATGAATAAAAATATCGGTTTTTTATAATTAGATATAACAATTGGTTATAATCGATACAAAGAAAAAGACCGGCATAAGCCGATCTTATTTCCATAAAGCCTGGTTCCACTGCAGTTCTTTCCGGAATTGCTTCAGAACTGTATTATTATCAATCGTCACACATTCGATGCCGACCAATTCCGCAAAGTCCTCCAGCTGTTCTGCTGTCAGTGCAAACGAAAGCGCCGTATGGTGGGCGCCGCCTGCATAGATCCATGCTTCTGTAGCTTCACTTAAGGACGGTTGCGGCTTCCAAAGTACTTTGGCAACCGGCAGATTCGGTGTGTCATTTTGCGATTCGACTGCGTCCACTTTATTGATGATCATACGGAAACGTCCACCCAGCTCGATGATGGAGACATTGACCGCTTCGCCAGCGATGCCATCGAATACAATTCGGGCCGGATCTTCCTTCCCACCGATGCCAAGCGGATGCACCTGGATGGACGGTCGATTCACTGCCACTGTCGGGCAGACCTCTAGCATATGGGAGCCTAGAATCAGTTCATTGCCTTCTTCTAAATGATATGTGTAATCCTCCATGAAGGACGTTTTCTTATTATTCGCCATCGCCTTCAGCAAGCGTACGAGTGCTGCTGTGCGCCAGTCTCCTTCTCCGGCAAAGCCATAGCCCTGCGCCATCAGATGCTGGACAGCTAGACCCGGGAGCTGCTTCATACCATGCAAATCTTCAAAGTTAGTGCTGAATGCCTGATAGCCACCGCGATCCAAGAAACGCTTTAACGCAACTCCAATGCGTGCCTGCTCCCGCACGGAGGCTAGCTGATCTTCTTCTGTCGGGAGATCATAGGCTTCCTTATATGCTCCGAGCAGCTCCTCTACATCTGTATCGGAAACTTCCTTCATCTCGGCAACAAGATCGCCAATACCGTAATAATCGACTGTCCAGCCGAATTTGATCTGTGCTTCGACTTTATCACCGTCTGTAACTGCTACGGTGCGCATATTATCGCCAAATCGAGCTACTTTGATTTGCTGGCTTTCATTGAATCCGACGGCAGTTGTCATCCAATCTGCAACCCTATTTTGTACTTCTTTATTGCCCCAATATCCTACAATGACTTTTCTGGCTTTATTGAGGCGTGTTCCCATGAAGCCATACTCGCGATCACCATGAGCGGATTGGTTTAAATTCATAAAGTCCATATCTATTGAATCCCAAGGCACATCACGGTTGTATTGCGTATGCAAATGCAGCAGTGGTTTCTGTAATGTCTTCAATCCGCCGATCCACATCTTTGCAGGTGAAAATGTGTGCATCCAGGTAATCAACCCGGCACATTCCGGATCCGCATTCGCCTCCAGACTTACCCGCTGGATATCAGCCGCATTCGTCAGCACTTCCTTAAACTCGATCGGAAACGGCAGCGATCCTTGTTCATTCAGCTTATTTACCAAATCCTCAGAGTTCCTTTGTACCTGATTGAGCGTTTCTTCTCCGTATAAGTGCTGGCTTCCTGTCACGAACCAAAATACATATGGTTTTACTTGCAGCATGATAGCTCCCCCTTATTTCTGTACTGTTAGTTTTCTTTCAGACTGTGACCGGATCGTTTTTAGACGCTTCATCACATCGTTGGCTCCCCTGCCGAAGTAATCATGCAATGTGTTATATTCCTGATAAATCAGCTCATAGATTTCAACATTTTCCGGTATAGGCTGGATGACTTCTTCCTTCACTCTGGCCATTCTGTCAGCCGCATCAAGGATGCTGTCATACCCGCCTGCTTCTGCACCAGCAGCTACGGCACCGAACATAGCAGCTCCGACAGCTGGCGTTTGTACAGAATCGGCAATATAAATTGGTCGGTTCGTCACATCTGCAAAAATCTGCATGAGCAGCTTATTCTTCTGCGGTAAACCGCCACATGCATACAGCTCCTCAACTGCCACTCCACTTTGATGGAAAGCGTCTACAATTTTCCGCGTGCCGAATGCCGTTGCTTCGAGTAATGCGCGATATACTTCTTCCGGCTTTGTCGCCAGCGTTAACCCTAGCACCACACCGCTTAATTCTGTGTCAACGAGTACAGATCGGTTGCCGTTCATCCAGTCCAGTGCCAGCAGCCCAGTCTCCCCAGGGCGATACGTACTAGCTCGCTCCTCCAGCCATTGATGCACATTTTGTCCGGCAGCTTCCGCCTGACGATGAACATAAGCCGGCACTTGCTCATCGACGAACCAGCCGAAAATATCTCCTACAGCTGACTGCCCTGCTTCATAACCATAGTAACCCTCAATTATGCCATCCTCGACGACACCGCACATCCCTTCGACCGTCCGCTCTTCTGTCCCAAGCAGCATGTGACAAATGGAGGTGCCCATTGCCATCACGAGTTTACCAGGAGTTACGACACCCATTGCCGGAACTGCCGCATGAGCATCGACGTTTCCTACTGCAATTGCAATTCCTGGTGATAGATTCATAGAGGCTGCAAATGAGTCTTGGAGTTCTCCAGCTTTTGTTCCGAGCGGATAAACCTCTCCTCGCAGCTTCGTATCAGCCAAATCCCGCATTGCCGGGTGCAGGCTTTCGAAGAAGTCCGCAGTTGGATATCCGTCTTGCTTATGCCAAATTGCTTTATATCCAGCTGTACAGCTATTTCGTTTCAGTTCTCCGGTCAGCTGAGAGATGACCCAATCTGTAGCTTCGATAAATTGATCGGCAGCTTCATATATTTCAGGAGCTTCATCAAGAATTTGCCAGATTTTTGGTATCATCCATTCTGAGCTGATTTTTCCGCCGTAACGAGCAAGGAAGGCCTCTCCACGCTCGCCGGCAATTTCATTCAGCTTATTTGCTTCTTCCTGCGCAGCATGATGCTTCCAAAGCTTCACCCAACTGTGTGGATTGTCACGAAATGCCGGATCAAAGCACAACGGCTCCAGATTCACATCTACCGGCAAAATCGTACAAGCAGTAAAGTCAATCCCGAGTCCGATAACATCTGCCGGATCTACCCCAGCAGCCTGCATCACAGCTGGAACTGATTGTCGCAGTACATCAAGGTAGTCCATCGGGTGCTGCAGTGCCCATTCATAGCCAAGCGCTTTATCTAAATGCGGCAGTTTAACATCCATTACACCATGACGATATTCCGTCACGTGCTCCGCCACCTCCATCCCATCTTTAAGCCGGACGAGGACTGCTCTGCCGGATTGTGTTCCATAATCAATTCCAATTGAAAATTTGTCCGTACCCATGGAATCTCCCCCCTAATTGGTCTGTCCGTAGTATGCGTCAACGCCGTGTTTTCGTAGATAATGCTTATCCAGCAGATGCTGGTCCATATCCTCCACCTGCTGATCCAGCTGATAGGACAAATGTGCAATCTTTGCCACTTCTTCCAGCACTACAGCGTTATGTACCGCTTCGGCTGGTGTTTTTCCCCAATTGAAAGGCGCATGTTTGTGAACGAGCACACTCGGTACCTGGTTTGGATCAAGCCCCTTCTTCCGGAAAGTCTCGACAATTACATTGCCTGTCTCCAGCTCATAGTCCTGCTGTATCTCTTGTCCGGTCATCGGTCGGGTACAAGGGACAGTTCCGTAGAAGTAGTCCGCATGAGTTGTGCCAAGAGCAGGTACTCCTTTACCAGATTGCGCAAAGGATGTAGCCCATGTAGAATGCGTATGGACGATTCCGCCAATATTTTCGAAATGCTTATACAAAACCAAATGAGTCGCTGTATCCGACGAAGGCTTCATATCACCTTCAACTACTTCGCCGTCCAGATTGACAACTACCATGTCCTTTACCGTCAGCTTCTCATATGCCACACCGCTGGGCTTAATGACAACCAGTCCGGCATCCCTGTTGATACCGCTTACATTTCCCCACGTAAAAGTTACCAGCTCATGCTTAGGAAGGTCCAAATTCGCTTGAAGCACCTGTTCCTTTAATTCCTCCAGCATCAGGATCACCTCTTCTTGTACGTATATTTGATTTCATATTGTGATTTTACCTCAATATGTACGTACAATCAATTACTTTTTCTCAACATAAACGTACAAGTTGCATAACTTGCATAAAAAAAGAAGACATTTCCGAGAAAATGTCTTCTTTAGATTAATTTTTTCTTTTTATAGGAGCTGGTTTTGTATCAGACGGTATCAATGATCTATACGTTTCTCCATCTAGATTAGCCTGGTGCTCTGCTTTTATTCCTTCCAGCAGCTCTGGCTTTTCCAGCAATTCAACCGCAGATGCTGCTAAAACTTTACCTGTGAATAGCATTCCCTTATGGGCGATGGATGTTTTACCTTGCGTAACAAGCTGCCAGCTATGGAACGGTGTTGCATAAGCACAAGTAGTGACATAGATCTGACCTGTCGGGACAAGCCAGCTGACGTCACCAACATCTGTTGATCCTTTGAAGAAACCTGGTACTCGAGGGAAGTCTAGAATACCCTGTGCGATCACTTTATTATCATTTTTCTGTATCACAGCTTTTTCTTCAGCGCTGAATGTTTGCTGTACCTCTTTGGCAAATGCCAATTCCTCTTCCGAATAAGTTGGTGCATCGGTTGCTTTCAAATGCTTATGTATCAGCTTTCCTAGCGTTTCATTTGGAATCAAATCCGCTGAGGCCGCATCGAATTTAATTTCCAATTTGGTACCTGTCATCAAGGCTGCTCCTCTTGCAACGTCTTTGACGCGCTCGAGAATGTCTTCGACCTGACCCATTTTCGGTGCTCGGATTTTGTAAAGTACCTCCGCATTTGGCTGAACAACATTGGGACTCATTCCACCAGCATCAGTAATTGCGTAATGCAGCTGCCCTTCTGGAATGATATGCTCCCTTAGGAAGTTGGAACCGATGTTCATCAGCTCGACTGCATCCAATGCACTTCTGCCGAGGTGCGGACTGAATGCTGCATGACTGCTTGTACCGGTAAAACGGAAATACACTTGGCATGTTGCTAGCATTCTAGCATGATAGACCTGATTTTCATCCCATGGATGCCAAGTCAGTGCCACATCTACATCATTGAAAAGACCAGCTCGAGCCATAAAAGCCTTCCCGCCTCCGCCTTCTTCTGCCGGACAGCCATAATACCGCACTGTTCCTTCCAGCCCGGTTTCTTCCATCAGCTGCTTTACTGCAATCGCAGCAGCCATCGCACCTGTACCAAGCAGGTTATGTCCGCAGCCATGTCCGTTGCCGCCTTCTTCTATCGGATCCTTTGTTGCGCTGTCTGCCTGCTGGCTCAAACCAGACAATGCATCGTACTCGCCTAGGAATGCAATGACAGGCTTCCCGCTTCCGAAGCTAGCAACAAAAGCAGTCTCAATCTCACCTGCATTTCGCTGTACTTCAAAACCTTCTTCTTCCAATGTCATCGCTAGTATTTCAGCAGATTGGATTTCTTCGTATCTCGTTTCTGCAAAATCCCATATTCGATCGCTGACAGCAGTCAGCTTGTTACTTTTGCCTTCCAGAATTTCCGATATTCTCGTGTACAGATCATGACTTGTTTGCAATAGAGGTTCCTCCTGATAGTGGAATTGTCCCCCCCATTATAACATTTATAATTCTGAAAATTTAGTCGTTTATCTGTAAATGAAGAATAGACTCAACCAAGCGGCTTGAGTCTATTGCTTTCCATTATTTTGAGTGTTGATCAATTTTGACCGGAAGTAACTCTGTACACAGTGCCAAAAATTCACTCGCCATTATCTTGATAGTTTCACTCGATAACATCTGATCCTCCGCATGTGCAAGCAGCAGTGAAAATGGCAGCATTTCCCCTGTTGCTTCTCTTTGAATAAAGGAAACATGCACTTTATGAATCTGATTATATGCTTTATCTCCTGATGCCATTGCAGATTTTGCTCCCTCAAAATCCCTTCCTCTTGCCAAACGCATGGCTTCTACGTAATGACTGCGAGCATCCCCCGCATGCGCGATAATCTGGAAGGCTGCCTGCTGCATTTCTTCTAATGTCTCTTTCACAAGAGCCCCTCCCTATTGTCGCTGACTTGCTAACTGCAGCGCTTTTTCCAATAACTTCTCTCCATCAGCAGTGCCATACAATTTTACATCCATTACATCCACGGGAATACCATATGGTGCTGCTCGTTTTTCTGTCGCTCGTTTAGCAAATCTAACCTGAGGACCTAGCATGATGACAACCACTTCATCATGATGTGCCTGCAATTCTTCTTCTATTGCCCCTTCCGGGATAGCGTAAATATAATACTCTTGCTCTTCACCTAAAGCATCTGCTGCCTTTTTCATCTTTGATACAACCATCGATGTTGACATACCTGCTGAGCAGGCTAGTAAAATTCGCTTCATACTGTTACCCCCTATTATTTGTATTCCTTATCTGCACAGTCCAGTAACCTTGAATGTACTTCAACATGTGCCGCCTGTTTAAATTCGATGAATGACAGTAGAATAAAATCCATTACCTACACTATCTTGGTACTACTTTCATCTTGGTTACCTTCATCTATTCTGCGGGTGCGGTTCGCAATGAAAATGAAAGGCAGATATATCAAAATGGAAGCAGCTATACAAATCAATTGGGTAACAACCGCTCCCCAGCTTCCGCCTGTAGATAACCATGCATTAATGATCGGCGGCGTTGTCCAGGGAACCATGACAACAGCTTTATCTGCAAATCCGATAAATGTTGCGATATACCCAATTGTACCCGTAATTAACGGAGTAATGATGAATGGAATCGCCAGAATTGGATTAAGCATGACTGGTACACCGAAAATGACAGGCTCATTAATGTTGAACACACCCGGTCCTGCGGATAGCTTTGCAATACTGCGCATCTCCTGCTTTTTCCCGGCAATGAATATCGCAGCTAGAAGTCCAATTGTGACGCCAGAGCCTCCGATATTCATGTAAACATCCCAGAAAGGCATCGTGATGATATTCGGTATTTCCTCACCGGCTGCGTAAGCATTCATATTGACTGCTATAGACCCGAGCAAAAGCGGCTCCCGTATCGGCTTGATCATCTGGTTCCCATGAATACCGATTACCCAGAAGAATTGAGCTACGAACATTAGCAGTAAGATTCCCGGCAACCCTTGGATAGCAGACTCCAAGGGACGCTGTATCAAGTTATAGACTGCTTCATGTAAATAAATTCCTGTCAAACGATGGAAGGCAAACCCGAAGCTGGCAATAATCGTTACCGTGATAATCGATGGAAATAAAGAAGCAAAAGATGTCGTTACATTGGATGGAACACTATCAGGCATTTTAATAGTAAGTTTATCCATCTTGGAAAACCAAGTGAATAGCTCAACAGATATGAGAGCAATGAACATGCCAAGGAAAAGACTTTTCGGATCTGAGAACTCCCTAGCTAATACATTGACCACTTCCTGCAAAGAACCGTCGACCTCCAGAAATACCGTTGTTGGTATGACGGAGATATACGAGATCAAGGCCATCAAGCCAGGGAATAATGATTTGTGCCCATTGATTCTCCCAAGCTCTATCCCGATCAGTACAACTGCTGCAATGGTAATGAAGTTCAATGTCGCATAATTTATTGCACCCATGATTCCTTGTAATTCAGCTAAGAATGAAAACATACTGAAGGCTGCTAAACCAGTCTCTGGATCCAGAATCATATTCTCGACCAGGACTGCAAACGCACCGACAATAATGACCGGCATTAAGGTGACGAATGATTGCTTAATCGCCTTTATGTGCTTCTGATTGGATATGGTATAAGCTACGCTTTCCAAGGCACCTGTAAATTTATCCATTTTCTTGCCCATCTGACTCTCCCCCTTCGCTTATACCAGAGTCTATTATAAAAGCGCTTACATTTACATACATTGTTTTTCCTCATTCATAGGAAAACTATCAGCTTAACAGGGGGAGACAGGCTGCCAAATCCTGTGCTTGTATAAGCTGTTTCACTCTCTGTCTATCTTCAATGAAAACGACCATACTTTCATAAAGCTGCTGCAAACCCTCATTATATTGTTTTGGTATGCAGAAAAGGAATATGACTTGTACTTCGTTTCCGCCCCAATCAATTGGCTGCTGCAACGTACAGCAGAGCACCGCCGGTTCATCCATGACTGGATAAATAGGATGCGGTACTGCAACGAGATTTTCCTGGAATGTCGGAGCCATCTCTTCTCTTTCCTTTATAAGTTCCAGTAGATTAGATGGGACCACGAAGCGATTTTCCATTTCCGCAACCAGAAACTGCAAAACATCATCCCGTTTGGTAAAGGTTTGTTGTAAAAAGATATGATCGGCCCGGATATAGGCTGAGAGGGTTTGCTTTCTATCCGTCAGAATACGTTCAATCTGACCTGCATCAGACTCCCGCAGTAACGTATGAACATTAACAATTGGTGTAGAAAGTGTACTCGGCAACGGCACAGTGCTGATTATAAAATCAATATCTTCAAGTGACCTTCTTTGTAAATCTGCAGCACTGCACGTACCAGCAACTTCCATCCTTCCGCTAAATCGGGCTCGCAATTTATAGTACAGGAGCTGCGAACTAGCTATCCCAGTTGCACATACGACCAAAGCGCGTTTCTTCACACGCTGACTTTCTTGTCGCTCCATTGCAGCTCCGACATGCAAAGCTAAGTAGCCTAGTTCATCTTGATTAATCGCTACATCTGTCAGTTCCTGCAATTTCTTCCCCATCAATACGCTGGCATCAAACGCTTCTGGATATGCTTGCTTGATCTCTGAAAGCATTGGATTCCGAATCGTGAGTCCGTATTTGAAGCGGTTCAATGCTGGTTTAAGATGCAGAGCAATACCACAGAGCAGCTCGTTATCCTTTGAAAGCGCAAGCTGCATATGGTCATCCACGATACGCAGCAGCTCTATCGAGATTTCCATGACGTGGGGATCCACTAGCTTCGTAAAATCTTCCACTCCTTTTTCTTCATAAGAAACCGACTTGGCTCCTAGTAAATGCATTGTCATGTATACAATTTCATCTTTTGGCAGGTCTACTCCCAGTACAATCCCAACACTTTTAGCAAGCTTTTCTGCCACTTGGTATTCCTTCGATCGAGTAATAGATTCCTTATCTGATTGGGATATATCTGCCACTAAACCTGCATCCATTCGTTCACTAGCAATCCAAATATGAATTACTAGATTATCCACACCTATATCCGTTACTAATGTATCTTCTTCCTTGAGTACTGAAACTACCAACTCCCGAAGCTCTTGATACCGTTTATCCTTAAGCCCAGGCAAAATGGCGTCTGATTCAAGAAATGAACGATATGCATTTCTCAGCTGTCTTTCTGATCCAACGACACGTATCCCATATCTCGGCTTTGTGATAACACCCAGACCTCTGGATTCCAAATCTTTTTTTAGCACTCTCAGATCATTCTTAACGGTAGATTCACTAACATACAGTGTTTCTGCTGCTTCCTCTACTTTCAAGAAAGTCTTCCTTTGCAACAGCAGCAGAGCTAATTTTGCAATACGGTCGGTTTGATCCTCCATCTCTTGCGTCTCCATTTTCATGCGATTATAGGCTTCCAGATCATGCACTGTCAGTCTATAACCCTTCCCCCTTTTCGAATCGATGGCAGCTCCGAAATTGGATATCGTACTAGACAATACGCGCATATCAGCTCTTACTGTTCTCGCTGTTACGCCTAGCATACCTGCAATCTGTTCACCAGTATACTCGTCCCCGCGTTCCATCAATTCAAGAATTTCAATCTGCCTTTTTGACAGCAAATTCTATCACCCCTATCTATTAATCAGCTCATACATAACGATCCCGACTATATAAACTTATATACCATAGAAAAAAGGCATATTTAGTAAATGCCTCCTCCTAATGTCACAAAAAAGCGCCCTACTTCGAAAAAGCAATAGACCCTTCTTTAAAAAACCTATACCACGTATCAATCTTCTCGTCTTCCCGAACAGCCAGCAATTTTAAGATATCTTGCGCAAATTCCAAAGGTGCAGTCCCATTCGCAGTAATCAGGTTCTCGTCTCGGACTGATTGCGCATGAATATAATAGCTATCATTACTATAATTTGGAGCGCCTTCTTTCAGATTTTCCAGGCTGTTACTCGTATGCTTCCTGCTATCCAAAAAACCATATCTTCCAAGGAAAACAGTTGCATCACAAATGGCTGCCACAGGAATACTGTTTTTAACACAAAGTGCAACCAGCTCTTTTACTGGGACAGTTTCGGGCTGTCTCCATGTGTTTCCGCCAGGCAGGATAAGCATGTGAAAGTCGACAGTCTTTACATCTGCCAAACTATAATCTGGGAGAACCCTGAATCCTCCGATAGATGAAACTGGCTGTCCATCCAGCGTGACGGTCTTTACGTGATACTCTGAATGCGGTGCTTGCAGTTCCGCCGCTACATAGCTTGCTTCCCAATCTGCGTATTGATCGATAAGAAAGATAAGGACTGTTTTTTTCATTCATGCATCCTCTTTTCTACTAGTTTTATACGTCCCTGCTGAGGAACATGAGTCTCTCTACTTCCTTGAATCCAGATCTTTTATAGAAGTTTTCCGCTGGTAACCCACGGTCTGTCAGCAAGGAGATCGTCTCTGCATCTGTCATTCTAATAAGGTAATCCATAAGAGCTTTGCCGACGCCTTTATTCTGCTGGTTAGCTCGTACACACATCTCATTTATAAAGAATTCATCACCAGACCACCATTTCCTTTTTACACCGAAGATAAATCCAATCACTTCCTCGTTCTCTACCGCAACAAGACCCGCAAAACCAGGTGTATGATAAAAATCATTCAAATAAGAAAATGCAGATTCTGTAGTCCAAGCTTCATTCCATGGTGCTTCATTGAAAACTTTCGAATAGGTATCACCGCATGCTTTTACATCATTCTCTTTACATAACCGTATATCCATACCATTCTCACCTCAAAGTTTCTTCGTCTTCACCATTGATGCTGTCTCGTATCCTAGCCGACTATATAAATGCTGCGCACCCGCGTTATTAGCAAATACATTAAGTGCTATTGCGCCAATCCCTTCTCGCCTCGCAACCTCTTCTAATAGCGTCAACGCTGCACTGGCGTAGCCCATCTTCCGGAATGCTTCATCTACGTAGATATGAAAAATAAATATCCTGTCTCTTTCTCGCTGAATGTTGTACCAAATGATACCGACATTCTCTTTCTGCTCTTCACAAAATACGTTACCAATATAATGATCTTTCTTTCTGCTTTCTTCTGTTAATAAATTATGCAGCTGTGTGTCTGCATCCTTGAGAGCTGCTTCTTTTGGAATTCCGAGATTAGCAGATACACTCTTCGCATAGTTGGGAATTTCAAATTCAATATAACGCTGTACTTCTTCTGTATTCATTTCTTTGAAAGTGACTGGCATAAAGCGGGCCTCCTAAATTCCATATTTTTCATTTTATTGTACAGGAACAACATATAGAAAAAAAGCCCACCTAAAATTAGGCAGGCTTACGTATTCTTTATCAATCTTGTAACAAATGCTTCAAATACCCTTCCCTATTCTCCAAAAAACCTCTCGTAATCTGATAATGCTCTGTTTCTTCATAATCCACAGACCGAATTCCATCCTCACTGAAATGCAGAATCTCGGCTCCCGGATAACCAAGCAAGATCGGTGAATGGGTAGCAATGATAAATTGCACTTCTCCAGTTTTCTCTAAATCATGGATGATACGGAGAAAGGTAAGCTGACGCTGCGGCGATAGTGCTGCCTCCGGCTCATCCAGCAGATAAATTGCCCGACCGCCGAAACGATTTTCAAACAAGGAAAGAAAGGCTTCTCCATGGGATTGATGATGCAGTGATTTTCCTCCGTAGGCATGGATAGATCCTATATCATCAATATGCGAAGCAAAATGATAGAAGGATTCTGCCCGGAGGAAGAAGCCATTCGTCACCTTCGGCAGCCAGGATAGCCGGATGTGATCGGCAAGTGCTGCTTCGGCTGCTTCCAAATCATATGTATTATTACGTCCTCCACCCGCTGTGTTGAATCCGCATATATCTGCGATTGCTTCCATCAATGTAGATTTGCCGCTGCCGTTCTCCCCGACAAAGAAGGTAACGGCTTTTGTGAAATTAAACTCATCCAGTTGTCTGATGGCCGGTATGGAGAATGGGTAGGTACCAGCATCAAATCTGCCATCGCGCAGCAGCTTTACTCTTTTTAAAAACATGTCTTTCCTCCTTTACTTTAGTGAATGCTTTTATATTAGGGAAAATAACTATGCGTTAGGAAGCACGCGAACTGCTCATTGAACAGCCCTCTGATTGCCTTATCAGCTTCTTTACCTTAGAAGATAACTGTTCTCTATAAACATAAACGTTTACGTAAATGTTTGTGTTTAGAATGAATTTGTAGTTATATATGAGAGAGAAAGGTCTATAAAACAAAAAATCCCGGAATAGTAATTCGGGATTCCTTTTTGTTTTATAGTTTACACCATTTATTTAGGTTTGCGATTCTAATTCAATATATCATAATAGGTCGTCTTTAATTTACTAGATTAAAGTTCGAGATGCATTGGATTATTCTTTATTTAACTGAATGGTTTCAACATCTTCACCAATTTTTAACGTAACACTAATCTTATTAGATGGGATTTCTTCATATCTAGTCCCACTTTTATAAACAATCTCATTGTTCTTTTTATCTTCTTCAGTCACCGGTAACTCATCTTCAGATGTTGGATATATACTTATTATATATTTCTCATTCTCCTGTACACTTTCATTTTTTCCTTTCGGAGTTAGCTTTGCCTCAGCGGATATCTTATCTCCTTCTTTAGAAAGCAGAACTGTAGCATCCCAGTGATCACTTGCACCCTTGAAAGGCTGAGCGTTAGCACACCCGGAAACAGCAAAGCAGCATATTAAGATAACAACCAGTACCCTTCTAATTTTCCAAAAACCTCCAATTATTGTATAATTTTTACAAGAATATTGTTAATTCATAATATTTAGTTTACTATGTAATCCATTACAAAAAGCGGAAAAATATGACTCAGCAAAACAAATGCTTTATATTCATTTGCGCGCGCATCATCGCGTAATGCAGGTACGGAACTCGCACTAACCAACTGTTCTCCTCCGTAAAATGTGGGCTGAAAAGATATAAAAAGGACTAATCGCTGAGTCAGAGATTAGTCCTTTTTTGGCCCCTTCATACCCATGGATTGATCAAAAACCTGCTTTCCTAATAACTAAGGGGTTATGATTTTTTTTACTCTTCTGGCATCTTGCTTAACTGTGCTCGGGAAAGTGCCAAAGTTAATACAATAGATATTGTAACTCCTAATGCGCCTATCCAGGTAACTGAAGATAGTGATACTTTCTCAACAAAAATACCTCCAATTCCTGCACCAGCCGCCATTGCCAATTGCATTACTGACTGATTTAAGCCTAATAATATACCTGATGACTCTGGCTCGATTGTAGCCAAGTTATATTGTTGTGTTGGTCCCGATGACCATGCAGAAAATGACCATAGTATTAATATTATTAAAACACTAATATAAGAATTTGTTAACAGAGATAATAATATTAGCATAATGATGTGTAACGACATTCCACCTAACAGTGTTTTTTGAACTCCCCAACGATCCGTACTAAATCCACCAAATCGAGAACCGAATAAACTTGCGATACCAAAAATCAGCAATGCACCACTTAAGAGTTTTTCCTCTATTCCTGATACATTTAACAAGTAAGGTGAAAGGTAAGTGTAAGCAATTGAATACCCTCCAAGCCAGAAAAAAGTAATTGCTAATCCAATTGTAACCCTACCTTTCTTAAGAAGAGCCAACTGTTTAACTAGTGGTACATGCTTATCACCCTTAATAAGTGGAATAGATGCTCTAATTATTATCATTGCAAGAATTCCCAGCAGTGCTATTCCACCAAAAATAACTTTCCAACCTAATAAACTAGAAATAATTCTTCCAAGAGGTACTCCTATGATTAATGAAGCCGTAAACCCCATAACCACTGTAGCAATAGCGCTACCTTGTTTACCTTCTGGTGCTATCTTTGCAGCGATAGTTAATGCTGTAACAACGACCATCCCTGCCCCGAGTGCCATAACTACTCGAGCTACTACAAATAATCCGTAACCTGGTAGGATGAATGCCAAGATATTACCTATTACGAACAAACCTAATGAAAAAATCATTAATTTACGTCTGTCAATACTAGATGTTATTCCCATAAGAATAGGTGTAAATATTGCATATACAAGTGAGAATATTGTAATTAATTGACCTGCTGCAGCCAAAGTTATTTCAAGTGAATCTGCAATCGTATCTAAAATTCCCGAAATAATATATTCGGAAGTTCCCACTAAAAAGCTAACGATTGCCAAGATATAAATCTTCAAAGTATTAGACAATTGATGTCACTCCTTATAATTTTATTTTCACATCGATATATCGTTAATTGTCGATATGATTATTCAAAAAAATATATAGCATGAATACTAGCTATGTATTCTAGCGGAAATGAAACTGAATCCTCCCTAAGAATTCGTAAGGAATTCAGTTTCACTCAGTTATCTTTGCTTCAAGAACTCGGCGATCCCATTGATGGCATCTTCATTTCTTTTGTAATAAGTATACTTACCTATACGGTCAGCCTTTATAAGTCCAACCTGTAAGAGCATCGAGAGATAATGAGATGCCGTCGATTGCGTCATTTCCAATTTTTCTGTAATTTGACTAACGCATACCCCGGTTTTGTTCATATCAATCCCTTCGTGGGGAGTGAAATGGAGATCTGGTTCCTTAAGCCATTCTAAAATTTGCAGCCTTGCTTCATTAGATAACGCTTTAAAAATATCAACTTGTTTCATACAAATCATTATATCGAGAATTATCGATGTGTCAAGTGTGAGCGGTATAATTTTTTTTATAAAAGGAAGGTATTCTTAAATACCCTTTGCTAGTTAGGTTCCGATACTTAACTATTCCTGAAGTCCAGGATTCATATATATAAAGTCTTTTGTTTCCTTGGATACATGCTGCTGATACTCAGCATAAAGCATCTCCTTATCATCAGGCCTCATAAACTCCAACATCCCTGCAGGAGATCCATCCTGGAATGATAACAGAAAGCCAAACTTATTCTTCCTTATACCCGTAATAAAGACATTCTCATATCGATAGTTAATCACTTTCAGCCAGTTGTGCGACCTGGTTCCTGGCTTATAGAAAGAATCAGCCTTCTTCAGTACAATTCCCTCTAATGATTGGGTTTTAGTGAGCTCATATAGCGCCTCACCTTGCCCATCAAAGTGATCAAAAAAAGTGATTTTTGCTATGGCAGACAAAATATCACACACAATTACTACGATTATTGCGTCTGTGGGTTGATTTGGAGGGGTTATAGTGTCCAGAAAGCGGTCATTAGATGATATTCTGCAATCCAATTATATATCTATAGGAGAACTAGCTCGAATTACGGATTCAAGATACAGCACCTTAAAACATTACACAGAGTTAGGATTAATTCCATTTGAACAAAAAGAAAAAAATTTAACACGACGATACCCTCGAGAAGCTTCAGTTAAAATACTTGAGACAAATAATCACTTTAAAAAATCTGGATTGTCTATTAAAGAAATTGGCGATTGGTTGGTTAATAATGAGGAATGAAATAAAAATTTCTTGAAAAATTCCTTTGTAATATTCAATTATATTTAACAATCGGGCGCGATTGTGGAGCAATACATGCAGAAAATGATTAAACTATTAATGAGTATCTTACTTAGTTGGAAAGATGAACTCCATTTTAATCAATTTTTATTTAAAATGGAGTTTTTTTGTTTGTTAATATATCAGGGTTTGTGATTTCTTTTTAATTAAAGTTTTATAATCCTACACAAATATTGTGAAGTTTTTTACTTAAACTATCGAGGGCGTTTGTTGAACAAAGGGTTCATACATTTTATATATGTCTAATATGTATGAACCCTTAATTTATCTATATTATTTTAAATTTAGTCTTGATAAGACAGTTCTATCTGGTATTCACTAGAGGTACGATGAAAAAGATAGGATAAATCAGTAAATAGAGATTCATAATCCACCATGACATATCAAAATCACCATTAAAAGACCAATAGGCAATAGCTTGAAGACCGGAGCAAAAAGTAAGAACCAAGGAAACAAGTGCAATCATTTTCCATTGTTCGGCGTTCTTCTCGTACAAATAGAGGCTATAGAGACCCGTAATGGAGATAAGGATATCAAGCGGGAGAAAAGACCAGTTCCAGGCAATGGTTAGGGGATTATTGTAATCCTTGAATGCCCAGCTTGTTGGGATGATATGCAGATAAGTTACTATCCAGTAGATAATGAAGCCAATATCAGTTACGAGAAAAAATGGCTTAAGATATTTCATCAGTCCATTACCTTTCTTCCATCATCAGATAGAACTCCACACAGCAGAATATCAACTAATTCGCTGAATTTCTCCTGCATGTTCATCTGCCTGCTCTGCTCTTGATTCTTGGCGTACATTTCGTTTAAGGCACCTATATATAAATCAATTAGAACCTCTGCCTGTATCGGCCGAACACTTCCTTCGTTAACTCCATCACTTATTATTTTCCTGACAGCATCCCATTCTTCGTTTATGAATTGATCAAGTACCTTCCATTGCTCATAATAATATCGCTTTAAATCTGATAACAGCCTTACATCTAGTACACCATAGCCAACCGGAAGCATCGCCAGCAATCGACGGAGTTTTTCTGCTGTATGCAGCTTTTCGTCTGCCATGACTGTTTGTTCCATTTGTTTTATTTGTTGCATAAGCTGTCTTATTATTTCATCAACCAAACTAGCCTTGGAATCATAATGCTGGTAAATGGTTCGTTTGCTCGTCCCTAAAATTTGAGCCAGCTCGGAAATCGTAAATGACAAGCCTCTTATTTTTATCAGTTTAATAGTCTCTTCTATTATTCTTTTCTTCATCAGTTCTCCCTCTTGGTACTAAGAATACTTTTATAGTACCAAAGGTTCCTTGTCTTTTTCAATTATTTTCCTGTGAGCGGATAGGTCTATTTTCTATATGACTGTAGCACCATTTCTCACCCTTCTTTATGTTTCACATGGAAAAAACAACCACCATCTATTACACTATTGACTAGAGATACAGAGGAGGAGCCTTATGGATAGAGAGATGAAACCAGGCAGAACGAAGACCATCATGTACGATAATGAAAAGAAAAAGATGGTTGAAATTGATCAGCGTTTGGAGACGTTTGAGGATGTTGGTGGTTTGGAGGATGTGAAGAAGAAAATCCGGACCGATTTTATCATGCCAATCCAAAACCCTGAGATCTTCGAGGCTTTCGGGAAGAAAGCAGGCGGCAGCTTGCTCTTTTATGGCCCGCCGGGATGTGGGAAAACTTTCTTGGCACGGACGGTAGCCGGAGAAATAAACGCCAATTTCATCCATTTGGACATTCAAGCGATCCTGTCCAAATGGATGGGTGAATCGGAGCAGAATTTGCATGAGTTGTTTGAGGATGCCAGAAGACAGACGCCTTGTGTGCTGTTCATCGATGAACTGGATGCGCTTGGCGGAAACCGCCAGAAAGTGAGCCATCACAGCCGCACACTTGTGAACCAGCTTCTAGTGGAAATGGACGGTTCCATGTCAAACAACGATGGAGTCTATATCATAGGAGCAACGAATACACCATGGTACTTGGATCCTGCACTTCGTCGTCCTGGACGGTTCGATTCCCTTATCTTCCTTTCTCCCCCAGATTTAGAGGAACGGAAAGCAATACTGTCGATTAAGACAAAAGGCAAACCGGCTGAGGAACTGCAGCTTGACCTGGTTGCTAAATATACCGAGCATTTTTCCGGAGCCGATCTGGAATATCTCGTACAAGATGCTGTCGATTCTGCGATTACACGTTCTTTTGAAACAGGTACCATCCAGCCAATGACAAATGAAGACTTATTGCATGCGCTGGAAAAGCGGAAAGCAACAACACTAGAATGGTTCTCCACTGCAAAAAGCTATGCTAAATTCAGTGATGCCAATCAGGAATATCAGGACGTGCTGGATTACATTTACCAGCACAATGTGAAGTAAGGAAGGATACGATGTCACTATACGAACCTAGTTCAAACGAAGTAATGCTGCTCGGACATTATATCAAGCAAGGCGAATATGTCCGAGCGGAAGAGCTTGCGGAGGATGCTATCCGTGAAAACCCGGAAGCTCCCAGTGGCTATTTTTTACTTGGTCTTTATCATCATTTCATCAATAAACAGGATGAAGCACTAGTTTGGTGGGACAAGGCCTTAGCCTTAGCACCAACAAATGAGGATGTGCTTTCCACATATACACATTATCTTTTCATTAGCGGGATTAATCCTGACAAATGGCGGGAATTGGTTTATACAGGAATCAAGCATTATCCTGATAACTCCTATTTTCATTTCCAGTATGCGCAAGCCAACCTGAATAAAGATCATGAAATATCCCTTGTAGCATATGAAGAAGCCATTCGGCTTGATCCGCAGCAAGAGGACTATTTGGCCAACTACAGCATGCTCCTGTATCATTTAGGCAGAAAAAAGGAAGCTGAAAAATACGAACAGCAAGCGCTCAGCATCAATCCTGAGCATGTCCAGCATCTGCTTCGGTTTGCCGAGTTGGCCTATCATTTCAGAAAGTACAAAAAGGCAAAGATGCTAATTGATGAAGCGATGCGGCTCGCACCTGATAATACGGAAGTACGGCAGGCATACTCACGTATCCACCCAACAAAGAATATTGTTGTCCGGACGAAGAATGACTTGGATTACTTTGCACTCATTCTTCCTGGAAAATGGATTTGGAAAGCCTTCAAAGAAAAAGTGAATATCTTCTGGATTCTGCTGTTTCTTTTCGTGATCGAAAGTACTGTTCTTTACTTGCTCTTAGGACCTTATGCGTTCATTCTGATTGGTGCCTATGCCGTTTCTTTCTATGCGGTACACCGTATAAAGCGATATATGCTGGATAAGAGCGGCATCACCCAAAAAGAAGAAGAACAGATGAAGGAAAAAACAGCGCAAAACCAGCGAGATGCTATCCAGGAGATGCAAGCAAATATCGCTTCTGCTAAACAACCTGAAAATGATGTTACTCCCTTATCTCAGGAAGAACTGGAGCAGCAGCTGGCAAAGGTGTGGCAATCAGAGAATGTCACTGCAGTCAAGAAACGTATGGACGAAACCGAGGCAGAAGAAACGGACCCTAACAAACCGTTAGCTCCATTTCGTCCCGCACCTCCGCAAGAATACAGCCACTGGCCATTTTTTGCGATGTTTGCGGCAGTTATCATTCTTTTTGCCGTTCGTTCTTTGCCAATGTTTGATAATGGACCTGAGCCTGTTGCTGCCGATGCCGACTTGCAGGAATCCATTCAGGAAGCAAAGCCAGAGGACTTTACCTTTGATACAGAGGTAAACGACGGTGTTGTACAGCATTTTATCGATCTTCTGAAGGAAGATGCAACAGAAGAGCAGCTGACAGAGCTTGTTTCCAGTGACTACACTAGCACCATCCTGGATAATATGGATTCACCTTTTATACAAGCTATTGCAGCCGCTGAAATTACGAAAGAAATAGATCCTTATAAAGGTCTTCCTATCACTTATGCACTCGTTACGAACGAACAAGAAAATGTACAGGCAATCATTGGCGTGTCTGGCGGCACGGTATCCAATATATACGCAGAGGGCTGGAGTACATCCGAAGCTGACTTGAACAAGTACGAAGAGTTGATGACTGAAATGGAGAAGTAACAGGATTTACTCCAATAGTCACATGACAATCCCTTCCAATTGCGCTACTATATTATTTGTGCACAGAAAAAGACCGTCCGGTGCTGCCAACACCAATCGGTCTGTCCAGTAATAGCATGATTCCCTAGGGGATCTGCGCGAAAAAGAGGTAACATAACCACCCTTCTCGAGCTGCCAACTCAAGGGTGGTTATTTTTTCTCGTTCTTCTGCGACAAGATCGCAACAATCAACGTCCCAAATCCGATCATCAACGTCAACGCCTCAGCCACCGTCATCCGCTACACCACCCTCCATTAAGGAAAGAGTAATGCGCAAACCACCCTTGAGTCACCTATGCTATTGTCTCACCATTATATCAGAGGTTCAAGAAAGCCCATATATAACAAAAGTCCATATTTTACCATAAATTTCGTTACTATAGTACCTGGAAAGGTATCATTCGATTAAAGATAAAAGGACTGTACTTATGAATACACAGTAGGAGTCGGATACTCCCCGGTTAACACCCAGTGTCCTATGTTTTTCCGTTTATATTCAATGGGATTATGAAGGGAGTGTGTGCGGACATTTCTCCAAAACCTATCAAAGTTATTTTTTCTAGTAGCTGAACGAGCACCCATTACCTGAAAAATATTGCTTGTTACATGCAAGGCAACCTTGGTACCAAAAGCATTCGCTGCTCCTGTCAAAAGAGCAGTTTCTCCTCGTTCCTCTTTGGTGAGTGAACGGTCTTTCGCCCAAGCTTCATCTACTTTCTTACCGGCTTCTTCCACTAACTGAACTGCCGCCTGAATATCAATCCAAAATTCGCCGTAACTACGCTGAATATATGGATCATCAATAGCTTTTTCATAGCTTGTCAGATACCAAGGTCGTGATTTTTCAATCGTATATTTCTTTGCTTCTTCCAATGCTCCTTCTGCAGAACCTACGAATACATTCGCTAAAACAATCTGCGATAAAATAGCATCAAAAGTGGCAAAAGGCGTTCCTTTAGATTCCGTAAAATCGATAACTTCATCTGCTTCTACTACTACATTTTCAAATATAACGGACCCGCTATCTGTTTGCCTTTGGCCAATTCCATCCCAATCATCATTGATTGTAATACCTTCTCTAGAGGTTGAAATTATCCCAAGGTAAAAAGTTGTTTTTTCAGGATTGTCATACCATGTTATAGCTAAACGATCAGAATCCTTAGCTCCTGTGCTGAAAGTGTTATGTCCATTTACAATAAAACCATCATCCTGCCTTTTTCCGATTAAACTAGGTTCAATCGGATTTGACGAGTTTCCCCAGAACCAGTTGTTTTTTGCTGATTGCGTATAGAAATACTCTTTTTGTTTCGTAGTACCCGCAATATGCGGCAAAACAGTTTGAAAGACATGGTAGCCATATAGATGACCGAGAGCTGCATCCGCTCTTGCTAATTCCCGAACAATTCTAAGTACAAGTGACCAAGGCTGCCCTTCGCCACCGAATTCTTTAGGAATATGAAGATTTAGCAGTCCGCTTTCTCTCAAGGCATCTCGTTGTTTCTTAGCTGTACCGCCGGCTTTGTCACGTTCTGCAGCATCCTTTGCAAATTCTTGAGCCAGTATGGTTGCAATTTTCAAATATTGCGTTGACTCGTTTGCAGTATTTGTTCCCATTTTCATCTTCCTCTCCAATTTTATTCAAAAAGTCCATTCGAAAATCTAACGCTTCTTGCCCGTCGCAAGAGGTAACGCGATATGATAAGAACTTCACTGCATGAAAAAAACCTCTTCTTAAAATAAGAAGAGGTTAAAAAACGGTCATTTATCATACTCCTCTTATCTTCCAAGCATACGCTTGCTGGATTTGGCACAGTGCTTTTATAAAAGTCTGCTGCCGAGGTATCATAGGGCCAGTCCCTCCACCTCTCTTGATAAGGTAATTTAATTGTTAGTTGAAATATAAATTATGCAAAAAATAAAGTCAATACTTTTTGAATATTTCTTATATTTAGGTAACAGATTCATGTCTCGCAGAACCCTTGTTGTCATGCGGATAGCTCTTTTCCCGATTCTTTCACCAGTATATAAATTAAAACTAGTAGATAGTGGCAAGAATGACCAGTTCCAGGCAATCATCATTGTCATCGTAATCCTTAAAATGCCAAGCTTTTCGGTATGACGAACCATTAAGTGTTAATGAATTATGGCCTGTTGTCCTCCATTACAGGATAGACTTTGCCTCAACAAATAACTGCAATACTTTTGAATCAAGTTTAACAATGAAAGATTACGAAAAGGATTAGTGAACAGGTTTTACTCCAATAGTCACATGACAATCCCTTCCAATTGCGTTACTATAATATTTGTGCAAAGAAAAAGACCGTCCGGTGCTGCCAACACCAATCGGTCTGTCCAGTAATAGCATGATTCCCTAGGGGATCTGCGCGAAAAAGAGGTAACATAACCACCCTTCTCGAGCTGCCAACTCAAGGGTGGTTATTTTTTCTGGTTCTTTTCCGACAAGATCGCAACAATCAACGTTCCAAATCCGATCATCAACCTCAACGCCTCTGCCACCGTCATCCGCTACACCACCCTCCGATAAAGGAAAGAGTAATGCGCAAACCACCCTTGAGTCACCTATGCTATTGTCCTACTATTATATCAAAGGTCAAGGGCCGAACATACGTTACTATAGTCCATATTTTTCCAAATCAATGTAGGACTTAAATAACTTTTCTGCATTAATCTCAAATGAGGCGACTTCCTGCACGCTGTAGCTCACTCTTTTGCCGGAATGCCCGCAAAGCATTATAATTTAAGTAGGAACTTCTATAACGAGGTGGGTCATCATGAACTTTAATCCAGTAACAAATAAAAGACTATACATACAAATTTATGAACAAATCGTTGAGCAAATGAAGTCTGGTGCTTTCAAGGTTGGAGATAAGCTGCCATCAGAACGGGAGCTGTGCGAACAATTCGGGGTAAGCCGTGCACCGGTGCGCCAAGCAATGAGTGCACTGGAAATGAACGGATTCACCTATTCCAGGCAGGGTGAAGGTGTATTCATCAAGTCCCTGCCAGCAGATGAGATGTATTCCCCTGCCTTCCTATCAAATATCTCCCCAGAGGATATTGTCGAAGCTCGGATGAACATCGAACCGCTAATCGTACGATTCGCCGCTATGCGTGCAACAGAGGAAGATTTGAAAGAACTGAATGAAACAATCAAGCAAATGGAGAAAGAAACAAATGATGGCGTATATGTTCCAGAAACGGATGAAAAATTGCATAATGGCATCGCAAAAGCATCCCATAACGATCTATACATCCAGTTCATGGCTACAATCAGCAGCGCTATGAAACAGCAGCAAATGTGGACCTTCATCCGCGATCGTACAGTAACAAGACCTGATTTCCGCGGCGTGAACTTCCATGAGCATAAGAACTTAATCGAAGCAATTGAGGATCATGATGAGGAAAAAGCAGAGGCCTTAATGAAGCTTCACATGGATAACCTGTATGAACGCTATTGGAAAGTATAAAAGGAGTCAGCATATGCTGACTCCTTTTCCCTTTATTCCGCTGTCCCATTATCCTCTCGGCATTCCAGACATACACCGTACAATACACGTCCGCCTTCCGGGCTGTCTGTCACATCAATCACATCATCGCAATCCTGACAAATAATCGTTTGCTTTGAATTCAATTTTTCTTCCATTTTCTTCGCCTCCGATTGTTTTTTTGTCATGCTTCTATTAGCTTGATTTACCGAGTTTCTTTTCAGCAATCCGGGACACTGCTTTTCCGGACTGCTTCACTAGGAATATTATGATTAGCGAGCTTAGAATCATGCTGATTCCGAGAAAAATCATGCTCATTGTGAAAGAACCAGTTGTATCACGGATATACCCGACTGCATATGGTCCGAAGAACCCGCCAAGATTTCCGATACTGTTGATCAAAGCAATCGCACCAGCTGCCGCTGACTCTGTTAGGAAGGATGGAGGTATTGCCCAGAACGGAGAATATGCTCCAAAGGCCCCGCACAGCGCTACTGTCAGCAATACGAACGATAGAATGATATTTGATTCAGCCACATAGCTGCTCGCAATCATAGCGATTGCACTCGTTGTTAAACAAGCAGCCACATGCCAGCGTCTTTCGTTCTTTTTGTCTGAATGGTTTCCGACTAAGATCATTGCCACCATGGCGATAGCATACATCAAACCTAGAAGCCACCCTAGCCCCTGCGTGCTTATCGACAAGGACTCCGACATTGACTCTGTCACGGTCGGGAGGAACATATTGATGCCGTAGTAGCCGAACATCCAGCAGAAGTAGCCCGCAGAAAGAATCAGGACATCTCGATCTTTCAATGCTTGCGCAAACGTGTAATGCTTTACTTGCTGCTTCGCTTCTTTTTCCTTCTGCGTTACATCCAGCAGCCAGTTCTTCTCTTCTGGCTTCAGCCAGTTCACATCTTCCAGACGATCATCCAAATAGAAGAAGCAGATGATCCCCAGAATAAGAGCCGGAATCGCTTCCAAAATAAACAACCATTGCCAGCCTGCAAGGTTCAACCAATTAATCTGCATCAAGAATGTAGATAAGGGTGCCCCCACTGCATTAGCTCCAGGTATCGCAAGCATAAAGGCTGCGATTGCCTTAGCGTGATGCTTCGATTGGAAGAAGCCACTCAAATAATACACCATACATGGATAGAAACTTGCTTCTGCTATCCCTAATAGGAATCTAGCAGTATAAAACTGCCATGGTTCCTGTACAAATGCCATCAGGATCGCGATAATTGCCCATGAGATCATAATTCGGCTGATCCAGCGACGTGCTCCAATCCTGGTCATGATTGCACTTCCTGGTACCTCCAGCAGGAAGTAACCTAAGAAGAATATACCCGCTCCAAGGCCGTAGACAGCATTCGAGAAGCCAAGATCTTCATTCATCTGTAAAGCTGCAAAACTGATATTCACACGATCGAGGATCGAGATAAAGAAACAGAGAAACAGAAACGGTATCAGACGTAATGTAACTTTCCGGGTAGTGGATTTCTCAAGCATGTGCTGCTCCAAGATTATTCCTCCAATCATTTAGATGCAGGACGGGGCCAGTGGCCCGCCCCAATTATTTAGTCCATATGCGAGCCACCATTGATATCGATTTCTTCCCCAGTAATATAGGAGGATTCTTCTGATGCAAGGAATGCAACTGCAGCAGCGATTTCCTTCGTCTCCCCTGGTCTGCCAAGCGGAATACCAGAGATGACTTGCAAAGCATCCTCCTGCGGCAGCGACTTCCAGATATCCGTATTCACTAATCCCGGTGCAACACAGTTAACAGTGATGCCGTCCAATCCCACTTCCCGTGCAAGGTTTTTGGAGAATCCAAGTACAGCTGCTTTGGATGCGGAGTAATGCGCCCCTCCGAACACACCGCCGCCACGCTTAGCGGAAACAGACGACAAACTGACGATGCGGCCGAATTTCTGCTTGCGCATTGGCGCTAATACAGCTTGCGTACATAGGAACAGACCAAACATATTGACGTTGAAGACTTTCGTGATGTCTTCAATTGTCATTTCTTCAACTGTAACTTTTTGCGAGATACCAGCATTGTTAACAAGAATATCGATACGCCCGAATGCATCCAGCGTTTTTTCTACCATTGCATCAACAGATGCTTTATCTGTCACATTGACTTCTACTCCGAGAGCTGTTCCTCCAGCTTCCGTTATGACAGCTACAGTCTCCTCGATGCCTTCCTTATTCATATCGGCAATCACTACTTTTGCACCTTGCTCAGCCAATGTCAGCGCGATAGTCCGGCCGATTCCTTTTGCAGATCCACTACCTGTTACGATTGCGACTCGATCATCCAATTTGAACATGTTCTCCAGACTCCTATGCTATTAGTTTGTTAGTAATTTGTTTGCTGTTGCCACTATGTTTTCTACCGTGATGCCGTTGATTTCCAGCAGCTTCTCATAAGGTGCAGATTCACCGAATCTATCTTGTACACCGATTCTTGCCAGCTGTCCCTTCCCTGCTTCAGCTATGACTTCAGCTACAGCACTGCCAAGGCCATTCAGGATATTGTGATCTTCGACGGTGATGATTCTTCCGATATCTAGGCAATCTTTAACTGCTTCTACATCAAGTGGCTTGATGGTATGCATATCAAGCAGCTTGACTGAAATACCATTTTGCTCCAGCTGCTCAGCCGCTTCAATTGCCAAACGTACAGTATCACCGTTTGCAATGATGGCAATATCTTCTCCGTCACGAAGCTGTTTTGCTTTGCCGATTTCGAATGTCTCGTTTTCGTCATAAATCATTGGTACAGCATCACGTGTGAACCGCAGGTAAACCGGACCGTACATAGCAGCTGCTTCGGCAATCAATTTGCGAGTGGAATGATAATCCGCTCCCATAATGACCGTCATATTCGGGAATGATCGCATGACGCCCATATCCTCGATCGCCTGGTGGCTTCCGCCATCATTTCCTGGTGTCAGCCCGCCGTGGGAGCAAGCGATTTTCACATTCAGATTCGGATAGCAAACTTCCTGACGAATTTGCTCTGCCATGCGAAGAGACCCAAATACCGCGTACGTACTAATGAATGGAATCTTTCCTGTTGTCGCAAGCCCAGCTGCGATACCTGCTCCATTCTGTTCTGCGATCCCGACATTGATATGCTGCATCGGGAATTTTTCGATGAACTTATCTGTTTTACAAGATTTCCCGATATCAATATCCACGACATAAATATCCTTATTCGACTCACCCAAACGGACAATTTCGTCTCCAAATGCAGCTCTTGTCGCTTTTTTCTCGACGGCTTTTTTTGTCACACTCATACTGGCAAGCCTCCTTCTAGTTCCTTGATCGCTAACTCAAATTCTTCTTTGTTCGGTGCTGTACCATGCCATGCAGCTTGGTCCTCCATATAAGAGACGCCTTTTCCTTTAACGGTATCGCAGACAATGCACTTCGGCTTGCCGTTCTTCTGCTTCGCAAAAGTATCCAATGTCCCTACGATTTGTTCCATGCTGTGTCCATCAATACGAGTAGTATCAAAACCGAATGCATCGAATTTCTTTTCCAGATCGAGCAGCGGCATAACATCTTCACAGAAACCATCGATTTGGAGACGATTGTTATCAACAAAGACAATCAAATTATCCAGCTTATATTTGACTGCAGCTTGGATTGCTTCCCAAATCTGTCCTTCCTGGCACTCTCCATCGCCTACCATCGCAAATACGCGGTAGTCTTTCTCATCACGCTGCCCTGCAATTGCCATTCCGACAGCACAGGATAACCCTTGACCTAATGATCCTGTTGATATATCAATTCCGGGACATTTCTTCATATCCGGATGCCCTTGGAAAGGTGAACCATATTGGCGCAAGGTGTATACGCTTTCATTTGGAACAAAGCCTCGCAATGCTAAAGCAGCATATTGTATGGGAGCTACATGCCCTTTTGATAAGACGAATCGATCTCGATCTTCCCATTTCGGATTGGCCGGATCTACATTCATTTCCCTGAAATATAAAGCAGATATAACATCCGCAGCCGACAAGGAACCTCCTGGGTGTCCAGATTGTGCTTCATACACCATCGTGACTGCTGTTTTGCGTAACTCAATCGCATGCTGTTTCAACTGTTCAACGCTTGTTTGCTGCATATGCCACACTCCTGTTCCTAAGTGATCCCCTTGTAAACTTATATACTTGTATACTTGTATTACAAGTGGTGTTGAAAACATCATAACTCCATTTTCTAATGATGTCCAGTATTTATGTTAATTTGGTGCAAAAACCTAAAAGGACATGTTGTAAAATCACATAACAATGCAAAAAAACACAATTCTCTACACAGAATTGTGTTTAAAACCAACATGTTATTACTGAAAAGAAAGATCTATTCTATCCGTTTCACCATCACAAGCTCTTCCCACATGACTTCCCCTGTCATTTTGAACCCTGCACTTTCATAGAGCTTCTTGGCTGCGTCATTTTCTGGGACGATACTTGTATAGAGGGAAATAGCTCCGTACCTGATATTGATTAGTTCGAATAGCTTCACAAGCGTAGCTTTTCCATAACCCTTCCCTTGATATTGCTTGTCTATCATGAAACGACACAATTCCACGCGCTTTGTTTCCTGATCTGTTCCAAACATTAGGAATCCAACTAATGTTTCATTTGAATATATGCCGTGAGGATACCACTGCTTCTCATAAGCAGCTTGGGCAAGTGACACGGCATTTTCAGCCACGTTCTGTTTTTGTTCCTCGTTTACTGTCAGCTTCACACAAGCATGCCAGTTATCCGCATCAATAGCTCTTAATGTCATTACCATTACAGAGTGCCTCCTTCTGTGCTTATTGGTAAATCTCTGTCGACATGACCCATTTCATAAACTGGCTGTAAGGTTAATATGTCGGCCATCTCTCCATCATTTCAATATGTATTATGAAACGTTGTATAAGAAGTACTACGTATTAAGGCTCGTGAAGTTCCTGAAATTTTCTAGCCTTTCTTTTGTCACTAACAATTTTACAAACAAAAAAACACACCTCCTCTAAAAGAAAAGATGTGTTTCCCATTCCAGTGCTACGTCGTAATTGGCGAAGTCTTCAGCGAACCTAAATACTCTACCACCCGCACCTTCGGCAAGACATCCGCATATCGTGCATTCACATCAAACAGATTTGCATCATGTGATTCCTTTGCTTGATCGCCGACGCATTCCTCTGGGACAATTGTTTTGAATCCGTAAGAAAATGCGTCAATTGTGGTTGCCCGCACGCAGCCGCTCGTCGTGCAGCCCGTGACAATAACTGTATCTACCTGTTTTGTCGTCAATAGCGACAACACCTCTGTTCCTGCTGTGTCGCGTCGATGATTTTATCACTTGTAAAATTAGCATACAGCAAATCTTCCGCTGGCAAATCCGCTACTACAACATGTGACAAGTCACAGCCCTTCAACTCCAAATCAGCAATCACATACTCCACGGATCCATTCAATCGGGACGTCTTCTTCGGACCGCCTGTAATCGCAACTGCTTTCGTCATATTAATCGCCTCCATTTGTGTTAGTTAACTACTTCCTTTATTGATAGATCCTGATTTAGCTTTTTCTAATTGGATGAAGTGGGATAATGGGTTTGCTCCGAAGGTTGTGAGGGATGCAGATGGGTCTTCAGACATTAAACGTAGATGGTAGTTTCTCTATTCATGATAATGTTAAGATAATAAAACAACAATTCGTATTATCGTAAAAGTCTTTTCTTTCATCTCTTCTTAAGGAGTTAACGTATACATATAAAAAGCGCCAAACTAGATAGTTTGACGCTTTAAAAACTGATTACATTCTAGAACCTTAGTGAATATCACTCTTCCTAAAGGTACCACCCTTAACTTCCGCTACATCGTAAATCGTAACAAAAGCTCCATCATCAATATCATTGATGATTTCTTTCAGCTTACTTTCCTCTAAACGGTTGATAACACAAGTAATTTCCATGAATCTCTCATGTGTATATCCACCGTATGCTTCCTTATAGGTAGCGCTTCGTCCCAGCCGGTCACGAATGGTTTCAACCATTAACTTAGGCTCGGTTGTAATGATCTTGAAGGTTTTCGAACCGCTTAGACCTTCTTCTACAATGTGGATGACTTTGGATGCGATAAAGTAGGCGATTGCTGAGAGAATGGCTCCCGTCAGACCAAATACAGTGGATACAAAGATGAAGACAAACATATTAAGGAATAAGATCAAATCACTTGTTCCAAATGGTAATTTACGTGATAGAAGAACGGCCAGCATATCAATGCCGTCTACAGCTCCGCCATTACGTAATGCGAGACCCATACCTAAACCTAGGATAATACCTCCGACTACAGTAACGAGCAGGGTGTCGCCTTCGATAATAGCTGGCGTGTGATGCATGAGAACTGTACCTATTGATAATGACGCAATTCCGATAATGGAATAAATCGCGAAACTTTTCCCTATCTGTTTATAACCCAACCATACAAACGGAAGGTTGATAATAGCGATTAGTGCACCTAGCGGCAGTCCAGCAAGTTGAGAGATGACGATACTGATACCAGTGACGCCTCCGTCTGATACGTTATTTGGGATCAGGACGGTTTCCAAGCCGTATGCTGCGATGAATCCTCCGAGGATGACGAACAGTCCTCGTAACAAAATGAATAACTTACTTCGGTTACGCTTTCTGATTTTGCTCATACAGATACCTCATTCTAAAATTTTTAACCTTATAATTTTACCACAAGCAGTATGGCCTCTGCTAATTTCCAGTATAGGTGGCGACTGCAATCCCCATACAAGCAAAAAGAAAGGTTATTTCCTGTTTAAAGGATTGCCTTCCTTTCTCTTCGTTTTTTCAAAATATATTTTAAGTTATAAAAATAAGACATACAATCAGAATCCAATATAGAAAAGTATCAAACGAAGCAAATGTGTCTTTATCCGGGCTGATGAGATTTAATATCGTACATAGTAACCACAGCACCCCCAGACCGCGAATGAAGTAAGGCTCTCCAATGCTTGAGGAAGCATGCAATAACTTTGATGAAACATGATTTAAAAAGATAATCCCTATTAAAACTGCAAACGCAATAACATTATTCCTAAAGATACCAAATACAGAATCCGGATAATATTGAGCAACTGCCATTGCCAGTATCAAGACGAAAAACAAATGATCAATAACGTGTGATAGTATCTTTTCCATAGCTTTCCCCCTGATATTGTTAAGCACTATACGGCACACGAAAACATATAGTTTCACGTTTATATAAACACAAAAAGAAATGCCTCTTCATAGACGCACTCTCTCCATCTATTCGTTCGCTTGCATTCTGACAACTCATAAAAAAAGAAAATAGAGTGATGACAGTATTTAGAGTAGGTCATAGTACTTTTTCATAAATGTTCCTCTCGTTCCACCTACGTACATCTTAACCTTTAAATTGAAAAAAGCGCAGTGAACTTGATTCACTGCACTTTTTCTGATTGTCTATATTATTTGCTGTTCTAAGGTTCCATCTGTATTCAAAGAGAAGCCTCATGGCAATATCCTCATTGTTCCAAATCGAGCTCAACTGTAATGTCTTCGCCGATTGGCACAAAGTTAGAATCTTACGGTGCGCTGAATATCAATTTTACGCGCTTACATCGGAAGCTTAAACGTAATTAACTGAGTGCAATAATATCTCGTTGAAAAGAGAAGAACCCTCCGCGGCTGCAGAGGATTTTCAAGAAAAATGCTGGCATTCTTGCCCATCATGTCACCTCAATACTTTAACTCCAGATACATTTTCTTCAAGCATTAATTGTTCAAGCAAATGAAAAACTTCTTTCCTGGAATATATCCCTAACTTCTTATACAATTTACTTACATAATCCCGTATTGTTTTATCACTTAATTTAAGTACATTTGCTATTTCAGCATTTCCGAACCCTTTATAAATTAGATATACAAGATCAGATTCTCTAGCTGTCAAATGAAACTCCTTTTCTCTTAACCTCACCAAAAGTTCCTTCTTTTCTTCTGAAATCATACTGCCTATTAGTAGCTTTGCAATCTTTCCTGAAAGAACCATCTCTTCCTTAAAGATATTTCGCATGCTTTCTATAAGATAGCTTGGTTCAGATTCATATAAAAGAAAACCATCGACACCGATATGTATTCCTCTTAGAAATATATCTTCATTACTTTTAGACATCATGAAAATTATCTTTATAGAAGGATATCCCTTCTTAATCCAATTAATAGCGGAAAAATCCTCGTTATTCGTAAAAGTAGTATTTACTAGGAGGATATCAGGGATATTTTCCTTAATTGCATTAACAAGTTCTGCTTTATCTTTATAATCACCAATCACTTCCATGTCAAATTCTAAATTAATGATTGCTTGAATTCCTGATCCCAAAATACTATTCATGTCGAACATTAATATTTTTATCATATTGAACGACCTTTCGCTTGATTCCTCACATCTATAAATAGAAAAGTATCTCATTTAAGATTTAACGAAAAAAAGGAGTACAGAATTTACATTCTGTACTCCAATAAAATTTAGTGAACTAGTTATTTGCTTTTCGGTTGAGTACGAACCGAATTGACAACCCAATTACCAATAAAACAATCCCTGCTATTAACAGATTAAAAATATTTGACGCAGTCTTAGGTAAATGTTGACCTTCCTCTGCAACTGGATTAGTATTGAATATTTCACTAGGTTTGCCCGCGTTTGGCGTTGAAGTTGTATCATTGCCATTTGGTTTGTTTGGTCCATCTGTGTTGGTTGGTCCATCTGTATTACTCGGTTCATCTGGTGTTTCAGTTATTTCATTGTGAATATCTATTAGTTTATTTGGCTTATCTGGGGTATCTATATTGTCTGCAGATACAGTAGCAACGTTTTCAATGTGCTTACCAGCATAACCAGATTCGATTTTCGCTTGGAACGTCACGGTATGCCATTCGGTGTCCGTTACATCTCCGAAGCTGGCTGTTACTTTTCCATCCTCAAAGCTTGCCTTACCGCCTTCACTCGTTTCTAGACTTCCGTCCACAAAGCTTAGGCCTTCCGGCAGTTCATCGGTGATCACGAAGTTCTCTACCAGACTATCGGAAACCGTATTACGGGATTTGATTGTATACACAATCGTATCTCCTGATTCATATGCTTCCTTGTCTGCATCTAGATTCTTCGCTGTTTTTTCGGATTCCAGTTTTGGATCCTTTGGATCAACCGTCACATCTGTTTTTGGCTCATCCGGTGTTTCGATGTTGCCTCCTGTTACGGAAGCCACGTTTTCGATTTTCTTGCCAGACTGGCCAGATTCGATTTTCGCTTGGAACGTCACGGTACGCCATTCGGTATCCGTTACATCTCCGAAGCTTGCTGTGATTTTTCCATCTTCGAAGCTTGCCTTACCGCCATCACTCATTTCCAGACTTCCGTCCACGAAGCTTAGGCCTTCCGGCAACTCATCGTTGATCACGAAGTTTTCTACCAGACTATCAGAAACCGTGTTGCGGGATTGGATTGTATATACAACCATGTCGCCCACTTCATATGCTTCCTTGTCTGCATCTAGATTCTTCGCTGTTTTTTCGGATTCCAATTTTGGATCTTTTGGATCAACCGTCACATCTGTTTTTGGCTCATCCGGTGTTTCGATGTTGCCTCCTGTTACGGAAGCCACGTTTTCGATTTTCTTACCAGACTGGCCAGATTCGATTTTCGCTTGGAACGTCACGGTACGCCATTCGGTGTCCGTTACATATCCGAAGCTGGCTGTTACTTTTCCATCCTCAAAGCTTGCCTTGCCGCCTTCACTCGTTTCCAGACTTCCATCCACGAAGCTTAAGCCTTCCGGCAGCTCATCGTTGATCACGAAGTTTTCTACCAGACTATCAGAAACCGTGTTGCGGGATTTGATTGTATATACAACCATGTCGCCCACTTCATATGCTTCCTTGTCTGCATCTAGATTCTTCGCTGTTTTTTCGGATTCCAATTTTGGATCTTTTGGATCAACCGTCACATCTGTTTTTGGCTCATCCGGTGTTCCGATGTTGCCTCCTGTTACGGAAGCCACGTTTTCGATTTTCTTGCCAGACTGGCCGGATTCAATCTTCGCTTGGAACGTCACGGTACGCCATTCAGTGTCCGTTACATCTCCGAAGCTTGCTGTGATTTTTCCATCTTCGAAGCTTGCCTTACCGCCATCACTCATTTCCAGACTTCCGTCCACGAAGCTTAGGCCTTCCGGCAACTCATCGTTGATCACGAAGTTTTCTACCAGACTATCAGAAACCGTGTTGCGGGATTGGATTGTATATACAACCGTGTCGCCTGCTTCATACACTTCTTTGTCTGGATCTAGGTTCGCAGCGGTTTTCTCGGATTCGAGAACTGGTACACGCGGATAAACCTTCACTTCTTCTTCTGGTTTATCAGGCGTTTCAAGATTATCTCCAGATACTGTTGCCACGTTCTGGATATCCTTCCCGGCTTGGCCGGTTAGGACGGTTACTTGGAACTCCACTGTGTGCCATTCCGTATCGGTGATATCACCGAACGCACCAAGGATGTCGCCATCCACTGCCTGTCCTTTGTCCTCATCTGCTGCATCTGTTACTTCTTCGCCGTCTACTTTCAACGTATCCGCAACATATTCCAATCCTTCCGGAACTGTATCTGTGATGTTCAGATTCTGGATCAGGCTGTCTTCGATGGTATTACGCGTCTGAATCTTATACGTTAGGGTATCTCCCACTTCCGCATGTTCTGCATCCGTGTTCCCTTCCCCTTTTTCAACTATACTGAATGATTTGTCGGATTCTAGTTTTGGATCCTTCGGATCAACTGTGATATCCGTCTTCGGTTCATCCGGTCTATCTATGTTGCTGCCTGTTACGGATGCAACGTTCTCGATTTTCTTGCTGGACTGGCCGGATTCAATCTTCGCCTGGAACGTCACGGTACGCCATTCGGTATCTGCGACATCACCGAAGTTGGCAGTGACTTTACCATCTTCGAAGCTTCCACTTCCTCCGTCACTCACTTCCAGGCTTCCGTCCACAAAACTTAGGCCTTCCGGCAGTTCATCGGAGATCACGAAGTTTTCTACTAAACTATCAGAAACCGTGTTGCGGGATTTGATTGTATATACAATCGTGTCGCCCACTTCATAGCCTTCTTTATCTGCATCTAGGTTTGCTGCTGTTTTCTCGGATTCTAGAACTGGTACACGCGGATAAACCTTCACTTCTTCTTCTGGTTTATCAGGCGTTTCGAGATTATCTCCAGATACTGTGGCCACGTTCTGGATATCCTTCCCGGCCTGGCCGGATAGTACGGTTACTTGGAACTCCACTGTGTGCCACTCCGTATCGGAGATATCACCAAACGTACCAAGGATGTCGCCATCCACTGCCTGTCCTTTATCTTCATCCTCTTCATCCGTCACTGCTTCGCCGTCTACTTTCAGCGAATCCGCAACATATTCCAATCCTTCCGGAACTGTATCTGTGATGTTCAGATTCTGGATCAAGCTGTCTTCGATGGTATTACGTGTTTGGATCTTATACGTTAGGGTATCTCCCACTTCCGCATGCTCTGCATCCGTGTTCCCTTCCCCTTTTTCAACTATACTGAATGATTTATCGGACTCTGTTACAGGATCCTTCGGATCAACTGTGATATCCGTCTTCGGTTCATCCGGTTTATCTATGTTGCTGCCTGTTACTGTCGCGATGTTCTCAATCTTATTACCGGACTGGCCGGATTCGATCTTCGCCTGGAACGTCACGGTGCGCCACCCAGTATCCGGTACATTACCGAAATTAGCAGTGACTGTGCCATTAACTGCATTACCAATACCGTTATCACTTACGATCAGACTTCCATCTACATATGTCAGCCCTGCTGGAATGACATCAGAGATCATAAGATTCTCAGCCAGACTATCGGATACTGTATTCCGTGTCTGGATGGTGTACACAACTGTATCTCCCACTTCGAACACTTCTTTTTCAGGATCTAGGTTCGCAGCGGTTTTATTGGATTCTAGAACGGGTATACGTGGGTATACCTTGACTACTTCTTCCGGTTTGTCCGGTGTGTCGAGGTTGTCCCCAGATACAGTGGCCACATTCTGAATATCCTTGCTTGCCTGTCCCGGCATTACTTTCACTTGGAATTCAACTGTGTGCCACTCCGTATCGGTGACATCTCCAAACGTACCAAGAATGTCGCCATTCACTGCCTGTCCTTTATCTTCATCCTCTTCATCCGTCACTGCTTCGCCGTCTACTTTCAACGTTCCTGCACTGTATTCCAATCCTTCCGGAATAGTATCAGAGATATTCAGATTCTGGATTAGACTGTCTTCGATGGTATTACGCGTCTGAATCTTGTATGTTAGGGTATCGCCCACTTCCGCATGTTCTGCATCCGTGTTCCCTTCCCCTTTTTCAGCAATGCTGAATGATTTGTCTGACTCTGTTATTGGATCCTTCGGATCAACTGTGATATCCGTCTTCGGCTCATCCGGTGTATCTATGTTGCTGCCTGTTACGGCTGCGACGTTTTCAATCCTCTTGCCGGACTGGCCGGATTCAATCTTCGCCTGGAACGTCACGGTACGCCATTCGGTATCTGCGACATCGCCGAAGTTGGCAGTGAATTTACCATCTTCGAAGCTTCCGCTTCCTCCGTCACTCACTTCCAGGCTTCCGTCCACAACGCTTAAGCCTTCTGGTAATTCATCGGAAATCACGAAGTCCTCTACCAAACTGTCCGAAACAGGGTTCCGGGCTTTTATCGTATAGACGACTGTGTCGCCCACTTCATACCCGTCTTTGTCTGCATCTAGGTTGGCCGCTGTTTTCTCGGATTCTAGATCCGGTATACGCGGATATACGTTGACTTCTTCTTCTGGCTTATCCGGTGTTTCCAGATTATCCCCGGCTACAGTTGCCACATTCTGAATATCCTTGCTTGCCTGTCCCGGCAGTACTTTCACTTGGAATTCCACTGTGTGCCATTCCGTATCGGTGACATCTCCAAACGTACCAAGAATGTCGCCATTCACTGCTTGTCCTTTATCTTCGTCTTCTTCATCCGTCACCGCTTCTCCGTCTACTTTCAACGTATCCGCAATGTATTCCAATCCTTCTGGAATGGTATCGGTGATATTCAGATTCTGAATCAAGCTGTCTTCAATGGTATTACGTGTCTGGATCTTATACGTTAGGGTATCGCCCACTTCTGCATGTTCCGCGTCCGTGTTCCCATCGGCTTTTGCAGCTATGCTGAATGATTTGTCAGACTCTGTCACAGGATCCTTATAGCCAATCGGCGTATTCACTTCATTGGATTCTGTCGTTTTTGATTCGTTTGTAAGTAAGTTTTGGTACTGAATATTTGCTTTGTTGGCAACGGTCTTGCCTACATGGCTGGACAGTGCTTTGACTTTGAATTGTACGGTGATGCCGTCCGATGCGTTTGTCGTGTTCTGTACATCACCGAGCTCGACTCTTACCTTATTCCCGTCGAACACACCAGCATCATCATCATCCGCATCTGTCAGGCTTACTGTATCGGAACCATTAACGAGCTTCATAGATCCTGGTACATATTCCGTTCCTTCCGGAATGGCATCTTCAAAGACTGTATCTGCGGCAATGTCTCCGCCGTTATTTTTTGTCGTCACTTCGTACGTTAATTCGTCACCAGCATTTACCTGGCCCTCTGGAGCTACAGTTTTTTCCGCTACTACACATGCACTGGTCCCAAGAAAGATATCGTCTAAGAAGTTACCAACTCCAATGCTTCCATTGGCCGAGCTTAAGGCTTCAAAGCCAAAACGTGTAACGGTTTGACCTGCAGGGACTGTATAAGATCCCGTATATGTCCCCCATGCTGTGTTGCCATCTGACATTTGTTCAATGATAGCCGTGTCGTAGGGATCATCCGTTGCAGCTCCTATACGCAGCTGCATGGTATCTACCCCAGCACGTCCCATATGAGATAATCGCCAATAAAGCGTTTGTCCAGGAGTTGTCTCCACATCCTGGTATAGCATCCCATTTTCATAGGCATTTAACTCTGCGTATCTGACACCTTCGGGAGGTTTAGGGAAGTTCTTCGACCCTCCGCCAGGATAGCCAGTTTCATAGTTCCAGATTTCAATGACTTTATCTCCTGTTGGGGATCCATCGTCGGTTGTTGACCACCCCGGAACTTCAGATTCATCAAAGTAGATAGGACCATATGCACCTTCTCTAGGTCCTTGTTCAAAACTACCATTAATCAATGCTACTGGTGCAGCACAGGCATCCGGGAATTCCGGATTTTCCAATATGTTGGTGGTAACCTCGTTGGATTCTGTCGTTTCTTCTTCGTTTGCCAGTAAGTTTTGGTACTGGATATTTGCTTTGTTGGCAATGGTCTCGCCTGCATGGCTGGACAGTGCTTTGACTTTGAATTGTACGGTGATGCCATCCGGTGCGTTTGTCGTGTTCTGTACGTCACCAAGCTCGACTCTTACCTTACTTCCATCGAACACGCCTGCATCATCATCGTCCTCATCTGTCAGGCTCACTGTATCGGAACCATTTACGAGCTTCATAGATCCTGGAACATATTCCGTTCCTTCTGGAATGGCATCCTCAAATACAGCATCCGCCGCAACGTCTCCGCCAGTATTTTTTGTCGTCACTTCGTACGTTAATTCGTCTCCTTCAAAAACATCACCTTCAGGAGCAATGGATTTTTCCGCCACGATACATGGTTCTGTTCCCAAGAAGATATCGTCTAATAGATTACCCCAAAGTGGTAAATTCTGTGCGGAGCTTACAGAATTAAAAGCAAATCTTGTTGTTGTCTGACCTGCTGGTACTTTATAGGAACCAGAATAATATTTCCATTCAGTATTTCCAGTAGTTATTTCCTGAATTACTGGTAAATCCTCTGCTGGAATTTCTGCTGAACCTATTTGTACAGCCATTGTATCCTCACCTAATCCACCTCTATGGGCTAAGCGCCAATAAATTGTTTGTCCGGGATTAGTCTCAACATCTTGATATAATGCAGATACTTGATTGGCGTTCAATTCAGCGTATTGATCTCCATCAGGTGGGTTAACCTTCGTCCCATTATAGGGATACTCTGAATTCATAATTTGAATAAAATCATCAGAGGCATTTGTTTCCCAACCTGGAACTTCATCCTCGTAAAAATACATCCATGCGTGCTCTGCTCCTGGAGAACCTGTATCCCCTGGATTTCTTGCAGTGGGTTCTTCAAAACCACCATTAATCAATGCTACTGGCGCAGCACAGGCATCTGGAATTTCTGGATTCGGGTTGTCTGGAATTTCTGGATTCGGATTCTCGACAACCTCGACAGTATTACTTGGTTCCTGTGGATCAATATTGTCCCCACTCACAGTAGCAGTATTCTGGATGGTACTACCGGCTTGGCCGGTCTGGACTTTCACCTGGAACTCAACTTTATGCCACTCTGTATCGGTGACATCGCCGAATTGACCAATGATATCTCTATCACTTACCTGTCCACCATCATCGCCCGCAGCATCAGAAACTGCCTGTCCATCCAGCTTCAAACTTCCAGATATATATTCTAATCCATCCGGAATTGAGTCCTTGATGCTTAAGTTTGTGATAGGAGAGTTCTCGACAGTATTTCGAGCCTGGATAACATATGAAAGCGTATCTCCAACTTCCGGATGTTCCGCATCCGTATTTCCATCGGCTTTTTCTGCGATGCTAGATGTCTTCTCCGATTCCAATATAGGGCTATCTGGGCTAGGGTTGAAAGAAGGGGTTACACCAGACGCCAAGTCTGAAATGATGGGCCCTGTCATGGCACCTAGATAGGTAGCTTTAACCGTATCCTTATCAAGTAAATATAAGGTTGGGTTGGTATTGCCGGCTACCATTAATATTTGTCCGCTGGGCAGGAAGCTCAATCCCCTGGCACCGAATTCTATTGGATCGTCCGAGGTGATTTCCACTTCTTTTAAAACTGTGTAGGTGTTGGGATCAATTTGTAATAAATCGGTCACTCCACCACCTAGAGCACGGCTAACCCATATATAACCTTCGTTATCTACGAGTAAATCACCGCCCCAACTGGCAGAATCTCCATTACTGTAGGAACCTTTAATTTCTGCGGAAGTTAGTTCCTTCGTATTCAAATCGTAAGAGCCAATATAGTATTTTCCATTGACTCCGTAATTATAGAGATATTTCGTACCATCCGCTGAGATAGCTGCATTTGCTGCAGCACTTGTTAATGTAGTAACAAGCTGGCTCGAACCATCTGGGTTGATAGTATAAAGGTTCTGCCCATAATTCACATAAAAAACACCATTGTTTTTATCAACTGCTAAGCCGTTCAATATCTTCCCAGCTAGTTCGCCTGTTACTGTAAGACTAGCTTTAGGCGTAGAGCTCGGCTGTGTTCCATCAAATTGATAGATGATTCCATTAGTAGTTGAACCATAAGAATCAGTATCATTGATGGTAAAAGTTTCTGCAGCATAAACAGAATAATTAGAAAAATACGGCATTACTCCATTGATTGCTAATAGCATAATCATAGCGCCAATCAAAATCTTGTTAAAAAACTCTCTTATGCTAGTAGATGACATGTTATTTTTCACTCTGTACCTCCTCTTTAATTTGATTACATCAGATAGCAGAAAATGACAAAGATGTATAAACTTCGATGCAAAAGTATTTTACTACATAAAGTAGTATCTAAAATACATATATTTGCCTCTTCGTGAAATAGATAGTATATTACCGAAAATATGGAATATCATTTCTTGTTAAACAGGTAAATATCCCCATGATTCAAAAGCACTATAGACATTTCCAGATAGATTATTAGTGCTTTCCGACGGCTCTGTAAAGGGAAAAAAGCGAAGTGGAACAGATGGCTAACATTTTTATGTTAGTTTGAATATTCTTCCGGATGCCCGTAATTAAGACATTCTCATATATGAGCCCTAATTTTATCTAACAACAAACATTTTATATTTCAAAAATATGAACTGCCAATCTTATCCTGTTTCACAGCTTAGTCAGAAAGGGAAAAATAAGATACTATCAATTATGTAACTATTAAAATTCGATACAATAGCACAAATTCCACCTATACTTGCAAATTTATTTTATAATAGAAGAAGTAAAATTATGTAAAAGTTAGTAATTCTGAAAGGAGATACATAATCTTGAACACCAAATACTTAGACTTACTAGCTCAGAAATATGACACGGAAGAAAAAGTAGTCACTGAAATCATCAATCTAAAAGCAATTCTCAATCTCCCTAAGGGTACGGAGCACTTTGTCAGTGACTTACATGGAGAATATCAAGCCTTCCAGCATGTGCTGCGAAACGGCTCTGGAAGAGTAAAAGAAAAAATCAGAGATATCTTCAGCGGCGTTATCTTTGAAAAAGAAATCGATGAGCTGGCTACTTTGGTTTATTATCCAGAAGAGAAACTGCAAATCATTAAAAATGACTTTAATCAGGAAGAAGATCTAAACGAGTGGTACAAAAAGACGATCAAACGAATGATTAAGCTCATCTCGTATGCCTCTTCCAAATATACACGCTCGAAACTGCGCAAGGCGTTACCTAATCAATTTGCTTATATTATTGAAGAACTTCTATATAAAACAGAGGAATCCGGAAATAAGGAGCAATATTATCACGAGATTCTCGAGCAAGTTATCTCGCTAGGACAAGCTGACAAGCTTATTACAGGACTTGCCTACAGTACGCATCAGCTGGTAGTGGATCATCTGCATGTCGTTGGTGATATTTATGACCGAGGACCTGAACCGGATAAAATCATGGAAGAACTTATCAACTATCACTCTGTAGATATACAATGGGGGAATCATGATGTGCTCTGGATAGGCGCCTTTGCCGGATCAAAGGTTTGCCTGGCGAATATCCTTCGTATTTGTGCGCGCTATGACAACTTGGACATTATCGAAGATGTGTATGGCATCAACCTGCGCCCGCTGTTGAATCTGGCAGAGAAGTATTATGACGATAACCCTGCGTTTCGTCCTAAAACGCAAGCAGATAAGAAAACATCTGAAGAAGAAATTATACAAATAACTAAAATGCATCAGGCCATTTCCATGATTCAATTCAAGCTGGAAAGCCCAATTATCAAAAGAAGAAAGTTTTTTAATATGGAAGAACGATTGCTGCTTGAGAAAATCGATTTTGACTCAAATGAGATTACATTGAATGGCAAAGCTTACCCATTAGAAAATACATGCTTCTCCACAATCAATCCTAAGCAGCCTGACATGCTGCTGGAAGAAGAACAGCAAGTGATCGACAAGCTGCTATTCTCTGTGCAGCATTCCGAAAAGCTGGCTCGTCATATGAACTTCCTTATGAGGAAAGGCAGTCTTTATCTGCGATATAACGGCAACCTATTGATTCATGGATGCATACCGGTAGATGAAAATGGCAACATGGAGAAAATGGAGATTGATGGTAAGAGCTACGCAGGCCGCGAGCTGCTGGATAGATTCGAGCAATATCTTCGTCACTCATTTGCTCATCCAGAAGAAACAGATGACTTGGCAACCGATATGGTCTGGTACTTATGGACAGGTGAATACTCTTCTCTTTTCGGTAAAAGAGCGATGACAACCTTTGAGCGTTATTTTATCAGCGATAAAGTGACCCATAAAGAAATCAAAAACCATTATTACCACCTGCGAGAAAACGAGGAAACCTGCGAAAAGATCCTGATAGAATTTGATCTAGATCCGGAGCATGGCCACATCATTAATGGTCATACACCTGTAAAAGAGATTGAAGGAGAAAATCCGATCAAAGCGAACGGGAAAATCATCGTTATCGATGGCGGATTCTCCAAAGCCTATCAATCGAAAACAGGCATCGCCGGATACACATTATTGTATAACTCCTACGGCATGAAGCTCGTCGCCCATAAGCATTTCAACTCCAAGAACGAAGTGCTGCATGACGGTACGGATGTATTATCCGTTAAGCGATTGGTCGATAAAGAACTGGAGCGGAAAAAGGTTCTGGAGACGAATGTTGGAGAGGAATTATGCCAGGAGATTAATATTCTTAAGGATTTGATGGAATATCGGTATATGAAGTAAGACATGATTCAAAGGCCCCTATTGGACATAGGGGCCTTTGATATTCCAAAATTAATGACCGTTTATACAATTAATCACTCCAAATAGAGATCCACTTCTCAAAGTGTAAAAACGTTAAATTTAGTAAGTAATAGATATGCAGTATAAAGCATTATACAAGTAGATAGAAAAGAAGCTAGCTTATTAGGAACTCTTAATAACTTAAAAAGTATAATTAATATTATTCCTACCCCTAGCAACGCTCCCATAAAAATCCCCAGTCTACCAGCCATCTCATTAATTATAGAATTATCAACACTTGAAAAATCCAATTTATCCATAAAACCCCTCCGCTCTATCTATCGGCTGAATTTAATGGTTCTTTAACTTTTCTACCTTTAGCTACACTTTGAGTTCATTAGATTTTCAACATATTATCTAATCAATAATCAAATGATCAATCTTCGATGCATCCTTGCTCCTTCTGAACTTACCGGCAGACATCCCCACTGCTTTCCGGAAGACTTTATTAAAATAATTAGCGTTTGCGTAGCCTACTTTCACTGCGATTTCATTCACAGAATAAGTTGTCGCAAGCAGGAGATCGGCTGCTTTCTGCACTCTGATCTTGGTTAAATACTGAATTGGCGTCATATGCAGCTCATTCTGAAACTGCTTCAGAAAGTAATAACGTGAGTAGCCAGAAACAGCTGCAATATCATTCAGTGTAAGTGGGTCAGCATATTGTGTTTGGATATAGGAGAGTGTTTTAGCGATTTGGAAAGAAAGATCGTTTGGTGATTTTTCGATGTTTCTAATAAACCGGTACACTTCCATCATAAACTCATAGGCTTTTGCCGAGGCATGATAGACATCGGTAATCTTCTGATCTGCCGTATCCTGATAAATACGAAACAACAGATGAATCAATTTTGAATCAGGAGAAATTTTTAACACAGAACCGCTTTGCGCTTTAGCAAATCTCCAGCATTCGGCTGCTTTGCTGCCTACTAAAGTAATAAAAATGAATTCCCATCCGTCACTGTCCTTTGGCAGATAATAACGATGATCACTTGGTATTTCCACCATAAATGCTTCTCCTGGCTCCAACGTGTAGGTAGTTCCTTCAAGCTGAATTTGTCCTGTTCCTGATAATGTATATTGGAATACGTAAGTTCCTACGTCCTCTCGCTGCATTCCGTACCAATCATAATCAGCGCCAGGCACTTTTTTATCTTTTCCAAGCAGTAAAATGTTTGCCATCTCATTAAAGAGTGCGTCGTAAAAGTGAAAACCATATACACCGTACCCTTCCTCACGCCGATTAACAGACATAATCCTCCTCCGATCTAACAATAAATACAAACAAAGCGACTGGAAAATAGCCGCTTTAACTTTGCTTGCTTATGCTTTTGATAAGACTCTTCCTTACCCTTTGACACTTCCCGCTGCAAGTCCTTCAATAAAGAAGCGCTGCAGGAACAGAAACAAGAAAACCATTGGCAGCGATGCAATCAGTGCAGCTGCTCCCACAAGGCCGAGCTGGCTGGTGTTTTGCCCGAAGAAGCTTGACAGGGCTACAGTCAATGTATGCATATCGGAATCTTGTAAGAAGAAAATAGCAAATTGATAGTCGTTCCAAATATATACACAGGACAGGATTAATACTGTTGCCGTAATTGGCTTCAGCAGCGGGAAGACTACGCGAAAGAAGATTCCAATCGTGCTGGCACCATCCATTTTCGCGGCTTCCTCCAATTCTTTCGGTACTGTGGAACGAATAAACCCTGCGTACAGGAAGATGGTTAATGGTAAAAATGCGGCCACGTTATTGAGTACTGCAACCAGGCGTGTATTCATAAGACCAACGTCTACGACGAGCTGATACAACGGAACAAGTGCTGTCAGCGGCGGGATGACCATCACTGCAACAAACAGCATATACACATACTTATTCAGCCTTGTTTGGCGTCTTGCCAGCGCATAGGCTGCCAAGGAACCGAACAATATGAGCATTGCTGCCGCAAAGAAGGTAATGACAAAGGTATTCATGAACGCATTAGACAAATTCGCCTGTTCCCAAGCATTTGTAAAGTTTTCGAAGCTAAAGTAATCCGGGAATAGCCATTTTGATGAAAAATCGCCGGCTCGTTTAAACGAGGTTGTTAATAAAATGTAGTAAGGAATTAAGTGGAGCAAAGTTATCACTAAAGCCACAGCTGTTAAAAACCATTTGGCTCTTTTAGACACTTGATTCATTATGCTTCCACCTCTTTTCGTTTTAAGTAGAGAAGTGCTCCCAAACTAAGCACTAGGATAATCAGTGCCATTAATACCCCTTGCGTTGCTGCGTAACCAGCATCCTGCCGCGCAAAATAAAGGGAATACATAAATGTCGACATCGATTGAGAGGCATTTCCCGGCCCGCCATTTGTCAGCGAGACAATTACATCGAATAATTTCAATCCACCAATAATGTTGATGACCACATTGATGGTGATCGCAGGTGCCAGCAATGGCAGCGTGATATTTTTGAATTTAGACCAGCTTGACGCACCATCTATATTCGCTGCTTCATAATATTCCTTGGAAATACTCTGCAAACCCGCTAGATAGATGATCATCGCAACACCTACAAACTGAAATGTATTAACGAAAACGATAATGTATGGGTTCACCTCTGGGTTCCCAAGCGCATTGACTGGATTCAAACCAAGCCAGTTATAAATATCGTTCAGCGCTCCTCCTTGATAGGCAAAGAAGAAGTACCAGATGTAACCCATAACAAGCGGGCTGATAATAACAGGTAAGTAAATGATCGTGCGCGTTAAGGTCCGTACCTTCAGTTGTTGATTAAGCAATAATGCATAGCCCAGCCCGATAATATTTTGCAGTAATGTACTCCCAATTCCGTACAGCAGGGTGTTCTTTACAACAAGCCATGTGTCCGGATCTGCAAACATTCGCTTATATTGCTCAAGCCCAATATAATCATAGACTTGTGAAAATCCATTCCAATTCGTTAATGATATTCGGATGCCATCTAAAAAGGGATACACAATAAAAAGCAGGACGAGCAAGACACTTGGCAGGTACATCCACCAAAGAGAGGATTCTTTTCTGCGTTTTTTCGTTTTTTTCGCTTGTGCAGTCGATGATAAAGGCTGATCCATTCTCTTCATCTCCTTTTAGTAAACAAAGGGAGCATCCGCTCCCCCGGTTTGTTATTTCACTAAGCGACTATATTCTTCGCTCATTTTCTTTGATACTTGTTCCGGTGTCATTGCTCCTGAGATAAGCTCCTGACCTGTTGCTCCCATTGGATCCCACATTCCGCTCGGCAAGTAAGCACGGTCAAAATAAGGCTCAATCCGTGTACCTTCATACTGGCTGTAGAAATCAGCAAAATAATTCTCAGCATCAACATTCGTTAACGCATCTGGCAGTGACGTTCCTTCTGCAAACTTTTTCGCGACTTCCGGCTGTGCGATATATTCGATGAATTTCTTGGCTTCTTCCTTATGCTCAGAGTCCTTTGAAATAGCTAAAGTAAAGCGTTCGCCGCCAATCCAGCTTGGCTTATCGTCTTCATGTATAGCAGGAACCGGCATCGTGCCCAGCTGTACTTCTGGGTTTAGCTCGGATACCTCACGTCCAATCGAACCACTCATCATAATAAATGCCACTTTGTTCTGAGCGAGCAGCTCCGCAACCTGTGTAATCTGAGCGGTAACCGCATCCTTATTAAGCAATCCTTTATCATTCATCTCTTTCAGCTTTTCCGGCAAATACGTGTAATTTGACCAGTCAAAGGATCCATCTAATAATGCATCACCATGACTGTTGGAAGGTGACGTAATTAACAGCGGCGTGGCGAACTGGTCAAAGTACTGACCAAATTGACTCTTGTCGGAACCTCCCAGCCAGAAAGGTACAACCTCTCCGTTACTCTTTTCTTTCACTGTTTCAAGCGCCGTCATGAACTCATCAAACGTTTCAGGCGGCTCGATTCCATACTCATCCAACAGATTTTTGTTGTAGGTCAGCCCATCCAGTGCTTGGTTTATTGGGTAAGCATTCAGCTTTCCAGTCTCATCTGTTAAAATATCCGCCATCGCTTCATCCAGATTTTCTGTCCATTCCATATCACTTAGATCCTCGGTATATTCGGCATACCGAGTAGTTGACCAGCCATGTGTATCAAATAAATCTGGCATATCGTTTGCGGCCATTTTAACGCGTGCCATTTCCTCATACCCATCAGTCGGATACGTATCTTCAATATCGATATCCGGATTTTCTTCTTCAAATTCAGTTACGATTTCCTTGAAGATTTCTTGGTCTGCCTTATTCGTTGCTGTTGACATGAGCGTTAATTTTGTTTGTCCATCACCGCTGGCGCCGTTTCCACACGCTGAAAGTACAAGAGCCGCTGATAAAGAAACTAGAAGCAATGTCATTTTCTTATTCATGATATCCCTCACATTTCTATTTTTGATAGACCACAACTAATTAAAGCGCTTACATTGATGTTCAGAAACTAACAGCCTTTAATTTCTAAGGCTGACCGTTTCCTCTTCAGAATAATACACGGGAAGCATCTCCCCATGTGCCTCAATCAAATCATCACACATGCTGATGATGTCCTCCATGGAAAGCTCAGCAGCGGTGTGCGGATCAAGCAAAGCAGCTTGGTAGATTTTTTCTTTTGATTTCGTTATGGCAGCTTCAATAGTCAGGAGCTGCGTATTAATATTCGTGCGGTTTAAAGCAGCCAGCTGTTCCGGCAATTCGCCCATATATGCTGGTGTAATTCCATTTCGATTCGCTATACAAGGCACTTCGACAACGGCTTTTTCAGGTAAGTTGCTAATCAGCCCTCCCGTATTCACGACATTTCCGCCAAATACAAACGGTTCATTTGTTTCCATGGCTTCAATGATCCGCGACCCATATTCTCGAGAACGCTTATGGGTTAAACCTTGATTGTTCATCAGCTCGCTTTTGATTTTCTGCCAATTGTTAATCTGTGCCTCACAGCGACGGGGATACTCATCCAGCGGAATATTTAAATGATCTATCAATTCCGGATACTTATCTTTGATAAAATACGGATGGTATTCCGCATTATGCTCCGAGGATTCCGTCACGTAATAGCCGAATTTGTCCATTAACTCATAGCGAACCATATCATGATGCTTTTCTTTTTGTTTTGCTTTAGCACGCTTTTTGATCTCAGGGTACAAGTCCTTGCCATTTGATTTGATCTCAAGCAGCCAAGCCATATGGTTGATACCAGCAATCCGCTCCTCAATATTCTCATGCGGGATATTCAAATCCTTCAGCAGGTCCCTCGTACATACCTGTACACTATGACATAACCCAACCATTTTCACTTTCGTATAGCGGGAAACTGCACCAGTAAGAGAGGCCATCGGATTCGTGTAATTTAACAGCCACGCATCAGGACAGACTTCCTCGATATCCTTGGCTATATCCAGCATAACCGGAATCGTCCGCAGCGACCGGAAGATACCACCTATCCCAACCGTATCGGCAATCGTCTGCCGGAGCCCATACTTCTTCGGGATTTCAAAGTCAATCACAGTACTTGGCTTATAGCCGCCCACCTGAATGGCATTTATAACGTAACTTGCATCCTTTAATGCTTCTTTGCGATTTGTATACGTATTGATGGTGACATCTGCCTGCAAAGAAAGCTTTAAGGCGTTTAACAGCAGCTCCGACTCCTCTAACCGCTCCTCATTGATATCGAATAAAGCAAATTCAAATTCCTGCAGTGCAGGTGACAACATGCAGTCTCCCAGTACATTCTTTGTGAAAATTGTACTTCCTGCTCCAATAAACGTAATTTTTTTCATTTGACAACCTCCTGGATAATCAACGGATTCCATGTTGAGATTATTACTTTAGTCGATAATATAGCGCTTTCACTCCAGGAGGCAATGGTAAATAAAATCGAAAAAAGGGTAAAATATTGCTTTCTATATTTCTTGATACTTTTCACAATGTTTCCATCGATCTCGTGCAATGCATAATACACATTTTCTTTAACAATTGCTTTTTATAAATTAATCAGTTAAACTGATTATATAATTAACTGATTAATTATCGGAGGTGAGTAACAATGAATAAATGGAATCAATCTTATGGCTTCTTACTTGGGAAGGTTTTGCAGCAAATGGAAAATAAATTTGCAGAAGGTCTTGTCCCCTTCCACATTAATGCCAGACAATATGGTGTTCTTTTATATGTGCAGGAAAACCCTTATACCGCGCAAAAAGATATTTCAGAAAATCTCCAAATCGATCGTACAACAATGGTTAGTCATATTGATCACTTGGAAGGGTTGGGATTCGTGGAACGGACAAGAAATCCGAATGATAGAAGATCCTATAGTCTTCTCATTACGGAAAAAGGCAACGAGGTTTTAACTTCGCGCTGGGAATTCCTGACTGATATAGAATCAGAAGTTTTAAACCCTTTAAACCAGCAGGAAAGACAATTATTGAAAGATTATCTCATTAAAATTTGGAAGTCATTATAAAAGGAGAGTATATAAATGAATGCACTAGAATATTTCAATGCACGTCTGGAAGCTACAATAAGCCCAATGGATTACATGAGATCAAATCAAGCCAATCCGGAAAAATACTTTCTAATCGATGTACGGAATGGTCCAGAACATCTAAGGAATGTAACGATCCAGGGTACTGCTGTAATCCCTGAACAAGAAATAGTAAACCGTATAAATGAAATACCAAAAGATAAAGAAATCATACTTTTTTGCTGGGATGTATGGTGTAATACAGCGGCCAAAGCAGCAAAATCGCTACTTGAGAAAGGATATAATGTGAAGGAATTAACCGGAGGAATTGCTGCCTGGAAGGAAATGAACTTTCCCGTCACAACAGCGGTCCAAGATAATGTAGCTGATAATTGCGGATGTTAAAGAAAAAAGGCTAATTCATAGAAATAGAAAATGGAAAAAATAAAGGAGATATGCGTGCAAAATTCATTGAGACACTTTTCTTGCCTTTCCTCGATTTTGCAGCTATATCTCCCTATTCCCTCAATATACTTTGATTTCTCCCCTTCTGCATTCCTATCTTTATTAGTTAAACCTTATATAGAAGCCTATGTCCTATCTCAGGAAATCTACTGATATTATTTCACATAAAGATGCCTTAATAGTGTAAATAATTCCCAACACACAACCCGACAATAGTTGGTAAAATGGAATTATATTAATTTAAGGAGCCCTGCACTATGAGTCGAAACAGTACTGAACTTATCGACATTGCAGCTCGCTTGGAAAACTGGTCTGTCAGCATTCGACTGGATAAGAAAGAAGCTGCTGCCAGTATCCATAAAGAACTGCAAAACCACATCGACGAATACAATCATGATTCGAGGCTTTCGTACTTCCTGCTGGAAAGCCGACATTACATCATTCAGAATGACTTGATGAAAAGTATTGCATCATTAGAACAAGCCAAAAATCTCTATGAATACTTCTCAGACACCCACCGCTATCACCTTCATTTAGCAGAAGCTATGATTTTTTATGAAGAAGAACATTATCAAGAAGCACTGGATTGTTTTGAAAAAGCCGAAAAATATCTACATAAGCTGCGTGACCCTGTATATGTTGGCGAGTTTCATTTTCGGAAGGCCATGGCTTATTTCTTCCTAGAGATCATTGCCCTATCAGTTGTACATACAGAAAAAGCCATTCAATTATTTAAACCGCATCAACCGTTTCATTTTTTACTTGCTCGTTCAGAAGTGCTGCAGGGGTTAAATTTTATAGAGCTCTCTAATTTTGATTTAGCAGAAGAATATCTTCATAACGCCCTAACACATGCTAGAAAAACAGAAGAACAAGCATTGATTTCCTACATTCATCACAATTTAGGCGGCCTTTATGCAAGACGAAACTTACCAGCTGCAGCAATTCGGTATTTGGAGGAAGCCTATAATAATAAACAACAGCGTACAAAGTTAAAAGTCTTATTTTTGTTAGCAGATTGCTATTGGAAGACGAATCAACGATCAAAGGCTATAAAAGCATATAAAGAAGGATTCCAAGCTAGCATGGAAGAAGACAACATGAAAATGAATTGGGAATTTGCCATGCTTCATAAGAAATATGAAGATAGATTAAATTTTGAAAGCGTATGGCAAGAAGGTATAGACTACTTCCAAAGAATCAACGATAATTACAATGTAAGACATTATGCAAAAGAGTTAGCAGACTACTATTCATCCAAGAAGAATTACGAACTTGCAAATCGGTACTATGCTCTTGCTCTACAATAAAAAGGAGGGCTTTATATGAAAAAAGTAACTTTTACTTTGATTCTGGCTATCACGATTATTGTAAGTGGGTTAACAGGATACGCTGACCATGGCTCTACCGCAAGTAACAAAAACGATCCGGGTGGTGGCGGTTTTTCCATCATCTTAGATAAATAAGCACAAAAAAGAAGATCACCGAGTGATCTTCTTTTTTGTTTGTATAATAGCCTGATGACGACTTATTTTTCACCCGTAGATTGTGCACCAAAGTAGATTTTTTGATTTCTACCCGCAATCGTCCCTAAAAAGGCAATGCATAAGGCCGCGATCATAAGAATAATCAGCGGTACCATCCATCCATTTGTCTTTTCAGCGATTGTACCAAGAAGAAGCGGCCCCATGCTGGCAACCAAGTAGCCGACCGATTGAGCCATACTTGATAGCTGGGAAGATTCTGCGATGGAATTGGTTCTGAGAACAAAGAACATCATAGCTAAGCTGAATGCAGTTCCTGCTCCAACCCCCGTTAATATAAGAGGTGCGATGATAAGATGAGACGAAATGAACGTAACCCCTAACAAGCCAAAGAAGAATAATAAACCTGCAATACAGCCTATTAGCCGCTGGCTTTGCATTCTTCCAGCAATGATAGGTGCAATGAATGTAGTCGGAATCAGCCCTAGCTGATAAATGGCAATGAGCCAGCCTGCTTCACTTTCATCGAATCCTTTGGTCATTAATATATCCGGCAGCCAGGTAAACAAGCTATACGGTATGAAGGATTGCAAACCCATAAATAGCGTTACGGCCCACGCAATCTTAGATTTGAATATCCCCCGAGAGGCTTTGTTCTCTACTTTTACAAATACCTTTTTCTCCGAACGTGCTGCCGGCAGTCGAAGCAATAAGATAAATATTGCTATTAAGGAGAGAACACTCCATATTTGCATTGCATTCCGCCAGCCAAAGCTTGGGATAGAGGCAATCGGAACAGAAATACCCGAAGCAAGCGCACCGAAAATATTCATGGAAACAGAATATATACCGGTCATGAGCCCGATTTGATAAGGGAAACTAGACTTGATCAAACCCGGCATCAGCACATTCCCAAAAGCGATCGCCATGCCAAGTAAAATGGTTCCGAATAGCAATAGCGGCAAACCGCTCAAAGCCCGAATAAAAATACCTACAGTCAGCATGCACATCGCTGCTAACAGCGTTAGCTCCATACCGAACTTACTTGATATTTTAGGCACCAGCGAAGAAAAAACACCAAAAGCAAGCAGCGGCAATGTATTCACCAGACCTATCATGGAGTTGGATACGTCCAGTTCTTCTCGGAAGAATGGTATAAGCGGCCCGACAGAAGTGAGCGGTGAACGTAATGTAGCAGCAATGAAAAGAATTGCTAGAATCAATAAAAATGTATAATAACGTTTTTGCGTATTTGTTGCAGATCTGTTCACATAAAATATCCTTCCTAAGTAGATGCAATAACTAATCATAACAAATATTTTCAATCGGAAGAAGAAGTTTATGCAACAGTTATTAAATTTAAGGAAGCTAGCATCTTCCTCTAGGCATTCGCACAATCCATTAGGCAATGACCTACATATTGTACATGGAAAACAATGGAGGTATCTATATGACCAATTTCTATTCCTTCCATGGAACTGTAACGATGATTAGTGATTTCCAGGGAAATGGCCGAGCGGATGGCTGTTATAAATTCTTCACCTTAGAAAATGAATCAGGATCAATCGTGAATTTTGTTGTATTACCTACCACCTACTTTGTGGATCATGCAATGGTATCCGTAGGCGATCGCGTGACTGGCTATTATGACGGAGATGCACCTGCGATTCTTATTTATCCTCCCCAGTTTCCAGCGCTAGTTATGGTGAAGGAAAACCAGAATCAGAATGTAAAGGTCAGCTTCTTCGATAATCAGCTGTTGAGCAGTGATGGGCAATTGAAGTTGAATGTATCCCAATTTACGCCGCTTCTATTAACGAACGGGCAAGCTTTTACAGGCAATCCAGCGAACCGTGATTTAATCGTTGTTTATGGACCAACTACGAAAAGCATCCCTGCTCAAACCACTCCTTATTGGGTCATTGTTCTGTGCAAGAGTCTATAATACAGTTGATAATGTGATCGGTAAACCATCAGCTTATTACATTCAAAAAATCCTGGAACACTTAAATGTTTCAAAGGAAAAATGCTTAATCATTAGCGACCGGTTAGAAACGAATATCTTGATGGGCAAAAGCTATAACATACCTACCTGCCTTGTCTTGACTGGTATATCTGCCTGCACTATGTTTTTAAAAAATAGAACCAAATTATATAATACAGAATTTATTAGAGCTGTTTGAAGATGTTGTACCGTAAGTGATGCGATTAATAGTAGTAGCTTGGTTTGGGATAAGGACGATTGAATTTAACAATTTAAATACATCTATAACATATTCCGATAAAAAAACATCAAACCTAGTGTGTCAAGGTTTGATGTTTTTTTGAGAAATGATATTACGTAAGGTAAGGACTGCTGCCAGCTGTTTCTTCTGACTTGTCAGCTACTTCATAGTACGTCCTAATATAAAGATCCCCTCTCCTATAAACCAGGAGAAATGGTTAGAGAGTGGAACAGAATCTTACAATTATACTTGTACTACTGTCGTCTTCATAAATAAGTCTAAGTGTTCTTTTAAGAATCCAACATAACGGTCGACTTCTTCTATTGTCGAGTATGGCGAGATTGCAAAAAATTTATGCGCATATATGGATATTCGATTGTTTGAGTTTGCTGCTTCCACGAGACGCTGCTTTTTTGTAAATCCAAAGTAGACGGTATCTCGTTCGGCTCCAATCATCTCTGCAAACCCGTCATTAAATTGATTAATTTCCGTCATTTCTTCTATAGTTAACAGTCCATTCAATTCACCATTCCATTTATTCTTCTCAGGATAAAAACGGAATGTTGTAATAGGAGAAACCTCATTCGTGATTGCCACATTCGGAAATTCCCTTTTTAGTGTCTCTCTAAATGCAATATTAACATGAATATAATTGGCTAAAAGCTTTTGATAGCCTTCAATTCCAAATGCTAGTAAAGATGCATAAATCGCCAAAGCACTTCCCATTCGCGAGCATTCGAGCGTGTAACCTGTATGATAACTACCATAACCGCGATTCCCAACATACGGCGTTTCTACTGCATCTAAATCAACATTCTTAAGATACTCTTTGTTTTTGATTAAAAATAAACTTGTGATATATGGCGTTTGTCCAAGCTTATGGAAATCAAAGACCATACTATCTGCAAGATTTATATTTTTAAATTTTTGTTGATAGGATTTCAATACCTCAATAACGTTGTCTGTAAATTGCAAAGTATTGCTTTCAAAGCTGTAATTATTAAAGAAAGTATACATGCCCCCCATAGCAGAGTCTGCATGGATATAAATTGGATCTATGCCATAGGTGCGTTCCATTTCTACCGCTATATGCTTAATCCCCTTAATGTCATCAACCCCAAATGTATCAGTAGTTCCCATTGTGGCAAGGACATAAAGCGGAACACCGCCTTTTGCAATAATATGCTCCATTTTTTCTTTTAAATCTTCTAGATTGATTGAATGATCAGCATTAACTTTCACTCGAATCATGTTTTCTATGCCAATCCCAGTTGCTTCTACAGATTTAAGCAGACTGTAGTGTGATAGCTCTGAACAGAAACAATAGAGATTTTGCGGTACACCATTTTGATTAGAGAACGGCTCGTAACGGGCAATGGCAAGACGTAAAGAGTTAAAGACAGCCCCTTGTCCTCCCCATGTTGTATATCCTGCGCTGATGCTTTCATCGTATCCGATAAGTTTGGATAGCATTGCAGCTACTTCGACTTCTGCTTTTGCTGCTGCTGGTCCCTCCACATCCCATAGATTATTACCATTAACTAAAACCATTACCAGATTACCAAGGATACTAGCAATATTGGGAAGGGGAGCTGCATTGGCTACATAGTTTCGATTGACGAACCGGTGCCCTTCTACTAATTTTAGAAGCTCCTGAACCACTTCCTCCATCGACACTCCTGTATTTGGAACAGACGCCTTTTGAATAACGCGATTATAGTAATCCTCCGTGTACTCAGGCATTTCTCCTAGCGTTAGTTTGTTAGGATCTTTTAATTCATCTATTTTTGTTAAAATCGACTTAAAAAAGGACAATAATTCCTCTCTTTGAAAGTCATTCCCGTCCATACTAGGATATAATTTTTGAATTTCCTTCATTATTTTACCTCCTAATGTCTAAATAATTATAGAAATTACTGATTGCGATTTTATGTATTAGGTAGAAAAGGGGATTGTTAGCTATAAGAACAAATTAAGACAAGCGCAAGTAATTTTCTCATAAGAAAAAGATCCCCTCCTTAATAAACAGATCAGAATGCTCTCTTTAATCTGTTTACTAAAAGGGGATCATCCCATATTAGATAAATTATGGAGAAGCCTTATATTTTCATTCGGTAAGGCGAATATTGTCAAACTGCTACCTTGACCTTTTATTCTGGCATTTTTAACTCGCTTTTACTTCCTCTGCTTTAACATCATCATTCTCTTTTAGTAGTTCGCCTACTACGTTTTTGTGGTTTATAAGATTTCTTGCTTTCTCAACCAGGTTTTGTATCGTATGAAGTTCCTCATCATTAATCTCAATTAGTTCCTCAAACATCTCCACCGATTCTCGTGAGATAGATGCAATCTCAACGATTGTTGTCATGATCTGTTGTGAAGCAGTAGATAATTCTTCTGTGTTTGCAGAAGAGTTCTCGTTGTTTTCAGCAATAATTTTTGTAGTAGATAGTATCTTTTCGAACATATTTCCAACCTCTAAAATGTCTGCATTCGTATCTTTAAATTCTTCGGTCCCCTGGTTCATTGACTTAACCACTATAGCTGTTTCTTCTTGTATATTTTTCACGATATGTGATACTTCTGAAGTAGATTGGCGAGTTTGTTCCGCTAATTTTCTTACCTCATCTGCAACAACAGCAAATCCTTTACCATTTTCGCCTGCTCGAGCAGCTTCTATCGCTGCATTCAGCGCCAGCAGATTAATTTGTTCAGAGATCTCTGTAATCACCTTAACAATACTGCTGATTTCATAAGATTTTTCTCCAAGTTTGTTTATGGCATTAGAGGTTGTATTTACTGTTTGATTAAATTGATCCATCTTTACCAAGGAATCTTTTAGTTTCTCATTTCCTTGCTGCGTTAATTCTAGCGTAGTAATGGATTGTTCTGAAATCTGATTAGATCTAACTGATAAATTTTCTATCGCTTGTGTCATTTCTTCCATGGAGGCAGCACTTTCTTCTGTGGCTACTAATTGTTTCTCTAATCCTCTGCCTACCTCGTCAATTGCTGCTCTGACAATATCAGCTTGTTCAGAAGCATATTCACCTGTTTCCGCAAGATTTACGCCTTTTTCATTCACATCTTTTGATAACGATAGTAGTTTCTTTTCTATATGGCTGAAGTTCTCAAGCTGCTGCTCATTCCCAGTGCGATTTAAAATAATTTCATCGCCACTGCCTGAAGTGTTAAATTGTGCACGACGTTTCAGTGCAACATATTGATAAGCAAAATAACCTAAAGCTATCAATAGAATGACTATTATTCCTATCAAGTAAAATTCCATGATAAATTAAACTCCTACTTTCTGTTTCAATCAGAATTATATTTTTATAGTTCTCTTATAATAATGTATGTTCCATCAGCTACATTCGCAGGAATGGCTTGCAGTTTGCTATTGTCTTTATACATATGAACAATATGATTACCTTCGATATCTTGGTATTTTTTCATGTTGTGATATTTTTCCATCACACGAATCGATTTAGGGTTTGTCGCTTCGCCCACTACTGCCTTCAGCCCCTGCTTCGCTGCTTTTGTAATCAATCTATTTCCTAATTGCTTAATTACTTCATGACGCTCTTGTTCAGCTATCACGCCCAACATAAATAGGTGCAACATATCCCCATCGGAAATATCTTTTCCGCTACGTCTTTTATAGTCTTCGATAAAGCGTTTATCTACGTCTTCCAGTACGTGAAGAATAACATTCATATCATAGAAAGAACCTTCGAATACATCCTCTCCGATAATTTCGGGTGCATTGGTATCACCGGCAAGTACACCTACAACATGATTATCAGTGTCTAGAGCGACTGCGCAATATCCTTGGTCTACAGTTGAATCCAAATAATCCTTGGTAAAAGCATAGAAATCTTCATACGCTATACTTAATTGTCCAACCATCGGTTCCTGAACCCATTTCCCTGCAACATCTACACCAATAAATGTACGGGCAAGACATTCGGCAGCTTTTTGAATCATTTCTGTTTGATTCTTTGTTAAAATTTCATATGTATACAATTCCTGTGTTGCTTGCATGTTTTAATCTCCCTTTTCACTGCAAATTTGGCGAACCGGATGTTACATAGAATGATTTACTTTATCCATAAACCTTCCCGTGAATTCAATTCTTTCAAGGGCGTTCCTAATTTGCACTTGAGCGATTTTAGAAGAAGGTTTTATTACAATTGTATCTTTAAAACCTAAAGTAGAATAGAATTGCATTGTTTGTTCCAACTGCGGTACAACCTTCGAAGGTACAGGTGTTTGATGAGTTCCATCGACAACAAAAGTATAATCCTTTCTAGATACTTTATTGATCGTATCCTGCAAATCGACCATATATCCTTCTGCATCTTCCTCCCTCATTAATCCATGCACCTGGACATGTACTTCTTTGGAATTTTCATCAATCGCCATCTTATACTTCTTTTTATCTACTACTATCATTTCGTTCGCTCCTTTTTCTATAGGCCTGGTAAAACTATAATTACCGCTTAAGTGTGAAAAAAGCTATCCTAATATAGACAAGGATAGCCAATGATATAATTTCATACTTGGCAACCCGACTATCATTATCCATACGGATATTAGACTCGTAGCTTTGCGTCCCTATCTTTCGATAAGTTTGCCTAATAATTTTGATTTATAGTTCTAAATACACCACGCCACAACTTCACGTTCCCTTTCGCATTATAAATTACTCATATTTTCTTGTCTAATTATAACTAATTCCCCTATTTATAGGTATATTAATTCATCAACCACCACTTAAAGGATGTTTTCGAAGGTCTTATTTACTATGCATTAAAACCACCTGCCTCCCTTATATCGGTCAACTACAGACAATTTAAATAGAAATTGTTAAATGTTTAAAGATGTTCACGATATAGTATCGTTCCAGCTAGTTCAAAAGAATAAGAGAGTCCCCATACAAACATTTAATCAATATTCCAAATATAATTGTTAACCAAAAAATCTCACCTCTGTTTCTCAATCTCAATTGGCTGGGTACTACTCGATTAGCTTTTTTCAAAACGGAAAAAATTGCCTCTTGTAAAGCTGTACACTTGAGAGGCTAGTAACTGCCTATATGTCTTATTCCTACCACTCATTACTTTCACTAATAAAAGAATGTTTTTATAGTGCACCACTTTAATTCTAAATGGGTGTTCATGTAGTACTGAATTTAAAAAAGGCGAACCACAAAGGAACGCCTTTCAGCCACTATATATTATTCAGATTGATCTGTATCTTCTTCTCTATCATCAGTATCTTGCTCTTGATCTTGATCTTGTTCCTGTTCTTGCTCTTGTTCCTCCATTTGCTCATCATCAGCTGGATCTTCATCGTCACCATCATTACATGCCGCCAACATAAGAACTGAAACCATTCCCAATGCTACCATCCATTTTTTCAGCATTGAAACCTCTCCCTTTAGAAAATTAAGGTACATAAGTAAGATACCAGAGGACTGTTAAGAAGAGGTCAATTCATTGTAAACAGGCTGTTAATGAGAACGATCATTATTGACGCTAATCGACATGAAAGAGGCAGTTATTTAACAATTTTAGTGAGCTACAGATTAATCTGTAGCTTTTTAATTCAACTGAAACACCTAGCTCTCTTGTTATATCTCGTAAGAGCCTTTAAGATTGCCTAGGTTGGTCGATATATATACCGTGCATATTAATTAATCAGAAAGAAATATCTTGGTTTGGGAGCCTTAATAGTTTTAAGCAGCTAATTAATATGTAGAGCTTTTTTTATTAGAAAGGAATTTAATCGTGAAAATCAAAACAAAACTTCTTGGTATAATTTCAATTTTAATATTTTCCTTATTACTAATTGGGGTTTCCTCCATCTTCATCAATTCTTCCATTACAGAGAAGAATGATATCCTAAAGGATAAAATGGAGTTTCAAAACAAAATCAAACATGTCCAGTATAGACTAGCTGGCTTATCGAATGATGAAAGAGGTTTTCTCATCACTGGCGAACAGGATTTCTCTGATGGAATGGAAGAGAAATCCGAGGATATCTTCTCAACTTTAGATGAATTGGAATCACTCATCCACAATAAGGATTATTTGACGAACGTAAATGATATTCGGGATAACTTTTCAGAGTTTTGGAGTATGAATCAGGAAGTAGTAACTCAATTTGCCTCCAATCCCGAACAAGCAGAATCACTTCACTTAGGAGAGGAAAGAACATTACGGAAGGAATTACTAGATCCATCCGTAAATGAGTTAGTCGATCAATTGAATAATGATGTGAATGATTTAGAAGCAGATATTCATAGATATGGAACTGTAAGTGGATGGTTCATTAGTTTAGTTACAATAATTTCCATTATATTAGGTATCCTTTTGAGTATGCTGCTTCTGAAATCCATCCTGGTGCCTCTTAGAAGTTTAAATAGGCAGCTTGAGGATATTGCACAGGGAGATGCGGACCTGACTCAAAAAGTCGCAGTCAAAAGTAAGGATGAATTTGGTCAGCTTGCCGCATCCTTTAATGCTTTTGTTCACTCACTGGCAGGTATCGTAAAGCAGATCAGCAGTTCATCCCAACAGGTCGCGGCCGCTTCAGAAGAATTATCGGCAAGCTCTGAACAGTCTAGAGCTACTTCAGACCAAATCTCACAATCCATGAAGGAAATTGCTTTAACTAGTACAAATCAAAGTAACATGACAGAACAGAGCTCTGGATCCATAACAGAGATTTTAGAGAGCCTTTCCAATGTAGCTGACAACACAAACCGCATTGCTGAAAATTCCTCCTTTATGAAGGATAAAGCAGAGCTGGGTGTCTCTTCTGTAAATATGATGTCAGAACAAATGACTGTAATCAATCACTCTGTCCAAGAAGCTGGGAGCGGATTAGAGTCATTAGTGAGAAGCACAACAGAAATAAGTCACATGTCCTCTCTCATCACAGACATCTCGGAACAAACCAATCTCCTTGCATTAAATGCAGCCATTGAAGCTGCACGAGCCGGTGAACAAGGAAAAGGTTTTGCCGTTGTAGCCGAAGAAGTCCGAAAGCTGGCTGATGAAACAAACCAATCTGCCAGCCATATTAAGCACTTAGTTTCCACAATAGAAACGGACTCAAAAGATACCGTAGTCAATATCCATAATGTGCAGAAAAATGTGGATTCAGGCATGAATTACGCTAACGAAAGCCAGCAGCAGTTTAACGAGATATTAAATCTTGTTGGACAGATAACAGCCCAGATTCAAGAAGTTGCAGCTGCCACCCAGCAATTAACTGCAGGTGTAGAAGTAGTGCAGCATAGTCTTTCAACTCTTGAAACAGGAACAAAAGAAACATCATCCAGCTCCAAGGCTGTTGCTTCAGCAACAGACGAACAATTAAGTTCTATGGAAGATATTTCGAATGCTGCTGTTTCTCTTTCGGATTTAGCTGAGGAATTGCAAATTATTGTGAACCGGTTCAAATATTAAACAGCACTTCACCATAAAAAATCTCTCAGAAAAATCTGAGAGATCTTTTATGTAGGCTTTGTAACATATTTTACACCTTTCATGCTACTAGCAGCATGACTACCTCTGGAGTTATAAACAAAAGAAGCAAGCTGTTTTGTAAAAGCATGCTTCGCCTCTTTTAATCAAATCCACTTGATGATTAAGTATTAAGTTGCATTCACTCTGCAAACAGAGCCGCTCCTTAAAAAGAAACCGGAAGTGAAGGCAGGGCTTGAGCTGCAAGCTTAAATTGCCATTTGACGCTCTCCCTAGTGATGTGGCATGCGCTTTAGCAGGGTTGTAAACGCTATATCTCCTTCCATACTGGCTAGAGGTGCACCTAAACACATATAACACCGTTTCCAAAGGCGACATACGTTTAATTTGACGTGTAATATCAAGCTCTTGCGCGTTTGTAAAATGTTGCTCATCTTGATTCGCTGATTTCATTAAGGGAAGGAGCAAATCTCCTTTCTTAATCTGCTTTCCGCCAAGTTCGAGATCTTTCATAGCATAACGAGGACTAGACAGGTAAATCTTCCATTTCAACCATCTTCCATCATCAGCTCACTATCACACTATCTTTTTCGCTATACCCTTTTATTTATTAACTTCACATACTGCGAGGTACTCTCCACTTTTTTTAGCTTATCCGAAAACCTCACTATGTTAACTGTTCTCTCTTGTGTTCCATATTCCTGCTCAACAATCAAGCTCTATTTTGTCATGCTTTATTTTAAGGCAAACATACATGCTGTTAGCTAATCCTGTAAAGATATGATTCCAGCTTGGATTGCCAGAGCTGCAGCTTCCGCACGGGAACTGACTCCTAATTTATTGTAAATATCAGTAAGCCTTGCTTTAACAGTTCTTTCAGAGATTTTAAGATCAATCGCGATTTCTTTACTCTTTGCACCCCTTGCTACAGCTTCCAATACATCAATTTCTTTACGCGACAAATAAATCTTTGGATTTACTCTTTGTTTTTCTTCTTCTCTCTTATAGGCTTGGATTCTGGTCATCATCTCAGAATTGATAAGTGTATCTCCTCTGATCGCAGCATCCAATGTCCTAAACAAATTGTCTGGGCTTGTATCTTTTAACAGATAACCTTTTGCGCCAAATTCCATTCCCTCTGCCATCAGCTTATCTTCATTGTATGTTGTCAGAATAATAACCGGAATAGCTGGATGTCTTTCACTGATTTCCTTGATAGCATCGAGGCCCGTCATTACAGGCATATATAAATCCATCAATATGACATCAGGATTCAGTTCTCCCGTTAATTCAACTGCTTCTCTTCCATTTTCCGCTTCTCCTGCAACTACAAACTCAGGATTCAAACCAACAAGAAGTTTCAATCCTTCTCTTACTACTAAATGATCATCAACAATCAGTATTTTGTGTGGCATTACAAAGCTCCTTCTAACGGTATAGTAATGATTATTTCAGTTCCGGTTCCTTCTTTGCTGATAATGCGGATATCACCATCTAAATTTCGGACTCTTTCCTGTATACCAAGCAATCCATAATGTCCTTTCCTACCTAACTTATTCATAGCCTGAAACCCAATTCCATCATCCTTAATTTCCATGTTCATAGCATTTTTTTCTTTATATATATGCACCCATACTGTGTTAGCATTAGCATGCTTTGCGGTATTTGTGAGACATTCAGATAGAATTCTTAAACTTTGTTCAGCTATGGAAGTTGAGATTTCCTCATTAAGTCTATCTTCTAAGACATACTGGATACCAGTAGTCATTTCGAAGTTATTCATTTGGTCCTCAACCTGCTGCGAAAAACTGATATTCGTATGTGACCTTATATCATCGATAACGCGCCGGGCTTCTGCTAATGATTCACTTACTCTTGTGATGGCTGTATCAATTAACTCTGTTGCTTTGTCTGTATTCCCTAAAGATAAATAACCTTTCGTTGCATCTAATTGCATTTTCAAACCAACTAATCCCTGCGCTAAAGTATCATGCAAATCGCGAGCCATTCGCTGACGTTCATTGTGTAAAGTAAGACGCTGTACTTGTTTGTACGCTTCTTCTAATTCTTCCACCAATCTCTCCGATCGTATTTTAGCATTGACTTGATTAAAGAAGATACGAGCATAAGCAATCAAGACAATCATATTAGGTATCGCAACTGCGGAATATGAGACAATAATGTCCATATCCACCAAAACTAATGAACTACTGCAGAATAACAGCAAAATAAAAATAACGTAATAGCGCTTCCTTTGCCCAATCATCCCCATAGTTTGGCTAAGTAGTAAAGGGTACAGTGTTATTAAGGAAACAGGATAAATCCCCATAAAAATCCCACTTATATATACAAGAGATCCTTGTATAATAAAATATAACCATGCTCTTTTCAGCAAGAGTTTATTGGAATACCAATACAACACTGCAAACAAGCCGAACAGTATGGTATATATTAATATACCCACATGAACAGAACTTCCGTGAATTTCCATGGCGCACGCAACTGCTAATGACATTAATATAAAAAACAGCCCTGGAATTCGCGCTGCAACCAAGTTATTGTTTTCGACACTATATTTGTAATTGGATTCCAACTCATTAATTAAATTATCTTGATTTGGCATTAATTTCAACGCCTCCTTTACAGATCATTATATAACAGCTGCATTTTTTTCAAATGCACATTTGTACTACCCTTTTGGGCAGTTTCACTTATTTTTCCGCTGCTGTTAATAAAAATGAATATTTTTTATGTATGTCTGCATTATCAACAATTCTTATGTAATAGCTGATAAAGATTTTGGCTTATGCTGATTATCCTGTTGTCTGCAAGAAACCATTAGGGAGTATTTCCGCTAATCCCCCCTGCAAACAGTAATCTGTTCAGAAAATTATATTTTCCCATAAAAATATACAGCCGATTGACGATATCAATTGGCTGTATATTTATGTTTCCCCCTATTGATCAGATAGCAAGTTTTAGTTAATCATTGATTTTTTTTCACTTTTTTCTGACTCAATATCTTTTGTAAGCTGATGACCTTCAATATCTACATTAGGTATAATCCGATCAAGCCATTTTGGCAAATACCAAGCTGCATTCCCCATTAACTTCATTATGCTCGGGACTATAACTAGTCTTACAAGGAAGGCATCGAATAATACGCCAAAGGCTTGGGCAATACCCATTCCTTTTATGGTTGCGTCCGGTGCAAAGATCGCGCCCCCAAATACTGCAATCATTATTAATGCTGCAGATGTAACTACAGGACCGCTATGTTTCAATCCTGCTTGGATAGCCAACGTTGGATCTTTAGTCTGCATATATTCTTCCCGCATTCTGCTTACAAGAAAGACTTGATAATCCATAGCTAAGCCAAAGAGAATACCAATGGCTAGTATAGGAAGGAAGGCTAGTATTGGGCCTTCTTCAGGGATTTGGAATAAGTTTATCATATTACCGTCTTGCAATATCCATACACAAAGTCCAAGTGTAGCTGTTAATGTTAACACAAAGCCCAGTACAGCTACTAGAGGGACAAGAAGTGAGCGGAATACTACGACAAGCAAAACAAAAGCAAAACTAACAATCAAAATCGCAAACACTGGAATTGCTTCATTCAATCTGTCGGATATATCAATATTTACCGCTGTCGATCCTGTAACGAGCATTTCCATATTATTATCTGTTAGGTCGCGTACATCTTTTACCAATTCCTTGGTGGTAAGATCATTTGGACCTTTCTCAGGTGTGATTGTGATGATAGCGAAATCACCATTTTCATTCGGCATTGGAGCAGACACATTAGCTACATGGTCTAACTGTTTAAGATCTTCTACACTACTTTCAAAAGCAGCAGCCTTATCACCATCTACGTTGCTAGCATCAGCAACGATCGTTAGCTGTCCATTGAATCCTTCACCAAAACCATCTGCCAATAAGTCGTATGCCTGTCTTTCAGGTGAATCTTCCGCTTTCATCCCATTATCGGGTAATCCAAGTTCCAAATGCAATACAGGTATACTGATGATTACTAAGACTAGAATACTGATAACGCTTAGCTTAATTGGATTCTTCGTGACAAACCTTCCCCAGAAGCTGGTGTCAGTTTGTTCTTTTTTCTTGTTGATTTTAGGGTACATTTTCTTACCTGCAATAGACATAATGGCAGGCACCAAAGTAATGGATACCAAAACTCCGAACAAAACGCTGATTGCTGCTGTGATTCCCATTACAGACAAGAACGGAATACCCACTACCATTAAACCACATAGAGCAACAATTACAGTAAGTCCTGCAAATACAACCGCACTTCCGGCAGTTCCATTCGCTCTACCTATGGCCTCATATTTCTCCATACCAGTTCTTAAAAACTCTCGATATTTCATAAAAATGAACAATGCGTAATCAATTCCAACTGCCAATCCAATCATACCGGCCATGGATAGACTCGTAGACGCAAGATCGAAGAATTGTGTTCCTATCAATGTTACAGAAGTACTTACACCTAGACCGATAAGCGCAGTGACAATAGGTAGCCCCGCAATGATTAATGAACCAAATGTTACAGCCAGAATCACAAAAGCAATAATGACACCGATAACTTCGGAGGTACCTCCAATTTCTAATGATGATAGTGTAATATCGCCACTAAGCTCTGTTTGCACACCATCACTTTGAGCAGTCTTTAGGCTATCTTTCAAATGATCGATGGAGGATTCCGGTACATCGTCAGCTCCCAGCTTGAATGTGATATCCGCATAAGCTACTGATCCATCCTCAGAAACTGTACCTCTCTCAAATGGATTTGCAATACTTTCAACATTTTTGTCCTGCTTAATTTCATTCAGAGTATCCGAAACAATCTTTTGACCCGTTTCAGAAGTCAACGTATCTTCATCTCCAAATATCATGCGAATCTTTGCCCTGTCAGGACCGGAAGGAAACTCCTCACCAATGACATCCAATGCCTTCTCAGAAGGTGTATTTGGTATAGTCATACTTTCCGTGAAAGTAGGTTTTAGAATAACTCCAATTGCTCCTATCGCAACTAGAAGCAAAACCCATATACTGATCATTTTTTTCTTATTCAATGCTGACCATTTACCAATTGAATATAAAAACTTTGACATAATAATCTCCCTTCGTTTCATTTTACTTTATCTATAATAGAGGGTTTGGGAAAAAAATAAACGTACATTTGGACATGTACGTTTGGGCAGATATAACAATTTTATTATGGGTTCTTATTTTGAAATCGATTTATTAATATACCTCGACATAGTATTCATCTTTTATCAGTTGTCTTTGCAGAAAACGTAAAGCTCTGTACAATGTCACCTTTACTTTACTTTCCGACCAATTTAATAGCTCGCTCGTTTCTTTAACGGAATACCCTTGAATTTTCCGCAAAAGAATCACTTTTCTAAAAGAATTATCTAATTTATTCAAGAATCCATACAGCCCTTTTTTGTTTTCACTTATTCTAATATCCCACGATCCATCAAACCAAGTTTGATTCTTTATATATTTATCTTTCCATTTATGAAATGTTTTTTGCTTCCTGAACAGATCCATCGTTGTATTATGAGCAATACTGTATAACCACGTCCTCACACTGGAACTGCCATTATACATGTCTGCTCTTGTATAAGCCTTCACAAAAGTATCCTGCATCAAATCCTCAGCCAGATTGTGTTCCTTAACAAGTGAATATATATATTTATAAACATCAGCCCGATATTTAATATACCAACTCTCAACATGCGACTGTTTTACCTGCAAATTATCCACACCGCTCCCTAAAGACTATTCCTGATTTGAACGTGAACATAATCTTATTCACAGACTTCTTTCATTACGTTTTTTCATTTTATATCTTCTTTCCACAAAGAATAAAATAACGCTGGCTAATATAGAGCCTATATACACAATTCCATAAATCACTTTGTTTTTCATTATCATTTTCCCCTTTGTACTATCTATTGTAACTACTTAACCTCGTATGAGCTTTAGATAGGATTAACACTTAGTTCTATAAAATCATTTACGGTATTTTTTTCCATCATCTTTCTTTTGGATGCGATTTAATTTTTTCTATGTACTTAGAATTATAAAGCTTTCAAAAATAAAAGAACGTACAAAGGGGTATGCACTTTAGGGCAAAATTCATCGTACCTACTTGCCAGTGAGCTAATTTGATACTTAGTGTAACTTTGAATATCGAGCTTAACCTCCTTTAATTGATTAAGACACTAATGTACTATAAAAAAAGCGCCAAACCCTTAGGTTTGACGTCCAGTCTGATAAGCTGTCATAGTGTAATTTTACCAAAGCCTCATTTTCAATATCCAACTGCAAGTGAAGAATCACAACCCATTTTCCATTAACCATTTCATAATGCTTTCTTCTCTTTCCTTACTATCGTCCCGCTGTGCATCGTATTTACGCATTTTCTTCTGTGAAATAATATTTCCATCTACCATAAACAGTATTCTTTCCGTTTTTGCTTCTCATACCATCCACTTTTTACTTTGATCGTATCACCTATTTTTAAATCATGTTGTTCCATGAAATAGATGGGAACAGCTACGAAATCTTTTTTTATATCAAGCTTTTCATTATCCAGATCCAAAATAAAATCAAAATTCTTATTCTGGACCACGAATGAAATATCCTGTATCGTTCCCGCCATCGTTTGATTTTGACCAAAATGAATATTGCTTCCATCAATATTCTGGAGGACCATCGTCTCCTGCATCGCTATATGGTCATGATGTTGTTCTGAAAATCGGTCGATCTCCGCCTGGTCATACTCTCCGGCATGCATCACCGTAATGTCGGATGGTGCTGCACTTTCTTGAAAATTTGAGATTCCCTGCATTAAGTTGGCAATGTTGTTTATAGCACTCGCTGCCAAGATAACAGCCATAGTGATAAATACAAACACTGTAATCGTTACAACTTTGTTCCTTGTGAAATCGTTCTTTAGCATTTTCAACAAAAACATGTTTTTTCTCCTTCCTACTTCAATTATTAATAACTGGCTGCTCAGTAAGCATATTGGTTGTAATACAGTAATCATATAAAATGGAATTTATTTGAAGAACCTGATTAAGGCTGATTAATTAATACGCCTTCAGCCTTATTTTAGTGAATTGGCAATTGATGAAGGATGCTGGATTTTTAAGGGAAAGATACTTTAACTAATGTGGTAAATCTTGACACTAGGTATTTCAAAACATAAGTTTAAAGTAATGATATTACAAGTTAAATTGCCTCTCACAAATCTTATGAGAGGCAAACAAGAACTAGATTATATATAAAAAAAGATATAGATATGTTAAAGGGGAGATTTAATGGGCAGGAAAAAACGAAGGCATTTACAAAGCTCAGCTCAATTGAAACGTGAGGTTGCTAATAGCAAGAGGGCAAGAATTACAAGAATTATATATAGCTTCATCATGGTAATGGTTGCTTTTGTTATTTTAGGTGTATCTTTTATGGTTTTAAGAACATTTTTTGCTTCGAGCCTTTATCATGCATTCATCTATGATTGGATAGGAACTGCTTTGTTGTACTTGGCTGCCTTGACCCTTATTGCCTTTTTTGTTTATACAAGTCTTGTTATTACAATAAAAAACCCACAGAAAGTTGGCAAAAGACAATTATTTTATTTTGGTTTAACAGGGGTAATTTGTTTTACCATAGGTGTTTTCATTGTTCCACAATTAAGTTCTTTAACAATTAATAGTGTGGGAGATATGAAGGATTACGCAGATGGCGTGATGCATGTAGATGACTTTAAAGTTGTGGATGTATATACTGGTGGCCACTCAACTATTGCACTAATCACAACGGATGAACGAGATCTTACGCTGCTGATCAACAATTATCAGATAGAAGAAGGCACAACATACCGGTTCACATATATGGAACGGACCGGAAATATTCTAAATGTTGAAGAGAAGTAATTTCATTAATTACATACATTCTTTAAATACAAATCAAGACAGAAAAAACAAGCAATTTACGGTATATTATTGTGCGGTCGTTGAATTGGAAGATATATCAAATCCGACTGTTTTTCTCTCGGATTTGGCGCAGGAGTTGCAGGCAGTTGTTAACGGTTTAAGTATTGAAAAAAGGTCCCTCAGAAATCACCTGAGGAACCTTTGCCTTTTTTAGTCCTATCTCGGACGTTCTAACTCTTTATATTCGTTCATGTATTTACCGCTATTAGCTACAAATGAATGGTAAAGTGCTTTAATTGCTAAATTTTTCTCTAAGCCCATTTCAGCTTTCAGCCTTTTTAACTCCTCATGTAACTCACTCTGTTGATTAATTAATTTCGTCATCGTTGTTTTATTGTATTTCAATTGTCCACATCCTCCTTAATTCATTACCTTTATAAACACGACTTTTAAATAGTTAAATTCAGGATAGTCATGTGGTACAGTAAAATCTTCTGGCAATTGGTGTTCTTCTAGGATTTTGTAGCGTGTGTTAGTTTCCGTAAATGCTTTATCGATAAATGATTTGAACTTTTTCATATTGAATCTTGCGTTATTTGTGGACGCAATAATAATTCCACCTTGATTGGTGATTTTCAAGGTGTCTTTTAGCAGCTTCGGATAATCCTTTGCAGTACTGAAAGTTATTTTCTTTGTCCGCGCAAAGCTTGGCGGATCCAATACGACAACATCAAACTTCAATTCATGACGGTCTGCATATCGAAAGTAATCAAAGACATCCATCACCTTAATATCCTGCGCTTCATAATCAATTTCGTTGGCTGAAAATTGCTCAATAGTCTTAGGCAAGCTTCGTTTTGCTACATCCACGCTTGTTGTCTTTGTTGCACCACCAAGAACTGCTGCTACAGAGAACGCACCTGTATAAGAGAATGTATTTAAAACCGTTTTTCCTTCTGAATAATGGTCACGTAATGCTTTTCGTACATTACGTTGATCTAAGAATATCCCTGTCATTGCTCCATCATTTAGATCTACCGCATATTTCATCCCGTTTTCCAAAACGATTAAAGGAAATTCTCCCTTTTCACCTGACACATAATCATCTTGCTCCACGTATTGGCCATTGGTGTTAAAGCGTAACTTTTCATATAGACCCCGAACTTCTGCCACTTCATTCAATGCTTGATATATATCTTCACGGAAAGAATAAATACCTTCACTATACCAACTCACCATATAAAAGCCGTCATAGAAATCAATGATCAATCCGCCGATACCGTCTCCTTCCCCATTAAACACACGGAAAGCAGTTGTATCTTCGGTATCGTATAAGTTCTTCCGCTTTGCAATAGCTTCACTCATTCTCTTAACAAAAAACTTTATATTGATTTTCTCTTGTTCCTTACTAGTTAAAACCCAACCTATCCCTTTATTTTGCAGACCATAGTAGGCTGTAGCAATGTACTTGCGGTTGGAGTCAACTAAACGCAAGATGCTACCCTCATCTACCTTCAATCCTGAAGTTTCAATTGCTTCTTTTGTGAGCAGCGGATAGCCATTCTTTATATCTTTAACCGATTTCGGTTTTACTTTTACTTCTACTAACTGTCTCATCTAGTCATCCTTAATTTTTTATGATTTCTTTTATTATGCCATTTTTTCATAGGATAAGCGAAGTAGTAAAAATTAAAGGGAGTAGCTATTAGCTACTCCCCCAATAATATATCTACTACAAACCAACCTGATCGGCACCGTATGTCGCGTGCTCTGTGCTGAATCCTTCAAAAATCAATTGATCAATTAAACCCTGTCTGGAAAAAGAAGTATAATCAAGGTAGTTTTGAGCAGCCTTAGCTGCTTGTTCTTGCCAATCAACTGTGATGTTTTCTGCACCGTATGTTGCATCTTCTGTGCTGAAACCCTCAAACTTTAATTGTTCAATCAATCCTGATTTAGAGAATGCAGTATAACTAATATAGTCTTGAGCTGACTTAACCGCTTGCTCTTGCCAATCAACCGTGATATTTTCTACACCGTATGTTGCATCTTCTGTGCTGAAACCCTCAAACTCTAATTGTTCAATCAATCCCGACTTAGAGAATGCAGTATAATTCACATAGCTTTCAGCGCTATTTACCGCCTGTTCTTGAGAAACAGTTACGCTGGCTTCTTTAGCTTCTTTAGCTTCCTGTTCTTCTTTCTCTTTCTGTGCTTGTTCCTCAGCTTCCTTTGCTTCTTGTTCTTCTTTCTCTTTCTGCGCTTGTTCCTCTGCTTCCTTGGCTTCTTGTTCTTTCTGCGCTTGTTCCTCTGCTTCCTTTGCTTCTTGTTCTTTCTGCGCTTGTTCTTCTGCTTCCTTAGCTTCTTTTTCTTTCTGCGCTTCTTCCTCTGCTTCTTCTTCCTTTACAGCCGTTTCTTCAGCCGCTGAGGAATCTTTTGCTTTAACATCTTCAGAAGCGGGCGCCTCTTCAATTATTGATCCCCCAATAATCGATACGACTATAAGTGCAATCAGACAGCCACCTGATTTCGCAAAGTTCCTACGCCTGTTCCCTTTTCCTTTTACTAAGGCTAAGACAAAAAAGAATACCATACCGGCTAAAGCTAGTAACGTTAAAATGACTAAGAATGATTCCAATGTTAGTTCTCCCCTTATCCCCTATAAAAAAACAGCTTTCTAGTACATGTTTATCAACCTTTGTTCCCCTACTATCATACCATGACTAAAGGCGTGTTTTTACCAAATAATGTGTGTTATTTAAATATTTAGTGAGAATTCTTGGTTAACAGATGCCGAGCATACTTAAGAAAGGAGCCCTGACCCAAATCAGTGCTCCTTCTTTTATTACCTTTATTTTTTAAGCTTAACAGGTACACCACTTCTCGCTGATTCCAAAGCAGCATACGTCACCTCATGAGTTAGATATGCATCACGATAATCAGAGCGGATGTGCGAAGTGTCGCCAGTACGAACGGCATGAATAAATGCCTCATTTTCCCGAACGTATGGATTGTCCGTATCCTTATACACCGTCTTTATGCCTTCTTGGTCTATTTCTAGTTTATCGCCCTGCCAATCCAGTGTTCCTTTATCTGTATAAAACTTGAGCCCAACATCTCCCATGCCACTAGGAAGGACACATGTATTCGACAGGTTAGCTATCACGCCATTTTGCAGCCGTAAACTTACCGTTCCAATGTCAGGCACCGTAACATTATCATGCTTATTATGCTGTACTTGATTACCATACATCGCGTATACTTCTTCAACCTCACCGCAGACGTATCTCAGTAAATCTACAATATGCGTTGTTTGTTCGATAAATTGACCGCCAGATTCTCTTGATCTCTCCACCAACCCACCATGGGCATCTCGCCCATCCATTTACCTAATACCATACCAAGCATTTGGCCATTTACGTTTTCCTTTAGATACTGAACCGAATCACTATATCGAAAATGATACCCAACAGACGTAATCAGAGAACTCTCATTCATACGCTCTAACACCTTGGCTGGGATCTTGTCCTCTGTCCCCAACGGCTTTTCGATGAAGAAAGGAATACCGCGCCCAATAAGCTCTAATTCGATTTCTCCCCGAATCATTGGCGGTGTAACGATATAAACCGCATCAAGCTCCTCTGCATCCAGCATTTCCACATACTGATCATACCCATTTGCACCCTCATAATTGGACGCCATATCTGCTGCTTTCTCTTTGCTAGTTCCGCAAATAGCCTGGATCTGAACACCATCCATCTTTGATAGAATGTCCGCATGCTTACGGCTAAACCAACCCGTCCCAATCATTCCAATTTTGAGTGTCATGTTTTTCTCTCCCTTGTTGGTTGGTAGTGAGCTGTAAAAAAGAATGATAATGCTTATGTTTCAGCAGCAATGAAGATAGAAAAGAAAAAGCCTCCCAAAAGTCCATTGACAATTGAGAGGCTTCTTAGATTTAATTAGATTATTTAAATAATCCAATTAAAATTTATTTTAGGTTCAAATCCTTGTGTAGCAAAGGGGTTGTGGACGGTCTTACATCATACCGCCCATTCCACCCATACCGCCCATGTCAGGCATGCCGCCGCCAGCGTTTTCTTCTGGCTTGTCAGCTACTACTGCTTCCGTAGTTAGGAACATAGCTGCTACGGATGCTGCGTTTTGAAGTGCGGAGCGTGTTACTTTCGTTGGGTCAACGATGCCTGTTTCAAGCATGTTTACCCATTCGCCTGTTGCTGCGTTGAAGCCGATGCCGACGTCTTCTTTTTTAAGACGCTCGATGATAACGGATCCTTCAAGGCCTGCGTTGTGTGCGATTTGGCGCACTGGTTCTTCGATTGCACGAAGGACGATTTTCGCACCAGTTGCTTCGTCGCCAGTTAGTTCAAGACCTGCAACGTTGTTGTAGATGTTGACTAGAGCAGTACCACCACCAGCTACGATACCTTCTTCTACTGCTGCGCGAGTAGAGTTAAGGGCGTCTTCGATGCGTAGTTTGCGTTCTTTCAATTCTGTTTCAGTAGCAGCACCGACTTTGATTACTGCAACACCGCCAGAAAGCTTCGCTAGGCGCTCTTGTAGTTTTTCTTTGTCGAATTCAGAAGTAGTTTCTTCTACTTGTGCACGGATTTGTGCTACGCGGGAAGAAATGTTTTCTGGGTTACCGTTACCTTCAACGATAGTTGTGTTTTCTTTTGTAACAACAACTTTAGAAGCACGGCCAAGCTGTGTGATTTGCGTGTTTTTCAGATCAAGACCTAGGTCTTCTGTGATCACTTCACCACCAGTTAGTGTCGCGATATCTTCTAGCATTGCTTTACGACGATCACCGAAGCCAGGAGCTTTAACAGCAACAGCGTTGAATGTACCGCGTAGTTTGTTCACAACAAGTGTTGCAAGTGCTTCGCCTTCTACGTCTTCAGCGATCATCAATAGTGGCTTGCCTTGCTGTACAACTTGCTCAAGCACAGGAAGTACTTCCTGGATGCTGGAGATTTTTTTATCTGTGATCAAGATGTATGGATCTTCAAGAACTGCTTCCATTTTATCTTGGTCAGAAACCATGTACGGGGAAGCATATCCGCGATCGAATTGCATGCCTTCTACAACTTCAAGCTCTGTGTTGAAGCCGCGGGATTCTTCGATCGTGATAACGCCGTCGTTACCAACGCGCTCCATTGCTTCTGCAATTAGTTTACCAACTTCTTCGTCAGCTGCAGAGATTGCCGCTACTTGTGCGATAGACTCTTTGCCTTCGATTGGTTTAGAGATTTCTTTAAGCTGCTTGATAGCTACATCAACAGCTTTTTCGATACCGCGGCGTACGCCTACTGGGTTCGCACCAGAAGCAACGTTTTTAAGACCTTCGCGGATCATTGCTTGCGCAAGGACAGTTGCTGTAGTAGTACCGTCACCAGCGATTTCGTTTGTTTTGGAAGCAACTTCAGATACAAGCTGCGCACCCATGTTTTCGAATGCATCTTCTAGTTCGATTTCTTTTGCGATTGTCACACCATCATTCGTGATTAGCGGAGAACCGAATTTCTTATCCAATACAACGTTACGGCCTTTTGGTCCGAGTGTTACTTTAACTGCATCAGCAAGTGTGTCCACACCGCGCAGCATGGAACGACGAGCGTCTTCAGAGAACTTAATATCTTTAGCCATGAATAAAAACCTCCTAATATATCTTCTATGTTATATAAATCTGTTCTTCGGATTATCCTAGTACTGCAAGGATGTCGCTTTCGCGAAGAATTAAGTAATCTTTTCCTTCGTATTTCAATTCTGTACCAGAGTATTTAGAGAAGATAATCAAATCGCCTTCTGCAACTTCCAGCGCAACTCTTTCTCCATTATCGGTTACACGACCGCTACCGACGGCAACAACTTTACCTTCTTGCGGTTTTTCCTTCGCAGATTCAGGAAGCACGATACCGAATGCTGTTTTCTCCTCCTGCTCTACAAGTTCAATTACGACACGATCGCCTAGTGGCTTCAACATGTGAGAAACCCTCCTTATATAATCGATAATTTGATTTTTAGCACTCGAGTTAGTTGAGTGCTAACACAGTTATTATAATAATCAAAACGAATACGGAATGCAAGCCTGACACTCTGATAGTTGTTCGACTAATTTCTCGTTTGTCCTGCCAGAGTATGGACAATTTAACATGGCAATTACAAAGCGCACCGCTACATACTTCCCTGCTTCTTATGTTAAAATACGTAAGATGCCAACTACATAAGTAAGGCGGAAGGAGTCGTTATATTGCCAGCTCGTTATTGGTTCGTCATATTGACATATATTGTGATGCAGCTTTCCTCCATACTGCTCTTGCCTTTCGTTCCTTGGATGGAAGATCGAGGATTGGATATGGCAACTGTATCGTATTGGTGGAGTGTGATCAGCTTCCTTCTTGCTGTCGTTATCGTCTGCATTTTGCTGCGCAAGGACATGCGCACACCTGCAGTACGGAGCGCTACTGGTCCTGGAATGACGATTGTCTGGATTATCATCGGATTCTTTGGCGCTTATGCCGGACAGGTGATTGCAGGTTTGATCGAGATGTATGCTTTTGGAATCACACAAGGCTCAGAAAATACGTCCAACATCTTGGATGCTGTCAGAGAGGTTCCAGCGTTCGTACTAATTGTCGTTGTCTTCGCACCAATATTGGAGGAAATCATTTTCCGTAAGATACTATTCGGCGAAATCTACAAGCGAACAAACTTCTTCGTAGCAGTACTTATCTCCGCACTCGTATTCGGTGCCGTACATGGAGATTTCTTGCACCTATTGCAATACTTTGTCATGGGTGTCGTTTTTGCAGCTCTATATGTACAGACAAAACGAATCATCGTACCCATCATCACACACAGCTTAATGAACCTGATGGTTGTCATCATCCAGCTCTATCTCACCCCTGAAAGAATGGAAGAAATGGAAAGAATGCAGAAACAACTAGAAAATATGCAAATGATCATCTTTGGAGGATAAGAATTTATGATACGTTCACCATTGCCCGCCGCGATACTCTACCTTGTAATAGGTGTCTTCTTCGTCTATTGGGCCATTCATGACGTACAGGCAGCGAAAGACTGGACGATTTTCAGTATCTTACTTGCAGTGTTCGCTGCATTTGATTTTTACACGTCGTTCCGTTATTTCAGCCTTTACTTCAAAATCAAGAAAATGAACAACAAGAAATGAGGAAAACCAGCCAATCGAGGCTGGTTTTTTCGTTCCCTCATCCCTGTATCTTATGTAAGCTTGCCACTCCACAGATTCAGGATATGCTATATTTTCCGATAATATCTCAAGGCAGGATATCTTTCTCCATCTATATCATGATACCCAGGTCGCTCATGCTGGACGACAAACCCTCTTGCTTCATAAAAGGGTATTCCCTTCTGATTTCCCTTTGCTACAGATACCCACTGTTCAGTAGCGTTAAATTGTTCCTTTTGCTGTTTAGTGAGGGCATCTAGCAATTTCGTCCCTATCCCCTCATTGCGTCGATCAGGATCAAGATATAAAACGAACACCTCTCCGACACCTTCACTGATCATTCCACCACCGATAGCTCCCAGCACTTCTCCATCTTCGATCGCAACAAAGTATCCGCCCCAATCTCTGCTCGTCTCCGATACTTCTTTTAAGATCCTGTCGTGATTATAAAACTCATTGATTATCCCTTGAATGTACTTCTCCGAATGTGTTTCTTTGTACGTGGCCCAATAGCCTTCGCTACACACTTTGGATATACCCGCTACATGGTCTGGATTTGCCAGTGTTATTTGTATCATAATTGCCCCCTTCATAGGTTTTAACAATTAAATTATAGCAATATTTTGATAGATTATAGGCTATTGTCTTTTCATTACTCCTCCGCTTCCAGATTCATCAACGCTCCAAAATACTGCTGAGCAGTCGTAAAACAGATGAACGCACAAAGTTCACTGATCTCGGCCTCAGAAAAATATTCTTTCAGTATTGCAAAGGACGAATCAGGAACATCTCTTTTATCGCAGGCTTGAAAGACTGTAGCAAACCCTACTGCAACAGATGTCTTCTCATCAAACAAATCTGTATCCGGTTTTCCTTTCGCTTTGCAATAATCGCATCCGTTGTTTTGAGCAAGAGTACGCCTTACTTGTTCCTTCAAGTTTTTAGATAGCTTAGCATCTTTCTCTAAAATATCGGCTAGTTCTGACCAGGCTGTCATGATTCCCAGGTTATGTCCTAATAATTTCGAAAAGCTTGTTCTTCCGAATTTTGACTTTGATATTCTTGCCATGTCTTAACCTCCTTAGGTATATTAAATATAAGCATTCGTTTCGCTTGTTTACATATAAAAATTAACGCGATCAACGACTATAACTTATTTTTCTTAACGACTTTAGTGAGGGTGCTTTAAATAATGAAAATAGATGATACAGATAGAAGAATTCTTGTGGAGTTAACGGCAAATAGCCGACTATCCATGAGCGAACTTGGACGCCGGGTTAATTTATCCTCACCTTCTGTAAAGGAACGTGTGCAACAGATGGAGTCCTTCGGGGTAATAAAGAAGTACACACTGGAAATTGATTATGAGAAGCTGGGCCAACCTGTCCAGTGCATCATTGAAGCAACGATGAAGAATGGTAATTATAAGGGTTTCAAAGCCCTTATCGAGACAATGGATAATGTGGATTTCTGTTACCGGATTGCCGGCAATGCCTGCTTTATCCTGAAGATGCGTTTTGAGAATTTTGCTCAGGTGGAGGAATTCATTGATTCAATCGCTTCCTATGCTATGACTGTTACACACTTCATCTTTTCACAGATAGATGTCAACGCAAAAAGAGCAGACCGATAAGTCTGCTCTTTTCTATTACTGAAACAGATTGTCTAGAAAAGCATCTACTTTCCTTAAATCCGTCAGCTTTTCATTACATGCTTGACTGTCCTTGCATATATAGTTTCCTCTATTCACATAGGTCTCTTTCCCGCTCTTGACCCTTGTGACGAACAAGGCAACATCATCAAGGCTGTTACATAATGCACAGATGCCCTGTGTGCTGCTTTCATTAAAGACACCGGAAATGCCTTTGAGCTTGCCTTGATATTCTACGATCAAGTGCTGCTTATGTGCTCGCGTGTCGAACCATCCGATATACGACAATCTTTGATAATCCAGTGCATCCAGATCAGGCATCTGGAGCTTTTTCGCTTTCGGAAATAGCTTCTCCACCGTTTTCTTCGATACCTTCCGAAATGGAGTGACATACTGCTTCAGCTCGGATAGAAATGCTTCTGCTGCTTGATCATCTTCCAATTCGAGGAGACGGTTAAGAAGTACTTGTTGAGCTTTTGTCATATCCGGCAGCATCGCTTCTACTTTTGAGAAGGCGTGGAGTTTCACCCCGTCCAGTGTATCTCTATGGTTTACCGTAGCATAGGCATTGATAATATGAGACACCTGCCGCGCGATGAAGTTATATTGGTCATTCCGGATGAATGCTTGTTCTGTAGTTTTTCGTTTATCCATTTTCTGTTCGCTCCCTTATCTTTTTCATTGCTTAGATAAGTGCAAAGCCCGGACAGAAAAGGATACAATGGCGATTAGTAAACAGACTCCTCACACAAAGTATCGCCTTTCCTAATAGGCTTTGCATGAGCTGTTACAAATTCTGACGCATGAGCATTCCTCTCATTTGCCATCAGGTATCACCTCCACTTCCAGAATATACAAGAATGGAAGTCTTGGCAATACATCACAACGGCAAGATTAGTCGTTTATGTCTCTAACAGATAATGATCAGGATTTCTTTATCTTCGGATAACCCTTGCATTTATGCGCAGAATAACCTCGATTAATCATAAAGGAGTGTCCAGAATGAAAGAAATACTGCAGCAAGTAAAAGACAACTTAGAAAGAACGTTTGACTATCCTGATTCAAATGATTTAACTAGCAGTATTACATTGCTGGAAACAGCTATAGAACAATATGGTGATAAAGGGACTATGCTGCAAGACGCGATTCGTTCTTTAACACACGCACAAAATGCCAAAAACCAGTTGGAGTACGCGGGTGACATCTCTTCATCGGCATCGTTCGGACAAGCGTACACAGCTATTAATCAAGCTCTATCTTCGTATGACGAATAACAGTTATATCTCAAGCAGTTTCAAGATTGTTTATTTAGATCCCGAACAGCTTAACAGCCATCACTTCCATGCAAGACTGTTCATGTCTTAATACGTACTCCAATGAATGGTGTACCGGATTCTCTGACAGCTTAGATGCCATAGAAAAAACCTACTGCCTATTGCAGTAGGTTCTATATATTTAAGAAGCAATCGGCTTCGTCGGCGTTTTCGGTGCATGTTTTGGGTAGTGATTTCTTAGGTATGCTATTACCCAGCGATCGAGCCCGTACCGTCCAGCATTAGCTCCTGCGACTAGCAGGAAGACAGTAAGCAAGACCATTTGTGCGTTTGTGCTGACGGTTCCGCTGAACAGGAAGGCGAAGTTCATTGTTATTCCCATTAGAGCTGCAAAGTTGGTAAAGACGCCGAGAATAAGTGCGATTCCGACAAGTATTTCTCCCCACATGACGAGGAAGCTGAACAACCCTGCGTTAGGCAATGCGACTTGTTCTAGGAAGACCGCCCACCAGCCTTGTACCGCTGGATGATCTCCGCCGGCTTGCGCGACAGCGCCTTGCAGGAAGCCACTTGCATCAAAACCGCCGCCGGTCAGTTTGCCAAGTCCGCCTGTTAACCAGCTATAGCCTAGATAAATCCGGATTACTGCCCAAAGTGCCGCTGCTGCTTTACTATTTCGAATCCACTGTATGATCATTTTCTTACACACTCCATCCATGAAAATAGTTTGTTAAACATTTCACATATAATGTTGAGATGGATTAGCGCTTTTCCTTCTACACTTGTAGTATAAGCGAAAAGATCAGATTGCGCTCACTTTTGTGAACGTTTTCACAAATTCGCAATATTCCTTTTACAGTTTTGTGAACGTAGACAAAATGCTGTTTTAAATGGTTTTCTTTTCCTTTCACTTGCCATATCATTCTCTGACTTGGAGTTAATCTAATGTAGCTATGGGCAGAACTCATTCTTCCGACAAACCTATAGTTATAATAAAAGAAACGAGGCATAGCCTCGTTCTTTTATTCGTATATGTCCTTACCGATACGTATCATGTGTCGGCACGAACAGATCTTCCTCAGCCTGCCGGACGACAGAGAAATGATCTACATTATAGTGACCGTGCAGAATCTGATTGTGATGCTGGATGATTTGCTCTGCTGTCAGAACATCAGAACCGGCTGTTGAGTGACCATCTGCTACGAGTGTTACATCCATGCCTTGTACAGTTGCAGTACGAACTGCCGTGTCGATACAATGCTGGGTTTCACAGCCCATGATAACAACATGGGTAAATCCTTCACCTTTTACAAACTCCAGTAATCCTGTTCCGTAAAATGCATTTGTTGCCTGCTTGTCAAAGATGGGCGCTTCCGGCGGTGCTTGAATATCCGGATGAATCTGGAATCCAGCGCCCTTCCCTTCGGAGACATCTGTATCACGGACGAAAAGAATGGCTGCGTCTGCCGTTTGCGCTTTGTCGATGACTAGGTTGATTTTTTCAATCAGGTTCTCTTTGCGATAAACAGGTCTCTCTCCTGCTCCTCCTTCAATTAGTGCTTGCTGTGCATCGATAATCAATAATGCTTGCTTCAATAAAAGCTCCCCTTTAGCTGATTGCTATGACTCTCCTGCTTTGCGACTTGTATGCTGTCTTAGTATGTTTCATACTGAACCGCCTCCTACTTGAAAATTAACTGTAGTATACACCACTTCCTAGTAAAATGGTGTCATTTTCCAATCAAAAGATGTTTATTGTCTGCTCAATCCGGCTATCTATACCGTGTAAGAGAACACGTGAGGAGGATTAACATGGCAAAGAATAAATTAGCACTTCATGAAACGTTGGAAGTACACGAAGTACTTACTCTGAAACAGAGCTGCCTGGTGAAATCCTATGCATTACAATCCCTGGCCGAAGATGACACTTTGAGAATGATTCTGGATAATGATGTAACTAGTTCAGAGAAAGCAATCAAGGAATTGCAGGAAGTCCTATCTTAATAAAGGAAGGTGATTGGAATGAGTATCACGGAAAAATTGAAGACAGCAGGAAAAATGCGTGATGAGTTAATTGCGACGGAACTACTGGTTTCAGCTAAAGCCACTGTCAGAACCTATGCGGTTGCACTGACAGAAACTGCATCTCCCGATGTACGAAAGGTTTTGAAGAAACAATTGGATCAAGCAATTGATAATCACGCTAAAATCGCAGATTACATGATCAAAAATGACATGTACTATGCGCATGATGTGGACAAACAATTGAAACATGATAAAGAAAAAATCGAGAAGTCTCTCGAATTAGTGAAATAAAATAAACCTCGTACTGCCAGGGCGCTGTACGAGGTTTTTTATTTATTAAAATTGCAGTTCTTTACTTCTCCATAGATAGGTTTGAATCAGCTGATTCGTATCCTCAAGATCCTTTACCGATACGACCTGAGTTGTCTGGTCAAGATGCTCGATCGGGATATTCAAAACGCCTACCGGAATTTTAGTGGATAGCTTTTTGTAACGATGTCTGAATAGGAATTCCAACTGAAATGGAATGTCATGAGCAATGGCCAAATCGACGAGCTGATTTTTCAAAGTCTGATTGATTGGAATTGTTTTGTCTGCCACTTTGATCGCAACGCCGCTTCCTAATTCGATGGCTCCTCGGCTTTTATGGGCAATTCTTTGGCGAGGGACGGATCCGATAAAAAAGGCTGCTTCTCCTTCGAGCTGATAGGTAAGTTGCTTTTTGTTATGAAACGGAAAGAAGATGATGGTGATTTCCCCTTCAGCTGTATTCCATTGCTGCAGAAGATTGATTGCAATTGCCGGCGCCACTTTATTATCCAGCCCTTTCCCGACGACTCTTCCGCTTACCTCGTCCCCAAGATATAGAAAATCATCAAAAAGCGTTACATGATCACCAGGCTCAACGCCCATCTCACGCGCATCATTTTCTGAGTTCGCACCGATGTCGATCACAGCTGCATGCTGCTCTGCTTCACCTGCCATGATCACGCCCTGCACTAATCCATACTTTGTCTCCACTTGTACAGTCTGCCCCTGAGCATAGGTGAGCGAGAAGTAGTTTGCATCCGCTACAAGCGCACCTGATTCCGTTATCGACGTCACCACGTAAATCTCTTCCTTTACCTCAGCGAGCAAGGTTATCTTCGGCGAATACTTTTCTCCATATTTACGGACAATAAGGTTCCCCCGACTGTCAAAGTGCATCTCGTCTGCGAACGGTGTAATCTTATCGACGATCTGTGAAACAAATGACTGATTGTACCCTTTGTACTTGGACAGTTCCCGAATCAATTCAAACATGTTGCCTTCCCCTTTCTGTAGGCAGGGACAAATACAAAAGCCTCTCGTGCAAGATGCGTCGAGAGGCTTCCTCTATTCATCTTATCTGCCGGCTATGAACCGATGGAATTAGCACAGTATCTGTTGTCAGACCTGCTGCTGAGGTTTCACAGGGCCATATCCCTCCACCTCTCTAGATAAGAAACATATACAGTTTTCAGAAAGTTTACCAGACAACGATTAGATTGTCAATATAACTTATCGGGTTACTCGGATTAACAAATGTAAATTGCTTTAGAGAACCATAATATGTGCATAAGAATGATTTAGCACAATTAAAATTAATGAACCACCTAATTGATTTTATTGGTATATTTATACATATGTATTGGCAGGAGGGAGATACTTGAATCTTATACCAGAGAAACATTCTTACAATGATTACTTGAATGAATCAGATGTAATAGACTTCTCACATCCTCTGATCAAAGAGAAGATTAGTGAGCTGATTTCATCTCAAATGTCCGAAATAGAAAAAGTCAGAGCAGTATTCCATTATGTTCGTGATAGTATAGCGCACTCATGGGATATTCAAAGCAAGCGGGTGACTTGCAGAGCATCAGAAGTACTTACATACAAAGAAGGTATCTGTTATGCAAAATCTAATTTGCTTGCTGCCATGTTAAGATCAGTAGGAGTTCCCACTGGATTTTGCTACCAAAGATTGATGCTATTTGATACACCTGATAAAGGATATTGCATACATGCACTTAATGGAGTGTATATCAAAGACTTAAATAGATGGTTGCGTTTGGATGCACGCGGAAACAAACCCGGTATACAATCTGAATTTTCTCTGGGCGCAGAGCAATTAGCATTCCGAATTAATGAAGAATATGGTGAAATAGATTATCCTATTATCTACGCAACACCCAATACTAAGACAATACACACTCTAAAAACCAGTAAAGATGCTCTGATTATGTATAAGAATCACTTACCTGATTTTTTATGATATTGAAAAGGATCATATATGGGAGGACTGATTATAATGAGTTGGGAAGCCAGACGTGTCATTGCTGTTTTGTTTATTGCTATTCCTCTTTTAATCGCAATTTATCTTTGTTTTAATAGTCGTTTATTATTTCAAAATAGCTTTGACATGACTGATGGTGATGTTATAGGCAGGACTCTAATAATCATCTTTACACTTTATCTTTTCACGAAGATAGGCTTCTTTATTTTTAAGAGTGCAGAAAAGCAGCCTTAATACTAAAACTTCATTCAGCATAACAAAACCCTCGAACAATTAAATTGTTCGAGGGTTTATATATACGACTGATTAATATCACAAGCAATTTGCTAAACAGAATAATTAGCGGGCATCCAGCTTGCCCCAACCCCGCCTCTGCCAAAATGAATTGCCATAACGGAACTGATTTCATTGCTGATAAAAACTTCAACCTTATCTCCGCATATTTCCAATGCATGCTTTAGCTCAGTAGCAAGATCAATGGAATTCACATGTGTAATGCGAACAACTTGTTTTCCTGATTGTTCTATATCGTGTCGTAATCTTTCCAGCATCCATTTCAGCAGACGCTTCTTCGTACGGACTTTGCCCATAACCTCTAATTTCGCATTTTCAAAACCGATAATCGGCTTGATATGCAATAAATTTCCGATCCTTGATGCAGTCTTTGAAATACGCCCAGTACGTACTAGTGTAGTAAGGTCATTAATCGTAAGATACAGCTCCCCATGCGTTCGGTAATATTCAATTGCATCTAACAATTCATGGATTGACTTACCTTGCTCCATTAGTTCACATACTTTAATGACGATATTTTCTACTCCAATAGAAGCTGTATTCGTATCAATGACGGTGATTTTATCTTCGGCACCCTCGATTGAATCCCTTGCTATACGAGCCGAATTGACGGTACCGCTTACATTTTCTGTACAATGCAGGCTGATAATAGCATCATAACTAGCCAATAATTCTTCATAAAGCGTCATAAATATTTCTGGTGAAGGCAGGGAAGAAGAATAGGAAGCTCCCTCATCTATAAAACGAAATAACTGATCATTCGTAATCTCTTTTAAATCAATATAGGACTTATCATCTACGACAACATTTAAATGCGCGTAGTATATAAAAGGATATCTCTGTAAATCCTCTTCTCTCAAATTCGTCAGACTATCGGTCACAATTGCAATTTTCATATATTCACCTCTAATTCAGTATAACTTGTAAATCTAATAAAGAAACAAGAAGATTAGGAAATAAGTAATAAAATCAGATAAAAAAATACATATAAATATCACATATTTCCGTTTACTGCTACTATGTATAAATCTGGAAGATAATTAACATGAGCAGTATGAATTTAACTACTGTTGTATACATATAAAATACCCAATTCCTAAGGTTAATTATCATTTTCCATAGAAAAAGCTGCCGGTCTCCCGGCAGCTTTTCTTATTCTGGTGCTGTTTCATGTGCCGGAGTAGTCAAATCGACTTCCTCCAGTTTATGCACCTTTGTTTTCTTTTTCACTTTAAATATGATCCAGCAAAGCAGGAATACTGGAATACCAATATAAGACGCAATCAAAGTGCCCCATTCAATTCCATCTGCTGTGAAAGCAGACAAGCTCTGTCCGACAATAACGATGATACATAGCACGAAGGCAAGAATCGGCGCTGCCGGATAGAATTTCGCTGTGTATGGTAAATCCTTGATCTCATTTCCTTGAGCAATATATGCTTTACGGAATCGATAATGACTGACAGCAATACCTACCCAGACGATGAAGCCGGCCATACCTGACACGTTCAATAGCCATGTGTACACGACACCATTTCCGAAGAAGGATGTCAGGAAAGCAACACAGCCAACTGCTGCTGTTGCAATCAATGCGTTCACAGGAACGCCGTTCTTGTTTAGCTTACCAAGGAAAGCTGGCGCTTTTCCTTCTTTCGCCAAGTTCCAAAGCATCCGTGTACTTGCATACATACCGGAGTTACCGGCAGACAGGACAGCGGTAAGGATTACCGCGTTCATGACAGATGCAGCAAACGCAATACCCGCTTTTTCGAACACAAGCGTGAATGGGCTCAAACGGACATCGTCACTTGCAAGGCTTTCTGTTGTGTACGGAATGAGCATCCCGATAATGAAAATCGCCAAAATGTAGAACAGCAGGATACGCCAGAAAACAGAGCGAATCGCTTTTGGAATCGATTTTCTAGGATTGTCTGCTTCTCCAGCAGCTGCTCCGAGCAGCTCTGTTCCCTGGAAAGAGAAGCCTGCTGCCATGAAGACACCGATCAATGCTAGGAATCCGCCATTGAATGGCGCGTCTTCCACAGTGAAGTTGGAGAATCCAGGTGAGTCGCCGCCAAGGATTCCAATGATCATCAATAAACCAACAATGATGAAAATGATGACAGTAACGACTTTGATCAAGGCGAACCAATATTCGGATTCACCGAACCCTTTAACAGAAATATAATTCAATAAGAACATGATGATTAGACTGATAGCACTCCAGATCCAAGATGGTGTATCCGGGAACCAGAATCCCATGATCAATGTTACGGCAACGAGCTCAGCCGCAATTGTGATGGCCCAGTTGAACCAATAGTTCCATCCTAAAGCGAATCCGAATGATTCATCGACAAAACGTGATCCATATGTGCTGAAGCTTCCGGATACAGGCATGAACGCTGCCATTTCCGCCAAGCTTGTCATCAAGAAGAAGACCATACAGCCAATCAGCGCATATGCAAGCAATGCTCCTCCTGGTCCTGCACTGCTAATAGCTCCTCCGCTGGCAAGGAATAATCCTGTACCGATTGTACCTCCAAGGGAGATCATTCCTAAATGACGGGCTTTCAGTTCTCTGCGTAAACCCGGTTTTTTCGTGTTGTTACTCACTTTCTTTCCCCTCTCTGTTTCTTTCGTCCGTTGCGCTATAGATACGAAAAAAGGCCATCCCGGATAGTTTGCTCTATCGGAACGGCCTTTACTTATAAACAGCATCATTCTCACAAAGATAGCGCAACACGCCAGCTTTGCGACTGACGTGACAGTCCTGCCCCTATTCGAGTGCAGGCCCAGCCAGTAGGATTGGAGAATCCATCCGGCTTCGGCAGCTGTTCCTTTCCATCCTGATCAACGATATCTCCTGATCTTCCAGTCTGTACTCATAACAGCCGCAACCTCTACCTCATCAAATGATGAGGATTTGTATGCAATTAAAAAACCTTTTTAACTGTACTACACACATCGACTTATTTCAACAGGATTTTTTTCCCTGGATAAAAAACACGCGGCAAGCACGTGTCTTCGCTTTTATATAAGCTGTCTCTTGCTGTTTCTGGCTGGCCTGCTATCCCCTCTGTTTTTCAAGGATGGCATGATCCAGCGATCGACGCCGTACCGGCCAGCATTCGTGCCGCTAATGAGCAGTACTAAGCCCAGGATGATCAATATCAAGTTCTGCTGAACCGCACCGCTTAATAGGAATGAGATATTCATCAGTATTCCCATAAGAGCTGCATATCCAGTAAAGGCACCAAGCAGCAGCGCCAAACCGACCAGAGTCTCTCCCCACATGACAAGGAAGCTGAAAACCTCTGCATTTGGAAGCACTATTCCTTCCAGGAAACTTCCCCACCAGCTCTGAATGAAACCAGCGTCCGAGCGCGCTAATGTACCTTGGACAAATCCACTGGCATCAAAGTTTCCGCTCATCAGCTTACCTAAGCCGGCTGACAGGAACATGTACCCAAGATATAACCTGATCACTAGAAAAACGATTGCTGCTCCCTTACTCTGCCGTAAGTCGTTGATCATATGTTTCCCTCTCCTATCGCTGCCAGAATTGTAAACCGATGTGGTTCGGCACTTCCACAGCTTTAGTATAAAAGGAAATAAATAAGATGGAATATTTATATGCAATATTTAATAAAATAGTAATAATTTTAGAATAATTTAAAAAGATCTCCTAGATAGGCACTATATAGACAGATGCTGGTTTTTCGTGATTCTTAGGTGACAGGTAGAAAGTCCTGACATATTAATTGGTTTTTTACAGCACCGCAAGGCGGTAATAGTAATTTGCCTTCTCTTCTTCTCCTTTTAGCGTATAGTAATCGGCCATACGCAAGCTATAATAATGGACACTGTCTCTATCCTCAATTGCTTTATAATAGGCAATGCCTTCTGTCCATACTGCTTCAAAATTATCGCAGTCGACGAATTGCTTATGGAGCATGGCGAACGCCCATTGGTGGTCCTTATCCTTCTCTTTCTTACTCCTGGTAAATCCAATCTGGTAGTATTTCATTGCTTCTTGGTGGTGATTAGCACGGAAGAGGGATTCTGTCAGATAGTAGAGGCTCTTCAAGTAATGAGAGCAAGGAGTGGCATGTACAGCTTGATCAAAGCAGTCGGCTGCTTTATCGAATTTTTGCTGCACAAAATAAAGCAATCCAAGATTGTGATGGACCATTGATGCCAAATCAAGAGATGTTTCATCTGCATTATGATAACAGTCGAGTGCATCGTATAAATAGGTCTCGGCTTGTTCGAAGTTTCGTATCTCCAGGTGATTCAGTCCGAGCAGCAGCTTGCATTTCGTAAGGTGATACTGCTGCTTGTAAGATGTTGCATAACGCATAGCTTTATTCGCATTCAGTACTGATAGTGCCGGTATACCAGTGCGGTAATAAGCATGAGCCAGTTTATAATAGAAATCCGCTTTTTCTTCATCCTCTGTTAGATAAAGCTCTGCATGCTCATAATACTTTATTGCGTCTTTCCATCTTTTATTTTTAAAATGAACCTGCCCTTTAAAATATTGGTAGAAATATTCATTTTGTTGAGAAAGGGAATGACCGCCCGCTTCGAACTGATCCAACAGATAACCTGCAGTCAGCAATTGTCCCAGCATCACCTGGTAGCGAATAGTGAGCAGATCTGCAGTAATTAACACTTCCTCTAATCCAATGTCTTTCCTCATCGCATCAATTATATCTGCCAGCATTGCCGCTTCCTCTTGTTCTTCCCGTTTCATCACATCATAGAAGTCTTGCAGCAGCTCGCTAAAATCTTTATCTGTGACTGATAAAACCAGGCTCATAGTTACTCCTCCCCCTTATTTATATGATTCTGTTTATTACTATCCTAATATTAGAAATTTGCTATTTATTTTACTTCTCTATCCGATATTTATTTCCTGCCTATTTCCTAAAAACAAAAAAAGGATTGACGGTAAATCACCGCCAATCCTCCTATTTATTTTGTACCATGCTTCTGATTTCTGATAAATCGACTATTCTCGGCAGCTTTACACGCTGATTATATGATTGATCTTTAACAAACACTTTTGTTGATGAATCTTCCAGCAGGGTGTTCAACACATGCGGCTTGTCATCAAAATAATAATCCAGCTGAAGTTCTTTAATGATGTGTACTTTTTCCTCATCCTGCATGCCATAGCAGAATTGCTCATCCTTGATCGGAAAACCAAGAGCACGCATCCATTCCATTGTCCTTTCTCCATGCTCCTTCGGTCTTGAGGTAATATAATAAATCTCATGTCCCTCCCGATCCAGTTCCTGCAATAGCTCGACCGCACCTGGGAAAGGCGGACAAGTAGTATAGTAGATTTCCTCCAAGGTGGAATTCCACATCTCCAAACCCTGTTCATCCGTCAATCCGAATGGTTCATGGATTTCGACACGTTCAAGCTGATAAAACACATCAAGCGGAATGTTCTGATTCAGTTTTTTATTATAAATATGAAAGGCATGCTCCCGCAGATTGATGAGCGTATCATCGATATCAAAGCCAAATTTCATTATTCCATATCCCCTTTATCGTAGCGCGGATAGCCAATAAATTTGAAATCTTGTCCGATTTTAATGATGTCTGTATCAGTCAATTCCACTGCATCAGCCATTTTAGCGAAACCTGTTCCTTCCAGGAAAGTTGGCGCATCTTTCCCGCCAACCAATTTTGGAGCAAAGTACAGCACAGCTTTATCAATGAGATGGTTCTCCAAAAAGGACGCATGAATACTGCCTCCTCCTTCGATCAAAACGGAAGAAATAAGCTGCTCTCCAAGTGTCTTGACTACTTCCTTCACGTCTGCACGACTTGATCCGCTTGTCCGAAATATTTTTATCCCTTGTGACAATAAAGCTTTTTCTTTCTCCTCATTTGCCTGCTGGCTTGTGAAAATCCAAGTGTCTGCTAATTTATCAGTGAGCACTTTGCTATCCATCGGTATGCGCAGAGTGGAGTCCAATATAATTCGAATTGGATTCCGACCATTCGGTATTCTGGCAGTCAGTTCGGGATCATCTTCTATGACTGTATTAACACCAACGAGGATTGCCATGTTCTCATTGCGTAGCTGATGGACGTCCTGCCTGGAAGCTGCAGATGTAATCCACTTACTATCAAGTGAGTGGGTGGCAATTTTGCCGTCTAAGGTGGTACCTGCTTTTAACGTAATAAACGGTTTTTTCTCGACGATGAACTTATTGAATACCTCATTCATCTTGCGGGCCTCTTCTTCCCGGACACCGATGACCACTTGAATACCAGCTTCTTCGAGAATTTTCACTCCGTTTCCTGATACAACTGGATTCGGATCAAGCGTGGCAATGACTACTTTTTTCAAGCCGGCCTCTTTAATAGCTACAGCGCATGGTCCTGTGCGTCCATGATGGGAACAAGGCTCGAGCGTGACATAAATCGTCCCGCCCTTTGCTTTTTCTCCCGCCATCCGGATAGCATGAATCTCGGCATGCGGTTCACCGGCTTTCAAATGGGTACCTATTCCGACAATATGATTGTCGTTCACAATGACCGATCCTACCAATGGATTTGGATCAGTTTGCCCTTTCATTGCCTTGGCGATCTGCAAGGCCAAATCCATATAAAATGTATGATCAGTCATTGCTGCAGATCTCCTCATCCCCAAGGTGGCCGGAACGAACGATCTTCGTCTTCAGGTAATTCTCGTTGAACTCTGACACATCTCCCCATAACGCTGAGCGTCCGGAAAGCTGCATACCTGCCTGTTCCATTGCTGCGAGCTTACGCGGGTTATTCGTCATCAGCGTAACAGGTTTCGTGCGCAATGCTTTCAGTACTTGGATCGCATCCGTATAGTCACGGGAATCATCCACGAAGCCAAGGCTTTCATTCGCTTCTACTGTGTCATACCCATTTTCCTGCAGGATGTAGGCCATCGCTTTACTGAACAAGCCGATTCCTCGTCCTTCATGGTTAGCCAAGTAGAACAACGCTCCTGTGCCATGCTCGACAATTCGCTGCATGGACTGCTTCAGCTGAAAGCCGCAATCACAGCGTTTACTGCCAAAAATATCGCCTGTATGGCAGATGGAATGCATGCGGATCAGCGCATCTTCTCCTTCGGCAAAGTCACCATAAACCAATACACTGGACTGCTGCATTTCCGCCAGGTTCATATCAGATAATTTTTCGATGATTTCTTCATAATCCTTGGCTACTTCATCGCAATTCAGCCAGCAGTACCATTGGAAGGTAACTGTTTCTCCGTAAAGGTTAACAGGCAGCTTGATAGGGCCGACAAGATAAATGGCTCCCTCTGCTGTTGGAATAAGTTCAATTTTATCTTTCAAGATCGGAATGGCTTTCGATCCTAGTTTCATTTCTGTCATCATTTTTCTCCTTTTTTATCAGTGTACGTTAAATAACTGGATTTATGTAGGCACCAGTCCGCCAATACCTTCTTCTCAAATTGAGGTGTTTCTCCTTCTTCCATCATAGTATGACAGTCAAGATCTTAGAAGTAGGCACATCAAGGTTATTTAGTATCCAAAAGGTAACTATACACCGAATGACAAGCAGGGAAAATAAAAAGGCTCCTCTCCTAGAGGAGGCTGGAACCTTATTCTACTCAGTTAACGATGCTACTTTATAAAGCAAAATTTTGTTCAAATCGGCCAAGGTAAGTTCTACCTGATAACCGATTTTGCCAGCACTGAAAATAATGCTTTCGAAAGTTGAAGCAGCGACGTCCACGACAGTCTGGAAAACCTTTTTCATCCCAATTGGTGAGCAGCCGCCGTGAACATATCCAGTAAGCGGAAGCAATTCCTTCGCCGGCAGCATACGGATCGACTTCTCCCCAACACTCGCGGCAGCCCGCTTTAGGTCCAACTCTTTTTTCACAGGTATGACAAATACAAAATGCTGATTGGATTTGCTGACAGTGACCAGTGTTTTAAACACCTGAGCTGGATTTTGTCCTAATGCCTCTGCCACCTCGGCTCCGCTTATTGCATCTGTATCAGCGTAGCTATAGGATTTGTATGGGATCCTCTTTTGATCCAGCATACGCATGACATTCGTTTTGTAATCCATCGTAAACACTCCTTCTCTTGCCGCTTTACTTACAATCGTTTTACGAGAAATAATCCAGCTGTCATCAAAAATACAATGCCCACGCCATATAATGCAACAATACCGAGCTCAATCGTTTCGTAGCCTATTCCAAAAAGAATGAGCAGGAGTATACCTGAAAGCAGCCATACTCCTATAGAAGCTGCTGCTACATAATCTTTCAGCATCCTGACTGTGCGCTCATCCATTTCCGGCTGTCGTCTTCTGTCCTTCAACCAGCTGATCAGCATAGGCAAGCAGATGCCGCCAGCCATGCCGACCAGGATGAACAGGAGCAATCCTTTGCCCGACGGGAAGTCTTCGCCAATAAGATTCAATCCGAGCCAGCAGCCTAGGAAACAGCAGCACGTAATACTTACATATATCAGTAATTCATAACGCTTCTTCATCTTTCGCATATGCTTACTCCTCCTCCACATTAAAAAGCTGTTCAAACGGAACGTCAAAATACGCAAGCAGCCGAAAAACCAACTCTAAACTTGGATTGTATTTTCCTTTCTCGATAGCATTGATTGTCTGTCGTGTGATACCTAGATCCTCTGCCATCTTTACTTGGGTAATATGACGAGCTTGCCGCATTTCCCTTACTTTGTTATTAACTTTCATCTGCAACCTATCCTATCCACATGTAAAGGTACCTTTACAAATCAACATATACCAAAAAAGACCAAATGTAAAGGTCACTTTACACCTGGTCATTGCATATTAGCTAAAAACCTCTTTACTTCTTGAGGACTTTTCAATGTAATGATTTGCTTGTCCATTTTCAGGTCCATAAGCTTTTGCTGCATCTGGGGACGTTTTTTACTGGGGAACTCCCAAATCCATTTAAGGAACTGAAAATCAATTTTCTCCTTACAATCTGCCTGCATATCAGGACGTGATCGATTATGATACATGAGGCGCCTTTTCAAGACCCGGTACAGACAAAGAGTCCGTGGCATATCCAGAAAAATGATGGTATCGGCTGCTTCCAGCCGGATGTCTAGCGTGCTCTGGTAGTTGCCATCGATAATCCAGCTTTCCCGGTTTACTAATTGTGATTGAATCTGCTTTTGTTCTTCTCGCGGTGTAAGTATCCAATTCGGTTTCCAAAGAATAGCGTCCAAATGCCACACTTCTATATCCAGTATCCTTCCCATATCCATAGCCAAAGTGGACTTGCCAGATCCACTGGAACCGACTAATGCAATTCTCTTCATCGTATGCATGCTGCTTACACTCCTGCTAATTCCTTCTCCAGCTCCAATTCTGAAATTACACGAATTCCAGCTCGTCTGAACATAGCTGTCGTGACACCGGCTCCAGACTGCTTCACGCCTTGGAAATTACCGTCATAAATCATATTGCTTCCGCAAGATGGACTGTTTTCCTTTAATACAACCAAATCCACATCCTGCTCATTAGCGATTGCTAGGGCACGTGCTGCACCTTCTATGTACATATTGGTAACATCTGTTCCGGAGTACTCGATGACCCTTGCTTTGCCATCCAACACGTCATACCCATTCCCCCCGACGATCTCAGCTGGTTCCCTTGGGGTTACGAATCCACCTAATAATTCCGGGCACACGCTGATCGCTTTTTTCTGAGCAATCAGCTGCTCCACAATCGTATCGGTGGCTGGGGTTCCATTATAACGTACTGGTTTTCCTGCCAAACAAGCACTTACCAAGATCATACAGATTCCTCCTTACACTTCTGGTTCAGGATAATACATCAGTAAGAAAAAGCTGGCTGTACTGGCTGTTTTGTTTTCATAACTATGCATCGTATTGCCGGAGAACTGCAGTGCATCACCAGTTTTTAACTGATGTTCTTCCCCATCCAGAAAGACTGTCAGTTCTCCTTCCCGTATTAGCAAATACTCCTCTCCAATATGTGTTTTCGCTCCGTGTACGCATCCCGGCTCCAATTCCACCGTGTAAATCTCGAATTTCTTGTCAGGCTGGAATTTAAAATAAGGAAATACTCGATAGCCGCCTTCCTCATCCTCTACAGCGGAAATATCCTCTTTATTAATCTTAATAAAAGAGACCTTATCGTCTTTCATAAAATACGAAAATGAAACCTGCAAGCCATTAGCTATTTTCCACAACGTGGATACCGTCGGATTGGATTTCCCCTTTTCGATTTGCGCAAGCATCGCTTTGCTCACACCTGTCAGCTCAGCTGTACGATCAAGACTAAGCCCGCGGCTTTTCCGCAAGCCAGCAAGATTTCTCGCAATCATTTTATTCAAATGCTCCACTATGATCCTCCTTTCTTCAGCAAAAGTTATTGTTCAATATAACGAACACATGTATAATATAACGAAAAGGAGGGGTATCATGCTTACTGATTCAGTCGGCAGGAATGATTCACTGTCTTTTGTCCAAGGATTTAGAGAATGTTTGCCCACACTCTTCGGTTATATCAGCGTTGGTATCGCGTTCGGTATTGTCGGTACGGCTTCTCATCTAAGTATGCTGGAAATCACGCTGCTTTCTGCTAGCGTTTATGCTGGTGCTGCTCAATTTGCAATATGTGCTTTGCTGCTTGCCGGCAGTCCTTTGTCTGCCATTGTCTTTTCCGTTTTCATTATCAATTTGCGTAATTTCCTGTTAAGTGCCACCCTTGCCCCTCATTTTACCAAAGAATCGTTACTGCATAACATAGGAGTCGGCGTTTTAATGACAGACGAATCCTTCGGCGTTGCCGCTACAAAGCTAAAGCATACCGGCAGTCTCTCTGCCAATTGGATGCATGGCCTAAACCTGACAGCCTACCTGTTCTGGAACATATCCTGTATATTCGGTACTGTTAGCGGCCAGTGGATTTCAGATCCGGCAGCATGGGGATTGGATTTTGCTTTGCCTGCTATGTTCTTAGGTTTACTCTTCTTACAGCTCGAGCATGTATCCTCAACTAAATGGAAGCTGTATGCTACCTTGATCATCTGCATGGTTGCTGCCATGCTTGGATTATCGCTTCTGTTTTCAACTCATGTCGCTGTTATCCTTGCTACCGTTATTGTCGCATCACTTGGGGTGGTGCTGGATAAATGATTGTGAACAGCACTGTGCTGGCAGTCATTGCACTTTCTGCCCTAGTTACTGTCATCCCGAGAATACTGCCGTTTATCCTTGTGCGAAATTTGCAGTTGCCTGATACAGTTATGAAATGGCTGTCTTTCGTTCCTGTCTGTATTTTGACAGCATTGGTTATTGAGAATCTGCTCATTCAAGCCGAAAACGGACTCACTATTGATTGGCCAGTATTGCTTATTCTGCTGCCGACAGCCATTATTGCATACAAATCGCGAAGTCTTTCCATAACAGTAGTCAGCGGTGTGCTGCTGATGGCAATTTACCGAAGTATACTGTAAATCAAAAAGGCCTCATCCATAGGATAAGGCCCTCTTCATGACAGCAAATCGTCTATCTTTTTCGTATATGGCTTAAAATCAACTGAGCCGTAGAATTGACCTATCAGCCGAACCGGATCTCCAAAAAAGAAATATTCATATAAAGTCTCCCTTGTTCCAAAAGAAGACATAACAAAGTCCCAAGCAAGCCGGAACAGCTTCACACGATCCTTCCCTAGCTTCGTCTTACTCTGAAGATAATGATTCAATTCTGTTCCTTTTTCTGATTTAAACGCGTGCAACGGCGGGATACTCATCATGCCGCTCGCTCCAAGCTGGTGAATAGTAGGTGCAATTTCAGGATATTTACGTGCAAATAGATTGGATGCCACCTGCAGCGGCTTTAAATCAGGACAGAACGTCCCCCATTGATCAGGTGCTGCACCTGCTTCTGCTTGCTGCAGAAGTGATTGAAGTACCTCTGCTAAAATGACTAGATTAGCTGCTTTTTCCTGAACATGCTGGTACTCTGAGATATTGATTTCTTCTATTATCGATTGGACAAGTCCAATGGCAAATTCCAGCTTAACAATCCGGCGGATCAACACTTGATGCAAGGTGAAGGCTGCGAAATTGCTTTGGTTTTTAAAGCTGCTTGCTACTGCGACATTATCATAATAGAAAATGCGCTCCCATGGAATGAGTACTTTATCAAACAATACAATTGTATCTATCTCTTCGTACCTGGCACTCAGCGGATAATCGGCTGTACTCTTCCCTCCGGCAAATGACTCTCTTGCCACGAACGTCAGGCCGTCTGCATTACTCGGAATGGCGAATCCAAACCCTCTATCCTGCTCAAAGCCGCCTGATGACAACACTACTAGTTCATCCGTAATACCGCCTTGCGTTGCCAACAGCTTTGCTCCTTGAATAATTATCCCCTCAGTATTACGGTCCACGATTTTAGCAGCAATCGGCTCATCACTCTGCTCAAAATAGAAATCGGCTCTGTTCACCTGAGGATCAATGAAAGTATGCGTCATCGTCAAATCATGCTGTCTGACATATTCATAATAACTTCGCAAGTGATTAGGGAAGCAGTTATCCTTTCCTTCCAATAACGAAGCGGAAGATGCTAGTGCCATCAGTACGGTATTCATATAATCCGGGCTGCGGCCAACCATACCATTTGTCTGTTCCGCCCAGCATCTGATCATAGCACTTCGCTTATTCAAATCGTCCTTCGTTTCAGGTTTGAGAAAGGAAAGACCATAACGCTCTCCTGTATCACTGTCCATATATGTCAAAACATCTGCGTAAGCAGGATCATGCTGCAAATCGTACAATCCTGCTTGTGTACGCATTACTCCGCGAAATGCACCATGCTTGGAAAGAGGTTTCTTCACAATTGATTTACCATTCAATACTTTGTTGCCTAACGCATCAATACTGGTTAGATAGGCATCTCCAGTTCTGATAGCCAAACCACACCCACCCCTGTCATTTTGTTATCCAAAACGGATAAGCCGTTCTTCTCATGCAGATACTAGAGCTGTTATTCTCCTTTTCGTCTTTCTATGACCGTACGTACTGCTGCAAGGAAGACGATCAAGATGAAAATACCGAAAGCAAACAGCATCGTAAACATGCAAAAAACCCCCTCAACGAAGAGTATTCCAATCGTTCACAATTTATTCAAAACAAAGGGCTTGATAAAGTTTGTGAAGTATTGCACAATATAGATATAAAGAATGTGAAGTTATTCACATAATATAAATCTTAAAAAAGGTGATGATCTACATGGAAAGAATCAATAAAGTAGCTTTAGTTGGTGCGGGATTCGTTGGGAGCAGTTATGCATTCGCATTGCTGAATCAGAATATCGTGGATGAACTAGTGATTATTGATTTAAATGAGAATAAAGCGATGGGCGATGCAATGGATCTGAATCACGGTCAAGCATTCGCCCCTCGCCCGACGAAAATCGGCTATGGCACTTATGCCGACTGCCAGGATGCAGATATTGTCTGCATTACTGCCGGCGCTAATCAAAAACCCGGAGAAACAAGACTCGATCTTGTGAGCAAAAACGTTAAAATCTTCAAAGGTATTGTGGATGAAGTCATGGCAAGCGGCTTTGATGGCATCTTCCTGATTGCCACAAATCCAGTCGACGTACTGACACATGCAGTTTGGAAATTCAGCGGTCTGCCTAAAGAACGTGTTATCGGCAGCGGTACAACATTGGATTCCAGCCGTCTGCGCTATATGCTTGGCGATTACTTCGGAGTTGCGCCGCATGATGTGCAAGCTCATATGATCGGAGAGCATGGCGATACCGAGCTTCCAGTCTGGAGCCAAGCGACAATTGGCGGTGTTCCGCTTGCAACAATGATGCAGACTGACAGCAAATATAAAGTGGAAGATTTAGATGAGATTTATGTGAATGTACGAGACGCTGCTTATCACGTTATCGAAAAAAAAGGCGCAACTTACTATGGTATTGCGATGAGTCTAGTACGCGTAACACAAGCAATCCTTGGTGATGAAAAAGCAATTCTGCCAGTTACAGCATATCTCGATGGTGAATATGGGGAGAAAGATGTGTATATTGGCGTTCCGACCATTGTCGGCCGTAAAGGTGCACAGCAGGTTCTGGAGCTGCCATTGAACGAGAAGGAAAAAGATCAGTTCAAACATAGCGCCGGTGTCCTTCGAAATATCGTGGAAACTGCCTTCCAGACTGTGAACTAACCCAAACCCCAGCAGAAAAGAGATGAGCATAACATGTGGATGCAAGCGTATGATCCGTTTGGCAATGAGTATGTTAGTGCATTAATCGCCTTTTTACCGATTCTGTTTTTCTTGATTGGTTTGACAGCATTCAAAATGAAAGGAATACTTGCCGCGGGACTGACGCTGGTTATCAGCTTCGCCGTAGCGGTATTGGTCTTCCAGATGCCAGCACTCAAAGCATTATCTGCTATTGTTCTTGGTATCGGAAACGGTTTATGGCCGATCGGCTATATCGTCATCATGGCAGTGTGGCTGTATAAGCTGGCTGTCAAATCCGGAAAATTCGATGTGATCCGCGGCAGCATCGCAAGTATTTCGCAAGACCATCGTTTACAGCTCTTATTAATTGGTTTTAGTTTCAATGCATTTCTAGAAGGAGCAGCCGGCTTCGGCGTACCGATTGCCATTAGCGCCGCCCTTCTTACACAGCTCGGTTTTAAACCGCTTAAAGCTGCTGGTCTTTGCTTGATTGCCAATGCAGCATCCGGAGCATTCGGGGCCATCGGGATTCCTGTCATTACGGGGGCTCAGCTTGGCGGCATCAGCAGTCTGGAGCTTTCCCGGACACTTGCCTTGATCCTGCCTCCGATCAGTTTTCTGATTCCGTTTCTGCTCGTTTTTATCCTGAACGGATTCAAAGGAATTAAAGAAACGCTTCCCGCTTTGCTTGTACTGAGCGGAACATATACAATCATCCAAACAGCAACAATGATTTTCATAGGACCAGAACTTGCTAATATCGGTGCTGCACTTATCAGTATGGGTGTCCTGTCCCTCTTCCTTCGTAAATGGCAGCCAAAGCATATTTATCGGGAGAAAGGTGCCGAGGTTCAAGAAAAGCCCGAGAAGTATACAATGGGACAAGTGGTCAAAGCTTGGTCACCGTTTTATATCCTGACTATCGTCATCGCCTTTTGGAGTGCACCATTCTTCAAGAATTTATTTGCACCAGAAGGTCCGTTGGCAGGCTGGATAGCCTACTTGAAAATGCCATATTTGCATCAGGAAGTGGTCAAGATTGCTCCAATCGCTGTTACGGATACACCGATGGATGCCATCTTGAAGTTCGATTTCGTTTCTGCAACAGGTACTGCTATTCTCGTGGCTGTCATTTTGACTAGTCTGTTCAGTAGAAATATCAACTGGAAATGTGCAGCAAGCGGACTACAGGAAGCAGCCAAAGAGCTTTGGATTCCGGTTCTTACAATCTGTTTTATCATGGCGTTTGCAAATCTATCAAACTATGCTGGACTAAGTGCTTCCATAGGTTTGGCCTTAGCCAAAACAGGCAGCCTGTTTCCATTATTCAGTCCGATACTCGGCTGGATCGGCGTTTTCATCACTGGCTCTGTGGTTAGCAATAACGCACTGTTCGGTACACTGCAAGTCGTCACCGGCAGCCAAATCGGTACAAGCTCAGCACTGCTCCTATCCGCCAATACAGCTGGCGGTGTCATGGCCAAACTCATCTCACCGCAGTCCATCGCGATCGCAACAGCAGCTGTAAAAGAGACAGGGAATGAATCAACTTTGTTTAATCAGACAATTAAGTACAGCTTGCTGCTGGCCGGATTCGTATGTGTGCTGACCTTTGTTTTATCTCTATTCTTGTAAAAGAAGCGTGCGCAAGTTAATGCGCACGCTTTTTATATGTAATGAAAAAAATAATGACTGAACTTGATCAAGGTTTAAGCTGGACTATATTACAACGTCTTCTCCATATCCATCATATTTCTGAAACCCAGATCTTCGTACATCCGTCTCGCACTGGAGCTGGACCATAATCTTGCCCGTACGGCTCCCTTATCTTTTAGCCAGTCACATACTTCCTCTACTAAACGAGAAGCCAATCCATTTTTTCGATGAGTGGGTAGTGTATAGACTGCTATAACCCATCCGAATAGCGATTTCTCTTCACTCAAAGGAAATGTATATTCTTCTCGAATCAGGCCGCCAGCACAAGCAACTATTTCATTTATCTCGTCTGTGACAACCTTGAACATTATATTTCCTGCATCGAATTCCTTCTCGAATATAGCTATGACTTCCGAGACTCTTTGTGAACTAGGCACAGGTAGACCGTCTACCTCTCCCATTTCCCTTGTCATTTGAAACCAGTAGTTCCCTATCAAAGGCAATTCTTCTCGGTTTGCCAGTCGCGTTTCATACATTGTATTTCTCCACTCCTTCAATAAACCATGTATGGCTGTTGCCCTATATTCCGCTAGTAGTCCATCATCTCCACACACTTTTATACTTTTTCTTATACTTTTCTTCCTCGACTGTCTCAATCAAATCCATCGCCGTTTGCTTAATAGCTTCATCTTCCAACTGGTCATACAGATGTTTCATATTCTGCAGAATATCAAAACGAATTAACGTATAATTCTTTTCATTCGTAGCATTTTTAAAACGATCGATCATATATGCCATAACCAAGTCTTTTTGTTCAGCACCGGCAAGACCGACTTTCCAAAATGATTGCAGGCTATGTCTGGCAGTAACGAACTTCTCATCCTTGGTCACTTCCCAAAGCTGAGGCAAATCTGTAAGCATTCTATTCTCCGGATCACTCTTTGCTAAATTAGCTAAATATTGAGCTGAACGGGAACGTTGATGGTTATCTTTATCCGTCAAACCTTCCAGCAAGTCATCCCAGACCTCATATGCCCAATCCACTTGTTTTTCTGTCGCTTGCATTATGTATAGATATGCTTCATAGCTTTCTTGCTTATCCTTGGATTTCGATTTTATAAATGCCTCTTTTACCTCTCCATCCATGCTACTCCTCCTTAATCCTGATTAAAAAATCTTTAATATCAAAAAGAAGACAGGCGGTACAAGCAACGCTGGCAGGAAGTTCATTGTCTTGAATTTCTTTATCCCTAATATGCTTAAACCTGATGCCATGATCAAGACGCCGCCGACTATGCTTACTTCATTCAGCAGATCCACATTCACCGTACTTTCCAATGCTTTTGCCACTAAATAAATCGAACCCTGCCATACGAATAAAACCCCTGCTGATAATGCTATTCCAAATCCAAAGGTTGACGCCAGGACCAAAGACGTAACAAAATCCAGCATACCGTTTGCAAGCAAGTAGGAATAATTACCATGCAGTGCGGCTTCTACTGGGCCTAGTATAGAAAGAGATCCAATGCAGAACAGAAGAATTGCTGTAGACAGACCTTCCGCCAAATTCGACTTGGTAAACTTCTTTACAACGTTCGTAAACCTTGCATCCAGATCCAGTTTTTCACCGACTATCGCTCCGATCGCCAAACTGATAATGAATAGGACAGAATATTTACTGTCCGGCAGATGTCCAACTATAGCGTTGACACCTAATGCCAGTGCAGCTAATCCCATTGCCTGCATGAGGATAGTTTGATATCTATCTCTCATACCTTTCTTAAAGACAGTCCCAAGTGTACTGCCGATGATGATCATTGCTACATTGAATATTGTTCCAAACATAATTTCTCCTCCAAAAACATAAGAACTTCACACCGTTTTCCGCTTGATTAGTTTAGTATGGAATAGCTTCTGGTTCGCATCCTTCTCCATAACTTGCTGGAATAGATGCTCTCCCATTTCCTCCAGCGGCAGATGCATACTTGTAATACCCATCATTCGGGCCATTGGAAGGTCATCGAATCCGATAATGGCCAGCTCTTCCGGAATACGTAATCCAACCTTATTTGCATACGTTATCACGCCAGCAGCAACTTGATCGCTTGTTATAATCATCGCCGATGGCGGATCTTCCATCCGCTGCAGCTTTTTTACTATCGTCTCGCCATCCTCAAAATATAGCATCCTATCGAACACATAATCTGAACGATATGGCAGTTTTCTTGCTGCAAAGAAATCCCGGTAAGCAGCATTGCGGTTCTTACTGCTCGTCCCATCGAGCCTGCTCACGGAATAGCCGATCTTAGTATGTCCTTCCTCATATAGATAGGAGAGTGCGTCCTGGAAAGCCTGATAATGATCGACATACGAAGATGACAATTCCTCCGGTACCTTCTCGCATACAACAATCGGTCCATACTGTTTGTAAGACTTTATCAAGGACAGCTCACAGCTGCGCGAACAGATGATGAGTCCATCGATCTGCTTTTGCCGGAGCATCTGCAATGCCTCTTTTTCCCTCTCTGTTTGATAATCTGTCTGTATCAATACGAGCTTGAAGTTATGCTTGAATGCCTGTCTCGCTATTCCTTTCAATAGACGTGCAAAGTAAGGATGATCCGAAAAAGGCAGCACTACACCGATTAACTCTGTTTTTCCAGTTTTCAGATGTACCGCATTTACATTCTTTTCATATCCAGTCTGTCCGATCGCCTCCAGCACAGCTTTCCGCTTCTCCTCACTCACATAAGGATGATCATTGAGCACCCGGGATACAGTCGTCACCGAGACACCAGCCATCCTGGCTAAATCCTTGATTGTCGCCATATGTACTCCCTCTCGCTATGTACTTGATTACAGTATAACGCTCCGTGTTTGAAAAAAAAACTTGACCTGGTATCGTTTTCAGCAAGTAACCTATCGTTAAAGGTGCTGGAAACCAGAGCGTAATCCTTTTGACAGAGCGTGATCTGGTACGGCACTTTTATCTGCTAACATGACGAATGCTACATACAAATCAAAAAGGCCTAATCGGCCTTTTTTACATGATTTCCTTTATGTAGTCATATACGTTCTTCACAATCAGTACAGTCGTTACAACAATAAACAGAATCCGTACATACCCGCTCCCGCGTCTAATCGCAAAACGTGAACCAGCAATTGATCCAAAAATACCTGATATCCCCATAATAAGACCAATAGCGTAGTGTACTTGACCCAAAATCATAAATAAAATCAGCGCGGATACATTACTGCCGAAGTTCAACAGCTTTGCGCTTCCTGCTGCACGAAGGAAATCCAAGCCGATGAACAGGAAGGCGAACATAAGGAATGAACCTGTTCCTGGTCCGAGAAAACCGTCATAGAAACCGATAAACGTCAGGACTGCTGCAAAAATAAGCAGTCTTTTTGGCGTTAATCTTTTGTAGGTAGAAACGCTGCCCCAGTCTTTTTTTATGATCGTATAAATAGCAACAGCAATCAGCATTATTAGCATGAGCGGCTTGAATAATGCTGGATCGATAACGTGTACGGTCCATGCTCCGAGCATTGAGCCGATGAAGGATAACGGAAAGAACTTCATAACCGATTTTAAATCCAGATTGCCAGATCGATAGAACATGAGCGTGCTTGTAAATGATCCCAGCGTTCCGGCGAGTTTATTCGTTGCCACAGCGGCAGCAGGGTTCAGTCCCGCAAACAGCAATGCCGGAATCGTAATCAGCCCGCCTCCTCCGACAACAGAATCAATGAATGCGGCAAGAAATCCGAAAAGAATAATGAGCAAAATCGTGTCTAATTCCAAATGCATAAAGTCCTTCCTGCCCTTTCTCTAAAAGAATTTATTACTACCATAATCTTACCATAAGAAAAAAAGGCTTGTAGGTGACTTTAACGTTCAAAATTTATATCAACCAGCCAGACAGATCTTGTATGAAATCAAAATCAGCAATTGAATATCTTATTGACATTCGGCTGGAATCATTCTATTATTTACCTAATTGATATTGATTATCATTATCATAAACAAAACAGCAGAAAGCAGGAATATAAAATGAAAAAAGCACTAATTGCTATAATCGGTCTCTTCCTTCTCATTCTCAGCGCATGCGGTTCTTCAGAGGAATCTACTGCCTCTGGCAGCGAAAAAGAGACAAAAGAAACCTTTACATACGAATCTGAAACAGGTCCCGTTGAGGTCCCGACTGATCCAAAAAGAGTTGTAGTCTTAGCATCATATGCTGGTGATGTACTTTCCCTTGGCGTTAATATTGTCGGTGTAGATCAATGGGCGAAAAGCAGCCCTGTTCTTGCAGACGGGTTAAAAGATGCGGAAACAGTAAGCGAGGAAGATGTTGAAAAAATCCTTGAACTGAAGCCTGATCTGATCATCGCTGCCGACACAACAAAGAATCTGGATAAGTTCGAAGAAATTGCCCCTACTGTCACGTATACGTATAACAAAGTCGATTACCTAACGCAGCATGTCGAAATCGGAAAGCTGCTGAATAAAGGTGATGAAGCACAGCAATGGGTCGATGACTTCAAGGAACGTGCGAAAACGACAGGTGATGAAATCAAAGACAAAATTGGCGAGGATGCAACTGTCACTGTGATGGAAAGCTATGAAAAAGGCATGGGCGTGCTTGGAGACAGCTGGGGGCGCGGTACAGAAGTCCTTTATCAAGCAATGGGACTTTCAATGCCGGATAAAGTAAAGGAAATGACTGAAAAAGACGGCTATACGATGATTTCCTCAGAAGTACTTCCTGAATATGTTGGCGATTATCTTGTTATCAGTGAGTATAGCGATCAAGATAATTCATACCAGGAAACAGAAATGTTCAAAGAAATACCTGCTGTAAAAGAAGGACATGTTTTGACTGCAGATGCGAATGCATTCCTGTTCAATGATGCATTGACTTTGGATTATCAGCTGGACTTCTTCGAAGAACAGTTCTTGAAATAATTTTGAACGTAAAAGAAGCTGTTATTCTTTTAAAAGGAGCTTGGACATCCAAGCTCCTTTTTTGTGCACAATTCTATCCGCCTTTTGCACACCTATGGGAGTAAACTCAGTCAAATGCTAAAGCAGATCTTTTTCTACTTAATAAGAACAAGTATGTAAGTAAAATCATATTAACAACGAATACAATAATACTTCCTTCCATTTTATATACACCACCTGCTATCCATTCCACACCTTGATATGTGCTGTTTAACAGTTTTGGATAATCGCTTACCAAAGATACGCCTCCTAAAATGATCGCACCGATTGTGTTCCAAATGAAGTGAGCAAGGATTGGCGCTGCTATGGTACCGGTGTATTCCAATAGCATCGTTACAAGCACACTCATGGAAATAACATTTAGAACAGGGATGATCCCCGCTTCAAAAGCACCGCCATGCATAGCAGTAAATAAAATCGTAGTTAAAATAGTTGCAGTGGTCGTATTATATCTACGTTTCCATAATTGATACAGATAACCTCTGACAAGCAATTCTTGCATAATCGTATTAAACAGTGATGCCAAAATCCAAATCCATAAGTAATCAACATGATACACACCTTGAATATGCATGGTCTTTGTGAGTAAAAGCATTGCTGCCACACTGCCCAGCCAGAAAACTCCAATAACAGCACCCACCAGAATGTTTTTAGGTAAGTTTACAGTTACAGGAACTTTTATTTTCTTCTTTTCTATTAGAAAAACAAAACAAATAGAAAATAAAACTACTGCAGCAAGCGGTGTAAATTCCCACCATAATCTTAGCAGTGCTGGATTATCTGTCTGTAAATCAGGTGTAAAAGAAATTAATATTGCCCAACCTATAAAAAAGGTCAGTGTCTTTACTATTGTACTTATCAGCTTTTTCATATTCTTTCCTTTCTGCTTTTTTTTACTGAATTGTTCAATCACTATCGGTACCTGTAGGAAAAACTTAAAAATCCCCTGTAAATTTTAGCATAAATTTCCTTTAATAAATCAAAAAAATAAACTGCTGATTATTTCGCAGTTTATCTTTTTCAGGATAGTATTCGTTTTATGTGACGTCTTCCGCTTGATTATCAGAAAGTTTCAGCGTTAGCTCCAAGAACTTATCCACAGCTGGTGAGTGCCAATTTTTCGACCTTACCATCATATAAGAGTAAATAGGTTTGAAGCTCTCTCCATGTTCCAATAGCTTCAGAGTCCCACTCTCTATTTCTTTTTCCACTGTAACGAGCGGAAGTGCCGCAAATCCCAATCCGCTGGCTACAACTTTCTTAATGGCCTCAAGACTCCACAGTTCCATCGATTGGAATCTAGGTATATCCTGTTTGATCAAGTGCTCCTCAAACATCACCCGGTAGCTGCAACCTTCTTCATTTGTTACAAAACAAGCTTCTGTTCCCTTGTAATCATCGAAATGTGCCTTTGCTTCCGGAGCAGTTACCAAGATAATCTCTTCTTTATGCAGCTTATGATATACATAGTTATCCGTTTCAAGCTCCGGCCACAGCATGAATGCCACATCCACGTTCCCATTCATCAGCTCTTTTTGGTTATCCCCGCATGTACCATTACTTAGTTTGATTTTCACTTCTGGATATTGCATGGAATAAGCCTTCAGTATTGGACCTAGTCGGGAAATAGTGAGCGATTCCGGCGCAGTAATTTTCAGCTCTCCATTCACCCTGTCATCATTCAACTTCTTTATCCGCTGGTAGGAACCAAGTAACTCATCTACCATTCCTACTAATTCCCGACCTAAGTCTGTTAAATGAAGCTCTCTTTTTACATACGAAAATACCGGACCACCAAGCTGCTGTTCCAGAGCCTGAATATGCGCTGTGATGGTAGATTGTGTATATCCCAGTTTTGCAGCTGCGTTCGTATAACTACCTACATCCACGATTGTGCGGAAGGTAATGAATTGCCTTATCTCCATCGCCGCTCCCCCTTTATCGAAAATATCAATACTATCTATTTGTAATTTCAATTTTACCGATACCAATTTTCATCATACAATGGGTCATGTTAATCCGCAATCGTAAAAAGGAGAAAGATCATCCATGAGTCTTACTGCATTTTTTTCTTATATTATCATCACTAGCATTACACCTGGTCCAAGTAATCTGCTGCTTATGAATGAATCACGAAAACATGGGCTGAAGGGAGCTTGGAAATTTAATAGCGGTATCGTTGCAGGATTTATTTTATTAGGTATTATCGGAACGGTACTAACGAAGACAGTATATAGCTGGATTCCTGCTGTAGAGCCTTATCTTAAGGTTTTAGGAGCTGTATATCTGCTGTTTATTGCCTATAAAATCATGTTCGATAAAAGTAAAAAAGAGGAGGATGCAATTGAGCGCCCCTCCTTCCTTTCCGGCTTTCTTTTCCAGCTTATTAATATCAAAAGCATCCTATACTTCGTCACGGCGATGTCGACTTTTATCTTGCCTTTCAAGGCTTCCATTTCCTCGGTTGTCCTGTATGCAGCCGTAACTATCATCATTGGCTGTTTAGGTCTCCTTTTATGGGCTGCCTTCGGTTCGGCATTCAAAAAATTCTTCAACAAATATACAAGATCGATTAATTTCATTATGTGTTTATTGCTTATTTTTTCTGCCATAAGTATCTTCAAATGACAGATTGTCAAGCTAAGTGCGACAGTTGACAGTTGACGATGGTTGATGAGGCGAATAGCTTACGCTAGTTCCTCTTACGACACCGAAGCGAAAGGCAGAGAGATTATATACTCCTCTGCCTGAGTTGATACATGGGCTTATTAGGAACTGCTTAAATAAACGACGACTCATCCCTTCTGATTCACGGTCAGACTTGAGCCATCCCGCCATCTACAAACAATTCGATGCCGTTCACATAGCCGCTTTCCTCCGAGGCCAGAAACATAACCGCGTCGGCAATCTCCTCCGTCTTGCCCATGCGGCTTAGCGGAACGGTATTCTTCGCTGATTCAAGGACTTGATCTACCGCCTCGCCAAACATATCATCATAAGCAGGAGTATGAACGCCGCCAGGGCTCAGTACATTAAGTCGAATCCCTGTACCTTTCAAATCCATTATCCAGCTCCTCGCCATCTGACGGAGAGCCGCCTTACTACCTCCGTAGACACTAAATCCTGGATCGCCGATCGTACCAGCCGTCGATCCCGTTAAGATGATGGTTCCTGTCATATCTGGAAACAGTGGCAAAGCCTTTTGTATGGTGAATAAAGTACCCTTTACGTTCACTCCGAAAGTCGTGTTGTACTGCTCTTCCGTAATTTGACTTAAGGGTAGAATGCTGCCAATTCCAGCGTTTGCAAAGAGAATATCCAGATGTCCTTTCTCCTGCTTAACCTTATCAAACAGTTTGTCCAAATCCTTCAAATTAGAAATGTCACCTTGAACTCCGGTAACCCGTTCACCAAGCAATTTTACAGCTGCTTCCAGCTCCATTTGTCTACGGCCGGTAATGAATACGTAGGCCCCTTCGGAAACAAATCGTTGTGCCGTCGTAAGTCCGATACCGCTTGTTCCTCCGGTGACAACTACTACCTTTCCTTCAAATCTCCCCATATCTATATGCCTCCCATAATATTTTTGTATCGTCCCAGACCTTAAAACGTTAAAGTTTCAACTTCATCACGCATTCGTTATATGACTTCCCCATTCGCCCGTCGGTTGCAACCAGCTGACGCTTCTATCCACAATTAGATCACCCAGTCTTCCTTCGTAATTCTTGCGGTATGGTTTAACAAATTCTTCTGCAAGCCAGCTATCTCTCGTGCCTTGCCATGTTTCATAAATGATCAAGTCATCCGGTTGATCCAGATCGTCTGATACAATGGCACTAATAAATGCCTTTTCGGATGACATCTCCTCAATAAGGGAAGATAGCTCCTTGCGGAATTCTTCTTTTTTCCCTGGTTTAGTTTTGAATCGAATATTGAGTTGAACTTGTTGATTGGACATGTTGACTCCCCTCCTATAAGTTTCCGTTACGCCATTTATCATAAGGCTAGATGAAGAATTCATCAGTAATGTAGATTACGCCGAAAGCATACATTTGAATGGAAATTCATACGAGTCTTGAAATCAAGCTAGTTCTTTCATCGCTTTTCCGATATGAACCATGACCATTCTACGGCTGGTCACGATAATACCTTCATTAGATAGTTCTTGTAAGATAATCGATACCGCTTCTCTTGTGGCACCGATCATATTGGCCAATTCTTGATGAGTCAACGGAATATCTATTTTTAGGTATCCACTTTCTTCTATTCCGAACTTCTTAGATAGTCGGTGGAGAAAGTAAAGCACTTTACCACGGAGATCCCTGAAAACCAATTTTTCCACCAATTCCTCCTGATCTCGCAGGCGTTTGCTTATTTCTGATAAAAATCGTAAAGATAATTCAGGATACTTTCTTAAGAGAGGTTCGAATTGTTCAGTCGGAATCGAAAAAACAATCGAGTCTTCCATCGTCTCCACATAAGCCCCTGTTGTGCCCAATGAAAACGTTTCAACTTCACCGAACATGCCGCCTTCACTTAGGATGCAGACCGTATGTTGTTTGCCGTCCGAATTGGTTTTGTACAAGCGAAGTTTACCGGCAATTACGAAAAATAAGCCCTTCCTTTCATTTCCGGGCGTCTGAAGAATAGAATTTTTTGAAAGCTTATACGTAATTGATTTTGTTACCAATTGTTCGATTTCACGGATAATTTCTACCGGAAGCGATTCAAATATCTTTATTTGTGGCAAAAATGATTCTATATTTTCCATCGCTTTAAAATGTAACATACTGCCTCTCCTTTCAATGTTGCGAATGACATCCGTTCCTCGTGTAACATAATCTATAGCGGAGTGTTACATTCATCATAAATTACATTAAGTTAATTTTCTGTAATCCAGATTACAAAGCTTTTTTCATAGAATTTAAAGAGGAATAAGAACCTCACCAAGTTCCTCACTTTTTTAATGCGCTTCATTAAACAGAGCCTCCCACATAAGGACACTATCCTCATAAAATGCTTCCCAGTCCCTTCAGAGATCTCTCCTGCTTGAACCCCTATATCTAAGTGCTTGTTTATATTTATTTTAAAACTAGTCAGTTCTGCCATCATAGTTAAATCGTCATACTTTACTTCTCCTATATTTGCGTAATAAAAAATTGATCTTTAGTCTTTAGATCTTACACTTTCATTTTTTCACAAATCCATTCATTGGGCTACTTTGTTTTTAGCTATAGCATTTAATATTACACAATCCGTCAAATGAAAAAAACATCCTGTCACCGGCAGGATGGGTATCTTATTATATTTAACTATAAAAGCATTTGAAGAATTCGGTCCAGACTGGGTTATTGGAATCGGCGGCAGTGCTGCCAAAGCGATGTGGGTGTTCTACGACCACGTAGAAGACATGTCTGCTAATGCAGTTACAGATCCATGTACTGGCACAAATCCGAGTGAGACATCTGTTGAGCAAATGAAACAGCTATATATTGCTGCCCTTGAACGCAAAGACGTAGACTTCTAAAAAATAACCTCTGGAGCATTTGATTGCTTCAGAGGTTATTTTTTTAATTCAATTTTAAGGATTCTCCTTTTGACCAGGCCAGTTTCCCGGGAAATGCTTTCCCCTCTAACCATCAATCTACGTTCCGTACTATCGGTTACTTGATTTTACTTCAACCATTGGATACTTCTTCGGCTTTGTGTTCCTGCTTCTTCTCTGTTTTATAACGCATAATGAAAGATATCGGCACCATAATGAGAATCAATATTCCGGAAAATACAAAGGCCTCATTGATTGTCTGCAAGCTCGCCTGTTGGGCTGCTTCTCCTGCAGCTGTGAGATGTGCTCGGCGCACTTCAAAGTAGATACTGAAGAAGACAATACCGAAGGCGGATGATATTTGCCGTAACACATTGTTCATCGCAGAGCCTTGGGATACAAGATGTTCTGGAATGTCGTTCATCCCTGCAGTCGTAGCAGGCATATTGCTGAGACCGAGACCTGCACCCCGAAGCATATTGATTACCAGGATCAGCCAGAATGGTGTAGACAGACTAAGATTCCCAATCAGGAAAGTGGCTATAGCCAAAATCAGCAGCCCAGGAGGCACTACCCAGCGCGGCCCTTTTTTATCTAAAAGCTTTCCGCCCAATGACATCATGGCCCCGCTGAATAATGCTGCCGGTAAGAATAGGAGCCCTGTCTGGATCTCACTAAGTCCGTAGACATTCTGAATCAATAATGGCAGCAGGAATATCCCAGAAAATAGTCCAATGGACGCTGTCGCTGTTACAAGTATCGAAACTGTATAGCTTGGATTACGGAACAGTGAGAGCTCCAATAACGGCTGCTCTTTCCGCCGCTCATAAAAAACAAAAATTGCAATAGCTAGTATCCCTGCTGCTATCAGCGCAAGGTTAGATGCTGATACAAGCACTTCCAGTGTCTGTCCGCGGCCCAGTGCGTACAGAACCAAACCGATACCAATCGTAACGAATACAAAACCGCCCTTGTCGAAGCGGCGCTTCGGATCAGCGGCTGTGGATTTCAAGTAACGACTAGCCATCAGTAAACCGAGAAGGCCGAACGGCAAATTAAAAGCAAATAGGAACGGCCATGGTAAGTAAGCAATCAGCACACCGCCAATCGTCGGGCCGATTGCTGGAGCTACCATTGCCGCTACGCCATATACACCGACTGCAAGTCCGCGCTCCTGCTTCGGGAAGGCCTGGAATATGAGTGCCATTGATATCGGCATCATCAATCCACCGCCGATTCCTTGAATAAAACGCGCCGTGATGACAAATGGCAGACTGCCGGAGAAAATACCAAAGATGGACCCTGCGAGGAATACAACAAGACCTAATAAGTAAATACTTTTTTTCCCGAACCGATCCCCAAGGTAGCCGGTAACAGGCATCGTCATACCCATTGCAACCATGAAAATCGTCAGTATCCAGCCGACACTGACAGCATTGGCATCGAATGTAGAAATCAATGTTGGCAGCGCCGGATTCAGCATACTATTGTTCAAAATAACAGTGAAAGTCCCAAAAAGGACAGCTACAACGACCAACCACTTGGATTCTAGTTTACTCACATGCATACTCCCAACTGTTTTTGCGTTTCACTCCAGTTGGTAACGCTTCCTATTTTACGACCAACACTGGGCAATTCGCTCTTTTGATCACTTCTGTACTTACACTTCCAACTACAAGCTTCTGAAAGCCATTTAAACCTCTTGTTCCTATTACAACCAAGTCAAACGCACCATTGTTTGCCTTATTGGCAATTGTTCTACCCGCATCTCCACGTTCGATGGTACGGGTATAGGGAATATTCGCATTCTGCAGTACCGCTTCATTTGACTGGATACGAAGTTCTCCGTCCCGGTTCCTATCATCCGGCTTTACCTGCTGCAGAACAATCTCGCTATTTTTTATATCTTGTATGACATGGGTAACTTCCAGCTGTACAGGCTTTGTGCTGGCCTGACAGATTTTGATTACTTCTTCTGTCGCTCTCATTGAGTGCTCTGAACCGTCGACAGCCAATAGGATTTTCTCATACATACTAGCGCCTCCTACAACTATGATAGTAGCCTTTTCCCTTAAAACAGCGCTAACAAACGAGGAGTCGCTATTACTTCGATACCCGAAACTTATCTGTATGATATTTACAATATCATTAAAATTCCTTTTATAGAAGTGTGAGATGATAAAGAAAAGACTTTAGGGGGATTTTGCTTGCTTGCCAATACCATCCGTTTCCTTATCATTTTTCTCTTGCTTACCGGAGTCACTGTCTGGATATTTGCTGCTTTCAAACCTTTTAAGCAGGATGCACTTATTGAAGATACTATAAGACAAATCGAAGTGTATGTTCCAGAAGCCACTAATTCATCTGTGACGGTTACAGATAAGGAGCGGGTCGATTATATACTGAAATGCATCAATACATGCAAACGCGATGAAATGCGTCCTGAAGCTTCCTATTCAGCCTTTGATGCCACAGTGATTCTATATGGGGAAGAAGACGATTATGAAATCGGCATTTGGCAGGGAGGCAGTACGGTCAGTTTTGTGTATGATGGCACTATAATCGATAGTGTGTTTGAACCTTTTCCATTGTAATACAAAAAAAGCCGTCCTTTTTATATAGGCGGCTTTTCTTGCGGTATTGACAACTTCATGTTCGCTGCAGAAACGATTTTCTAATCTATAACCTGCATTCGTTCATTAAACTTCGTTGGATAAGACAAGAAGCCTAGCAGGGTACTTGTCACAATGGCTGTTGTAAGCAGCAGGAAGAGAATCAGGAGCTGGAACATAACTGCCTGGAGCGGATCTGCTCCGGCAATGATTTGACCGCTCATCATACCTGGCAGCTGAACTAGCCCAATCGTTTTTTGGCTTTCTATCGTGGGAATAGTACTTGCCTTAATGGATGCCAGCAGGGAGCGTTGAATTGCTTGCTTCGGTGTGCCGCCCAATGAAAGGATAAGCTCTGTTTCCTCTCTTCTGGACGCCACTTCTGAAGTGAAGCGATTCAAAAACAAAATACCTAGCACCATAGAATTCCCTATAACCATTCCGCTTAATGGGATGATATATTGTGCAGTTGGAGGAGTAATCTGAAGTCCTAAAAGAATCCCTTGTGTCAGTACTTCGATTACAATGAATGTAAGCACCAGTTTCCATGTAATGCCTCTGATAGATGCTCCTTTTTTTCTTGCATTTTGTACTGCTGCACCGATCATGAGCGCCACCATCAGGAAAATATAAAGGATATTACCGGAATCGAAGATAAACTGCAGCACATAGCCAACTGCAAACAGCTGGATAATGGAACGGACTGTTGCAATGACCGTATCTTTTTCGAGTCCCAGTTGTAATGTCTTAGATAAGAAAAGTGGAATAAGGACAAATAACAGAGTGAGTAACAAAGCAAGTGCATTCATTTTTCCTCCTCCATGACAAAGTGCTTAACGGCATCATTCTCTGGATGGTCAAGTATGGCAATCGGTCCTGCTTCGGCAATCGTGCCATTTATCATGACCCAGACTTCATCTGCAACCGTTTTTGCTTGTTCCAAGTTATGCGTGATCCAGATGATCGTCGTTCCATTCTCTCTATTGACCCGCTTCATCAGATTCTCAATATCCTGCCTAGAAACTCGATCCAAGGAAGAGGTGATTTCATCCAGCAGTAAAATCCCCGGCTCATTCAGCAGTGTTCTAGCAATAGAGACCTTCTGCTTCTGCCCGCCTGATAAATCCCTGCTATTCTGATTCAAGATATCAGGTTCCAAGCCTACCAACTGTATCATCCGCTCTGCCTCATCATCAGACAGCTCCTTTTCAGAGAGCTGTAATGGCAATGCCAGATTATCACGAACGCTTCCTTCAAGCATGATTGCTTGTTGGAGAACAATACCGACATGACGACGTAAGCTCACAGGATCAAACGTTACGATTTCCTTCCCATCAATCAGGATATTTCCGCCTGAGGGTGACAGTAATCCATTGCATAATCGAAAAAGTGTCGTTTTCCCTGCGCCTGATGGGCCGATTATTGCTGTAATCTTCCCCTTTGTGAACGCACCTGTAATATCATGGATGATATGGTTTTTCTCCGTTTCATACGTCACATTCTCTAATGTGATGGCTTCTTGATGCTCCATGCTTACACTTCCCTTCAGCTTACATTTCTTGTGTCTCTGCCTGATCTTGATTTAGCCGTGAATAATACGATAAAAACATGAATTGATTCCAGTTTGACTTTCTAAAGAAAAAGCACCTCTGTATGAGAGGTGCTTGAATTAATAATGCTTCAAAAAATAAACTAATGACTGCAATTCAATAGCCAAATCGATATGGTGAACACGAATATTGCTCGGTACCGCAATACGCGCTGGCGTAAAGTTCAGGATTCCAGCAATACCGCATTCGACAAGACGATCGGTGATTGCTTGTGCAGCATGCGCTGGCACCGTCAGGATCGCTGCACTAACATTGCTGATATATTGTTCCAGATCGTCGATATGGTATACAGGGACACCACCGATATTATGATCAACTTTTCCTGGATCCGTATCGAAAGCCATTTCTATTTTTGTATTGTTATTCTTCGTAAAGTTATAATTCAGGAAAGCTGTTCCAAGATTACCGACCCCGATGAGCGCCACTCTTGTGATCTCATCTTGATCTAGTGTTTTCCGGAAGAAGTTCAGCAAGTACTCTACATTATAACCATAGCCTTTTTTACCAAGTGCTCCGAAATAGGAAAAGTCCCGGCGGATTGTAGCTGAGTCTACTTTAACCGATTCACTGAGTTCTTTTGAAGAGACTCTTGTCTTCCCCTGCAGATGCAGACTGTTCAGAAATCGATAATAAAGCGGCAACCGCTTTGCCGTAGCTTTTGGTATTTTATTTTGGTCCATATACATGCTCATTTATCCTCCTAAAGCCTGCAGCTTCCAGAAGGGAACTTCGTGCAGCCATGCAGCTGATCAAAAAGGCCTATCGGACTAGAACGCTTTCGTTCTGTTACCTTCTGTCGTATATGATCAGCACCTATTCCTAAAGAATGGAATAATGGATGCAGACAGGTTCCTTTCTCGCATCTGTAAGGAGTTGCAGATGCTGCCTGCGGCTTCGTCCTTGAATTGTTACATATGATACTTTCACAAAGTACGATTATAGTTAACAACTTATTCTAACAGATTTGAGAAGGAAAGTCTTGTACAGATTCACAAAGACGTACCTTGTCTCCATTTTAACAAATTCATTTCTGATGTCCATCAGCATGAATGCGAAAAGCGCTGGAATTCGGTGCTTGCTACTGTTTTGTCACATAGGATACACTGATAGTATGAGGTGAACAGAATGATTTTATTGCAAGCTAACAATATAACGAAACTATTTGGCGCAGACGTCATTTTATCTAATATAAAACTGGAAGTGCAAACACAGGACCGATTAGCCATTGTCGGACGAAACGGTGCAGGAAAATCGACCTTGCTGAAGATCCTTGCAGGGGAATTAAGCTATGACGAAGGAAATGTATTCTTAGCAAAGGATGCCACTCTTGGGTATTTGGAGCAGCATACCGGCTTGGAATCTGAAAAAAGCATCCTGGAAGAAATGAAAACTGTTTTCGCAGATCTTATACAGCAAGAGGAAGAGCTGCGCCGTCTGGAAGAAAGGATGGGAGATCCTGAACTTATTTCAGACGATACTGCCTACCAGCAGCTTCTAACCAATTATGATACAAAACAGCAGGCCTTCCGCTTGAACGGAGGCTATCAATATGAAGCAGATATCCGTTCTGTACTGAACGGTTTGAGATTCGGAGATAAGGACTTGTCCACACCGATAGGTTCATTAAGCGGCGGTCAAAAGACGCGACTTGCATTAGGTAAGCTTCTCCTCCAGAAACCAGACGTGTTAATACTGGATGAGCCGACTAACCACTTGGACATTTCTACCTTGGACTGGCTGGAAGGATATTTGAGCAGCTACCAGGGTGCTGTCGTAGTTGTATCGCACGACCGTTACTTTCTCGACAAAACCGTCAATACCGTCATTGAGATAGCTCATAATCACTCTGTTCGTTATAAAGGAAATTACAGTAATTATCTTGAACAGAAAGCTGCCAATTTCGAGCGGGAGCTGAAGCAATACGAGAAGCAGCAGTCCGAAATTAAAAAGATGGAAGAATTCGTCCAAAAGAACATCGCACGTGCCACAACGACAAAGCGCGCGCAAAGCAGACGCAAACAGCTGGAAAAGATGGAGAGAATCGATCGGCCGCTTCATGATGCATCTTCTGCGAAACTCACATTTGATATTGATCGGCGGAGCGGAAATGATGTATTAAAGGTAAAGGACTTGTCCTATCAGTATCCGGAAAGTACCTCCCCTGTCTTCGAACACGTTACCTTCCATATGAATCGTCAAGACCGCATTGCTCTTACTGGACCGAATGGAACTGGTAAGACGACTTTGCTCAAGACTATCATTGGAAAGCTGCCTGCTAAGTCCGGTCATGTGGAACTTGGGACAGGCGTCAGCATCGGCTATTACGACCAGGAGCAGACAGAATTGCATTCCTCGAAGAGTGTCCTTGCCGAGCTATGGGATGAGTATCCACTTATGGATGAAAAGGATATCCGCACAATTCTTGGCAATTTCCTGTTCACTGGCGATGATGTCCTCAAAGTCGTCAACACGCTAAGCGGTGGTGAAAAAGCACGTCTTGCCCTTGCGAAGCTGATGATGCAGAAATCAAATCTCTTGATCATGGATGAACCGACCAACCACCTTGATTTAGACAGCAAGGAAGTATTGGAAAGTGCATTAGCCGACTATCCGGGTACTATACTCTTTGTCTCACATGACCGATACTTCATGAATAAAGTTTCCACACAAGTACTGGAAATGGCGGACAAGCAGATTATATCCTACTTGGGCAACTATGATTATTTTATCGAAAAGAAACAAGAGAAGCAGGAAATTGCTGCTCTGGAGGCTTCTGCTGCAGAAACGAAACAAACAACTGTTACACAGGAGAGCAAATCCTCTTATCATCAAGATAAGGCAATAAAGCGGGAAATACGGAAACGGGAACGGCGCATTTCGGAGCTGGAAGAGAAGATAGCCGAACTGGAGACTGAGATTGAAAGCAATGAGACTTTGCTCACAGATCCGGACATTTTCCAGGATTATCAGAAGGCCCAGGAAATCACTGAAAAGAATGAGGAACTTCAGGCAACACTTCTGGAAGTGATGGAGGAATGGGAAACACTTAGCGAAGAACAAGAAAGTTATACACAAGACTAAATGCGTTTTCATTGTTGATTTAATGGGATATACACAAGGTTATACACAATATCCACAGAATCCACAGAGGTTTTCCACTGATTTATCCACTTCTTTACCTGGTACTAATAGTGGGTTTTAATAAGTTATACACAATTCAGAATATGTAATGTGAATAAAAAAAGCATCGTTTTCTTCATGAAAACGATGCTTTTTATTATAACGGCATGGATGCCTTGGCATTCATTGATAGATCAGCGAATTTCTCTTGCTGATAAAGAATGGATGCAGCTGCCCCAATCATGGCTGCGTTATCCGTGCATAAAGCAAGCGGCGGGATAAGCAGTTCAGCTTGCTTGTCCGCAAACACTTCTTCCAATGAAGTGCGCAGCCCTCTATTAGCAGCAACACCACCTGCAACAATGACTTGCTTAGCACCAAATGCTTCGGCCGCTCGGATTGTCTTCCCTACAAGCACATCCACTACGCTGGCTTGGAAGCTTGCGGCGACATCTGCTGGCTCCAACGTTTGTCCTTTTTGCTTAGCATTATGCAATGTGTTGATGACCGCAGACTTCAAACCTGAAAAGCTGAAATCATAGCTCTCCGGCTCGAGCCAAGCACGAGGGAAATCGATCGATTGCTCGCCTTCTGCTGCCAGCTTATCAATGCGTGGGCCTCCTGGATAAGGCAGCTGCAATGTCCTGGCTACCTTGTCATAAGCCTCACCAGCTGCATCGTCACGGGTCTCCCCGATTACTTCAAAGCTGCCATGTTCTTTCATAAGAACAAGCTCTGTATGACCGCCAGAAACGACCAATGCCAGCAGCGGGAACTCGAACTCCTGCTCCAAACGGTTGGCATAGATATGTCCTGCTATGTGGTGGACGCCAATCAGCGGTTTGCCGATGGAGAATGCCAGCGCTTTGGCGGCATTCACCCCGACAAGCAATGCACCGATAAGACCAGGTCCCTGAGTCACAGCAATGGCATCCAATTCTTCTTTCTGGATTCCAGCTTGCTCGATAGCCTCTTCAATGACGAGCGTAATCTGTTCCACATGGTGCCTGGACGCAATTTCCGGAACAACACCGCCAAAACGCTTATGGCTCTCGATTTGGGAAGCAACAACATTGGATCTGATGATCCTGCCTCCTTCGATGACTGCTGCGGCTGTTTCATCACAGCTTGTTTCTATAGCTAAGATAAGTTCTGATGTTTTCATAAATTCACCCACATTACAATCGCGTCTTCCTGATTGTCTGTATAATAGTTTTTTCGGATACCGCCTGGTACTAAACCAAATTTCCGATATAAATGCTGTGCTGGTATATTAGATACACGTACCTCAAGAGATAAACGATAAGCCCCTGCAAGTATTGCCTGTTCCATCACATGAGCAAATAGCTTCTCACCCAGTTTCTGTCCTCGAAAATTCGGCAGGATAGCAATGTTCGTGATCTGTGCTTCATCGATGACGAGCCACATCCCGCAATATCCAGCAATCACACCATCACTTTCAATGACAAAATAATTAGCAAACGTATTCTCCGTTATCTCACGTTCAAAGATATCGATGGTCCATGGAGTTGCAAAAGATGCTGTCTCGATTGTATAAACAGCTGGCACATCGGCTAATCGCATCGGGCGTACGGAAACCTGTGCGCTCACTTCTGCTGCTCCTGCTGCTTTAGCCAATTTGATTCCGCCTCTGTCACACGAACATAATTCGGTACGATTTGGTGTACATCATCTGTTTTCCTTGCCGCTCCTATTTGAGCAAGTACAGAGGGACGAGCATAATGTACAGCTGCTTCCGGGATTACGGCTTGATCACCCAGTACTTCCATGATCATACTGCGATACATGTCGATATCAGGGCTTAGAAACAATATCCTTTCCCCTTTTTCCCGCAGCTGTTCCAGCCAATTTGAGAATAGCGGATTGACGGTTTCTTCTACTTGTTCAAATGAATCACTATTACTGGTGTACAGGGCCGTATATACTTGACCTCTGCGTGCATCGAAGAAAGGACAGATATACCCTGAGAATAGCTCTCCTTGATGTGCAAGACCTTCCAGACTTGAAACACCGATAACGTCGATGCCAAGTGCCCATGCCATTGTTTTTGCAGTTGACATACTGATTCGGACACCTGTGTATGAGCCAGGTCCCTGTCCAACGACAATTCGATCTAGATCAGCAGGAGTCGTTTTTGTTTCCTTCATCAATTGCTCGATTGCCGGAAGCAATCGAACTGAGTGATCACGGTGTCCATGCATGACATGTTCGCCTAGTGTCACTCCATCTTTCACAATCGCTACTCCAAGCAGCTGATTGGAAGTATCCATAGCTAATATATTCATTCCGTTAACTCCTTACAAAGCTTTTCATAACGTTCACCAATCGGCTGCAGCAAGACTGTTCTTGCTTCTCCATCATGCTTGAGCGTAAGCTCCAGTCGTTCTTTAGGCAAGTAATCTTCAATGAATTGTGCCCATTCCACAATGGAAACACCCTCCCCTGAAAAATATTCCTCGAAACCGATATCTTCATCGCTGTCCTCTAACCGGTAAACATCCATATGATATAGCGGCAGACGTCCTTCATATTCCTTGATGATAGTGAAAGTAGGACTGTTTATCGTCCGTTTCACTCCTAGACCTGCACCAATTGCTTTAGTCAGTGTCGTCTTTCCTGCACCAAGGTCTCCTTCCATCGTGATCATATCTCCAGGCTGAAGCAGTTCGGCAAGCTTTCGGCCAAACGAATTGGTATCTTCTATTGTATGCATCTTCTTTATAATTTGGGTCATAACCGTCACCTGACTCACTTTCATTCTTTGTTCATCTATTCATCATAGCAAAATATAGCCTAAAAGCAAAAGCACAGAAACAAAAAGGCTTTCTTCGATTTATGGAGAATACTTATACTATCAGCCAATAAAGGAGTATGCATATGGAAGCATTAGAGCAAATGTACAACTACAGCTGGAATGGTGAGATGAAATCCTATCTGGACCAAGTCGATCTGAGCGGATACCAGCATGTCTGGATCGGACGCTTCGGCGGAAGCATCGCCCATGGTGCTTATAAGAACGAGAATGCTTGTCTTATCCTTACAGGATCCGATTGGGAGCTTGCAGTTGTCATGAGGGCACAGCATACAGTAGAAAGTGCAGCCTTCATTGCGGACTCCCTCATACTCAGACAAAGGAAGATTACAGAGACGCTTGATGAAGATGTTTCAAGCGCTATAAAAAAGATAGACAGCTTTCTGATGAGTATGTTCAACAGCGTACGATTCCGTTCTACAGCAGCTAAGGTGAACGGTAATGCTTCTTGCTTAATCGCCGTACGTAAAGCAGGTTATCTGTATTGGTTATCCATTGGGGAAAATTCGCTTTATCATCTAGTACCATCCCCAAATCACTACAATTCTGTCCAGCTGAATCAGCAAAACAGTGCAGGTAAAATTGGTGCTGATAATACGTTTGATCAAGTAGTACCCATCTTTAATATGGGAAGTGTTCCTCTTTCAAGCGGAAGCAACCATATCCTGCTCTCCACAATCGGATTACAGTGCTTTCCTGTATCTCCATATAAAAGTGCCTCCCGACTTCAGAGCGCTTTTAATAAGAGCGAGAGCATGCCGCATTTTATGCGAACTATGCTTGCAAATGCCCAGGCTGCAGGTGCAGCAGAAAGCATTACATTGATCGGATGGGAAATAAACATATAAAAAAAGCTTTAGGAGTAATCCTAAAGCTTTTGAACGTTTTATGTATGGCGGTCCGGACGGGACTCGAACCCGCGACCTCCTGCGTGACAGGCAGGCATTCTAACCAACTGAACTACCGGACCAATACTGCTACTATGTATTAGTGCAATAAAATTTCGTACAACCATTTTTAAAAATTGGTTGCGGGGGCAGGATTTGAACCTGCGACCTTCGGGTTATGAGCCCGACGAGCTACCCCTGCTCCACCCCGCGATAATATAAAGGAAATACTCGGCCTGGCAGCGTCCTACTCTCGCAGGGCGAACCCAACTACCATCGGCGCTGAAGAGCTTAACTACTGTGTTCGGCATGGGAACAGGTGTGACCTCTTCGCTATTACCACCAGACCTTACTTATCTTTTCCAAAGACAAGATATATTATACAATGTCTAATCAGGAAAAGCAAGTCTTTGAAGTGAACCTTCAAAACTAGATAAGAAACATGTCTTGCCAGACATTTCATGCGGCCAAGCACCGGAGTGCTTGGACTTTGGCGTTGACTTACTCGTCAGATCCAGCTCCGGGAACCAGAAACTCCAGTCTAAGCGATAGCCCTGCAAGGGTAAAACCACCCTTTCTGGCCTTTCACTTATTCTTGCGTTTCTATGCGGTTCCCTTCGCTTTTCGTTTTAGTTAAGTCCTCGATCGATTAGTATTCGTCAGCTGCACGTGTCACCACGCTTCCACCTCGAACCTATCTACCTCATCGTCTCTGAGGGATCTTACTCATTTAAAATGATGAGAAGTCTCATCTTGAGGGGGGCTTCATGCTTAGATGCTTTCAGCACTTATCCCTTCCGCACGTAGCTACCCAGCTATGCTCCTGGCGGAACAACTGGTGCACCAGCGGTGCGTCCATCCCGGTCCTCTCGTACTAAGGACAGCTCCTCTCAAACTTCTAACGCCCACGACGGATAGGGACCGAACTGTCTCACGACGTTCTGAACCCAGCTCGCGTACCGCTTTAATGGGCGAACAGCCCAACCCTTGGGACCGACTACAGCCCCAGGATGCGATGAGCCGACATCGAGGTGCCAAACCTCCCCGTCGATGTGGACTCTTGGGGGAGATAAGCCTGTTATCCCCGGGGTAGCTTTTATCCGTTGAGCGACGGCCCTTCCATACGGCACCGCCGGATCACTAAGCCCGACTTTCGTCCCTGCTCGACTTGTAGGTCTCGCAGTCAAGCTCCCTTCTGCCTTTGCACGCTACGAATGATTTCCAACCATTCTGAGGGAACCTTTGGGCGCCTCCGTTACTCTTTGGGAGGCGACCGCCCCAGTCAAACTGCCCACCTGACACTGTCTCCGAACCGGATAACGGTTCTGGGTTAGAATGTCAATACAGCCAGGGTGGTATCCCACGGATGCCTCCACCGAAGCTGGCGCTCCGGCTTCTAAGGCTCCCACCTATCCTGTACAAGCTGTACCAACATTCCATATCAGGCTACAGTAAAGCTCCACGGGGTCTTTCCGTCCTGTCGCGGGTAATGCGCATCTTCACGCATAGTATAATTTCACCGGGTCTCTCGTTGAGACAGTGCCCAAGTCGTTGCACCTTTCGTGCGGGTCGGAACTTACCCGACAAGGAATTTCGCTACCTTAGGACCGTTATAGTTACGGCCGCCGTTTACTGGGGCTTCGGTTCACAGCTTCGGGACGAAGTCCCTAACCATTCCCCTTAACCTTCCAGCACCGGGCAGGTGTCAGCCCCTATACTTCGCCTTACGGCTTTGCAGAGACCTGTGTTTTTGCTAAACAGTCGCTTGGGCCTTTTCACTGCGGCTTCTCCTTAAAAGAAGCACCCCTTCTCCCGAAGTTACGGGGTCATTTTGCCGAGTTCCTTAACGAGAGTTCTCCCGATCATCTTCGGTTACTCACCGTGCCTACCTGTGTCGGTTTGCGGTACGGGCACCTATTTCCTCACTAGAGGCTTTTCTTGGCAGTGTGAAATCAGGAACTTCGGTACTAAATTTCCCTCCCCATAACCGCCTGGAATAGTGTTGAGTGGATTTGCCTGCTCAACTTCCTCACGGCTTGGACGCGCATAACCAGCAGCGCGCTTTCCCTATCCTCCTGCGTCCCCCCATCGTTCAAGCGGATTTAGGTGGTACAGGAATATCAACCTGTTGTCCATCGCCTACGCCTTTCGGCCTCGGCTTAGGCCCCGACTAACCCTGAGCGGACGAGCCTTCCTCAGGAAACCTTGGGCTTTCGATGAAAGAGATTCTCACTCTTTTTTCGCTACTCATACCGGCATTCTCACTTCTAAGCGCTCCAGCCGTCCTCACGATCGACCTTCACTGCCCTTAGAACGCTCTCCTACCACTGACATCGTAGATGTCAATCCGCAGCTTCGGTGGTGTGTTTAGCCCCGGTATATTTTCGGCGCAGCGTCACTCGACCAGTGAGCTATTACGCACTCTTTCAATGATGGCTGCTTCTAAGCCAACATCCTGGTTGTCTAAGCAACGCCACATCCTTTTCCACTTAACACACACTTTGGGACCTTAGCTGGCGGTCTGGGCTGTTTCCCTTTCGACCATGAACCTTATCACCCATAGTCTGACTCCCAAAGTAGATTGATTGGCATTCGGAGTTTGACTGAATTCGGTAACCCGATGAGGGCCCCTAGTCCAATCAGTGCTCTACCTCCAACCATCATCCTTTGAGGCTAGCCCTAAAGCTATTTCGGAGAGAACCAGCTATCTCCGTGTTCGATTGGCATTTCACCCCTACCCACACCTCATCCCCGCACTTTTCAACGTGCGTGGGTTCGGGCCTCCAGTCAGTGTTACCTGACCTTCACCCTGGACATGGGTAGATCACACGGTTTCGGGTCTACGACCACCTACTATATCGCCCTATTCAGACTCGCTTTCGCTGCGGCTCCGTCTATACAACTTAACCTTGCAGGGGATCGTAACTCGCCGGTCCATTCTACAAAAGGTACGCCGTCACCCATTAACGGGCTTCGACTACTTGTAGGCACACGGTTTCAGGATCTATTTCACTCCCCTTCCGGGGTGCTTTTCACCTTTCCCTCACGGTACTGGTTCACTATCGGTCACTAGGGAGTATTTAGCCTTGGGAGATGGTCCTCCCGGATTCCGACGGAATTTCACGTGTTCCGCCGTACTCAGGATACACTCCGGAGGAAACCACATTTCAAGTACAGGGCTCTTACCTTCTATGGCGGGCCATTCCAAGCCGCTTCGTCTATATGGTTTCTTTGTAACTCCAAAGGAGTGTCCTACAACCCCAGAAGGCAAGCCTTCTGGTTTGGGCTAATTCCGTTTCGCTCGCCGCTACTCAGGAAATCGCATTTGCTTTCTCTTCCTCCGGGTAATGAGATGTTTCAGTTCCCCGGGTCTGCCTCGTATCACCTATGTATTCAGTGATACGTACTATCCAATAACGGATAGCGGGTTCCCCCATTCGGAAATCTTCGGATCAAAGCTTACTTACAGCTCCCCGAAGCATATCGGTGTTAGTCCCGTCCTTCATCGGCTCCTAGTGCCAAGGCATCCACCGTGCGCCCTTCTTCACTTAACTAATAACGCATGATAAATCTATAAATCGCGACAATAAATTGTCGGCTTTAAAGTTTGATGTTCTGGCATGTTGTTTCTTATCTAGTTTTCAAGGTTCACAAGAGAGATTGATCTCTCAAAACTGAACAAACAACCAATTACGATGTCTACTACGAAGTAGTAGTTCCAATTATCCTTAGAAAGGAGGTGATCCAGCCGCACCTTCCGATACGGCTACCTTGTTACGACTTCACCCCAATCATTGATCCCACCTTCGGCGGCTGGCTCCAAAAGGTTACCTCACCGACTTCGGGTGTTACCAACTCTCGTGGTGTGACGGGCGGTGTGTACAAGGCCCGGGAACGTATTCACCGCGGCATGCTGATCCGCGATTACTAGCGATTCCGGCTTCATGCAGGCGAGTTGCAGCCTGCAATCCGAACTGAGAATGGTTTTATGGGATTCGCTTAGCCTCGCGGCTTTGCTGCCCTTTGTACCATCCATTGTAGCACGTGTGTAGCCCAGGTCATAAGGGGCATGATGATTTGACGTCATCCCCACCTTCCTCCGGTTTGTCACCGGCAGTCACTCTAGAGTGCCCAACTGAATGCTGGCAACTAGAATCAAGGGTTGCGCTCGTTGCGGGACTTAACCCAACATCTCACGACACGAGCTGACGACAACCATGCACCACCTGTCACGCTGTCCCCGAAGGGAACGCTCTGTCTCCAGAGTTGTCAGCGGATGTCAAGACCTGGTAAGGTTCTTCGCGTTGCTTCGAATTAAACCACATGCTCCACCGCTTGTGCGGGCCCCCGTCAATTCTTTTGAGTTTCAGCCTTGCGGCCGTACTCCCCAGGCGGAGTGCTTAATGCGTTAACTTCAGCACTAAGGGGCGGAAACCCCCTAACACCTAGCACTCATCGTTTACGGCGTGGACTACCAGGGTATCTAATCCTGTTTGCTCCCCACGCTTTCGCTCCTCAGCGTCAGTTACAGACCAGAGAGTCGCCTTCGCCACTGGTGTTCCTCCACATATCTACGCATTTCACCGCTACACGTGGAATTCCACTCTCCTCTTCTGCACTCAAGTTCCCCAGTTTCCAATGACCCTCCACAGTTGAGCTGTGGGCTTTCACATCAGACTTAAGAAACCGCCTACGAGCCCTTTACGCCCAATAATTCCGGACAACGCTTGCCCCCTACGTATTACCGCGGCTGCTGGCACGTAGTTAGCCGGGGCTTTCTGGTTAGGTACCGTCAAGGTACGAGCAGTTACTCTCGTACTTGTTCTTCCCTAACAACAGAGCTTTACGACCCGAAGGCCTTCATCGCTCACGCGGCGTTGCTCCGTCAGACTTTCGTCCATTGCGGAAGATTCCCTACTGCTGCCTCCCGTAGGAGTCTGGGCCGTGTCTCAGTCCCAGTGTGGCCGATCACCCTCTCAGGTCGGCTATGCATCGTCGCCTTGGTGGGCCATTACCCCGCCAACTAGCTAATGCACCGCGGGCCCATCTGTAAGTGACAGCCGAAACCGTCTTTCCATTTCCAATCAGGAGAAAGGAAATACTATCCGGTATTAGCTCCGGTTTCCCGAAGTTATCCCAGTCTTACAGGCAGGTTGCCCACGTGTTACTCACCCGTCCGCCGCTCATTCCGCCAGAATCACCCCGAAGGGGTCAACTGGTTTCCTGCGCTCGACTTGCATGTATTAGGCACGCCGCCAGCGTTCGTCCTGAGCCAAGATCAAACTCTCCATGAAAGTTTTGATGCATTGCTCGTTAGAGCTGACGTTGATCTTTCGATCATGTCGTTTAGTTCGTAATTGGTTGTTTTGTTCAGTTTTCAAAGATCAATATGGTGGGCCTAAGTGGACTCGAACCACCGACCTCACGCTTATCAGGCGTGCGCTCTAACCAGCTGAGCTATAGGCCCATATCGTTTTTTAAAAAATAGTGGAGCGGGTGAAGGGAATCGAACCCTCGACATCAGCTTGGAAGGCTGAGGTTTTACCACTAAACTACACCCGCATATTTAAATGTTTCATTCGGTTGGATGGAACTACTGGTCGGGAAGACAGGATTTGAACCTGCGACCCCTTGGTCCCAAACCAAGTGCTCTACCAAGCTGAGCTACTTCCCGGAGAAATAATGGCGCGCCCGAGAGGAGTCGAACCCCTAACCTTTTGATCCGTAGTCAAACGCTCTATCCAATTGAGCTACGGGCGCTTATTAAGAACAACTTTTATATTGTATCATTTATCTCATAACTTGTCAACACTTTTTTTGGTGCGGCCGAGAGGACTTGAACCTCCACGGGTTATTCACCCACTAGGCCCTCAACCTAGCGCGTCTGCCATTCCGCCACGACCGCTTAAAGTCAAAAGAAAAATGCTGTCTGTGTTTCACAGCATCGGCAGATCTATATGATCACCCACACTTTAAACAGATGAGCCATGAAGGACTCGAACCTTCGACCCTCTGATTAAAAGTCAGATGCTCTACCAACTGAGCTAATGGCTCATAACAAAAAAGTAAGCTGGGCTAGCTGGATTCGAACCAACGATCACGGGACCAAAACCCGTTGCCTTACCGCTTGGCTATAGCCCAATAAATGGCGGTCCGGACGGGACTCGAACCCGCGACCTCCTGCGTGACAGGCAGGCATTCTAACCAACTGAACTACCGGACCGAGCCTTTAAAGACTCGTTATGAAAAACGATGACCCGTACGGGATTCGAACCCGTGTTACCGCCGTGAAAGGGCGGTGTCTTAACCGCTTGACCAACGGGCCATTTGAGATGGCGGAGAAGGAGGGATTTGAACCCTCGCGCCGCTTACACGACCTACACCCTTAGCAGGGGCGCCTCTTCAGCCACTTGAGTACTTCTCCATTGGCTCCACAGGCAGGATTCGAACCTGCGACCGATCGGTTAACAGCCGATAGCTCTACCACTGAGCTACTGTGGAATAGTTTTAATCACTTGTTAGCGACCTTATGTATCTTACAACATCTTTCGCTATGTGTCAACCACTTTCGTGATTTTTTCTTGCACCGTTCGTCGACGGCTTAATAAATTTATCATGGATTACGGAACACGTCAACACTTTTCTTGAAAGTTTTTGTTCTTTCTTGTTTTATTTCTCCAGTAACTCAGTATTCTCTAGCTTTTTCAGCTTCCCTCCGCATTTACCGCAACCATATTTACGCGTATTCACTGTCTTTCTTCGCTTATACACATGCTTGCATTTCGTACATCTATAATATAAAAGCTTCTTTTCCTTAACAGACGGAAGCATATTACAAAAGCGTGGTGACTTCGTTTGCCGAAGGAGCTCGCGGAATTCTGGATCCCTATGACCGTACCCCTTCCCTTCTATATGAAGATGGTAATGACATAGTTCGTGTTTGATAATTCCAATTGTCTCTTCCTGGCCAAGCTCCTGCAAATACTTCGGATTAATCTCGATTATCCGTTTACCCGGCAGGTACCTGCCTCCAGTCGTTTGCAGCCTATTGTTATACCTTGCTTTATCGACAAATGGTCGATTGAACCATGCGACGGAAATCTCTTCGACGATTTGCTGCAGATTATGCATTGTTATTTCTCTCATTAACGCAGGCACCTCCAGTTTCTGTTACGCATATGATACTGCAGACATTCATTTTTTCCGACATCCATAGGCTGCAGGAGGTAAAAGAATGCCTAATTGGTTGAAAAATCAACTATCACAAGCTTTCCTCACTAAAAACGTAAACCAATTGAAGGTTTTGAATCAATGCTGGTTCTTTTATAAACGGAAACAGCAGTCCAACGGCGGCTAAAGCCCCTGTCCCACGAGGGGAGAGGGGCTTTTTCGCTGTTATTGTTACTTCACCATTGTAAGTGCAATTCGCTGTTTGTCAATATCTACTCTATCTACCCAAACAGTGACTACATCTCCTACCGATGCAATATCCATCGGATGCTTCACAAACTTATTAGACATTTTGGATATATGGACAAGTCCATCTTGCTTAACCCCTATGTCGACGAACACACCAAAATCAACGACATTTCGGACAGTTCCTTGCAGTTCCATCCCTTCTTTAAGATCTTCCATTGCCAATACATCCTGCTTCAATAATGGTTGATCAAAATCATCACGCGGATCTCTTCCCGGTTGATTAAGGGCTTGTACGATATCCCGGAGTGTAAGATCACCGATGCCCAATTCTGCAGCAATCTCGGCTATATCAAGATCTGCAAGCTTCTCACGCAGTTTATCAGTCCCTATATCCACTACATCCGCACCAAGCCGCTTCAGAAGCTGCTTTGTGGCAGCATAACTCTCTGGATGGATAGGCGTTCTATCAAGCGGCTCCTCGCCGTCCAGGACACGCAGAAATCCGATACTCTGTTCATATGTCTTGCTGCCGAGCCTAGGAATAGACTTAAGCTGCTTACGCGAGGAAAACTTACCAATTTCATTCCGCTGCTTCACGACATTTGCTGCCACCGTCTTACTAAATCCAGATACATACTGCAGCAAGGATTCAGAGGCTGTGTTCACATTGACACCCACTTGGTTTACCGCAGTCTCCACAACAAAACCTAGGGAATCATTCAATCTTTTTTGTCCCACATCATGCTGGTACTGTCCCACACCAATCGATTTTGGATCGATTTTGACTAGTTCTGCTAATGGATCCTGAACTCTGCGACCGATGGAAATAGCACTTCGTTCTTCTACTTGCAGTTCCGGAAATTCTTTTCTCGCTAATTCTGATGCAGAATACACACTTGCACCCGCCTCATTTACGATTATATAAGCGACGTTGCTTTCCGTCTGTTTTATTACATCTGCAATGAATTGTTCTGTTTCCCGTGATGCAGTTCCGTTACCAATTGCAATCAGTTCTACATCATACTTATTCAATAATGCCTCAACGACTTTACCAGCTCCTTTGATATCATGACGCGGTGCAGTAGGATAGATGACATTTTTTTCGAGCAATTTTCCTGTCTCATCTATTACTGCCAGCTTACAGCCTGTGCGAAAAGCCGGATCCACTCCTAATACAACCCGACCCTTCAATGGCGGTTGAAGAAGAAGGTTTTTCAAGTTCTCCGAGAAAATTTTAATTGCTTGCTCTTCCGCTTTCTCTGACAGCATGGAGCGAATTTCCCGTTCAACTGATGGCTGGATGAGACGCTTATAGCTGTCCTCTATAATTGTTTGCAAGACAGATGCCACATCAGCAGCAGTTCTTTGCTTGATAACTTTCCGTTTAAGATAACCTAGAATGACATCTGCAGGAGGCTCAACAGTTACCCGCAGTATGCCTTCTTTCTCACCGCGGTTGACAGCCAATGTCCGATGGGACGCCATCTGACGAATTGGCTCCTGGTACCCATAGTACATTTCGTATACGCCTTTTTCATCGTCTTCTACCTTTTTCACTTTCGTTAACAGCACACCTTGCTTCTCTGTCTTTTCTCGGATATAGTCCCGGAAAGCTGCTTGCTCACTGATCCATTCGGCTACTATGTCACTTGCACCCTGCAGCACTTCTTCAACTGTCTGCAGTTCTTTCTCAGGGTTGATATATGCTTTGGCTTCTTTTTCAAGGTGCTGGATTGTTTGTTCATACAACCCCTTTGCTAGAGGCTCCAAACCTTTTTCTTTAGCGATTGTAGCTTTTGTGCGCCGCTTTTGCTTATAGGGACGATACAAATCTTCGATACGCTGCAGCTGCATGGCTGCAAGAATATCACGCTTTAGTTCTTCTGTCAGTTTGCCTTGTTCTTCAATCAAACGGATTACTTCTGTCTTCCGCTGATGGAGCTGCTGTGCATACTCCCATTTATCTTGAATCGCTTTTATTTCAACTTCATCAAGAGCGCCAGTCTGCTCTTTCCTATAACGCGCAATAAACGGTACTGTATTGCCCTCTTCCAGCAAATTGATGACCTGCTTAATTGATGATTGCTTAATTGATGTTTCTTTTTCGACCCATTGGATGAGTCTGGCTTGAATGGTTGCTTCCAATTTTGTTCCTCCTGACTGCTTCTATGTCCATTGTAGCAGAATTGCCAGACAGATAAAAAAAGGATCAGCACCTGAGTCAGGCACCGATCCTATTCCGTGTATTTCATAGCTATCATAGTAATATCATCTTTATGCGGCTTTTGTTTGGAAAGAGCGAACATATCCCGTATCTTGCGTACGTCCTTTTCTTTGAAAAGGTCTTGTGTAAGCTCGTTATCAGACACCCCATCAGAGAACATGACGAATATCATATCATCCTGTAGAATCCCTCGGGAAATTTTATATTTCCGTGGATACCCTGCAAGAAAACCCTGGCTTGGTATACAGCGTTCCCTTTTGCCGCTCGTAATCGTCATGATACCGATATTCCCAATGCTAGTGAAGGAATACGTACCTGCCCGATAATCCACCTTTAGGATACCGAGGACAACTCCGCGTTTCCCTACCAGCACTTCGTTTGATCTCCTGATCAATTCATCGATTCCGCTGTGTACATGGTCTTGAATCACATCTACTACAACCTGTGATGACTCTTTTGCAAATTCTCCGCTTCCAAGACCATCCGCCAGGACACAGATGAATTCATGTTCCGATTCGTGATAGAAATAACTATCTCCGCAATAATAGTTGCCCTTTTTAGGCTCCTGAAACGCCGACACATCCATATGGAGATAAGTATCACTCAAAGCTGTCAGCACCTTCAGCTTGTAAGGCTTCCCGTAATTTGCGCAGAGCTCTGCGCTGCAGACGCGATACATGCATCTGAGAAATACCGAGTCTTTCTCCTGTGTCTTTTTGACTCATATTCTCAAAATAAGTGCAGCGAAGAATTTCCTGCTCCCGCTCACTAAGAATCGGCAGCACCTTTTCCAGCAGCATTCTGCGGTCAATATCTTCGTAGCCATTATCCGTCGAACCTACCAAATCAAGGATCGCTACAGTACTGCCATCTGAATCAGCTTCAATCTTTCTGTCAACAGACAATGCCTTGTAGCTTTTGCCCATTTCCATTGTCTCTAAAATGTCCTCCTCGGACACTTCCAGAAAAGCAGCGATTTCCGCCACAGTCGGGGACTTCTGATTATCAGTAGTCAGCTCGTCGATTGCTTTACGAATTTTCGGACCCAGTTCTTTGATCCGCCGCGGCACATGGACACTCCATGTCTTATCGCGAATAAAACGTTTGATTTCTCCGATGATGGTCGGAATAGCAAATGATTCGAAAGACTTGCCGAACTCCGGATTATACCGACGGATCGCTGCAAGCAAGCCGAGCATTCCAACTTGAACCAAATCTTCATGGATGGAACTGTTCTTAGAGTATTTCCTCGCTATGGATGTGACAAGATCTTTGTATGTGAGTACGATTTTTTCTTGGATTTCTTCATCTGTGGGATACTTTTGCAGATGATCTATCCATTTATAAACCTCATCCTCACGGTTATTGTGTGGTTGAGATTTGGTCGTCATCTAGTCCCACCCCATTTTCATGAAGGTATTTCGTCATGAGGACGATCACTCCGGAATCACTATTGATTTCCACTTTGTCCATCAACGCGTCAATCAGGAATAAACCGAAACCGCCCTCCCTCAGCTGTTCAATGGGTTCTGCAGCTTCATATGGTCCAATATTCCGTTTCACTTGATCCAAGTTGAAACTGCCGCCATGATCCGCGACCATGACTTCGAGCCGATTTTCATAAACACCAAAACCAATTGTAACTTCGCCATCTTCATCTTTCTCATATGCATGGTTCACAGTGTTTGTTACCGCCTCGGAAATTGCAACCTTCAAATCCTCGATATCCTCGTAGGAAAAGCCCATCCGGTTTGCAACACCTGAGCTAGTCAGTCGAATTACACCAACGTATTCTGGTTTAGCCGGTACTTTAATCTCGATAAAATCGAAAGATTCCATAATTAATAGCCACCTTGTACTGTTTTGTCAACATCGATCACATCGATCAAACCTGTAATCTCGAACAAACGGTATACACGGTCCTGCAGCTGTACGAGCTTCAATTCACTGTTGTTCTCTTTTGTCGATTTCAATCCGCTAACGAATACGCCTAATCCGGTACTGTCCATATAATTAACATGCTCCAGATTAACCTCCACTTTACTGCCCTCTTTTTCAGTAAGGGATAAAAGTGTCTCTTTCAGTTTAGGAGCTGTATACGCATCTATTTCACCAGCTAATAAGACTACTGATTTTCCTTCTTTTTCTTGTACGTCAACAGTTAAGTTCATCATGTACCTCCTAAGGGCTAGTTACCATTCCTATGTAATACCCGTTTGTCCTTTTTTTAAACATCTTTTTTGATAATTATCAGTGTAAAATCATCTCGCAGGTGAAAATCCTGGAGTCTTTCAAAATGCTTATACACGTTTTCCACCAACTCCTGCGCTGAAAGATGGGAAAAGCTCTTGATAACCTCAAGCACTTCCTCACTCTCAATGAAGCGATCTCCTTGACGGCATTCTGTCACACCATCGGTAAGCAGGATAACCATATCACCTGCATGGATTTCCCTTTCATACTGGCGGTACTGGGCCATATCTGTCACGCCAAGAACGACTCCTTTTGCCCGAATCTCTTCAAAGGTATCGTCAGCAGCATGATAATAGAAGCCTGGCTCATGTCCCGCTGATGAATAGGATATTGTGCTGGCTGCCGGATTGAAAAGCGCATAAAACATTGTAATGAACATACTTGGATCGACATTCCGTTCCACTACCCGATTAAGGCTTTCCAATATTTCACTCGGGTTTTTATGCTCAGACGGAAAGCTTTCCATTGCGTATTTGATCATCGACATGCATAATGCTGCCGGGATACCTTTGCCGATCACATCAGCCACCGTTATACCTACAGTACCATCTTCATGATGGATGAAGTGGTGATAATCTCCATTCATTTGATTCGCAGGTACACTTACGACTCCGATATCGAAACCTTCTACATCCGGCTTCACTGTTGACAGCAATGTATTTTGCATTCTGGCCGCTACGGAAATTTCCGATTTTATCTCCAGCTGTGTTTCACGAAGATCCTGGAATTCCTGCAATGCCAGACCGTAAGAAATCATTACTTCCAACAGAAAGCTCATCGAGTGCTGAATGTTCTCCGGAAGATCAGGATAAATATCTTCCAGCGCATTGATATGCGTGTTGATGATCTCCTCCAGCGAGATATTATGCTGGATGGAGCGTTTACTTATCTGCTCTGCCTCGTATAAGGCAGACTCGTCTTGTGTATTGATGTATTGTTTGAGCAGTTCACGATAGTGTGACAGATCTAGCTTAAGCGCATCCACCTGGCATCATCCTCCTCTAACGAACCCATTTAACGACGCGGATTTCCGTTCCTTCGCCTGTCTTTGAAGTAATATCGAATTCATCCATCAAGCGTTTTACACCAGGAAGACCTGCGCCAAGACCTCCAGATGTGGAGAAACCATCTTCCATTACCTGACTGATATCTTTTATACCGGGACCTGTATCAATGGCAACAATGCAAATTCCGCGCGAACCGACGTTCTCCACCTCATCGAAACAGATCTTACCGCTTCCTGCATACAGGTAGATATTGCGTGCAAGCTCTGATATAGCAGTTGCTATACGGGCCTGGTCAACAATCCCGAAGCCAAGCTTCTTCGAAAAGTCGCGGCCGAATTGTCTGGCACCGACAATGTCCCATTCTTTCTGTATATTTACACAGGTTCTGAAGTCCATTTTCACTCCTCCAGTTCCTGGCGCAATTTAATCAATCCTTGTTCTAGATCTAATGCCGTAGTTACCTCATTCAAATGAATGCCCAAATCAATTAGTGTTACTGCTACGGCTGGCTGAATGCCGGTCAGCACGACTTTTGCGCCCATCAAGTCTGACATCGTCACCACATCACCTAGTACCTTGGCGATGAAGGAATCGATAATGTCAACAGACGTCAGGTCGATAACTACCCCTGTTGCTCCGCTTTGATGAATTTTGTTGAGCAGGTCTTCCTGGAACTGAATGGCAGTCTGATCATCAAGATCAATCTGGATGCTGATCAGCAAGTAATTATGCAGCTTCAATATTGGAATTCTCACGATTGTTCACTCCTATCAAGCGAATCGATCAGCTCTTCTATAGTCTGTTCTTCGCTGTTTGTTTGTACGATCATTTGATTCGTCATTTCAAGAGCCGTTGTAAATCCTTTACGCAGAGAGCTTTTCGTCGGGAACTTACTAAGATCTATCCCAAGATTCACTATCGTCTGAGCTATCTCGGGTCTAATGCCAACAAGGATACAAGTAGAACCGATCAGTCTCACTGCTTCTGCCGCCTGGATGATGTGATGCGCAACCATCGTGTCCACAACTGGCACCCCGGTGATATCGATCAGCACAACCTCGGCATGGTGTTTGATTACTCCATCGAGTAAGTTCTCCATTATGAATTTAGCACGCTCGGTATCAATGGTACCGATAAGAGGCATGACCGTAATATTGTCCATAACCGGAATCAACGGTGCAGAAAGCTCTTGCAATGCGACACGCTGGAGTGAAACTGTATTTTCCCAGCTGCCGGAATACTCATTCACAAGCTGGTTGATCACTGGATTGACAAGCTCGTCCACATGACGCAGAACTTTTGGTACAGGTACATCCAATTCTTCATGTTCAATGAGAAACTCAATTGCGACACGCTTAAAAAGCTGCAGACCATCTGTTAGATAGCTGAGCGGCCAACCTAAGTTAATTACGCGTTCTGTAAAACTGTCCAGATCAGAAGTCAAACTCTCCTTTTCGACACTGCCGAAAATGATATTGACGAATTCCCGATTGGTGTTTTCGAAAAGATCCTGTGAAATAGCGGAATTTGCTACTTCCTTCTGCTTCTCTGCGACTTCCTCAAGCCACATATTAACCAGATCATTACTATTTCCAACCAGAATCTCCTTCAGATTTTTTGCCATCATGAAACCCCCGTATTGTAACGTTCACCTTGTCAAGGCTGATTTGCTGCAGTCATATGTTCAAGGTCACTATTATCTACTCTTAATCTAACACCAATACGCCCGCCTTGCCAATAAGGCGACTTCTTCTTAGTATATACCAAATTCCAATAGGACTGAAATCAAAATAAAAAGCCCTCACGTTTATATACGCAAGGACTATTCCATACCTAGAACTCTGTAAGCCCTAGACTTATTTCAAGTGCTCGATTTATATTCTCCATCATTGGAGGGTCCAGCTGTGTGATTTTATCAGTCAGCCGCTGCTTGTCGATTGTTCGGATCTGTTCCAGAAGAATGACGGAATCCCGTTCAAATCCATACTTCTTGGCATCGATCTCCACGTGGGTCGGCAGCTTGGCTTTTTGGATTTGTGCCGTTATCGCTGCTATGATGACGGTCGGACTGAATCGGTTTCCGATATCATTCTGCAGGACCAATACCGGGCGCACGCCCCCCTGTTCTGATCCCACTACCGGGGACAGGTCGGCGAAATAGACTTCGCCTCTTTTAACGATCAAAGGCCTACACCCCGCTTACAAGGCGCTCTAACGTTACTTCTGCCTCCTCTTCAGCTTGAAAAGCTTCTGAAGCGATATTTAGATTGATACGTGCCATTTCCATGTACCCTTTTTGCATGGTCTCACGAATATTCTTTCTTTCCTGCACGTATGACTTAGCCGCTTGATAGAAGAAATGATCGAGACTATTGTTATTGTTCTGCATCAAACCATCCACCTCATTCAGGAGTTTCTTAGGCAGCTTTACAACGATTTCTTGTAAGCCTTCGGACACAACCATACACCTCCACCAATTCGCTCGGGTCGTTTCTGTAAAAATCCACTTTCATCATACCATCCGAGCCATGTGTTTGCAAAGGACCCTCCGGAACTTTTTGATAAAAAAAGCCTTTTTCAAACAAAAAGCTTGGGAGAAAGGCTGACTTTCTGCCGAAAATTATAAGCTTTCGCCAGGAGAAAGTGCATTGGCGATTTCGACAATCTGACCAGAGCGTTTATAGACGCGCGGCATTCGAGCGCCAATAAGGCAAGGAATCTCATAATTGATAGTGTCTACCCAGTCTGCCACTTCATCCATGCTGATAAAAGCATCCAGCTGCGAACCGATGAGAACAACTTCCGTACCGGTTGGATAGGCTTTATCGAGCTTCACCATGCATTGATCCATGCAGACCCTGCCTACAATCGGCATTCTCTTGCCATCTACAAGTACCTCGAACCCTTGCATTTTGCGGATCCATCCATCTGCATATCCGATAGGCAGTGTCCCGATCCATTCCGGTTTATCTGTTTCATAGGTTGCGCCATAACTCACCGCTTCATGCGCCTCAAGCTGTTTGACATGCACTAGTTTACTGTGCAGGGAAAACGCTTGACGGAGTGCTATCGGATGCTCTTCTTTGACGGTCTTTGACGGATAAAGTCCATACATGCCGATGCCGAAACGGACAAAATCCGACTCATCCGCAGCAAAACGCATGCTGGCTGCACTATTGTCTGTGTGGACGATGACTGGGTGGTGCCATTCCTCCCGCAGAGACTTGAATAACTCGTCAAATTTGCTTCGCTGTCCTTCAAAATATGCCAAATCAGACTCATCAGCTGTTGCAAAATGTGTATAGACACCTTCCAGGATTAAAGACGGCGCATCAAGCATTGGCAATACAGAGTGAATTTCTTCCGCTGTCCGGAAGCCTAATCTCCCCATTCCCGTATCCAGCTTCATATGCAGCTGAAGAGGCTTGCGGAATTGTTGGGCACGCACTGCCTCCAGCCAATCCTTACGGTAAAAGGTAAGCGAAATATCATGCTCTGCGGCAATTGCCGCATCCTCAGCACGAGTTGCTCCGAGCACAAGGATCGCTGCCTGTATGCCGGCTTTTCGCAAATGAATCGCCTCATCCAGAAAAGCGACCGCCAGTGCTGATGCCCCTGCGTTCAGCGCAGCCTTCGCGACTTGGGCATATCCATGTCCATATGCATTCGCTTTGACAACCGCATAAATCCCTTTGTCTTCTCCGATATGTGCTGCCAGTTGCTTTATATTATATTCAACATGATCGAGATTTATTTCCACCCAAGAATCCCGATAAAAATGGTCGACCTTCATTTTGTATTCATCTCCTAGAATTTTTACCTCCGTCTATTATAGCAGGAAAACAAAAAAGCAGACTGGGTTCGTCTGCTTCTGTTCATTATTTCATAGCCTGCCCATTGATGGATGCCGCTACTTCCTGGATTTCTTCCCGAGTCAATTCCTCACTGGCAAGCATATAATCGACGCCGTTGTTTGTCCATGTCAGACTGGAGGAGGTAATGGCTCCTACGGTGAAACCGAGGCTGATTGGTTCGCCGCTAGCCGGTATCGCTGCGGCTGCAGCAGTCTCGGATACATCCGCTTGTTCCTGAATCAATGTAAAACTCTTCTCGCCTTCATATGTCAGGATTACCCGTTCCTTCCCGTCAGCATTGACTTCCTTCTCCTCAGCAAGTGCAGCCCCCGCTGTCTCTGTCGGATATAACACAGTCAATCCTTGCTGTTCACTCGGTACTGCAGAAGCTGGTACCCCGGATAGAGATCCAGTCATATTGTTCTCTAGTTCAAAGTCCTTTTCACCGAACTTCGGATCAAGTTTGAATGCGGAGAAGGCTACTTCGACCATTGGCTTTTTATCTTTATCCAATACTTTTACCAGCTCAGGTGTATATGTTTTTTTGTTGAAATAGATTTCCTGGTAAGGCAGCGTTGTATTGTTCTGATATGTCGTTTTCGTCTGGAACACATAATACTCTTCTGTAGATTCGAAGGTTGCAGTATTGTCTTTCAGAACATCCTGCACGAGCGATTGGAACAAATACGGCTGACTGCTGTTATAAGGCCACTCACTCTGGAATTTGAAGCTTTTCTTCAAAGCAGGTGTGAGAACGAATACGCCATCTTTATTGCGCAGAATCACCTGACTGCCCTGCTCATCTGTATCATTTTTCAACAAGACCCGGTAATGGTCATCTTTCTGATACCACACGTCAATACCATAGGCTTGCTGTTCTTCTCCTGTGTTCAGCTTCATAGTGGCTTCGGCCTTGTAGCCTTGCAGCTCAGCTGATGTCTCTTCCAGCTTCTTTACTACATCTTCCTGAGAGGCTTCACTGCAGCCGGCTAATAAGAATAAAAAGGCAGCAAAGACAATCAAACCAGCAAATTTTTTCATGGTCACACTCCTTTGTCAGCTATAAAGCGAACAAAGAGAACATGCCCCCGTCAATCGGAAATGGTACGAAAAACCTTGGCCAGCCCCTTCATAAGATCAGTTGCCAATAAGTCCTGCTGGGAATGCGAATCTTCGACCAATACATCGGCTGCTTTTCCGTGGATGTAAACTCCGTTTGCAACTGCCTCCATCGGATCCTCGTGCTGCATGAGCATTGTAAGGAGGATACCGGAAAGTACATCTCCGCTTCCACCCTTACTTAGACCAGGGTTGCCAGTCGTATTGACAACCTGACTGCCATCTGGGGCGGTGATGATGGTGTATGCCCCTTTCAGCACGAGATGTACCTGGTGCATTATCGCAAATTTCCGAGCCAGCTCGAATGGTCGTTCCAGCAGTTCCGGCACTTTCATATCCAGTAGCATGGCCATTTCTCCAGGATGCGGCGTCAAAACTGTCGGAGCTTGTCTATTCCGAAGGATCTCCAGGTCGGATTTGATATGATAAAGACCATCAGCATCTAAAAGGACAGGAACTTCCGCTTCTTCAAGCACCCGTTTCGTCAAGGCAGCTGTTGCTTCGCTCCGTCCCATTCCCATGCCGACGACAATTGCATCATAAGGACTTACATCCAAGTCTTCCGTATCGACTATCACGCCATTCTCCTCATTCAAAGAAGTGAATGTCGCTTCTGCCAAGTGGGATAATACAGATGGAATGACCTGGCGCAAGGTTCCGACAGTCAGAAGACCTGCTCCTGCCCTAAGAGAAGCCATGCTGGACATCGTAACTGATCCTGGCATTTCAATTCCTCCCCCGATGAGGAATCCTTTGCCATTTGTCCCTTTATGAGAAAAAGGCTGCCGGATCGGAAATGACCGCTTCACGTCCTTTTCAGTCCATGTTCTGGCACCGGCTTGTCTGCCTAGATAGGCAGCCGGCAGGCCGATGGATACTGTATCCCATTTTCCGTAGTAAGGTGCTGTTTTCTGGATGAAGGCGCTAGGTTTCGGCGCTTCGATGATGAAGGTATAATCGGCTTCGATCGCTTCTTCAAATTCCGAGGCATCATCCGCCGGTACACCGGAAGGCAAATCAATGGCATAAACACGTGCATCACTGTCATTGACAGCCTGTACGGTTTCCGTATAGGGGCTTCGCAGTTTGCCGCGAACACCCAAGCCCAGCATCGCATCCACAATGATATCCGCTTTAGCCAATGCGGGCTGGAAAGCATCTGCTTCCACATCCATCACTTCACCGCCAAGCCGGTCGTAAACCTGCTGATGCATCGCTGCATCGGCTGTCAGGTTGCGCCCTACTTGGACAGCAGCCACATCATACCCTTCATTCAGCAGCGTCCTGGCTACTACATATCCATCGCCGCCATTATTGCCGGAGCCACATAGGACTAATATTCTGTCCGTGGTTCCGATCAGCGGTTTCATCCTTTCCGCAATGGCACGGCCAGCAGATTCCATTAAGATGCTGCCGCTGATCCCTATTTCCTCCATTGCATAACGATCCACTTCGTACATTTCCTTTGCGGTGACAATATACACGCTGTTCCCTCCTACCCGCACTACAATTTATGAGACAGGCCCACATAATATGCAAACAAGTCTATTTATCCTGCGTAATGATCACTTGCGCAGCAGCATATGCATCCGAATGGGTAATCGACAGGAAAACCTGCTCCCCCTCTGCCTGGTCGCTGGCTTTGAGGACTGGCGCTCCTGCTCCATTCGGCATTATTTCAATATCATGAAGACCCAATTTGCCTAAACCGGTGCCTCTTGCTTTTGCGTAGGCTTCCTTTGCAGCAAAACGTCCAGCAGCAAATTCCACTTTCCGTTTATCTGAAGATAGTGAATGATAATGTGTTTGTTCTGATTTTGTCAGAATCCTAGTCAGGATCCTCTCGCTTTGCACAATCGCTTTTTCGATACGTGCCAATTCTGTAATATCTAATCCGATACCCTTAATCATGATCGTACAACCCACCTTCCAACTGAATTCTCTACCGAGTATTGTACCCTATATGTATAAAAGCAGGGGGGAAAGTTATAAGATGTTATGACAAGCAATTTTCATTGGATTACGCTATGCTGTTAGCTAAAAGAAGGTATGAAGGAGGGATTGGATTGTTCCGCAGAAATGAAAGCTTTAAAGAATATTTATATGCTTATCCTGTCATCAGCTTGATCGTAGCAGTTAATCTGCTGCTTTGGATTATAACAGGCCTGTTGCCAACTGAATTCGGAAGCAGCCTCTATCAATTTGGAGCAGGTGTGAATCTCTTCATCTCTGGCGGAGAATACTGGAGGCTCGTAACACCTATCTTCCTGCACGCACCCGGAAGCATCTCGCATGTGCTTTTCAACTGTTTCTCCCTGGTTATATTCGGACCAGCTCTCGAGCAAATGCTAGGGAAACTGAAGTTCATCCTGTTTTACTTGCTGACCGGAATTGTTGGAAATGCTGTGACTTATGTACTTGATCCTTACAGCTTTGTCAGTCATATAGGAGCATCCGGTGCAATCTATGGATTGTTTGGAATTTACCTGTTTATGGTTTATTTCCGCAAGCATTTGATAGATCCCGGAAATGCGCAATTGATCGTCATCATCTTCCTTGTCGGTATCGTAATGTCATTGTTTTCCGCAAATATAAACCTCACAGCACATCTAGCTGGAGCTGTGGCAGGATTTGTACTAGCTCCACTCTTTCTTATAAAAGCAAAGCCTTTCTCCATTTATCGAAACAAACGACCTCGCCAGCGTGATGACGATGCAGGCTTTGATGCTGACCGCTGGAAAAAACGTCCGTATGGGAAACGAACCAATAAGAAGGTTATCATGTGGATTGTTATCGCAGCTTTAGTGCTTATCGGTATCTACGATTATATGAATTGAACCGCACAAATGTTGTGCGGTTCTTTTTAACTGCGGAAGGAATACCAGTCAGATGCATTCTTTGTATCCTTTTCTTCCAGATGCTTCACCTTGAATCTGCTTCCCATTGTCCCTCCTGATGCAACAGCAATCTTCAATGTACCAAGCTGTTTTTTTGATTGAAAGTAATGCTGGGATCCATAGAAAGCCTGTACCTTTTTACGATTCACATGGACAGTGACTCGTGTCAGCTCCCTGTACCGCATCGTAAGCATATCTGTCTCCCAGGATACACCAGCGTCCCGATAGCTTAGGATACCGAAGATAATGGTAAGTACGACGAGCAGAAGAGCCAGCAGCCCGTACCCGCCAAAGAAGTAGACTAGCACTCCGGTTGCTAAAACAGTAATGAGCAATGGGAGAAATAGATACCGAAGCAATGCACGCTTCGGCGGCTTCCTAAAGCTCGGCTCCACTACAAATTCAGGTAACAGCTCATTAAGAAAATTAGCGAGCTCAGTTTTTTTCAGCAGCGGGAAAAGGACAGTGGAAAAACTATTTTTGTCAGCATCACTTGCTCCACCTGCAATTTCTGCGCTCACCGCAAGTAATCCGAATGGCTGGCGAAAGATATTTTCTTCTATTTTCAGTGCTTGAATTCGATGCAACGGTATGGTCATTTCCCTTTTTTCAAGCAGACCTCTTCGTATGGAAAGCTCATTCCCTTGCTTGGTTATGTCAAAGAAGCAATATTTTAATATCGTTCCAACCATGGCCACCATCCATGTCAACGCCAAGCTGCCGATGACAAAGATGATTGATAGAAGCAAGCTCTGCTGCGATAGCCAATCATAAGCAAAAGAATAGATATTTATATTAACTATCTCATCTGCTTGCTGTGTAATTGCAAAAAGGAACCCGAAAATGACACCCGTGCCGCCCGAGGTAGCAGCAGCGACTAGCAAGCGGCGGAAACTGAGCCGATAGCTGGTCCGCTCCTCTCGCATCGGTGCATCCTCCGTATTCTCCTGTAGAACGATATTCTCTTTCCTTTTTACAAACTGCTGTATCGCCGCAGCGTCCAACTGGGAAAGGGCCGGAATCATCCCTTCCGCCTCTTTTCCGCCACCTGCTGTCTGTACCTCCAGCTTAACCAGACCAAAAAGTCTGTGAAGGATATTTGCACTTGTATTCACGGAATGGATACGATGTCGGGATATATAACGCTTTTTCCTTATAAAAACCCCAGATTCAATTCGGAGTTCATCATCTTCCATCCGATATGTGAATCGGTACCAATATAAAAATCCAAACAGACCGCTTAGCAGTAAGATAACCCCAATAAGTGCGAAAGGACTCCACCAAAACAACTTAGTCATATCCCTCAGTAATGCGATAAATGCAATAGCAAGTGGAACAATGGCGTCTTTGATGAGCTTCAGCATCCGGAGGACGATACTGATTGGATGCATCCTTTTCGGTTCAGACATCTTCTTCCTCCACACGAGCAAGTATCCCGATACGATCACGCAGCTCCAAAGCTTCCTCCAAAGCCAATGCTGGTATATTATGTGTCGTTGCAGCTGTTGAGACAGATACCGTGGCCAAACTGAATTTCTTCAGCACCGGTCCTTGCTCGGTATCGACATGCTGCACCCGGATCATCGGCACAATCGTTTGCGTAACAATGAAGATGCCGCTTTGTATGTATATTTCCTGCTCAAACACTTCATAACGCCACCTTCTCCATCGCAGCGCTGGAAGCAGCCAGATAAAGAAGATCAAGCTAGCGGCGATAATAGCCCAAGCAATATAAATGATAGGATCCGGAATGGACCAGGTATTCCAGAAGTACGTAAGAACCCCTGCTACAATGACTGGAAGCAGCATATAAAGGCTGGCATTGATGCGCCAAACCTTCTTTGCATTGACTGCAATTTTGTTACGTGGCTGTGACTTCATGTTCTTCCCCCTCTTCAGTTTTACCATACGTTTCGACTGGAAATTTGTTTCGTTTTTGAATGAAAAAAGAGCCTTGGAAATAATACTCCAAGACTCTTGCCATTAAAAAAGACACCCTTTCAGGTGTCTTTTTTTAATTAGTTATCGTTGTTGCGTTTGCCGCGGTAGCCGCCGCCTCCGCTGCCATTGCGTTTGCCTTGTCCTTGGTAGTTACGGCCACGCGAATTGCTGTTACGGCCATAGCCGCCACGTCGGTCGCCATTACCGCCACGGGAACCGCCGCCACGGTATTTCTTTTTGTCCTTGAAGTTGCCTTTTACGCTGATTGGAGCAATGGAAGTAATACGAACCGGTGTATTACGACGCTCTTTTGTCAGCATTTTCAAAGCAGCTGCAACAACTGTTTCAGCACCGAACTGGTTGATCAGCTCGTTTGCTTTTTCGTTGTATGCTTTTAGATCTTTGTTTTCGATCGTACGCATCATTTTATCGATAGCGATCTGCTGCTGTCCTTGTGCAGCTTCGTCGTTAGTCGGAGCATCTTTGCGTGCGATTTTGCTCTTCGTTGTTTTTTCAATCAAGTGCAGGTGAGAAATCTCTCTTGGCGTGATAAAGGAGACAGCTTGTCCAGCTTTACCAGCACGTCCTGTACGACCGATGCGGTGTACATAGCTTTCCGGATCCTGTGGGATATCGAAGTTATATACATGCGTTACGTTAGAGATATCAAGACCACGTGCAGCAACGTCAGTCGCTACCAAAATTTCTACACGGCCATTTTTAAATTTGTTCAACACGGACATACGCTTGCCTTGTGTAAGATCACCATGAATACCTTCTGCGCGGAAACCGCGAGCCTGCAAGCCTTCTGTCACTTCATCAACACGTTTTTTCGTTCTGCCGAATATAATTGCCAATGTTGGCTCATCGATATCAAGCAAGTTGGAAAGTGTATCGAATTTCTGTCTTTCCTGAACTTCGATGTAAGTCTGATCGATGTTCGTAACAGTCATTTCTTTTGACTTTACTTTAACTTCTGTAGGGTCTTTCATCAATCTCGTACCGATATCACGGATTTCTTTCGGCATCGTTGCACTGAATAGCAATGTTTGACGCTCCTCAGGGATAGAGGAAAGAATTTCGCGAATATCGTCGATGAAGCCCATGTTTAGCATTTCGTCTGCTTCATCCAATACAGCAGTGTGAACATTGCTGATATTGATCGTTTTGCGGCGGATATGGTCAAGCAGTCGGCCAGGTGTCGCAACGACGATATGCGGGCCTTCTTTTAGTGAACGGATCTGACGGTCCATATGCTGACCACCGTATACTGGAAGTGTACGGATTCCTTTGAATTGACCAAGACGGTGAAGCTCTTCTCCTACCTGGATAGCAAGTTCACGTGTCGGTGCAATAACCAAACCTTGGATTTGGCGTTTAGAGCGATCGATTTTGCTGATCATCGGGATACCGAAGGCAGCAGTTTTACCAGTACCAGTCTGCGCTTGACCTAGTACGTCTTTTCCTTCCAGGGCGAATGGAATTGTCTCGGCTTGGATCGGTGTAGCCTCTTCAAATCCCATTTTATCTAATGCTTTTAAAATTGGTTCCGAAATACCTAATGAACTAAATGTTGTCAATTTCTAATTACTCCTTTATATAAAAAAAGTCTCACTGATGAAGCACGGCAGTTATACACAATAAAAAAGCCTTCCTCCACGCTTGGGAAGAGGCCTTAAGCAAGCATTCATTGGATTTAATTATAGTAACACACTATTTATCCGAATTCTACCTATATCTATGATTACACGTATATATACGTGTAATATTTTTCATTAAAGCCCTTCCAAATGTCTAACAGATCTTTGGAAATCGTTATATTATTTTCAAGCAGCAGTCCTACCGGCTTTCACAGCTTTGTTTCTATTTTCTCCTTTAGGATGGATCTTAAACACTCACCGGCAAATATTAAGCCTCAAGCAGAAATTCCTCCACTTGCGTACAGATTTGGTCGATATCCGGACCAAGGCATAGAAGATGCCTCGATTCGTCAAAGAGAACCATTTTCTGCTTCTGGGAGCCAAGATGTTTGTGCAAATAGTTTACAGTACGATGCGGCACCATGCTGTCTTGAATTCCCTGCACAATGAATACGGGACAGGAAACTGCAGGTAATGCTTTTTTTGTATAATCTACACATTTCTTGAATTCCCAGAATGCACGAAACGGAATTTTCCCTTTTTTTTTCTTTCGAAGCGTATTTAAATCATCCAGTACATCGTCGTTCCCATGGTTTTTCATGTTCTGCCAAGCTTCCGCAGTAAGCAGCTTCCAGTTCAAATATTTACCCGAAGCGGATAACAGCACCAACTTGTCTGCACCATATTTCGCAGCCAAGTGGGAAGCAATCATCCCTCCCATCGAGAACCCAATAACGTAAATATGGGAGCAACTTTGTGCAAGCCGCTCGTATGCTTCTTCTGCAGCCTCGATCCATTCCTTATGTCCAACATTCCGGAGTGATAGATCAAGCGGCTTTCCATGACCAGGCAGAGCAACCATTTCCACTTTCCATTCCGTATGATTCATTAAATGCTCAGTTAAGGGCTCCACCTCGTACGTACCACCTGTGAAGCCGTGGATACATAATATTCCTGTCATTCGATCATCTTCGCTTTCCTTATTGTTTATCTCAGTATCTTCAAAAAAGAACCGAGTGATTTGACGATTGGAGAAACCTGCTGAACTGTCGACGCCATCTGTCCGACGGTCGACATCATCTTATTAATATCCATTTGGCCATTCTTATCTTGAAAGTAAGTTGCCAGCCCTTTTGTCAGCTGCGCTTGCTGCTTTGGCTGCTGGATATTTGTCGGCTGGGCATATGCATGCCAATACGGCGCAAGAGGTGGTTTTTTGAAATACTCATACGGCGTTACCTGCTGCGGCGGCTGCGTTTGCTGTGCTTGCTGCCAGCCTCCCCACTGACTGAAATACTCAGGAGGATATGGATTGTAGGCATAAGGCTCGGTCTGTCTGTTAGTATCACCAACATTTACATTTGCTTGCATCCATGTATGAGTATTCATCGTATCATTAAATTGCTCTTTAGGCTCGGTTTGATAAACAGGTTCGTAATAATAACGCTGCCGGCCATCGCTCATCTGCTGCTGTACATGGGAGCGTGGCTCTGTCGTATTGTAATAATACATCTCCACACACCTTTCCTATTTCTCCTTTATCGTATGTTAGGCGAAGGAAGGGCGTTATTCTTAACATTAAAAAGAAAGCAAAAACCACCGCAGATACGTTGATTTTTGCTCAATAGCTGAACTGTGCCCGTGTGGACTGCATTCTATTGATAAGGCCAAGCATTTGCTGAAGCTTGTTTTTTTGGAATCCGAGAACCTTTTCACCATTGATCAGGACAAGCGGAGTGCTGTAAACGGAATGTGCTTGCATTTCCTTCAATACAGCGGGCGCGTTTGTGATATTTTTGACACTGTAAGAAATATTCCACTTATCAAGCTGCTCCATCACTTGCTCGCATTGCTTACAATGATCACTGATGTATACTTCTACATTGCGATGTCTCATCTGCATTCTCCTTTTGTCTCCTACCAATGCATTCTACCAAATATTACCCCTGCACCTAGTACTTAAAACCCATTTTCAGCAAAGTTCCGCTTTTTTTTCATGCAACCCATTACATTTCGAATATGCAGTTTGATTTAAATGAAACGTGGTATCAATAGCATATATACGAAACGAAAAGGAGCTGTCTTAATTGCCAAAAGATCCAAAAACACAATATTACCATGATACGTATCCGAAACAATATCAGGATCCGCCCGGTCTGCAGAAGGATATGGATCCAAAGCCTGATTGCGGAGAAGATAGCTATAAAGGATCCGGAAAACTGACAGGACGAAAAGCACTGGTTACTGGTGGTGACTCCGGTATCGGCCGTGCCGCTGCAATTGCTTACGCAAGAGAAGGTGCCGATGTAGCTATCAACTACCTACCAGAAGAGCAGCCAGATGCCGAAGAAGTAAAAGAACTAATTGAGGCAGAAGGGAGAAAGGCCGTACTTATACCCGGAGACCTTCGAAACGAGAGATTCAACTATAAGCTTGTAGAGGAAGCAGTCGAACAATTAGGCGGTCTTGATATCCTTGCACTTGTCGCTGGTAAGCAGCAAGCTGTAGAGGACATTGCAGATTTGACAACCGAGCAGCTGAAAGCGACATTTGAAACAAATGTATATCCGCTTTATTGGCTGACAAAAGCCGCCCTTCCGCATTTGCCAGCGGGGTCTTCGATCATTACGACGACATCTGTGGAAGGCTTCAATCCTTCTCCAATGTTGCTGGATTATGCAGCTACGAAAAGCACAATCATCGGTTTCACAAAAGGTCTGGCAAAACAGATTGCCGATAAAGGAATCCGCGTGAACTCTGTTGCACCGGGGCCAATTTGGACACCATTGCAAATTTCCGGCGGACAGCTGCAGGAAAACATCCCTGAATTCGGCTCCAACACACCGCCAACACCTGCCGGACGTGCAGGACAGCCGGTTGAGCTTGCCAGCGTGTATGTATTCCTTGCGTCTGAAGAATCAAGCTATGTAAGTGCACAGGTATACAGCATCACTGGCGGAATTCCGACAGCATAAAGAAAAGCTGCGAGCATTGCTCGCAGCTTTTTATTGTTTAACTATCTTCCATTGGTCTTTTGTCTCTTCATAATTACCCGGATAACGATGAAGCACCCCATTTTCCAGGTAAGCTGTCTGATCAAAACAGGTATTCAGCAGATGTCGATCATGGCTGATACCAAGCACCGTTCCATCAAAACGCCCCAGAGCTTCCTCCAGAACTTCCCTTGATTCCAAGTCCAGATGGTTCGTCGGTTCATCCAAGATAAGCAAATTGATACCTTGATGCATAAAAATGGCAAGTTTCAGCCGCATTCTTTCTCCTCCGCTCAAGCGCCCAATCGGCTGGAACACCGCGTACCCGTAGAACATGAATGCTGCCAGCATATGTCTTGCTTCTGCTTCCGCCACAGAAATCACCGTTCGGAAATAATCAATCATCCGCATGGCGGGATCCGCATCCTCCAATGGATGCTGCGGCAGGTAACCCACCTGCACTGCACTCCCGATCTTAACGATTCCGCTGTCAGCACGTAAACTGCCAAGGACAATTTTGATTAATGTCGACTTGCCGCTGCCGTTATCCCCTACAATAGCTACCCTTTCTTTATAGCGCAAATGCAGCATGATATCCCGTAGCACTTCTCGTTCACCGAAGGACTTTCTGATTGCTTCCATGCGGATGACATCTTCGCCGCTGCGCTCGTCTGCAGCAAGTTTAAGCCTCATCTTTGCCGGATCAATATTAGGCCTGGACAGCTTCTCCATCCGCTCCAATGCGCGTTCCATATTACGCGCACGCTTATGCAATCCTTCATTCGGCGGATTTGCCTGATTCGCCCACAGCTTCAGCCTTTTGATTGTTTCCTTCATTTTCTTGATCTTTTTCTGCTGTTCCTTATATGCTTCGAATTCTTGCAGGAGCTTCGCTTCCTTTTGTTTCAGAAAAGAGGTGAAGTTGCCGGTATAAACCGTCACCTCCCCATCCTCTAAATCAGCAATCCGGGATACAGTTGCATCCAGGAAATACTGATCATGCGAGATGACGCATACAGCTCCTGCGTAATTCGCCAGAAAGTTTTCCAGCCATTCAATAGCTGACAGATCAAGATGGTTTGTCGGTTCATCCAACAGCAGGAGATCTGGCTGCTGCAGGAGTACATACGCCAAGCCCACCTTTGTTTTCTCTCCTCCACTCAGTTTGGCAAAAGGTTCTTCCAGCAGCTGTCCAATGTGCAACCCATTTGCTGTCCGGGCAATGTTTGCATCCATTTCATAGCCGCCTGCTTCTGCAAATGCAGTTTGCACCTCTCCATAAGCAGCCAGTGCTTTCTCCATTTTTCCCGGATCCAGCATTTGCTCCTCTAATTTCCGCATTCTTTCCTGCAACGCAGCAAGTTCATCGAATGCACCCATCAAGTACTGCTTCACAGTACCGGCATGCCCAACTGGAATTTGCTCTAAATAACCTATTTTTGCTTGCTTGCGTATAAACACTTGCCCACCATCACATATCTCCGTCCCGGTGATCAATTTAAAGATCGTTGATTTACCACTGCCGTTTCGACCGACCAAACCAAGCTTTTCTCCCGGCTTCAGCTCCAGGTTCAGCTTTTCGAACAATATATTACCGCCCATGATTTTCTTGACGTCCTTTAATGTAATTAACATGTTATTCGCTCCTTTTCTATAAAAAAAAGAGCCAGACAGCAAGACTGTCTGACTCTGACAAATTCTAAAAAAGGGTACAAAAAAACCACACGCAGGGTGTGGTTCTCTCTGAAACGCCTTTTCTTTCTGCTGTAGAGAAATAGATCCTGCACATTATCCATTATTTAGTTGGTAAAAAAGGGCATACGTATCCCGTTACCAACAAAACCATGAATAATCGCGCGGCGATGCAATAGATTTTGATCGGCTTCACGCGAAAGTGTGTGCAACATCTGATTCCCCTCCTTTTCCTTGTAAGTATTTCCAGTATAGAGGTTATGGAACGAATTGTCAAACTATTCTCCAATTATCATTTCAAGGTGTCCTGGCAGGATTTTTACCTCACCAGATGTTTCCTGATAAACTTCTCCATCCATATCAATTGGTTTACCCGCAGGAGACAAGAAGCGAATTTTTTCAGCTTCCTGAATTCCTACCTCAGTCAGATCAGATAGAACTGTTTTATCTTGTTTAATCTGGAGAAGCTCTTTAAAGCTAGTCAAATTGGAATTTTTCACAAATATTACATGCAGCTTACCATCATCTGGCCTTATATTTGGCCCTGCGAACTCTCTTGTACCGATGAAACGGCCGTTCATTACCAGAATCATAACTGCTTCTCCTTCTACATTTTCACCATCGATTTCCATTTGATATGAAAATGGTTCAGCCTGGTTAACCGTTCTTAAGGTACTGATAAAATACGATAGTACGCCTAAGCGGGCTTTCTGATCTTCATCGATGTTATTCGATGCATCCGCAATCAGCCCCACTCCCCAGAAATTCAAGAAGTACGATTCCTCATACTGGCCAATGTCTATCGAAGCGGTCTTCCCGTCAGCGATTGCTGCAGCTGCCTTCCCTAAATTCTGCGGCAACCCTAACATGCGGCTGAAATCATTGCAAGTACCTCCCGGAATGATCGCAACTGTCGGACGCTTAGGTAAAGGTGCAATAACATTGATCACTTGATGGATGGTACCGTCACCACCGTGTATGATCAATAGATCAATGTCTCCTGCAACCTCCCTGCTGTAGTTCACCAATTCCTCCAGATCGTTCGTTTGCATGACCTCTAGCTGTTTGACCGATGCCGCAAGCTTTGGCAATGTTTGTCCCAGTTTCCGTTCCATGAGGTCATCGTCCATATTTCCATTCACTAGATATACAGCGTGTTCGAATGTTTGCATCGTTCTCCTCTCCTTCCCTATTAATGTTCCCTGCGCATTGGATCGGTTAAACTTTGGCAAATAAAAAATGCCGGCTGGAAACCGGCTTTATAAGGCATGCCCTGTCACGATCATATATCCGAGCAGGAATGCATTCAACGAGACTATTAATCCTGTGGCTGCCCACGCCAACACTTTAATATAAGGCTTGTTCACGAAAGTACCCATCTTTTTCTTGCTGCTTGTAAACAATACAAGCGGGATGACTGCAAAGGATAGCTGCAGGCTAAGAATTACTTGACTCCAAACAAGCAAATCACCTGTGCTGGAAGGACCGTAGATCCCCACGACTATCAGCGCAGGAATGATGGCGATGATTCTTGTAACAAGCCGTCTGACCCAGGGTTTTATGCGGAACTGAATGAATCCTTCCATGACGATCTGTCCAGTCAATGTACCTGTAATAGTCGAAGACTGACCAGATAGAAGCAGTGCAAACCCGAAAAGGAAGCTGGCAGCACCCGCACCAATAGCAGGACTTAACAGCTTGTATGCATCCTCAATTCCTTCCACATGCTGCCCAATAGTATGGAAAGCAGCTGCACCAAGGATTAGAATTGCTGAATTGACGAAGAAAGCAACCCCGAGTGAGAAGGTCGAGTCTATATATGCGAATTTCACTGCTTCCTTCTTACCCTTTTCTGTATCCCGATAATTCCTTGTTTGCACGATAGAGGAATGCAGATACAGGTTATGCGGCATAACAGTTGCACCGAGAATACCAAGCGCTAGGAATAAGACCGATGGGTCGGTCACAATTTCCGGCGAAGGGATATAGCCTTTCAATGCTTCCGAAAGAGCAGGATGCGAAAAAATCAACTCGAAAAGAAAACAGCCCGCGATGGTGATCATCAGTACGGTAATGATCGCTTCCATCCAGCGAAATCCTTTTTTCTGCAATAGAAGCAGCAAAAGGACGTCCAACGCTGTAATGATTATGCCCACCATGATCGGTATGTGAAATAGCAAATTAAGTGCTATGGCAGAACCCAAAACCTCGGCCAAATCTGTTGCTATAATGGCCAGCTCTGTCAGCATCCACAGTACCACGACCACTTTCGGATGGAAGGCATCCCTTGTCGCCTGCGCTAAATCACGGCCAGTTGCGATTCCGAGCTTGGCGGCCAGCCCCTGCATCAGCATGGCAATTAAGTTGGAAAGCAGGACGACAGCAAGCAGCATATAGCCAAAGGAAGAACCAGCTGAAATGGACGTCTCCCAGTTACCCGGATCAATGAAACCAACTGCCACAAGTACACCTGGACCCATAAAGGCGAATAGCTTTTTGAAGAAGCTCCCATTCTCCGGAATAGCCACACTATGGTTCGACTCTTCCAGACTTGCATCCCTAGCTCTGCTAAGCCAGCCCTTGTCTCGTTCTTTATCCATAAAGATCGCTTCTTTCTTGTTGTTATTAGCGCAAGTTTACCAAAGGAAACATTTTTAGTCAAAGAAAAGATACTGCTATAAAAAAAGCTTTCCTGCTGATCAGGAAAGCTTTTCGGTTTACAAATAGTTACCCAAGCTGCTGTTGGAGGAATGCGATAACCTCTTCAGGAGATTTCGCATTTGCACTATGCAAGTGCGCCAGCTTCTCACCGTTTTGGAATAGGAGAATACTTGGAATTCCCATTACGTCCTGCTCAGCTGCAACATCGGGTACTTCATCATTATTAAGCTCATACCATTTATGATTGCCATATTCCGCAAGCACCTGATCGATAAACATATTCATACGTGTGCAGTCCGGACACCAGTCTGCGAAGAACTTAACGATGACCGGCTCTTCACTCACGATAACTTCATTGAACTTTTCTCTTGTATTGATTTGTTCCATTGTTTGTTTCCCCCTTCTGCTTTTCCTTCTTAAGATACGGTACACACAAGGCGGAAATCAAGCAGTTTAGCTCGATGTATCTTTCTCAATGAAGGAAAGATCTGGTGCAAGCTTCGCCATATGCTTCTTCTTCGCTTCATAAGCACTTTTCATTTCCGGCAATTGATACATCGGCTGAACTCGGTAATGCTGCCAATCCGAAAAAGATAAATACGTCAGCAGCATTCTTGGCTCCTTCGCAGTCACGGTCTTTCCGTCTTTTACAATATCGAATTGAAAAGCCGCACCTATACGCCGATCCGTTTCCTCCTGGGCAGCAATGAAATTCCCGAGAGAATAAATGACGAGCGTTTTATTCCCCTCTTTTCCTCTCAGCCATTCAACTGGCTGCAGCACATGCGGGTGACAACCTAAAACAGCTGTTGCTCCCTGGTCAGCAACGAATTGCGCAAGATCCTTTTGCTCCTCGTTAGGATCATCTTCATATTCTACACCGAAATGCAAACTTACAATAACAGCATCTGCTTGCTGTTTTGCATGGTTGATATCATATTTTATTTTCTGCTTGTCAATCAGATTGACCAGATAGTCCTTACCTTGCGGTACAGGAATACCGTTTGTTCCATACGTATAGCTAAGAAAGGCAACCGAGATACCTTCTGCTGTATCTTCTATCGTTAGCTTTTCACTATCTTCCTTGTTCGCATACGCTCCAGTATATGCCATACCGATTTTCTCGTACTGAGCAGTAGCATGCTTCACCCCGGTTTCCCCTTTGTCCAATGTATGGTTGTTAGCCATCGTGACTACATCGACTCCAACATCCTTCAAGGTATCGCCAATTTCATCAGGACTGTTGAAGTTCGGGTAAGTGGATACGCCTAGCGCTTCCCCGCCCATAATCGATTCCTGGTTGGCAACAGTGAGCGTCGTTCTATCTAAATAGGGTTTAACATCTTGAAACATCGGATCAAAATCATAGCCTGTCTTTGTACTTGCATCATAATAAATGGAGCTATGCAGGAGCACATCCCCGATAGCAGTAACGGAAATTGACTTACTATCAGGCACCTCTTTTGGTTCCAGCTCCACTATTTTTTGCTGCACTGCCTGAACCGCTTCTGTTTGCTGTTTCGGAACTCCTCCACTGCACAACGTAAGAATGATAAGACCCGACAACGCGACAAAGAATGCTTTTATTTTCATGCGTAACCGCCTGTCTGTGAGTTATTTATCCGTATTATAAACGTAGACTCGCATGATAAATAGTACATTTTGTATAAAAAGGAATTTCAATTGATGAACAGTCGGGTAAATAACAAAGAAAAAGGAGGCACATCATGCAAAATTCCATTTTCATGACGATGGCATCTATCCAAATAATAAGCTTCCTGTTCTTTATTATAAGAATGCTTTCGAACATACTGATACGATGCAGGAGGTTTTCAAATCCAATAACTGGAGAAACAGCTGGGTCAATGGCATTTTCCCGTATCACCACTATCACAGTACTGTCCATGAAGTACTGGGTGTTTTGAGCGGCCATGCAACTGTTCAGCTAGGCGGACCGGATGGAGAACAGCTGGAAATCTCTCATGGTGATGTCATTGTGCTGCCTGCCGGTACAGCCCACAAACGGATGCAGCAATCTAATGATTTTCAAGTACTTGGTGCTTATCCGGATGGTATGTCCTTTGACACGAAAACGGACAAGTCAGGCGAATACAGCCAAGCGCTGCAGCAAATTCCGAAAGTCCCAATTCCGCAGCTGGATCCTGTTACCGGCAATTCGATCTGGAGCTAATCACATTTGTGTCGGTGCGTGAATCCCCAAGAGTCGAAGACCCTCCTCCAAAACGGATGCAACAGCTTCGACAATTGCCAATCGTGCACCGAGTTTTTCATCTTTTTCAAGGATACGCACTTTTCCATAATAGCTGTTGAACGCTTGGGCAAGATCAATCACATATTTGGCGATTCTGGAAGGATCGTAGTTGGTTCCGGCATTGGCGATTGCTTCCGGGAACTGCAGCAGCAGGGAAAGAATCGGCCAAGCAGCTACTGCTGTCTCTTCATCGACTTCCGAACCGTCCTGGAATTCTCCTCCCTTAGCCAGCAACGTACTAGCTCGAGCATGCGTATATTGCACATATGGCCCTGTCTCTCCTTCCACACGAAGCATATCTTCCAACGAGAACTCTATATCGTGGATACGTTCATGCTTCAAGTCATGGAATAAGACAGCACCAACGCCGACTTGTCTTGCGACTTCTTCCTTATTAGCCAACCCTGGATTTTTTTCAGTTATATTAGCATCTGCCAAATGGATTGCCTGTTCCAGCACTTTATCCAGCAGTACTAGCTTTCCTTTCCTGGTCGACATTTTCTTGCCATCCTGCAGTACCATGCCGAATGGGATGTGAGTGATTCCTTCAGCCCATTCATAGCCCATTTTCTCTAGCACTAGTTTCAGCTGCTGAAAATGTAAACTCTGTTCATGTCCGACAACATACAGACTTTTGGAGAATTTGTATGTTTCCTTGCGATAGATAGCTGCAGCAAGATCACGCGTTGCATATAGTGTAGCGCCATCTTTTTTCTTGATCAGACTAGGCGGAAGTTCAAATTCATCCAGGCGTACTACCTGGGCACCTTCCGACAGACTAAGCAGTTCTTTTTGCTCCAACTCCTCTACAACACGTTCCATCTTGTCATTGTAGAAAGCTTCTCCTGCGTCCGAATCAAAGCGTACGCCCATCAGTTTATAAACACGATCGAACTCTTCCATTGATACGTCACGGAACCAGCTCCAGAGCTTATTTGCATACGCATCTCCTTGCTCGAGCTTTCGGAACCAGTCCCTCCCTTCTTGCTCCAGCTGTTCATTGTGCGCTGCTTCTTCATGGAAACGGACATACAGCTTCAGAAGCTCCGGAATCGTGTTGGCACGCACCTTCACTTCCTCACCCCATTTTTCATAAGCGCAAATCAGCTTGCCGAATTGTGTACCCCAATCACCTACATGGTTGATCCTTACAACATCATAGCCTTGCTTTTCCAGCAAAAGACTAATGCTGTTCCCAATTACGGTCGAGCGCAGATGCCCCATTGAAAAAGGCTTTGCAATATTAGGAGAAGACAGATCGATAGTAACTGTCTGCCCTTGTCCGATAGTTGTACTTCCGTATGCTGCGCGCTGCTGAAGAATATCCTTCAGCACGCTGCTGCCGGCAAGCTTTTTATGGAGTGTGAAATTAACATACCCACCAACTGCTGTGATAGATGAAAACACTTCATGTGTTAAACCTGTTGCTAGTTCTACTGCAATATTCTGCGGTGACTGCCTCTTTTCCTTCGCCAACGAAAAGCAAGGAAAAGCATAGTCTCCATGCTGCAGCTGTTTCGGTCTTTCGATTTGATGGGTCATTTCCTCTGCTGGCTTGTTCAACGCTTTTGCTACTAATTCTGCTGCAATTGATTTGTACACATTATTTCCTCCTTCAAATATAAAAAAAACCGTCTCTTCCACTTGGAAGAGACGGTTTTAATCCGCGGTGCCACTCTAATTGTCCTGTTCGGACCTGCTCAATTGGATAACGGGAATGATGTTTCCCGGCAGCCCCTACTTAACGTTCGTTCAGGGATGCAGCCAAGAAAGTCCGGTTCCTGCTGCTTTCCGCGTCCCGCTTCCACCGTCCGGGACTCGCTATAGTTTCCAGCTGCAGTACTCTCTTTCTTATCGGCTCAATATATTGTCCTTTATTATAGCGGTTCTTTTAGAAGATGCAACCCCTGTTTAGATTATAAAGGCCATGGGCACACTTTTGATAACCTGTAAAAAGGAGATGATCGCATGGCTAAGCAACACGGCAACTATCAGCCTGTACGCATGAATGGCGTCAGTTTATCTGATGCCCGTGAAGTAACATTCCGCAAAGAGTTCAAACGCGCGGATATCGCCGGCGGTTTCCGCCAAAAGAAGAAATAAATAAGCACCGGGATCCTGCTGTCCGATAAGACAGCAGGATTTTTTTGTATACTTTTCCTTCTTGCTGCCGTCGTTATTAATAGCAGGCTAAAACAGGGGGAGAAACAATGATAACAATCAAACAAGTATCTCATCACTATACGATGGGAAAGAAAGCGAAAGAAACGATAGTACCCGTATTACACGGGATTGATTTGCGCGTGGAAAAAGGAGAAATTGTAAGCCTCGTCGGTAAAAGCGGTTCTGGCAAGTCGACCTTACTGCATATTATTGGCGGCTTTATCCAGCCAACAAGTGGGCAAGTAGAAATTAATGGGACGCCGATCACCGGCTGGAACGAAGGACAATTAGCAGACTTCCGTTTACAGCATATCGGTTATATTTTTCAAAACTTCCAACTGATACCGAGTATGACCGCAGCTCAAAATATCGAATTGCCGCTCATTTTGAACGGAACATCGAAACAAAAACGCAAACAAAAAGTAGCGGACATGCTACAGCAAGTCGAGCTGGAAGCATTTCCGGATCATTATCCATCCGAACTATCAGGCGGGCAGCAGCAGCGCGTTGCGATAGCCAGAGCACTAATACTTGATCCGCCGCTGATACTGGCTGATGAACCGACTGGAAGCTTGGATAGCGATACCGAAGCAGAACTTCTTTCTCTCATTCAAAAGCTGAATAAACAAGCAGGCATTACCTTCCTTATCATCACACATGACCATGAAGTTGCAGCAATTGCGGACAGACAGCTGGAGATCAGGGACGGTCAGATGCAAAAAGTGAAAGGTGTGATGCCGGTATGACATTCAAAGATAAATGGCGTTTTGTCCAGCAGAATATGAAGAAGAATAAAGTTCGTGTGTTCATGACCATACTTGCAGCCGCTATGGGGAGCTGTTTCCTGATTGTACTAGCGTCTGTCGGGTTTGGTCTGCATGACTCCTTAATCAAAGACGAGCTGGAAAGCAGGGCTGTTACAAAAATTGATATATACGGTACTGATAATGAAGAACAGCTAGGTTTTACGGCTGAAAATATCACTGAATTGAAGCAAATTGAGAATGTAGATGCTGTACGGCAAATTCAAAGTCTTGGTGAAACTAACTTTCATTTAGATGGTTACACGAACGAGATGCCTTCCGCTATTGCTGTTGATTTTGAAAACGAAAAACAGGCAGGAATCGAACTTGGCAGCGGGAGGTTGCCGGAGAAAGAGGATGAGATCGTCGTCAGCAGTGATTTTGCTGCATTCTTGGGGAAAGATGGCGTCGAAGAAAAGGACAAGTTTGCAGAGGATGGTACGATAAAGCCTGAATATCTATACGAGGAAGAGGTCCTCAACAAAGAAATCGAGCTCGAGGCATCCACTCTTCCGGAAGACGGGAGCGAGCCTCGCACAGCAACGGAAAAAGTCCAAATTGTCGGGATTGAAGCAGCACCGGCAAACGAATACATCTACACGAATTCAGTGAAGACAACTCCTGAACTGAAAAGAACGCTTGATGAAGCATTAGATGTAACAGACAGCTATACAGAGCAGGGAGATCCGCTGTACGACCAAGTAGAAGTTTATGCTTCCAATGCAGAAGCAGTAGAACCTATCCTGAACTCCTTGGATGAGAAAGGCTATTTAGCTTATTCGAATTTGGAGGAGCTGAAAAACATCAACATTCTGTTCAATGTTGCGAAAGCCGGACTCATAATCGTAGGTACGATTGCAGTACTAATTGCCTCCATCGGGATTTACAATACCATGACGATGGCAGTGACCGAGCGCGCACCGGATATCGGCATCATGAAAGCAATTGGTGCAAACCCTAAAACAATAAAACAAATTTTTCTTATGGAAAGTACGTTCATCGGGCTAGCAGGTGCACTGATTGGTACAGCTGTTGCTTATTTAATCAGCTTCCTTGTGAATGCCGGAGTTCCAGTGATATTGGAGCAGATATTCGAAGAGGAAATACCAGCCACATTGCAGCTTTCATCTATTCCGTTTCTATTAGCTGCCATTAGCATTACCATTTGTCTGGTTGTTACGATCCTATCGGGATCCAGACCGGCAAAACAGGCTACGAATGTAGATGTACTGCGAGCATTGAGACGCGAAATCTAGTCTCTATGACAACTCCGTCATTCTCATAGTATACTGAGGAAAATCAATGCTTTTTGAAAGGAACAAAGAGATGAAGACTATAGCGGATATTGCAGATCTGGCTGGAGTTTCAAAAAGTACGGTATCTCGCTATTTGAATGGCGGCTCTGTCAGTACAGCTACAAAGAAAAGGCTGGAACGTATTATAAACGAACAAAATTATGTACCAAATACATTTGCCCAAAGTCTGAAGGCTAAGAAAACTGCTATGGTCGGTATCATCGTACCTCGTCTGGATTCCTTTGCAGCCTCTCATACAATGATGGGGATTGATGAATCCTTACGCAGGCAGGGCTATCAATTACTGATTGCAAGTGCCAATCAAGAGGTCAGCCGGGAAATTGAAGCGATTCACAACTTTGCCAGACAGAAGGTCGCAGGCATCATCCTCATGTCTACACAAATTACCACTGAACACTTACAAGCTATAAAAGAAGCAAGTATACCAATTCTGCTGGTAGGTCAGCAGCATCCTTTACTCCCGAGCTTGATACATGACGATTATGAAGCAGGAAAGATGATGGGTGAATTTGTTGTAAAGCAAGGGCATCGTCAAATAATTTACCTCGGCGTTACAGAAAGTGATATTGCAGTGGGAATCGAACGGAAACGCGGTTTCCGCGAGGCACTGGAACATTATGACTGCCATGCTGATTATCTGGAAACAAGCTTCCGGATGCAAGATGCGATGGTGCTGGCACAAAGCTTCCTTTCCAAAACGGAAGCTACCTTGATTGTCGGAGCAACCGATAACATCGCCTTGGGTATAATCAAAGCAGCACATCAACTTAACCTTCGAATTCCTGCCGATATTTCAATTGCCGGATTTGGAGGTTATGATACAGCAGAGATTGTCACACCAGCTTTGACTACGGTTAAATACGATTACCTAGACGCTGGCAAAAAAGCAGGTGAAAAAATTGTAGAGCTTATCGAGGATGAATACTGCGAGAACCTCACCACCTACCCTGTGCAATTAATAAGACGTGAAAGCGTTGACATAATATAAGACACAGTATATGCTATTACCAAAGAAACCGGTTCCATTACTTACGGACCTAAATCTTTGGTTTTTTTTCACCTTGTTTGGAACCGGTTCCGAAAATCGTTATGAAAGTGGTGATAACATGACAAATGCAGATAAATACCGCCTATTATCGGAGGCTGCCCCTGATGAATTGGAGAAACTGGCGGAGAAGGTTAATGCCTCTCCTTGGAGACAGCATTATCATATTCAGCCTCCTACCGGATTATTGAACGATCCAAATGGATTTGGGTATTACAATGACCGATACCATCTCTTTTACCAGTGGCACCCATTTGGTCCCGTCCATGGAATGAAGTACTGGTATCATGTAACATCGACAGATTTGGTTCATTGGAAGGATATGGGGATTGGAATAGAACCCGGAGGGCAGTATGATTCACATGGCGCATACTCGGGCAGTGCCTTGGCTGAGGATGAAAAGCTCTACCTCTTTTACACCGGAAATACAAGGGATAAAGACTGGGTGAGGCATCCCTATCAATGTCTTGCAGTGATGGATCAAGAGGGGCATATCACAAAACAAGACGCCCCAATCATCGATGCTCCCCCTCAAGGCTACACCGCCCATTTCCGCGATCCTAAAGTGTGGAAAGCAGATGACCGCTACTATGCTGTTTTAGGAGCACAGCGGCTGAATAAGACGGGATGTGTGCTGATTTATAAATCAGCTGATTTGCATACTTGGTCATTCATCGGGGAGCTGAAAACATCCCTTGCTGATTTCGGATATATGTGGGAATGCCCTGATTATTTTGAGTTAGGAGAAAAAGGTGTCCTTCTCTTTTGTCCACAAGGATTACCAGCAGAAGAGAATCGTTTTGAAAATATCCATCAGGCGGGTTTCTTGATAGGAGAACCCATTGATCCAGAAGTACCTAACTTTCAGCATGGCAGTTTCATGGAAATGGATAGAGGATTCGATTTTTACGCTTCGCAAACCACCCTTTCACCAGATGGGAAGCGCATCCTCATTGGCTGGATGGGACTTCCCGATACTGATTATCCAACAGATATGCATGGCTGGGCACATTGCCTTACGCTGCCGAGAGAACTTACCATCAAAGATGGCATACTGCTGCAGCGACCTGTCAAAGAAGTGGAACTGCTTCGAAAAGATAAAAACACTGCTTCCCATACAGTACACAATACTAAAATCCAGCTCGAAGAAATACATGGATCTTCTTATGAATTGATTTGCGAACTGTGTATGGAAGGTGCTGCAAAAGCCGGAATTTCATTTCGAACTGGAGTTACGGAAGAAACGCTGCTTTATTATGACGCAGTTTCTAAGTATCTTGTCTTGGACCGAACACGGTCAGGTGCGGCGATGAAAAATGGCAATGGAAGCATTCGACGTTATGCACTAGATGCAACAAAAATAACACTCAGATTGTTTGTCGATCAATCCTCGGTTGAAATTTTCATCAATGACGGAGAAGCCGTCATGACCGCCAGGATATTCCCAGCAAAGGATAGTAACGGTGTTGCCTTCTTTACCGAAGGAGGAAATGCAACATTTAACGCAGTGCAGTGGCTATATAGATAAATTTTACTCTTGAAAGGGTGATATATAATGACTGATAACAGGAAAATTGCTGAGGAAGTCATCAACGCCATTGGAGGAAAAGAGAACATTTCCTCTATAGCTCATTGTGCAACTCGCCTTCGAATCGTTGTACATGATAAAGAGAGGATTGACAAGGAGAACGTTGAAAGTATAGATAAGGTTAAAGGTGCATTTTTTAACTCTGGGCAATATCAAATCATATTTGGAACCGGCACCGTAAACAAAATCTATGATGAGCTTCAGGCACTTGGTATTGACGGTGCATCTGTACAGGAAGTAAAGCAAGCTGGTAAAAAGGAAGGTTCTGCTTTCCAACGGGCAATCCGGACTTTCGGGGATGTCTTCGTACCGATTATCCCAGTCCTCGTAGCAACTGGATTATTTATGGGGCTGCGCGGTCTGCTGACACAGGATCAAATTCTCCACCTATTCGGCTTGGCTCCAGCAGATATACCCGCAAATTTCCTTTTATTTACACAAGTTCTGACTGATACTGCATTTGCCTTTCTGCCCGCATTAGTCGCTTGGTCATCTTTTAAAGTATTTGGCGGAAGCCCTGTTTTAGGTATTGTATTAGGTCTGATGCTTGTTAATCCTGCCTTACCCAATGCCTATGAAGTAGCAAATGGATCTGCAGAAGCTATCACTCTATTTGGTTTTATACCTGTTGTAGGCTATCAAGGATCTGTACTGCCTGCATTCTTCATCGGACTGATTGGTGCAAAATTAGAAAGAGCATTACGCCGTCGCATAACGGAAGCACTTGATTTGATTCTTACCCCCTTCCTTACATTGACTATCATGATTACACTAGGACTGTTTGCAATTGGTCCAATCTTTCATTCTCTCGAGGATCTTGTCTTGACTGGGACATTGGCTGTATTGGATTTACCATTCGGGATTGCGGGATTATTGATCGGTTCTCTCAATCAGCTCGTTGTAGTCACAGGTGTGCATCACATTTTCAACTTCCTGGAGATACAGCTATTGGAGAATCGCGGAATGAATCCTTTCAATGCAATCATTACATGCGGTATGGCTGCGCAAGGCGCTGCTTGTCTTGCAGTTGGTCTAAAGACAAAGGATGCTAAATTGAAAGCGTTAGCATTGCCATCTTCTTTCTCAGCATTTCTTGGTATATCGGAACCCGCTATTTTTGGTATCAATTTAAGATTCATAAAGCCTTTTATCATGGGATTGATTGGCGGAGGTGTTGGAGGTTTCCTTGCATCCCTACTCGATTTAGCTGGAACAGGAATGAGTATCACTGTCATACCAGGCACCCTGCTCTATTTGAATAGTCAGCTTCCTTTTTATATCCTGATAAACTTGGTTGCTATGGCAGTAGCATTCACGCTTACTTGGATGTTTGGTTATAAAGATCCGAAGAGATTGTAAAGCAGACATCCTATTTCTATGACATGAGCCGGCCCCCTGGAATAAAAAAAGGCGCCCTACTGGGCGCTTTATTATATATTTATAACCTTATTGTCGTTTCGGTCAGCATTAAACTTATCTTTCAAATGTGCTGGTGCCATTTTAATGATGAGCTGCAGGATGAATGTTGCAACTGCTAGGTCATCCACGATACCAATTCCGATTAGAAAATCAGGTATCAAGTCAAATGGGAAGACAAAGTACAGGACAATCAATGCAACGGCTGTCACTTTCTTAGCTGCTGCCACATCTTTAGCTGTGAAGAAAGCTTTCAGAAATGGAATCGATTTGCGGAAATTGAACAGAAAACGGAGCCTGCTCCATAGTCTGGTCATATCATCCTTCCTTTCTGCCCCAAATAGAGCTATTTCCCATTTTAAGGTATAAGTGACTTTTTCACAACTTATAAGCAAAAAAGCCCAGCAATTTATGCTGGGCTTTTTATTATGCTTTTTTCTTTTTCGTTGCTTTTTCACGTTCGTTCTTGTTAAGGATTTTCTTACGAAGACGGATGGATTCCGGTGTTACTTCGCAATACTCATCATCGTTCAAGTACTCGATCGCCTCTTCAAGAGACAAGTCGCGTGTTTTACGAATTGTGGAAGTTTGGTCTTTGTTTGCTGAACGTACGTTAGTCAGGTGTTTTTCCACAGTGATGTTAACTGTAAGGTCGTTATCACGGCTGTGCTCCCCAACGATCATACCTGCATATACATCTGTACCAGGAGCTACGAAGATGATACCGCGATCTTCAAGCTTCATGATACCGTAAGTAGATGCTTTACCTTGTTCAAGAGCTACAAGTACACCTTTTGCTCTTCCGCCAACCTGTCCAGCAATGACAGGCTCATACCCATCAAATGTGTGGTTCAGGATACCGAATCCGCGTGTTTGGGACATGAACTCTGTAGAGTAACCGATCAATCCACGGGAAGGTACACGGAACTCAAGACGAACTTGACCGTTGCCTTGGTTGATCATGTCGACCATTTCCCCTTTACGGGAACCTAAGGATTCCATAACTGCTCCTGTGTATTCTTCCGGTACGTCTGCTTGTACGCGTTCAACCGGTTCACACATTTTGCCGTCGATTTCCTTAAGGATTACCTGTGGTTTGGACAATTGAAGCTCATAGCCTTCACGGCGCATGTTCTCAATCAAGATGGAAAGGTGAAGCTCTCCGCGTCCGGAAACTGTCCAAGCATCAGGAGAATCAGTTGGATCTACACGTAGACTTACATCTGTCTCAAGCTGGTTAAGCAAACGTTCTTCGATTTTACGGGAAGTGATGTATTTACCTTCTTTACCCGCAAACGGACTGTTGTTTACTAGGAATGTCATTTGCAATGTTGGTTCATCAATACGTGGAACCGGCAATGCTTCTTGAGCATTTACTGAGCAGACAGTCTCTCCAACGTTAATGTCCTCAAGACCAGCAACGGCAACGATGTCACCAGCTTTTGCTTCTGTGATTTCAATTCGTTTCAAACCGATGAAACCGAATAGTTTTGTAATACGGAAGTTCTTCACGGAACCGTCTTTCTTCATCAGGGCGACCTGATCGCCGACTTTAACGGAACCACGGAAGATACGACCAACACCAATACGGCCAAGGAAGTCGTTGTAATCCAAGATAGTAACCTGGAATTGCAAGCCTTCATCAGAGTTATCGATTGGAGCAGGGATGTTATCCATGATCGTTTTGAAGATGGCATCCATTGATTCCACTTGTCCATCTGGCTCTTCACCGGAAGTACCGTTCAATGCTGACGCATAGACAACTGGGAATTCAAGCTGGTCATCATCCGCACCAAGCTCGATGAATAGATCAAGTACTTCATCGATAACATGCTCAGGACGTGCACTCGGTTTGTCGATTTTGTTTACGACTACAACCGGAGTAAGCTTTTGCTCCAAAGCTTTTTTCAATACGAAACGAGTCTGGGGCATTGCGCCTTCGTAAGCATCCACGACAAGTAAAACGCCATCTACCATTTTCAGTACGCGCTCTACCTCACCACCGAAATCGGCGTGTCCTGGTGTATCCAATATATTAATACGTGTATCGTTATAATTAATCGCAGTGTTTTTCGCTAAGATTGTGATTCCGCGCTCTTTTTCCAAGTCGTTGGAATCCATTGCGCGCTCATCCACGTGCTCATTATCACGGAAAGTACCAGAATATTTCAGCAACTGGTCAACCAAAGTCGTTTTCCCGTGGTCAACGTGGGCAATAATCGCGATATTGCGAATATCTTCTCTTAATTGCATGTATACATGTCTCCTCTTCTTCATGTAATCCTATCCGACTACAACCTGTTAATTATACCACAGTTCATGCGCGGCACAATAGGATAGGCAAACATTAACATTATAATATTATCGTAAAGCTTGCTCCGCCTAAGTCTGACTCCCCTGCCCGAATGATCCCATTATGCCGTTCAACGATCGCACGGGAGATCGCAAGGCCAAGTCCGGTTTCTCCGCCTTCACCTTTAACAAAACGCTGGAACATATTTGGCAGCAAGTCCTCCGAAATGCCCGGTCCATCATCATTAATGGTGATTTCGACTTGCCGGATAGTGCTTGGCTGAACAGAGATATGCACTTGACTGCCAGCATGGCGGATTGCATTGGACGTTATATTCATCATTGCCCGAAGAAGTTTCTCTTTATCCCCATTAATCACAATTGCAGGCAGTTTATTGTAGGTAAGTTGAATATTCTTGTCGCTTGCAATCGGCAAGGCACGGTCTATCGTCAAATTGACCAGTTCTTTTATCTCTATTTGCTCTTCTTTATAAATACCTTCCTCGCTGTCGAGCTTAGCTAGAAGGATCATCTCATTAATCAGCTGTTTTAAACGCTTGATCTCGGAAACAACGACCTCAAGGCCATGCTCCTGATCCTTGCCTGTGAAGACGCCATCTTTAATACCTTCCGCATAGCCTTGAATCGTCATAAGCGGTGTTTTCAGTTCATGGCTGGCATTTTGGAAGAATTGACGCTGAGAGGTAATATAACGATTCAATTCTTTAGCCATCTCAATCGCGCTTTGCTCTACTTCTTTGATTTCACCACTTGCTTTTACAGATTCAATATTATCGAATTCGCGCCGCTGAATTTTTTTCAGCTGGTACTTCAATTCTGTCAAAGGTTTTACAAGTCGCTGTGTCAGGTAAGTGCTGATCAGAATAGCTATCATGACACCGATTAGAAATACAAGGAAAATACGCTGGAAAAAGCTTTCTTGCACTTCTTCTAATTCGCGAATCGGACGTAGGATGACCATATTCTGATTTTCACCAGTTGCTATGGATTTGACTACATAACTGTTTCGATTCTCCTGCCAGATGGTATTTTTTTTAGTTGGAGCAGTATCATATTTTTCAGCAAATCTTTCCGCGTCTAACCGCACAAGGTTGGTATAGGTAACTTCCTCTGCTTCTTCATCATAGAGGAACATTTTGAGATCTAGATTATTAAGCATATTGTCCAGTGAGGTAGCAGGAATTGAATCTACACCACTGATTGCTGTGAGTAGAATTTGACCACTTTCCTCTAATTGCCGAGTCTCATTGGTAACAAGCAAACCCTTTAGCTGTGAATACAACGTAATAGCTGTGAATCCCATCACAATAATAAGCAAAGTCGTAAAGGCAATGTTCAGTTGTGTTTTCAGTCTCATGCTTCGCTCATTCTGAACCGGTATCCAAAGCCCCAAACCGTTTCAATCGGAATGCCGTCCATTTTCTTGCGGAGTCGTTTTACTAAATCATCTACAGCACGATCACTGCCGAAATAATCTTCTCCCCACACTTGTGTAAGCAATTCATCACGTGAAAAGGCTCGGTTCGGATTCTGCACAAGGATGACTAACATTTCGAATTCTTTCGCTGTCACTTCTACTTCTGCTTCATGCCAGTAAACACGCCGTTCTCCTAATTGCAGCTGCAAGTCCCCCGCTTGGAGATCCATTTGTTTAGCCGGCTGTGGTTCCTGGTTTGTTTTGGGGTTCCATCTCTTAAATAAACGTTTCACACGCGCAACCAATTCCCTAGGGCTGAAAGGTTTGGTCAGGTAATCATCTCCGCCAAGCTCCAAGCCGAGGATTCTGTCGATTTCTTCATCCTTCGCAGAAATGATGATGATCGGCACTTCGCTCGTTTGACGGATTTTGTTGCAAAGTGCGTATCCATCCATTCCCGGAAGCATGATATCCATGATCCACATGTCCGGCGTTTCTTTATCCGCAATCTCAAGCGCAAGCTCTGCAGTTTCCGCCACGCTGATTTGATAGCCCTCCTTTTTCAGATAAGCTTCTACTATATTTCTTATATTTTTATCGTCTTCGACAACGATTATATGATGTGACATTTGATCGTACTCCTTTCCTCTCTACGGTTATTTTCCCACAAAATCGCAAAAAGAAAAGACTTTCCTGCTATTTGTCCATTCCACATATTTTACATAATTGCTCCGAAAAGATGCCAAATCCAGACAGTAGAATGAGTAGTATAGAACGACGAACACACAACACGAAAGAGGTGCCTTACATGAACAGAGACAATGACAAACCATACAATGAGTATCCAGATGATCAGCACTCTTCTTCATATGAACAGGAAAACTCCTACCCGGATGAAACGAATAAAGGTTCCGAGACTGAAGAAGAATCTCCGAAATACAGCCAAGCGATTCAAGTAGATGAACCAATCAATCAGCCGCAGCAGCCGAAACAAAAAGGCAAGGTATGGACAAGCTTCGTCAGCGGAATTGCAGGCGGGGTTTTAGTTCTTGCAATCGTTGCAGTGCTTGTATTCACAAATGTCATATCCTTTGGTTCCAATGCAGCAAGCCCGGCAACTATGGGAACGAACAATACATCAACAACAAAATCAAGTAACCAGGCATTGGCTACACAAACAAGTACGGAAAATCTGACCAATGCTATACAGGACGCTTCTGCGGCGGTAGTAGGAGTAGAGAATCTGCAGCAGGCTGATTTATTCTCCGAATCCGAGGAAGCTGGATCTGGATCAGGCGTCATCTATAAAAAAGAAGGTGGCAAAGCATACGTTGTGACCAACCATCACGTTGTCGACGGAGCATCCAGCTTGGAAGTAACCCTTTCCAACGGACAGAAGGAAAAAGCAACCTTGCTGGGATCTGATGAAATCAGCGACTTAGCTGTATTGGAAATTGACGGAACAAATGTAGATCAGGTAGCCACATTCGGTACTTCGGATGATCTGACAGTCGGACAGCAAGCGATTGCGATCGGTAACCCATTAGGTGCTGAATTTGCAGGTTCTGTGACGCAAGGTATCATCAGCGGACTGGATCGTTCTGTAGCGGTAGATTCCAATAATGATGGTACAGAGGACTGGGTAACAGAAGTATTACAAACAGATGCTGCTATTAACCCTGGTAACAGCGGTGGTGCCTTGATAAATGCAAACGGTGAAATCATCGGTATCAACTCTATGAAGATTGCCCAAGAAGAAGTCGAGGGTATTGGTTTTGCTATTCCGATTGATGTAGCTAAACCAATCATCAATCAACTTGAATCTACAGGCAAAGTTGAACGTCCTTACATCGGTATCGGCGCAGTCAGCCTCGATCAAGTACCGCAAGTAAATGCGCAGCAAACGTTGAACCTTCCTGAAGACGTGACTCAAGGTGTTGTGCTTGCTCAGGTAGTGGAAAGCTCTCCGGCAGCAGATGCTGGTCTGCAGCAATACGATGTTGTTACGAAAATCGACGACCAGGACATTACGAGCATGGTCGACTTACGCTCTTACCTGTATTCCGATAAAAATATCGGCGACGAAGTAACTGTTACGTATTACCGTGACGGAAACAAAGAAACAACGAAACTTACATTAGCGAAGGAACAAACAACACAGTCAGATCAATCTACACAACAACAGCAGCAACAATAACAATAAGCGTTGCTTATTGATCAGATAGATGACGGCCGCACCCTTAACAAAAACATGATATCCCCAAAATGTCATTTTGCGGTCGACTACGCTCCCCCCAGAGCTTACACAAAAAAGCGATCACCCAACTGCACAGGTGACCGCTTTTTTTGTATATAATCATGAATGGAGGCGGAATAATTTGGTTGATAAAGTTCTAGCTTACATCCTATCCAACCGTAATAATACCTATCACATGCTCGTCCATGAACACATGGATTTCCCCGAGGCAGGGTTACAGATTCCAGGAGGTACAGTCGCCCCCGGTGAAAACTTGTTAACCGCATTGCATAGAGAGATCTTCGAAGAGTCTGGATTGCGTGATTTGCCTGATGGTGAATTGGTCGCTAGTGCACCATTCCTCCATCCAGACAAGCACGAGCTCCAGCACCGGCATTTCTTTTTGATACTAATAAAGCAGCAGCTACCTGACGCATGGGATCATCGTGTCTTTGGAAATGGAGCTGATAACGGATTGGTCTTCCGTTATCGGTGGTACGATATCCAATCCGTTCCGCCGTTAGCAGCCTCACAGGATCAGTTCCTGCATGTGGTTAGAGTAACTATACAGGCACATCCACGCTCTTAAAAGATATATTATTAACAGACTACATAAAGGAGCATGGTGCATGCAAACCGTATTGATCGGCACAACTGTAAAACAAGACCCCGACATATTAGCTGCCTATTTGGATTCCCTCAACAGACTGCAAACAACAGAATCATCGATTTTCTACTGCTTCATCGATGATAATGATGATCCAAAATCGAGCTCCTTACTTTCCGCTTTCGCTGCAGAACATGATGCTGTCATCCTCCCATCCGAAACCACAGATTCCTATCAGAAGGATGAACACACCCACTACTGGACAGAAGCTCTTATTTGGAAAGTGGCAGCACTGAAGAATAAAATCATTTCCTATGCGGTCGAGCAGAAAATGGATTATATCTTTTTTGTCGATTCCGATATTGTACTCCACCCGGCCACATTGGAAAAATTACTAGCCAGTCAAAAAGATATCATTTCCTGTATTTTCTGGACCCAATGGCAGCCTGGCACGCAGGCTCTTCCCCAAGTCTGGTTAATGGATGAATATGAACAATTCACCCACCACCGCGGCGAATCTTTATCGGATACAGAACGTGCAGCACGGCACCAGGAATTTCTGGAACAGATGCGGAAACCAGGAACATATGAAGTAGGAGGATTGGGTGCTTGTACTCTTATCACCAGGGAAGCTTTAAATAAGGGAGTCCATTTCGGGGAAATACCTAATCTCTCCTTTTGGGGAGAAGATCGCCACTTTTGTATTCGTGCAGCAGCACTCGGCATCTCGCTATTTGTCGATACACATTACCCTGCCTTTCACCTTTACCGCAAGACGGATCTTGCAAAGCTCCCTGCATTCAGATGGGAGCATAACTGGCCTGGGCATAACTATCGCATTACGAAGGATACCAGTAATACCCTCACTCTATCCATGATTGTCAAAAATGAATCCGGACGCTATCTAGAGCGTTCGCTGCGATCTTCTCTTCCCGCAGTTGATCAGGCCGTCATCATTGATGATCATAGTACAGATAATACAGCAGCCATTTGCCGGAAGCTTTGCAGGGAGTATGACGTTCCGCTGACATTGATCGAAAATCCCCAGTCCGGATTCAGCAACGAAATAGAGCTGCGGAAACAGCAGTGGCAGGCAACAATTGCAGCGGAACCTGATTGGATTCTGAATCTCGATGCGGATGAAGTACTGGATAACGTTTTCCTCAAAGAAAAAGACCAGCTGCTGAATCAAGCTGATCTCGATCTTTATTCATTCCGCTTATTCGATTTCTGGGATGAAGAGCGTTACCGGGAGGATCAGTACTGGCAAGCACATCTATTTTACCGTCCATTCCTGCTGCGCTATCAGCCCGTATTTCCATATGAATGGCGGGAAACACCTGTTCATTGCGGTCGCTTCCCGGAAAATATCTTTCAGCTGCCGAATGGCATCAGCAACGTCCGTATCAAGCATTTTGGCTGGGCCAGAGCGGAGGATCGCATACGAAAATACGAACGCTATCGCCAGCAGGATCCAGAAGCAATCTATGGCCAGAAGGCGCAATATGAAAGCATTTTGGATCCTGATCCGAAGTTAATCAAGTGGAAGGAGGTTTCTTCTTTCGAAAGATAGCTCGGTAGCAATACAGTCGTCCCCACTGATCATTGAATAGCGCATCTGCAGGCATTTCCGATTCAACTGGTCCGGCATATTCAAAGCCCCCAAGCTCCGCCAATGTTTCTAGAATACTAATATCGACTGTTGGATAGTCGAATGTCATGATGACATAACCGTCCGGTTTCAAAATACGGCTGAATTGCTCCCAAGCACGTTTTTGCACGCTAACATCCAGGTGCTCCATCACCGAGATACAGAAGATTTTATCGAAAAATGCATCCTCATAGGGCAATGATGTCAGATTAGCTTCAGCACGATGGATATTCCGGAGCAGGTCTTCAGGTAAACGCGCCGTTTCCTCCGGGCCAAAATCCTTGGTCACATCCTCCAGAATCGCCTGATCATCTGTAATCCTGCTATCTATATCACATGCATATACTGTTTTAGCTGAAGCTGCTAAATGAAACTTAAACGGATGGCTGATTCCTGATGCAGCATCCAATACGATATCATCCGCTTCTACAAAAGAAGCCGCCCATCCATATTCATAGCTGCGGCTCCACCAAGCATCCGGTAATTTAAGCACAAAATCGCGTTCCTTACGATCATCATGCTTGAAAAATCTTGAAGTCCATGCTTCTGTCAACATGCTTCAACCCCTTTATTAGAATACGTAGCTTGTAGTACAACGTATTCCGCCGGATAAGCATGTATGCAAGTTTCTATGTACAGCAAAAGAGCTGGGCAAGTGTGCCCAGCTCTTTTTACTCGTCATAGAGAATGGATTTAACGTCTGCATCCTCCAGATAATCCTCATACTTCTCATGATCCTCGTTTACTCCATCAAACTTCCCATCCATGTCGGCAAGCAGGAAATTCTCGATATCCTGTGCTCCGCCCACCTCTTCATCGGAATTTACAGCCATATAATCATAATCTTTTTCTGTATTGACGAAATCGGAAGGCGTTTCGGATGAGCCATACGCTTGCAGATCCTGCAAGGCATCCTCTCCATCATAGAAATTATGCTCCGTGTCTTCTTCGTCATCTTTTCCTTCCAAATCTTCGAGACGAGGATGGATGACAGCTTCCTCGGCTGGGCGGTCATGCAGTGTCATTCTCTGCGGCTTGTACTCCACAAGCGTTTCTGCTGTCGGCATCGCCAGCAGACGTTCTTCCGGAATCTGTTTTCCTGATTTCATACAAATCCCAAAGGATCCATCTTCTATTCTTTTCAGGGCAGCTTGGACGTCCTTCATCTCCTGCTCCAGATGATCATTCAGCGCGATATCCTTCTCCCGCTCATATAGCTCCGTTGCTGTATCTCCAGGGTGATTATCATAGTTGCTCAGCTCACCCATAGCATCCTTTGTGTAGGACATCTCGACACCAAAATGGTCCTTCAGCGCCTGTTTCAATTCCTGCAAACGATTCTCAAGCATTTCTTTACAGGCATTCAATGTCTCTTGTCTGACCATGCACTTTCCTCCTGTTCATTTCCTGCTGTCAGTAGTATGTGACATAAAACCCATCTCTATTAAGACGGGACATATTGTATAATCAGGAAAATGGAGGCGATACTTTATGCAAACCAGAAGACTGTACCTGCTCGGAGGAAATACCTCGCAGGAAGAAGCGAATGTCCACTTTGCCAAAGCAGCAGGCGGGGAAAGCGCTCATATCGCATTATTGATTGTATATCGAAAAGGCTGGGAAGCATTCCTGCCCCGTTATACAAGTCACTGGATTGCCCAAGGAGTTCATGAGAGCAATGTATCCGTGATCGTACCGAATGAAAAAGGTGAATTGGATATAGCAAAATCGGCTGAGATTATCACAAGTGCTACAGGCATTTTCATTGGAGGCGGTCATTCGGAAACATACTATAGCATCTACACCAAACAACCATTCAAGGGGCTGTTAAGAGAAAAATATGCTGCAGGTACACCGCTGGCTGGCAATAGCGCGGGAGCATTGCTTATGCCTGAAACCGTCCTGCTGTCCCCACACGATACGGACAATAACCGCGCTTGGAGCGGACCTGGACTCGGCATTCTTTCTAATCAGCTAATCAGTGTCCATTTTTCTCAATGGCAGGATGAGCCGAATATCCTTGCCGGTCTTCATCAACACGACATCCCTTTCGGGTATGGCATAGATGAGGATGCCTGTTTATATTTAGAGAACGAGAAGCCAGCAGCAGTCTTCGGAAATGAACAAGTCAAGCGCATAGAAAAAGGGACCCTGTAAAACAAGGTCCCTTTTGTATTAGTTGGATGTAGAACGCAAATAATAAGATGTCTTAATACCAGAATCCCAAACAGCAATATGCAAATCAAGCAATTCTTTTGCTTTGATGGAATTCGGAACATACATATTGAAAGAAATCGCCTGATCGATATGCTTTTGGCGCGCTGCATTTTGCTTCACGCTCCACTGCTGATCGATTTCATAAGCGGATTTATAGAAGCGATCTGTTTCTTCATTCAAATCAGGTGCAGTAACCGGAATTTTATAGTCCTTCTTCTCTTCAGAATAGAACTTACTGAAGATCGGATCTGTCGTAGCTGTGCTTCCTGCAATCAATGCAGTAGAAGAGTTCGGCGCTACCGCCATCAAGTACGCGTTACGCATACCATTCTCTTTCACCTGCTCCTGCAGGCCTTTCCAGTCTAGTTCGGAATCGCCGGTTGTGTAGCCTTTATTATCAAAATAGCTTCCATCTGCCCAGTCGGAACCTTCGAAAACAGGGTAAACACCTTTTTCCTTCGCAATTTCCATGCTGGATCGAATTGTCAGGTAAGCAATTTTCTCATAAAGTTCATCTGCATACGCTACAGCTTCATCACTTTCCCAATCGATTTGTTTCAATGCAAGCAAGTGATGCCATCCAAACGTTCCTAGTCCAATAGCACGGTATTTCTGGTTTGTGATCTGAGCTTGCAAAACAGGAATTGTATTCAAATCAATAACATTGTCCAGCATACGAACCTGAATCGGAATCAGGCGTTCCAGGACATCTTCTGTAACTGCCTTAGCCAAAGAGATGGAGGACAGGTTACACACAACGAAGTCACCCGGTTCTTTTGTAATGATGATTTTACCATCTTGAGTGACTTGTTCTGTCATGATAGTCGGGCTTTGGTTTTGCATGATTTCCGTACAGAGGTTACTGGAATAAATCATACCAGCATGCTTATTGGCATTCTGACGGTTTACTTCATCCCGGTAGAACATGAACGGTCCGCCCGTTTCCAGCTGGCTGCGCAGGATACGTTTCATCACATTGATAGCTGGAATCTCTTCCTTATGCAGGTCTGGATTCTCTACACAAGCCCAGTACTTCTCACGGAAGGAACCATCGCCTCTAGTCTCATCATAGAAATCTTCCAAAGAAAAGCCCATGACACGTCGAACTTCATGCGGATCGAATAGATACCAATTACCGCGAGATTGTACTTGTTCCATGAAGATATCTGGCAGGCAGACACCAGTGAACAAATCATGTGTACGCTGACGCTCATCACCGTTATTCAGCTTCGCGTCAAGGAATGGGAAGATGTCTTTATGCCAAATATCAAGATATGTGGCAATCGCACCTTTACGCTGACCAAGCTGGTCCACACTAACTGCAGTATTGTTAAGCTGTTTCATCCAAGGAAGCACACCAGAAGATGCACCTTCGAACCCTTTGATCGCACTGCCTCGGCTGCGGATCTTACCTAGATAAACACCGATACCGCCTCCGTTTTTTGAAAGGTTGGCGATGTCTGTATTGCTGTCGAAGATTCCTTGCAGGCTGTCATCGACTGTATCAATGAAGCAGCTGGAAAGCTGACCATAACTCTTACCTGAGTTAGACAATGTTGGTGTAGCGACTGTCATATAAAGATTGCTTAATGCCCAGTAAGCTTCTGTTACAAGCTCTTTGCGCGTTTCCTTAGGCTCTTTGCTCATGACTGTCATTGCGATGATCATGAATCTCTCCTGCGGAAGCTCATATGTTCCGCCTTTATGGTCGGTCGCAAGATAACGATCTGCCAGCGTACGCAGACCGATGTATGTGAACAGTCCGTCTTTCTTGTAGTCGATCAAGCTATGGAAATGATTGATTTCCTCTTCACTGTATGTGTCGAGAAGGAATTTGTTATAGATACCGATCTCAGTCAATTGCTGAATCAAGCTGTAGAATGATCCGTATTTCTCTTCGAAATTGTAACCTCGGTTTTGTGATGCTTGGAAATAAAGCTGTTCAAGATACAGGCTGGCAGCGATGTATGTCCATTGCGGCTCTTCTTCATCCAGCTGTGACAAGCCTTCCAATATAAGTTGGTTCAACCACTCTTTATCTGATGACCAAGCCTTCTGATCCATCAGGCGTTCACCATATTGAATCAGATGTTTTGCATCAGCTTCTGCAAAGCGTGATTCGAGCACGGCTGCCACATGCTCTTTCCAATTGACTGTTTGTGTCGTATCTAACATGTTGAAACTTCCTCCTCCAAAATACAGGTGTAATTGTAAGTACTTCTTTCCCCTAAACGCACAAAGTGAGCAACTACCAGGAAACTGTCTCTTCTGTCTGTCCTACTAGATACAGTAGTAACATAGATCAGAATCGACAAATAAAAAGTGTCTGAGAACACTGTCTATCAAGCAAATGAAGCGATTTCTTCATCTACTATCGATACCCGGCTTGCTCGCCTTCGAAACTATATATAGTGTTTAATTATGTCTTCACTAACAAGATGTTGTATAAATGACTTTACCATATATCCATAACTCTTTCAATCTCTATCTTTTTCAACTGCCTCATTTCACAATCTGTCGCAAAAAAGAAACTGCCGTCTTTCGAGGTTTTTCGCTGTCGAAAAATTGTTTGTGATTTTTCATGATTCTATCACCAGTACTCGACATTCCTGAAGCTTAAAGGTACGATAAAAGTGCATGCTAAGGAGGGATTATATGGGAACTATCAAGAAAGTAGGATTCATCGGCACAGGCGTTATGGGAAAAAGCATGAGTCGCAATTTGATGCAGGCAGGCTTTGAACTGGCGGTCTATACGCGAACGAAAGCGAAAGCAGAAGAATTGATTGATGCTGGAGCAGTTTGGCACGATACACCTGCAAGCCTCGCTGCCAGTGTGGATGCAGTAATTACGATGGTTGGCTACCCTAGCGATGTTCGGGAAGTCTACTTTGGCGAAAACGGCATTATTCATCACGCACGCCCGGGCACCTATGTAATTGATATGACGACCTCGAAGCCAGCTCTTGCAGAGGAAATCCATACTGAAGCAAAAGATAATGGTATCTTCGCATTGGATGCTCCTGTCTCAGGAGGAGATATTGGCGCGCAGAACGGAAAACTAGCCATCATGGTCGGCGGTGAAGCAGATGCGTTTCAAGCTGTCCTCCCAGTGTTCGAAGCAATGGGTGAAAACATCATCCTCCAAGGACCTGCCGGTTTCGGACAGCATACGAAGCTGATCAATCAGGTAACCATTGCGAGCAATATGGTCGGCGTTTGTGAAGCGATCGCGTATGCAGAGCACGCAGGCATGGACCCATCCAAGGTGCTCCAGTCAATAACGACAGGCGCTGCCGGCAGCTTCAGCTTGAGCAACCTTGCTCCCCGGATGATCAAAGGAGATTATGACCCTGGTTTCTATGTGAAACATTTCATCAAGGACATGAAACTCGCTCTGGAAGCAGCTAAGGAAATGGGTATGACAACACCTGGACTGGAACTAAGCCTCTCCTTATATGAACGTCTTGCCGAAAATGGCGATGAGGATCTCGGCACGCAAGCCCTAATAAAACTGTTTACAAAGAAAGCATAAGAAAAGAGGCCAGGAAACTGGCCTCTTTATATTAATACATACAATAAAACAGGTAAGGTAATTAGACTGAGCAACGTACTGATCAGTGTTGTACTCGATACATAAGCAGGTTTAGCGCCAAATTCGAGTGCGTAAAGAGTCGTATTCGCCGCTGTCGGCATTGCGGCGACCAAAATCATGATTTGTTTGACCATGTCATCTACTGGCAGGATCAGTGTGAATAAATATGCGATCGCCGGTGAGATAAGCAGCTTCAGGACAAGCGCATAAGTAAGACGTTCATATTCAAAGGATTTCAATGAGATATTAGCAAGCTGCATACCAAGCACGATCATTACTGTAGGGATTGCCGCATCAGCCACAAGGTGGACAGCTTCAGTAATTGGACCGCTAAGCGGGACGGATAACAACTGGAACAATACACCAAGTATCGCTCCGTAGATAATTGGTATTTTCAAGACGGAAAGGAACGTAGCACGAGGCGACAGTACAGCCCCTCCACCTTTGGCAGCAATAAAGACGCCGATCGTCACCATGACGAGCTGCTGCAGTACAAGCAGGATAACCGCATAATCGAAGCCCGCTGCACCGAACACGAATAAGACAAGCGGCGTTCCGTAATTGCCATTGTTCATAAATGAGGCGCCAAGCATCAAGCTATAAGTATCCTGGCGGTCATATCCGCGCAAAAGACTGATTACATAGCAGATCAGCACCAGCGCCAGACAAATACCGACAACAAAAACAGCCAAATAAATATAATCAGCACTTAGACGATTTTCATAGAACGTTTGGAAAGCCAATACAGGGGACAGCAGATAAACCGACATCTTCGAAATGCTTCGGATGTCGAATTTCAAAAGCTTCTGTCCAACAAAACCAAGAAGAAAAATACCGAAGATTGGCAATAAGGTCAATATGTAAGTCACAAACTATCATCCTATCAAGTTATGAGTTCAAAAATTCTATTTTCCCTTCACCTATGCGTGCAATACGGGCAAGGGATACTACTTCAATACCTAGTTCCTCCAGGCGAGTTCTACCTCTTTGAAAGCTTTTCTCGATGACAATCCCGATACCAGCAACAGTGGCACCAGCTTGATTAAGAATACTGATTAAACCGGCTGCTGCTTCTCCGTTTGCAAGAAAGTCATCGATAATCAGCACGTGATCCTCCGGTGATAATCTATCCTTAGAGATCGTCACATCTGAATGCACTTGCTTTGTGAACGAATAGACAGATTCCACATAAACATCACCTTTCATTGTCAGTGACTTCTGTTTTTTTGCATACACTACCGGCACGTTGAAAGCAAGGCCAGCCATTAGCGCTGGAGCAATGCCGCCCGCTTCAATCGTCACGATTTTCGTCACAGACTTGTGCTGGAATTGACGACGGAACTCCTTGCCGATTTGATATAAAAGGGCAGTGTCCATTTCATGATTCAAAAAGCTATCTACTTTAACGATTGTATCCCCGATAATCGTTCCTCTTTCTTGAATTGCTTTTTGGAGCAGTTCCATCTATCGATTCCCCTTTCTCTCTTCTGCTGCAGATGCGACAACAAATGCCAAGTCATCATTACCAAAGAACTGCAGCACCTCCATTACCATCTCGTCTGAAATATCAGAGGCTTCTTCCTTAGGCAGGACTTCTTCCAAAGCTTCTTTCAGCGCATCATTTTTACCTTGGTTCGGGTAGGCTTGTTCGTATAGAGTAACAGCATCCAGATCTTGATTTGTACACCATTGTGCGAAGATTCGGATCATCAACCGTTCATCTTCCTGGTATTTTTCAATGATCTTCCTCGATAGCTCATCTTGACTCATCGGCGCTCATCTCTCCTTAAAAATGATAAAAGACGCATCCTGGAAAATTCCAGAATGCGCCTCTGTCGTCATTGTATGAAATTACAGACGAGTTACGTTAGCAGCTTGTGGGCCGCGGTTGCCTTCAACGATTTCGAATTCAACTTCTTGACCTTCGTCAAGAGTTTTGAAACCTTCAGATTGGATAGCAGAGAAGTGTACGAATACGTCGTCTCCGTCCTCTCTTTCGATGAAACCAAAACCTTTGTCTGCGTTAAACCATTTTACTTTTCCAGTCATTTAAATGACCTCCTTACAATAGAAGTACAAAAGTACAGGTATTGAATCGTTATACCTTTACACCACTTATTGTGAAAGAGATCGTAAAGATTTATTCAACCGTACCGTTTCCTTTTGCTACTTAAGAGTACCTTTTTTTGAACAAGAATGCAAGTCAATTCCAACTTTTTCTCCAAATTAAGTTAATAATGAGCCCTACGAACTATAAGAACGCTTTCATATAGAGTATTACTAACAGAATCCGCTTACATGGCAACGCATATATACCCGTGACTATTGTCACGGTTTTTGCTCCAAAATTCGACAAACACACGTATTCACTTCCAGTTTACCCGCCATGTCCAACTTCCATACCCTCTTGCAGAAAGATATATTCCTGTTGACAGTCCTTACCCCTTTTTTTATAGTGACTATAGCTTACGAACATTGTGAAAGAATAAACGTAACGAAAGGAGTGGCAATATGATTAAGACGTATCTTTATGATCATCATAATGACATGATGCATACAAATATTTCTTTGAAAGACAGTAATCGTCATTTGGAGGATCCTGACAATCTGCTGTGGATCGATGCCTATGATGTACAGTCTCACGAACTGCATGAACTTGCCGGGATATTCGATTTCCATCCGTTGGCAATTGAAGACTGCCTTCATGACAGCCCCCGCGCTAAGGTAGATGATTATGATGCATACAAATTTTTCGTCTTCCATGCCCTGCGTTACAACGAGGAAAGTGATAATGAAATCACGACGCTCGAACTGAATGTTTTCCTGGGACCGAATTATGTCGTGACCATCCACAAGCATAAGCTTCGCTGGCTCGGCCAGATGGATGCTATCTGTTCCCGTTCTTCCCGATACATGAATCAAGGATCTGACTTCCTTCTCTATGCACTCGCTGACGGCATCACGGATGAATACTTCCCTGTCTTGGACCGTATCGGAATCCGGATCGAGGAACTGGAAGATGAAATGTATAGTGAAGGCGTGAAAGAAGTAACGGAGGAATTCCTTGCCCTAAAACGGACGATCATCCTGATCAGAAGGGTGATTCTGCCGCAGCGGCGCATTTTCCTGAATGTGAATGGCAAGTGGAAATTCGATATCAAAGAAGAAAATGTGCCCTTCTATACCGATCTTATTGATCACCTGGAACGTATTGTTGACTCTACCGAAACCTTCCGTGATTTGGTAAACAGTGCCCTGGATACGTATTATTCCATCATCAGTGCCAAATCAACGGAGAAGCTGAATGTCTTGACGATTATCTCGACAGTCATGCTTCCGCTTACGTTCGTTACTGGGTTCTTCGGGATGAATTTGCCGATACCCTTTGCAGACAGTCCCTGGACGACAGCTGGCGTAAGCGTACTACTTGTACTGATCACTTTCGGCATGTGGCATTATTTCAAGAACAAGCTATTTTAAAATTCCATTTGTACTGGACTTCTTTTCGTGTTAAAATATTTGATTGCAAGAGTATGAATAACGACATAACGCCTAATTTTGTATCTTGCAAATATAAATGACAGGTGGAAAAAATAATGAGTGATTATCGAGTATTACTGTATTACAACTATGTAGATATTGAAGATCCCGAAGCTTTCGCCAAAGAACATCTGAAGGAATGTAAGGAACTAGGTCTTAAAGGCCGCATCCTTGTAGCTAAAGAAGGTATCAATGGTACTTGCTCTGGAACGATTGAACAAACACAAGCATATATGGATATGATGCACGCGAAACCAGGTTTTGAAGATATGGTCTTCAAAATCGACGAAGCGGATGGACATGCTTTCAAGAAAATGCATGTACGCCATCGCCCTGAATTGGTGACGCTGCGTCTTGAAGATGATATAGATCCTCGTGAGGTGACAGGTAATTACCTATCTCCTAAAGAATTTTACGAAGCGATGCAAGACGAGAACACTGTCGTTCTAGATGCACGGAATGATTATGAATATGATCTTGGTCACTTCCGCGGTGCAATCCGTCCTGATATAGAAACATTCCGTGACCTTCCAAACTGGGTCCGCGAAAACAAAGATATCTTAGAAGGCAAACGCGTTTTGACTTACTGCACAGGCGGTATCCGCTGTGAGAAGTTCTCCGGCTGGCTCGTGCGCGAAGGTTTTGAGGATGTCGGTCAATTACATGGCGGTATTGCCACTTACGGAAAAGATCCTGAAGTACAAGGCAAGCTTTGGGACGGTCGTATGTACGTATTCGATACCCGCATTTCCGTGCCGATCAACCAAACAGAACACGTTATCGTTGCCAAAGATTATTTCGATGGACAGCCTTGTGAACGTTATGTTAATTGTGCAGATCCTTCCTGCAACCGCCAGATTATCTGCTCTGAAGAAAATGAGCACAAATATCTTCGCGGCTGCTCCGACAGCTGCCGCCGTTCTCCTCGTAATATGTACGTTGCAGAACACGGCTTGACTGAAGAAGAAGTGGAAGCTCGCCTAGCGAAATTAGAAAACGAAACAGTAGCAAACTAAAAAGAACCCCCCAGGGGTTCTTTTTTTAATGCCATTCCAAAAATTCCAATCTGTTTCCGAAAGGGTCATTCACATAAATTCGATCAGCACCTGGCAAGTCAGCATCATCGATAAAATCCACATGGTGTTCATCCAGATGACGTCTGAGAGACAGCAGCCCCTCTACTTCAAAAGCAGGATGGGCTTTTCGTGCTGGTGAAAAAGGTTCTTCTACACCCATATGAACAATAATATCGTTGCAATTGAACCAAACACCGCCTCTTGCTCGCAAGTTAGCTGGTTTTTCAATTTCTTCAAACCCGAAGACCTCCACAAAAAACTCCCTTGCTTGCTCTTCGCTGCCGCTTGGACAAGCAAGCTGGACATGATCAAATCGCTTTAGGAAAAACTCCATCGAAACAACCCCCTTTTTCTACATTCTACCATTAAGGAACTGATTGTTATCGGTTCTTTTCTGTTTATGCTACATTGGGAGTACAGACAAGAGGAGGAGAACGACATGACGGTCTACGATTATTCTGCTGTTACGATAGATGGAAAAGAAGTCAGTTTAAAGGATTACGCTGGCAAGGTGCTCGTCATCGTGAATACCGCAAGCAAATGCGGTTTTGCACCTCAGTTGGAACAGCTTCAAGAATTATATAAAGATTATCAGGACAATGGTCTCGTGATATTAGGTTTCCCATGCAACCAATTTATGAACCAGGAACCCGGCAGCAGTGAACAAATTGCCGCTGTATGTCAGCGAAACTACGGCGTAAGCTTTCCGATGTTCGATAAGGTAAAGGTGAATGGACCAGATGCCCACCCACTTTATAAGCATTTGACCAGCCAGGCCGGCGGACTATTCTCCAAGAGTATCAAATGGAACTTCACAAAGTTTCTCGTAGATGCTGATGGAAATGTCGTCGAGCGATTTGCGCCGCAGACCAGTCCGATGGATATGAAGCCTGCAATCGAAAAACTGCTCATGCAGCCTAGCAGTTGATGTCTAAAGACACATCTGCTTTTTCTTTTACCTATAAAAAAACCTGCATCTACTTGATGCAGGTTCATTCTTCCGGATCTGAATTGGAGGCTTGCTTTGTACGATGTTTGTGCTTATCATCCTGAAGATCTCGCTCCACTTCATCCACAGGCACATCGTCTACCAGCATATCTTGTTTATTCTCAAGCTGCTCTTCCCGATTCTCACTTTCCGCTTTGGAGAAGCCATGTTTATCTTTATCACCTTTAGCACCGTTTTTCTGGACCATTAGTTCCCCTCCTTTATCCTTTGTAAGCCCTTTCCCTTTCTTCTAAAGAGAGAAACCTCGCCAACCAGTTGGTAACCAAACGCCGCAAAGGGTATACTAAAAACAGATAGCGTTTCTTCCACCCGGCAACAGGGTACATATTTATAAAGATTGTCAAAATGAGGTGAAGCACAATGAAACCAACTGCTCTAATTACAGGAGCTTCCAGCGGAATCGGTTACCATATAGCTAAATGGTTCGCCAAGGCGGGCTATGATCTTATCATCGTAGCGCGTTCCAAGGACAAACTCCTTTCCCTGCAAACAGAACTGCAAGATTCGAATGTGACTGTCATTCCTCATGATTTGTCCGTACCTAACAGTGCATATGAACTGTACCAAAAGATTCGTGATGAAGGAAAAACAGTAGAAGTGCTTGTGAATAATGCCGGCTTTGGGCTTAGCGGCAAATTCGAGGATACGAGCTTTGAGACCCAGCAAAAACTGCTGCATCTGAATATGGTTTCATTGGCAAACCTGACTCGTCTGTTCATCGATGATATCATTCACTCTCCATTCAAGAATGTACCGAATGGCATTTTGAATATTTCCAGTATGGCTGCCTTCCTGCCTGGCCCATATATGGCTGCATATCATGCATCCAAAGCATTCGTTCAGCGGTATTCGGAAGCACTTGCCGAGGAATTGAAAGACAGTGGTGTAACAGTTACGGCACTTTGCCCTGGTCCTACGCAGACCGAATTCTTTAAACGTGCCGGCAATGACAAAATCATGTCTTCTTTCCGGGATGCACCCGAGGATGTGGCACGAGAAGGTTTTCTTGGTTTTATAAAAGGCAAACGGGTCGTCTTCCCATCAGCGAACATTCACGCAGCCGTTTTGCTCATGAAGTTCATGCCAAGCAGTCTGCTCAGCAAAATAACCAAGAAAATGTATTCAAGATAAACAAAAGGACACCCACGGAGGGTGTCCTTTTGTTATCTGCTGAGGTGGCGGCGATAGCTGTAGAAATATGCTGCCAGCGGCCACCATGCTGCTGCGAAAATTGGGTAAATTGCCCAGATCACCGATGGAGAATAGGCTATATTCACAAACAGGAAGAACACACTGAGTGCACCAAAGCCCAATACACTGAAGAATAAACTAGAGCTACGATGACCTATAATAGATAGCGGCCACCAGCTCATCGCAAAGATGATAAAACCGTACCAAGGTGTTTCATGACCAAAATACTGATGCAGACCGAAATAGTATACACAGACAGCCAAGCTGATAGCTAAGGCAATTCCCATTTTAGCAAGATGTCTTCGTAGCATAACAGCTGTCCCCCATAACGCCAAAGCACCTAATGTGTACAGATACCATGGTGTAGAAGGCGAATCAGACATATTTTCGTTAACCAGTACGGCCCCTACAACGATTGCCGACAGCCACGTTACTACTGTCAATTGATTCGGAAAAAGAATCTGCAGGGCAATGATGATACTAGCACCTAAACTGTACGTATACCAAATCTCCTGCGGCGTAGTCATCAAGTTGGTATAAACGGAAAAACCGCCCAGGCTCAGCAGCATAAATGCAAGAAACAATCTCCACGGCTTCACCGCTGCATCACCTTCCTTTTCCTAGCCTTCATCCAGACGAAGGTCATACTCACCGGCCACCAAAGAATAGCGAATGTCGGGTAGACAAACCAAACCTCATATGGTGTATAGTACAAATTCACAAAAACGAGCAGTGCGATAATCAATAAACTTCCGCATATAGAGAACCCGAGATTCAACGTGCTCATATCTTCTTTTTTCTTCTTTTTATCTGGTGTTTTCTGCGGTGCATGCTGCAGCTGGAATTCCCTCTTTATTTCCGCCAAATTCCCGAAGTCGACAATTGCCTTATTAACGGCATCTTCTTCCGATTTCCCCTCCAGGATGAAATCTGCAGCCTTCTCTTCCATCGAATCCTTTATTTCCTCCTTCAAGTTCACTACCTGTTCTGTCTCCGGCAGATCTGCAAATTGCTCTTCCACATACATATTGATCTTCTGCATCAAACACCCTCCATAAATACATCGATTAATTGTTTCGCTTCTTTCCACTCTTTCGCTGCTTCATGAAAGTAAGCCTTCCCAAGCGTCGTAATCGTATAATATTTCCGCTTGCCTCCATGTGACTTTTCTCCCTGATAAGACTCGATTAATTCTCGTCGTTCCAGTCGCTGAAAGACTGCATAAAGTGTTGCTTCCTTAATTTGAAATGCTTCGTGCGTCCAAGCTGCTATGTCTTTCGATATCTGGTAACCATACTTATCCCCATCCATCAGCAAACGCAGGATAATGGAATCCAAATGCCCTCGAATTGTGTCACTCCGAATATAGCTCCCCTTCTTTCCAAATTACTCTATCTGATAAAGTAATCATAAAGCATATTACTCTACGTGTCAAAGTAATTTCTGTATCTTTTTTCCAAAAATAAAAAAACAGGCTATTAACCTGCTTCAGATTTGCTTTTTAAAAAGGTCAAGTACTCTATCACATCCAATTTGTTCTCTACAATAATCATCTTGTGACCGTATGTAAGAAAACTCTCAAAGATAAATGGCTTAGTCGTACGCTCAAAATAACGATTCCATTTGAACATCTTTAGGAAGATATGAAAGGAAGGTGTGTAATTAGATGTCTCCAATTTCACTTTTTGACGCAGGAAACGTTTGATTATCCGGCTATTTCTTATCCGATATGCCGGATTCAGCAAGATAATTAATTCTGCTTTTACAAGGCTGTCTTCTATCCACTCATCTGTATGGACACCCTCGATGATCCAGGCACGAGAATCAATAATACTTTTCAGGATCTCCCGCTTCTCCTTGTCAGAACGGCGTCTGTCTCCTGCCGAGGATCGCTTCCAAACAACGTTATCCAGTTCGTGATGGTCAGCACTCAGGATATTCGACAACTCCTTAGCTAGAGTCGTCTTCCCGCTGCCGACAGAACCAATGATATGTATTTTACAAGGTAATTTGGTTTCGTTCCCATCATCTCTTAATTCATAGTGTGTTTTCATGTAAGTAAGCACCCCCTACATGAATATACATTATTTACTAAATACAAAAAAGAAGCAGAGGTTAATCCCCCTGCTTCTTTTGCTTAGATCTGTTTTAGTAAATTGGCCATCTCGATTGCAGAAACAGCTGCTTCTGCGCCTTTATTGCCTGCTTTCGTACCTGCACGCTCAATAGCTTGTTCAATTGTATTAGTTGTCAGTACACCAAAGATAATCGGGATACCAGCCTTACTGGCAGCACTCGCTACTCCTTTTGCCACTTCATTGCTCACATAATCGAAATGCGGTGTAGAGCCTTTGATAACTGTGCCTAATGTAATCACAGCATCGTATTTTTTGCTTTCAGCAAGTTTCTCAGCTACAAGGGGGATTTCAAATGCTCCAGGTACCCATGCAACATCCACTTTTGCTTCATCGACACCGTGACGCTTTAACGTATCAATTGCGCCGCTCAACAGTTTGCTCGTAATGAACTCATTAAATCTTCCTACAACAATTCCAATTTTCAAATCTGATCCTACTACATTTCCTTCTAGTACGTTAACCATATGATTACTCCTTTATATATGGGACAGTATGTCCTCATCTTTTGTATTCGATAATGTTTTATGCTTGCTGCACTTTCGCAAATCTTTACTGTTTATTTCTCCACTTTAGCTTCTTGAAGTTCTCGATATGCAATTAAATCAGCGATTGTGATAATTGGCAGCTGGTGGAACTCAGCTAATTTCTCAAGTTCCGGCATGCGCGCCATTGTACCGTCCTCATTCATGATTTCGCATATATAGCCGGCTTCTGCTGTTCCTGCTAGTCTAGCGAGATCAACAGCTGCTTCTGTATGTCCAGGTCTTTCCAGCACACCGTTTTGCTGGGCGATCAGCGGAAAAATATGTCCCGGGCGCTGGAAGTCAGACGGTTTACTTGCACTTTCTGCCAGCTTGGAAATCGTATGAGACCGTTCGAATGCACTGATACCAGTAGTAGAATCAATATGATCAATACTAACGGTGAAAGCTGTCCCATGCGGATCTGTATTATTAGCTACCATCGGCGGCAAATCCAATCTTTCGGCAATTTCCCGGGAAATAGGCGCACAGATAAGACCTTTTCCGACAGAAGCCATAAAATTAACTGTTTCTGGGCTTGCATACGCTGCTAAAGCCAGCAAATCTCCTTCGTTCTCTCTTGCTTCATCGTCTGTAACGATGATCGGTTTACCGCTTTTCAAGTATTCTATTGCGATGTCTATTGTCGTCTTCATACATTTCCCTCCTAATCCATGAATCCGTGCTGCGCTAACGTCTCTTCCGTAATGCCTGCAGACTGTGGACTTTTTCGATGCTCCAGCAACCGTTCCATGTATTTAGCAAGCTGGTCAAATTCGAGATTGACTAGATCGCCAGCTTTCTTTTCGCCTAAGATTGTCGCTTTCCTCGTCTCCGGAATAAGCGAAATAGTAAATGTATCTTCCCGGACTTCAAACACCGTCAATGACACACCATCAACTGAAATTGAACCTTTGGACATCAAATACTGCAGGCCTTTTGTTACAGCAATGTCAATGTAACGAGCATTTGACTCATCTCGAATGGATAGGATAGATCCTGTTGTATCTACATGACCACTCACAAAATGGCCTCCCAGTCTTCCATTAGGCTGCAAAGCAGGTTCCAGATTCACTTGATCGGAACTTTGCAAATTGGACAAAGAACTGTAATGGAACGTTTCCGGCATCACATCTGCCTGAAAATAAGACGGGGTGAAACTAGTAACTGTAAGACAGACACCGTTAACGGAGATACTGTCCCCAACGTGCATATCTGTTGTCAGCTTTTCACTGGCAATTGTGAGCTGCATCGCCTTATCCTGTCTTTTCACATCAATAATGCTGCCTACTTCCTGAATGATTCCAGTAAACACTTTTCTCCTCCTTTTCTTCTGAGAGCTTCTCAAGGAAACAAGAAGTTATTTTCACTTGCTGTCATGCTTACGAACGGGAATATTACCGTCTTGGGGCTGTGTGACGGTTATTTGGGGTTATAACAATTCAATATATCTTTTACCAAAATTCTTGTAAATGAATCACTCGAATAAGGTGCAAGCTGGCCGCTCCTGCCAATTTGCTCCTAACTAGCACTAACTTTCATATAAAAAGCCCCAGAATAATGGATTCTGGGGCTTTGGCTTTAAAAGTATAGCGAAACAAGCTATCGTCAATCAACGAAATAGCTGCTGGTGGCGTGTGGATAGCACGCCGTTTCCTCTTTCCCATCCAGACTGTACTGTCGGCTTTGGAATCTCACCAAATCCACCGTTATAATAACGGGTCACGGACTGAAGACAGCTATGCTGCCTATCACCGCCGGTCGGGAATTTCACCCTGCCCCAAGAGAAAACCTATTCGATTGCCTCTACTTTAACATATTTTTTATGTTGTTGTACAGCAAGAAAAAAGTCTGAAAATTTAATTGACAATAAGTGGAACCATAACTAAACTAAAGCTGTAAAATAAATTTGACCGATCAAGAAATGTTTACAAGAGGAGGAATACAATGAAACAAGCTATGGCATTAACAACCTTTGAACAGTTAAAAGCAATCAGTGACCCGCTGCGTGCAGAGATGATCATGAAGTTAGTTGAAACATCTTATACCGGACAGCAGCTTGCTGTCTTGCTGGAAACGAGCAGACCGAAGATTCATTATCATTTGAAAGAGTTGGAGAAAAACGGCTTGATCGAAGTGATTCGGACTGAAGAAAAAAATGGTATTGTACAGAAATTCTATCGAGCTGCGGCCAGAGGCTTTTTCCCATCAGAAGATCTACTGCCTTACGCGGAAGAACTCAGTGAATCGACAAGACAGCTATATGTACAAATGACAAATAAGACAAAATCAGCGATCCTTACTGCACCAGAATCATCCTTTGCAAAAGCAGCCGGTTCCACTGATCCGAAAGATTGGGATAAAGTCGGAAGTATATGGGAAATCAGCGCCACTGAAGCAGATTTTCAGGAGTTTATTCAGGGTTTATTCGGTTTGATGGAGAAGCTGCGAGAAAAAAGTGAGGCAGCTGAATATGATTCCAATGGTAAGCTGTATCATTTTTCCGCTTATGGTTTTGAAATCGACACACCATCATTTGATCAAGTAGAGATGGAAGAGGAGGATTAAGGATGTTCACTATACTGAAACAGCGTAACTATGGCTTGCTTTTCTCGGGGCGAATTATAAGCAATATTGGAGACAGCATTTATTTCATAGCGGCCATGTGGCTCGTTTATGATCTGAGCGACAGCACATTTTATTCAGGTCTGGCAGGAGCCTTGACACAAATCCCGAACCTACTGCAATTCCTGATTGGGCCACTGGTTGATCGATGGCAAATTCGCAGCACGCTGATGTGGACACAAGCACTGCAAGCCGTGCTTATACTGCTGATTCCACTTGCAGCTTGGCTGGACTTTCTGTCTGTTACACTGCTGCTCGTCATCATGCCGATTCTGACCTTTATTAACGCATTTGCATATCCGACAGAAACAAAAGCATTGCCAATCGTTCTGAAAAAAGAAGAACTCCCTGCTGGTAATGCACTATTCTCCTTTGCTTACCAAGGTGTCGATCTCATCTTTAATGCCATCGCAGGCGTAATGATTGCTGTCTTTGGAGCAACACTACTATTCATCATCGATTCTTTTGCCTTCTGTATTGCTTTCCTTTTATTCAGCTTCCTTAGAATCCCACACCATAGAGCGCAAACCAGTGAAGCCGATAATACGCGTTCTGTCTTCAGCACTTACATCACTGAACTTAAAGAAGGACTTAAGATACTTTTTACAACCATTTTAGCTGCTGCACTCTTTGGAGCAGTACTATGCAATCTGGCAATTGGTGCCGCCATGGCGGTCATGCCTGCTTTTGCAGATGAGCGACAAGGAGCTGCCGTATATGGTTTATATTTGGCCGCTATGTCTTGCGGGGCTTTAATAGGCGCGCTATTAGCTTCTACCTTCAGCAAATTACCCATCGGTAAAGCAACAATATGTTCCATGTTTCTGGCTTCTGGAATCTGGGCAGCAGCTGCCTTCATTCCATGGACTTGGTTGAGTGTGATTCTTTACGGACTCGCTTGGATACCAGTCGGCTGTATCAACGTCACTTTCGCAATATTGTTACAAACTTTGGTTCCAGTTTCCATGATCGGCAGGGTGACAAGCGCAAGTGCAAGTTTCGTTACAATTGCAATGCCGATCGGTTCATTGGCAGGCGGATATGCAGCCACATTTATTCCTTTGTCTTGGGTCTTTTGCACTGCGGGCAGCGGCCTTGCCTTGCTTTCTGTAACGTGGCTTCTATATCCAAAATTGCGCAAATTGGGACCCCTCGCCTCCTTGTCACCGGAACTGCTTGGATTCAAGGATTATACCCAGCAGGAAACAAGCTGATTACAGCTTGCCCCTTTTTAATAACGGACGCAGAGCAATCCAATAAAATGCATATCCAAGCATAGCTCCCAATACATTCAAGATAATGTCATCGATATCGACAGAGCGATAATTATAGCCTACAAAATAATTCAGCAATCCTTGTGTCGACTCAATTGCTGTACTGAATACAAGCCCGCACAGAACAACGATAAAGAAAGACCTGGTTCTGCGAATGAGCAAAGGCAAATAAAAGCCGAGCGGCACAAATAAGAGGATATTTCCCCCTAGATTTTTAAGGGCTAGTCCATATCCGAAGCCATCGATTTGCGTTGTATGCCAGATTTGCATAATGGACGTTAGCGGCGACGTATTCCAGCGGTAGCTTGTTTCCAGCTGCTGATTTTCTTCGATAAGATTCTGATCCACAGGCAATGGGAAGAATGTCAGACAAATGACAGCGATCACATAGATAGCGAAGGATGCCATCAATAAATGTTGTTTCTTGGTAATACCAACCGTCTGGTGAAACGGAATAATAGACAGTAAATAGACAAACGCCAGGAAGATAGCCGGCGCTACGTAAGTTAACATAGTAATTATTCTCTCCTGTATCCTAGAAGTCCCTTACGTAGAGTAAGTGGACATATACTCTTTAGTCTACATGATTTTCCCATTCTTGTGAACGCATAGATACAGAAAAGAAACCGCCTTTTTTTCAGGCGGTTTCTTTTCTGTATTCTTTATTTCCCCATAACAGCAAGCATAAGCGCTTTTTGGGCATGCAGGCGATTTTCAGCTTCTTGGAATACCGCTGATTGTGGACCATCAATGACAGCTGCGGTCACTTCTTCGCCCCGATGTGCTGGCAGACAGTGCAGGAAGATAGCATCTGACGCCGCAGAATCCATGAGTTCCTCATTCACTTGGAATCCCTGGAATGCTTTCAGTCTGGCAGTTGTCTCTTCCTCTTGCCCCATACTCGTCCAGACATCTGTATAAAGTACATCTGCACCTGCGGCAGCTTCTTCCGGACTCTCCGTAATAAGGAGAAAATCTGGATCACCGCTGATCTTTTTCGCCTTTTCAACGATTTCAGGGAGCGGCTGATAGCCCGCTGGAGATGCAATTCGAATTTGCATTCCAGTTTTCGCTGCTGCAATCATTAAACTATTAGCTACATTGTTAGCGTCACCGATATAAGCTAGCTTCACGCCTTCCAATGTTCCTTTATATTCCAAGATTGTCTGCAAATCAGCCAGAGCCTGACATGGATGGAATAAATCAGTCAAGCCATTGATTACCGGGATAGTAGCATGTGCTGCCAGCTCCTCCACCATTTTATGCGAATTGGCACGTATCATGATGGCATCCAGATACCCGGACAGAACTTTTGCCGTGTCAGCAACTGGTTCGCCGCGGCCAAGCTGCAAGTCCTTTGAGTTCAAAAAAAGCCCCAAACCGCCAAGCTGATAAATACCTGTTTCAAAAGAAACACGCGTCCGTGTGGAAGATTTTTCAAAAATCATACCTAAGGTTTTCCCTGCCAGCGGCTGACTGAGTTCACCTTTTTGATGCTGACTTTTTAGCTCGGCAGCCAAATCCAGCACATAGAGAATTTCTTCCTTTGTCAAATCCTGCAGTGATAGCAGGCTTTTGCCTGCCATCGATTGCTGTTCTATCGTCTGCTTCATTGCACATGCTCCTTTTCCGCTTGCTCCAAATAATCCGACATCGACAAGCTGTCCGCCAGTTTATCCTGACTAGCCAGCCAGTAGCTTTGCATTGTCGACAAACTTGTCATACACGGAGTCTCTGTTTTCCATGCCGATTCACGAATACCTTGGAATCCTTTTCTCGTACTGCATACAGCAGTCATCTTTTGGTCTTCAATCAAAAGAATTGCTTCTTCATAGGAAACGACTTCGAATGAATCACTGTCTGGCAAAATAGCTGCAGTCTGCTCCGTCAGTACAACCTTTGCTTGCATCTGTCCAAGTAATTCTTCCAGTCCGATCAAGTCGGCTGATTCTACATCTATAAGGATTTGAGCCTCGTCTGTCAAAGACCGGAGTGTCTTTTCCTTCCAGCCAAACGCCTTATTCAATGCCTCGGTCTCCGTCTTGCCTAATCCAATTGCTTCTCCCGTCGATTGCATATCCGGCCCAAGCAGCGGATCGACACCTGCCAATTTTGTGGTGGAAAAGACAGGCAGCTTAACAGCATAAAATGGTATTTCTTTTTGCAGTCCAAGTGGATAACCTGCATCCTGCAATGCTTCTCCCATCTGCACTCTGGTAGCTAAGTCTACCAATGGGACGCCCGTCACCTTACTGGAAATAGGCACTGTACGGGACGCGCGCGGGTTGACCTCCAGGACATACAAGATGTTACGGTCTTCGCTAAAGACAAACTGAATGTTCATGATACCTTTCACATTAAGAGATTCCGAGATTCTGCTTGCATAGCTGACAATCATATCTTTCTCTGATTCACTTAAGCTAGGTGCAGGGAAAATAGCTGTACTGTCTCCGCTATGAATTCCAGCAGGCTCGATATGTTCATAGATGCCTGGGATAAGGATGTCTTTGCCATCACAAACAACATCTACTTCTACCTCCATGCCAGGGACATATTTATCAAGAAGCAGCGGGAATAAGCGGGAAGTGTGTATCTGCTGCTTGAGCTCATCCAAATAAGATTCCAGCATATCTTCCGAATGCAGGATGACCATCCCTTGACCACCTATCACATAAGATGGACGAATAAGAATCGGATAACCGATTCGGCGGGCTTCGACATGCAATGAAGCGGTATCCATCACAGTCTTGCCCGGAATATGCGGGATGTTCAGCGTATGCAGCAAGTCATAGAAGGCTTCCCTATTCTCCACGCGATCTATTGAAGCTGTGCTCGTTCCGGCAATTGTAACGCCAGATTCCTCGAGATCTGCTGCTAAATTAATTGCTGTCTGCCCTCCGAACTGGACAAGCACCTCGTCAGCTTGCTCTTTCTCAATTATGTGTAGCACGTCTTCTTTTGTAAGAGGTTCGAAATACAGATGGTCAGCCGTATTGAAATCGGTACTGACAGTTTCGGGATTATTATTGATGACAATAGATCGAATGCCTTGTTCTCGCAAAGATAAAGCAGATTGTACAGAGCAGAAATCAAATTCCACCCCTTGCCCAATCCGGATAGGACCAGAACCCAGCACCACTACCTTCTTATCAGCTGCAGGTAAAGGTTCAACCTCATCTTCTTCTTGCCAGCTCGAGTAGAAGTATGGGGTTTGCGCAGAAAATTCGGCTGCACACGTATCGACCATCTTGTAAGAAGGCTTGATTTCCTGCTCCTTGATTAATCCTTCCACTGCTGCCAATGGCTGATCGAGGACTCTCGCTAGGGCAACATTGCTGAAACCAAGTGTCTTAGCTTTTCGGAGAAGTGCCTCTTCAGGCTGCCAGCCGCCTTCTTTTAATTCTTGCTCGATATCGATGATCCGCTTCATCTCATGAAGGAAGAATGTCGTAATCTCCGTCCACTCATGAAGCGTCTCGATAGATACTCCCCGACGCAGTGCTTCAGCAAGCAGAAACAGTCGGCGGTCATCTGCATCTATAAGCCCTTGTTCCAGCTCAGCATCTGTCAGTGCTTCAGCGGACGGCAAACGGAATTCCTCCAAGCCGATTTCCAGGGAACGAATGGCTTTATGCAGACCAGCAGGAAGGTTACGGGATAGCGCCATTACTTCGCCTGTTGCTTTCATTTGTGTTCCAAGCAGACGATCTGCCTGCGTGAACTTATCAAATGGCCAGCGCGGTATTTTCACAGCTACATAGTCGATGGCAGGCTCGAAGCTTGCAAACGTATCTCCTGTAATCGGATTCGGCACCTCATGCAGATGATAGCCAAGTGCTAGCTTTGCAGCAATCCGGGCGATCGGATAACCTGTTGCCTTGGATGCTAATGCACTGGAGCGGCTTACCCGCGGGTTCACCTCGATGATGACGTACTCATCACTATCTGGATTAAGCGCGAACTGTATATTACATCCTCCAACGACACCTAGCTCACGGATAACTTTACATGATACGGTCCGAAGCATTTGATACTGTCGGTCTGTCAATGTCTGGGAAGGTGCGACAACGATACTGTCTCCTGTATGTATTCCGACAGGGTCGATATTTTCCATATTACAGACGATGATGCAAGTGTCATTTGCATCCCGCATCACCTCGTACTCGAGTTCCTTCCAGCCCTTCACACTCTGCTCGATTAGCACCTGATTGATCGGACTTGCCTGAATTCCACTCTTTACATACCGCATCAGTTCCGGCAGGTCGTTTGCGATTCCTCCTCCTGCTCCGCCTAAAGTATAGGCAGGACGGATGATGATCGGAAAACCTGTATTTTCTGCAAAATCCTTTGCTTCCTCGATTGTGGTGATTGGAAGACTTTCCGGAACAGGCTCATTGATCTCCTGCATCATCTGCTTGAACAGCTCCCGATCTTCTCCGCGCTGGATTGCATCAAGCGGTGTACCTAGCAATGTAACGCTGTATTTCTCCAGTACACCTGCCTGATCCAGGCTTACCGCCAGATTAAGGCCGGTCTGGCCGCCTAAAGTAGGCAGCAGGCCATCCGGTCTTTCTTTTTCGATGATATTCGTCAAGGATTCACAGGTGAGCGGCTCCAAATACACCTGGTCGGCAAATGCCTGATCTGTCATGATTGTCGCAGGGTTATTATTGACGAGGATGACCTCTACCCCTTCCTCTTTTAAAGCAAGGCATGCTTGTGTGCCTGCATAATCGAATTCTGCTGCCTGCCCGATTACAATCGGACCAGAACCGATGACAAGGACTTTCTTGATGTGATCTTGCTTAGGCATATGCTGTCACTCCTCTATTCCGTACCGAATTCAAATATTGTTCGAACACATCATACGTATCACTTGGGCCAGGATGCGCCTCTGGATGGAATTGGACGCTCATGATCGGTTTGGTGCAGTGCTGCAGCCCTTCTACCGATCCATCATTTACATTGCTGTAAAGGATATTCCACAGGGACTGTGAAATAGAAGCTTCATCGACGACATATCCATGGTTTTGGGAAGTGATCGATACTTTTCCGCTAGGCAAATGCTGGACCGGATGATTGCTCCCTCGATGTCCATAAGGCAGCCGCATTGTATTCCCGCCGAATGCAAGTGCCAACAGCTGATGCCCGAGGCAGATCCCCAGTGTGGGATAATATTCTGCAATCCTTTTTATTTCGCCGGCTAAATACTGGAGAGACTTCGGATCGCCAGGGCCATTGGATAACAGGACACCATCCACTTTTGCTTCTTTCAGCTCTTCCAGCGTCGTATCAAACGGAAAGACTGTGACGTTGCATTTATTTTCGAGCAGCATATCCCGAATCGAATGCTTATAGCCGTAATCGATGATAGCAACATGAGCTGCCGACTGACCCTTTGCCGGATGGAACTGCGCCTTTTTCACCGATACACTTTCCACAATCTTTTCGGATACTTTTGCTTTTTCCGGAACAGCTCCTGGTGTTTTCGTCATTCTTCCATAGACATCCCCATGCGTACGGATGATCTTCGTCAATTTCCGTGTATCTACCTGCGCCAGGATCGGGAAGTTATGCTCATTGGCAATATCCTGCAATGTCTGGGTTGCTTGGTAATGAGCCGGCGTTTCACATGGTGTCGAAATGACAAGCCCATGAATAGATGGCGTATGGCTTTCCTTATCATTCGCATTGAAGCCGTAATTTCCGATCAAAGGATACGTCATTGTGACAATCTGTCCAGCGTAGGATGGATCTGTCATCACTTCCTGATAGCCTGTCATCGCTGTGTTGAAAACCATTTCCCCATCTGATTCCGTTGTTTCACCCAGCCAGACACCTTCTAAAATATCTCCTGTACTGAGCATCAAATAACCCTTTGTCTCTTCCATTCATGCTGCTCCTTTCTGAAACGAACGTTATCTTTATTCTAAAAAACTAATAAATATGCATTTATAACAAAAGAAAGGTGAGCAGCTGCTCACCCCTCCAGTTTGGCAGCCTGCTCTTCTGTCCACTGTTTATTCGTTTCCAGCAAGGCTTCTATATCATCCACCTGCTCTTGAACCCGTACCTTTGCCGTTCCTCCAGGGATATTCCTAGCTGCAACGACCGTCTCCGGCGCAAGTGCCTCGTAGATATCTTCTTCTATCAGACTGGAAAACTGCTGCAGCTCTTCCAGACCGAGATCCAGCAAATATTTCCCCTGCTCGATACTGTACAGCACTGTCTGCCCAACAACAGCATGTGATTCCCGAAATGCCATCCCTTTTGCTACGAGATAGTCCGCTAAATCTGTTGCGTTCGAGAAATCGTTCCGAACAGCTTGATACATATTTTCCTGCTTCACATGCATCGTCTCGATCATCGGTGCAAAAAGACCAAGTGCACCTTTCAATGTCTCCACTGTATCGAACATGCCTTCTTTGTCTTCCTGCATATCCTTATTATAAGCAAGCGGCAATCCTTTCAGCGTTGTCAGCATGCCCATCAAATGCCCGAAGACCCGGCCGGATTTACCGCGGACAAGTTCCGCTACATCAGGGTTTTTCTTCTGCGGCATCATGCTGCTGCCGGTGGAAAACGCATCATCCAATTCTATGAAATTGAACTCCGCGCTAGACCATTGAACCAATTCCTCCGAAAGCCGTGAAAGATGCATACTGATCAAACTTGCAGCTGACAGGAATTCCACCACGAAATCACGGTCACTTACACTGTCCAGACTATTTTCGGTAATAGCATCAAAATGCAGCTGCTCTGCTACAAAATGACGATCGATCGGGAATGTCGTCCCAGCCAGGGCACCTGCTCCAAGCGGCATCTTGTTCACACGCTTCCAGCTATCCTGAAGCCGCTCCACATCACGCTGCAGCATATAAGCATATGCCATAAGATGATGGCCGAAGAGTACAGGCTGCGCCCGCTGCAAATGTGTATAACCCGGTAGGATCGTATCTAAATGCTGTTTCGCCTGTTCGGTCAGCGCTGTTTGCACAGCACCCAGCAACCCGATAATATCCACAATTGCTTCCCGCAAATACAGACGCATATCCAGTGCTACCTGATCATTACGGCTTCTGCCTGTATGCAGCTTACCGCCTACTGGACCGATCTGTTCAATCAATAATCGTTCCACATTCATATGAATATCTTCATCCGCCTGTGAGAGCGTTGCTTCCCCTGCCTGGATTTTTTGCAGTACAAGCTTTAATCCATCAGCAATTGTTTCAGCATCATCTTGTTCGATGATGCCGCATTTGCCAAGCATTGCTACATGCGCCAGACTGCCTTGAATATCGTATTTAGCCAGTTTTTGATCAAAGCCGATGGAGGAAGTGTAGGCGTCTACTAATTCATTGGTCGGCTTTGTGAATCTTCCTCCCCAGAGCTTCATTGTTTCACAGCTTCTTTTTTGTCAATTTTCAATAGTGATGGTGCCTCCGTTTGTACTGTTTGCTGACGGGCAACCTCTGCCTGAACTTTCGTCGGAAGTCCCCAAAGCTGGATGAATCCAAGTGCAGCATCATGATCGAATTTATCTTCTGGTTTGTATGTTGCCAGATCAAAGCTGTATAGAGATTCCGCGGATTCCCTGCCGACAACAAGTGCATGTCCTTTGTACAGCTTCACTTTCACATTGCCAGAGACTGTCTGCTGCGTTTCCTCGATGAATGCTTGCAACGCTTTTGTTAGCGGCGAATACCATAGTCCGTCATAGATTGTTTGCGCAAGCTTTTGCTCTACAATCGGTTTGAATTGGGAAATTTCACGTGTCATCGTCAAAGCTTCCAATTCCTGATGCGCAGCAATTAATGTCACTGCTGCCGGACATTCATAGATTTCACGAGATTTGATACCTACTAATCTATTTTCGACATGATCGATACGTCCGACACCATGTTTACCTGCGATTTCGTTCAATTTCAAGATAAGTGCATCCAATGGATAGTCTTCCCCATCAAGTGCGACTGGTTTCCCTTTTTCGAATGTAATTGTTACAATCTGCGCTTCATCTGGCGCATTTTCAGGATCAACAGTCAATCCAAATGCGTCACTTGGCGGCTGCTCCCATGGATCTTCCAGAATACCGCACTCGTTGGAACGTCCCCATAGATTCTGATCGACACTATACGGGCTCTCTTTCCCAACAGGAACTGGAATACCGTGCTTCTCTGCATATTCAATCTCTTCATCGCGGCTCATTGCCCATTCACGTACAGGAGCAACAATCTTTAAGTCTGGATTTAAAGCTGTGAAGCTTACATCAAAGCGCACTTGGTCATTTCCTTTACCAGTGCAGCCATGAGCTACAGCTACCGCTCCTTCTTCTTTCGCAATATCTACTAGCACTTTTGCGATCAAAGGACGGCTAAGTGCAGAAACTAGCGGATATTTTCCTTCATAAAGCAGATTTGCTTTCAAAGCTGGAAGTACATATTCCTCTGCATATGCAGCTTTTGCGTCCACTGTATAAGATTTAATAGCACCAACCTGCAATGCTTTCTCCTGTACGAAATCCAAATCCTTGCCTTCACCAACATCCAAACCAACTGCGATAACATCATAATTATATTTATCCTGCAGCCATTTGATTGCCACAGAAGTATCTAAACCACCAGAGTATGCGAGTACGATTTTATCCTTTGCCATTATGAATCTCCCTCTCCGTGCTGAATGCTCGATTTATTTATGTGAATTATTATGCATTAATACTAATATAAATTCAAGCATTTTTTATTAATTTAACGACTTGGTATCCTATTAATCTTTTGAATAGAAGGTGCCTGCCTACTTTTAAGTACAAAAAAAGACGAGTTTCAAGAACTCGTCTTTCTGTTTATACACCGCGTTTATTTCCCCATACAAGCGTATGAAGCTGCGGCAGGACACGCACATGATTCAATTCATTGGATGCTGATACCTGGTCAATCAGCCATTCATATTTGGACAGCAAAGCATCTTTCAATGCCGCATCATCCAACGTAGCTGTATCATGATTACCAACTTGTACATAAAAACTCACATCTGGATACCGTTTATGAACATTCGTTGCATAACGCAAGTCTTCTTCGTCGAATATAACAACTTTCAGGCTCACATGCATCAGACGTCCAGCTTCTCTTAGATTGTTGATTATCTCATCAAGACGATGAAAATCGGTCTTCATCAACGAGCTCGGCGGTTTCGGAGATATAGTAAGATCGTCGATCTCAAGGAACCATGGCTGATACCGGCTTCCCTGAGTCTCCAAAGCTACTTTCACATCCTTCTGCTTCAAAAGCTGTGTGAACTCTCCTAGATTTTTAAGTAGTGCAGGGTTCCCCCCGGAGATAGTCACGTGACGGAAACGATCTCCGCCTACTTCCTCCAAGCGATTCCATATTTCTTCGGCAGTCAGCTGCCGAATGTCATCCTTCGCTGATCCATCCCATGTAAAAGCAGAATCACACCAGCTGCAGCTATAGTCGCAGCCTGCTGTACGAACGAACATCGTCTTCTGTCCAACAACCATTCCTTCTCCTTGCACGGTAGGACCGAATACTTCTAAAATTGGAAATTTACTTGCCATTCTCTGTTCCTCGCTTTGGTCGGTATACGCAATAGCTGGTCGGTGTCTCACGCAAGAAGACTTGCAGGCACTTAGGCTGATGAGGCAGCTGATCCAGCTCTCGTTGAATCAATTCATAAATTTTACGCGCCATCACTTCTGTTGTCGGGAAATCGTCTTTTCCGAATACATCCGTGTGGTCATTTAATAAGGTATGGTCGAATTTCTTATGAATCAATGCTTTGATTGTAGAGAAATTGAATAAAAATCCACTGTCATCCAATTCATCTCCGGCAATCGTAACATTGGCGAAATACGTATGGCCATGCACCTGCTGGCATTTACCGGCATCCGGATGCTGGATGCTGTGTGCTGCAGCGAAATGCAGATCCTTATTCAGTTCGTAGCTATAGTCATGCTGCACTTGCGGATAAATTTGCTGGATCATACTTGTTCCGCCTTTTTCGCTTCATATTGATCAAGACCGTTTTGGCGCAGCTTACAAGCCGGGCACTCTCCGCAGCCCTCAGCAATGATGCCGTTGTAGCAAGTAAGTGTTTTCTCTTTCACATAGTCAAGCTGGCCCAGCTGATCTGCCAATTCCCATGTTTCTGCTTTATCCAGCCACATAAGCGGTGTATGGATGACGAAATCTTTATCCATTGATAGATTAAGAGATACATTCAAAGATTTCACGAAGATATCCCGGCAGTCTGGGTAGCCGCTGAAGTCTGTTTCACAAACACCTGTTACAAGATGCTTTGCGCCCACTTGATGTGCCAGGATAGCTGCGAAGGATAGAAATACTAGATTACGTCCCGGTACGAATGTGGACGGCAGTTCTCCTTCTTGCTGTTCGATTTCGATATCGTCTCTTGTCAATGCGTTTGGTGCAAGCTGATTCAATAGAGACATATCCAATACATGATGTCTGATGCCTTGTTCTTTCGCTATTTGTTCGGCTACCTCGATTTCCAAACTGTGGCGCTGATTATAGTTGAACGTAACAGCTTCCACTTCCTCGAACTGTTCCATAGCCCAAAACAAGCAAGTTGTACTATCTTGACCGCCGCTGAATACGACGATGGCTTTACCCTTCTTCATTTCGTTTCTCCTTTTTTCCAGACAATCCATTAAAAAAGCCTCTTCCAATAGGAAGAGGCTGCCAATTATCCATAAAAAAATAAAAAAGACTATACCCAAGGATATAGTTCCTTAGTTTTTTATAGAGGGTTGTGCTAGAACCTCTCCCAGGATGGCCTGGATTTTTTATTCTTTTCTGCAGTTCATTGTATCACAGACAAATGCTTTTGCATATGGAAATAGATTTGGACAAAAGTGTTATTACAAAACAAAAATCCGAACGAAGCAAATTTCGTTCGGATTTTTCATTTGGATTGCGAGTAAGAATCTCGCTCCGGCAGAATACTTCGCTTTCGGGCACAGCCTCAGCCTCCTCGCGAAAATTCACGCTGCGGGGTCTTCGACTTGTGCTTTTCCCGCAGGAGTCTTCGCATTCTGCCTACGCTATTTGTGTCGCTTTACGAAAGAGAGTTTAGCCACACTAGCTAGCGGAGAAAATACACGGAGACTCCTGCGGGAGGAAGGCCTAGGTGAGACCCCGGAGTGCGTCAGCACGAGGAGGCTCACCAGCCGCCCGCGGAAAGCGCAGTGTATTTTTGGAGCGGCGATTCAAACTCCTAATTGGAAAGTCTTCGCCTTTACTCTATCAAAGCTGCTGGAAAGCAGCGTTGCTTAATTCGTTATCACGTTTATGCCGTTCGATAGCAAGCTGAATCAGACGGTCAATCAGGTCTGGATAGGAAATGCCAGTGATGTCCCAAAGCTTCGGATACATACTGATTTTCGTGAAACCTGGCAGTGTGTTCACTTCATTCACAACGAATTCGCCGTCTTCTGTCAGGAAGAAATCGACACGGGCAAGCCCTTCGACGTCAAGTGTCTGGAATACTTCGACTGCCAGCTTTCTAGCTTGTTCTGTAACAGACTCGGATAGCTGAGCCGGGATAGCAAGTTCTGCTCCAGATTCGTCGATATACTTGGATTCATAAGAATAAAATTCCGTCTTCGGCAGAATTTCTCCAGGCAATGATGCCATTGGTTCTTCATTGCCAAGTACCGCCACTTCGATTTCACGGCCGACGATTGCTTCCTCGACAAGAACTTTTGTATCATAGCGGAAAGCTTCTTCCAAGCCTTTGTAGAACTCCTCTTCTGTCTTCGCTTTACTAACGCCGACAGAGGAGCCTTGGTTTGCGGGCTTGATGAAGACTGTACTGCCCAGCACTTCAGCTACCTCTTCATAACGGATAGATCCCAGCTGGCGTTTTTTGAAGGTGAAGCCATTAGCGACTCTTATACCAGCTTCCTTCAGTAGACGTTTCGCGATATCTTTATCCATACATACAGCTGAACTTAGTACATTCGGGCCTACATACGGGAGATTGGCGATACGCAGCATCCCTTGCATGCTGCCATCCTCGCCGAGTGTTCCGTGGAGGATACTGAAGATAACATCTACTTGATCAAGAACAGCGCCTTGACTTGGATTGACGAGCTGCTTTTCCTTCAAACCAGGAACAACTGCAATACCTTGCCCGGAAGGCTTCAGTTCGATATTTTTCGGATCATGTGCATTCAACAGATAGTCTGCCTTGTCATTCAGCTGCCATTTTCCTTCTTTATCAATTCCAATCAGAACAACATCATATTTATTTTTATCAATTGCATCGGCAATATTTTTTGCGGATTGTAAGGATACTTCATGCTCAGCGGATTTTCCGCCGAAGACGATTCCTACTTTTGTTTTACCCACCTGTAACCATTCCTTTCTGAAGTGAGACCATTACTTTCATTTTATCACAAACGTGTGTGGCTGCCTCCTATGTCCACAAGAAAAAATCGCGTTTCACATGGATCACATTCGGTAACTATATACATTAACAACAGAGACAGGGGGATGGGAATGGGCTATTACGATCATTTTGATGCCTCGACCGATTTTCGCAAACACCCGGATAAATACCGCGTCGGCCGCGGGGAGCAAGGTGTGCTGATGGTGGAGCCATATAAAAGTGAAATCCTGCCCCATTGGCGCTTCAAGACACCGGAAATCGCAGAGGAATCCTGCCAGAAGATTTCGGATATGTTCGAGGAATACCGTAAGCAGGATGACTTTGTCGGAATGGATATGGCCAGGAAATATATTCAGATGGGCTATACCCGTGCTCGCCGCTATGCCAACTACAAGGGCGGCAAGAAATATAAGGATGCCGATAAGACAGAAAAGCACGACCGGCAAATTGATGATGAAAAAGCAGCTTCTGCGCAAGTTTTCAAAAAAAAGTGGGACGAAATTAGAGAAGATGAAGATTATCTTTCCCGTAAGAAGGCGCATCAGAAGCAATACGGATAGCCATGACACAAAGATTCTAGTATGCTTTTAAAGACTAACTTTTGGAGGCACAGCTAGAATGAAAGGAATTACACATCTATTAATCGGAGCAGGCGCAGGTTTCGCCAGTGCCACCGCCTTGAATGCCGAAGGCGCTGTCACCGTCACAATGACGTGTACAGCAGCAGTTGCAGCGCTTGTACCAGATTTGGATACAGGCGGTATCCTCTCTAACCGCATCACTTTTTCGCACAAAGCCATCCGCAATATTACAATTTTTATCGGATTATTGCTCATTCTATATAGTATGTGGAATTTATTTGGCCAAGATCGTTATATCGGGTTAGCAATCGGGGCAGGAATTATGGTTCTCTCCCGCGTAATCAATAAGAAGTTCATGCTGCTGATTACAGGCATCGCTGTACTGTTGACCGGATTGTATACTGGACATACATGGGTTGTCATGAGCGGATGTTATATTGGGGTTGCATCCTTCCTTGCCCACCGGTCCTACACCCACTCCTTGATCGGACTGATCTATTTCTACATATTGATGACATTCTTTGAACAAGAGACCGCCCTATTTGGGACTCAGCTTGCCGGCACTGCCGGTTATGCAAGCCACCTGCTCGCTGATAGCAGGATATTCCCTGTGAATAAGAAAGGAGTCAAGTTGCTCCTTCCTATAATTAAAAAAGATTTCTAAAGGAGACGATTGCATGAATCCATTGCACACAGCAGAACTGGCAGAAAAAATTAAAGCGAAAGATAGTGTTCATCTGCTTGATATCCGGCAAGAGTCAGATGTTCAGGACTGGGCGATTGATGCCGACAGCGTCAAACGATATGATATCCCGTTTGCTGCCATCAAAGCAAATCCGAATAAGGCTCGCGAAGAACTGCCAGAACATGATCCTGTCTATGTCATGTGCTATCGGGGCAAATCCGCCCAGACAGCCGTCTCCCTCTTACAAGCAGCTGGAATGGCTAATATTGTCCATGTGGTTGGCGGGATGCAAGCTTGGGGAGAAACGATCAGTCCCCGTAAAGTCGGTGATCTCACTTATGGCGGAGAGATTTACCAGTTCATGCGTATGGGGAAAGGCTGCCTATCTTATATGGTTGTCTCCAATGGAGAAGCTGCAGTAGTAGATCCAGCCAGGTTTACAGTAGTCTATACCTCCTTCGCATCAGAGAAAGGATGGACGATCAAACATGTGCTTGATACCCATCTCCATGCAGATCATTTGTCTGGCGGACGGAAGCTGGCAGAAGAAACAGGAGCGACTTACTGGTTCCCTGCTGATGATGGAAAAGAAGCGACATTCACATTCTCACCGCTGCAAGACGGTATTGCGATTCCATTCGGTAAATCCGAAGAAGGCATGCGCAGCGTTGCCTCACCAGGTCATACAGAAGGAAGCATCAGCTTTGTTGTTGATGACACATTCCTGCTTTCTGGAGATACGCTTTTTACCGAGTCGATTGGCCGTCCGGATTTAGCCGGTCAAGCAGAACAATGGGTACAGGATTTGCACAATACGTTATACGAAAAATATCCATTATTGTCGCTGGATCTGATTGTCCTTCCATCGCATTTTTCCGAGCTGTCAGAGATCGGAAGTGACGGCACCGTCCAAGCACGCATGGAAGACCTATACAGAAAAAACCCGAGACTGCAGCTGCAGGATGCAACCCAATTTGCTTCCTCCGTCTTGGATAGTATTCCTGCACAGCAGCCGAACAGCTACCAGCTGATAAGAGAAGCAAATCAAGGTAAAGCTGTCATTGACAGTACAGACGAAGCCGATATCGAATCAGGCCCAAATCGCTGCGCAGTGACCAGTTAATAGAAAAAAAGAGCCAGTTCCCACCGGGACTGGCTCTTTCTTATGCTTTAGAAAAGATACCAAGCTTTTCAATCCGCATCGCTGCTTCCAGCAATCTTTCTTCTGTATCCAATAAACCAGCGCGAACGTATCCTTCCCCATATTCCCCGAAACCATTGCCCGGAGCGACCGCCACATGCGCCTTTTCCAGCAGCAGATCAGCGAATTCCTCAGACGTGTAACCATGAGGAACTGGCAGCCAAACGAAGAAGGTTCCTTTTGGCTCCGGTACCTCCCAGCCAATAGCACGTAGATGGCCAATGAAAGCATCTCTTCTGCTCTCATACCTGTGGACAAGCTCCTCCACGCATGTCTGATCCGCTGTCAGCGCATAAGCTGCCGCCTCTTGCATGCCCCCGAACAGACTCACATAAACATGATCCTGGATTAAATTGATACTTTCAATAACAGATGCATTACCAACTGCAAAGGCGATGCGCCAGCCAGCCATATTATACGTTTTGGATAGAGTGTACATTTCAATGCCAACTTCCTTACTGCCTTCGGACTGCAGGAAGCTCTGCGGTTTTTTTCCATCAAACCCAAGTGCACCATAAGCGAAATCATGCAATACACAAATCTTATGTTCCTTCGCCAGTTCCACTGTTTTATCGAAGAACTTCTGATCCGCAGTAGCAGCAGTCGGATTGTTCGGATAGTTCAGGAACATCATCTTTGCTTCTTCCAAATCACCTGCAGGAATAGCAGTATAATCAGGCAGAAATTTATTTTCTGCGGTTAATGGCATGAGTGATGTCCGCGCTTGGGCAAGTTCGATACCGGACATATAATCGGGATATCCGGGATCCGGAAGCAGTGCCACATCACCTGGATTCAATAGACATTGGCTGATCTCCACCAAACCTGTCTTAGAGCCGAACATGATGGCCACTTCTGTTGCGGGATCTAGTTTCACACCGTATTCCCGATCATAAAAGTCACAGACTGCCTGTTTTAGAAAATCAAAGCCTCTGAAAGGTGAATATTTATGATAAGCCGGATTATCGGAGGCTTCCTTCAATTTCTCTACGATATGCTGCGGCGTCGGCAGATCAGGGTTTCCCTGTCCGAGCTTGATGATATCGTGCCCCTCCTTCTCCAGCAACCCTACTTTATGTACTAAGCCGGCAAAAAACTGTTCCGGCAAACGTTTCAATGCATCCGAAAACGGAAAATCCATCTTACTCACTCTCCTGTGGTCTCTCACATCTTATTCTGACTATTACCAATCTTGACAGTCTTGGAAATAGAATGCGATAATGAACAAATCATACATGAATCACACACTCTTATCAAGAGAAGGCGGAGGGAATTGGCCCTATGAAGCCCGGCAACCGGTGCTATTTGCACACGGTGCTGATCCAACAGCTAGACGCTGAGGGATAAGGGGACGAGACACACGCCATTCCTCTTCCATATTCGTCTGGAAGAGTTTTTTTATGTAAAAAATCAATGAGGTGACAACATGACCATCAACATAAAAGGCGCTCCGAATTATTACGCCTGCGAGGATAATATACTACAAAGCCTTCCAGCAAGACTTAAAGAATTGAACTGGACCAATGGATTGCTTATCCACGGAGATGCTTCCTGGAAAGCGGCTTCCCCGTTTCTGGATCCAATCGATTTGCCAGTGAAACGAGTAGCCTATAACGGCCAGTGCACACATGCGGAAGCAGCCAGATTAGCAGATATCGCAAAGGACGAAGCTGCTCAATTCATAATCGGTGTCGGAGGCGGAAAAGTGCTGGATACTGCCAAAGCTGCTGCCAATGATGCAGGATTGCCGGTCATCCTGATTCCAACGATTGTCTCTAACTGCTCCCCATGGGCTTCACTTAGTGTTTTCTATGATGAAGCAGGTAATTTCGTCGAATATACAGTGTTTCCGCGCAGTGCATTTATGCTGCTAGTCGAGCCGAAGCTGCTGCTAACGACACCTGTAACCTATCTGATTGCCGGTATTGGCGATACATTGGCTAAATGGTACGAAGCGGATGCACTTACCGAACACATGTCGGATCAGCCGCTTGCAGTCCAAATATCCCGCAACGCAGCTAGGTTGTGCCGGGATATCCTTATAGCGGAGGGAGATGCTGCTATTTGTTCTTTGCAAAACAAGCATGCTGACAGTGCATTTCTCCGCGTTGCAGAAACGATCATCATGGCTGGCGGAATGGTTGGCGGTTTCGGTGATGAATATGGCCGTATTGCTGGTGCTCATTCCATTCACAACGGACTGACAAGACTTCCAGAAACGCACGAGCAGCTGCACGGCAATAAAGTCGCTTACGGAATTCTTGTTCAGCTTGCACTGGAAGAAAAATTCGAAGAAATCCGCACATTGCTTCCTATCTATCAAAAGCTCGGATTGCCAACTGTACTTAAAGAGCTTGGCGTAAAAGAAGATATGGATAAAGCGATGAAAATTGCAGCAGACGGCGCTGTCGCTCCAGGGGAATCCATTCATTTCATGCATGTATCCGATTCAGATCAAGTGGTGGACGCCATGCAAAGTGTCGAGACATTCGTTGCGGCAAATAAGGGAGTGACACAATGAAACTTGCTTTAATTCAGCATGATATCGTTTTTGGTGATCCGGAAGCCAACTACAGCAAAGTGGAAGCATTAATAACAGAAGCACAGGAAAATGCGGATGTTCTCGTGCTGCCTGAGCTTTGGACAACTGGTTATGACCTGACAAGGCTTGATAACATTAGTGATACAGAGGGAGAAACGACGAAATGCTTCATCAGCAGACTAGCTAAGACATATCAAAAATACATTGTCGCTGGTTCCATCGCCAAGCAGACCGAAGCAGGTGTCTATAATACGATGCTTGTCTTCGGACCTGCTGGTGAGCTGCTGCATGAATATGATAAAGCGCATTTATTCCGGTTGATGGATGAAGAGAAGTTTCTGACCCAAGGCGACAAATCTGCCTCCTTTTCCATAGGAAATAAGCGAGCAGCTGGTGTCATCTGCTATGACATCCGCTTTCCTGAATTCATCCGTACGCATATGATTCACGATCAGCAAGTGCTATTCGTCGTTGCGGAGTGGCCGAAGCCGCGACTCAATCACTGGCGGGCGCTTCTGCTCAGCCGAGCAATCGAAAACCAATGCTACGTCGTTGCTTGCAATCGTGCAGGAAGTGATCCAGCTAATGAATTTGCAGGACACAGCTTGATCATCGGACCATGGGGCGAAATCATTGCTGAAGCTGGAGAGGAAGCAACCATTCTTTATGGTGAAGCAGATCTTGATCAAGTGGATGACGTGCGCAGCCGCATCCCCGTGTTTCAGGACAGGCGTCCGTCCATCTATGATGTGAAATGATATTTTGACAATGTTATGACAAGTTCTCCCGAGGAGTGGTAAATAGGGGCAAGCTTGCTTATACTATTTATAAATAGTTTTTGGGAGGGCTTTCATGCAAGCGACATTGAAATGGTTCCGTATCATCGGATTTCTCGAAGGGACTTCCTTGCTTTTGTTATTGTTCATGGCAATGCCTTTAAAATACATGATGGATATACCGATCTTCGTCACCTACATAGGTGCCATCCACGGCGGTTTGTTCGTTTTGTATGTCGTTTGGACCGGATACACTACTCTGAAAGTCCGCTGGGGCTTGAAATGGGCAATTTTAGCCTTGCTAGCATCTGTTATTCCATTCGGATATTACATCTTCGATATGAGATTACAAAAAACAGAATACGCATAAGAAAAAGCGAGCAAAATGCTCGCTTTTTCTTATACAAAGGCTGCTATAAAGAACCACACAATCATGATCAATTGAATGATAATCTTAGCAATCGAGCCGCCAAGGAAGCCCAGCAATGAACCGATAGAAGAGTAGATAGCTTCCTTCGGTGTTCTTTTTTGAACCAGCTCTGTCACAAGCACTGCTACAAACGGCACGACAATGATGCCAAAAGGCGGGATAATAAAGGAACCAACAATTACACCAATTGCTGCGATTCGCTCGCCCCACTTACTGCCGCCGAATTTTTTAACAAAATAACTGTTAGCAATAATATCCGAGATGATTAAAATCACCGTCAGGATAACCATCGCTATCCAGAAGATTACAGATAAATCCCCATCACTGAGCATAAACTGGAAAACTAAGAATCCAATCCATAACATTAACGGAGATGGGATGACAGGATAGACAATTCCCGCAAAACTTGCGATGAATGCCACCGCAATGATAATCCAAGCAATAATATCTAATGCCACAACTAATCCTCCATATCTTTCCTTGATAGTACGTATTATGACATAGGAAGCATCAAAAGGAAATCAAAGACTGAGCTTCTCAAAGAATGCTGTGTTATGACGGACACTCGGATGATCCGGGTTATAGGACACAGCTTTTTCATGGGCTGATTTTGCCTGATCGAGCGAACCGATACGGGAGTAACAAAGCGTCAGCTGCAAATAAGGATACCAAGTCGTATACGCTGGTACACTGAAGCCTGGCAGCTCCTTTCCTTCATAGTCTAAAGCCTGCTCATACCAATACGCAGCTGCATGATAGTTACGATCTTCGGTCAGCAAATCACCGATTAGACAGCAGAATTCAGGTCGCGGCCGATCATACTGAAAGGAACGGAACAAATGCGCACGATATGCCTCCATATCTCCTTCGGCCTTGCAGCAATCCGCCAAATATTGGCACGCTCGGATATTGTCCTCCACCCAGCCCTTCTCTGATTGAAGAAACTCCATATAATAAGATTTGGCACGCTCGAACTTTCCATGATCCTTCAGTTCATTTGCATAATAAAACTTATCACGTGGTGTGAGTTCCCTGCCGGAAGCGACGTAGGACTCATAGATCCTTAAATTGCGGTCCGAAATCGTAAAGGTTTTATCGCCCTTCCGATGCGTGACGGCTATGTCCGAATCAACGATATTTCCGCCGAATTCCAAGTATTCATGCACAGCACCCTGCCAGCGGAAGTTCTTGCTCCGTTTCACGACTCGATTTCTTCTATACAAGTATAGCGGCCGGCCCGCACTATCAAGTGATGTATGATAATACATTGATACAACATCCACTTCATCGGTTAGATCTCTCCACAAAGTACGGAAAGCCTCCTGGTCTTTCGGCAAAAGAATATCATCCGCATCGAGCCACATGATATATTCTCCCGTTGCCTTACTGAAGCTGTAATTCCTAGCAGCGGAGAAATCGTCAATCCACTCGAAATCAAAGATTTGTGACGTGTAATTCGCCGCAATCTCCTTTGTCCGATCAGTAGATCCTGTATCTACAATTATTATTTCATTCACTAATTCCTGGACACTTTCCAAACAACCGGTCAGCACTTCTTCTTCATTTTTTACAATCATACACAAACTGATGGAACGCATAGGTCACCTCGGCATACATGATATTCCCAATATATGCGAAGCTCTTGAGGAATTGCAGATGCATTTTATCTCGTAACCTTCCAAACCCACCAGATAAGTACCGGCTGTACAAGAAGACGAGCATAGAGGATTGCTTGATTTGTCTCCTCAAAGCCTGGCATCGGTATATCATACACTGCGCTGTATATGTTTGCCGGGAAGATTGCAATCAAGTAAATAACAGTGACGATAGCAGTTAATTTCCTGGTAGCGGGTGCAAGTAATCCAATGGCCAGGAGAATCTCTGCTATGCCAGTCAGATAAATCAATGTATAGTGCAGCGGTACATACGCTGGCAGCATGGCAACGAAACCATCATCCAATACAAAATGTGAGACACCAGCCACAATAAACAACAAACAGAATGCATACAAACCTATTTTTTTCACCTAAGCTGCACCCTCTTTTTTCCTTATCTAATACCCTGATCTCCTTCCAGGAAACTCTCCTCTTTGATTTCCCACTCTGAATAGACGATTGTTTCTAATGGCAATTCAGACGACCATAGCCATTTGACCGCCTGCAAGACCAAAGGTGAGCTGTTCGTAATGGATAAATTATGAATAGAGACCCATTCTGCCCTTCTCGCATCCTGTCCTGTAAACTGCTCCGGTATATGCAATTCGCCAGTTGCCTCTGCTGTATAAAAGACAGCCGTATGATGTACATGGGTAAAGTCCTTCCAGTGCCACGGAAGCTTGAAATCGATAACACCAATCTGCTTTTTCACTGCTGCAGTCATTCCAGTTTCTTCCTTCACTTCACGGATGACAGCCTCAAGCAATCCTTCCCCGCTTTCCAGACTTCCACCTGGCAAGTCGTAGCGATTGATATAAGGGCCGCTTCCTTTATGGATAACAAGCAAATCGCTCTTCTTATGTATAACTGCATAAACACCAAATGCACGATGATAGTTTAGCATTTACTTCCTCCTTTATTCGAATTTTATTGAATATAATATTCTATTAATATAGAATTATTCTTGAGGTGATAGATATGCAGATAATTCAGACAGGCTTTAAAGCAAAACATGATTATACCATTCGTTTTGAAAAATCGTTACTATGGGAAGCTGCTTTAGGAATTGCCGCTGTCACGAATGCTTCTTTGGCCGGGACGCTCGAGCATGTGGAAAAGATGTGGAATGATCCTGAAAATGGCTTTTCGAATGAGCTACAGCACGAACTTCACGAGATCCATCAATGCAACACCTGGAAGACGCTTCTTCAGCTGCTGCACTACTCAAACGCCAGAACCTTGGAGGAATGGACAGCTGAGGTTTCAAACATGCCTGACCAGACATTACGGGAACAAAGTCTTCCCTATATCGGCAGCGCATTCGAAAAGCACCGAATGCAGGCTGCTCAAGGTAGTGAAAGCTCACTGACCACTTTGCAAGAAGTTACTGCAGATAACCCTTTCTTTCCGGATTATATCGCTTTTATTGTCAATGCAGATATCCCTTCCCTGAAAGAACATTTGATCTCCGTTATGAAGAAATGGTTCGAAGAAGTGATCAAACCGCAGGATAGGCTTTTACTGGGTATGCTGGAGCGAGACGTCGCAAATAAAGAACAAAAGCTGCCCGCAATGGATAAACTGACCTTCATACGCTGGGTGATAAATAGTACAAGCTACAAGCCAGATGATGCTATTGATACAATACTGTTTATTCCCCATTTCCACTACAGACCATGGACCATCAGTGCAGACCTGCCTGCTACAAAAGTTTTCTATTATCCCATCCATGCTAATAGCATCGATCCAGACAACAGATATAATCCGGATACGATGCTTGTAAGAAAGTACAAGGCATTGGGTGATGCAACCAGACTTAACTTGCTGAAACGATTGATGGAAGGTGAACAAACACTGCAGCAATTAGCAGAGCAGCTTCCCGTCGCAAAATCAACACTGCACCATCACTTGAAGATGCTCAAATCCGCCGGACTTATTGAGTCAGATAAACAGGCTTACTACGCAAATAAAGATAGTATTGCTTCCCTGGATCATGAACTGCGAACCTTTTTGGAAGAGTGATTACATGACTGTGCAGAAAATCACGCTAACCCATCCGCTATCACGCCTGATGATGAGCACCACAATGGCTTCTATGGCTGGACAAGTATACAGCATCCTGCTGCCTCTGCTAGTACTTGAGGTTACCTCTTCCACTATCGCCGTTACGATTGCAATAGCTGCAGAGCGGGCGACGATGCTCCTGCAGCCTCTTATCGGTCCTTTTCTCGACCGTACAAACTGGAAGCATGTCCTGCTGATTGCTGACCTTGCCCGCTTTCTCTGTTTTCTGCTACTGAGTGTATTCGCTCTAACAAACCAGATAAGTCTCCTGCTTGTCTGTATCATATCCATATGCATCGGCTTCGCCGGTCAATTCTACCAGGGTGCTCAATTTACTGCCATTCCATATCTAGTTGCCGATCGGCAGCTTCATTATGCCAATAGTCTGGAAAGCGCTCTTTTTCAGATTACCATTGTAATCGGACCGAGCATCGGTAGTGTCGTGCTTTTATTCTTTGGCATCCATTACAGCTTAGTAGCAGTAAGCGGACTTTCCTTATTCGCCGTTTGGTTAGTGCTCCTGCTTCCATACAAACAGCAAACGACCAGCTCTAAGACATTCTCCATTTCCAATTACATACACGAGCTGAAGGAAGGATTCATTTTCATTTATCAACAGAAAGAGATTTGGTACACCAACCTCATCTTACTAATTTCCAACTTCGGCATACAATTTCTCATTGTTTTGCTGGTCATCTATGTAAACCAACTCACAAAAGACCCTTTGCTGCTTGGCATTGTATTATCTTCTGGCGGAATTGGAGCTATTCTAGGTACATCTCTGGGTTTCTTTGCGGATCGGTTCTTTACATACAAACAAATATTATTCGCAGCTAAAGTAATTGGCGGTTTATCCATCATCTGCATCGGGCTGACAGAAACTATCTGGCTGGCAGCTTGCTTCAATATGGTTGGAACAGCGGCTGCCGGTGCCGTTAACCCGATCATTAAAACAATTCGGCAGCGCTATACTCCACGGCATTTACTAGGTCGCGTCCAATCCACATCCCGCTTCATTACGTTTACCTTACTCCCTGTTGCCTCTGTTTGCGCGGGTCTCCTATCTGAGTGGATCGGCATAGGAGCAACAATTGTAGTTGGAGGATGCATCGCTAGCATTTCTGGTCTTCTTGTATGGCAATTGCCTCAGAAGCTATAAAAAAGAAGGCTCCTCGTGAGGAGCCTTCTTCATTCATTTCTAAAGATTATTGAACACGAGGGAAACCGAAACCGGAGGCATAATCATCGCCTCTGGCAGCACCATAGCCGCCAAGGATATCGTTGGAACGCGCACGTGACTGCAATGTCTGTCTCACTTGGGAGCTGCTCAGGCTAGTGTTCTCGGACCAGATTTTTGCTGCCAGACCAGAGATATGCGGTGTTGCCATGGATGTACCAGTCAATGATGCGTACGTGTTTCCTGGATAAGTGGAAAGAATCGCTGATCCCGGTGCAGCTACTTCCACATCACCTGTCTGGATGACATAATCGCCATCTGTACGACTGTAGCCTCGGGAGGAGGAATCAGCAACTCGGTATGTCCCGTTTTGCTGACGGTTCTCCAGGTTGGCAACTGCAACAGCTTCCGGCAGTGCAGCAGGATAGCCGATGGAGCCTTCATATGGTCCAGAGTTACCAGTTGCTGCAATGACTAATGCACCCCTGCTGTTCGCATAACGAACTGCGCTGGAGATAAGAGAATCTTGTCCGCCGCCAAGCGACATGCTGATAACTACTTTCTCACCACGGTTTGCTCCGTCATCGGCAGCTTTCCGGATTCCATTTGCGATGTCATCGGAATAACCGCGACCATCATCACCAAGTACTTTATATGCCCATAGATCTGCTTCCGGTGCTACACCGAAGATACCTGAACCATTACCGCCATTGGCAAGCGCAGAACCGGAGACGTGGGTACCATGTCCATCACGATCGACACAAGTACCGTTCACTTGTCCGCTGGACGTTTGGGTAAAGTCGACACACTGCTCAACATTGGCAGCAAGGTCAGGGTGATTGACAGATGTACCAGTATCAAGAACAGCGATATTGATATTGTTTCCGCCACTTGTTCTAGTTATCGATGGATTATTATAGATTGCTTGAATTCCCCATGGTGTACGATCAGATACCGCTTGTGCTGATACATCCCGTTTCTCGGACACTTCCTGCTTCGTATATACACTTACTTCGGTTACTTCCAAAGCATTATCAGCTTTTAGCTCCTTGAGCTCTTTTTCAGATACCTCAGTAGTAAACCCTTCCTTACCGAAACTGTTGCGAACGCCATGCTCTTCCTTGACCTTGTCTGTAGCCTGGGTGGAAAACACACCGTCCTTCTGCTTTACGAGAACGCGAACTTCCTCATTCTTTGCCGTTTCATCAGGAGCAGCTGATGCTTGCAACGGCTGGAATACAGATAACCCTATCATTGCGACAGCAGCGACACTTGCCAGTTTTCTTTTCATTCGATCACCTCGCTAGATTTTATAGTCACTGAAGTGGAGACCGACCCTCTGTCCTTCTAGACTCTCAGAAACTATTACAGTAAATCTAGCATAGGCTAACTTGGAAATGTATTGGGAAAACAGACGACAGCAGCGCACAAAAAAAGACATTATTCCAATTTCTATTTCCTTTTCGCTGCAGAATGTTTGCCTAGCGGAAACTTTCTGTGATCAAAGGTGGAATAATGCCGTTATATGCACCTATTAAAATTGCAAACTAGTCATTATGGCAGTGTACAAAAGTGCCGAAGCAGCGAATGCGGCCGCCAAGGCGAAGCTTGCTGCAGCTCTTTTTTTGAAAAGATAGACGATACTAGTCAAAATTAGGCCAAATCCGATGAAGCAAATAATCCCAAACACACCCCAATGCCAGGTTGCGACACTTTCAGCTGTCACACTAGGAAAAATGCTGCCAAATATCGGAGCAGCACCCTCATTGCTTAATGTCGCTGGAATATCGGCGGGTGTGGCAGAAGTGCCAAGTATCGCTGTGCAAATGAATACAATCGCCAGCAGGATTGCTTCGGCTCGGATCCAATTAAGCGGACGAAATGCAGGATCACGGTGAGCTTTACGTGCAAGAATGCCATTAATGACAGCAAATACAAGTACTGGAATGAATACGATATGTTTCAAGAACAGCATTTGTCCATATGTCAGCATCAACGCATTTCCGTAGTTTCGAATATCCATAGCGAAAAGCATGACGGTTATGCCGCTAGCCATTACCAGCATGACCAGCAAAATGGCGAATGGCGTAAACCATTTCAAGAAACTTTCCCAACTGAATTGTTCTGATGCATAAAAACATACATGAATCAGTACACCGACCCAAAAAACAGCAGCACCCAAATGGATGAAATGAGCAAAAGCACCGATCAACCCACCCTCTGTTGCTGTATGGCTGCCATACGCACTAAGAAATAGCATGCCAAGGAACAGGATAAGCGTGAGAAGAGGAAATTTGTTGAAATAAATCAGCAGCCAGACAAAGATAGCCAGAACGAAGATACCGATCCAGACTCTTCCAGCTGTAAATTGGAAAAATACTTGGCTCAATGCCTGCCCATATCCATTCTGTGCACCTATCAGAGAAACGAGATTGATAACAGGACCGCTCGTGACTAGCGCCGCAGAAGCAGCAGCGGCTAATACGTCACTTCGCGGTGTCCGGATTGCTGCTTCTTCCTTGCGTACAAACTGGAAAACAAGATGACCAGCGAGAAAAGAAAAAGCGATATACGACAGTAATTCTAACAATGGAACGAGAATCACGGTGAGTTAGTCCCTTTTACGATAAGTGAAGAACAAAACAGCGGCACAAAGTAAGACGATAATCACCAATCCCGTTATGATAAAACCTGAATCGGAATCTTCTTCTTCATGCGATTTCTCTGCAGCTGTTTGCTCCTGTTCGTTCACTTGTGTATTTTGTTCATTTTGATCTTCCGATTCCTGTTCGCTACTTTCCCCATTGGAGGTCAGACCTTCTGCTGTAAAGGAAACTGTATTACCAACTTCATGTCCATCAGCTGAAATCACCTTATAGCTGAACTCATAATCCCCATCAATCATTTCCTCTGCTAATGGGACGGTAACAGTCGTCCCATCGACGGCTGCAGAATCAGTGGCTAGTGCTTGTCCGTTGACTGTCACTATTGTCTCTACTACATCCTCCACATCCGAATTGAATGTCAGAGTGAAGACATCCATACTCTCTGTCACTATATCACCTTGTCCTGGATCCGATGCCGTCAGTACTGCATGAGCGGACACAGTCTGCGGCAGCATATATAAGAACAATGCCAGCAAGACCAACATTGACTTCTTCATATTTACCACTCCAATTTTCAAATGTCTCTTTCATCGTATAAGAGAATATAGATAGCGTATAGAACGAATTGTGACCAAATACTTACATTTTAATTCCACAAAATAAAAAAGATGCACTCACTTGTGCACCTTTTCCATCTTCAGCTCATTTACTGCCTGCTGGATATCAGCCGCTTTGGTTAGGACAGAAATGAAAGAGATACCATCCGCTCCGGCTTGCCGTACAGCCTCGGCGTTCTTCTGATTAATCCCCCCGATCGCGACCATCGGAAAGTCACCAACTTGTTTCCGAATCTCACGCAGTCCCGTCAGTCCAATCGGGAATTTGGCATCAATCTTAGTGCGAGTAGCGGCAATTGGCCCGACACCGATGTAGTGGGCTCCATCCTCAATTGCTTTTTTAGCTTCTTCGGCATTTTGAGCACTCACACCAATAATGAAATGCTCTGGGCAGCGCGCCTTTACTTGCTGCATCGCTTCGTCCGTTTGTCCGATATGCACGCCATCTGCACCAATCGCAATCGCAAGATCCACATCGTCATTAACAATGAAAGGAACGCTATGTGCCCTGCACCTTGCCTGAAGTCGTTCAGCCAGCTGTCTCTTCTCCTGTCCAGTCCTAGCCCCTTCCCCTTTTTCACGTAACTGGAACATGGTAATTCCAGCTTCAAGCGCCTGTTCCAGTATGTCCTCCGGGTCCTTATCCTGGCAGTTTTGACTGCCCATGATGAAATATAGCTCCAATTCTTCTTTCATGTGTATTACTCCTTTTCCAATTAAGACATTCCACATCCCCATTATGTGTTGAACATGTTCCCATTCCTCAGGTCAAAAATTCCTTTCTCCCAAATTAGGAAAAAGTGTGGAAGATGGATAGCAATCCCAAAACTGCGTAAAGTAAGCCCAAGCTTTGAACAAGGAGATGATAAAATTGAAATGGATGAAAGCCGGGGCTGTAGTAATCGCTCTATGCTTCGGATTGGTCATATCCAATCCAGCTGCCGGTTTTGCGGCTGACAAAGCTGTCGCTGATGTACTGACAGAAGAGCAGAAGCAAGAAATAGCAGCTTTGCAAAAACAGGCATTAGAGCAGGAAAAACAAATCATTGAGAAGTACGTTGAATATGGTGTTTTCTCTGAAGAGAAAGCAGATCAAATCGAGAAGCATTTGGATCAAAGGTTTAAACAATTAGAGCAGGATGGTTTCATTCCGAAACCGCACAGGCATGGCCCTCATCCTCATCCAGAAAAATGATATCCAACAATCAGCAGCCACACGCTGCTGATTGTTCCTTTATGTTTTCACTTCGAATTGTTCCACCTTCTCCGAATCAATCGCCTGATCTTCTAACAAATAAAGCTGATCAAGAAAAGCAATCTGAAAGCTGCCTGGAGCGTTTACTGTCTTAGCCGCTTTCTCTGCTGCAATACCATAAAAGGCAAGAGCACCGATGCAAGCTTTCAGTACGTTGTCAGCTACTCCTGCACATGCCGCTATAACGGCACCTAGCAAGCAGCCAGACCCTGTTATTTTACTTAGCATCTCATGCCCATTAGCTACACTATACGTATGGTTCCCATCTGAAAGGATATCTATTTTACTGGTTGCAATCACAATAGCATCCAATTCCCTGGCCAGCTGCTGCACAATTCTTGGTGAAATACCATCATCGGATCCATCTACACCTTTCACTTTGACAGATGTTCCGCCTAGGACGGATATTTCACCTGCATTACCGCGAATAACAGTGACATCCACCTCCGCCAATATGCGGCGGGCCGTCTCTGTTCTGTACGCTGTGGCACCTACTCCGACGGGATCAAAAATTACTGGTATTCCGAGCCTATTCGCTTCTTTTCCGGCTAGGATCATTGCTTCCACATCTGCTGCGGCAAGTGTGCCGATATTTAATAGCAGCGCCTGTGCATGCTGGACCATCTGCGCGGCTTCTTCCTTTGCTGATGCCATCACAGGAGAAGCTCCGAGTGCGATCAAACCATTCGCCGTAAAGTTAATGACAACCTGATTGGTAATGCAGTGAATCAATGGATTTCTCTCCCGGACTTGCTTTATCACATCAGTATACTTCATCATGCTGTTCCTCCTGGACTGGCACACCTTGCAGACGGTACCCCCAATGATTTGTCGGACCATTCCCTTTTCCAAGCTGAAGCGAATACGAAATCGCATCTGTTACAAAATCCTTACCGATCCGGACTGCTTCTTGCAGAGATTTCCCTTTAGCCAGTTCTGCGGTTATTGCTGCAGAATACGTGCATCCCGTCCCGTGCGTGTGCTTCGTCTGTATACGTTCTGCTGTGTAGACTGTGAAGCTATTTCCGTCGTAGAGCCAGTCTGACGCAGATGCTCCTTCCATATGACCGCCTTTCATCAGGACAGCTTTTGCCCCATATTCCTGGACAATCATTTTCGCTGCGGTTTTTACGCTATTTTCATCTTCGATACGAATACCCGTGAGTTCCTCTGCTTCCGGTATATTCGGTGTAATTAGGGCAGCGAGTGGAACAAGATGTTTCTTCAATGCATCTCTGGAATTCTCTCCCATGAGTGCATGTCCGCTTTTAGCATACATGACAGGATCCATGACATAGGCAGTCTTTGATTTAATCAAAACAGCAGCGACGCAGCGCATCATCTCTTCTGATGCAATCATCCCCGTTTTTACAGCAGATGGGGTGATATCAGAGAATACTGATTCCAGCTGCTGTTCAAGAAATTCTACTGGAACATGATGCACTGCCTGTACTCCTATCGTATTTTGGGCAACGAGGGAGGTGACAATGCTCATTCCGTATACTTCAAGCTCCTGGAAAGTTTTCAAGTCAGCCTGAATTCCAGCCCCTCCCGAAGGGTCTGTTCCTGCAATTGTCAAAGCGCTCTTTATATCAGGCATGAATGGACGCCCCTTTCAATGGGATCATCCAGTCTTGCTGTGTGGCTGCCATCTCCCAAAAATTATACTCCAGCATACAGCTCTTAAGAAAAGCTTTCCTTGCACGTTCCTTTGCAGCTGCACCCGCTGTCTCGGCCCACTTGTCCAGTCGCTTGCTAAGTTCTGACGTCACATCCGGCATACAATCTTCCCGGCTGGCATAAAACTGAATCCACTCCAGGAATGGATTGGAATCATCCGGTGCCTTTGTTTCGATAATATGTGCCGCCAGCGCTTGATACGTCCATGGGCAAGGAAGTAGCGCCGCCATCAGCTCCCCTATATCTCCTTGTACGGCACTGTTCATCATGTGTGAAATATAATGGTCAGCAGCAGGCGGTGGTGTCATCCTCTGCAGATCCTCGTATTGCACACCAGCTACCTTGCAGAAGACGTTATGCGGATGAATCTCGCTGTGCAGGACAAAATGAATTTGGGACTGATAAAATTCCATCTCTTCTCGGGTTTCGCATTTACTGACTGCCAAACCGTAAATACGGGCAAATGCTGTCAAATACTCATAGTCAGCTTTCACATAATGGATCAATGCCTCACGCGGCACATATCCACTCGCAACTCCTTCTACGAAAGGATGTGCATAGATTGCTTCGAATACCGGGTTTGCTTCTTCTCTCAATTGTGCAGAAAACATGTTTTTCTCCTCCTATGGAGAAAGCCCCGTCGGAAGGGTGATTGGCGCCGGCCATATAAAAAAGCCGCTCCAGAAGTATGGAGCGACTCGTATAGTCAAGTGTGCAGAAAATACACGAATCCGGCTCCACTTCCCTACGCTGGTGTTAACCAGATCAGGTTCAAAGGGATAAAGATCACTCTTATCTCAGCCAAATGGCACCCCTAGTGGACTTCCTCGAAATTTAATTGTCCTCTTAACTATCACATGCACAGATACGATTGTCAACCGATGAATCAAGTGAAATATTCAATCCTGGATTGCGGGAACATTTTATAGATTGTGCTTCCTATGACATCCTTAATTTCTTCTTGCTCTTCATTTTGGTAGACGTATTTTCCGATACCATAGCGCCCCCATTTATATTTCCGTTTGCTTTCATCCAGCTCAAGCTTCGACATCGGATAATTTTTCTCGATAACGCGCTTTGCCGGCTTCGTGAATCGATGCTGGATCAATTCGAATGTCAGGTTCTTTTTTGCATGTTCAGGCAAAGCTGCTTCCAGATGCTCGAGCATTTCCGGATAGCCCTTCTGCCAGCCGTCATGCAAATAAATCGGAGCTACGATGAATCCAAGCGGATACCCGGCCTCGGCTACTTTCACCGCAGCTTCGATTCGATCCTTCAAACGGGAAGTTCCTGGCTCAAAATATTTGATCACATAATCATCATTGATGCTGAAGCGGAATCGCGTTCGTCCTTGATGGTCAGCGTCCAGCAAATGATCCACATGGGCGAATTTCGTTACAAATCGCAGTTGTCCGTGCTTGGACCGACCGAAATATTCAATCGCATGTTTCAGCGTATGCGTCAGATGGTCGATACCAACGATATCTGACGTACAGGAAGCCTCAAACCGTGTTTCTTCCGGGGCTCTTTCCTGCATGTACTGCTCTGCCGCATCAAATATTTCATCCGTATTCACATACGTACGGATATAAGGTTTGGATCCCATCGTCGTTTGCAGGTAACAATAATGGCAATGCCCCATGCAGCCTGTCGCAAATGGAATAGCGTATTCTGCTGAAGGTTTCGATGTATCGAATTTCAGGGTTTTCCGCACGCCGACGACAAGCGTTGATTTGGCAGTTCGGTACTTCTGGAAATCATTATCACCAGGCAGGTTACGAACCTGATTATGGGAAGTTGTCTCGCGTATTTCTACACCCATGTCCCTGAATTTATTCCGCAGCTTCACGCCGAGCGGATACTCTAATGCCCTAGGTTCTATATACACAAGCTGCGGTACAAATGGCTTAACCATAATAGCCTCCATCGGCTAAGCCAAAAGCGGATACATATGCTTCTTCCGCCTCTCCGAGATCCTGATAAACCGCCACCTCATCATTGAGTGGATAATAGGTTTCATACACAAACAAAGCCAGTTCCCCTGGCTTTTCCGGGTTATGGACGACCGCAGCCTCTTGTATATTGGCTACTCCCTGTGCATGGGGGTTGCGGATAATTACATAGACGATTTCTCCTGCTTGAAAAGCATCCATTACATTGCCTCCTTTGTACATACTGCGACTAGTATGCGCAGTTCGGTTACAAACAATGTAAAAAAATGAACCCTTTTCCAGGAAGTATCCGTCTACTTCTTAGAGGAGGGTTCATATGAAATGGATGATATATGTTTTTCTATTATTAATCTTATCCTTTATCGGTTACTATCTGCTAACCAATTAACTTACACACGGAAACGAGCAATAGCGGTTTGAAGTTCCTCTGCCATAAATGCAAGAGAACTGGATGATGCCGCAATTTCCTGCATGGCAGCCAGCTGCTGTTCTGTTGCAGCTGACACACTTTCGGTTGAAGCTGCTCCTTCTTCTGCGACCTCGTTCACATCCCCAAGTGACATATTGACTGAATCTGTACCAGCAATCATACCTTCCAGAGCAACTCTCACCTCTTTGAATTCATCCACCAGACCTGCTACCGCAGTTTCAATCTGAAGGAAAGAACCGCCCGCTTGATCCACAACTCGTGTACCAGCTTGTACTTCGTCCGCTGCATGCTGCATCAGATCGATTGTTTTAGTCGTATCCTGGTGGATAAAGTCAACCAAAGCAGCAATTTGTCCTGCTGCTCCCTTCGTTTCCTCAGCTAACTTGCGCACCTCATCTGCGACTACCGCAAATCCCTTTCCATGCTCTCCAGCCTGCGCTGCCTCGATAGTGGCATTCAGCGCAAGAAGATTGGTCTGTGCGGAGATATCCGTGATAACGCTCGTAATATCACTGATTTCCCGGGACCGTTTGTTCAAACTGTCGATCGACGCAGAAAGCTCCTGCACATGGGAAGTGATTGTTTCCATCTGTTCATTTACATCCTTGATTGCATGCCCTCCCTGAATGGATAGTTCAGAAGTTTTTTGCACTGCCTCTTCAACATTCTGAGCGTTTGAAGCCAGCTTGCTCGTATGCTGCCCCATACTGCCCATTGTCCCTGTAGCAGTTGTAACTAGCTCAAGCTGCTGGACTGAACCCTCTGCCAGCTCTTGAATCGTTTTGGCTACATGTTCAGATGACGAACTGCTTTGTTCCGCACTTGCACTCAGTTCTTCTGCAGATGCAGCCACTTGCTGGGATGTATCATTCACAACTCGAATAATAGACCGCATACCATCTGCCATAGCATTATAAGAAGCAGTCAGTTCGCCGATTTCATCCTTGGATTGATGCGTGCCATCCGAACTGAAATCTCCATCTGCCGCCTTGCCCAATAAAATACGCAACTCTTTCACTGGAGAGACGATAAGCTTCGATATAAGGATTCCTATTATAATCAGCAGTATTAAGGCTACACCTATGACGCTAGATAAGACTATGGTAGCTAGTCTTACGTCCTCAGTTGCCTGCACATAAGTTTGTTCTGCTTCCTTCGTATTCTGGTCCTGCAGTTCTTGCAGAATATCATTAACTACTGTACGCTGCGGGATCTGTTCTTCTACAAAAAGATTGTATGCATCATCATTTTGATTTACCAATGCAAATTTCAGCACTCGGTTCCTAATGTCGTTTAATTTATTGCGTTCCTTATTATAAGATTCTAAGATTTCTTTTCCTCTTGCTGACATACCGCCATTTCCCAGTTTTTCTAGTTCTTCCTCTACTTGAACACTGGACTGTGAAAGCATTTCACTTAACTCGTCATTTCTCGCAGAGTCCGTGTTAAGCATAAGTTCCAATACATACGCATCGTTCGATCTATTATTCACTCGAATCTGACTTATTGACAAGTTAGGGAGAAGCTTCTCCTTGTACATCATTTCGGCATCCTTTGCCATATCCCTGGTATATATTATCCCAGCCGTTCCTACAATTCCTAGTGCAATAGCTCCAACCAAGATTAAAATAAGCATCTTTGTCCTGATTTTTACATTCTTCAATAAATTCATTCCAGTATCCCCCTGATGATAGCTATTACACAGCTATTTCCCACTGTATAATGACTTTCAATATATCGGCAGGCTTTCCAGAACTTGAAGTTAATTTTAAGAAAATGTTAAATATTTCGATCGATTTTTCTAATAAAGTTTAAAAACCCCGCTATCAATCGTATACATTCCGATTGATAACGGGGTAGTTCTGACGAATATATTATCTGGAAGGAAACAGCACATCTTCTGATACAGCTTCGGTACTCGGTTTCCCGATAAAGTAGCCTTGGGCTAAATCCATTCCGATTTGTTTACAGAAAGAAAGCTCCTCTTGCCTTTCAATTCCTTCTGCCAGCACCTCTGTGCCAAGGAGGCGGGCAACGTCCATTACTTTATATAGAAATTCCTGTTTCTGCGTATCGCTGTCGCAGTAAGATATGTATGCTCTGTCAATCTTGACAAAATCGGGCTCCAATTCTTTAAGCAGTTCAAGCGTGGAATAGCCTGCTCCTACATCATCCAGGGCAACCATCATTCCTTCTTGCTTGTACCGTTTAAAGATACGCTTCAAGCGAGCAACGTCATCCAATTTCTCTGTCTCAACTACTTCAAAGACAAGGTCTTTCGGATCCACTCCATATTGTTCGACTGTATGGAATGTCTGCCTTAGACAGAAGTCAGGATTATAAATGGTTGATGGCAGGAAATTGATGAAGCTTTTTACCCCAACGGGAATAGCTTCCTGCGCCCTTTTTCTGACTGCAGTCTTCCTCGCTCGCTGGTCGAGCATAGAAGTAAGTCCTGCTTCTGCTGCGAAATTAAATAGTGCAGCTGGTGAGGCTTCCCGTTTATCTGCCCGCAGCAAATGCTCGAACCCGAATATTTCCTCATTCTTCATGGAAACGATTGGCTGCAGGAAAGACTGAAATGCTCCCTTGTGAATAATGTCTGTGAAATGCGGATATTGAACACGTTGGAGCAGCTCCTCGACAGATACCATCGGATAGCTATTAGTTACTTTCTTGGCGACGGTACACCTTACACCCGGTATACTTTGACTGCGCAAGGATAGGAGCATCTGCTCTAATTGCTGTAAGCTGAAATATTGGAGAATCGTATATGTATCTTCTTGCCGAGGCGGATTTTCTGATGATAAATTCCTGAATGATTCTGGTGAACGCATCAGCAATTCACCCTTCTCCGGTATGTCAAGGACTGTCCCGCACATGGCACATACAGAAAGCTGTTCCATCACACACCTTCCTTTCCGGATGATAGTACTTGGACTGCATATTTTCTTGTTCTCGGTCCATCGAACTCACAAAAGTAAATACCTTGCCATGTTCCTAATACGAGCTCACCCTCCGAGATTAACACTGTCTGAGCATGTCCGACGGTACTCGTTTTCAAATGTGCTGCCATATTTCCCTCCGCATGCAAATCCTGTTCTTGTTCCCAAGGATATATCTCCCTGAGCCTGCGAAGAAAATCCCGCTTTACATCGGGATCAGCGTTTTCATTAACGGTAATGCCCGCCGTCGTATGCAAAGAAGAGATGACTGCTATTCCCTCTTGGATGCCAATTGATTGGATATAGCGCTGAATAGAGTCAGTAATATCAATTATATCATCGTGGTGCTTTGTATGTATTTGAAATATGTCCATAGTCCTGCCTCCTATCCGTCTCTATACCCGAATTTATTCGACATTATTCTACATATCCCCTTTTAAATTTAAAAAGTTCGCAAACACATTTCTACAAAATAAAAAGCAGTCTGCTTGAAGCAGACTGCTTTTTATAAACTGCGTTCTTTCTCTATTACAGAAGCAAACGAAGCAGCGAATTCCTGACAGTTACGGATATCCTCGTCTTCTGGGGAGAGGTCGACTTTCAGAGTTTCAAGAGCGATTTCCGCTCCGCGCTCCTTGAATTTTTCCTGGAATGTATCAATTGCAGCACCGTAGCTAGCATAGATGGAATCACAGGATCCAAAAAGGGCCACTGGTTTTCCATCCAGTTCGATGTCATCCAGCTCATCGTAGAAATCCTCTATTTCATAGGGAATATCTCCATCTCCCCATGTATAGGTGCCCATTAAGATACCATCATAATCGGTCATCGTAAAAACGTCTAACTGATCTATATCAATTTGGAGCTTTGTCACTTCGACTCCTTTTGCTTCCAGCGTCTGTTCCATAATGTCAGCCATTTCCTCTGTATTGCCTGACATACTGGTGAATGCTATCAGTACACTTGCCACCTTCATTCACTTCCCTTCATCTGCTCTCATTTTAATTGATAACCATTCTCAATGTCAAATGGAGCATGTCAGGAAGCATCAGTTTCCTTTGACTGCTTGATAAGCTAGTTTGAAATTCTTTTTGGTGTCTTCGCCAAAGAGATTGATATCTCCTTCGAAAATCTGCTCAATTGTGAGGTGATAAGCTTCTTCTACAGAACAGCCGCGCGTATTCATCAGCAGGCGAAAGTAGGATAAGAAATATTCCTCACTTAAAATCGCCGCGTTTTTCATCATAATCATACTACCTTTCCTTCTGAATCCGTCCTGCTAGCGTAACACAGATAATGGGGTATAATACAGGCATACAGCATTATATGCGGGCAAAGAAGGTTTTGTGTATGAAAATGTATCTCGCAATTGGCTGCGGCGGCAGTATTGGTGCGCTTCTCCGTTATCTTATTGGATCATTGGTACCGCAGACTGGTAATTTTCCAGCAGGAACGCTTTGCATCAATATGATAGGATGTTTCGCTATGGGTTATATGACTAACTTTGTGAAAAGGCGCTACTTTGCAGATAAACCTGCTCTAGCTAAAGCATTGACAACAGGCATGATCGGAGCATTTACAACTTTTTCGACTGTCAGCCTGGAAACAGCCCTTCTCATCCAAGATGGCATGACACATATTGGCTTGGTGTATCTCGTTTGTAGTACAACAGGCGGAATAGCAGCACTGCTCATTGGTCTTCGACTTTCGCCGAGTCAAGTCATAAAGGAGCAGTCATTATGAGTCTTATCATGGTACTTGCAGGCGGCTGGCTTGGAGCAATTTCTCGTTACGAAATAAGCAGACGAGTCGAAACATTTTGGAGGAACAACTTCCCTCTAGGTACCTTCCTGATTAACATTATGGGTTCCTTCCTAATCGGACTTGTGCTCCAAGCAGATTGGGGAGCGGGCTGGCATAACTTCCTCGCCGTTGGATTTCTCGGCTCATTTACGACCTTCTCCACTTTTTTCTTGGAGATTGTTCAACTGGGCAGCAGAAGGAAAATAGCCATGGCTATCGGTTACTTGCTATGCAGCTATATCAGCGGCATACTGCTAGCTTTCCTAGCATTATCCATTTAAAAAGGAGCACTGCCAATGGCAGTACCCCTTTATGGATTCAGTAACTCTCTATTGTATTTTCATTTGTATCAATGGGCTTGCGGACTATTGCCAAGATACCCGCAACCAGATAGAGAACCGCTGGAATAATTGCAACGAATAACGTCAAGAACGTTATCAAAACCGCAGCAACAATGAAGATCACGCCGGAAGCTATGGCACTGCTGTTACGGCGCAAAAGCAATATACCTACCACACCAAGGATGGCTCCGATCACACAAACGATGACATAGAACCAACCTAAACCATCGACAAAATTGCTTGCTAATGCTGCATCTTCAGCAGTGATAGTCGGATCATTCTTTATCTCTTCATTGATGGAATTACCCGCTACACCCATGAATACTCCAACAAGAATAGCACCCAAGACATTAAATACTACCCCTATAATTCCTAAGACTAATTCCGCAGTACGTTTGATCAACCGTTTTCCCTCTTTCTCTCTTATTATCTGATTTCATCGACTGGTCTTCTCGCCAGCACCATGACACCTGCGATGATATAAACCATTCCGCCGATAAAGCCCGATAGGAAAGTACCGATAGAACCTACTAATGCCACGATTATAAGCATGATACCAAGGCCAGTCTGTTTACGATCCGTCTTCAGCTTAACTGCTGCCACAATACCTAAGATGGCACTAATGACACTCATGATTATGACAAAGATTCCAATGGAGCCTGCGATATCGGCAATCATACCAGTATCAACTGTTTGATCAACTCCGCTTTCGAGTATCTGATCGCGAGCAGCCTCAGGATCGTATGTAGCTACCTGAACTGTTGTCATGACCGCAGTAATGAGGAAGACAATTGCACCAATGATGGCAAGTACCTTCTCCGCTGTTCGTTTCAACATGTCAAACCTCCTTCCTGCGTTACTTCTTAATACGTTTCTCCTCTATCATTATATTGCTCAACAGGCTTTCGCACAATCGCCATGATACCTGCGATCAAGTAGAGAATACCCCCGATGATGCCTGTAAAGATAGACAGCACTGTACCAAGCACTGCAGTAATGATAAGAAGAATGCCTGCTCCTGTTGCTTTTTTATTTGGCTTCAGCATAGCCAGAGAAACAAAACCAAGAATAGCACAAATCACGTATAGGATAATGAACCAGATAGACATTCCTGTCACGAGATCCGTAAACATAGAAGCATCCTCTTGCGTTAATCCCTGGTTTACGAGTTCATTGGTTGTTGCTTCATCCGTTCCTCCAAGCCCAAACGCTGACCAGCCTGCAAAAATAAGAAACAAAACTGCCCCAATGATTGCCAATACTTTTTCTGCCGTTCTTTTTACCATGTAAATTCCCCTCTCTTATTTTAATGACCAGCTACATCACGTTTCGTGAACAATACCCACCCAATAATAAGGAAAATAAGGTAGTACACGATTATGGTTACAACCGCAAATGTAAGCGTTAAATCATCAATAACCTTATACCCTGTAGTAAATTGCGTTAAATCCAGATTTGAGAACAAAACATATTTTGCATACGGTTTATCGTAAATGAATGGAATGACGGAGCTGCCGACAAACATAAGGAAGATTGCCGTCCCAATTGCTAAAGCACCGTTACGCAACGCCGCGGAAATCATAAAGGCAAATGTTGCCCATACGACAAGCTTCACTAACTGCAAACCATAATCCTGTGCAATCCGTGTCCATACTGAGATTTCAACAACCTCTCCATTCTTTACCTGCAGCATGGACCCTTCTCCCCCAAGACCAAAGAACAACATGCCGATCAGCCAGGAGGATAGGAATAATACAAGTAATGCAGTTAAAGCAAAAAATAGAACACTGGTATATTTTGCAAAGAAGATTTTCGTTCTGGTCGCTGGCCGAATCAATAGAAGTTTGATAGTGCCCCAGCGATACTCATTTGCGATGATACCGCCGGCTACGATAATCGTCAGCAAGCTAAGCACACTAGTCATGAAATTGCTTTGATAAAGGAAGTCCCAAGCTGTCGTCCCTTCAGGCTTCAGGTCATTTTCTATTCGGTAGTTGTTAATAAGGATGTCCGAAGCAGTTGGGTTGAACTCAGCTATCTCTTCATTTTGCTGCTGCAAATCCTGCTTCCAGGTCGCGTCATCGTATTGCCCTACAAAGCCATCTGCTGTACGCATGATAATAGCAAAACCAAGAACGACAACTATAAGAATGCCAAGCATGATCCACGTCGACAGCTGGCTGTACAGCTTCGTTTGCTCGTTTCGGACAAGCTGGAAAAAGTTACTCAATGACATTCTCTCCAATCACATGTAAAAATTTATCCTCTAGCGTCTTCCGCTCCACTGCAAAACCAAATAGCTCGATATCGGCAACAGCCAGTGCTTTAATGATGGATGGAATTTCTTCCCGCGATATCGGGAATGTCAGTTTCTCGCCGCTCGACATTGCTGTAATCCCGAATTGTTCCTGTAAAAGACGCTGCGCTTTTTCGTGATGTACTGCCGGACAATCAATTTGAACGACTTCAGCTGGTGCATCGTCTTCTGTATTCTGGATTTGCTGGATGCTGACAAGTTCCCCATTTTTCAATATGCCGATACGGTCACACATGAGCTCCATTTCCGAAAGCAAATGACTGGAGACAATGACAGCCACATTCTCTTGTTCTGCTAGTTTGCGGATATACTGACGGATTTCTCTGATTCCCGAAGGATCCAATCCATTCGTCGGCTCATCCAATATCAAGATGGAAGGATTATGTAGTAAAGCCTGTGCAATACCTAGCCGCTGCCGCATACCTAAGGAGTACCGCTTCACCTTCTGATGGATGCGTTTCTCCAATCCTACGAGCTTCACCACTTCGTCGATGCGTTCCTTCGATATTCCGGGAATCATCCTTGAAAAAACAAGCAGATTCTTGTACCCGGACATGAAACCATATAACTCCGGATTCTCTACGATTGCACCTACATGCCGGATTGCTTCTTTATAGTCCGTCTTGATGCTTTTTCCTTGAATACGCACATCACCTTCTGTGATACGGATCAAGCCAACCATCATCCGGATTGTCGTTGTCTTACCCGCTCCGTTTGGTCCGAGGAATCCGAATACCTCACCCGGCTGAATGTCAAAGTTCAATCCCTTAACAATCAGTTTTGAGCCGATCTGCTTCTTCAAACCAATCAGCTGCATTGCCGGTTTTGTCATTCCCTTCACCCTTTCCCTGTAACAATTTTTTTATTTCCATAATATGTACGGAGCTCCTTGTCAGATTGTTTCACTTTTTATATAGAAAAAGCACCGCGAATCAAATGATTCGTGGTGCTTACATTATTAATTACTATGTCTCTTCCGTCGGTTCCATGCGTATAATACTGCACCAGCAGCCATCAATACTGCACCGGCCACTAGAATATTGCCAACAGGAGAAGCTGTATCCGGAAGACGTTTGCCTTCTTCTTTCACTGTCTCCGTCGCAGTCTTCGTTGGTGTGACTGTTACTTTCTCTTTTAATACAGGTGCTTCGTGCTTATGTTCTGATTCAGAAGGTTTTTCTTGTACAGGTACTTCTACTGCTGGAGCACCTGTGAGCAAATCAGAACCAAACAATTCGCCAGTTATAGTAAAGTTCAATAGGTGATTGCCCTGTAAGTCAAACAAATCTACAAGTAAAATACGATTCTCAAGATCCGTAACTTTCAGTAGTTCTTCAAACGTCACAGGTGTTTTCGTATTTCCATCTACCAGATAGAATTCAGCTTTCATTTGGAAGATATTCATCAAATCATTCCAAATTGCGAGAAGCTCTTTACCTTGCTCTTCCGTTAATTCTGTGGAAGTTTCAAAGTCTCCCAATGCTTCTGCGCGAAGTGCAATATCTTCCAGACCAGAAATGAATGCTTCTGGATCATTCGATACTACGCTTTCCAAATGATCATAAGCACGGAAAAACTCGTCCTGTCCCACTCCGATAAGATCAAGGAAAGAACTCAGCATTTCCCAATAATCCTCGCGGGAGAACTCATAATAACCCGATTCTTCATAAACGAAATCCAAAAGCTCTTCATAGCTTGAGAAATCTTCCAGCTTCACACCGTTATCCGCAAGCAGCTGGTCAAATTCCTCCTGGCTCAATTCTACTTCCTGCAATAGGAAATACAATGATACCCCGTTTATATCGTTGTAAATCACTTCATTTAATTCTTCCATAGTTCCATAGCTGTATAAATCCAATCCATTCGCAGCAAACAAATCAGCCAATTCTTTTTCTGTGAGACCTACTTCTGCTGCTAGTTCCTGTAGATTTTGCGAAGTAGCAGGATAACCCATTACCCAGGACAGATCTTCATAAAGTAAAATATCTTCTGCAGTATAATCCGTCAAACCCATTTCTTTCAAACTTGCATTTATATCTTCAGTTGTATAACCAGTCTCTTTCAAGAAAGACTGTAAATTTTCTTTAGTTACCGGCTCTCCAAGCCAATCACGCAATTCATCGATCGAACTTGGTTCAAAATCTTCAATTGTCCCCCACTCAAAATCTACCAGATAGCGGTTCAAACCTTCCACATCTGTACCTAGCTCAGCCGCGTAGGCTTCAAGGTCTTTTTGTTTAATAGCAGCAGACGCCGTCTGTGGTGCTACTACTTGCAGGCAAAGCAAAACCAAGATTATTCCAACCAATAGCTTCTTTGTCACGTATGTATCCTCCTGGAAATATATTTATGTAATTCCAGATTATTATAAATGGCATAAAAGAGCTTGGCTATATAAATATTTACAAATTTTTAACTTTTTTACTTGACATAGAAAAGCCCCTCTGTACGAGGGGTCAATTCGACAATTATCTACTTATTTCAATGATATTCCCATTCGTTTTGAGCGTGTCTGCATGCCCATCTTGACGTAGAAATCTTCTGCACGGTTGTTAAAATTCCACACATTCAGCTCTATTTCTGATGCCCCTATCTTTTTCCCATGGCGCTTGATTTTTTCAAATAGATGTCCTCCGATTCCTTTGCCCCGCATATCGGAACGCACACAGAATTCTTCAATGAAAATATGTGCCTTGTGAGAGATTGTCTCGTTCGTCACCCGTATCGTAGCAAAAGCCATAACTTCCTTTGCTTTTTCCACTAAGAATACTTTCTTATTATCTAAGTATATATTGCTTTCAAAAACGTGTTGGTCAAGCGGCTCTGCCTTCTTGGCAAAATGCTCCGGCTGATTTGTATAATGCGTATTGTATAATTCCTTGTACAGAACAGCGACTTGGTCATAATCCGAGACCTTTGCTTCGCGTATCTTGAACATCGGTTTCACCTCTGCAGCTTGTAGTCTTGTTAACCAGTTTATCATGTTCGTCCCCCTCCGTCATAAAACTGTTCAAATAAACCGCTGTTAGCAGAGAAAACGCTTCTCTTAGCCATTTCTCCAAACGAAACGAAAATCCCTGCGCAGTTTTGACAAGTTTCTAGAACTATAGGAAAATAGAAGGAACGAAAGGAGGTGTATACAGATGCTGTATGCTTTTTGGAATATATTTGCCGATGATTTTACGTCGTTGGTCTTTTATATCGGGCTGACGATGACTTTTATCCTGGCACATAGAGCAACAACGAAAGTTACGAGTCGTTTTCGTGCTAGTGATGCGATGCAATGGCAGCATGTCTGCACGTTAGACAGCTGGCAATCGCATACTCCTACTACCGTTTCTTACAGCAGGCCGATCGTTCATTGGCTCGCCCGCACTACCATGCGGAAAGACGGTCCGGATGATGATGGCGAAGCAGCTTCTTGTTTGTATCCAGATAACCAATCGATACAACAAGGAGGAAAAACAATTTGCAACGCACATCTGTATCCACATTCTTTAAAAAGTACGGTATTATCTTAAGCTCCATAGGTCTGATAGTTTTGCTGGCAGGATGCCAAAGCAGCAGCGGAGGCGCAACTAGTAAAGGATGGTTCAACCATTACTTCATCAGTCCTTTCTCTTACTTGATCAAATGGATTGCTGGTAATTTCAATGACGATTACGGAATCAGTGTCATCTTGATCACGTTGGCGGTACGTCTCATTCTGATGCCTTTCATGCTGATGCAGCTCAAGAAGAGTTATGAAACACAGGAGAAAATGAAGCTATTCAAGCCAGAGCTTGATGCATTGCAGGCAAAATATAAAAACAAAACCGATGTTGAGTCGAAACAGAAGCAGCAGCAGGAAATGATGGAGTTGTATCGAAAACACGGCATGAATCCATTTTCCGCGATGGGCTGTCTGCCGCTTTTGATTCAGATGCCTTTCCTGATCGGGTTCTATTCAGCTATTCGAAATACACCTGAAATCGCGACGCACGATTTCCTCTGGTTTAATCTTGGAACACCGGATATCGCCCTCATGGTTATTGCGATGGCAGTTTATTGGCTGCAATATCGTGTTTCCCAAATTGGCGTTGATCCAGCCAGAAGACAGCAAGCCCGTATGATCGGTATCATTTCTCCGCTCATGATTGGTTTTATTTCTTTCAGCTCACCAGCTGTACTTCCGCTGTACTGGGCGGTCGGCGGTCTGTTCGTCATCTGTCAGACATTGCTGGCAAAGTTTTTATTCCAACGCAAAAAATGAGCATAGAAAAACCACTTCCCAAATGGGAAGTGGTTTTTTTTCTTATTATTCTACAACGTTCACTTTCAAATCTACATCGATGTTGCCGCGAGTCGCTTTGGAGTAAGGGCAGAACTGATGCGTCTTTTCTAATAGATCTTCCGCTTCTTCCTGAGAAACACCTTTAACATCTACAGTGATAGCAGCTGCGATTTTAAATCCATCGCCATCTTTCAGTAGGCTGACATCAACAGAAGTTTCCGTCTCAACGCGTTTGCGCTCAGCTCTTGCTACATGGTTGAATGCTCCATCGAAGCATGCAGAGTAACCAGCAGCGAATAGCTGCTCAGGATTGGAACCTACGCTATCCTTTTTGCTTCCTGGTTGGACAAGATCAAGATCGATCAAACCATCATCAGATTTTACATGTCCTTCACGACCGCCAGTTGCTTTTGCGTGAGATGTGAATAATACGTCACTCATGTTAATTCACTCCTATTTCGTTTGTTAGTTTTAAAAAGCTGCATACAGTATTACTACTTCCTTTTTACCGTTATTTTAAACATAAAGCAACTGAAGTGCTTAAGCTGTAATGTCTCGTTTCATGAAACTGAACCAAGTTATGCAAGTGATGATGACAAAATAGATAGCCATTACCGCAACTGAAAAGCCCAGTGTCATGCCGTCCACGATTGGGGTGTTACCTGGGTTATATACTGTCAGATCCACGTTATTGAATAAGATATACTTCGACCATTCATATCTGGAAAGTATGAAACTGATGGTCGGGAAGAACATGGAAATGAAGATGGAAAATCCAATTGCCAAGGCTGTGTTACGGAAGATAGTGGATAGAGCAAATGCAATTGTCGCATAGATGAATGTTTGGACAAAGTTCAATCCGTAATCTCTCATGGTAGAAGCCAATATATTATTTGTCACAGCTTCTCCATTATCAAAAATCACACTTTTCGCGTCCAATCCATTGAATCCGAAGAAGAGACCGCCGACGATAAAGGAAAATCCAATAAAGAATACAAAGAAGATAACTGTTGTGATGAACATACTTACATACTTGGAAGTTAACACACTGAAACGGGAAGGTGTTTTAGTGAGTAATAGTTTTATTGTCCCTGTGCCGAATTCAGTAGAAACGAGTCCGCCTGCAATGATAGCGATGAACAGAATCAGAAACGGTGCACAGTAGTACATGACACTTTCCATATAAGCAGCAAGTGAATCACTTTGAACTGGTGCGATATCCTGATCCAGCTGGTATTGCATTGCAGCCATATCCTGTTGTGCAGCTGCTGCATCCACATCGCCATTTTTAACTTGCTTCTGTAGATCCTGTATCTGCTGCTCTGTATCTGCTCGCCAGTCTCCGCTGCTGTCCTCAGCGTAATACGCTGTAAAAGCTGCAATCGTTATCAGCAAAGCAGCTGCAATTCCCAGCATGATCCACGTTGATATACGACGGAATGTTTTCATATGTTCATTTCGCACCAACCCGATGAATTTAGACAATTTCCTTCCCTCCAGTCAATTCCAGGAATGTATCTTCTAATGTCTTTGTTTCTGCTTGGATACCGTAAATGCTGATTCCTTCCTTAGCAAGCTTTGCAGCTGCTGCTGGGATTTCATCACGCGTCAGCTCGACAAAGACTTGTTTATCCTTGATCTGCGGTTGCTTGCTGCCCATATCACGGAGGACAACTCCAGCTTGTTCCAATGGTTCGACTTGGAATCTGACCATTTGTGTCTGTTCACTCGACATCTCGTGAACTTGCTGCACTCCGAGCATTTTACCCTGCTGCAAGACCCCGATTCGGTCACACATCAATTCCATCTCGCTCAGCAAATGGCTGGATACGATAACGGCAAGGCCTTCTTTTTCAGCCAGATTGCGGATATAATGACGCATCTCCCGAATCCCAGCCGGATCCAATCCATTCGTTGGTTCATCCAGGATAAGTACATCTGGACGATGCAGCAGGGCTTGTGCGATACCGAGACGTTGTCTCATCCCGAGGGAATATGTTTTCACCTTATCGTTGATCCGATTCTTCAGGCCTACAAGCTCGATAACCTCATCGATCCGATTCTTATCTACGCCATCACTCATTCTCGCAAAATGCACAAGATTCAGATAACCAGAAAGATACTTATACATCTCCGGATTCTCGACGATGGCACCGATATGTTTCATGGCTGCGCCATGGGATGTTTTGATACTATTGCCTTTGATAAGAATGTCTCCATCCGTGATGCCCATTAGTCCGACAATCATCCGGATTGTTGTTGTTTTACCGGCCCCGTTCGGCCCTAGAAAGCCGAACACCTCACCGGGATAGATGGAAAAATTGATACGGTCGATGATTTTTCGGCCGCGAATCACTTTGGTAACCTGCTTTATTTCTACTGCTGGCTGTTTTTGCATGCTTTTTCGCTCCTTTGCTTGTAATAAGAGTTGAAGTGCTTCTTTACTCATAGATCGAGCTCATCCATTCCAATATGCCCTTCTGCTCATCGTAGCGCAGTTCTTCTACATTCCTGTGATCCACCAGCTCACCATCTTTGATTGCAATCACTTCATCAAGAATCATTTCAACTTCCATGATTTGATGCGTGGAAAGGAGAACAAGCTGCTTCTCCGTGTCTACAAATGTAATCAGACCTTTAACAATGGAGTCCCGCACAAGCGGATCCAACCCGGAAAGCGGCTCATCCATCAAGAGGATAGGTACTTCTCTGGACAATGTGAGAATAATTTTAAGCCTGCCGCGATTCCCCTTGGACAGATGTTTTACTTTTGTATTGGCATCAAGATTCATATATGCGCGAATTTCCTCCGCCTTTTCTTTATTGAAATCAGGAAATTGCGTCGCAAAGAAATCAATTGTCTGCTGGACAGTATAGAAGGTATAATACTCATCCAGCTCAGACAGATAACTCACCTTCGACGCTATCCGGCGCGTCACTTTCTTACCATCCAGTTCCACAGATCCCTTGGTCGGATTAATCAGTCCGGCAATCAGCTTCATCGTTGTTGATTTACCTGCTCCGTTCAGCCCGACCAGGCCGATGATCTTGCCTTTATCGAGCTTTAAATTCACGTCTCGCAATGCTGTTTTTGTCATATACCGTTTCGTCACATTTTTAAATTCAATCATTCACTGCTCCTCCTTCCAAATAGGTTTGCAGGCCTTTTGTGATCTCATCGTTCTCATAGCCCATATCATGCATGACTTGGATGAAATTCTGTATTTGTTCTTGCTTCAGCTTCTCACGTATAGAAAGGAGAATATCTTCATTTTCCGTAACGAATGTTCCTTGCCCTCTGCGTGATTCCACGATTCCCGATGCCTCCAGTTCGCGGTACGTCCGTTGTACCGTATTCGGATTTACTTTCGATGCAACTGCCGTTTCCCGTACGGAAGGCAGCTTGTCTCCAGGCTTCAGCTCGCCGCTGACAATTTGTCTATTCAGCCGATCTGCCAGCTGCAGATATATGGGCTGGGATGATTGAAATGTATCGGTCATACTCTACACCTCTACTTTTTTGTCTAATAACCAGGATGCGATGAAATAGATGATAAGAATGGTGATCAGTTCAATGACGTAGTTACCAGCATAGATGAAAGTGTCTTCACCTTGAAAATTTACTATTGCTTCCCTAATACTAATGTCGAATTGAAGTGAATTAGCGACAAAGCCTAAGTCGATTTTTCCCCATTCTGAAATAGCAGCATAAATTTTTGAATTCCCTATGAGACCGAAGAAAAGATAAGCGAATACCCACCAGCCAATGAAAACCACTGTTCCGCTAAGGAATGCAGGCATGTACCTTTCCAATAACAGAAATACAACATATGCAAGAATGACGTATACAGAAAAATCGACAGCGAACATAACTACATGCACGAAGGCAATCAAACCAATTTTGAACCACGTGCCATCTGAGAACTCTACAAAGTGCAAACCACCCACATATGCTGCAATACTTACGACAAGCAATGAAATGATCATGTAAACTGTGCCTGTTACTAACTTCGCTGCGAGAAGCCCCGAAGCATGCATCGGATTGTGAAGCCAGAGATGCAACCTTTTTCTCTCCACCGCAAGACTGTAAAGCATGTAGATTGCCATGAAGAAAAAGTGTCCGCCGCCCCAGGCTAATCCGATGATTCCAACACCATCCCAAGCATACCCAAAGCGATAGGTACTGACGGTAACTATAACCAAGCCGACAAGGAATAGTACGATTGCCAAAAGCAAAATTGGCAATCCGACACGAAATTCTTTCTTTACTAATGCTAGCCAAGCTTTCATGAAATAAACCCTCCTGATGTATTACTGTATTAATCACATAGTACACTAGTACAGAAACACACGTCAATGGGCAAAAGAAAAAAGCTGGAACATTTTTTCCTGTTCCAGCTTTTTATCTCTGTTAATCAGGCTTCGTAGCCAATCAACTCTTTATATGCTTTTGCGTATTGATCTGCTGCTTTAATGGCATCTACGACTTGATCTGCTGTAATTGTACCAGGCAGGTTATGAATCGATTCACCTTCCTGCACTGCAAGCTCGGCAACCTTCAGTAAGTCTTCATCCGAAACATCCTTAAGTTTAATGTCTTCCAGTGTAACTGGGAGACCGAGGGAAAGGTAGAAATCGATGTACGTGTTGATTTCATCAAGTGTACGATCCTCGAGCGCAAGCTGTGTCAGCGTACCAAATGCAACCTTTTCACCATGGGTAAGGCTATGAATCTCACCATGCAGCGCGGTGAAGCCATTATGGATGGCGTGTGCCGCACCTAGTCCGCCGCTCTCAAACCCAAGTCCGCTAAGCAGTGTATTTGCTTCGACAACCGCTTCCAAAGCAGGTGTAACGATTTGTCGTTTGTTGGCCTCATAAGCAAGCAATCCGTATTCGAAGAGAACTTCTTCCGCTTTTTCTGCAATCGCTTGTCCAGCAATCGTAGCCAGTCCGCCAGCCATGTTTTTGCCGCGTCCCTCAATAGAAGCACGTGCTTCCACCCACGTAGCCATTGCATCTGCAATTCCGGAAGCCAGGAAACGAGGTGGTGCCTGCGCGATGATTTTTGTGTCGACAAGGACAAGGTCCGGGTTTTTGTCGTAAAACTTATAGCTTTCGAATGTTCCTTCCTCAGAGTAGATAACACTCAATCCGCTCGTAGGAGCATCAGTTGATGCTGTTGTCGGCAGGATCACAACACCAACCTGCAGCTCGTCTGCTACTGCTTTTGCAGTATCAAGTGTCTTTCCGCCTCCGATACCGATGACAACATTACTTTCCTTCCCATCAGCAGCAATACGCTTGATTTCTTCTGTTGATGCTTCTCCGCCGAATACGGTCTTCTTCGTTTGGATACCGCTCTGCTCCAGATTCTCAAGCACTGTATTTCCCGCCAAGTCCCAGACAAATTCATCTGCAAGGACAAGAGCATTGTCACCGATTTTTTTCACATACTCCCCAGCTTTCTGAAGTACACCCTTTCCTTGAACATACCGGCTTGGACTGATAAATACTTTTTCCATGAATAAGACCCCTTTCCAACTCGTATTAAATCACATTCTAAATCCTTTTCCCCTTCTGTTCTGTTTCCTAACATAAAATACCTCTTTTTTGGCAAATCAAGGGCATCTTTTGCATATATTTCATTTGGAGCCACGTATGAAGAGGAGGACAAGAATTGACGCAGCAGCAATATAGCAAAAACCGGCCGGTTCAACCCGGCACGAACTTTTACTTTCCGCCTCAGCACCAAGACCAGCAGCCTGGAATAGAGGGGCTGATGCGGCCAAAGCCAATTATTGAGACAGACACGTATAAAGGTTCAGGAAAGCTGAAAGGAAAGACAGCAATCATCACTGGAGGGGACAGCGGAATTGGTGCAGCTGCTGCCATCGCTTTTGCCAAGGAAGGTGCCGATATTGTTATTGCCTACTATTATGAATATGAAAACGAAGATGCCAGACGGACAAAGAACCGGATAGAACAGCTTGGGCAGCGCTGCACACTGATTGTCGGTGATTTGCGGAGTGAAGCACATTGCCAGGCTGTTGTCTCCCATACAATCGACACTTATGGAAAACTGGATATTCTCGTAAATAATCATGGTGTCCAATTCCCTCAGGAATCGCTGACCGATATCTCTACCGCTCAATGGGATGCAACATTCCACACAAATATTTTTGCTTTCTTCTATCTGACAAAAGCTGCACTGCCGCATCTGAAAAGAGGAAGCACGATTGTTAATACAACATCAGTGACTGCGTATGAAGGAAGACCAGATCTGATTGATTATGTTTGCACAAAAGGTGCTATTGTTGGTTTCACGAGAGCGTTATCCCAAAATCTTGCAACACAAGGGATCAGAGTGAATGGCGTCGCGCCGGGGCCAATTTGGACACCACTCATTCCTTCCAGTTTCTCAGCAGCGGATGTTGCCACATTCGGGCAGGATGTACCAATGAAACGTGCCGGTCAGCCTTATGAGCTTGCTCCAGCCTATGTTTACCTAGCTTCTGAAGATTCCTCTTATGTAACTGGTCAGATCATTCATGTGAACGGCGGTACGATGGTAAGCTCCTAAAAAAGAGCCTGCGCATATATGCGCAGGCTCTCTTCTGATAATCAGAAAGATGCTTTGTAGATCTCAAGTGAATCTTCTTTATTCAGTTTGCGATAGCCGCCGAACTCGCCGTTCGCGTATGCTTTTTCAGCCATCAATTCCAAGCTGTCTTCGGAAATATCATAGTCGCGAAGCGTAGCTGGTGCATCAATGCTGTTCCAGAAAGCACGTAATGCATCAATTCCTTCAAGTGCAGCTTCTTTATCCGTTTTGCCTGTTGGATCGATACCGAAGACACGGACAGCAAGCTGTTTAAAGCGCGGTGCAGTCTCATCGTCGAGTACATGCTTCATCCAGTTCGGGAATAGAATTGCCAGACCACCGCCATGCGGAATGTCATGCACAGCAGATACAGCGTGCTCAAGGTTATGTGTTGCCCAGTCGCCGCGATAGCCCATGTTCAATACGCCGTTCAAAGCCATTGTTCCGCTGTAAAGGATAGCTGCACGGTAATCGTAATTTTCCAGATCATCAAGCAGCTTCGGTCCTGTTTCCATTACCGTAAGCAATAGGGATTCACAGAAGCGATCCTGCAATTCTGTATTCGTTGTTGTATGGAAATAATGCTCCAATACGTGTGACATCATGTCGACGATACCGTAGATCGTCTGATCACGCGGTACAGTGAATGTGTTCTGCGGATCCAGGATAGAGAATTTCGGGAATGTATGAGGACTTCCCCAGCCGTACTTTTCATTTGTTTCCCAGTTCGTGATAACAGAACCGGAGTTCATTTCAGAACCTGTCGCTGCAAGGGTGAGTACAGTACCGAATGGAAGAGCATCGTCTGCGAATGCTTTTTTGGTTACGATATCCCATACATCTCCATCATACTTCGCACCTGCTGCAATAGCTTTCGTACAGTCGATTACACTTCCGCCGCCAACTGCAAGCAATACATCGATTCCTTCTGTTTTGCAGATTTCCACACCTTTACGCGCAGTAGAAACACGCGGGTTTGGTTCCACTCCAGAAAGTTCGAATACTTCTGCACCGATTTCTTCTAGTTCTTTCAATACCTTTTCATACAAGCCGCTGCGCTTAATGCTTCCGCCGCCATAGACAAGCAATACTTTCTTGCCATATGCAGGAATTTCTTCTTTCAATTTATCTAATTGGTCTTTACCGAAAATCAATTTTGTTGGGTTATAAAACGTAAAATTATCCAATCTGATCGCCTCCACATTTTATTATGCTAAAGGCTTGGAACAGAAGTAAAGCAATCCGCTCATACCAGCCAAACCTTAGGATATTTATTTCTTTCTTTTTTATACGTTCATTGGCGCTGCAGCGGGAGGGAACAGCATCGGAAAGAACCGCCGGACTTGATGATTTCCGAGAAGTTTACTTCGATTACTGTCACTCCTTCCTCACGCAATGCCTCATTGACCCGCTTATTTGAAGGCAGGCTCAATAGCTTATCAGGTGCAAAGGAAAGGATATTCGTACCCATATAGAATTGTTCTTCTTCCGAAATTTCGATTGTGTTGTACAGTTTACGGAAACGTTCTAGATCGTCCTGTTCAAAAGCATCGGGGTAAAGAATTGCCAGGTCATCCCGGACCAAATTGAAGACACAATCCAAATGAAGGATATCCTCACGAATCCTTACTGGGATCACTTCATATTCCGGCAGCAGCTGCTGTACTTGCTGTATGGCTTTCTCATCTGTCCGTTTACTGAGGCCAATCCATACACGCTGACGGTCAACAACGACATCACCGCCTTCAATTGTTCCCTCATCTACCATCTTGTATGTAAGTCCTTGTTTTTCCAGCCATTCCCGAAGTATTTTCGTTTCCCCTTTGCGTATTTCATCACCCATATTTGCAGTAAATAATGTATCTCCTATACAAAAACCGATATCCCGGGTATATACTTGTTCATTAAACTGCTCATGAGCCGGCAGTGACATCACATCCACTCCGTGATCCCGTAAAGCTTTTACAAAGTCAGTATGCTGTTTCATAGCTAAATCTTGATCGATATTATGATTCAGATAATGCTTTTGTGTTTCGTTAATGACTTTGCGTATTTCCATATATGCCGGCGGACAGACAACAACATGCTTTAACTCGCCAAATTCTGACTGGCACTTTGTTTGTGGTTTTTTCTCTTCCTGCATCTTAGTCATACGATTCCCTCCATTAGTTGGCTTTTAGACGAGTCTTCTTCCACTCCATATACACTTCCCTTTTTTCGGGTTTAATAAGCTGCCAAAAAAGGGATACTACCTTTAGAAATCAGAAGGAGGAGATCATGATGGAACAAGCAGAAGTAAGAAAACATGTGGAACAGATCCTGGAAAATCAAAAGATCGGCACACTTGCTACCGTTCAAGGTGGTAAGCCTTATACTCGCTATATGGCCTTCTTCAACGAAGGATATACATTATATTGCGCAACAAGCGGCAGTTCACACAAGGTGGACGATATCGAAAACAATCATAACGTCCATATCCTGCTAGGATATAACGGCGACGGCGTCGGAGATGAGTATGTTGAAATCGAGGCTGAAGCAAAAGTCAGTGAATCTTCGGAGCTGAAACAGCAGCTTTGGAAGGATAGCTTCAGCGCTTGGCTTGACGGACCAAATGATCCAGATTATGTTGTACTGGAAATCAAGCCAGACAAGATATATTTGAAGAATGTGAACAAAAATAACGTTTATACAATCGACCTATAAGGAAAAAGCAGAACTACTTCTAGTTCTGCTTTTTTATATTCATACATTACCGGTTTTATACTATCCGTCACGACTGCCTATCTTAGCTCTTGCTAGTCAAAACCCATTAACTGTGAGCATGTTATGCTTCCTCAACTTACGTCATCCTAATTTCTCTTTTTCTGCAAGCAGTACTCGAACTCCTTCTTGATTCAAGAAAGTTATATTTATCCTTCCCTATAAACCAGGCAAGTTTCCAGGAATGACCCTTAATTTTATCGTTTCATGTACACAGAAAAGGCCATGATCAAATGATCATGGCCTTTCTCTTAACTCAAACGATCCATTGCACCTCTTCTAGCAGTGAATAACAGCAATCCGACGAGCACCGCCGCTGCCGCGACATAGTATGGAGCTCCAATCGAAATATGCTCCGACACTTTTCCCGCGAGCCATGGTGAAATCGAACCACCGGTGAAACGCAGGAAACTATATGCAGCTGATGCTGTAGAACGCTCAACCGGCGAGACTTCCATAACAGCTGTTGTCATGACCGTATTGTTAATACCAAGTAATAATCCCATTAATGCAATCATCACTATCAGGAATACTGGCCAATCTGCGCCAATCCCCATCAAAGCCAACGTAATGATGATACCCACCATTACCAAACTAAGTGATCTTTTCGTGCCTAGCTTCGTTTCGAAAGAAGGTGCTATAAAGATCGACCCAATTGCCAGCATGACTCCCCAAACAAAGAAGACGAATCCGATACCGAATTCACCGAGATTCAAGACAAACGGTGAATATGTCAGCAACGTAAAGAAACCGAAGTTATAAAATAAAGCTGTCAACCCTATCGTCAAAAGCCCCGGGTGACGCAATGCCTGGAATGGTGCTGAAAGCGGAATTTTCTTCGCTGGTTTTGGTACATCTGTCAGCAATATCCACACCGCCAGCAATCCGATCAGCATCAATACCGCCACACCAAAGAAAGGTGCACGCCAATGGATGGATCCAAGCAGTCCGCCCAGAAGCGGTCCGACTGACATCCCTAATCCAAGAGCTGCTTCATAAAGCATGATGGCTACTGCTGAACCACCGCTGGCAACACTGACGATTACGGCAAGTGCTGTGGAGATAAATAATGCATTACCTAGCCCCCAGCCCGCACGAAGGCCGACCAATTCATCCACACTGCCGGCTAATCCTCCTAAAGTGGAGAATAATATAATGATGACCAACCCAATGAGCAGTGTCATTTTCGGACCGATCCGGCTGGATAACCAGCCTGTGATCAGCATCATGATTCCGGTAACGAGCAAATAACTCGTGAATAATAATTCTACTTGACTCGGCGTTGCATCCATCTGTGCAGCGATTGATGGAAGAATCGGATCGACAAGACCAATCCCCATAAATGCAACGACACATGCAAAAGCAACCGCCCATGCTGCCTTCGGTTGCTTGAATATCCGTTTTATACTATGTGCGTCTTCCTTGATTTCATTTTCCGCTTGTTCGATTTCGTGTCCATCGGGTATCGTTTCATTTCGAATGTCCGACATACACACATCCCCTTTCTATTAATCAGCGAGCATTTTACGGCTGAGCCGGATGAACTCGTTTTTCTCCTCTTCTGTTAGTTTACCGAGGAAAGAACTGAATGCTTTGTCCCTTGCTCCAGAAAAACTCTCATAGAAGTCAGATCCCTTTTGCGTAATTGCAAGCATGACAACCCGACGATCCTTTTCTGAGTGGATTCGCTCCAAGTAGCCATCCTTGATCATGCGGTTTCCTAAGTTCGTTGCCCCGCTAAAGCTGATACCCACTTCCTCAGCCAAATCAGACATACGCATCGGCCCGCTATTTTTTAACAGCCTCAACAAGACAAGCTGCGGTCCGGAAATCTGAAAATCCCATTCCTTACGCAACGCTTTATTGACATTACGTACTAATTCGATAAAATCAATCATATCTCTGCTTTCCACTTACAGACCCCCAATTACTGCTTTCTACTAGTATTAGTATACATTATTATTTCATACATGTGAAATAAATTTTATCAAAAAAAAGTTCAGCCGCTATATGCAGCAGCCGAAACTTCTTATTACCCTCTTTTTTTCAATGTCTTCTCCGTCTGTTCATTCACTGCCTGCCTAATATGATACAGCTCCGCGTACATACCTGCCGCAAATGCTCCAATGATGCTGAGCAATACACTTAGAATCATAGCCATAAAGTTTAAATCAAAGCCGAGCATAGCGACCATACCAATGATGAAGCCAATCACTAAGCCGATAGCAGCGAATTGCAGCAATTTACCGAATGTTACTGAATACATAATCCACATCCTCTCATCTGCCATTTCACCTGCTTACCTAGTACCCCAAACTCATTCAGACTATTCTTCTATCTAACCGTTTAGTATAATTAGTCAAAAACCATGGGGGAATGGACATGCAATACCGCATCGCAGAACTTCACGATCTTCCCGCAATTGTTTCCATTTATAATTCCACGATTGCCGGCAGAATGGTCACCGCAGACTTGGAAGAGATATCAGTGGAAAGCAGACTGGATTGGTTCCAGCATCATACAGAACAGCGACCGCTTTGGGTCGTGGAGGAAGACGGAATCGTACTGGGCTGGATCAGCTTGGAGCCGTTTTATGGCCGGGCAGCTTATCACAAAACGGTGGAAGTCAGCATCTATATTCATCAGGATGCCAGAGGAAAAGGATTAGGAAAAGATATGCTCCAGTTCGTTCTAGACCAGTCTGAAGCATTGGATTTCAAGACCGTTCTAGGTTTCGTTTTTGGACATAATGAACCGAGCATTAAACTTTTTGAGCGTTTCGGATTTGAGCGCTGGGCTGATATGCCGAACGTAGCCGAATTAGATGGCATCGAGCGGGATTTAGTTATTTTAGGCAAGCGGATTCGCCCTTAAATGATATCCACCTGTGGATAAAATGGATTGCACCAGCATTCGTCAAATTTTTCTGTGCATAACTTGCGTTACACACAAATTATGTGAACAAACAGAATTTTTCTGTGTACAAGCTTCTCTTTACCCACAATAAAATGTGCATAGCCTTTAAGCTATGCACATTTTATTTATTTCTCATTTTGTTCTTCGAGCAAAATCGACAAAACGAAACTTGTCCGGTCGATGCTTCGACTCGGTATATTGGAATAAAGTTGTATCTTCAAGATAAACTGCACTGCGCACTACGACAAGCTGTTGATAACTTCCCAAATCCATTATTGCTTTATCTTCCGCATGAGCTTCTTCAACGACAACTTCTTTCTTTGCATAACTAATGGATAACCCTAGATCCTGTTCCAGATAATCATAGATTGAGTCAGCTGCTATTTCTTCTGTTAAACCAGGAGCAAGTTCCTTCAACAGTAAATCTTTATCATAGATGACCGCTTCGCCATCCAGCTTACGCAAACGATGAAGCTCCCATACAGGCGCACCTTCCTCACATTGCAGCAGCTGTTGGGTAATGCCACTCGCTTCCTTACTAGAAAGTGACGATACATATGTCTCCACCTTCTGCGACATCGAGCGGGCCAGCTCCTTGAAGCTCGTCAATCCGCTGACCGGCAAAGGCAGCTTATCCTGTTCAAGCACGACCGAGCCTTTTCCTTGCAGCTTTTGGATGTACCCATTTTGGGACAGCAATTGCAAGGCTTTGCGAACCGTTTCCCTGGATGTCGCAAATCTCTCCGTCAGTTCGTTTTCAGAAGGCAGCAGCTGTCCTGCCTTGATTTTCTCTGTTTGGATTTCTCTTGCTAACAAATCATAGATTGTTTGAAACTTCTTCTCCATCCCTATCAGGCCTTTACGCTTTACTATGGTAAATGACCGCTTCGTACGGGCGAAGCCGTATCTTTCTGTAATCTGACGGACTATCAGCATAATTGGAAAGCAGGATTTCTGCTTTTGCCATGTGTTCTTTCGGATAGGAAAATTCTGCTGTCTCTCCAAAGAAATTCGCTACGACAAGCAATTTTTCACCATTCCACTTCCGTTCATAACAGAAGACACGATCATCATCCATACATATCGGTTCATAGTCTCCATGGGTTATGATAGCATATTCCTTCCGCAATCTAATCAGCTTTTGATAATGATAGAAAATCGAATCATCATCCTGCAGCGCCTTTTCAACGTTGATATCAGCATAATTCGATGCCACTGCAATCCACGGATTTCCATCAGTAAAGCCAGCATTTTTTTCTTGGTTCCACTGCATCGGAGTCCGCGAATTATCCCGGGAGCGGCGCTGGATGATTCTCAAGGCTAGTTCACTGCCCATACCATCCTCTTTGAGGGCTTGAAATGCATTGTGGGTTTCTACATCCTTATAATCTTCGATGTTAGAAAACTTCGGGTCGGTCATTCCAATCTCTTCTCCTTGATAAATATAAGGAGTTCCTTGCATCATGTGCAGAACGGTTGCCAGCATCTTTGCTGATTCCTTCCAGTATTGACCGTCATCTCCGAACCTGCTGACAATACGCGGCTGATCATGATTGCACCAGAAGAGGGCATTCCAGCCACCTACCTCATGCATACCGATTTGCCAGTCAGATAAAATCTGCTTCAGCTTAATGAACTCCAGCTTACCATCTGTCCACTTCATTCCGTTATCATAATCCACCTTCAGATGGTGGAAATTGAATGTCATACTCAACTCCTCGGCATCTGGTTTTGTATACTGCTGGCAAGAAGCCAAGCTAGTAGACGACATCTCGCCAACTGTTACTAGACTATGAGGTGTGAAAACTTCCTGGTTCATTTCATGCATGAATTCGTGGATTCGAGGTCCGTCTGTGTAGTACTCTTTCCCAAATTGACCATCTGGGGCATCATGATCATAGGGTAGGCTCTGGACTTTTGAAACAAGGTTGATAACATCCAGACGGAATCCATCAAGACCCTTCTCTGCCCAGAAATTCATCATCTTGAACAAATCTTTCCGCACCTTTTCATTCTCCCAGTTAAGATCCGCCTGCGTCTTGTCGAAAAGATGTAAATAATACTGATTCGTATGTTCCTCTAAACTCCAGGCATTACCTCCAAACTTGGATACCCAGTTATTCGGTTCTGCGCCATCGTGCGGATCTCGCCAAATATAATAATCACGGTAAGGATTATCCTTTGAAGATTTCGCCTGGCGGAACCATTCGTGATCAGTTGAGGTGTGATTGATGACGATATCCATCATCAGCTTCATATCACGCTCATGCAATTCCCCTATTAATCTTTCCACATCTTCCATCGTACCGTAAGCAGGTTCAATCTCGTAATAATCACTGATATCATACCCATTATCACGCTGCGGCGATCGGTAGATTGGCGTCAGCCACACCATATCAATACCGAGCTCCTTCAAATAATCGAGCTTTTCGATTATTCCCTGCAAATCCCCCATTCCATTGCCTGTCGTATCATGAAAGCTTTTCGGGTAAATTTGATATACAGTACTTCTCTTCCACCATGGTTCGCGCATTATAATCTCCTTTCCTTGATTACACATTCTTTTTTCTTTTAGCTACTAGATACGTTGTGACGAACGGCACCACAATGACTATTCCCATACCGATTGCAAAGGCTCCCCAGCTCACCGGCAGTATAGAAAAGATACCCGGTACACCGCCGATTCCTACCGAACTTGCCTCCACACCTCTCCAGGCAATGAATGTCCCAGCGACAGCCGAAGCTCCAAGAGCAAGGAAGAATGGATAACGGAATCGCAGATTCACACCGAACACTGCTGGTTCTGTTACGCCGAGCCAAGCACTGATCCAAGACGTCAGTGATAACCCTCTCAGCTTCTCATCCTTCGTTGCCAGCATCACACCAAGCGTTGCAGAACCTTGGGATATATTCGACAATGCCAGTATCGGCCATAAGAAGGTTGCACCTGTATTAGCAATCAGCTGTAAATCCAACGCAAGGAATGTATGGTGCAATCCGGTAACGACCAAAGCTCCATAAAGAGCACCGTACAGTAAACCGCCAACTGGAGCGACTGTATCGAATACAGCTACGAAGCCATCTGTAATGGCATTTCCAACGATGAACATAATTGGCCCGATTACGATGAAGCTTACAATACCAGTAAGCAGTAGTGCTACAGGAGCGACAACGAGCAGCTGAAAACTATCTGGTACTTTACGACGAAGGAATATTTCTATTTTAGCTAAGACCCATGCTGCGAAAAGTACCGGCAGCACTTGCCCTTGATATCCGATACGCTGGATCTCCAGTCCGAACAGATTCCATACTGGCGCATTTCCTTCCAGGGCAGCGCTAGCATAATCAGTCGGATTCAATAGGGACGGATGAATCAATGCCAATCCGAGCACCATCCCTAGCAGCGGACTGCCTCCGAATTTCTTGACTGCCGACCAGCCTATCAGTGCCGGCAGGAAGGCAAAGGCCGTGTTAGCGATTACATAAATCATATCAGCAATACCCGCCCATTGCGGATAAACCTCAATGATTGATGCATTGTCGAAGAAGATACCTGGATTATTTAAGATGTTATGAATACCTAGCAATAAACCCGCAGTTACGATAGCCGGCAAAATGGGAATGAAAATGTCGCCAAGCGTTTTTAATGCTCTTTGCAGCGGATTACCCTTCTTACTTGCCGTTTCCTTCACTTCATCCTTTGTAGATTCCCCGACTTCGGCAACCTGAATGAACTCTTTATATACTTTATCCACCGTACCTTGACCGATAACAACCTGATACTGGTTATTCGCTGAAAAAGAACCCTTTACAACATCAATGTTCTGCAGTGCATCTTTATCTACTTTACTCTCATCGGCCAACGCCAGCCGTAGCCGCGTGACGCAATGTGTTGCAGCTTGGATATTCTCTTTCCCTCCAAGTGCTGCCAGTATTTCTTCTGCCTGTTGTCTTAGATCCACTTCTGCCACCTCACCTAGTTTTGTAATGTAAGCGAATACAACAATAGCATAACTTGTATATACAAGTTATGCAAGAAATACCCACTCTTCTATACCCCAAGATTCAGCTCTGGATTATTAAATTTTGTCGTAGTAAAATGGAAAAGTATTTGTAACCGTTTTTACTTTGCACTATTTCTCAAATCCGCAGACAGAAGTTGAGGGTAATCATGCATACATACAAACCTTATTATCATTTTCCCCGGGAGGCGTGGGCTGCTCTTTCGGAAACGAAGACACCGCCCCTGACTCAAACAGAGCTTGAAGAAATCCGGGGAATAAATACGAGGATTTCTTTGCCAGAGGTAGAAACTGCTTATATGCCGCTGACACAGCTTGTCTCTTACTATTTGGAGTCAGCAGAAATGCTTCACGCTAAAGCAGGTAACTTCCTCGGTACGAACGAGAAGAAAGTTCCTTTCATCATTGGCATCGCCGGAAGTGTGGCAGTTGGAAAGAGTACTATCGCCCGATTGCTTCAATTACTGCTTTCCCGTGCACTGCCTGATAAGAAAACGGAGCTTGTAACGACTGATGGATTTTTGTATCCGAATGCTGTTCTTAAAGAAAAGCAGCTGATGCAGCGTAAAGGATTTCCGGAAAGCTACGATATAAAGGCATTGATCGATTTTATGGGACAGGTGAAATCTGGCAGCACAAATATTACGGGGCCGCAATACTCCCATCTCACCTACGATGTACTGCCTGAACAGACAGAATTAGTATCCGATCCAGACATTCTGATTGTTGAGGGCGTGAATGTACTGCAAGTGAAGAAGGAATATCAATTCTTTGTCAGCGACTTCTTCGATTTCTCAATCTATATCGATGCTGATGAATCAAACATTGAAAAATGGTACAAAGAACGTTTCCTCATGCTGCGCGCGACAGCCTTCCAGGATCCTAAATCCTACTTCCGCCATTACGCAGAAGTATCCCTTGAAGAAGCATTGGAATCAGCGGATAAAATCTGGGAGGAAATCAACGCTAAGAACTTACATGAGAACATACTTCCAACGAAAGGCCGTTCCGACCTTATCCTCCGTAAAGGAAACAATCACGAGGTCGAAGACGTATATTTGCGTAAACTCTGAAAGCGAAAGGGGTCTTTTCCGTCATGCCGGATATATACCATCGTATTTCCAGTCAGCGGGAGCAGATGTCGAAGTCCCAGAAGAAAATTGCCAATTTCATTATCGAACATCCAAACCAGGCACCTTTCCTCAATGTAGAGGGACTGGCGAATGCAGCAGGTGTGAGTGATGCAACGATCGTCCGTTTTGCTGCTTTCATGGGTTACCGTGGGTTTCCGGAGATGCAGCTCGCCTTGCAGAATGCTATGCAGGAGCAGCTGAATGCAACCGAACGGTTCAAGCATCCTTCAGAAGAAGCTCAGTCAGAGGACCAAGACTTATATGCCATCTTCCTGCGTGATCAAGCGAACATCCAGGAAACGATGGAGGCAATTGATATGCATGCCTTCCATGCAGCAGCTGATACAGTGATCAACTCTAAACGGATTTTCATTTTAGCGAATCGCAGTGCAGTCAGTGTTGCCGATCTATTGCATTATCATCTTTCATTCATCTTTGAGAATGTAGAAATCGTCGAACCATCTGACAGAGCAATAGACCAGATCTCCACGATACGGGAAGATGACGCACTAATTGCTTTGAGCTTCGTGCGTTATTCCAATCACACGCTGCGATTGTTCCAAATGGCAAAGGACCGTGGTGCAAAAGCAATCGCCATTACAGATGGGCTGTCATCACCATTGCTTACAGCAGCGGATTATTCATTCATGGCTTCTAGTAAATCTCCATCGCTGACACATTCCTTGACTGCTCCGATCAGCCTGATTCATGCATTCATCGCTTTGATCGGAAAAGAAAAGGCTGCAGACGTAAAAAAACGCCTCCGAACAATCGAGGAGGCGTGGCGTGATTTCAATGTGTTTTCTAATTTCAAACCCCCATCTGCTTAAGCGTGGGGGTTATTTTTCTTTATAAGCCGCTTCAGCAGCCGGCAAGTAGCTATAGACTGCATCCACATAATGAATATCTCCGTAGCATGCATCCAGTTCTTCGGACTCAGGTCTTATACAGCGGTAGTCTTCCGGATTATCAACCTTCTTATATTGCTGCTGAGCGAATTGAACTGCCAAGTCCTCACTGAACTCGCCACCGTTTTCTTCAACAAAACCGATAAAACCCCTTCCGAAGTTATATGCTTGGATAGCGACAGCTTCCTCTCCATCCGCTTCTTCCAGCATACGGAGAAAATGGGCAACACCGTAGGAAACTGACTCTTCTGGGTTCTTGATGCAGCCAACCTCACCGCATCTGCTTTCAGAAGACTGCATCGGATCATCTCCTCTGCCGCCGGATTCCTGCATCATAACCGAGAGAACGAGCGGCGCCAGAGACTCCTGATTCGATTTAGCCAATTCCTGTTCTACCGTATCCCGATAAGCTAGTACATCTTCAGACAGCACTCTGCCTTCCTGCTGCTCTTTGTCGTCATTCTCTACCAAAACAGAGATAATGAATAGCAGAAAGAAGAGACCCAATCCGAATAAAAATACTGTTCCGAATGCTGTAGAAAGAGATTGCTGCTTTCTTTTACGCTTCTTTTTCACCTTTCTCACCCGCCATATGACGTTTTCGCAAGAGAATTCCCCATACTAGAGAAACGAGCAGACTTCCGATACATAGAACTACCAGTATATTCCAATAAGGCGGCCGATAAGTGAAAACAATGTGGTTCTCTCCGTTCTGCAGCTGTACGCCAAGGAACGCATAATCTGCTTTCAAAAGCTCCCGGCTTTCACCATTGACTGTTACCTGCCAGCCTTTCTCATAAGGTACAGGTATTTTTAGATAGCTGTCTTCCTGCAGATTATCATAGTCTACTGTTACCTGATTATGGCTTATGGAGAATGGAATGTCCTCTGCTTCAGCAACGGCAAAATCAAGCTTTTGATAGTCTTCATGCTGCAAACGGAAGTCTTTCATTGTATAGCTTCCCTCTGGCAAGCGTATCCGGATAGTATCGGCCGCTTTAACCCGAATTGTCAATTCATCGACCTTCGTGCGATAAATTGACTGCTGCGATTTTCTGTTTGTTTCGAACTCATTGACTGTCAAGTCGTATAATGGTGCGCTGGCATCGTTATTTTTCAGATAGAAACTAACGTAATAATCACCTGTCTGCGGCAAATCATCACCCAGCTTCAGATCCAGGCCGCCCTCTGTTTGATCTACTTGGAGCTGACCATCCTGGTAGGTTCCTCCTGCTGCTTCCACTGAGACCTTATCCATCAGATCCGGAAGTGATTCGGCTTCTTCAGTCGAACTGCTTTCAGAAAGAATAATACCATCAAGCATTGCATGCTCCCGTTCAAGCGGTGTATGACTTTCCAATTCCTTCTCTTCAAACGCAGTTGCAGTAACTCTCGCAAATGGCAGTAAGTTATCATTCCGGTAAACAATATAATTACTGCTCTCCATGTACGGTCTAAAACCATATGGCGCAGCTATTTTCTCTTCTTTATCGAACATTATATATTTTCCATTCAGCATACTGTACAAATTCGCTCTGTTTCCAAACCCCGAATAGCGGCTGACGCTTTCCCGTTTCATATCGATATTCAAATCATGATAATAGAAAAACAGCAGCTCCTTATTCAAAATGCTCGAATAAATACTGATACCTGGAAAACCTAGGACCATATTTGTGTTATTATCATTTGTCTTCCATTCGAGTCTTGCAAAGCTCTCGTCTGACGCGAGTACATCATCTATCAGTCCCCGCTGTTCATTACTTGCGTATTTATCACTTGTCAGTAGCTGCTGCGTGGAATTCTCTACATTCCCAGCATCAGAGAGCTGCTTCTCCTGATGGGCATTGATCAGCGGTATATACGTTGCAAAAACAACCGTCAGACAGATACCTAACATCCATCCTTTCCTTTTTAGAATATAGAAAAGGAATGCCAGCAACACAAGCGCTGCTCCGGTCCAAACATACTTCGCCCAGTCATCTGCCAAATCCAGCGCCATATCATGGTGCAAATAAAGACTATATAACAGAACTGTAAGTCCTATAGCAACCAGCAGCTGCCATTTCTTCACCTTGTGTAACTGTGTAAGTCCCACAGCAATAGTCCCTGCAACAACGAACATGGATAAATACTCAAAACGGTATTGCGGAGCTGAAAAACCATTGAAAATACTCGCTATACGAGGACTTCCCTGGAAGAAAATGAACAAGATGCTTAGCAGTGCAAACAACCGGAACAGCTTGTTCTTATAAAAGCCTCCTACACAAATTAAGAAGACAAATAATACAGGCAGAAGTAACGTTCTGCTTGTGAATAAGATGTTATCATCGTTCCCATAAAAAGGTATCGGGTCTTCGAATGCCGGCCGGTAATTATTCAAAAAGGCATAGACAGACGGGATGAATGAAATGGAACCGATCCCGAACCCAAGCAATACGGACGGTATGAAAAAGAGCAGCTGGGATTTGATAGGCAGCTCATCTTCTGATAGCTTGATGAACCAGCGCGCTATCGCATAAATCCCTATAAAAATAAAGCTTATGTATGAAAAATAGAAATTATCGAAAACGGAGATTGCCACTGCAGCAATGAACCAGTAAGGTTTTCGCTCCCGGATAATTTTCTCCACTCCTAGTACAAGGAGCGGCAGCCACAGAAAGGCATTGGCGAAAAATTCCCAGTACACGACGTGCCTGAAATAGATGGCACTGCCGGCATAGAAGCACGCTCCGATAAAAGCAGGTACAAGCGGTATGCGTAAGTACCGAAACACACCCACCGCCAGCAAGAGTGCTGCTGTAAGCCTAATGATACTAACTGGCAGGATCGCTTTTGCCCACGTGATGACATCCGGGCTTCCAATCACATTGGCAATGTCCAGCAGCTTTATCACAAGCAATGTGATCAGATAAACGATGCTGGTCGAGAAATAATAAGCCAGCTGACTGTAAATTCCGCCGCCAAGTCCAAAGGAGAATGAATAGAAGAAATTCCCCTGCGTATATTGATCATACAAATGCTGCTTAAAGGGCAGCATTTGTGCCATTCCATCATTTGGTCCCAGCATGAAACGGCCGTCAACGTATTCTCGGATGAAATGCATATGTACTAAAATAGCAAATGTGAGTGCCGCTAAAACAAGCAGCACCAGTTTCCAACTACGCTTCATGTGTTACATCCTCACGTCCATTCTTCATGATTTTACTTGTGATGACAAACGTGATTGGCACAGTGAAGAAAACAGCTGCAATCGGCGCCACTGTACCGCTCCAGCCGAAGCCTTCGACGAATATATACACTAAAACAGAAGATACGGCTATATTGACAGCCTGCGTCAGCGGGAACTGGAAAAACTTCCGCCACGTTGGCCGTACACCGTACGTGAAATAACTGTTCAAGAAAAACGAAAAAATCATGCTGATGATGATCCCAATCCAATGGGATACGAGATAATAAATATCTGCAAGCTGATAGAAGAGCAGATATACCAGGTAATAGCAGATGGTGTTCAGTACACCGACGATAATAAAACGGGTAAATTCAAGCTTCCATATTTTTTTCATATTGTTTCCTTACCTCGATATTCGTATCTTTTACCAGGTAATGCGGTCTTCGTTTTGTTTCGTTGTAAATACGGCCGATATATTCTCCGATTACGCCCAAACTGACTAACTGCACTCCGCCCAGGAACAGGATGGCAGTGATCAAAGTGAAATAACCCGGTGTGACCACTCCTCGGACTAGCACTTCCACAAATGTATAAAGGATATACGCCAGCGATAGGAATAACACGATGAAACCAGCATATAAGCAGGCACGCAATGGCTTTGTATTGAAAGATACGATACCATCTATACCATAGTCAAACAGTTTTCCAAATGACCATTTGGATTCCCCGTTTTGACGGCAGACGTTATCATAGTAGACTGTCTTCTGCTCAAATCCGATCCAAGAAAATAATCCTTTTGAAAATCGATTGCCCTCGCTCAGGATTAATAGGGCGTCGATAGCCCGGCGGCTGAGCAAACGGAAATCCCCAACACCATTCTGGATACGGACATCGATAAACCGATTGATGATCTTATAGTACATTGTCGAAAGCACTTTGCGTGGAAGGCTTTCCCCTTTTCTGTTTCTTCTCGCGATAACTTGATCGTATCCCTCTTCGAATCCTTCCAGCAGTTCATGCAAAAGCGCAACCGGATGCTGTAAATCCGCATCAATGACGACTGCACAATCTCCTTTGGCGTGTTGGAAGCCGGCCAATATTGCTGCCTCTTTCCCGAAATTCCTCGTGAAAGACACATACTGCACGTTGTAGTGCATATGCGCTAATTCTTTCAGTTCCAATAGCGTGGTGTCAGAACTGCCATCATCCACATAAATCACTTCATAGTCATAAGGTGAGTATTGTAATTCTTTGGCAAGTTCTTCATAGAAGAGCTTAACATTTTCCGCTTCATTAAACGAAGGCACAATTACGGATAGTAATTTCCCAGCCATTCTTTTCCCTCCATTTGGTGTGAACCATTCTATATGTATTGTTAAAATTGTGAGCGGCTTGACTCCTTATTATACTTTACTACCCTTATTTCGTCAGTTTACATCCTATTTAAAAGAGGGAATATGTGTAAAAAAGAAGTAAAGGAGCTGAATCAAATGCCCAAATTAGTAGCAATAGACCTAGACGGAACATTTCTTAATCAAAATTACACTATATCCTCTCTGCACGCAGACGCTGTAAAAAAAGCGCAGCAAAAAGGGGCTGAAATTGTTATAGCAACAGGAAGAGCTGATTTTGATGTTCGGCGCCTCTTCCAAAGTGAACAGCTTTCTACCTGGGTTATCGGAGCAAACGGAGCTTCCACCTGTGATCCAGAAGGATATCTTATAGTTTCCTTACCCATGGAAACAATTTACGCAAAAGAAATAATCGCTTGGCTTAATGAAGAAAACTATTATTATGAAATCGTCACTAATAATGACATATTCATCACGAAAAAAGCAAAACAGCTGCTACAGGATGAAATGGATATCGTCTGGAACGTGGACAGAAATGAGATGGAGAGAGCTTGCGAGCGTCAGCTTGGACAGGCGAATCTCCAGGAGATAGATGACTATATCGATGTCTTCCAAGCGGAAAAAGAAATTTATAAGATAACGATTGTCAGCTTTGATGAAGAAAGACGACGCGTTGCGGCCGATACATTAAGCAAGAAAGGGCTGAATCTATTTTCTTCAGCCGATTTTAATATTGAAATTGTTGATGGGAAAGCATCAAAAGGAAACGCATTAAAAAAACTTGCAAAGAAACTGGACGTGAAGCAAGAAGATATCATTGCAATCGGCGACAGCATGAATGATTTGCCGATGCTGGAAGTGGCAGGAACGAAGGTAGCGATGGGCAATGCAACGGATGAGGTGAAGCAGCATTGTGATTATACAACCGAAACGAACGAGAAAGATGGCGTTGCCCATATGCTCGAACGTGAAATACTACAAAAATAGAGGCTGATATCAGCCTCTATTTTTTTGGTATTCAATTGTACTGTATACTTGCGCACTCGCTGAAGGGTCCAAATATAACTTTGCACTATTGACCGCTGTGATTGCCTCTGCGAATCCTGTCGCAATCAGCATATTCTTATTGCTATATTGTACAGCATCTCCCGCTGCGTAGATGCCCGGTACATTGGTCGCCATCTTATGGTCCACGATGACCTTGTTCTTATCCGTCCCGATTCCCCAGTTGGCAAATGGAGTTTGGGTAAGGTTGACATTTTCATAATACAACAGCGCATCTGTTTCATACATCATCTGCAGACCATCCCGTTCCACCAATAATGTATGCAATCCTTGGCTGTTCCCTAATAGCTTGGTCACTTTATGATTGTATTTTACGCGTATTGATGTCTTCTCAAGCGCTTCAATCACTTGCGGTGGCGTATATAAGAAATAATCACGCTGATTTAGCAATGTCACATCCTTAGCGATTTTCTCAAGCGACATCGCCCAATCGATTCCCGTCCGATTCATTGCATAGACTGTGACACGCTTATCCCGGAATTTTTCAGCTGACTTAAGATAATAATGCAGATTTTTATTCTCATAAAGAGCCGCTTCATCAAGCCGCAGCGGTTTCATCTGGTAGGTTCCCATTCCGCAGGTGAGGATGATCGTACGAGCCATATACAGCTTACTGGCGGTTGTTTCAACTTCGAATATCCCATTTTCTTGTTTTCTTATCTGCTCGACAAACTCTCCTGTTATGATTTCCGGTTCTGCCTTCCTGCTTTGATCAAGCAGTCTGGCAACCATTTCTTCCCCAGTAGCAACAGGATAAGCACCTACATCATAAATGTGCTTTTCCGGATAGAACTGCGCTACTTTCCCGCCGAAATCCGAAGTGGCTTCAATCAATAAAGTCGTCATCTTCCGCAGCTTTGTATAAAAGGAAGTATATAATCCGGTCGTTCCGCCTCCTACGATGATCACATCGTAGATAAAATCATTCCGCACTGTCATATCCTCCCTGTTGGCTAAGAATAATTACTATAATTTAATGAATATTTGTTTGCTTTTCCGTCCCTCGAGTATACAATATCCCTAAGACTATTTGACCACATAACAACTCGGAGGTTTTACATGCAGGAAGTCACTGGTACATATAACGTCACCTTTGTTGTCGTGTCCATATTCATTGCAATACTTTCATCTTATATCGCCCTGGATATGTGTTCCAGGATAAACCGCACGACAGGCTGGCGTAAATTCTTTTGGTTTATCTCCAGTTCACTTCTGATGGCTCTCGGTATCTGGTCGATGCATTTCATATCCATGCTGGCGTATAAACTGCCCGTGGAGGTCACCTACGATCCTGGCATTGTCATCTTGTCCATGATTTTCTCTTTTGCTGGTACCTCTATCGCTTTTTATCTTTCTTCTATAAAAATGACTGCATTCCGTCTCTTTGCAGGAAGCATCTCTATGGGAGCAGCAATTGTAAGTATGCATTACATAGGCATGATGGCCATGCGTCTAGACGGTATGATGCACCATGGAGGAGCCTATTACTATTTATCAATCATCATTGCTATTATAGCATCTTGTGTCTCACTGCTCCTGTTCCATTACTTCCAAAACAAAACCGGTCAAACACAGCATTTGTTTAAGTTTTTCAGCGCAATTACGATGGGCATTGCCATTTGCGGCATGCACTATACGGCAATGAAAGCGGCTGTCGTCCATGTGAACAGCAGTTCAATTCTGCCTGAACCTGTGTTTACGCCGAATAACATCAATCTTGCTATTAGCGTGATGCTTGTGATCCTGCTGACACAGGTATTGGCTTTTGTCTCTACTTCTACGGATCAGAAGCTGGCCGAACAAGCAGATCGATTGCGATATATCGCAAATCATGATGAATTGACGAATCTACCGAATCGCCGTTACTTTGAACAGCAGCTGCTTGTCTATTTAGAAGAGCGTAAAAATGGCCAAGCAGCTCTGTTCTTCATGGATTTGGATCGTTTTAAAGCAGTCAATGATACGCTCGGACATAAATTCGGCGACAAGCTGCTGCAGCTTGTCACATTGCGCCTTTCACAGATGCTTCCAGAACGGAGCATGCTTGCTCGACTAGGCGGAGATGAATTCACCTTGCTTCATCCAGCTGCTGAAAAGGAAGATGCGACACAGCTGGCACAAGCTATCATACAATGCGTAAAAGAGCCATTTTTCATTGAAGGACGGAAAGTGAGTGTCAGCACAAGTATCGGAATCGCTTTGATTCCTGATAATGGGACAACGAGTAAGGAAGTAATGCGTTTTGCTGATATCGCCATGTATTTAGCAAAAGAAAGCGGCAGGTCGAATTATAAGTTCTTTGCCAATGACAGCCTGCATGACTCACAACCATTGCTGCTGGAATCGGAATTATGCAGCGCCATCGCCAATGGAGAAATTCAGGTGTATTTCCAGCCTAAGATGGCAAGCGCCGGGGATTGTGTCTATGGTGTCGAAGCTCTATGCCGCTGGATTCATCCCATCCACGGAATCATTCCGCCAGCTAAGTTCATCCCATTGGCAGAAAAGAATGGAGACATCATTGCGTTAGATATGAAGATGATTGAACTTGTCTTTGCCGAAATGAACAAAGAAGCGTTCCGGGATCTTCATGTTGCGGTTAACATCAGCACCCAGCAATTTTATAACAATCGCTTCTTAAGCTTCATTCGCAAACAGATGGAGATATATCCTGAAGTAGATGTAACGAAACTGGAAATCGAAATAACAGAGGAAACCGCAATCCAAGATGTAGAAGGTGCTGCACATACAATAATGGAGTTAAAGGGATTAGGAATTCGTATTGCGCTCGATGACTTCGGTAAAGGCTACAATAGTCTCAATTACTTAAAACAATTGCCTGTAGACACACTAAAAATCGATCGCGCCTTCATTGCGAATTTGCCCGAGGATTTTCAGGATCAAGCCATCGTCTCTTCCATTGTGACGTTAGCGAAAAAACTCCAGCTCTCTATAGTAGCAGAAGGTGTGGAAAGCGAAGAACAGCTGACTTGGGTACAAAACTTACAGTGTGATTATGCACAAGGCTATATGTTCAGCAAACCGCTGCAAGTGTCCGAGCTCCTAACTTATCTCGATACTTTCAATGCAACACATAAAAAGAAGGCGACCCTCATATAAAGGAATCGCCTTTTCTTTAATATTCCACCTTATCTTCCTTCTCTGTCCATGCTCTCATTGGATCTGCTGTCTCATCACCACGGAGCTGTACCGTATGAATCTTTCGTTCCTCATAAGGTTTTTCTATCTCTTGATAAATGAAATCATCATCGAATCCAATTACAGCAGCATCCTTTTTCGTATAAGCGAAGTACAATGCTTTCGGACGAGCCCAATAAATTGCTCCCAAACACATCGGGCAAGGCTCACAGCTGGAATAAATGATACAATCCTCAAGCTCAAAATGACCCAATTTGCTCGTTGCGTTACGTATGGCCTGTATCTCTGCATGTGCCGTTGGGTCATGCAAGCTTGTCACTAAGTTCGTTCCTTCACCGACAATCTCTCCATCTTTTACAATGACGGCACCGAATGGCCCGCCCTTGCCGCTGTTCACATTGGCAACCGCTAATTTGCACGCATAATCTATGTAATAATGATGATCCATCTTATCTCCTCCTACATCATACTTTCCTTTTAATTATAGAATTTTTCTTAATTTTTAGCCAGAAAGTCAGTATAGAATCCTCAGCTTATAGGAATAATATACTTGTTACTTTTCGTAACCTCATATATAATGAAAAACAACAGTTGAAGTATACTGTGTTTATACAGAGGTGATGATAGATGAAATCCGAAGAATTATGTCCACGCTTTGAGTCAGGAATGGAGCTTTTAAGCAAACGTTGGACTGGTCTTATCATTTTCCGCCTCTTAGAAGGATCACAGCGATTCTCTGAATTGGAATCGTCCCTGCCAATCAGCGGGCGTTTGCTCTCTGAACGTCTTAAAGAGCTGGAAGCAGCGGGCATTACAACAAGAACAGTATATCCGGACACACCCGTCCGTATTGAATATGAACTGACTGAAAAGGGTCATGCATTGCGCCCTGTGATTACTTCCATAAGAGAATGGGCGGAAAAATGGGTTACACCGGATGAACCAGCCCCAACAAAATAATAATCCTTTCAAAAAACCTGCCCTTTTAATAGGACAGGTTTTTTTATTCGATTTAATTTCCGAATAGTAAGAATATTAATAAATAACCATTTACAATCCTACAAAATGGGTATATAGTTAAGAAATCAAAACGGATAGGAGGTGGGGAGGAAATGCAACGTAAAGCTGCTCTTTTATTTATCGGACTCGTGCTGTCTATCATGCTGCAAGTAATTGTGCTGCATCCAATGTATCATTGGGAAGCAAATGATATTCAACCACAGCACGTCGTTATCCATAAGGCTGATTTGCCGGATGATGAAAAACACTGGTTTCCGATCACAACACAAACAGCAGTCCTGACTTTTCTGCCCGTGCTGCTTGTTGCAAGTGTGATGCAAGCACGCATGAAGCAGACGAAGCAGGCGGTCCGGCATTTCCTGCTGGCCGTCTTCTATCAATCGAGTTACCGCTGAATAGTCTTCCCTTTTGCTTGAAGGTATCTTAGCATTCCAAAGGAGGGGACGAAAATGTTTGTGGCAAGAGCGATCATCGTCGTAGCATTTTCCATCAGTGCATTATCTATCTTTGCTTTTCAAGGCATTGAATTGGTGCACGCAATTACAGACCTATTCAGCAAAAAAGGATAAACAAAAAAGAGCGTATTCTTGAGGGGGAATACGCTCTTTTTCTATTTAATCAATAAGTTTGCCAGGATTCATGATTCCTCGCGGATCAATAGCCCGCTTGATGGTTCGCATCAATTCGTAAGCTGTACCGTGTTCTTTTGGCTGATAGCTCTTCTTCCCTACTCCTACACCATGCTCACCTGTACATGTGCCCTCATGGGCAAGTGCATAGTCAACTATTTCCCTATGGAGCTGTTTAGCTGCCGTTACTTCATTGGGATCCTCAAAATCCGCCATCGCGATGATATGGAAATTCCCGTCGCCTACATGACCAACGATACCAGCCTCCAAGCCGCTGCCATCAACTGCTTGTCTTGCGTGCAGGATTGCCTCCGCAAGCTCTGATATCGGCAGACATACATCTGTCACGAGCATCCGTTTTGTTGGTGCAGCTTGAATGTAGTAATAAGCAAGATTATGCCGCGCATCCCACAGACGCTCCTGCGATGCCAAATCGGTTTCTGCTAGGAATTCCGCCACATGAAACGGCTCCAATAATTTCTCCATCCGTTTGATTTGATGCTGAAGATGCTCAACCTCACCATTCAACTCGAAAAAGATTGTCGGCTGTTCGATATAAGATGTATTAGCGAATCGATTGACATGCGCTACTGAGACCGCATCAACAAACTCGATTCTAGCCAAGTCGAGTCCCGCAGTACGTAGTCTCACCACAGCTGCCACGGCCTCTTCAAAGTCATCGAACACAGCACGAGCTGCTACACTTGCTTCCGGAATTGGATACACACGGAGAGTGAGTTCTGTAATAATACCAAGCGTTCCTTCTGAGCCCGCAAATAATCCGGATAAATGCAGCCCGGAAGAGGACTTCACGGCTTTCGAACCCGTATGTATGATTTCCCCGCTCGGCAAAACAACCTCCATGTCCAAGATATTGTCCCGCATTGTGCCGTATTTGACGGTATAAGAACCACTTGCATTCGTGCCTGCCATACCTCCAAGTGTCGCCTCAGCACCAGGATCTACACTGAAGAATAATTTATATTTCTTTAGGGCATCATTCAATTGAAACTGTGTCAGACCTGACCCGACAACGACAAAACCATCTTCCTCACTAATGGTTTTCAAGCCATTCATTAATCCAAGGTCGAGAGAGATGCCTCCCTCATAAGGAATCGCGTGCCCCTCTAAACTAGAACCTTTACCGAAAGGAGTAACAGGTATTCCATGTTCGTTGGCAAACGATAGAACTGCGCTGACTTCTTGTGCATTTTCGGGAAAGATGACCACATCTGGATCAGCCGCTGGGTGATAGGATGCATTATGGTTGTGCTGGCTGATGACTGCCGCCGCTGTTGATATCCTCCCGGGATGAATCAATTTACTCAATTCTTTAACAATGTCCATACCTAAATCCCCCTTCTATCTTATAAAAACAAGCTTAACACGAAGGATTTGAATTAAAAAGCCGAACAGTCAGAATAATTAAATATAATAAAACAAAGCATAGATTGTATATTTTTGTAATTAAAAAAAACAATAAATAAGTAATAATTGAATTTATTTCACATCAGTAAAATACTTTAATACCGCGGTTTTTCAGACGGTCATTTAGTATGTGAAATATCACACAAACTCAGTAAATGCAATAGTTATTTTAAATACTTTGTTAAAATTGATTAACAATTGATTAGTGATAGAATGGATTGTGGCAGTTACAAAAGGTAAGTAATCATTCGAAAAGGTGGAATCAGATATGAACACATATCGCAATAATGAAGATGGATCCATATCCACTTCTCTAAGAGGTAAGAACTTAATTTCAAATCCTTTTCTAAATAAAGGTGTCGCTTTTACGAAAGAAGAACGAGCTGAGCTTGGTCTTGAAGGTGTTTTGCCAGCGACCGTTTTAACATTGGATGAGCAAGTAAAACGCGCTTACGAACAGTTCAATGCACAGCCTAACAATTTGTTGAAAAACAACACATTGAACCAGCTGTATAACCGTAACGTTGTTCTTTACTATCGTCTGTTGACTGATCATCTAAGCGAAATGCTTCCTGTCGTTTATACTCCTACTGTAGGACAAGCTATCCAGGAATACAGCCATGAGTACCAACGCCCAGGCGGTGTTTATCTTGATATCAACAACCCGGACAGCATCGAGCAAGCATACGAAAATACATTGCTTAACACAGATGAAATCGATTTGATCGTAGTAACTGACTCTGAGAGCATTCTTGGAATTGGTGACTGGGGTGTCGGCGGATTGAATATCGCTATCGGTAAACTTGCTGTTTACACAGCTGCTGCTGGTATCGACCCTAACCGTGTGCTTCCAGTAGTAATTGATGCTGGTACAGACAACGAAGCATTGCTTAACGATCCACTTTACGTCGGTAACCGTCATAAACGTGTACGCGGCGAGCAGTACGATCAGTTCATCGATGCATTCATCAGCAAAACAGTAGAGAAATTCCCTAACGTACTTCTTCACTGGGAAGACTTCGGTAACCGTAACGCTCGTAACATCATCGATAAATATGGCGATAAAATCCTTACTTTCAATGATGATATCCAAGGTACTGGTGCCATCACACTCGCTGCTGTTATGAGTGCTTCCAAAGTTACTGGTACACCAATTAGCGAACAGCGTGTAGTTGTATTCGGACCTGGTTCTGCAGGTATCGGTAACGCAGACCAAATCGCAGCTGCAATGGTACTTGACGGTATTTCTAAGGAAGACGCAGTGAAAAACTTCTGGGCAATCGACCAACGCGGTCTTCTAACTGATGATATGGACGGCATTGCTGATTTCCAAAAACCTTACCTTCGTCCTGCTGACGAAGTGAAAGACTGGAATAAAGAAGATGGCATCATTGGTCTTGCTGAAGTTATCCGACAAGTGAAACCAACTATCTTGATCGGTACATCTGGTCAAGCTGGTGCATTCAGTGCAGAAATCATTAAAGAAATGGCGAAGCATGTAGAAAATCCAGTTATCATGCCAATGTCTAACCCAACACCACTTGCAGAAGCAATTCCAAAAGACTTGCTTGAGTGGACAGATGGCAAAGCATTGATTGCAACAGGCAGCCCATTCGACCCTGTTGAATACAAAGGAACAACTTACCATATCGGTCAAGCAAATAACGCATTTGCGTTCCCTGGTCTTGGACTTGGATCCATCGCTGTTAAAGCAAACTTGATCACAGATTCTATGTTTGCAGCTGCAGCTAATGCGATTGCAGACATGGTTAACAGCAACACACAAGGCGGCTCTTTGCTTCCAGCAATCGATGAGCTTCAACCAGTTTCAACCGCTGTTGCAGAAGCAGTTGCAAAAGCAGCTATCGAAGACGGCGTATCTGATGCAAAACCTGAAGAAATCAAAGACCTAATAGCTAAATCTGTTTGGAAACCAGAATACAAATCCATCAGAGGCTAAGCCTTTAAAGAATTTCTAATGGTGCAGGTGACTCCTTCCAAAAGGAGGCACCTGTATTAATTTTGACAACTTGAGCAATATAACTACTGTAGGGAGTGGAAAGAACATGAGTTTTGGTGAAATTTTCATCATACTAATTCCGATTTTCTTTGTAATCCTGCTTGGATTCATTGCAGGAAATCGCGGAATCTTTAATAAAGAGACATCCAAAGGGATCAACACACTTGTAACAAAAATCGCCTTACCGGCACACTTATTCGTAGGGATTACAACTACTTCCCGCGAGACTATCTTTGACAAAGCTTCATTTCTCGGCGCTTTATTAATTGGTGTTATTGGATTCTTCATCGTTGTATTATTAATTACTAGATGGACTACTAAATACGATTTCGTACAATCAACGATGTTCTCCTTGAACTCAACACAGCCGACATTTGCCTTTATGGGTATCCCGGTTATGGGAAGTATCTTCGGTGCTGATGTTGTTGCAATTCCTATCGCATTGATGGGTATCATCGTAAATGCTGTTTTGGATCCATTGGCGACTATCCTTGGTACAGTTGGAGAACGCAGCCGCAATACAGACTCAAACGAGAAGCAAGAAAGCCTGTTCAAGGTAACAATCAAGTCTATTCTTCATGGTCTAAGCGAACCACTTGCTTGTGTACCGATTGTCGGCTTAATCCTTGTACTTGTTTTCAACTTCCAGCTTCCAGACCTAGGTGTGGATGCACTTGATCAAATCGGTGATGTAACTTCCGGTGTTGCTCTATTCGCTGTCGGTGTTACAATCGGTATCAACAAAATCAAGCTAAGCCTATCAGCATTCTCCATCGCAATCCTGAAAGCAATTGTTCAGCCGCTTGCTATGGTCGGTATTGCTTACGCTCTAGGTGTAGCACATGATGATTTCGTACAAGCTGTATTGCTTGTATCATTCCCAGGTTCTGCGGTTGCTTCCATGATTGCTATCCGCTTCAAGAGCTTGGAATCAGAGGTTGCATCTGCATTTGTAATCAGTGCGATCCTGTCCATTGTCACTCTACCATTCTTAATTACGGCATTACTTTAAATAGAAAAGGAGTATCCCATCACCGGGATACTCCTTTTTTTATTTAACAGCAGGAAGGTCATCTGATTTCGACAATTCATCACGCAAGTAATCCATGTATCGCTCCAAGGTAGTCAGAATCTCATCTCGTTCATCATCTGACAAGTCACCGGCATGCTGCAACTTTTTATATGGATATGCACTCACTTTGCTTCCTTCCTTTCGTATTAATGATAATGGTAGCTACTATATACCCCGGCTTTCTGCAGAAGAAACATATGTAACACAACTGTAACAGAATTTTCGAATAATTATATCTAAAAAAAGTGCTATTGTCCATATGCGACAATAGCACTTTTTTTTATTTAATGACTTTAACACGCTCTTCCAACGGTTGGAATTCTTTATCGCCAGCTGGCATTGTCGGTTTACCAAAAGGCATCTGACCGCGAAGCTTCCAGTTGGATGGGATATCCCATTCTTTTTGGATAGCCTCGTCCACTAATGGGTTATAGTGCTGCAGGCTCGCACCAAGACCTTCCATCTCCAATGCAGTCCAGACCACAAGCTGGTGCATACCAGAAGTCTGCTCAGACCAGATTGGGAAGTTTTCTGCATAAAGTGCGAATTGCTCTTGAAGACCTTTCACAACTGTTTCATCTTCAAAGAATAGAACCGTACCATATCCATTACGGAAAGATGCGATTTTTTCTTCAGTTGGCGCAAAGTTATCAGCAGGCACGACTGCACGAAGCTGCTCTTCTGTAAGATCCCAGAAACGATCATGCTTGTCTCCAAGAAGCACGATTACACGTGTGCTTTGAGAGTTGAAAGCGGATGGTGTGTATTTAACTGCAAACTCCACAATTTCCTGAATACGTTCATCAGAAACAGGAGATTCCTTTGCTAGTCCATAAATAGATCTTCTGTTTTCTAAAGCTTTGAAAAAATCTTGAGTCATTATATATCCCTCCAAAAATTGTAGTACCGTTTGATAGCATACCCGACTAAGCAACCACCTATTAGTTACTTATAATTATCGAGTTACTTTCAGTAATTAATTTATCGCATTCCAAAGAAAACGTCAATAAAAAAGGGCGCCACATAAGCGCGCGCCCAATTTCTTATAAGCGAATATCGACACCTGGACCAACCTGCAGACCAAGCAAACTCCAAACAACGAACATAATGATCCAAGCAACTAAGATCAAGATTGCAAACGGAAGCATTAGTGACATAAGCGTTCCAAGACCAGAACGTTTGTCATAACGTTTCATGAATCCAAGCAGCATTACGACGTATGGATTCATTGGGGACAAGATATTAAATGCTGAATCCCCGATACGGAAGGCTACCTGCGTATAAGCCGGATCGTAACCTAACTGATAGAACATCGGGAGGAATACCGGCGCAAGCAGCGCCCAAAGTGCTGAGCCGCTTGTGATGAACAAGTTGACGATAGATGAGATGATGGTGAAGCCTACCATCGCTCCTATACCTGTCATATCCATGTTTTCCAAAGCGATACTGCCGTTCACGGAAATAATTGTACTAATATTAGTCCATTCAAAATATGCGATAAACTGTGCAGCAGCAAATACCAGTACAATAAAGCCTGACATCTCCTTCATTGCTGTACCCATTTTTTCTGGGATGTCCGAGATCTTTTTGAGCGTACCAGCAGTAAAACCATATGACACCGCCAGTATAATGAAAAGAACTAAAATCAGTGGCACGATATTGCTTAAAAATGGAGACTGAAGAATCGCCCCATCTTCACCACGCAAAATACCATTAGAAGGTACGATAAGCAAGGACACAAGAATCAAATATACTCCAGCTGCTATTATCGCATTCCGAACGCCGCGTTTCTGTTCCGGACGAAGCTTCTCGATTTGCGCAGTAAGGATGCTCTTATCTGCAAATTCGGGATTGAATTCCCCAAGGCGCGGTTCAATGAGCTTCTTGGAAATGAAGGATACAACAAAGACAAGCATGATGGTAGAAGCACTCATGAAATACCAGTTATCGAGCGGTGAAACAGCTCGTGCATCAGGATATTGCCCTTGAATAACTTCTGTCGAGATACCCGATAGCAAGACATCTGTCCCAGCAATCAGGATATTTGCTGTAAATCCAGCGGATACAGCTACAAAAGATGTAAGAAGACCGGCAATCGGATGCTTACCGATAGAATAATAAATCATGGCAGCAAGCGGCGGTATAATTACCATTGCAGCATCCGAAGCCAAGTTCCCTAACAAACCGACAAAAATGACCATATACGTCACCAAATTCTTTGGAATGTTCATGATCATTCCACGCATGACCACTTCAAAGAATCCTACATGCTGCGCAAGACCAATACCGAACATCATGACAAGCACCAGACCCAGTGGTGCAAAGCCTGTGAAGTTGTCCAGCATGGATGATAGAGCGAAAATCAAGCCTTCTTTCGATATCATGTTGTTTACTTCCACAACTTCATTCTCAGGCGTGGTGACGGATACGCCAAGCATACTCATGATCCAGGAAACAATAGCGATGAAGACTGCCAAATAAATGAATAGCATAAATGGATCAGGAAGCTTATTACCAGCACGTTCTATTGCTGAGAGAAACTTAAGAGCCCTTCCCTCTTCTTTTTGAGGCTTTTGCGAACCGCCATTCTGTGTTTGTTTTTCCATCTCTTTACCCCCAATCTGTTAGTTAAGCTAAAATGGTTGGCTTGACACCATCCGGGATAGGACTCGTATATCCATTTGGTCCTAGTCGTTTTTGCAGTTCAAGCTTTGCAGCTTCCAGCTGTTCTGGCTTATCAAATAGAGACAATGCAGTAGCAGCCATTACTTCAGATGCATAAAGCATTCCTTTTTGAGCCAGAGGCGTTTTGCCCTGAGACACTACTTGCCATGTATGTAATGGAGTACCAATGGCAAAGCAAGCTGCATGGAACTGTATAGTAGGTGTTATTCTGCTCACATCTCCTACATCAGTTGAACCATATTGTAAATTGTCTGCATCATGATACGGAATTGGTGTTGTAAGGAGTGGTGATGCCTCCATCTCCTCTTCCCACATTTCTGCATCCTTGCCGATCAGCATCAGGATGGATCGCTTATCAGAAGAGATATCCTCATCACTTAGCGTCGTTTGAATACCTCTTGCAAAATCAAGTTCTTCTGCCGAATATTCAGGCACCTGAACTCGTTCCACCTGTTCCTGCATCACTTGTTCAAGGACTGTATTACGGATAAAGCCGGAACAGGCCTTATCAAATGTTATCTCCAACTCTGTTTCTGTCATCAGAGCTGCCCCTTTGGCAATCTTCACTACACGCTGGTAGATACTTTCTACTTGCTCTGTTTCCGGAGCCCTGACCAAATAAAGAACTTCCGCTTCTGGCTGGACAACGTTTGGAGAAACGCCCCCAGCATTCGTAATCGCATAATGCAAACGCGCATCCTGTATAACGTGCTCCCGCAGGAAGTTGGTGCCGATATTCATCAGCTCGACCGCATCCAGCGCACTGCGCCCTAAATGCGGTCCCCCTGCTGCGTGTGCACTTTTACCTTTGAACTTGAAATATACTTGATAGTTGGCCAGCGTCTCAGCTCTTTGCACCCCGCTGTGCGTAAATGGATGCCATGTAATAGCTGCATCTGCATCATCAAAGACACCTTCTTTAGCCATGAAGGTTTTGCCTGATCCACCCTCTTCTCCTGGGCATCCGTAGTAACGAACAGTACCGCTCAATCCGTTCTCCTGTAAATACTCCTTTACTGCCAATGCTGCACCAAGTGCACTTGTACCAAGCAAATTATGCCCGCAGCCATGACCTGAACCTCCAGGCACAATCGCCTTCTGTTCAATCACACCAGCTTCCTGACTCAAGTCGGATAGCGCATCAAATTCACCCAAAAATGAAATCACTGGTTTACCTGCACCAAAGTTTGCTACGAATGCGGTTTCGATACCTGCAATACCGCGCTGGACGTCAAACCCTTCCTCTTCCAGCACATCCGCAAGAAGCGCTGCTGATCGTTTCTCTTGAAAACGCAGTTCCGCGAACTCCCAAATACGTTCACTTACCGCGCATAGTTTTTCCGCTTTATCTCTTATAAGACTATCAATCGAAATAGTGCTCATTAGCTCTTCCTCCTATGTATGCAAAATTCATGTGAGCTTTCCTTCCCTGTGATGTTACCTAAATACAAGCAAATCCGCAATAGTATATCGTCGAAAAAATCTAATAATTCTAATTTCATTGTAAAATATTCTAACACACACTTTAAGAAAACGCTTTCATTTATTACAAAAAAACAGGAAGTTACTTCTCCCTTATGGAAGAAAACTTCCTGTTTCGATGAATCAATGAGCGAACTGTGCATCATAAAGGCGGCGATAAGCACCCTCTTTTTCCAAAAGTTCTTTATGCTTTCCTTCTTCCGTTATACCTTGTTTGGTCACCATGATGATTTTATCAGCATGCTTGATTGTTGCCAAACGGTGGGCAATTACTAAAGTGGTACGCCCCGCTGACAGCTCATCCAGAGCTTCCTGTATCTTGACTTCCGTTTCAGTATCCAATGCGGATGTTGCTTCATCCAGTATAAGAATTGGCGGATTCTTCAAGAATACACGGGCTATTGAAATACGTTGCTTCTGACCGCCGGAAATCATGACTCCACGCTCCCCGATGACGGTATCCAAGCCTTTCGGCAATTCAGCAAGAAAATCAGTCAGTTGGGCTCTTCTAGCCGCTTCCTCAATTTCAGCATCAGTAGCATCCAGCTTGCCGTATGCGATATTTTCCCTGATGGTGCCGCCGAACAAGTATACATCCTGCTGCACGATGCCGATTTGACTGCGCAAGGATGCCAATGTCATTTCATCAGTCGGAATGCCATCAATAGTGATTTCCCCTGCATTCCGCTCATAAAAGCGCGGCAGCAGACTGCATATCGTAGATTTGCCAGCCCCAGAAGGTCCGACAAAAGCAACCGTCTCCCCTGCCTTTATCGAGAAACTAATATCTTTGAGAATCGAGCTGCCCTCTTTGTACCCAAAAGAGACGTTATCATACCGGATATTCCCTGTAAGACCATCAACGCGCTTGGCATTTGGTGCATCCTTGATATCAGGATCAAGCCGCATGATGTCCATATAGCGCTGGAATCCTGCGATTCCTTTTGGATAAAGCTCGATGATTGCGCCGATTTTCTGAATCGGCTGGAAGAATACGTTTGTCAGTAGAATGAAGGCTACAAGATCTCCGTAAGACATCCTTCCTTGAATAATGAACCACGCTCCGGCAACTAACTGAAACACAGCTATGAATCGCATCAGCATATACGTGACAGATAGATTCAATGCCATGATTTTATAGGAGAGCAGTTTCGTCAGACGGTAACGTTCATTGTTAACCTTAAATCGTGCTTCTTCATGCGCTTCATTTGTAAAAGCCTGAACAACGCGGATACCCCCGACTGTATTCTCGATACGGGAACTGAAATCAGCCGTATCTTCGTTCATCCTTCTAGAGGCTTCTGTCATTTTCTTGTTGCAATATAGAACGATCCAGAACAATACCGGAACAACGAGCATCGTCATAAGCGCAAGCGGCCAGTTGATGAAGAACATGATTGTCAGCGCACCAACAATGGTCATTAACGCGATGAAAAGATCCTCCGGGCCATGGTGAGCCATCTCCCCGATCATAAACAAATCGTTCGTCAAACGGGAAATCAGATTCCCTACCTTTGTATTATCAAAGAAACGAAAACTCAGCTTTTGTATATGCTCGAATAGCCGTTTGCGCATATCCCGTTCGATATTGATCCCGAGCTTATGTCCCCAATAGGTAACGATGTATTGCGTGACTGTACTCAAGCCATAAACGATGAACAGCAAAATACACGCTGTCACAATCCAGCTCCAGTTTTCCGTTGGAAGCAGTCGGTCTACCATCATATTTACTCCGATTGGAAAGGCAAGCTCCAATATTGCTACAAACACAGCACTGCCGAAGTCCAGCATGAAAAGCCGTTTATACGGTTTATAAAAAGCGAAAAACTCCTTTAACAAGAACCAACACTTCTTTCTGAGAATGATTATCACTCTATTTTACATGGAACTCGTAGCTTTCGCATCCCTTTATTGGATAATTCCTAACAAATCAGCATGAACAGGAAAAAAATAAACCCGGCACATTTCTGTGCCAGGTTTATCTTATACGCCTTCTTCGACTCTGCGCAGCTCTTCCTGCTCTCCAGCAATCAGCTTATCAATAAAATACGCTACACCCAGTTCATCATTCGCTTTTGTAATATGCGTAGCAATTTCCATGAGCTCCGTCATCGCATTCTTCATCGCAACACCGTTGCCAGCAACCTCAAACATGCTGATATCATTCGGGCTGTCTCCAACTGCGTAGATATCTTCCTTTTGAATTCCATACTTTTCTGCAAGCATCGTTACTGCATAACCTTTACCAGATTTCTCAGGCAATATTTCGAGAATATGCTCCCCAGAAGATGTAACCGTGATTTTCGCATTCTGTCTGATAGCTTTATACACTTTCGCCAGATTCTGAAGATCAAAACTGAAGACAAGGATCTTGAATATCGTATTTTCATCGGTGAAAATATGATCGATATCCGGTACAAAGCGGATACCGGATTGCTTGAACTGGGACATAGCACCAATCCAAAGCTTCTCCAAGCTTTCATCAGGGTTGGCAGAGATTACTTTATCCAACTCTGCCTGGAGTTTTTCATGTCCATTATAAGGAGAGAGCAGCTCTGTTTCTGTATACACTTCAAAGTAGATATCCTGTTCAATGAGGTACGTCGCTATCTCCCTTGCCAGTTCTTTTTCAAAGGTGATTGTATTAAGTAATTTATATCCAACATCATGGATCGTCCCCCCATTGGAAGCGATAATCGGTATATCCAAGTCATCTCCAACAAGAGACTTTACATCGAAGGTTGCACGTCCAGTACTGATAGAAACGAGCATATCAGCATCAATAGCACGCTTGATTGCCGCTTTATTTTCTTCGGGGATTTGACTCTCGGTATTCAATAACGTTCCATCCAGGTCGATTGCTATCATTTTTTTAGCCAAGTAAAATCCTCCCAATAACATTTTTAGGTAGTCAATTCTGATACTAGTAAATTATAATGGTTTATTGTGGGACTTTTCAATCGAGAGCAGATGCAAAGGTTTCATTTTATACGGAAAGAGGAAAAGGCTTACATATTATAACATAGTTTTCGCACAACTTAGGAGGTAGCAATATATGCAGAAAAAGCAATCTAATGGCTTATTGTATTTTTTTGGTGCACTTGGCGGCCTGCTCTATGGATATGATACTGGAGTCATCTCCGGTGCACTGCTGTACATAGACGAAGATCTCGGACTGAACTCCTTCACAGAGGGGCTCGTTGTCAGCTCACTATTAGTAGGAGCTATCATCAGTGCTGCCATTACTGGCCGCGTAACAGATAAAATCGGACGTAAAAAGACGATAATAGCAGCCGGTATCTTATTCCTGATCGGCGCATTGTCAGCTGGACTTGCAGTCAATGTAACTACAATGGTTATCGCCCGAGTTATTCTCGGCTTGGCAGTTGGTTGTTCCACTACAATTGTTCCACTATACTTATCAGAACTTGCACCAAAAGAAAAACGAGGTTCTCTCGCTTCATTAAACCAGCTTTTGATAACGATAGGTATTTTATCATCCTATCTCGTAAACTACGCGCTGTCAGATGCAGGCGCATGGCGCTGGATGCTTGGACTGGCTGTCATACCAGCAGCGATCTTAATCATCGGTATGTTCTTTATGCCCGAAAGCCCGCGCTGGCTACTGACGGCAGGAAAAGAAGAACAAGCACGTGCTATCCTAAAACGTGTCCGGGGTGAAAATGCCTCAATTGATGAAGAAGTTTCCGAAGTTAAGAAAGCAGAAAAAGAAGATGAAGGTGGCATAAAAGAACTGTTTTCCAGCTGGGTTCGGCCCGCATTGATTGCTGGAATGGGTATTGCTTTCTTACAGCAGTTCATCGGTATCAACACCATCATCTATTACACGCCAATAACACTTGAGAATGCTGGATTCGCAGATTCTGCTGCCATTCTCGGTACAGTCGGTATCGGTGCAGTCAATGTGTTGATGACGATCATCGCCATCCGTTTCGTGGACAAGATCAACCGTAAGACCTTGCTTATGGCAGGTAATATCGGGATGGTAGTCAGTTTGGTCGTTCTATCCACAGTTAACTTACTGGCACCTGATTCCACAGCCGCAACATGGGCTATTATCATTTGTCTTGGAACCTTTATTGTCTCTTTCTCGACGACTTGGGGACCAGTTGTCTGGATCATGCTTCCAGAACTATTTCCGACAAAGGTTCGCGGGATTGGAACAGGTGTAGCCACCTTCGCTCTGCATGGCGCTAACTTGATTGTGTCATTACTATTTCCAATTTTGCTCAATGCCATCGGTATCAGCTACCTATTCTATATTTTCGCTGTCATCGGTATCCTTGCCTTTCTATTCGTCAAATTCTTCACGACCGAGACACGCGGAAAGAGCTTGGAACAAATCGAACAGGATTTGCGCAAACGCAGTAGTGTAGGATAATAAAAATCCGCCCGTTATGGGCGGATTTTTTAATTGGATAGACTTTTCTTTTTGAAGGTAATGAAGGTTATTACTAAAGCAGCAGCCGTCCATCCAACAAGCCAGATAACGTCTTCTCGATAAGCCGAAAACGCCTCCCCGCTAATTGCTGCCAAACACGCTTCCATCATGAAACTTCCTGGTGTATAGCCTAAAATATCTGCCACTATGCCCTCTGAGAAATACATCTGGATCATAGGACCAAACCCGAATACAAAGCTTAACGGTAATAGATATACCGTAGTCTGAACAAGATTTTCACTAAGCAAACCAACTAAGGTTCCCAATGCAACAAAGAGGATGACAGCGATTAGCAGAATGACGGAGAGCATGACCGGACTTTCTACACTTACGTTTATAATCAGCATGGATACCACGAACATAATAATCGTCAAGATAACAGAAATGATGCTTTTACCGACCATGATATCAGCAGAGCTAGCAGGTGAAAGCAACAATACCTGCAGCGTATTTTTTTCTTTCTCTTCTGCCAGCAACAGAGCCTGAACATACATTGTGACAAACGTAACAGTAATAATAAAGACAAAGGAAGCTGCAAAGTCCTGTTCGCCATCCATCCTACTATAAAGGATGGCCAAAAATATAGGTACAATCAGGATTGATAGTACTTGAACATTAGATTTCATATCATGATATTCTTTCACAAGCATTGCGGATATTCGAGCAGCATTCATGCTAATTTCCTCCCTGTTACTTCAATAAATATATCTCCCAATGTCGGCTGATCGGAATGCACAGCAAGGACTTCCTCTGCCTGCATGTATCGATACAGTTTTTCCGCTCCAGCCTTATCATTCTCGATAGTTTCGCTGCGACCATCTTTCAATTCCAGGTGAATTGTGTTTTTTGCATATTTGCGCTGTAATTGGTTCGGTGCATCCATCTCCCGTATTCGTCCTTCATGAAGAAATGCAACCCGGTCGCACAGCTGTGCAGCTTCCTCCATATTGTGGGTGGTCAGGAAAATCGTCGTCCCTTCGCGGTTTAAATCCCTTAAAAGATCATGCATTTTTTGGACATTTCCAGGATCTAAAGCAGAAGTCGGTTCATCCAGGAATAGAACTTCCGGTTTATGCAGAACAGCACGAGCAAGAAGCACACGCTGCTTCATACCTTTTGACAGTTTTTTTACCGGCTTCTTCTTATCTTCTGCTAAGCCAACCAGCTGCAGAACCTCTTCTACTCTTCCAGCTGCAGCACTATAAAGCTTTGCATAGAAATCCAGATTCTGTTGCACCGTCATCCGCTCATACAGTCCGCTATTGTCAGTCAGGATACCTATTCTGCCTAAGTCAGCATCTTTCATTTTAGCAGCTGGTTTGCCAAGTATATTAACTTCCCCAGCTGTCTGCATAAGCTGACCAGTCAAAATTTTGACTGTCGTTGTCTTCCCAGATCCACTAGGCCCCAAAAAACCGAAGACCTCACCTTTTTTTACATTAAATGAGACTTGCTGCAATGCCCGCTGCTGTCCGAATACCTTGGACAGATCCTTCACTTGTAATGCGTAGTCCATATCGAAATGCTCCTTTCCGTTCATGACGGTTGATAATCAAAGCTTACTACCCTTTTTAGAAAAACGCTGTAAAATCAAGCTTAACAGAACCCCAAAATGCTGAGTGGAGCAAATCAGCAGCCGAACAGTGCAAAATCTCAGGCTGAATGGAGCTGGTTACAGCCCGAGCATACCCTTTAATTCCTCAAATCGATTCTTAGACAGCGGAACCGAACTGCGTGAATGATCATCAAGGATCAAACTGAAACTGTTTCTTGTCCAGGTCACCACTTCCTTCACCTGCTGCAGATTCACTAGGTAAGAACGATGACAGCGGAAGAAGCCGAACGCTCGCAGACGTTCCTCTAATTCTTGTAATGTATAGGTACACGGATAGACTCCGTCTTGAAGATGCAGCTGTGCCACCCCTTCACTGCTTTCAATAAAGTTAATATCAAAAGGATTGAAAAGAATGATCTTATCATCGATTTTTGCTGGAATCTTCTCCAGCTTGACCGGTTGGATTACTTCTTCGCCAGCTGCCAGTTCTTCATTTTCCTCTTCGACAGCTATTCGTTTACAGCTCTTATCCGTCAAGGTATATACATAATTGGTAAGTGCTAATGCATTTTCCAAGTCTATAGTAGTAAGAAGGATCGTTTTACCTTTTTCTTTCAGCTCGTTGATGATGCGGTGAATGATCAAGCTTGTTTCGAGATCGACATTTTGTTCCGGCTCTTCCATAATCAAAACCGGCTGATCCTGTATGAGGAGCCTGCCAATTTTCAAGCGCCGTTCCTGCGAAAAAGTCAGTTTGCTTATTTTAGTTAATTGCCACTCACGCAAGCCTATTTGCTGAATCACCTCACCAATATCGACGCTGCTGCCGTAAAGCTTCCGAAAGAAACTTAGATACTCCTTCACCTTCATCCTTGTATATACTGCATCATCGAGATACAGGAAGCCAATCCGATCATTCACAGAACGCAGGTTTTCGATATTTTCACCAAATAGTAGTACACTACCGGTAGATGGGTTTTCTTGTTTGTTAATTATTTTCAGCAGCTGACTTCCAATCACTTTATTACAGCGAATGACATAACATTCACCAGCTTTTAGCTCAATATCGATTGGAGGCAGAAGCATCGTATTATGAGATGTTTTACTGAGATTTTCGAATTGCAGTGTAGTCATAATGTATTGCCTCCCTCTTTTACTTATATTGTAAAGCCAACTCCATGAATTGGAAATACCGAATCGGAGATGAAGACCATTGAAAAAAGATATAAATGATTACCTAAACGAAGGAATATATGGAACAAAAGAAACGAAGGCAAGTGAAAGGAAAGAGTATTTGGGGACATTGCGGGAAAGAACGATCCTTGCACTGACAGAGGGAGAAGTCGTCCAGCAGAAGGGATTAAAACAGCTGGAGAATGCTATGAAAAGCTACCCCGATGCATGCTTGCGCTTTTCCGGAGAAGTCACGCTGCGTTTCTTCAAGCCGTACAAGACCCTCGCTACTTCATACCGCATCCCGTACACATCCGTTACGAATCAGGGTGTCGATGTGGATATTGCACTCGTTCTGCATGTTGATCATGCAATTGATAAAACGGACATCTTTTTACACGAGGAAGAAAAAACGACAGAAAAGACCAATAAATCGGCGCACTCCTTTACATCCGTGCTTAAGAATATCTTCAAAAGGTAATAGAACTGTTAAGTGCATGTAAGGTTCCTATGATAGGCTGACAGAAAGGAGCAATAAACTTGTTTACATTCAACGCAAATGATCTTTCAGCAAAGACACATTACAAAATACTCACAGGGAGCATCATCCCAAGACCCGTAGCTTTCGTCACGACCAAGTCACCAGAATCAGAAGTAGTCAATGCTGCTCCCTTCAGTTACTTTTCGATTGTCAGCGCGAATCCGCCGCTTATTAGCATTTCGATTCAGCGTGCAGCAGGCAAACAAAAGGATACAGCACGTCATGCTATTGGATCCGGCGAGCTTGTTGTCCATATCAGCACAGAGTCAATCGTGGATGAATTGAACAAAACCGCCGCTGCGCTGCCTTCCGAAGAAAGTGAGCTTGACCACACGAGCTTGACACTCACTCCGAGCACATATGTCTCGGTTCCCGGAATTACGGAAGCGTCTATCAGGATGGAATGCACCTTGTATGATCATCTTGAGATAAAAGACGATGATGGAGCTATTACAGCAGACTTATTGCTCGCAAAGGTGGCTGGGTATCATCTGTCACCAGAAGTTTATGATGAGAATACCGGCTATCTGGATGCAAAAGCCATCCAGCCAATCAGTCGCTTGGCAGGTAATGATTACAGTAAACTTGGAGAGCTATTCACACTAAAACGTCCAGAATAACATGGAGAGTGGTGTACAATATGCAAAAAACAGTCGTAATCACCGGCGCGAATTCCGGTATGGGATTTGCCACAGCTGTGTCGTTAGCCAGAAGAGGATATACCGTATGTATGCTGTGCCGCTCTGAAGAACGAGGCATGCAAGCTCTGAACGAAGCTAAACAGCAAAGCGGTTCAGAGAATATGTATCTATATGTATGCGACTTGGCATCCTTCACTAGTATTCACGCCTGTGCAGAAGCATTGAAAGCCCAACACCCTGTTATTGATGTACTTATCAACAATGCCGGCGTCGTGACAACAAGAAAACAATTCACTGCTGATGGTTTGGAGATGATGATGGGTGTGAATCATCTTGGCCACTTCCTGTTGACTAATTTGCTGTTAGAACAGATCAAAGCCGCAACTCAAGGGCGTGTGGTCGTTGTATCTTCCGGTGCTTATAAGATTGGAAAAATAAATCTGGATGATCTAGGCGGAGTTGAATCCTTTACACCATGGCAAAATTACGGGCACAGCAAACTTGCTAATCTTTTATTCACCAAGGAACTTTCTCTCCGTCTTTATCATTCAAATGCCACTGTGAATGCAGTACACCCTGGAGCAGTGAGCACGAGTCTCGGTGTAGACAGGCAGACCGGCTTCGGTAAAAAGATCCATCAGCTCCTCCGCCCATTTTTCCAATCGCCTGCAGACGGAGCAGACACTGCCCTGTATCTTGCGGAAAGCTCAGAAGTGCAGCATGTAACGGGAGGATATTTTTATAAGCGGCAGATCCAGGAAGTAAAGGGACAGGCAGATGATGATGAACTAGCTAAGCAGCTTTGGGCAATGAGCGAAAGAAAAGTGGGATTGACCGTATGATCAATCCCACTCTGGTACCAAAAAACCATGATGGCTCAACAACTCAATCGCTTCCTCCATTACTGACTCATCATTTGCTGCCAATGTATGCAGATGGATTCCGTCCGTCAGCTCGGATAAATAACCTGCTTTGCTGTTAGCTATCCTTTCGATGAACTTCTTTACTTCCCTTCGACTGGAAACCATGATAGAAGCCGTTATCTGTCCATAAACAGGATGCTCCACCCGGACATCCTTCACTGTCACACCTAAGTCTACGAGCAATTGCAGCTCTTCTTCTGTCCGTTCAGGCGCATGCTGACAAGCTACGATCCTTTCGACTGAATAGACAGGATGCTGCTGCAGGACATATCCCTCACTAGTAGCAATGATCGGATGCTGCTCTGCCTTCAGCAGCGTCACATCACCTACAATCACTTGCCTGCTGACATTTGCCTCCTCTGCCAGTTCGCTCCCCTTGAGCGGACCGTCTGCTGTCTGCAGCTTATTCAATAACCACTTTCTGCGCGTACTTCCCAATAACTTCTTTTTTTCCTGGCCCATCTCTAATCCGTCCTTTTTCATTGTTTCCTGTATTATAACAAATAAAAAAGACACAGCCATACTAGCTGTGTCTTAGTCCGCGTACACTTCTTGTTCCTTTTTTTCGGGAAGTACTTTCCATGGTGTCTGCTGCAGGAATTCAAAATATAGCGGAGCAAATGGATGTCCGACATCTGAATTCCATGGTTTATTCGCACCAGTAAAATGAACGATAGCTGGAGATTGGCGAGCTTCTTTATAACGCTTGCGCTCTGCTAATTCCCTTGGTGTTTTCGTTTTTAGGATGATGAAGGATTGCGCATTCCATCTCGGGTGGATCGGCTTCCATTTATCCCATAGGATCGCATTCAAGGCATCCTGATCATGCAAGTAAAGAAACTCTGGATCATTGTTTTCGTCAATAAATTGTAGCACTCTATTCGATATATTCTGTTTGCGCCAGCCTTCCATGTCAATGACCATCATACCCGAATTAAAGTACTTGCCTTCTGTGGTTATATTCATTTTCTCCAAACGCTGAAGCTGGCCGGCATCTTCTACTGCTGCCATCAGACTTCCATCCAGCTCGATATCGTGCAGCTGGGCGATATCCGTCAACACAAGCGTATCGCAGTCGATATAGATGACTCGTTCCACACTCGGATCTGTTATGACCTCGGGAATGGAGATACGGTAGTAAGCCGTTTTATTGATATATCTGCTTTCTGTTGCATTCTTATAGGATTCTGTATCTATGGATAGGAAACGGATTGGAACACCGAATTGCATCGTTGTTTTCATCAGCATCCGTTTATTTGGCTTTGTTATGCCCCCGTCGATTACATATAGCATGACTCGTCTGTTCTTATTGACATTTGTAAGCAGTGATGCCAGCATCACACCGAGGTGGTGGGCATAATTATTATCCGCACTGGAAACAACATGAATCGTATCTTTGTGATGCAAGACGTTCATCCTCCTTTGAAATCGTACGTTTCTGTACCCTGCTTTTTGGTCCGGAAAACCCCTTAACAGCAAAAATAAGCAGATAGGACCGGTAATTATTTGACAATTAGGACAATTATTCCGGTTAAAAAGAGCTATTACAACAAGTTAATTGCAATAGCTCTTTGATAAAATGCGATCAGGAGGATAGCGGCTGATGTAGTTCCCAGCCCAGCTTCAGTATTTCTACGATATAATCCGCAACTTCCTCGGGATTCAGATTATCGGTTGTAACCCGCGCATTATGTTCTGCATATATCGCTTGCCGTTCGTCGAAAATCTGCTGGACTTCGTCGACAGACTTATTATGCAATACAGGACGGTTTTCAATCAGAAGATCCATACGTTCCTTCCAGCGGTCCCAGCTCAAATCAAGGAAGAGCACCAGACAGCTGTCGAGACATTTTTCCCGGATGGCTTCTTGCTTAAAAGCGCCACCGCCGAGAGAAACGATATTACATTGTTTATTATCACAAATATCAATAACGGTATTCCGTTCAATCTCCCGAAAATATCCTTCACCATGCTGAGCGAATATTTCTGGTATTGTCTTGTTATAACGGCGTTCGATTTCGATATCGACGTCGATGAAATCTCTGTAAAGTTTATCGGCAACCATTTTGCCGATGGTCGTTTTCCCGACACCCATGAATCCGATCAGGACGATATTCTTCGCCCGCACGGGTATATGCTGTCTGCTCATTGTCCGCACGCTGAATCTCCTCTCCTTACAAATCGTATACGTTGCATTATGTACTATTGTATACGATAAATCAAAAAATCGTAAGAGAGAAATACCCTACTTTACTGCGGCATCCGCAAGCTCCAGATTCAGCCACTTTACTTCTTCCTCTGTCAGTTCGATATCAACTGCCGGCAGTGCTTCTTCTAATCGTTGTACATTTTTACATCCGACAATGGCACATGTCGGGAATTCTTGATGCAGGACATAAGCGACCGCAATCTGATTTGCTGTCACGCCTTTTTTCTCGGCAATTTCTGCTGCACGGTCAAAACGTTTCCAGTTGTCATCATTGTAATAAACTCGGGCAATTTCTTCATCTGTCACATGATTCCTATCATAAGTACCGGTAAAGAAACCGCCTGCCTGCGACGCCCAGGAAATGACAGGCATGCCTGTATGGCGATGCCAGGTGAGATAGTCATTATCCAGAGCTACTGTCTCCGCCCATCGCACCTCGTTCAGCTGTGCAAGGCTCAAGTTTGGACTGTTTACAAACAGTCGGTCATATCCTTTGGCATCTGCATAGGCATTAGCTTCTTCAATGCGATCGGACTGCCAATTGGAAACGCCATATACACCGATTTTTCCGGATTGCTGGTGCTCATGCAGCATATCCATCAGCACCTGGACCGGAACACTTCGATCATCGCGATGTATGAGATAGATATCGATGAAATCTGTCTGCAGATTTTCCAAGCTATCATGCAGGTCTTTTGTAATTTCGGCAGGATCGACACGTTTCATTTCCGGGTGATGTGTACCATCCTTATCAATGTGGTAATGACCGCCTTTGGAGATAAGAATCACATCCTCACGGTTACCACGCTCCTGCATCCACTGACCAATCAGCTTCTCAGCTTGGTATTTTGCGTATTTTGGGCCTGTATCAATCGTATTGCCGCCTGCCTGTAAAAAGGCATCCAGAACAGCGAATACATCATTTTTATTATCTTTGAAGAATTTTGTTGTTCCCAGGATTAATTTTGATAGCGGGCGCTCAATTCCTGGTATAGCTGTATATTTCATCCTGAAAAACCTCCCTTTTATTCTGAAAAGTAAGTAAGCAGTGTGCATTCCTATTCCCTTATTGATAAGAAAAATATCCTATGCCAGTACAGAAAAAACAGAGTTCTTGATTGGAAGAAACTATTTCGGGGTTGTTCCTTTGGGGCGTGTATATTCACTTTAGCATTATGGCCATGCTGACAGCAAATAAAATGAGCAATCACATAGTGTGACTGCTCATAAACCATTAGCCATTCATGACTTCTGTCAGAACTGGTACGATTTGTTTCTTGCGGGATACCACTCCTTTAAGTGTAGCTGTGTTATTGGAAAGCTTCACTTGGAATGCTTTTTCGACAGCTTCCGTATCTGCTCCGATTGCGATAGCAGTGGAGTCATTTGTCAGGATATTTGTGATTGCGAAGAGATAGAGCTTCAAGCCTTTATCTGTGATTTTTTGCTTCATCGCTGCTTCCACTTCTGCCTGACGTACAAGAACATCCTGTTCATCTACAACGTTTACTTGTGCGATTTCCACTGTTGCATTTCCCATCTGGAATTCTTTCGCATCAAGTGTGATCAATTCCTCAGGAGTTTTCTTGCTTACATCAGCTCCAGCTTTCAGCATATCCAAGCCGTATGTATCCACATCGACATCTGCAATTTCTGCAAGTTCTTTTGCAGCTTTAATGTCCTGTTCCGTACATGTAGGTGATTTGAACAATAGAGAATCAGAGATGATTGCGCTCAGCATCGCACCTGCGATTTCTTTTGGAATCTCTACATCATGCTCTTTGTAAATTTTCTTGATGATGGTTGCTGTGCATCCAACTGGCTCTGCACGGTAATAAAGCGGATCAGCTGTTTCAAAATTAGCAATACGATGGTGGTCGACAACTTCAATTACAGAAACTGTGTCGATATCGGAAACACTTTGCTGTTTTTCGTTATGGTCGACTAAGATGACTTGCTCAGCATCTCCATCAATTGCCTCAATCACACGAGGTGCTTCCAATCCGAAGGTTTTCAAAGCGTATGCTGTTTCTTCATTCAAATCTCCCAGGCGGACTGCTTCTGCTTCCATACCTAGTTTATTTTTCAAATGAGCGTATGCAATTGCGGATGTAACCGCATCTGTATCCGGGTTCTTATGTCCGAAGACGAGTACTTTACCCACTGCCTATCTCTCCTTTTTGCATTGCCGGCGAGTGCCGGACATGATGTATTCATTTTACATGATTATAGCCGTTTTAAAAAGGGACTCACCTGGAAACATACCTATTCCCATGCACCCAGAAGCGCCACGGAAAATCTTTGGCTTCCTGCGCATTCGGAATTCCGATTCTCGGCCCTGTTTCCACCTGTTCGGGTGAATACCCAGGAGCTATATATAATGGCGGATTGGTGAAATGACCGCCATACAGTGACTGGATTATGCCCATTGCCTGGCAAAGCTTCCCAGGTCCATTGGTCAGCTCCCTCGTCTTGCGTCCAGGCCTGCGTGTTTCCATAAGTGCTATCCCTTCCTTCGGTTCAAGCGCCCGTATAAGGACAGCCTCCGGTATCTCAGCCTCTGCACTTACTACATTGAGCAGTACTTGACGATGCATCGTATACGTGTATATATGGCCGGGCGTATGGAACATGATTTCCGTCCGTTTCGTTCGCCGGTTATTAAAGCTATGTGCGGCGCGATCGAGTGCCCCTCGGTATGCTTCGGTCTCTACGATATAACCGGATGTGATCCCTTCCGGTGTTTCGTGTACAAGCAGGCATCCCAATAAGCTTTGAGCCAAATCTAGTGTAGGCTGCTCGTAAAATGACTGAGGCAGCGGCGGATAACTTGTCATCTAACATGCTCCTTCTTTAATACAGGTTTCGTATTTCTCTCCTTCCCTTTTAGCATTACCCAAACTCGGAATAAGAATGGGGCACCAATAATAACTAGGAAGGCTATGATTGTGAATATTGGAATCGGATGAACAGCACCGAAATGATCCAACAGCATGCCTCCAATCAGCGGTCCTGCCACATTCCCAAATCCTGTAAAGCCCATTGCTCCGAAATATGTTCCTTTCATATCGGGATTGGCAATCTCATCAATGAACATATCCGACATGGAAAATAACAGCACTTCTCCGATTGTGAACAGAATGACCGCAGCTGCAATCCAGATTATCTCGTGCAAAAAGGCCATACTTAGCAAACTGAGGGCAATCAGTATATTTCCGAGCATCAGCGACAATACGAGTGAATACTTTTTCGCGATAGCAACGATTGGGTACTGCACAATCAGAACTGTCAACGCATTCAGCGTGAGCATCATGCTGAATAGCCGTGCTCCATCTTCAATGCTGGGCGTAGCTGCGAAAAACTGAGGCAGAGTGGCGCTGAAATGTGAATATCCGAAAACACTGATGGTGACCCCGATCAGCAGGAACATAAACAGTGTGTCCTTTCGCGTCACATGAAAGGCTTCACGGACACTAATTATATTGGCTCCTGCTGCAGCTGCCTCTTCCACTTTGACACGTAAAAATTGAAAAATAAGTACAAGTCCGTAGGCAAAATAAACCAAAGCGGCTATCAGAAATGGCGCGGTAGAAGCAGCCGAACCAAAGTACAGACCTAAAAGAGGACCGAATACGACACCTATATTTATGGCTGTATAGCGCATATTGAAAACAAGTAAACGGTTCTTTTGATCGGTCACATCCGACAAAAGAGCTTTGGACGTTGGCTCGAACAACGAACGGCATAATCCATTCAGTGCATTCATGACAAAGAATACCCAAATAGCATCCGCCAACGCGAATCCTACGAATACCCCGCACCAGCCGAATATGCTGATACCGATGATTATCTTTCTTCCGAATCGATCAGAAAAGTATCCGCCATAGAAGCTGGACAGGATACCGACCAAAGAACTGATAGCGATGATCAAACCGGTGAATCCTGCTGACGCCCCTTTCACCTGCGTCAGATAAATTGCCAAAAAAGGAATACTCATACTAGTTGCCATCCTGCCGAACACCGTTCCAATGATGATTGTCCAGCTGTAAGGATGGAGTGTGCGTAAAACGTGCATGCTGTCTCAACTCCTCGTAATCCAAATTATAGCAGATTACAAGGCTTCTGTTTTTCCATTCCCGGCCTGGTCATAAATTAATCAAAAAAAGAACCAGACTCATGTCTGATCCTTCATTTTCTCTTCATTTTTCAATAGGTCACGGATTTCTGTAAGCAGCTCTTGTTCCACTGAAAGTTTCTGGACAACCTCTTCTGTCTGCGGCTGTTTGCGTTTTAATTTATTCATGACTTTAACGACCATGAATAGTGCTAAAGCTATCAAAAAGAAATTAATGACAGTTTGAATGAATGCGCCATACTTTACTACAGCACTGCCAACAGTGAACTGCAGCCCGCTAAAGTCATGCCCTCCAGTAATGATACCGATCAACGGCATGATGATATCGTTGACGAGGGAAGTCGTTATGGCACTGAATGCGGAACCGATCACTACAGCTACAGCCAAATCCACGACGTTCCCGCGTAACGCAAACTCTTTAAATTCCTTGAACATCGTATGTATACCTCCTTAAAGCTAGTACCATTTTTACGCATCTACTACTCTTTTTCAAGTATAGCCTTACAAAAATAGACGAGACCCCCGCAGGAGTCTCGTCTATTTTATAATTCCTTCCACCAGTCATCATGGATAGTGGCAGGCATTTGCCGTTTATGCGTTGTTTTGAAGTAACGGTCTTCTAGAAGTTTAGCTGTCTTCTCTTCGATAATTTTCCCTTCGAGATAATCATCGATATCCTCATAGGATAGTCCGAGTTCTGTTTCATCAGCTTGTCCCGGATTTTCATCAAGCAAGTCAGCTGTCGGCGCTTTTTCATACAGACGCTCTGGCGCTCCAAGCTCGATAAGAAGCTGTTTACCCTGACGCTTGTTCAGGCCGCTTAGCGGTAGAATGTCAGCACCGCCATCGCCGTACTTCGTGTAGAAACCGGTAATAGCCTCTGCAGCATGATCTGTTCCGATGACCAGCAGTCCTTCTTGACCTCCAATTGCATATTGGGCGATCATCCGCATTCGTGCCTTGATGTTTCCTTTGTGATAATCCGCAAGCTTGTCGCCAGTTGCATCTTCATATGCTTTCGCCGCTTCTGAAACTGGAGCTTTAATATTGTAAACATAAGATTCTGCTGGTGCTATGAAGTCCAGTGCCAATTGTGCATCCTCTTCATCCGCTTGCTCTCCATGTGGCAGACGAACAGCAGCAAAGGTCACATCCTTTCCTTCCTTCTTCAGTTCCTCGATTGCCAATTGCGCAAGTCGCCCCGCCAAAGTGGAATCCTGTCCGCCGCTAATACCGAGAACGAATCCTTTCGCACCTGTTTTAAGCAGATAATCTTTCAAGAAGTCGATTCGGCTGCGGATCTCCTGTTTAGCGTCTATTGTTGGTTTTACTTGCAGCTCTGAAATAATTCTGGATTGATTGGACATAATTTTGCCTCCTCGATAATGGTGATAGTACTCTTTTCCCTCTCAAGCTGGAACGTAATCTATTTATGTATCATGCTCTCTTTTTCTAGTATAAACCAATCGTACATTAAAAGACGAAAATAAAAACCGCGGATCAATTCTCCGCGGGTTTGTTGTTCAGATATGCTTCCATGTCCTCCATCGTCTTTTCCATACGCTGGACATCTATATCAAAATCAAGATCTGTTGAACGAAAGAATGGATCGTCAAATGTGAAAAGCTCTGCAATGTAGTTTTCATAAGCTCGCATCGCAACCATCTCCTTCCATTTCCTCTTTCGTCTATTCTAGCCTAAATCCCTGCCGAAAAAAACCCATCCAAAGGAACTTATTCGCGGGCCCGGCGTTTTAGAACTTGCTGTTTTTGTCAATAACTTTCCTTATGGAATAAAAGGAGGCAACTAAAATGGATTTATATGATTTTATGAAAGACGGCAACCCTGGAAGGAAACAAAACCGCCAGCCCGGAATCCAGCATGAGATGGACCCTCTACCGATTGAAGAATTCGAACATTGGAAGGGCAGCGGAAAGCTGCAGGGAAAGGTTATCCTTATTACAGGAGGAGACAGCGGTATCGGACGTGCTGTTGCTATCGCTTACGCCAAAGAAGGCGCAGACATAGCGATATCCTATCTGGATGAACAGGAGGACGCGGAATACGCAAAGAAGCGGATTGAACAGGAAGGCGTCAAATGTGTGCTGTACCCTGGTGATATAAGCAATGCTGCATTTTGCGAAAATCTTATAAAACAAGTAATAGAGGACTTCAATAAGCTTGATATCCTGGTCAACAACGCTGCACGTCAGGAAGTACAGAACGATTTAACGGATATTACGCCAGAACAGCTTGAACGGACTTTCCGGACCAATTTCTTCAGCTACTTTTATCTGACACGCGCCGCCCTGCCGCATCTTGGAAAAGGGAACTGTATTATTAATACGTCTTCCGTCACTCCATATATCGGCAACCCTACATTGATCGATTATACGTCCACAAAAGGAGCAATCGTTGCTTTCACTCGATCATTGGCAAAAGGGTTGGCTTCCAAGGGAATACGTGTGAATGGAGTTGCACCTGGACCGATTTGGACCCCGCTCATTCCTGCCACCCTGCCGCAAGACGGAATCGGAAACTTCGGTACCCAGACTCCTCTCGGCAGACCTGGCCAGCCCGTCGATCTCATCGGCAGCTACGTTCTCCTGGCTTCTGATGAAGCTGCCTACATTACTGGACAATTCATCCACGTAAACGGCGGCGATTATATGTCATCGTAATAAAAATAAGGAAGCCGCATATGCAGCTTCCTTATTCTTTGCTTTTCCATGCTTGATTTTTATCGTCTTCGTCAAATTCAATGATGACATCCGTTACGCCTCTATGCTCCATGATTTGGGCTTCAAGCCGATCCTTGATGTCATCAGCGGCAGCTACCGTAATTGTAGGGTCAATTTCCAGTTTAGCTTCGACGTGGAAGGATTCCCCTTCTTTTACGACAGTCATTTCCTGCACATCTCTTACATCTTTATCAGCAAACAAGATGTCTCCGATTTTGTCAGCCATCTCTTCATCCGCTTCTCCGATGACACCAGCTGCATTATCAAGGAAAACGCGTCCTACGACAAGAAACATCATCGCGCCAATTATAATAGAAGCAATTCCTTCCGCCTGGTAAAATGGTGTGTAAGCAGCTATCAAAATGGCGATGATGGCAACCAATCCGCCGCTAGTAGCAACCAAGTCTTCCATAAAGACCAATTTTGTAGCTGGTTTTGCGCGTTTTACATGCACGAAGCTCATCGGAATAACCGCCAGCCCTTTAGCACCTGATTCACTCTCATGGGCAATCTCACGCATCGCTTTAAGCAGTACGAATCCCTCAAGTATACAGCCTAGTGCAAGAACTGTAATACTTATCCATAATCCCTCAGATTCAGATGGATGGGCCAGATGCGTAATTCCTTCACGAATGGTTTCATAAGCAAGGATACCTACGATCAGGACTGCACCGAGCAGCACCAAGTTGACAGCTCGGCCAAATCCTCCCGGGAACCGCTCTGTCGGGGCTTTTTTACTGAGTGCAGAGCCGACATAAACGAACAGCTGGTTAGCAGCATCCCCAAAACTGTGCATCGTCTCTGCAAACATTGCCACATTCCCTGTCAACAAGAAAGCCCCTCCTTTGACAAGTGCAATGACCAAATTGACCACTGCAGCCAATGCGGCTGATTTACTTCCCTGGCGTAACAAGCTTACATATTCCTTCATGCTGTCTCTTCCTTCTTTGTGATTTTTATATGTAACAGTTTATGGTAACAATATTTTTAGCATAGCATAAATTGAATGCAACGCTCCCCCCTTTTGCTCAAGGCTCAGGAAGGCAGGATGTTTTAGTTTGAGTAGAAACGGTTATTCCATATACATGAAATCCCCCGTTTTTTTCACTTGCAGTCTTTCGCTTAACGTGTTAATATCTTGAACAATATACTTTTACAGAGAAAGGAGATAAAGAAATGAGAAAAGTAACATTAGAGCAGATTTATACACACCCAATCGCACAGAAATACCTCGAACGTTCCGGACAGGCGCATGCCATATCGGTGGCGGAACACGCACTGGCTATAAGTGAGAAAAAGCAGGTTGATCCAGACATGGCGGTCAAAGCTGCATTGCTGCATGATATTGGCCATTATGAATGGTATAGCGATGGAAAATGGGATTACGATATGTATAAACAGAATGATATCCATGCTATTAAGGGCGCTGCTCGTGCGCATAAGCTCTTGATTCGTTTAGGTGAAGAGCCGCAGGCCGCCAAAGCAATTTCCTTGGCTATCCTTCTGCATACAGATTCTTACCTGCCCGAGCATAATTTGAAGCTTGACCCATTACAGCAAGTAGTAGCGGAAGCAGATACAGCTGATGAAGAAATAGGCGGTGCACATCATTACAAGACCATATCTCAGCAAGAAGCACTGAAACGCATCCGGAAATTGGACGCAAGCATCGAGAAGCGCATGATGAGACAAGTCCAGACAAGCTGATCATGTCCGCTTCCCTCCCCCCTTCCTTAAATCTCCTATTTTTCCTTTCAAAACTTCGCTTCAATACGTGCAATCTAGTACCTATTCCGCTATGCTAGAATATAATATACAAGATTTCAAAAAGGAGAATAGCGAATTTGCACTGGAAAAGGATTATAGTAACTACTTTGCTTATGACAGTTGCAGCGCTGGTCCTATTCGGCTTTTTGCATATAGAGCAGCTTCCGCCCATTCAAACCACTCCTACTGATTCCATGAATGCAGATGACATTACCGGACTACATCCTACAGTAGAAAAAAACATGCATAAATTAATAGAAAAGGCTTCTGACATCGGTATCTCCATTATAATTACGGATGACTATCGTTCCAAAGAAGAACAAGACAAGCTCTACGCCCAAGGACGCACAACGGACGGACAAATTGTCACCCAGGTCCAAGGCGGGGAATCCATGCATAATTATGGACTTGCCATTGACTTTGCCCTGGAACCAGAACCAGGCAATGTGATCTGGGATATGGAATATGACGGGAATAAGAACGGGAAATCCGACTGGATGGAAGTAGTCGAAATTGCCAAAGATCTCGGCTTCGAATGGGGCGGAGATTGGCCAGGATTCAAGGATTACCCGCATCTGGAAATGCATATTGACTAAGGAAAAAGCGCCCTCATGGGCGCTTTTTTAGTTAGCCAAGACAAGATAAGCGCTAAAACTGATAATATAGATAGCAAAACAAAAAACGGCTACGCGCATGTAATTACTTGTAAGATCGAACAACACCTTTAAACCATTGGACAAAATAGCTGCAATTATAAGTACAAAGGTAAGTCCCAACATCAGCATAGCACTTAAAAAGACGATCTGCTCCATGTGGATTCTCTCCTTCTTTTAGTTCTATTACGTCTTATAATAGAAGGAAAGCAGCATGAGCTCCTGTCATTCCGGTAACATTAATTGCCAGAAAGTGACGATTATGTCACCTCTTACAGTTCCAACTGAGACGGGTATAGTGTCATACCTCCATCGACGAAAAGAGTAGTACCTGTGACATAGCTCGCTTCCTCGGATGCAAGCCACGCAGCTGCTGCTGCAATCTCTTCTGGTTTACCAAAAGACTGCATCGGTATTTTCTTCATCTGTCTTGCTTCGTTTTCCGGCTTGGTATCTTCGTTCCGCTCCGTATCAATTGTTCCTGGTGCAATAGCGTTTACTCGGATTCCGTTAGCTGCATACTCAAGTGCCATTGTTTCGGTCAATAGCTTGATACCGCCTTTGGATGCTGCATAATGACTGTCCGAAGGCTTCGGTATTTGCTGGTGTACACTAGACATATTAATAATGCTGCCTTTCACATTATTTTCGAGCATATAACGAAGAGCTACTTGGCCGCCAAGGAATGTGCCTGTCAGGTTTACATCAATGACACTTCTCCACGTATCCTCCTCCATTTCATGATACGGCTGCGGCTTGCTAAAGCCTGAGTTATTCACCATTACATCCAATCCGCCGAATTCCTCCAAAGCCGCATCCAGCAATTTCTGAACTTCTTCTTTCTTGGAAACGTCAGCTTGAATGACAACGGCTTTTCCACCAGCTTCCCGAATAGTCTCAGCTGCTTGATTAGCACCATCTTCATCCCCATGATAATTGACGACAACATTCATGCCTTCTTGTCCGAAACGCTCTGCGATTGCTCGCCCAATACCTTTGGAAGATCCAGTGACGATAGCTGTCTTTCCTCTTAAATCATCATACATGTAGATTTCCCCTCTCCCGATTTATGTTCTTCTCTGCTTTTCCCCCAATCTTGCAAACGGAAACTTTTCTACAAATTATGACAACATAGGTCTTTTTCTAGTGGAACTCTTCACTTCCTGGTACTTCTTACCGATATAAAGGAAAACCATGTGCAGAGGAGCTCATTTTATGAATTCTACGTTACAGGCAGTAGTCAATATTGCCCCTATTATAAAAGATACGCTTGGACCGACAGCTGCGATGGGTGTGCTGGACACCGAAAAGTTTATTTACTTCGCCCCTTCCACACTCTTATCACTAGGCATTGAAGCCGGAAGAACAAGACTGGATGAACATGAAGTTTATTTGCGCGCTATCAAAGGAGAGCATATTGTCTTTGCCATCACTGAAGATTACGAAGCGCTTGGTGCACCAGTTGTAACCTCCATTACTCCGATTCGCGATATGGAGACGAATGAAATTGTCGGCTTATTATCACTATCACGTACATTGGAGCATCAAGAGAAGCTAGATAAAGAACTTAACAAATTAAATCAAGTAATAGATGCACTACAAGGAAAAGTACAGCATGTCGCTGCACAGGCAGAAGAACTCTCTGCCACAAGCAGTGATATCAATGAGCAGGCAAATAGCGCCAACCAAAACTCCCGCCAAATTGGTGAGGTAGTACAATTAATCGAACAGATCTCTACGCAGACCAATTTACTTGGTCTTAATGCAGCCATCGAGGCAGCTCGATCTGGTGATGCAGGAAAAGGGTTTGGTGTCGTTGCAGATGAAATCAGAAAGCTTTCCGATAACACGAAGGAAGCCGTCCAAACGATAGGCAAGTCCTTGACTGAAATACGATCAAGTATTGAAAACCTAACTCTTAGCATAAATGAAGTATCTACCTCCTCTGAGGAGCAGTCAGTAATAATGGTCGAGTTCATGGATGATATTCAGGCTTTGGATGAAAAGAGCAAACAGATAATCGAAACAATGAAAAAAGTAACAAACCAAGAATAAGGAGGTTATAAATTATGCACCCTACGATACAAGCTTTGGTACATCTAGCACCGGAAATCAAAAAGAATATTGGAGAAAATAACGTTGTTGTCGTTACAGATACAGAGAATTATGTTTATTTCTCTCCTTCTAAGGATTTGGATGTCGGTATTAAAGTCGGCGAATTCGCTTTTACAGAAGATAATGACCTTCTACGTCAAGCGCTTCAAGGCGAAAAAGTACAAGTACATATTCCAAAGGAAAGATACGGTATTGGGATGCAGAATTCTGCCAACCCAATTAGAGATGAGAACGGTGAGATTGTAGGCGTTCTTCAGATTACCAAAACATTGAAAGATGAAGAAATCTTGGATAAGCAGCTTGATGAGTTACGCACAGTTGTAAGCAGCCTACAAGGAAAAGTACAGCAAGTAGCAGCTCAAGCAGAGGAACTTTCTGCTACGAGCACAGATATTGATAGCCAGGCATCCCATGCAAATGAAAACTCTCAGGAAATCAGTAAAGTTGTGCAACTAATCGAAGATATCTCGACACAGACGAACTTACTAGGCTTGAATGCAGCTATTGAAGCAGCTCGCTCTGGTGACGCTGGCAGAGGGTTTGGTGTCGTTGCAGACGAAATCCGCAAGCTTTCTATCGGTACAAAGGAAGCTGTCGGAACAATCGGCCAATCTCTTCAGGAGATCCGGACAAATATGGAGAACCTTACATTGAGTATAGGCGAGGTATCTACCGCTTCAGAAGAGCAATCCCGTGTAATGGTAGAGTTTATGGAAGATATCCAAAATCTCGATACGCAAAGCAATGATATAGGACAATATATCAAAGATATCACTAATTAAAAATCGCCTCCCTAAGGGAGGCGATTTTTTTTAGATAGATTGCTTGTTATTAGGAGTAGGCGGTGTTGTTTTAGTAGTAGGTGCTGTAGTTGTTTTGTTGATAGGCTGGCTCTTTTGTTCATCAGAACCGCTATTGCCTTCATTTTTTGACTTTGTCATCGGATTGCTTGGTGCACTTTCCGGTTTGGATTCCATTAATTTGTTAGAAGCTTCCTTCGCTTTACTACCTGCATTTTTCAAATCTTCCTTCACTTCTTTTACTGTGCCAAGGGCAGATTTGGAATCCTCTTGGACATCGTTGACAGAAGACATAATCTCATTTTGAGCTTTATCGTAAACATTCTTAACGTCGTTAGCTGCATCCTTTGCAAGCTCAGTTGCATCCTGCACTTTGGACATAACCTGTTCCTTCGTGCCTTGCGGATCCTGTTTCGCTTCTTTTACGAAGCTGACAACTGTATCCTTTGCCACGCCGACATTTTGGAATACCTTTTGACGTGTCTGTTTGTTAAGTAAAACGATTGCCGCACCTGTAACTGCTCCAGCAACTGCTCCAGTCAATAGTTTGGAACCTGCTTTAGCCTGCTCTTTCACTTCTTGCTTGTCTACTTGTTGTGCTTGTACCATCATAATCACTCCTTAGCTTTTTGTTTACCGTATTGGTGTATAAATACCCCGTCATAATGAAAGTAAACAAAAAAACTGTAATTACAATGGCAGTACCCTTTTTTGTTTTTGCACGAAGTAGACCATTTCCTTGAATCCGATATCCTTCAAACGCTCTTTCACTTTATCGAAATCCTCGCCGATCCGGGATGGTACATGGGCATCAGAGCCAAAGGATATGTCCACGCCATAATGCAGTGCCCGCTCCAAAATCCGGTCTGAAGGATACCATCCGCCTACTGCCTTCGTCCCTCCGGATGTATTCACTTCAATTGCAACACCAGTTTCCCCGATAACTTTTAAGGTTTGTTCAATCGCATGATCAGCAGGAATCTCAGAAAACGCAGGATAAAAGCCTTTCATCGCATCAATATGGCCAAGCACTTGAAATATGCCGCTTTTAGCCGATTGCTGAATCATATCGTAATAAGTTTCTTTCACCCGGATGTGGTCTGCTTCTGATAAGCCATCCCACCTGCCTTGCTTGAAGATATTCACTTCATCAACATAGTGAACGGAACCGATAATATAATCGAATGGATACTTTTTATAGTAGTCCGCATATAAAGCAGCATGCTGCGGGAAGAAATCACTCTCTACACCTAAAAGGACATGAATCTGATCCTTATATTTCTCTTTCAGTTGCAGCACTTCCTGTACATATGCTTCAAATCCGCTGATTGGCATCGCAATACCAGGATAAAGCTGATCTTCCTCACTGTAGAAATAAGGAGAATGATCCGCTATCCCGATATAGTGCAAGCCTTTCTCAATCGCAGCAATAATATAATCCTCTATTTGTCCTTCAGCGTGCCCGCATCGGTAATGATGTGTATGCAAATCGAATGTCATACCCCTACTCCTTCGGCTACTTGCGTTTTTTCTACCAGGAATTCTTTAATCAGCATATTGACGATTTCCGGCTGCTCATGGTGCACCCAATGTGTCGCATCATCAATATATACCAGCTCGTAATCGGAACAGTACTTGGTAGATTCCTGCGCCAGTTTCTTTAAAAGGAATTGATCCTTAATTCCCCAAATAATCTTGGTAGGCACATGAACCATCACTCTATTCTTTTGACCGTACACGCTGATGTTATCCTTTTCTGTCAATGCTCGGTACCAGTTCAGCATGCCTGTCAGCGCACCTGGCTTTGACCATGCTTCTTTATAATTATCTACATCCATCTGAGAAAACGTTCCTTCTTGGCTGAACTTTGTCAAAGCCATTGCAAGACCATAATAGTCATTAGCCGCCAATGATTTTTCCGGTACATCCTGCATTTGGAAAAAGGCCATATAAGAGCTCTTGAACCACTGCAGCGGATTGGTAGCGAGTATTTTAGGCATAGCTGCAGGATGCGGCATATTGATAGCAATGAATCTCTCTACATGTTCCGGCCGAGTGACTGCCAGATGCCAGCCGACAGCTCCCCCCCAGTCATGGCCAATGATAATTGCTTTCTCTCTTTGGAAGAGACGGATCACTGCTATAACATCGTCACGGAGCTCGTCCAATACATAATTGGCCGTACCTTCTGGTTTATCACTCAAATTGTAGCCTCGCTGATCAAGGGCAAGCACTCGGAATCCTTGTTCTGCAAGCGGAACGATCTGTTCCTTCCACCCATACCAGAATTCCGGGAATCCATGGAGGAGTATCACCAATTTACCATCATTCGGTCCAGCTGCAGCCATATGCATGTTCATTCCATTCGCTTTTACCGTCAAATGCTCGACTCTCATTCATATCCTCCTCGTCTATATTAACTTCGGGTCAATCCATAATGCGACAATGCCTGCTGCAAGGAATTATAGAAAAGCATATCCCCTTCCTGTCTATCTCCTCCTAAAGTCTGTGCCAAATCTGGACGGACACCGGAAATTGCACAGTTTATTCCGAGCATCTGCAGGATCTGCACCATCTGTCTGAGTTTTTCCCTTACTAGCGCCTCTGTAAAACTCGCTCCTGACATATCTATGAAGAGCGTTTCTATCCCTTTTTCCTTACAAGCTTGCGGCATATGCTCGACGATCAGCTCTGCCCTCCGCTCACTTATTTCTCCGACCAATGGAAAAACACCGATGCCTTTCATAATTGGAATAACAGGTGAACTAGTCTTATGGATTACTTCGCGCTGACTTCTGATTTTCCTGTCTATCAGCTCATAATAGAACTTTGTGAATTTATTGATGACTTCATCTAGAGCACGATGAAGATTCTTCGACCACCGGATGACCATCGCAGGCGTGACATCCTCTTTGTGCTCTTCTGTAAATGACTCGATAAATTCCCAAATGACCGTTCCTGATTTCCCTACTGCCTGCAGCACTTCATGAATTGGTGTATTGGTCTTAACTCGGCTATTCGCCACTTTTTCTACCCATATTTTGAGATTCTGACTATATTGCTCTTCGTCCTCCAAAAGTGCACTGGCAACGGTGACGATTGTCATTCGGTGCTGTTTTCTTAATTTCGCACGCATCTCTTTTCCAGCATCATCTGCATAGATCGAATCTTTGTAGTCATATAATAATGCGGCCCATCGATCTGTTATATGTGAGGCGTTGTCCATGATATAGTCATATAATGCTTTGTTCATACCTGGCATGCGATTCTCCTTCATCTTTCTCATTTGCCTTTATTATAACGGAACCGCCGAAGCGCTTCTATCTTGAGCACGTAAAAAAGGAGTCTGCCGATGCAGACTCCTTCTAAACTCCCAAAGGTACGATATGTCCCTCGTTCACCCTGATATAGCCTTGATCCGTCAATTTCAATGCAGGACTTACCGGCAGCGAGAGGGTACTGATCGACATAAGAACATTATAATGCTTGTAACCGAGTGATTTAATAGACTTTGTCAGGTCAGAAACTTGTGCTGCCACTTCCTTCAATGGTGCTTCCGACAGAATACCCCCAACAGGCAATTGCACCATAGATAGAACTTGACCATCCTTCACACAGCAGATGCCGCCTTGATGACGAATCACTTCATTTGCCGCGAGGACCATATCATCTATATCACGACCGATAACAAGCAAGTTATGGTTATCATGCGAATATGTAGTGGCAATCGCCCCCTCTTTCAGCATATCCCCTGTTAACAGACCAAAGGCACGATTACCGTTCTTCCCATATCTTTCCGCAGTCATGACAAGCGCAAGTCCTGCTTCCTGCCATTGCACCTGTCCAGATTCAATAGCCAAACGAACATGCCGTTCTGTCGTGAATGTCGAACCATCTTTTATTTCCATAACACGGTACTGAGCATCACTTTCGTCAGTTTCATTCAATAGAAGAAAATCGTCATGCCTCAGTTCATTCAGCTTAATGCTCTCATAGTAGAATGGAGGAAATTGTGGTTCAAGAACGATTTGCTCCTTTACAGCGTCCTTATCGTAAACTTGTTGTCCGCGCTTGAAAACTTCTTGGATGGAGAAAGTATGTAAATCATCAAGCAAGATGAAATCAGCTATCTTCCCAGGAGCTATTATACCTCGGTCCTTCATCTGCATTCGTTTTGCAGGTGCAGCAGTAGCTGCATATATTGCCTGCTCCGGCTTCATCCCCATAACTATAGCCTTTTGGACAAGCTGGTTCAGGTGCCCTTCTTCCAGCAATTTATCTGCCATGACGTCATCCGTTACAAAGCAGAAATGTTCACTTACATCGTTTTCAATTACGTAATCTATGATTTCCTGCGTCATAGATTTTTCCTGCAATTCTACAAACATTCCTGCATTGATTCGCTGCTCCATGCCTTCTACTGTCTGATGCGTATGATCGGAATCGACACCGGCATAAATCATTCGCTGCAGTTCAAGATTCAAAATCTTTGGTACATGACCTTCAATAATTAACTGGGGATATGCTTGTCTTACATGCTCCAGGATACGATTCGTCTTACTATCAGGAGCTGATATAACATCATAATAGTTCATAATCTCACCAAGGCATTGTATATTACCTGACAGCATCAGCGCATCGATATCATGGATATCAATCTCTCCGCCTGTCGTCTCCATCGATGTGGCCGGCACGGAGCTTGGAATAGCATAAAACATGTCCACCGCGCAATCCGCACTTGCCTCCATCATGCTTTTCACACCGTCTACTCCGAAAACATTTGCCATCTCGTGGGGTTCAGGCACAATAGTCGTCACGCCGTTTTGAATGATGCCATAAGAGAAGGATGAGGGCGTGATCATCGTACTCTCAATATGCAAATGAATATCAATCAAACCTGGTACCATGTACCTTCCTGCTCCATCTATCACATTTTCTGGCTCCAGTTTATCGGTATCTTTTTTACCGATATAAAGGAATTTCCCATCCAGCATAGCAACATCGGCATCGATGAATTTCTTTCGATAGCTGTTAAATACCCGCACGTTACGGATCAGTAAATCAACAAGCATGGTACACCTCCTAATCGACGAGCACGATTTGTTTCTTTGGAATCTCGAGTATAACGTCCTGGCCATTTGCCAGTGGTGCTGCTGCAGCATCATCATTTACGGTGAACTGCCCAATACTCGTTTGCACTTCATATTGATAACTGCGGCCTAGATACGTGCTGATCAGTACTTTCCCTTGTACAGCATTCTCCACCGACATTGGTGCTGCATCCACTGGATACAGACGCAGATCATCCGGTCTGATTGCTCCTACCAATCCAGCGGCATTGTCCTGCTGCTGAACAGTTAAAGTTATTCCTTGTACAGTTGCAGCGATTTCATCTGCCTCCTGACGTCGGCTGTCGAATTGGATGAAGTTCTTGAATCCGATGAAGTCCGCGACAAATTTCGTCTTCGGCTGTCTGTAGATAGTAGCAGGATCACTTAACTGTTCAATGATCCCTTTATTCATGATGGCTACCTTGTCCGAAATGGAAAAGCACTCTTCCTGGTCATGCGAGACGTATACTGTCGTAATGCCAAGCTCTTGCTGTATCCTTCTGATCTCCACGCGCATATTCACACGCAGGTTGGCATCCAAGTTGCTTAAAGGTTCATCGAATAACAGGAGATCCGGCTCAATGACTAACGCTCTGGCAATTGCGACACGCTGCTTCTGTCCGCCTGACAATGCAGCTGGAAAGCGTTCTTCGAAACCTTTCAAACTGACAATATCAAGCACCCGCAGCACTCTATCCTTGATCGACGCTTTCGATACTTTTCGCTGACGCAAGCCGAACGCAACATTATCGAATACCGTCATATGCGGGAACAAAGCATAATTTTGAAAAACAAAGCCGAAATTGCGTTTGTTTACCGGAACTTTCGTATAATCCTTCTCGCGGAACAAGAATTTACCTTGTTTTGATTGCAGGAATCCAGCAATCAATCGAAGCGTGGTCGTCTTCCCGCAACCACTTGGACCAAGAAGGGAAACGAGTTCCCCTTCTCCGATAGACAAATTGAAGTCTTGAAGAATAGATTGTTTCTGATAAGCAACCGCGACGTCCTGCAGCGTAAACAAAGACATGATATAGCCTCCTAATTACCGTTTCGTGAAATAAGATAAGCCAAGCAACCGTTCGACAAAGAACATGAATAAAGCTGTGATGATCATCAATACAACGGATAAAGCAGCGATGGTCGGATCGAAGTAATTCTGCACATACGTGAGCATTTCAATTGGCAGTGTGCTTACGCCAGGTCCAGTCATGAAGACCGAAATGTCCACATTATTGAATGATTCCAGGAATGCGATCAGAACTCCGGCTATGATACCGGATTTGATATTCGGCAGAACTACTTTGAAGAAAGTACCGATTCTGCTTGCCCCTAAACTGACTGCCGCCTCTTCGATGGAAAAATCAAAGTTAGCTAGGCTTGAAGAGACGACACGGATAATGAAGGGCAGCATAATGACAGTATGCCCGATAAACAGACCTGCATAGATCGGAAGCTGATAGTATGTTATGAAAAAGCGCAGGAACGTAAAACCTAGCACGATACCCGGAATGATGATCGGGGATACGAATATACCTTCCAAAAGCGCCTTCCCTTTAAAATCGAATCGATTCAAGGCATAAGCTGCTGGTATGCCAATCAACAGCGCAAGCAGGTTGCCAGCCAAGGAGAGATAGATGGAAACCTTGAACGTTTCCAGAAAACCGCTCACCTCGAATATATTTTTATACCAATCGAGCGAGAAGGATTCTGGCGGAAACCGAAGTACTGTCCCCTGTTCAAAAGAAGTGACAGAAATAATCACCAATGGCCCCAGCAAGAAAACGAATACTAGAAACGTGAATATACCAAGTCCTATATTTTTTTCCCGCATCGTCTACCTCCTCGGATTCAATCTATTTGCCAGTAAATTCATGCATGTGATAACAATGAGCGTCACAACAATCATGATGGCAGCTAGAATACTGGCCATATGCCAGTCATTTAATGTATTAGCATTTTGATAGAGCAGCGTCGAAAGGACACGCTGCTGACCTCCTAGCAAAGCAGGCGTCGTATACGCGGTAAAACTGCCGACGAAAACCAAAATAGCACCAATTACTAAACCAGGTACGCAAAGCGGCAGGACTACCTTCGTAAACACTCCAAATCGGCTAGCACCAAGGCTCGCAGCTGCCGTCAGCAAATCTGACTCAATACTTTCCATAACACCAACCAATGTAATGATGGTCAATGGCAGGAAGAGGTGGACAAGCCCGATGATGACGGCAGTTGGCGTATACAGAATTTCCAAAGGTTCCTGTATAATGCCAATTCCCATTAATGCTTCATTGACCAGCCCATTGCGGCCAATGATGACCATCCAGCTGAAGGAACGCACAACAGGACTCGTCAGCAGCGGGAATATAGTCAAAATCAACAGGACTGCCTTCATTTTCGCAGACAATCTTGCAATAAAATACGCAGCCGGGAAACCAATCACCATACAAAGGATAGTAGTCAAAAGGCTTACCCGCAGTGTTGTCCATAGAATCTCCAAAAAGTATGAATCCCGGAAAAGACTGGCGTAATTGCTTGTATCAGCTGCTGCTTCATTTGGAAAGAAGGTCGAAATGATTGTCATGCCGATTGGGACGAGCATGAAAATTGTTAGAAATAGAACCCCCGGCAAGATCAGGAGATACTTATAATAATTTCGCATAATGATTAACTCCCGTTCTTTTGTCTAAGCGTTCAACAGCTTGAGAAAGAGGTCGAAGAAACGAGCTTCATCTAGCTCTAGACAAACATGCATATTCGCCGGATGTCCTAGACGGTTCTGGAAATCGCAGACAGTCTGACCGTCACAGTAGGTACTGTTTGTCTCCATCGTAACGTGCAGCCATTCTGTTTTTACCAGCTCGGAATCTATCGCAATCGCAACGGCTAGCGGGTCATGCATTGCACAAGCCCATACGCCATTCCGCTCAAAATAGCTATTGCGGTATGTCGCAGTGCTTGTCCGAACATAATCCTGTAATACTGGGTTCTGTATTAAATCAATATGTTCATCCTTCAGCAAAGCACTTCTCGTAACGTCCAGTCCGACTTGTGTTAAGGACTGGAACCCTGCTTCGAAAACAATGGATGCAGCTTCTGGGTCAGCGAACATGTTATACTCCGCCACCGGCGTTACATTGCCAACCCCTTTCACGACACCACCCATAAAGATGACTTCTTTGACTGCCGATACAATTTCAGGATACTGCTGTACGGCCTCAGCCAGATTAGTCAGTGGACCTGTCATGATCAATGTGATGTCGCCTGGTGCGGCCATGACTTGGTTTTGTATAAAATCAGCTGCAGATTGTTCTTGTATCTTACGGTGCGTAGCAACACCTTTCAGTGCGCCTCCAATACCGTCTTCTCCATGTACACGATGCTCGAAATGAGGTTTCCGGGTCAGCGGTTTGGCAGCCCCCGAGAATATAGGAGTCTTATCATCTTCAAGCAAATCGAGTATCTTGGCTGTGTTAGTCGTAGCGGTTTCCAAAGAGACATTGCCGCTGACTGTCGTGATACCAACGACATCTAGCGCCTCGCTTTTCACAGCAAGCATGATTCCAATTGCATCATCAATACCAGTATCTACATCCAATATGACTTTCTTCATCATGCTCCCCCTCACTTGGTCACTTCTTTATTCCAGCGATCGATCCATCCCTTAGAGTTCTCGACTAGGAAGTCTGCTGGCAGGACATGTAGTTCCTCGATGACATCTTCACCGTACGTAACACCTTCCTGCTCTTCATCGGAAAGTACCACTTCTGTATTAACCGGAGAGTCTACCTTCGCTTTTGCTGTCTTTTCTTGTACTTCTGTACTCAGCTGATAATTGATAAATTCCTCAGCCAATTCTTTTTGATCGCTGTCCTTCACTACGTTAACTGTGTTCATGACAGCATATCCGCCTTCTTCAGGTGTAACAAATTCAGCTTCGGGAACTGCTTCCTTCAAAGAACTGAAGTACATTTCCATAATCGGTCCGCCTGCGATTTCGCCTTGTCCAAACATATTGACGAATTCAGAGGTCTGATTATATTCATTTACGATATTAGGCTTCAACGCTTCGAGCTGTTTGAATGCTGCATCTTCATTGAATGAATCATTGCCGCTCACTTTGGAAGCTGCATCAAGGAACATCGGTCCTGTTGTAGTCGTAATACCAGGAATCGCTACATTACCTTCCCACTCTGCACTCCACAGATCCTTCCATGATGCAACAGATCCTTTCACCATTTCAGGATTATAGGCAATCCCGAACTGTCCGATTGTGTATGCTGGTCCATATCCTTCACCGTTAGGAGTCTTGGCTGCATCATAGATCTTATCCAGGTTGGTCAGCTTGGAAGAATCAAGCTCCTCGAACAAGCCATCATCCACCCCTTGCTGCGCGTAATAGTCAGATAGATAGACTAGATCAACGTCTGAGTTGCCTTGTCGTATTTTGTTCAATCGTTCTGCGTTATTTCCTGTTTCTACTACAATGTCGACATTGTGTTCCTCTTCAAATGGCGCATACACATCCTCATTGAAGAAATCTTCCGAGAAACCCCACGTAGAGATGACAAGCTTTTCTTTCCCAGCACCAGCACTGTCACTGCCACAAGCAGATAAAGTAAGTGCAGAAGCGATTGCAGCTGAACCAAAAAGCATTTTAATACGACCATTCATGTGAAAAACCCCCATATAATTAGTGATTTATAAAAGCAAAAAAAGAAGACAATCTTAATAGAATGCGAGCATTCTACTAGATCATCTTCTCTTCGATCAACAAAGGTCAGACCAATCAAGCTTTTCTATGGCATTAACCGCACACCAGATGAATCCGGTGTTGGCTTAACTGCCTAAGACAATATTGGTAAAAGCACGTTGAGAGGCTGCGTCGTAATCTCGTAGTATAGACTCAATGTGCCATTCCGTTTCGGTATTAAGTTTTTCTGCCAAGCGTTTTTTGTACAGCATGGATAATCGGAAGTCGACCTCCTGCTTCAAGCTAGGAGCCTCGCCTTCCAAAGCTGCAGATCGCGGTGAACGCCGATGCTTGGCTTGGATGGTGATGATGTTTTGATCGATGGAAACCTTCAATAATGTCGTTCCGACACCGAACAATTCCTTCGACACATCATTGTACATATGTGACAGCTTCTTCTTGATTTCATTGCTATTCTCTAGCATGCCAACAACCACCTGTCATGTATGCGGTAAGGTCATTATACATACTTTAATAAACCAAATCAATATATTGTTCGGATTTAAATGATTTTTTCTTATTTTTACTCCGTTATTGTTCACCAAAAAAGAGAGACAGGCTTTACCATGTCTCTCTTACCATTATCATATCGCGGTTTGCCCGCTCTGCTTTTATTAGTTGCTTTGCCCTGTACAATCGAGTCTTCACTGTTGATTTAGTTAAAGATAGGTTAGCAGCAATTTCACTTTCTTTCATATCATTCACATAACGCAGCGCCAGCACTTCTTGGAGTTTTGGCTTCAGCTTTCGAATATCCTGCTCGAGTTCTCGTTTCGTCTCCCGCAGCTCGACCTCTTCCATGACGATATGCTCGAGATAATGCTGCTCAAGCTCCCAGCTGGCCAATTCTATACTAATGAACTTGCATTTACCTTCTTTGCGAAGCATATCAATGGCTGTACGTGAAGCAATTGTTGCAAGCCATGCACCTGCCTTCGACACATCCTCCAGCTTGTCCAGATTACGATAAGCTTTGATGAACGTCTCTTGCGCCGCGTCCTCTGCCAGCTGCGGATCACGCAGTACCTTCTGCGCTGCATGATATACCCGCTGATGGTAGAGCGAATAGATATGCTGAAACACCGACTCCGTCACATATACACACTCGCTAGCCACGCTTTATTCCTCCAGTTGGTTTTTGATTGATTCGGGGAGGTCATCGTATTCGATAGAGAGCTCATCTTGCATACTCTGTCCCCTGTTAAGGTTGAACGTTACAAAAGCAGAATCTTCTTCTTCGCTATAGTAAGTAATGTGATCGAGTATTTGCTTGATTACATCTTCATCCTCTACAGTTACCGTATTATTCCGTTCAGAGTCCTCCAAATCAATACTTGATATATCCTCGGAATATACTTTTAGATCATCATAAAGCCCCGCATCCTGTAATACTTTAATCGTATTTTTATCACTGTCATCAAAATTTGCATAATAGTAATCTTGATCTTTATTAGTCATTAGATCCACTGAATAAGTTAGCACTTCCTCTGAATACGCCTGTGGATCTTTAAGCTCTATATCTTTCTTGATAGCTTCAATAAGCGCATGTATCAATTCTGGATCGGAAATCCTGGTGCTGCTTTGCTTAATGTTATTTGACTGTACATCCACAGCATAAATCCCATCCGACTCAATATTAAAGACAGCGTTATTTGCATACTTATACGCCTTTGATCCTTCAATCTCATGTTGCAGACTTTTCAGTTCAGCATTGTCATCAAGAGAATACGTATATGATCTAGCTATCTTCTTTCCGTTTTTCAGCTCATAAACGACGAACGTGGAACGCATATTTCCTTCATACCAATCATCTACTCTCGGAGTATCTATTGCTTGCTCATGTAAATCCCGAACCAGCTCGATATCTTGCTTATCAGTGAAATATAGCGGTTTAATACCCGGTTGCAAATATTCCCGATCCTCTGTGTAAGTATAGGTATCTCCAAAATAAACTCTTTCAATGTTGTCAGCGGAAGGAATCTTATTTTCATAATTCTCTTTAACGAGATTCACAGCAATAAGAACAACTGCTAAGGAAACTGCGAATATCAGATAAGATTTGTAGTTACTATAAACTCTCCATGTTTTATTCAATATCGCTTCAGCTATAATAAACCCGATTAGCGATCCTGCAACATAGCCAAATATAACCCAAGCAAATGACGAAGACGCAACATGGAAATAATAACCGCCTGCCATCATAAAGCTGAAAGTTACGCCGTATTGGAAAACAGGTCGCAAGAAAGGAAATACAATTGCTTGTGAAGTAGCTTCCATTTGCCGGTGAGCGTATAACCAGAATGCAGCCAGATATAATAGCAAACCCGCTGCTGCATATGCTGACATCACAATCCAGGAAAAATCAGAACCAGGAGCAAAGTTAACAAAGAAATAGGAGATTGGTGAGAATTTAAAAATCGCCATATCTGCATAATAATCCATCGGGTAACCTACGAATAAAATACTCATATTCGCAATTAGCAGGAGAGCAAGACCCGCTGGAAGCAAGACTAAAATATAAGTTAGTACAAAGTGCATGGAGAACATCCCTGTTATCATGCCTGTGAAAATCGTGGCCAATAACATAAAAGTATTAAGAAATAGCATTATGCCCAGCCAAGATAACACATGCATCCCATTAAAATAATTCCCTATGCCAGTGAAAGCCTGTAAACCAATCAGAATCAGAGCATTCAATATAATAGGAATGAATAATAATATCAGTCCTACAACTAGATGGTGATGATACAATGACGCCCTCTTAATAGGCATACTGTGGATGAAATCAGATACTTGTTTCTTATGCAAGTAACGCAATAATAATATCCCCAGAAGCACTGGCGCTGTAATGGACAGAAGCCACTGGACATCCGGAATATATAGGAAAAGATCGCCTTTTTCCATATATTCTCTATTTGGCAGATCAGAATACTGGATAATAATTTGTATCGGCAGAATTAATAGTAAAGCTAAAAAATATAATACACTTAACCAACCAACCTGTCGGACATCATGCAAAATGATTTGCTTCTTAATCAAGGATGTTTTCGATGGCATAGCCAGCACCTCCCATTTCATAGATAAAGATTTCTTCCAAGGATAGCGGCAGCATATCCAGTACGACTGGGTTTTGTGCTGCAAGTATTCCTTCTAACTCCTGATGGTCTGCTTTGACGATCAGCAGATGGATGCTCCCGCGTTTTTCCTGGTGAAGGATATTTAATTTTTCTAAGAAACTCATATCCTGCCCTTTACGCAAAGCGAACTGAACCTTTTGAACCTCTGTCTTCATATCATCCAGATTCCGCTCCAGAATCATTTTTCCTTTATGTACGATTCCAACGTCATCACAGAGGTTCTCCATTTCCCGCAGATTGTGGGAAGAAATAAGGACGGTCATCTCTCTCTCCGCAACGTCATTGATAAGTAAGCCTTTAATTCGCTGCCGCACAACAGCGTCTAATCCATCAAGCGGTTCGTCCATGATTAGAAAATCCGGCTTTGCTGCCAATGCCAGACAAAATGCCACTTGTCGCTGCATACCTTTCGAAAAGGTAGAGACTTTCTTGTTCTCCAGTTTGAATTGGCTGATCAGCTGGTCATATCGCTGCTGATCCCAATTCGCATACATATCAGCATAAAATTGACCCATCTGCTTCACTGTATATTGCGGGAGAAAATAAAGAATATCCGGCATGAAGATGATGCGCTGTTTCAACGCCACATTTTCAAATACAGTTTTGCCGTCTACCAGGACACACCCTTTGTCTTGCTTCAGTATACCGGCAAGAATACGCATTATGGTTGTCTTTCCTGCACCGTTCGAGCCAAGTAGACCGTAAATCGTCCCTTTCTTAACCTGAAAACCAACTTGGTCCAACACTTGTTTCCGGTCAAATTTTTTACTTAGTTCTACTGCTTTGATCATTTTTCGCTTCCTCCCCCATTACGCAGCTGCTGCTCCACCACATTTCGAATTTCATCTGCTGTCATACCGATATACAGTGCCTCGGTAAGCAGTTTTTTCATTTCCTCCTGCATTTGCTTCACCTTTTGTGGATCGACCTGTAAACTAATCGCGTTCACGAAACTCCCCCGTCCCTTTACGGAATAGATCAATTCTTGATTTTCAAGCTCACGGTATGCTTTTTGGATTGTATTCGGATTGATCGTCAGCTGCTGGGCGAGCTCCCGTACCGAGGGAAGCTTCTCGTCCGTTTCCAGCACCTGATTGATAATCAGTTCTTTGAACTTATCAACGATTTGTTCATATATCGGCTTGCCGCTTCGCAAGTCAAGTTCAAACATGTATTCACCTCATTCGAGCTTCTGTATTAACTGTATTAGTTATAGTAGTACACTTGATACACCAAAGTATACACCAGCACTTTCCATTTGAAAAGAACTTTTTTCCAAAAAATAAAAAAGCCAAATCATAAGATTTAGCTTTTCCCATAAATCAATAGAAATCAGATGTGTGATATTCCCGTTTCACTTCCACGTATTACAAATTCCTTGCTGAACATAAAAACCCGTCCTAATCATTATTAGAACGGGTTAAAGCGCAAATTAACCAATACCGATGATATTGAAACCAGCATCCACGTAAACAATCTCACCAGTTACACCGCGGGAAAGAGCTCCGAGCAAACCAACAGTCATATCGCCAACTTCCTCAGCAGAAACATTACGGCGAAGCGGTGCAGTATGTTCCACTTTTGAAAGGATGTCATTGAAAGAAGGTACGCCTTTTGCAGCCAATGTACGGATTGGACCTGCAGAGATAGCGTTAATACGGATGTTATCCGGACCAAGATCATTCGCCAAGTAGCGTACACTTGCTTCCAGCGCTGCTTTTGCAACACCCATGACGTTGTAGCCCTGCAGCACACGTTCAGCACCAAGGTAGCTCATTGTCACGATGGAGCCGCCTTCTGTCATTAACGGACGGACTGCTTTTGCTACAGCTACTAATGAATAGGCACTTGTATCCTGTGCGAATGCATAGCCGTCACGAGAAGTGTCGATGAAATCACCTCTCAAATCTTCTTGATGTGCATGAGCTACGGAATGTACAAGACCATGGACAGTTGTGAACTTGTCTTTGATTTCTGCAAATGCAGACGCGATGCTGTCATCATCGTTTACGTCACACTGGATAACAGCTGCTTCCATTTCATTCTTTTCCAACAGCTTGTTCAACTTTTTAGCGGAACGCTCCTGGCGATATGTAAAAATCAGCTTCGCACCAGCGGCATATAACGATTGCGCAACGCCCCATCCGATACTGCGATCATTCGCCACACCCATGATGACGATGTGCTTATTCTGTAATTGTAGAAAATCCTTCATTTTCATTCTCCTTCTATATGAACAGCTTCGTTCACGTTTTCTACCGCCTATCATAACAGAAAACAGAAATGAAAGGAATGAGGCGGCTGTTCAGACAAGTCTTACTTCTATATAATAAAGTTTGGAAATAACAACCAAATAATAGTGAGGTGAAAAAATGGATACTACGCCTCCCAATAAATCCGGAGATCTGTTCGAACAAAGACTTCGGGAATTATTAGATCAAGGCTATATATCTAACGAAACGTACTCGAACGCAATGACAGGGTATCGAACCAAACTAGCTTATGATGCTTCGAAACAGACTGAAACAAAAACACATCCAGAGATTTCCCCCGCACGTCAGACAGCTGCGGCGGCTGAACAGATGTACACTACACCAGAAACTGCTGTCTATTGGAATTCATCAGCCAACCAGAAACAGAAAAAACAAAAGACTCCTGAACAAATCCGAGAGCGCAATCTGACTATCATTCTTGTCCTCGGGATCATCATGCTTTTCTTTGGCGGGTTATATCTCGGCACTTCAAACTGGGGGAACTTCTCATCTTTAGGAAAAGTGCTATTAATCAGCCTGATACCTTTCCTTTTCGCAGGATTGAGTTATCTCAGCTATAAAGTTAGGATTCCGCAAACAGCCTTCGCATTCTTAATGCTCGCAGCGCTGTTTGTACCGATAGTCATCTTCTCAGCATCCTACTATCAGCTGTTTGGCAGCTATTTGTCCTTCGGCGGTGACGGTGCAGCATTGATAGGAACTGTTGCGGCATTAAGCTGTACAGCTTTGTACTATGCAGTGGCAGCCCGTACAGGATCCAAAGCATTCATATGGGTAACATATGTCGGCTTATCGTCCACCTTAATCTCAGCATTACTATATGTCACGACTACGTATAGTGCATTTTTATTCTGCTTGCAGCTGGCCAACTTCCTGCTGCTTTTGTTCGAGCGAACGATTCGCAATACATTTAAACTTAAGACACTGCAGCGATATTGGCCTAATTATCTGCAAATGAAACTTGGAACAGAAGCCATCATCACAATCATACTGATGAGCAGTGCCATCACCTATGATCTGACTTTACTGGTGATTGGCGCTAACGCATTGATTTTGGCAGCCAAGAACTTCAGTAAACTTTATCATTTTGGATTTATCGCTTTCACCTTGATTGGCAGCATCTTGCTGCTTTTGGAGATTAACTCTTATTTCAATATGTTCTTTGGTCAATTCATAGGCTTAGGCTTCATTCTCGTTATGTTGACATGGAATTTGCCTCGCTGGCTGCAAGTGGTCTATGAATCTTTTATCCATGCAATAAATGGCTTTCTTTTTATCCTTTTCACAAGTCTTCTCTATTATTTTGATTTTAATTGGGCGTACTTAATCGGGATTTTATTCTTACTGATCCAGTATACGATCTGGACCGCTTCCTCACGCAAAGTCTATTACAGCTATCCTAGCGTCGGACTGTTCCTGCTTGTCGTCTACTGGCTGCTTTATATGGTAGATGCTCCAATTTGGATCCGTACAAGTGCGTTGGCGACGTTATGTTTCATCGGGCTTTCATACAGTTATATTTGGCCAAGAAAGATAACATTCTTGGAGCCATTCCAAATTACGATTAACTGGGCAGACGTAGGGCTTGTCATCCCTATATTCCTGGTAAATCATAGCTATGGATATTATGAAGCCAATAGCTATCTGCTGCTATTAGTGGCTGCAGCAGGTTTCTTCTGTTACGAGAAAGAAAACGCAGAAGTTGTGCTCATCAGTAAGATCATTACCCCGATTAGCTTGATCGCAGCATTATTACTCGGTGGTTACCGTCTATATACTGAAAATGAATTTTATCATGAACAAATTGGTATTTCAGGACATGCAACTTTGATTGCTTTGATAGCCATTGCAATTGCATTCCTTTGCCGTAGATATCGATACCGGCCGTTATTTTTATCGTTTTTCCTAACCGGTCAAATCCTGCAGAGTTGCGCTGTTCTGATTGCCATCTTTTCGTGGAATTTACCTGCAGTCACAGTTACGATTGTTTCACTTATCAATGTCGGTATTCAATCAATGGCTCTTCAAGTCTTTCGGAGGCATCCATTATGGCTTGCAGTGCTCAGCTCCATCATTGTGACATATGTATCACTGCAAGATCTATTCGAAATTCGGGACTCGAATATATTAACAGCTTATGTCTTGTTATGCGGAATGCTGTTCTTTGCAGCTAGCCTATACATGAAGAAGAAAGCTCCGATTGGTTCGGTCTACTTCTTCTGGTGCAGTCATGCTTTGATTATTTTCGGCACGCTATGGGTTTTGCTTGCACAGTTGTTGGATTTTGTTCCGCCTGTCTGGCTTCTTATTCCGCTCGTTCAATTCGTGTTGTCTGCCCACATTGTTACGAGAACGATAGAAAAGTATATATTTGCAAATGCCAGTATTTTAATTGTCTTCCTTATCTCGATCACTCATTTGGATCAGTACACAAATCTGAGTCATCAATTTACACTGGCTGCAGCATTGACAACAGGCTGCATTGCCTTGGCATATGCTCTGCTGCCTAGCTGGCGTTCCTTATTGCGGATTAGCCTGCTGACTGGCTATAACGTTATTCTGCTGTTCGCATTAACAGAGCTTACTGGCCTATTCTCCTGGCAAATCATCCTGCTGGCTTTCTTTGTCGGGGTAATTGCAATCTATCAACAGCATCAATGGCAGCTAAGCATCGTTTCTGCCTGCACATTGCTGTTACTTCTTGCCATTTCGCTTCTCTATGGAAGCATCGGTCAGGAAATCCGTTTAGCTTACTTACTGCTTGCCGGCGCAGCAGGATTAGCACTTACCAGCTTCAGCAATTACCAATCTTTCGTTGCCGAAGCGGGCAAGAGTTCTGTTTCGAATAGAGTGGATATATATCGGATCGGTGCTATCGTTTATACTATCGTCGGCAGTCTGGCAGGTGTTGCAGCCTATGAATCAGGCCTTGCTGATACGCTATTTGGTTTATCAGTACCGGTACTTTTATATGCAATCAGTATATACACAGCACCAGCAGCTGAAAGACGTTATGTACGGCTTGCTGCCATCGTATCTTGTTTGTACCCTTATATACTCGTCCTGCAAGTCGCAGACATCAGTCCATATTTAACAACAGAGCTATATGTCGTACCGATTGCATTACTAGTTCTTATCATCTTGCGACTGTTTTTCTATGATCCCGATGTAACACCGCATATCGAGTTAGTTTTGCTAACATTTGGGTTCGGCATCCTCGTGCTTGATGGGCTGTCTTCAATGACAATTTATGATGCCTTATCTCTTGGCAGCCTTTCTTTACTGGCCGCTGTCATTGGTTTCTTACGGAAATATCGTGCGTATTTCCTGACGGGGACGATCACTGTTGTGTTTAACTTATTCTTCAACACCCGTACCCTTTGGGGAAGCGCACCATGGTGGTTATATCTGATTGGAGCTGGCATTCTGCTGATTGGCTCTGCCAGCTTTATCGAATATCAGAAGCAAAAGCATGACAGAACCACCGAATCCCTGCTGCAAGCAAGCAAATCCAGGTGGATAAAATGGTTTAAGCAATATAAATGAAAAAGGCAGCTGTCTTCTGCAGACAGCTGCCTTTCTTCATCTTAAAAATCGAACTCGTCCGGATGCGGGCCACTGCGGGTACCATCATCCAATTGATCTAAGCGCTCCATATCTTCTGGTTGAATTTCAAAATCGAAAACTTCCTTGTTTTCGATGATACGTTTGTCTGTCATTGATTTTGGTATCGTGATGACACCATGCTGAATATCCCAGCGAAGCACAATCTGGGCCGGGGATTTCCCGTATTTGCTAGATAGCTCCTGCAGCAATGGCTGCGCCAGCAGTTCTCCGTTCATAAGAGGTGACCATGCTTCCAAATGGATTCCATTTCCCTTCGCGTATGCACGCAGTTTTGCTTGAATCAAGCGCGGGTGGAATTCTACTTGATTGATTGCCGGCACCACAGAAGCGGTTTTTAGTAATTCTTCCAAATGATGAACTTGGAAGTTGCTCACACCAATCGCTTTCACTTTCTTCTCTTCATATAGTTCTTCCAGTGCTCGATATGGCTCTAAAAACTTATCTTTCCCTGGCCAGTGGATTAAATAAAGATCAAGATAATCAAGCTGCATTTTTTCCAAACTCTCTCCATAAGCTGCTTTTGTTTGTTCCAATGTCAGGCCTGCATTCCATACTTTAGAGGTGACAAACAAATCTTCTCTTTTCACTAACCCTGCTTGGATGGCCCGGTTAATTCCTTGGCCGACACTTGCCTCATTTCCATAAATAGCAGCTGTATCGATACTGCGATATCCTTGTTCGATAGCAAAATAGACTTTTTCAGCTAGTTCCTCTCCATCCTCTACACGGAAGACACCGTAACCTAGCATCGGCATAGAATTGCCGTTATTGAGCTTTACTGATTTCATGAGATATTACTCCTTTGTTTTCTAGTTTTCTCGAAATAGCTGTTAAACCAACTGCTGCTGCAACCATAATGGCTGCTACCCAGCTTGTATGAAGCAGACCGAGCTGCTCTGTAACAACTCCGCCCAAATAGGACCCGAGGGCAATTCCAGCATTGAAAGCTGCAATATTCCAAGCAGAGGCTACATCAACCGCCTGCGGTACAAGCCGTTCGGCAAGCACAACGATATACGACTGTAAACCGGGAACGTTCATAAAGGCGAACAATCCCATAAGCAGTATGAACAGCAAACCAAGTCCTTTGACAGGTAATGTGATGTATAAGGCAGCTAGTATAATTGCCTGTATGGCAAACATATAAAATAAAGCATGAACCGGCTTTTTATTAGCCAGCTTACCGCCAGTAATATTGCCGATTGCTACTGCAATACCATACAAGAGCAAAAGCAACGTCACTGTCCCTGGCTGAAATCCGCTTATCTGCTGCAAAAGTGGTGATAAATACGTAAAGACGACGAATGTGCCGCCATAGCCAAGTGCCGTAATAAGAAGAACCAGAACGATAGGGACTGACCGCAAGAGACTAGTTTGATCTTTAAGTCTTACTTTTACGCCTTTAGGCAGCGTATTTGGCAGCAATGCCAGATTAGCCAAACCAGCAAGAAGTCCAATAACGACAATAAATAGAAAAGCAATTCGCCAATCTAGCTGCTGACCGATGAATGTCCCGAACGGTACACCGGTAATCGTGGCAACAGTAAGTCCAGTGAACATGATACTGATTGCTCCTGCCCGCTTATTTGGCGGAACCAAACTCGCAGCGATTGTAGAGCCGATCGACATGAATACGCCATGCGCAAGCGCCGAGATGAAACGAGCAACCAGCAGAATAGACATATTAGGAGCAGCAGCGGCTATACTATTACCTATCAAAAAGACAAGCATAACCAAAAGAAGCTGCTTCTTTTTCGGTATACGGGAAAGCATCGGTGTCAGGATCGGAGCACCGACAACAACCCCGATGGCATATAGGGACACTGTAAGTCCAGCCGCCTGCACTGATGAGTGAAAGTCATCCGCAATCAGCGGCAACAGACCCACACTGATGAATTCTGTTGTGCCGATCGCAAAAGCCGTAATAGCCAAAGCGATCAAGGCAAAAGATTGTTTTCCTTTCATATTACATTTCCTTTCCATTTCTTTTATCTCCCGCATCAGCCGGAGTAATGTTATTATGTCGTATAGGATTCATATTGAATAGTACGTACTTTTTTGTGCTATAGGCACCTTTTAGTACCTATAAGGAGAGAAGAAAATGCAAAAGAAATATAATATTAGTGTAGAAGCAACACTTGAGGTAATAGGCGGGAAGTGGAAAACCGTCATTCTCTGCCATCTGACACACGGAAAGAAACGGACAAGCGAATTGAAGCGGCTTATGCCGAATATCTCCCAGAAAATGCTCACGCAGCAGCTTCGCGAATTGGAAGCAGACGGGATCATTAACAGGATTCAATACCATGAGCTTCCGCCGCGTGTCGAATACGAACTGAGCGAGTATGGCTGGAGTTTGCAAGAGATACTGGATTCCTTGTGCAGCTGGGGTGAATCTCATATCGTCAAGGTATACGGAAATAAAGAGGACTATCTGGAAAAGACATATTTGAACGAATGAAAACAGCTATAGCATTATCGCTATAGCTGTCTTTTCTAAAACATTTCGATTTTAACTCTGTTTTTCTGGTTCGCTTTTACTTTCTTTCCTGCTTGGAAGACGACTTTCTCAGCAGGTACCAGATTCGTAAACACAACCGGGGTCAGCAAAGACGGGACGTGTGGTTCTATATTTGCAAGGTCAGCTTCCACTAGTTTCTGACCCGCTACGACTCTGTCTCCCTCTTTCACAAAAACCTCGAATCCTTCCCCCTTCAAATTCACCGTTTCCAATCCAATATGAATCAGCACCTCACGACCATTGTCTGCCTCTAAACCAATGGCGTGCTTTGTAGGAAATATGTTGATGACTTTTCCGTTAATCGGAGAAACAACAGTTCCATTGACAGGTTCGATCGCAAAGCCATCTCCCATTAGTTTTTCAGAGAAGACTAGATCCGGTACATCCTCCAAATAACGCAGTGTTCCAGACATCGGTATGACGAATGGGTCATTTTGAAGCAGGTTGGATTGTATATCCTCGACCTGTAAAACGACTTCCGCTACAGGTGCAGCTTCAATTTTCGGGCTTGATGTCTTGCCCATTATGATATCCTGTATCTGCTCTTTCAGCCCTTCCGATTTCGGCCCAAATATGGCTTGCATGTTGTTCCCGACTTCCAGCACACCCGCTGCCCCTAATTTCTTCAGTTCAGTTTTATCAACTTTGTTCTTATCATTCACTGTGACTCGAAGACGTGTTAAACATGCGTCCAAGTATTTGATATTTTCTTTATTACCCATCGCTTCCAGCACGTGATACGCCAATCCTCCAGCCCGAGAGTTTCTTGTATTTGTTTCTTCTTTCACTTCTCTTTCACGACCTGGCGTCATGAGATTGAATTTACGAATTGCGAATCGGAATACGAAATAATAGATTACCGCAAAAGCTAATCCTACTGGAATAACCAGCCACCAATCCGTCCGGTTTGGCAGGATTCCGTACAAGAAGAAATCAATGAATCCACCGGAGAATGTCATTCCGACTTTAATATCCAGCATGTACATCGTCATATAGGAAAGTCCAGCAAATACACAGTGTACAGCGTATAACAATGGCGCAACGAACAAGAAAGAGAAATCAAGCGGTTCTGTGATTCCTGTCAAGAAGGAAGTCAGTGCCGCTGAACCCATCAACCCAGCAACAACTTTCTTTCTTTCAGGGCTTGCTTCGTGATAAATAGCCAAGGCTGCCGCCGGCAAACCGAACATCATGAACGGATATCTGCCAGTCATGAATGTACCTGCTGTCAGCTCTGCCCCGTCTCTGATTTGCGCCATGAAAATACGCTGATCACCGCGGATCAGTTCTCCCGCCGCATTCGTGTAGCTGAAGAATTCATACCAGAATGGTGAATAAAAAATGTGATGCAGGCCGAAAGGAATCAACGCCCGCTCAATGACACCGAAAATGAAAGCCGTCAGCGTCATATTGGATGATAACAAGCCGCTCGAGAAGCTATTCAATGCATGTTGGATTGGCGGCCAGACAACAAGCATCAACAGACCAAGCGCCAATGCAGCAAGAGATGTCACAATTGGAACAAAACGCTTTCCAGCGAAGAATCCCAGATACTGCGGCAACTCAATTTTATAGAATCTATTGAACATAATGGCTGCCAGCACACCGACAATGATCCCGCCGAATACTCCTGTGGCGAGTGTCGGGATTCCGAGCATCGTCGTGTAAGCTGGATTATTCCCTGCAAAGAATTCTGCTTGTTCAACAGCATCTTCCGGGATGCTGCCATTAGCGATGAGCACCGCACTCATCGTCGCGTTCATGATCAGATAACCGATGATGGCTGCAATACCTGCCACACCATCTCCATTCGCTAGTCCAATGGCAACACCTACCGCAAATAGTAACGGCAAGTTATCAAATACGATATAGCCGGCACTTTGCATGACAGAAGCAATGAGCTGCACCCAAGCACTGTTCAAAAAGCCGATATTCCCCATCAGATCCGGGTTCTGTAATGCATCCCCCAATGCCAGCAAGATACCGGCAGCAGGTAGTATTGCGACAGGCAGCATAAGCGCCCGGCCGATTTTCTGCAGGACACCAAAAGCATTTTTCATCTACTGTACACTCCAATTCCTTTACATCCTGATATCGTTTACACAAAATATCAATAAAAAAGACATGAGCGATAAAGAAAATCACACAAAAAGAAATGAATTCTTCTTGCGCATCCTTTTATCCTCATGCCTGATCAGTTCAGTTACACGCATAAATGCCATGCACATTATAATTTATTGGTCAAACGGTACAGATGCAAAGTGAGATAGACTGCCTCTGCTTCTTGTACAGGACGTTTTAACGTTTGCTGTAATATTTTGACTAGCTTCCAAGCAGTATTATAGCACAGTGGATATTCAGTTTTCAATAGGTTCATGATCTTATCAGGCTCTCGAACTTCCTCACCCCGTTTTATCCGGTCGATTGCAAAACGGAAATGACGGACAAGCCTTATATAATCAATACTTTCCCGATCGACTGTTATAGCTAAACTTGCCTCGATCACCTGGAACATCTGCGCAATCAGCCTTGTATATTGACTTAGTTCTCCTACAGGCTGATTGATACAAGCACTGTGAATATGCAGCGTAATAAAACCGATTTCACCTTCCGGCAGCTGGATGCCGAGCCGTTCATTTAAAAGTGATACAGCCTCACTAGCTACGCTATATTCCTTCGGATAGATGAATTTCGTTTCCACTGCAAAAGGATTTTTGATATCCAAGCCTTGCTCCAGTCGTTTCATTGCAAAGGCTAAGTGATCGGTCAGCCCGATGTGAATATGCTCATTTAATTGCTGCTCCATCCGCTCTGCGATTAGATAAATGACATCATTCATAACCGCAACCAGTTCTTCGTCGATATGATCCAGCATCTGCTTGTAGCTGTTCTGCTCCTTTTCATCTTGAAGCACAAACAGTTTTTCAAATTCGCCTTCCTCCAGCTTACTGCCTGATTTCTTCCCAAAACCGACGCCTTTACCGATCAGGACGACTTCTTTTGAATCCTCATTTTCGGCTATCAGTACATTATTATTGAGTATTTTTTGGACAGAAAAGGATTTCCCCATAGACAATCTCCTTTTTTATTCATAACGCCATTGTAATAGATAATTAGTCCTTTGTGTAACTTTTTTGAATCCGCTTTCTTTCCTATATAGAAAAAGTGTATAGCTATTTTCTGCTATACACTTCTTTATACGGGCTCTGGTATCGAAGTATGCAATAATAAATCCGCGAAATTACGCGTTAGCGGTAAGGCATCATCCAAGCTGCAGGAAGTACCATAAGCATAAAGGAATGGGCTATGCTTTTTTTTCCTGATTGCAACACGGCAGCTGGCTTCTTTGTATTTCTCCCGCACATCCATGCACGCAAGCAGCTGGTCGAATGTCAGGATTGCGATTTCTCCGCCGAGAAGGTCTTTCTTACTGCAAATCAGGACAAACAGCTGATGCCGTTCTTCTTCAGACCATTGCAGCAGACGTTCCCGTTCCTCATCCGAGAAGCGGAAATTCCACGTATTAGTCGAACTTGTCGCGTACTTCGAGTACACTTTCATCCGATTCGAACCTGTTTCCAGCTGGTATACGCGCCTTTCCTTACTTTCCTCGATCAGCGCAGGTACAATCTGCATGGATACTAGCTTGGAAAGGAAGGCACCATAATAATAATCATATTTGTTCAACATACCATCGTTGCTCCTGTCTTTGTTGTTTCAACAGTATAGCATGGCCATAGATTTTTTTGCAGATGGCTGTTACAAAAAATAACTCGCTTACGAATGAGCATTTTGTTTGCTACCTTTTTCACAACTCTCTAGAATATAGTCCATACAAAGGAGGAATGATTCCCATGAATGAAAAATACGCTTCTCTTTTCGAGAGTTTAACTTTACCAAATGGCGTTACGTTGAAAAACCGCTTCGTACTCGCTCCGATGACACATTACTCTTCCAATCCTGATGGTACGATTTCTGATCAGGAACTTCCATATATCGCACAGCGTTCCAAGGATATCGGCTTGGTCATCACTGCTGCATCCAATGTTTCTGATAGCGGGAAGGCATTCCCTGGACAGCCTTCCGTGGCTCGTGATACAGACATCCCTGGCTTGAAGAAACAGGCTGACACAATCAAGGCTGAAGGAGCAAAAGCGATCATCCAGATACACCACGGCGGGCGCGAAGCAGTTGCTGATCTTGTACCTAATGGAGATATCGTTGCTCCAAGCGCTGTTGAAAAAGAAGGAGCGGCTACTCCGCGCGCATTGGAAACAGCAGAGGTTCAGCAAATCGTAGACGATTTTGGTGAAGCTGCTCGCCGCGCTATCGAAGCAGGCTTCGATGGTGTCGAAATCCATGGTGCAAACGGCTATATCATTCAGCAGTTTTATTCTCCATTCTCCAATCGTCGTGATGATGAATGGGGCGAGCGTTTGCGCTTCCCATTAGCTGTCATCGATAAAGTGAAAGAAACTGTAGAAAAACACGGTTCCAAAGACTTTATCATAGGATATCGTTTCTCCCCGGAGGAACCGGAAACACCTGGATTGACGATGAAAGAAACGTTCGAGTTAATTGATGCACTTGCAGAAAAACCATTGGATTACCTGCATGTATCCTTGATGGACTTCCATTCTACAGCACGACGCGGTGCAGATACGAATGCAAAACGTATCGATTTGATCAAAGAACGAATCAATGACAGACTACCATTGATCGGTGTTGGATCCTTATACTCCGCTGAAGATGTAGCCGCAGCGAAAGCAACAGGTGTCCAATTGGTTGCTATGGGACGTGAATTGCTAATCGATCCTGAGTTCGTTACAAAGCTCAAAGAAGGACGCGAAGACGAAATCATCCGTTTGATCGACCCTGCCCGCGAAGATCATCATGGCATTCCAGATCCGCTTTGGAATATCATCCTGCAAACAAAAGGCTGGGTTCCGACAAAAGCAGAGTAATAGCGAAGCGCATCCTATTATGCTTTAATGGAATAAAAGCGTTCGAAGGAGAGAACCCACATGGCAAAAATATCAGCATTAGTACTAAAACCAGAAAGAGACTTTGCAGCAAAGTCCGTACCATCAGACCCACAAGGCATTCAGAAGTTTGTCGGCGGTTCACCTATCATGACACGATTGGTTGACGGTATTGTTGTCGTCAGCAATGAAAGTGCTACGGAAAATGATCCGTTGAACTTTACTATTTTCCAGCGTCACAATGACCATGTTCATGAACTCGGCAAATTATATGGTGATGCTGTATTCGCAGCAGAATCCGATAAAGGATTGACTAGTCTCGACAAGGACCAAAAACAAGTTGTTAAAGATTGGTTCCAGTTTGGCCGCGACAGACTTCTATTGAACGAATAAACGAAAAGACCCTCTCATACGAGAGGGTCTTTTTTATGCTTGCTGCTTTTCAACAAAACGCTTGATCCGTTTCATTGCTTCTGTCAGCTGCTTCATCGAAGTAGCATAAGAACAGCGAATATAGCCTTCTCCGCTTTCCCCGAATACACTTCCAGGTACGACGGCAACCTTTTCTTCAATCAGCAATGCTTCTGCAAAGGCTTCGGAACTCATTCCGGTTTCTTTGATGGATGGGAAGATATAGAAAGCTCCGCCTGGTCGGTTCGTCATCAAGCCCATTTCTTCGAAAGCTGATGTAACAAAGTTCCTCCGCTGACGATAGCTTTTTCTCATATGCTCTACACTGGCTGCTCCGCTGCGCAGCGCTTCAACTGCACCGTACTGGGCCATCGTCGGCGCACACATGATTGTATACTGATGAATCTTTGTCATTGCCTGGATCAGTTCAGCAGGTCCCGCGGCATAACCAAGACGCCAGCCTGTCATTGCAAACGATTTGGAAAATCCCGAAATAAGAATCGTGCGATCCTGCATATTCGGTAAGCTGGAGAAGCTCACGTAATCAGCTTCATAGCTCAGCTCTGCATATATTTCATCGGAAAGGACGAGCAAGTCATGTGCTTCTATAAGCTCTGCAATCGGCAGCAGCTCCTCACGATTCAGCATCGTGCCCGTTGGGTTATTCGGATTACATAGGATGATTGCCTTTGTTTTTGGCGTAACGGCACTCTCTAATTCCTCTGGCTGCAGCTTGAAGCCATTCTCCGCTTTCGTCCCGACAGAGACTGGTACGCCCCCTGCCAATGAAACAGCCGAAGCATAAGCAACAAAACACGGCTCGACAATGATAACCTCATCACCCGGGTTAAGGATAGCACGCAGCGCAATATCGATTGCCTGACTGGCCCCTACCGTCACGATCACTTGATCTGCCGGACGATAACTCACAGAGTATGTCGTTTTGAGATAATCAGAAATCAGTTCACGCAGCTCCATCAGTCCAGCATTCGCTGTGTAGGCTGTATACCCTTGCTCGAGTGAATGGTAGCTTGCTTCGATCACATTCCAGGGCGTGACGAAATCTGGCTCACCAACCCCTAAGGAAATAACATTATCCATTGTCGAAGCTAAGTCGAAGAAACGCCGGATGCCGGATGGTTTCAAAGCATCGACATGCTCCGCAATGAAGCGGCTTGTATCCAGACTCATGGACTCACCGGCATTCTGCGATCATTATTGTCATCCTCACCGAAGATGATGCCATCATGTTTATACTTTTTCAGGATGAAGTGCGTAGTCGTCGAAATAACTGTATCCAATGTGGATAGCTTTTCCGATACAAAGCGGGCCACCTGTGACATCGTCTTTCCTTCCACTGATACAGACAAATCGTATGCGCCTGACATCAAATAGACAGCTTTCACTTCAGGGAAGCGATAAATACGTTCTGCTACATCATCGAACCCTTTGCCTCGAACAGGCGTTACCTTTACATCAATCATAGCGGTCACACCTTCATAGCCCCGCACTTCCGTCCAATCGATCAGCGTTGAATAACCATGAACAATCTGCATTTCCTCGAATTTTCGGATAGCAGCTTCTACTTCCTCAACGGACAGCTCAACCATCCGCGCTATCATATGTACATCCATTCTGCCGTTTTTCTCTAATAGCTCTAATATTTCTATTTCTTTCTTATCCAAGTTTGTCACTCCTCTAATACCTTAATAATGTAGTTCTATTTTATCTGAAAACAAAGAATTGAGAAACCGAAAACGGATACACCACCGATATCAGCCGATAATGATTCGTTCTTCCGGATTTCGCACAGCAGTCTTCTTAATTTGGAAAGCTAATGCGAACGCTATTGTAATCGGCCCAACACGGCCCATGAACATGAGGAGGGTAAGAAGCATCTTCCCCGGTTCGGAAAGCTCCGGCGTCAATCCCAGTGTCATCCCAACCGTCCCGAAAGCAGAAAGTACTTCGAACGCAATATAATTGAGTGCAGCACCTTTCTCCGTAATAGCAAGCAAAAACACGAATAGCGATACAAGGAGGACAGAATATGTCGTGATCGAAAATGCCCGGAAAACTAAATCTCCTGGTATCCGTCTATTTCTGATATTCACTTCCTGCTTTCCTTTGATCAGTGCCCATACTGCAAAAAGCAATATGGCAAATGTGGTGACTTTAATGCCCCCTGCCGTTCCTCCAGTTCCGCCGCCGATAAACATAAGCGCCATAGTTACCAGCTGTGATCCTAATGTCAGATCAGCTGTATTCAGCGAGTTGAAACCAGCAGTCCTCGGAACTACACCCTGGAAATAAGAAGCTAATAGTTTTTCATTCCATGGCATACTTCCGATAGTGGCTGGATTACCATACTCCAATAAATAGATTAATATTGTCCCGATAGCGACAAGTATAGCAGACATCCATAAAACAACTTTTGTATGGAGCATCAGTCGTTTCCCTTTTTTCTTCTGTAAGATATCAGCTACGACGATGAAGCCAATTCCACCTAACATCAGAAGACTTGTCAACGTAAGATTGACTATCGGATCACCAACATAAGCAGTCACGCTGCTGAAATCCCCCATAATATCAAATCCGGCATTATTGAATGCAGATATTGAATGAAAGAGTCCGTAATAAAAAGATTTCGGATAGCCAAACTCATTCCCCCAGTGAATCCCGAGGATAATAGTTCCAATCACCTCACAAATAACAGTGAATAAAAGAACAAACCGCACCATCCGAACAATACCCTCGTACGAATTCTGGTTGAGTGATTCTTTGACTAAATGCCGCTCCTCAAAGCTTATATTGCGGCGAAGCAGCAATGCGATGAATACTGCGAGTGTCATAAATCCTAATCCGCCTATCTGGATAAGACACAACAGTACAATTTGGCCAAATAAAGTAAAGGTGGTCTGTGTATCGACCACTACCAGCCCTGTCACACATACAGCTGAAGTTGCCTCGAACAGCGCATCAATAAAAGAAAGATGGTGTCGATCCGCTGTCGCCATCGGAAGCATCAGAAGAAACGTACCCAATGCGATTAACATAAGAAATCCCAGCGCAAAAAATTGCGGCGGATTGATTTTTATACGATGAAACAGTTTTCTACTTCTAGTCGCCATGTCTATTAAGTCCTTTAATAGTTTTGTTTTACATCTCACTTATACTATATATCATTCGATTATAATACTGAAAAAAGGGTGAATATGCTATGGTATATTGTAGCTAAATGAAGAAAAGGATGTTCGACATGCATATAGCAATTATTGGAGCAGGAATAGCAGGATCCGTTACCGCTTATAAGCTCGCCAAGGCCGGCATGCAAGTTACGGTGATTGATCGCTTTGACCAAGGACAAGCGACAGACGCTGCAGCAGGTATCGTATGTCCGTGGCTCTCCCAGCGGCGCAACAAAGATTGGTATGAGCTGGCAAAAGGGGGAGCCCGCTATTATCCGGAGATTATTGAAGAACTCCGGCTTGATGGTGAAGAAGAAACTGGCTATGCCCGCGTAGGTGCCTTAAGTTTGCATCAGGATCCCAAGAAACTAGAAGCCATGCAAAAGCGGGCAGAAAAACGAAGAGACGACGCTCCGGAAATGGGAGCCATCACCATGTTGGGAGAAGAGGATGTGCGCCAGCTTTTCCCATTACTAGCCCCCGGGTTTGGTGCAGTGCACGTCAGCGGAGCCGCTCGTGTCGATGGTCGGGCTTTACGTAATAGTTTGCATCGGGCAGCTAAGAAATATAACGCTCGTTTTGTTTCAGCCGAAGCTCACCTATCGTTGACAGCTGGACAAATTGTCGTCACGGCCGGCAATGAAGAATGGATACCTGATCAAGTTGTCGTCACAGCCGGAGCTTGGGCCAAAGAGCTTTTGAAACCGTTAGGCTATTCACTGCAAGTCAGCTTCCAAAAAGCCCAAATCTGTCATTTACAGCTGGATGCTGCCCAAACAGAGACTTGGCCTGTTATTATACCGCCTAATGATCAATATCTGCTCGCATTCCCAGACGGCAGAATGGTAGTAGGAGCCACTCACGAGAATGATACAGAGATGAATACGAAAATCACGGCCGGCGGAGTACATGAAGTACTGAGTAAGGCTATGCAGCTTGCCCCTGAATTAGCAGGAGCTGTACTGGCTGAGACTCGGGTTGGATTCCGGCCATTTACCCCTGGTTTTCTCCCGGTATTCGGCTGTCTGCCAAAGCATAAAAATCTTTATGTAATGAATGGGTTAGGTGCGTCAGGCCTTACAATGGGGCCGTTTGTTGCCTCTCAGCTCACCAAGCTGATATTAGGGCAAGAAACCGATATCGATATTTCTGTTTACAATCCAGAAGGCGCGTTAGAATAAATAAAGCCCATGTCAGCATGGGCTCTTTGTCATGATTAGGAACAGCAAGCCATCGGACTCGCGGTTAAAACGATTTACCTCTCGGAAACCAGCCTTTTCGTAAAGGTGGACAGCTCGTTCATTGAAAGCTGCTACTGTTAGCCGGTATTGGTCCTGCTCGATATTTGTCTTGATCCAATTGAGTATTTCAGTGAAGAACTGCGAGCCTCTTCCGTGTCCGGTCTTTTCAGGTGCCATGCCTACTCCTATATCCAAATAGGTCTGGTCACTATAGTCACCGCCAAGCACTCGAGCATCATCTCCAACACAGAAATATCCAAGCAGAATCCCGTCTTCGTAGACTCCATAATAATCACCTACCATGAGCATCATGACCGCACCTTCCGTATAGGTGAGGTTATAGAGATCATAAGGCGGGGAATAGCGCCAATGCAAAACTGCATACGCATCATCTGCTGTTAACGATTTTATCTCATATCCCATTAAAAGGACTCCTTCTATCAGTTGTTGCTTGTATTATAGCATTTTCCTTCTATAGAGAAATGGGTATACTTGAACTTAAGAAAGGACGGTATCGTTATGGAATTGCGGCAGCTACGCTATCTGATCGAAATTGTGAAACAGAAGAGACTGACAAAAGCAGCAGAAAGCTTGCATGTATCTCAGCCTGCTCTCAGTAAAACAATCAAGAGTCTGGAAGAAGAACTCGGAATCACCTTATTCAAACGTACGAACAAATCCACTACCTTGACCGATGCCGGCAAAGTAGTACATACCTATGGTCAGCAAGTACTTGCCCAATTGGACGAAATGCAAACGACACTCCAAGATCTTACTGATCTGAAGCAAGGAGCTGTCACGATCGGAATTCCGCCGATTATAGGCAGTCTCTTCTTTCCAAAGGTAATGGCTCGCTTCCACCAGACCTATCCGAATGTCACGATCAATATTACCGAATATGGGGCTGCCCGTGTCGTAAAGGCAGTAGACGAAGGAGAATTTGAGCTTGGCGTTGCTGTTCTGCCCCTTGATGAAACGGAGTTCAACTATTATCCGATTGTAGAGGAAGAGATGAAGCTGATGGTGCATCGCGACCATCCACTCGCTGATAGGGAATTAGTTGAGCTGAAGGAATTAAAGGATGAAGACTTCATTTTCTATAATGAGGAATTTGCATTGCACGATATTATGCGGAAACGCTGCATCGAGGAAGGCTTCGAACCACATATCCTCTTCAAAAGCGCGCAATGGGATTTCATCAGTGAAATGGTCGCAGCCAACTTAGGAGTCAGCCTGCTTCCTGAATCCATTTGTAACCGAACCTATAATGCTGATATCCGCATTATCGATTTAACGCCTTCCATTCCGTGGAACCTGGCAATCATCACAAAAAAGGACAAGTATATTTCCTATGCCGGAAGGCGTTTCATTGAGTTTTTCCTTTAAGTCAATATAACTTAAAGTTATAGACAATATAATATATATGTATTTTACGAATACGTGAGACCGCAGTATGATGGAGTTATCAATAAAAGTTATGGATAACTTTCTGTTAGGAGGAAGATTTATGGTACGAAAAACGATTACCATGCTTTCTCAGCTAGCGATCATTCACGTATTTTATTTTGCCGGTGTCGGCTTAGCACATATATTATCTCTTCCGGTACCAGGCTCTATCGTAGGTCTGGTCTTGTTATTACTAAGCTTATTTGCAGGCATCGTCAAACTGGAATGGATCGAGAAAGCAGGGGGCTGGCTGTTGGCTGAACTTCTGCTTTTCTTTGTCCCATCAGCTGTTGGTATCCTGAATTATAAGGAGATATTAAACTGGCAAGGTCTGGAGACTGTGCTGCTGATCCTTATCAGCACCTTCATCGTGATGGCCGCTACTGGATTCACTGCTGAGAAGCTGTATAGAAGAAAAAGAAAAGGAGGACACACACAATGACTACCGCACTTATCATCTTAATAGGCACCATTGTTACCTACGTCATCTACCGCGCCTCAAAAGTTGTGTACAAGAAATGGCCAGTGCCATTCTTCCATCCGCTGCTGCTGTGTCCTTTGATTCTTATCGGCATTATCCAGATGGCACATTTAGAGCCAAGTGAATACGCCTTATCTTCAAGTTTATGGACACATATGCTCGGCCCAGCCACAGTTGCTTTTGCTATACCAATTTACAAACATGCTCCTCTGTTACGTAAGAATATCATGATCATTCTAACAAGCATTGCAGCCGGTACATTGGTAGCAATTGGTTCTTCCTTGCTTTTGAGTCTTGTTATGCGCTTCAATGGCGATTTACTGATCAGTATCCTGCCACGGTCCATTACAACACCAATTGCGATTGAAGTATCAAAAACGATTGGCGGCCTTCCGACTTTGACGACCGTCTTTGTTATTGTGACTGGCGTTACAGGCGGTATCATCGGCCCTTATGTTATTCGGCTAATGGCATTAAAATCGCCTGTTGCACGTGGTTTGGCGCTTGGAATGGGAGCCCATGGAGTGGGCACTAACAAAGCAATGGAATATGGTGAACAAGAGGGTACGTTCTCGACTATCGGCATGATCATGGCTGCCGGTATGACATTGATTTGGGGAGGCCTGCTTATTCCTTCCTTATTGAACATCACCATCCTATGAAAAAAAGCATTTGCCGAAAATGGCAAATGCTTTTTCTTATGCATGTTTTCTGCGAAGGATGAACATGCAAACTGTGATAATCACGAAAGCTGTGAATGCCAGCAGCGGAATCGTTATGAACCCGAGCCAGTTGATATAATGACCTGAGCACGGTACACCGCTGGAGCAGAGACTCGCTCCTTCTAAAGCAGGCACTTTCTGATGCAGGTAATGATAGCCTGAAATTAGTATTCCGAGAATACTAAGCGGCAGCACATACTTATAGATTCGAACATCATTTTTATAAAATGCAATACCTAGTATGATAGCCAGCGGATACATGAGGATACGCTGGTACCAGCATAGTGTACATGGCACGAATTTCATGATTTCACTGAAATAGAGACTGCCCAGCATTGCAATGACTGCCGTTATCCAGGCAAATAACAGGCTCTTATTCATTAGTTCGCCTCCTGCGTTTCCTCATCTACCATGTCGATCAAATCGTTCATATCTTGACCTTCGAATAGTTTTCCATTGACGAAGATAGTAGGTGTACCTTGCACACCAAGTTCATTTGCAAGTTCTGTATCTGTTGAAACAGCATCATCGGTTCCCTTGTTGTACACTTGCAGCACTTCTTCCGCTTCTTCATCGCTGACTACTTCACGAAGCTTGTCCATCAGGAAATCATCCGTGAAGCTTGTGTTCAAATCCTCTGCGAAGAGAACATCGTGGAATTTCCAGAATCCATCATCTCCAAGCACTTGGTAAACTGCTTCACTGAATTGTGCGCCCTTCTTTGAGTCAGCATTAATGATCGGCATATTCATGAAATAGAAGCTAGCCTTACCAGTATCAATCAATTCCTGATCGATTACAGGGAAATTATTATGATGGAACTCTTGGCAGTGGATACATTTGTAATCGCCAAATTCAACTATTTTAACCGGGGCATTTTCATCGCCGAGGAAAGGCTGACTGCTGTAGTCGATGTCCTGCGCCTCATCACTGGAAGACCCTGTATAATTATTAATGAGAACCAGTGCCACTACTAAAAGGACAATCGCCAAGATAACCCAAACAATGACCTTGGATGCTTTAGAAGCAGCTCCTGATGTATTGCCTGCGGATTTCTTCTTTTTTGCCATCTCACTATCGCTCCTTTATTACAGAAATAAGATGATAGATTTCTTCTATCACATAACATCATAACATTAAAAAGTAAAAATGGATGCCTTGCAACAAATTTGATTACAGGTATTTTTATGCGAAATTCTTTCACAAAGTACTTCACCCGTTTGAATTAGTTTGTGAATTGCATTACAATATAATAGTTCTGATTATGACCTTTTTTTATGGGTATCATGGAAAGAAAAGAAGGGATTTACTTGAAGGATTATCATTTACCACAGGCGCCTGCACGGCTTAGTCTGCGAGATGCATTACGTGTCAGATCTGCTGCCTATCCTTGGAACCGGGCAATAGGATCAGGTCTTGCCACCTGCCTGCCGATATTGATCGGTTTATTACTGGGGGACATCATCCATGGATTTTCAGCCGCGCTTGGCGCTTTCACATTCTTATATATAGGAGCAGAAACGTTTAAACAACGAGCAAAAAAACTAGCTGCCGTGGCTATATGCCTTGCTGCCGCTATGGTGCTTGGAAGTTTGCTTGCTCCGTATACAATTGTACTCTCTATAGTCGCAGGTATTATCGGCTTAATAGCCTTTTATGTCCTGAACACCTTGCAGCTTCTCATTCCAGGTCCAATGTTCTTCGTCCTGATATTCTGTATGGCTACAGGGCTGCCACTAGACCCAAATAGCGCGTGGGAACGAGGATTTTACGTCCTGCTTGGCGGAGCACTATCCTGGCTTCTAGCCATGGCAAGCTGGCTCTGGACGAAAAAGAACCACGATGAACAAGTTCTTAACAAGTCCTACAGACAGCTTATGGCAATGCTGCAATCCGCTGGAACACCAGCTTTCTATCAGATGCAGCATCTTACTGTCCTGACGTTAAGACAAGCCGATCGTATCATCTATGCATCCAAAAGGCAGCCATCTACACTGCGTTTACATGAGCTGGCAGCAGATATTTTCTATACATTGACACAGCTCAATAATGAAAACCTTAGCTCAGATGTGCGAATCTCACTTGAGAAGCAGCTGACCGCGGTGATTGATGCACTCGAAGACGCAAAAGGCAACTGGCCTGCATATACAAAGTCGGAACAGACAGTAGTCCACAATCTCCAGCTTGAATTGGAACAGGCATATGATCTTGCTTCACAAGCAACTGCAGAGGAATCAATCCAGGTTGAGAAAGAATCCGCGTGGACTGTTCTTCGTAATGGTATTTCACGTAAGAACATCACTGTTCGGCACGCTTTATTCTACGGACTGTTTATTATGATTGCATCGCTGCTGGCACATAGCCTGGGATTCAACCGACCTTATTGGGTGCCAGTAGCCTGTGCAGCTGTACTTATTGGCGCAAATACGACGCTCACTATTCATCGGGCAATCCAGCGCTCTCTCGGCACCATTGTCGGTACCGTAATAGGCGGATTGATTTTATCACTGGAACCATCAGGCTTTTATCTGATTCTTATTGTCGGTCTGCTGCAGCTTTGTGTGGAACTGGTGATTGTCCGAAACTACGTTTTTGCTAATATGTTCATTGCGCCTCTCGTTCTTGTATTGGTAGAAACAATGAATCCAGGCAATACTGTCAGCTATTTTGTGACAGCGAGGGTTGTCGATACAATTGTCGGAAGCTTGATTGCCATAATCGCTGTTTTGCTTTTATGGCGTGGTATCCATACCCGCTTCCTCCCGATCATATTAAAAGAAACAATTGTCCATATGCAGGAGCTCCTTCGTGCAGTTCATTCAGGAGATCAGGAAAAGAGACATACAAAGAAACTGATGAACAGTTTGATTGAATTACGCGCTGCATATGATCGAAGTCTTGGCGATTTCTCGGCTTCCCAGCAGCAGGCAGAGGTGTTATGGCCAGCCATCATGCACGCCCAGCACGCAGGCTATTTGCTCATGTCCCTCCGCAAGAACAAAGATAAGTTAACGGAAACTCAATATGATGCAATTCAAAACCAGCTTGGCAGCATTATGACCAGTCTTACAACACGGCAGCCAGTATCCTTTGAAAGGTATGATGAGCTCGATTTACAGCGGGAGCTCAACCAGCTGCAGTCTGCTCTTATCCAGCTTTATAACACAAATGATGCAGCCAAGCTTGCACCGAATTGACCTTCTCTGACTACAGAGAAGGTTTTTTTGTTACAGGTACGAGAAAGAAGGGTACGATTAAACACAAGAACCAGAAGACAGGAGCGGTATATCATGCAAACCGAACAGAAAAAACGCCCCGTCGTCGCTTTGACAGGAGCGAGCGGCTACATAGGCAGTCATTTATTGGATAAATTGAAAGAGCGTTTTGACGTCATCGCCCTATCACGGAGCGGTGACAAGCGGGAGAACACTGAACAGGTAACATGGCGGTCATGCGATTTATTTTCCCAGATCGATACCGAAAAGGGTCTTCAAGGAGCAGATATCGCCGTCTACCTTGTCCACTCGATGAGCCCATCCGCCAAGCTCACACAGGCGAGATTTGAGGATATGGATGTCATTTTGGCCGATAACTTTGCCCAAGCAGCCAAGAAAAACGGCGTGAAGCAAATCGTTTATTTAAGCGGAATCATACCGCAGGAGGAAAAACTGTCCCGTCATCTTCGCAGCCGATTGGAAGTAGAAAAAATTCTTGGATCTTACGGCGTACCTGTGACGACAGTCCGAGCTGGATTAATCGTCGGTCCGAAAGGCTCTTCTTTTCCGATTGCTGAAAAATTGGTCAAACGGCTTCCCGTCATGGTGCTTCCAAACTGGACAAGAACTGAGACACACCCAATCGCCCTTGCCGATGTACTGACTGCCTTACAAAAAAGCGTCGGCAACAAAGATGTTGCAAATAAAGCGATCGATGTTGGCGGACCTGAGGTTATGACTTACAAGGAAATGCTGGAACACATCTCCCGCGTAATGGGCAAGAAATTCCTAAGCATACATGTGCCATTTCCAACTATCAAACTGTCTCGTCTTTGGGTAAAACTTATCAGCGGTATGCCCAAGGAAACTGTCTACCCACTGATTGAAAGTCTAACGCACCCTATGGTTGCGCAACCTTCACACTACGTGGAAGGCATCAGTAATGGTCAAATTCCTTTTGATGAAGCTGCCAAGACTGCCATGGATGAAGAGCAGAAAAGTAAAGATTCCAAGCATAGTAAAAAGCTGACGCTCCCTTCCCCACCGCCTCGCCAGGACGTGCGCTCTGTACAACGCATGCCGCTACCTTCTGGCAGAGATGCAGGATGGGCAGCGAAGCATTACATGAGCTGGGTATCCGAGTCCCTGCGACCTTTTGTTCGGACCGAGGTTGATGATCAGCTTAACTGCAAAATCTATCTGACATTTACCAAGCAGCCGCTGCTGATACTTTCTTACGCCAAAGAAAGAAGTACACCCCACCGCGCATTGTATTACATTACTGGCGGCTTGTTCGCGAATGTAAAAGAAAGCCAGCGGGGCCGCATTGAATTTCGTCAAATACCAGGAAAGCAGGAGATGGTCGTGGCCATACACGAATACTTACCTTCCTTGCCTTGGTTCGTCTATAAATATACTCAGGCACCTATCCATATGCTAGTTATGTTCTTGTATCGGAAGCATCTCGAGCGTCTGGTCCGCCATAAGAAGCAGTCCGGTTTACAAATACCACAGCTTGCGACAAAGCATTGAAAAAAGGCAGCACATTATGTGCTGCCTTTTTTGAAAGTTCTACACTAAAAAGCTGCTTACACCGTGTATCAGCATAAAATTTACTGATACCAAAAGAGTGAATAATCGTTCATAGTAGAGGCGTGGCCCAACTGGCGCAGCATTGCAGAGACATTGCCCCGGTGATAGGTACCATGATTGACTACATGCAGTACAATTTCTGATAACCGAGTTTCTCTAGTTCCAGCATATGGATTCTCGAGCAGAATAGTTCGCTCCAAGTCTTCCTGGTCTCTTAACCATTCTTTGTAATGTTCCGCTGACTGCGCGAAGTCGTTTGCAAATTGATCTGCAGAATGCAGAAGATTCTCCTTTTCAAGTGGCATACACATTTCCAGAGCTTCCTGCATTCGAGCACCATTTAAAACCCTATACCAGACACTTTCCACTGCATAGATATGACTGAAAGCTTGGGCAATAGTAGGAAACGCGGTGTTCACTTCCTCGCGCAGCACATTGGCTGGAAGCTCCTTGATCCGGTTTAGGATGGTTTGATTGGCCCAAGAATGGTAGTTAAACATTTGTTCGGGATGATTCATTCGTATCTTCTCCTTTTAATATAGATAGATTAAGGTTGTAACGGATCTCATTATAAAAAAAGAAGTATGACAGCAGTCTGTCATACTTCTTCATAAAGTTTAATTGTGTTTTTCAGTTTCTCTTTTAAAATGACTCGAAGGGCGTGCGGCTGGACGACTTCGACTCCGCTGCTGAAACTCAGCAGAATTGACCATAACCATCGTGCTTTTAACGGCTCATAAACCGGGATTCTCATCGTCATGCTACCATCATCATGAAATTGCTTATCAACCTGGTGAAACTGATCCAACGCTTCCGCCAATGACTCCTGTCTAACCTTTATTACCACATCAGACACCTTATTTCCCCATTCGTTGTCAGAAGTATAATCTTCTTTCAGAATCTCGTCATGTGGCTGAAACGAATCCTGCGTCAAAGACAGCTTCAGCATCCTGGACAATCGGAACTCCCTATAATCCTTCCGTTTTCGGCAAAATCCATTAAGGTACCAATTGCTATACTTATAATGAAGCTGCAATGGTTCCACATCACGGGTGGTACGTTCATTTTGTGCATTTATATAATCAAAGGAAATAACTTTTCGCTCCGTGATGCCAGAACGCAATTGACGAAGTGCTTCCGGCGCCGTCCGATAGCTTTCAAAGTCCACCGAAAGATTCTGATTTTGATTGTCCTTCCCAATTGTTTGAAGGCGCTCAATGGTGCTCTGTACACGTTCATCTTCAAACACAGTGGCTAGGCTGCGGAGCACCGTAACCAGATAATCAACATCGTATGAACCGAGCAAGCTTCTGTCCATCTTGTATCCGTCCATAATGCCATAGCCACCCTTATTTCCCTGATACGATATAACCGGGATTCCTGCAGCACAAATCACATCGATATCCCGGTAAATAGTTCTTGGGGAAACTTGGAACTCTTCAGCGAGCACAGATGCAGACAGAACTTCGTGGTTCAACAGTTTGTAGATTATAGAAATCAAACGCTCCAATTTCATATGTCTTCCACCCTTTGTCCTGATTCGAACTCTTACACGTTTCTTTGAATATGGGATGGCACATCGTGCGTTACCCTCTTATTCCCCGCCTCCCCCATCAAAAGCGAAAGTACTATTATTATGCAAGACCATATCCATTACAATCATAACAGCAATATACGTAAGCAAATGGGATTCATCCTCTATTTGCATTTCATACGTATCGCCCCAGGTGAACCACTTCTTCGTTACATGCATCAATGGTCCATTTTCATCCGTCAGTGTGTACTGATGTGACCAAACGTCGCCATGCAGGCTCCAGTTTTGCGGCTTTAACGAGAAGTTAGCTTTGAAGAAGGTGAAATTCTTGGTCACTTCGGCAACTTTTTGTCCTTTCTCTTCGATGATATATCTTGGCTTCAAAAAGGCTAGCTGCTGCTTGATTTCAACAAGCGGCTTATCATCAAGATCGGTTATCGTAAGTCGATCCTGCAGTGAAAAGAGTTTGCTTTTGACACGGTACAGCTCCTGCTGTTCTGCATCGAATACCGAAAAGCTATCCTTAAAGCTGAATACTCTCTGTTTGATATAATAAGTCCCCATTGCCGTACCTCCGCAAATTCTTTATTCCCTTCATACGAAGATACGGAAGTTTTTGTTCCAATTTCTAAATAAGTTTGGTTTTTTCTTTTGGAGGGACACGCTTAACACTTGCATACCGCTGGCGCAGTGCCATTTCACAGAACAAGATGCCAAGCAGCGTAAAGACAATATAGCTAAATCCCATTCCGTACTTGCCGACAGATTCTCCCATGATGATGCCCGCGGCACCGATCAGCTTCCCGAATTGGAACACAAAGCCGTGAAAAGCCATGTACGTCCCGCGTTTCGTATCATCGACCATGTCAGCCAGCATGCTCTGCCTGGTTGGTACATACATCAATTCTCCTAAGGATAAGATCAGAACTGCTGCTGCCAAAAGAAATGGGCTGTTGCTGACAGCCATGATGGCAAATCCTGCGCCGAAAAGAATAAAGCCTGTATACATAACCAGACGCTCATTATGCCCTTTGATCAGCTTGGTGACCAATCCGGTGAATAGCACAATTATCAGTGTATTTTCCACAGTCAGGAGACTGACCAGCCGCAGTCCATCTACGGATAAACTGAAGCCGAAAATAGACATGCTCATCTCTGCGATGTCCTTCTCCATACGAACCGTCAAATAATTGCTTCGCTGGAATTCAAGCGATAGGATGGCGATGCCGCTAAGCACAAACAGCAAAAAGGCTCTATCTCTACCAACACTGCGATAACTCCGGAATAAAGATTTCAATCCAAGGTCTTTCTTTTCTCCAGCCGTTGTGCGGACCGTGTATGTTTCTTGGATGAACATAATTGTAATAGCCATGGTGATGATAGACATGACCACTAATCCGATAAGCAGCTGGAACATATAATCCTGGAAAAGCCAGCCACCGATCGTGAGACCGATCATCATAGCCAGATTATTTGCCCAATAGTTGATAGCGTACATATAAGCACGAGTTTCCTGTGTACTCACATCAATGAGCATCGCCTCTTGGGCTGGCATTATCATCCCGCTGGCAATACTGATCACCATTAGCATGGCAAAGGTTATGGAAGCGGAAGTGAAACTTGGTGTATTGGCCAAGACCATTCCGATGAATGCTGCTGCTTTTGCCGCTTCGCCAAGTACCATCATCCGCTTCCTTCCGATTCGATCGGCTAAGTGCCCGCCATAAAGACTTGCCAGGAATTGAATAATGACGTTGACCATCATGAGTATCCCTGCGATTGCCGCATTCATTTCTTGTACAAAATAGACCGCCATAAATGGGAAGATCATGCTTCCAATCATGCGGCTCATAAATGAAGTATAAATTCGTATTCTAATATTCGGATGCAGACTTCTGAACATTTCTGCTCCTCCTCTCTCTTTTTTCCATTATGTAGAAGTTGAAAAGAGGTAAAAAGTGTATAATTCCATTAAAGGTGTCACCTTTTAGGAGGGGAAACGACTTGGATATTAGCTACTACCTCATACGAGCCCATTTATACGAGAAAGAAAAGGACGGACAAGTATCATGTACGCTGCAGGAAATCGAAGCTATCTGGCAATGTACGAGAAGGCATGTCATCCGCAAACTGAAGAAGCTGGAGGAACTTGGGCACCTTCGCTATCAGCCTGGACGAGGCAGAGGCAAAAAGTCCATCCTTTCGTTTCCGAGCGATTTTCGGGAAGACGTAGAAAAGTATATGAAATTCTGCATTCAGGAAGATAAACCCACTATCCTCTTCCAGCTCCTGCTACTGCCGATTCCCCGTCACTGGTATGCCCATATGACGGAACTGGAGCAGCTTTTCGGCTACCAGCAGCAGGAAGGGCAGGATACGCTTCGTACCGTGTTCAATCGGCCGATTACAACGCTTGATCCATGCGCAAGCTCGATTACCTTCGAAAGCCATCTGATTGAGCAGATCAGCGACACCCTAGTAATCTACGATCAAGAAACAGACAGCATACACCCCCATCTGGCCCATCATTGGAAAACGAATGATGATAGCACCGAATGGATTTTTTATTTGCGAAAAGGTGTCCTTTTTCATCATTTACGAGAGATGGCTGCAGAGGATATAGCCTATACGATAGACCGCTTCAAACCAGATTCGCCATATTACTGGCTCGTTAGTGATATAGCGCAGACAGAAGTGATCGATCGTTATATCATCCGGTTCCAGCTAGCACAGCCTAATCCGTTTTTCCTTCGTTATATGGCGAGTGTAAGCATGGCAATCCTTCCAAGAGACGTGCCTTTCAATGAGTACGAATGGGTAGCAACCGGACCTTATCAATTGAAAGAAAGAACGGAGCAAAAACTTGTGCTAGAGGTTTTCCCTTCTTACTTCCAAATGCGTCCTTTCCTTGATAGAGTCGAAATGTGGCGTATCAAACCCGGTGAAAAGAAAGTCAATTACAGTTTGCCTGACCAACAGGGACCGACGCAGTCACACTATGAAGTTGAGCCAGGGTTCCGGTTCCTTGCCTTCAATTTTCATCGTGATTCTATCATCCAGGACAGATATTTCCGGGAAGCTATGTATCACTTAGTAGACACAGAGAGAATTTTCACCGAGTTAAACTTGGAGAATCTGTTTGGTAAATTGAAGCATGCAAGCAGCTTCTTCCTTGAGAAATCCGTTGCACCTATGAAAAGTGAACAAAAACTACTGGAAGCGCTGAAAAAAACAGCTTATCAGGGTGAGTCATTAAAGGTGGGTGTCCTGCGTCATAAGTCTGCTGGAATCCAAGCCGAATGGCTGTCGCAAGAAGCGGCTAAGTATGGCATAATCCTTGAACTATGCGAATATGAACTGGACAGTATTTATAACAAAAAAGAGATGCTTGCATTCGACATGGCCTTCATGGGGGAAGTTGCCAATATTGACCGCGAGCTTTCATTCATTGGGGCCTTTAAAAATGAAGCATTGTTATTCCGGACATACTTTAGCCCGGCTCACCTCCAAAAGATTGATACCTATTTGGAAGCTTTCAAAAACGGTAAAACAACGAAAGATAGATATAAAATCGCCGATAAAATTGAATCCTACCTTCATCAGGAACGACTCATCATCTTCCAGAATCATCCGATGAAAGAACGAACCCATACTGCTTTCCTGCAGGATTTTGAGCTGACCGGATTCGGCCACCCGAATTTCCGCAAGCTGTGGATTGATAAATTGGCATAAAGCTTTTCTTCTATTTGGCTTATCTCCTGTTGGGACGTTACAACTAAAAAAGGACTGCTAGGAAAGCAGTCCTTTATGGTTTCAATATGACCTTGATACAGCCATCAGTTTTCGTATCGAATTTTTCGTAGCCTTCTTTAGCTTGATCGAGCGGAAGGATATGTGTGATGATATCAGCCAAGTCGACCTTCCGATCCTGAAGCAATCCATGCAAATACGGCATGGTGTGGATGACGGGAGCTTGCCCGCTTTTGATTGTGACGTTCCGCTGGAATATATCACCGAAAGGAAACGCATTATAACGGCCGCCGTATGCTCCTGTCACTTGGATATTACCGCCTTTACGGACACATTGAGCTGCCATGACAAAGGCACCTAATGCTCCGCCCTGAAGCTTCAGCCCGCTGCCGATGAATTCCATTGGAGTCATTTTCCCATCCATGCCGACCGCGTCGATGACCACGTCAGCTCCGCCTTTTGTTATCTCCTTGAGGTATTCACCTGTATTCTCATGCTGCTCGAAATTTACTATCTCTACGTTATTGGTACGCTTCGCATGCTCCAGACGGTAATCAATGTAGTCAACAGCGATGACACGTTTTGCACCCTTCAGCCAGGCAAATTTCTGTGCAAGTAGCCCGACAGGACCACATCCGAATATGATAACTGTATCGCCAGGCTTTACGCCCCCATTATCGACTGACCAGAAAGCTGTCGACCCTGCATCTGCCAGCAAAATCAGCTGCTCATCCGCAACCTCGGAATTCTCCGGAATCTTGAAAGGCACAAAGTTACCATAAGGTACCCTCATGTATTCCGCTTGTCCGCCCGGGTAGCCGCCATTGTTATCTGAATAGCCGAAATAGGCACCTACTTGCCCGTTTTTATTGCTGTTGTCACATTGGCTTTCCAGATCATGCTGACAGAAGAAGCATTCTCCGCAGCTCACATTGAACGGAATGACTACGCGGTCGCCTTTTTTCACTTTTGTTACCTCGGGGCCGACTTCCTCGACGATTCCCATCGGTTCATGGCCGATGATATAATTCTCCGGCATATTCGGAATCATCCCATGTATCAAATGCAGATCAGAGCCGCAAATCGCTGTAGCAGTCAGCTTGACGATGATATCATCCGGTTTCTTGATCGATGGTGCCTTCACTTCTTTTACATGAACGTCTTTTATCCCTTGATACGTCACTGCCTTCATTGCTGATTCTCCTTCGATTCGGTATTGGTCGGCGTCGCAAACATACCGAGACGGTCGGTGTCATATTGGAATAAATCCATGCTGACCACATCGATTGCTGTATTGGCAGCTTTCCGATCGAATGGAAACTGTGATTTCGGGTCTGCTGGAAACAGCCAATTGTGCTGTGCCATCAAGGCAGAAATAGCACCCTGCATCTCAATTGCTTCATCCAAATGTCGAACCAGGGTTTGTCGCAGCTCTGGATTTACAGCTTCCGTTATTGCGATTGCATAGTTGTTCACCGCTGATTTTGCAGTAATAAGCATCTCTGTACAGATGGCCGAATCCATCAGGTCAGGCATTCCTTTGGCGTTTTCCGGGTCTAGGTAATCACGCATCTGCTTCACCTTCCTTTACGAGCTGAGACTTGCTGTACAACTCCTCGAGTTCCCGAATTTGGCGTACAGAGGTTTCCACATCTCTCTCCATCAGCTGCTTGATTTTCTGATCAAACACAACGCCTTGCAGGAACTTCGCCTTCATAACGGACGTTGTCTTGAAGTTCAGCAGCTCATGAACTTCCATCGTTTCATGCGGAGCCAGTTGTTGATTATCATTCATCGTCCTTCCTCCTTATCTTGTTTCAGCTTGTCCCCGACATACGATTTTATGTATGTATAAAGCAGCTATTTTCTCACAAGATAGTGTTAAAAGAGGAGGCACATCCGTATGCATCAATCTGGTATCCATGAAACAATGGAAGCAATGGAGCTGTTGAATACAGCTTGCCTTTCGCTGACAAAGTCCTCAGGTATGCGATTCTTGGCTAAGGACGATGGTCTCAAAACGCTGCTTATAGCCCAAGCGGATGCAGATAAACGCCATATCCATATGCTGCAGCGCTTTCTGAATCAGGAGGTACAGCATGGATAAGCTTATTGAAATCCTGGGGTCTGCCCGGGAGATTACAGATCAAGTGATTGTTACTGATTTGCTGGTCACTGTCAAAACCGGCATCATCAACACCGCGAAGGCTATAAATGAAACGGGAAATGAACAGCTGCGCACCGATTTAAAGTCCAAGCTGCATGAACACATCGAACAGCATGAACGGATTTTCAGCTATATGATGGAGCATGGCTATTACTTCCCGCAAACGCCAACCCAGCAGATTCATGTATTGAATGAAACAGCTGAAACTGTTTTGACACTGAATAAGGACTAAGCAGGAAAGCACGAGCCATACGCTCGTGCTTTCCTGCTTTGTAAGCTGTTCTTTTGCTTTCTATTCTTTTACCTACGTATAATATTCCGTAGAGCATGTAAGTCGAATGACGAACTAGGAGGCTATTATGAACGACTTCATCAATCAATTGCACAATCACCGTTCCGTAAGGACATTCACTGATAAACAACTGACACAAGAGCAGCTTGATGCCATCATGGGCGCCGCTATCCAAGCTCCGAACTGGATCAACGGCCAGCAGGTTTCTGTTGTCGTTGTTACTGACAAAGAGAGAAAACGCCAGTTAGCGGCGCTTTCCGGTAATCAGAAACATATTGATGACGCAGCTGCTTTTCTCGTTTTCTGCATGGATTACAGCCGCGCCAAGCATATAACGGATCTACACGATAAGGAACTTGAGGTTATGGAGAATATCGAGGCTGTGCTAGTAGGCTCTACTGACGTTGGCATTGCACTCGGTACTGCTGTTGCTGCAGCAGAATCCATGGGAATTGGCACCGTACCTATCGGCGGCGTCCGCAGAAGTCCAGCCGAAATTTCAGAGCTGCTTGAGCTGCCTGAGCTTGCTTTCCCAATCTCTGGTTTGGCCATCGGCTACCCGGCAGATCCGCTCCCAGCACAAAGCCCGCGAATTCCAATGGAAGCTTTCTATCATAAAGAAACATATGTACAAAACCAGCAGGAAGCTGTCGAAGAAATGGACAAAAGACAGCAAGACGCTATCAAAGCCCGAACAGGCGAAACAAAAGCTCACCCTTGGTCAGAAAGAATTGCTGCTTTCTATTCCGAACGATATAAAGAATACGGAAAAGTGACAGACGTTCTGAAACAAAACGGATTCGATTATAAATAATAAGAAGCAAGCAGAAAGGAAGTATGAATGATGACCAGAACACCTTTATCGGTTTTGGACTTATCACCTGTACCAGACAATAAAACACCAAAAGAAGCTTTCGAGAACAGTAAACAGCTGATTCAGCATACAGAAAAACTAGGGTATAACCGTTACTGGGTTGCTGAGCACCACAACATGCCGAGTATTGCGAGCTCCGCAACTTCTGTATTGATCGGCTATCTTGCTGGACATAGCTCCACTATCCGCGTCGGCTCCGGCGGTGTGATGCTGCCGAACCACTCACCGCTAGTCGTAGCGGAGCAATTCGGGACATTGGCAACGATGTACCCAGACCGTATCGATCTTGGTTTAGGTCGTGCACCTGGTACAGACTATATGACAAGCCGTGCTTTGCGCCGTGATGCTCACACAGCCGCGGAAAGATTCCCAGATGATGTTCAGGAATTGCTGCAATATCTTGGTGATGACAACTTGCCAATCAAAGCACATCCAGGTCATGGAACGCACGTACCGGTTTATTTGTTAGGTTCCAGCACATTCAGCGCACAGCTTGCTGCAATGCTCGGTTTGCCATTTGCATTCGCCAGCCATTTCGCACCAGGAGAGCTGCACAATGCATTGCGTCTATACCGCGAACGATTCCAGCCTTCTGTTTATCTGGACAAACCATATACAATGGTCACTGTTAACGGTATCGTTGCGGATACAAATGAAGAAGCGGAATTCCTTTCCACAACATTGAAGCTAAAATTCCTAAGCATCATCCGCGGTCGCTCCGGATCTTCCACTGCCCCAGTAGAGAGCATGGATCATATCTGGAACGAGCATGAAAAGCTCCATGTCACAAATACTCTGACTTACTCCTTCGTCGGAGATAAAGAAAAAGTGGCCAATGAACTGGAAGCCTTCCATGCAAAAACACAGTTTGACGAACTTATCGTTTCAGCAGATGTTTACGACCAAGAAAAACGCAGAAACAGCTATACATTGCTTTCTGAGCTTTGGAAGTAAACGAAAAGGAAACCTCCTATCGTATATTAGGATAAGAAATTAAACTACTGTTTTTATAAGGATCCCGCATATTAGATATATCTAATATGCGGGATCCTTTTCCATTTACATCTTTCTGGAATGTCTTAATTTAATATAAGTTGAAGGCTTGGCCTCAACTTATATTTATAAATGTAAAAATGATTTGACATTTTTACATTCTATGCATACAATAATTATTGTCAAATACTTTTTACATTTCAGATGAGGGGTGAATTGAAAATGGATTGGGTTAAAATTGTGTATTCAGTCATATTGTTAGTTTGCGGAATTTTGATTTTCGTTGCAGCATCTTCTCAAAAAGGTGATGAAAGAAGGAAGTTTATCAAGTCGAAAGCTCAATCATATGCGTTTATCGTAGTTATGGGTATGCTAATCTTAGATGTTGCCCAGTCAATTTATCTAACTATTCAGGGGAATACTTCTTATAATGGTAATTGGATTTCACCGATAATGTTTCTGACAGTGATTTCAATTATATATCTGGTAACATTGCTAATTTACAGGAAAAAATATGGTGATTAAATGAAAAACAACATTAAGGAATTACGAAAATCAGCTAAGTTATCCCAAGAAGAACTGGCTAAACTCTGTAGAGTTTCCAGACAAACAATAAATGCCATTGAAAATGATAAATACGATCCTACGTTACAATTAGCGTTTGATATAGCCTTTGTATTGGATACCACAGTTGATAAACTCTTCATCAGTGATCCCATCAAAAAGTAATACATCGACCTCATTTTAGAGGTTCTTTTTTTCTTTGTTATGTAATAATCGATTGATGTCCCTCTGTATACTGGCTTGCTTCAGCACTTTGCGCTGCTTTAAGTATCTAAGGTCAGAAATATTGTCATACGAGAGCTGTATATAGAAGTAGTTTATGTACTCCAATATAGCGAAGACATATATAAATAACGCTATAAAAAGTCCGCCTATAGGAAACGGGGAATGCAAGCGGAGGAAATCATAGATAAACGCAAGCAGCGGAATGCCAATCAGCAGCACATTTACTTTCCTAAGTTTTATTAGTTTGTGTACTACATATGTGGGAGTGATAAATGTCTTCTCATTCCTGAACCTTTTAAGCTTGATATACCAATACATTGTGCCTTGCAATAACAGGAACTCCAAAAGAAGAAATGCTGTCCAAAATGAAAAAAGAGAATAAAGCTTCAAGTCAGGATAGTTAAGATTCACTAGCACACTGAGAATCACGAAGGAAATTACAGCAGCTAACTCACCTGAGTAGAGATATTTCAATCTATTTTCTATATGTCTTTTCAACCGTAAGCCTCCTAGAAAACTAAACGTGTAATATAAACGCTATTTATTTTCATCAACCCGTTCAAAAGAGAGCCCCTCTTTCTCTTCATTCCCCGTCTATTTCATTTATTTCAATCGAGCTCCCAGCTAAAATATCTATAAATTCAATAAAACCATCTCAAGTTTTCCCTCCAAAAAAGTGTTTGGTAATTCTACTTGAATTATTGGGAATTGGATTCGTTAATTTGAGATAATTCACAACAGTCATATATGGCATAGTTAGGATGGGAATAAAAAAAGACCGCTAATTTAGCGGCCTTCCTTTACACTTAGTTATAAACATCCTCAACCGGTGTATCTCCAGCAAGCAAGGAAACAATCTTGCCTTCTGCTTTTTCATTCCCGATTGCTGCGACGATGGCACGCGCTACATCCTCGCGTGGAATCTGAGTTGTCTTGAATTCGGATGGATCTGTTGTAACTTTGCCAGTTCCTGCATCATCTGACAAACCACCGGGACGCAGGATCGTATAATTCAGCTTGCTGTCTTGAATGATTTGATCTGCATAATGCTTAGCAATGTAATATGGCTTCATGCTTTCACTCCACTCTTCTGGAGAATCAGCATGAATGGCACTGACCATAATGTACTGCTTCGCACCAACTTTCTCAGCAGCTTTCACGGACTTCGCAGCGCCGTCCAAATCAATCGTCAACGTCTTATCAGCTCCAGTGCTTCCGCCGGAACCTGCTGTGAATACGACAACATCGGATCCTTGTATCGCATCTGTAATCGCGTCTACATTATCTTCCAAGTTCAAGTAGACCGGTTTTACACCTTTCTCCTCGAAATACCCGAATTGCTCTTCCTTCCGCAATCCGACGGATACATCATGCTCATTCTTCTCGTTCAGAACGTTGACTAAGTTTTTTCCTACTTTGCCGTTTGCTCCAATAATGAATACTTTGCTCATGTTAATCCCTCACTTCTGTTTATTTCAAAAAGCTATCGTAATCCGTGCGTTCATTTTGGACACCGATCCATTTCGTTTCCGTGAATTCCTCCAATGCCCACTTACCGTTGAAACGGCCAAGACCGGATTGCTTCACACCGCCGAATGGCGCTTGCGGTTCGTCATTGATGCTTTGATCGTTGACATGGATCATGCCTGTTTCAATTCGTTTTGCAATCAATTCACCATGTCCGACTGTAGAATGCACTGCACCGGAAAGACCATATGGATTTTCATTAGCCATCTCCACTGCTTCGTCTTCCGTTTCGAACGTAATGATTGGTGCGATTGGTCCGAATATCTCTTCGGCTGCGAGCGGTGACTGGTTGTCTACTTGATTGACGACTGTAGGCTCTAACACATTGCCATGGAAGCTGCCGCCTGTAAGAACATTTGCCCCAGCATCGATTGCGCGCTGCAGCTGCTCTTTTATGCTGTCCACTTGCTGCTCATTTATAATCGGGCCCACTTGTGTGTTTTTATCTGTAGGGTCACCGTAACGCAATTCTTTGACTTTTTCAACGAACTTGCTCGTGAATTCCTCTGCTACAGATGCCTGAACGAGTATGCGGTTAAGCGCGATACAAACCTGCCCTTGATGATAGAACTTACCATATACAGCAGATTCTACTGCCGCATCGATATTGGCATCATCCATCACGATTAGCACATTGTTACCGCCAAGCTCTAATGCTGTACTTTTTAATTCGCCTGCAGCAAGAGATGCGATGTGTTTGCCGACTCCGGTGGATCCTGTAAAGGAAATCATACGCGGAATCGGATGCTTCACAAAAGCATCGCCAATCTCGGAGCTCTTACCGCTGACAAGGTTGATCAGTCCTTTCGGTGCCCCAGCTTCTTCGAACAGAGCTGCTACAAGTGAGCCTGCTGTCACGGTTGTATCCTTGGAAGGTTTGATAACGACCCCGTTACCTGTAGCCAGTGCAGCTGCCACAGAACGCATTGTCAAATGAAGCGGGAAGTTCCATGGACTAATAACACCGATTACTCCTAGCGGTTCCTGATAGACTTTATTTACCTTGCCTGGAACATGGGAAAGAAATACTTCCCCCTTCATCCGGTTCGGATAAGAAGCAGCTTCTTTCATGAAATTAACCGCGGTTGTTATTTCCCCGACAGCTTTTCGGTACGTACTTCCTGCTTCCTGGATCAGCCATTCGATGAATAGCTCTTTTTCCCGTTCAATGACCTGGACAGCTTTCTCAATCAGTTCCCGCTTCACTTGCGGTGGCTGCTCAGCCCATTCCTTCTGTGCGCGCGCTGCTGCTTGATAAGCTTCATCCACATCCTCTTCGTTCGCTCCTTGGATCCTAAGCAATGTCTCTCCTGTATATGGGTTGATATTTTCAAACGTTTCTTCGCTATTCCCTTTTCGCCATTCTCCATTTATATAAAGTAAATCGAACTGCTTTTGCAAGATAACACCTCCTTACGATTTGTCTCGACTTAGAGATAATTCCCCCTTTGAATGAGATTAAACAAGTCGTCTGTGAAATGTCTCCTTCTTTTCTCAGCGTTTTCTAATTTTCACTTCATGTTGTTCTAAGATGCGTTGGATATAGTAGTACCATAACAACGAACAAGGAGATGGATAATATGAAAAGAAAGAACTTAATAGCAAGCGGTTTGGCGATTACATTGGCAGCTGGATTAGGCCTAGGTTTCCAGCATGTAAGTGCGGACGACGATAAAGTACCTGCTGATACAAAAGTGAATTTGAATCAAGCCATTGACAATGCAAGCAAAGAGCAAGCAGGAACAGTGACTAGTGTCGAACTTGATACTACACGCAGCGGTCAGGCTTATTACGAAGTGGATGTAAATGACGATAAAGCTGAATACGATGTACGCGTGAATGCCGATGACGGAACTGTTGAATCACGAAAAGATAATGACGATGACGATGATAACCAAACACCACAGCCAAAAGTAGACATCAAAACGGCAGCTGAAACAGCTCTCGCACAGGAAAAAGATGCTGTACTTACAGATATCTCCCTTGATGAAGATGACGGCAGACTGGAATATGATGTGGAGCTTCGTACCGATAAGGATGAAATCGAAGTAACTGTTGATGCAGAATCCGGCGAAGTGACGTATACAGAAAAAGAATCCATCGATGACGATCAAGATGATGATGGTGATGATGACTAAGAATGACACGAGTCTCCTATAGGAGGCTCTTTTTTTATGTTTCAGATTTTCCAAACGGGTTATTAGTTAGGAGAACTAGACATCCGAAAGGAGCAATCGAATCATGAGCGAAAATATTCAAGGTAAAGTTGTCATTATTACAGGTGCATCAAGCGGTATTGGAGAGGCAACAGCTAAAGAATTGGCGCAGCATGGTGCTAAGGTTGTCCTTGCTGCCCGACGCGAAGAGCGTTTGCAAGAGCTGGCAGATTCCATCAAGCAGGATGGCGGAGAAGCTATCTATCAAGTCACAGACGTAACAAAACAGGAAGAGGTTGAACAGCTGGCACAGCTGGCTTTGGAAACGTACGGCCAGATTGATGCCATCTTCAACAATGCCGGTCTAATGCCGCTATCCTACCTGCATAAAAAGCAAATCTCTGAATGGGATACGATGGTAGACGTTAACATCAAAGGTGTATTGTATGGCATTGCTGCTGTGCTGCCGCATATGCGTGAGCGCAAGCAAGGCCATATCATCAATACATCCTCTGTTGCGGGGCATAAATCTGGTCCGGGAACTGCTGTTTATTCCGGTACGAAATTCGCTGTGCGTGCCATCACGGAAGGCTTGCGCCAGGAAGAAGCAGAAAACAATATCCGCACAACAATCATTTCTCCAGGAGCCATTAAAACCGAACTCCCGGATAGTATCACAGATGATGAAATCCGCGAAAGCATGGGCGAGACATTAGGAGCAGCTGTTACACCTGACAGCATTGCACGAGCAGTCCGTTATGCTCTGAGCGAGCCGGATGACGTTGCAGTCAATGAACTGCTGATTCGTCCAACGAAACAGAAAGGCTGAGTTTTTCCTACAATAGAACAGAACAGCACCTCTCCGGCTGATCCGGGAGGTGCTGTTCTATTAATCGCTCAATTTACCGCCATTCGTTTCAATGACCTTCTTATACCAATAGAAGCTTTTCTTTTTTATCCGTTTAAGAGAGCCATTCCCATCGTTGTCCTTATCAACATAGATATAGCCATATCGCTTTTTCATTTCCCCTGTACTGGCGCTGACAAGATCGATCGGTCCCCAGCTGGTATAACCAAGGATTTCGACTCCATCTTCAATTGCTTCACCCAATTGTTCCAGGTGTTTTTGCAGATAGTCAATACGATACGAGTCCTCTACTTGACCTTCTTCATTGACTGTATCAATCGCGCCCAGTCCATTCTCTACGACAAACAACGGTTTCTGATATCGATCATAAAGCTGATTCGCAGTAATTCGGAAACCTGTAGGGTCTATTGTCCATCCCCACTCCGATTTCGGCAAATATGGATTTTCCACAGAACCGAATACATTTCCTGCTGTCGTTTTGCCGAGTACTTCCGGATCCGTACTAGTCGTGCGGCTGGCATAATAACTGAACCCGATATAGTCGACAGTATGACGGAGGATAGCTTCATCTTCTGGTTCCATCTGAATATGGATGTTATTGTCCTTGAAAAAGCGCTTCGCATATCCCGGGTAAGCCCCACGAGCCTGAACATCAATAAAGAAGAAGGAATCTCTGTCTCGATCCATTGCATCCAGATAATCAGCTGGATTTGCCGAGTACGGGTAAGTTGTACCCGCCGCCAGCATACAGCCGATTTTTGCTTCAGGTATGATTTCATGGCAGAGCTTCACTGCTAACGCGCTGGCAACCAACTGATGGTGAGCTGCCTGATATTGAATTTGCTTTCTGTCATCACCTTCCCGAAAGACAAGACCTGCTCCTACAAACGGCAGATGCAGAAGCATATTAATTTCATTGAAAGTCATCCAGTACTTTACTTTACGTTTATATCTTGTAAAGATAGTTTTAGCGTAGTTTTCAAAGAAAGATACGAGCGCCCGGTTCCGCCAGCTTCCGTATTTCTGTACAAGATGGACTGGAACATCAAAATGCGCCATCGTTACAACTGGCTCGATCTTATGCTTCCGTAACTCATCAAACAGATTATCATAGAATTGCAGCCCTTCTTCATTTGGCTGTTCTTCATCCCCCTGCGGGAAGATGCGTGCCCAAGCAATCGAAACTCGTAACGCCTTGAACCCCATCTCCGCAAACAATGCGATATCCTCTTTGTAGCTATGATAGAAATCAATCGCCTCATGCGAAGGATAGTACGCACCAACAACTGGTTCCAGTGTTTCAATATTACCTTGCATGATTGAAAATCTATCTGCTCCTATCGGCAGCAAATCGACTGTCGTCAACCCTTTACCGCCTTCACGATAAGCACCTTCTACTTGATTGGCAGCTACGGCGCCACCCCATAAAAAACCTTCAGGAAATACACTCATATCCTCATCTCCCTCTCTCTTTATATCTACTGATCAAGTATTTAAATATTCAAAGTAAGGAGCGGCTCTCCCCATTTCACTTGCTTCTCCTCTGTTGCCGCAACCAGGTTGTAACCCCTTACATCTGTCACCACAACTGGTGTCGTGATATCGAAACCGGCACTCTGGATACTTTCCAAATCAAATTCTATTAGCAGCTGGCCTTTTTCCACGCGATCTCCTTGCTTTACTTGAGCTTCAAAGAATTTGCCGTCCAACTGAACCGTATCCATTCCGATATGAATCAGGATTTCAGCCCCGTTATCCGTTGTGATGCCAATTGCGTGTTTCGTTGGGAACAATACCGACACAACTCCAGAAGCAGGAGCATATAGCTTCCCTTCTGATGGAATGATTGCCACGCCCTTGCCGAGTGCACCTGTCGCAAACGCCTCATCCTTGATTTCAGATAAAGAAACGATAGAACCTTGGAATGGACTGGCAATCACCTCATTACCAATAGCGAGCTTTTCTTCTTTCTGAATCGGTGTTGTTGGCTCTTGTACTGTGTCTGGTTTGTTGTTTTCCTTGGTGAATCCGAATAGCATTGTCAGTACAAATGCAGCCCCAAACGCTACACCAATTGAAACGAATGAACCCCAGAATCCCATATCAAAACCATTTGGACCAATGAATGTAGGGATCTGGAATATACCCAATCCTCCTGTCATATAGCCAGTTGTTTTGAAAATACCTAGAACAGCTCCACCTAAAGCACCACCGATACAACTAATGATAAATGGTCGCTTCAGCGGCAATGTAATACCGTAAATCGCCGGCTCTGTCACACCAAAGATTCCAGAGATAAAGGCTGGTATGCTCAATGTTTTAAGCTTTCTCTGCTTGATACGGATCCAAACAGCCAATACTGCACCGATTTGCGCAAAGGAAGCAGCAAAGACGAGTGCTAACACAGGGTCTCCGCCGTAGACGGACAAGTTATTGATCGAGATTGGTACAAGTCCCCAATGCAAACCGAAAATAACGAATATCTGCCAGAAGGCCCCTAAGAACAAACCAGCAATGATTGGGCTTAAGTCATAGATGCTAAGTGTCGCTTGCCCGATAAGCTGACCTGCCCAAGTCGCAATCGGACCGATAATCATGAATGTCAACGGTACAACCACTAACAATGTCAAGAACGGTACAACAAAGGTCTTGATAACATCAGGTACAATCTTTGCGAAGCCTCTTTCAACTTTTGCTGCAAAGAACGTCGCCAGAATGATAGGAATAACAGATGATGAATAAGTCATCAAGATTACTGGCATCCCCAAGAATGTAATATGCACTGGTGATTCAAACAGCGTACCACTAAATAACGTATACAGTGGATCGCCTGTTGTAAGACCGGATAGTGTCGGATAAACGAGCGCAGCCCCGATAGCCATCCCGATAAAATGACTTCCGCCGAACTTTTTCATTGCAGTGTAGCCTAAGAAAATGGGGAAGAAATAGAACAAAGAATCGCCAACAGCATTAAGGATCTGATAGGTACCAGATTCTGCTTTTAACCAACCAAATGCGAGAAACATAGCATTGAAACCTTTAATCATACCAGTTGCAGCTAATACTCCTAATACCGGCGTAAAGATACTAGAGATAATATCGATAAACTTATTGAATGGATTTGTATCCTTGTCTTCCTCTTGAGACGCTTGCTCGTTACCAGTGAACCCGCCAACATGCGCTACTGCTTTATATACATCCGGCACATGATTGCCGATGACAACTTGATATTGTCCACCGCTCTTCAGAACGGTAACAACATCGTCCATGTTCTTTAGTGCTTCGGTGTTGGCTTTATTCTCATCCTTCAACTTAAAGCGTAAACGAGTGATACAATGGACAACGCTGTTAACATTTTCGCGGCCTCCGACTTGCTCGATGATATCTTTGGCCAGTTGCTCATACTTCATCTTAATCCCACCTTTATTATTGGAATTTGGCAAATAAAAAACCTGATCAGATTGGCGCACAAGTGTGTGCTGCCAAGCTAATCAGGTTATGCCCTATTAAGGTAACATTCCTTCGAAGGATATTCAGCTGATAAGTAAAATTTATCACCTTCACCCCAAAATGTCAACGCTTACATTTACAATTTATTTACTTTTATTTTTCTGCGACTGTTCTGTAAGGCGATGTATATGGACAGTCAGATACAATTGCTCATCCTGTGTAAGTCCAGAATCAAACTTTTCCTTTAAGTAAATATCCATTCTTTCTGTACATTGAAATGCATGCTTGTACTTCAGCCGCACTTGATCATAAAGGAATGATTCAGCCAGTTCAGGTAATCTCTCATCCCGCAGAAAACGTACTGCAAAAAAACGCAAGTGTGTCAGGAATCTCTCATAATTGACCGAGTTCTCATCTACATTACCTTTCAAATAGTAGGTAACTATATTCAGCAGGTTGCTGACTATTTCCGTTACTTGTACAGCCGTCAGCATGTGTTCACCTGTCAGCTGACTATTGACCAAATGCAATGCGATGGATGCAGCTTCATCTTCCCTTAAATGATAGCCTGTATCCTCTTCGATGATGTCCAGCGCTTTCCACGCAATCTTATATTCTTGCTTATAATATTTTCGTATTTCCCAAACAAGCGGGTTCTTCAGGGTAATACCCTGTTTCTCTCTGCTGATGGCAAAACTAAGATGATCAGTCAATGCTACATAAAGATATTCATCCAAATCGTACGGGAGATGACCGCGAGCATATTCTACTATTTTAGCGGCAATAGAAAGATAAAAAGGAGAAACATCCCGCAAAAGTGTCTCTAGTTTATCGGCCACACCTGATTTTTCCAAGATGAATTTCTTCTCAATCTGAGATACATCTATCGGATCTCCAATCTTCTTCTTGAAAGCCAAGCCTTTTCCCATCACGACCAGTTCCTGATTTTTATCATTCCTTGTAACCACAACACTATTGTTCAGGATCTTTTCTATCTTCATTGATTTCCCCCTCTTTCTTAACAGAATGAAAAAAACCCAAATTCACACATAGCAGCTGGCTGCTTGTGTAAATTCAGGTTTTGCCCGCAATGCGGTAACAATCCTCGTTCACTTGTAAACGCTTTATATAGAAAATATCATAACAGATATTTCCTGTCAATCTGACTAAAAGAGGCTGCATTTCACTTTCTTTAGTTTAACTATCAGTTATTTTAATTATAAAATGGGAATTACAAGCCAATTAATCGCTTTCCTCCTCTGCAGAAAGGTATAATCGAAGCTGGTATAGAAATCTACTATTAGATATTTACATATAAAGAAGGGATGTAAGAGGATGAGTAATCTACGAGAAGATGCACTGAGAATACACCGCGAAAATAAAGGGAAACTGACGATGAAGTCGAAGATCCCTGTCCGTAATGCAACGGATTTGAGCCTTGCTTATTCTCCTGGTGTAGCTGAACCTTGTAAAGAAATCCACCAAAACAAGGATGACGTATACGAATACACAATGAAAGGCAACATGGTTGCAGTTGTCAGTGACGGCTCTGCCGTGCTTGGTCTTGGAAACATCGGTCCAGAAGCATCGCTTCCGGTAATGGAAGGAAAATCCGTCCTATTCCAAAGCTTCGCAGGAGTTGACAGCTTCCCAATCGTGCTTGACACAAATGACGTGGACGAAATCGTTCGCACTGTGAAATTGATGGCACCAACATTCGGCGGCGTGAACCTAGAGGACATCTCCGCTCCTCGCTGCTTCGAAATCGAAGAGCGCTTGAAAGCGGAAACGGACATTCCAGTATTCCATGATGATCAGCATGGTACTGCAATCGTAACGGTTGCTGGGTTGCTGAACGCATTGAAATTGGTTGGCAAAAGCTTCGATAACATCAAAGTGGTAGCTAACGGTGCTGGCGCTGCAGGTATCGCAATCATCGAATTGCTGCACAGCCTTGGTGTGAACAACGTTATCATGTGTGACTCCAAAGGTATGATTTACGAAGGCCGTCCAGAAGGCATGAACAAAATGAAAGACCGCGTAGCGAAAATCACGAACCGTGACCGTCAGGAAGGTAGCCTATCTGATGCGATCAAGGATGCGGACGTGTTCATCGGTGTATCTTTGGCAAACCTATTGTCAAAAGACGACGTACGCACTATGGCGAAGGATCCTATCATCTTCGCAATGGCTAATCCTGATCCGGAAATCCTGCCAGCTGATGCAAAAGAAGCAGGTGCCCGCGTAATCGGTACTGGCCGCTCTGACTTCCCGAATCAAGTGAATAACGTACTTGCCTTCCCTGGTATCTTCCGTGGTGCGCTGGATGTTCGCGCAACTGGCATCAACGAGGAAATGAAGATTGCAGCTGCTAAAGCGATCGCTGAATTGATCGACGAAAGCGATTTGAACGAAGACTACGTTATCCCAGCTCCATTCGATCCGCGTGTTGCTCCAGCTGTTGCTAAAGCAGTAGCGAAAGCTGCGATGGATACTGGCGTCAACCGCATTACAGTTGATCCAGAAGAAGTGGCTGAGAAAACGCGTCAGCTTACAATCATCGACGAAGACTAAATCAACACAAAAAAGAGGAATCCTACGGGATTCCTCTTTTTTATTTTATTTATCCAGGTTCAATACAGTCAGCTTCTCTCTTGTCATAGAAAGAATGCTGTTTGCGATACCTTGTGTTCCCATACCAGAACCTTTTACTCCAAGGAACGGGAAGTGGTCAGGACCACGCTCTGTACGTCCATTGATTTGGACAGCCCCAGTTTCCAATTCGTTCGCAATATAGAAGGCTTTATCCACATCACGTGTGAAGATGCTCGCCTGCAAGCCGTACTCGGATTTATTAGCAATTTCGATTGCTTCCTCATCAGAACCAACACGGATGACAGGTAATACTGGACCGAATGGTTCTACCCATGCAACATCCATATCTTCGGTTACATGATCAAGCAATGTCGGATGAATCAGATTGCCTTCGCGTTTGTTACCTGCAAGAAGTGTCGCGCCTTTTTCCAATGCATCATCGATTAGCGCTTGCACGCCATCTGCTGATTTACTATCAATCAATGGAACAACTGTATTGCCGTCTTCTGGAGAACCAACAGCCAATTTCTCCACTTCAGCCTGCAATTTAGCAACCAATTCATTTGCCACATTATCATGGACAAGTACACGTTTGATCGCTGTACAACGCTGACCTGAATAAGAATATGCTCCGCTGATGATATTCTTCACAGCTTTATCAAGATCTGCATCTTCGCGGACAATACCAGGATCTTTACCGCCAAGCTCAAGAACGACAGGCTTCATGCCAGCAACTTTCGCCAGATTCTCACCTGTTTTAGTTCCCCCAGTGAAAGAAACCATGCTTATATCTTTATGCTCCACAAGGAAGTCACCGATGACAGAACCACGGCCAGTGACGATATTGACAACACCCGCTGGGAAGCCAGCTCGGTCGAATGCCTCCATCATCTTGATACCGCTCAAAGCGCCTTGCGTAGCAGGCTTGAAGATGACCGTATTACCGGAAATAAGTGCTGGAGCCAGTTTGGATGCTGATAAGTTTACTGGGTAGTTGAAAGGCGCAATTGCAAGAACAACACCTAATGGTACTCTGTCCACAATACCAACTTTAGAGCTGGAACCACCTGGGAAACGATCGCCTCTCATGCTTTCGCCATTAGTGTGCAATGCTTCCTGTGCAGTGTAACGGATATAGTCATACGTCCGCTGCACTTCGCTTTTAGCATCCTTCAGGCTCTTACCGACTTCAAGCATCATCGTATGCGCAAGTTCATCCTGCATTGCAAGCAGTTCATCAGCCCATTTATAAAGCAGATCTGCTTTTTCCTGCAAGGAAACCTTTGCCCATGCTTTTTGTGCTTGCTTCGCTGATTGAATTGCTGCTGCAGCCTCTTCCTGAGACAATGCCTGCACAGTACCAACGACGCCCTCTTTGTACGGAGACATAATTTCCACGACATTTCCAGTGTTGCTTTCTTTCCATTCGCCATTCACATAATAACGTTGTGCTGTTAATGTTGACTCCACTACTTTTTCCTCCTCGTGTTGCAGTTAGTTTATTTAATTAAAAAACTTAAAAAAGTTTCTGACACTCATTCTACTACTAACATTTTTATAATGGAATCATTTTGCTCAAAAAATATAATTAAATTTTTTCCATCATATCAAGGTTTCTAAGTATATAACATATAAGATTAGTATGTCATTTTTGTTATCAAATTCTCTCCCACCGTAAAAACCAATCTATAAATTTTAGCTAGATACGCACCTTTTTTTAACTAAAAAAAGAGGAGTATCAATTACTCCCCTTCTCTTCCCGGCACAAATCATCTACATATTCAGTTAGAAGTTCTGCGGCATATTCACCGGAAAAATGCTCAGGATCAATGAAACGGTGGAAAGCCAATCCATCAATTAACGCATATAACTTTTCCGTTTCCTTTTGCAGATCTCTCCCCTCCTTCATATATCCACTTTCCGAAAGGAATACCAACACACGCAGCACAGTTTCCCGGATACCATCTGTCTGACGGAAAGCATCTCCTTGCTTGTATTTGAAATGCAGCGTGAACATAAACCATACTTGCATTTCTGCCATTGTTTCCTTATCAATTGGGATAAGCTCCAACAATACCTTTGTCACAAGCTGTTTCGGCTGCAATACTTGTTGAATCACTTGCATGATCCGAGCTTCACAACGGGATTTAACAAGCTCCATCGCATATTGAAGCAGCTCTTCCTGTGTCGTGAAATAATGACGAAGAGCACCTAGTGACAGATTTGCTTCTTTGGCAATGTTCCGGACAGAGGCTGCCTCCATCCCGCCATCCATGATGACCTTCCAAGTTGCTTTGGCTATATCTTGCTTTCTTGCTTCATGATCTATTTTTTTTGGCATAGCTTTACTGTAGCAAAAAGATTATATGAAATCAATTTATTTAATACACTTGTATCACAAAGGTTCCCATGTTAGCATAATAATACATCTGTACTATAAAAAGGAGATGGAAAATGAACAGTATCATTGTTTTAATCATTCTATGTGAAGTCGGTTTTTGGGTTTTTATTGCTGCCGGACTAATTGCCCGCTATGTGTTCAAGCTTCCAAAAGTCGGTATGATCCTGCTCGGTGCGACCCCTCTGATTGACTTGATATTGCTATTAGCTACCGGCTTTGATCTTGCACGCGGCGCAACAGCAACTGTTCCCCACGCCATTGCTGCCATCTATATCGGCGTCAGCCTGGCATATGGAAAATCCATGATACGCTGGGCCGATCAGCGCTTTGCCTATTACATTACAAAACAAGGCGAGAAACCGAAGAAACTTTACGGCAAAGAACATGCTAAGAAAGAAGTGAAGGGTTGGCTGCAGCACTTGCTTGCATATATCATCGGCGCTGGTCTGCTGCTTGCTGTCATCTATTGGATCAGCGACGGGGAGCGAACAGAGGCACTCAGCAGCGTCCTGCGCATCTGGTCAATTATTCTTGGTATTGATTTTCTCATCAGCTTCAGCTATACCCTGTTTCCAAAAAAAGAGAAGCATGCCGGCTCTTAAAGCGGCATACTTCTCTTTTTAAAAGTCTTCTTTCTTTGATCTTTCATTAGCTCTATTCATAATGAAATAACACATAACAAGCAGGAGTATCGCACCACAGTAATACAATGTATATAGCGCACTCTCATGATAAACGACAATCAGACGAATTAACGCTGTGATACCGATATAAAGGAAATACCGGATCGGAAAGTGATAATCCTCCTGAAAATACTTCACGATCATGGCAATAAACTCGAAATACAGGAAAAATACCAGGATATTATTCAAAAATGCCAACCTGGAAGTATTGCCTTCATTGAACAAGGAGTTGGTGATAATATCAATCAATTCCTTCACTAGCAATATGGAAATGGCGATAGCCAAAAGAATCAAGGCTACATTCAATACGTACTGCAGGACGGTTGCAATGGTTGCCTTCGTCCGTTTTTTCTTTGTATGTGTTTCTATCCGCATAACTTCACCTCTAAGATTCCTATTTCTCTATCTTTTCACTAGATAAGCTGCATCAATTTCCTTCGTGCATGATATACCTGACAGTGCATAGGTCAATTGAAGCTCTGTACGCATATCCTCGATCACACGGCTCACTCCAGCTTGTCCGCCCGCAGCGAGTCCGTATACATAAGGACGGCCGATCAGGACGCTGTCCGCTCCCAAGGCAATTGCCTTAAATACATCTGATCCGCTCCGCACACCGCCATCCAACAATATCGGCACTGCTCCATTTACTGTTTCCGCGATTGCAGGCAGTGCCCGTAAAGAAGCAATGGCACTATCAAGCTGCCTTCCCCCATGGTTGGACACAACGATAGCATCCATTCCTAATTCAATTGCCTGCTTGGCATCTGCTGGGTGCAAGATGCCTTTCACCACAATCGGCAAGTTTGTCTGTTCCCGCAAGAATAGTAAATCATCCCATGTAAGGTTCGGGTGATGGATATTCTCCAGTATAGCCTCTCTTACATGTTCCTCTGTAAGCTGTGGCACCAATTCCTGAAAAACAGGATCACTTATGTAATTTGCTGTTCCTTTTAACAGCTTCAACGGCGAATAGCCATTCCGGTAATCTCGTTTTCGCCACCCAAGCAGACCTGTATCGACCGTCACTACAATTGCCTTATAGCCCGCTATTTCAGCCCGTTTTGCCATACTGGCAGTTAAAGCACGATTCCTAGACCAATACAATTGGAACCATTTCACTGCTTTCGGTGCTGCTGCTGCAATCTCTTCCAAGGAAGCCGATGTAACCGTACTTGCAACAAACGGAATACCGGCAGCTGCTGCAGCTTTCACACTGCCAAGCTCCTTCTCCGGATGGAAGATTCCTTGGAAACCTACTGGCGCCAGCATCACAGGCATACTTTGCTCCTGCCCGAACAGCTGGATAGAAGTATCTACATTGGAGACATCCCGCAGAACTCGCGGCAGGAGGTCGTACTCGCTGAATGCTTCTCTATTCTGCCCGAGCGTCTCTTCATCTCCGGCCCCGCTTTGCAAAAATCCAAAAGGACCAGCCGGCAGAATTTCCCGAGCCCTCTCTTCCCACTCCGCTGCAAATAACGGATAATCACTTATCTTTTCTCCAATTCTTGTAAAAACATTTCCCATTGACTTAACCCCCATTCCTTTCTTTGTAATATTAATAGAATAATTCGAACACGTTAGGAATTCCACTCTTTTCGTGTTAAGATAATCATTGAAAAATAAGCAACGGAGGCGGCAACCATGGCTAATTATCAAGATCTTTCGAATGAAGCGTTACAACAGAAATACAATACGCTGCAGGATGCATATGAGGCAATCGCCAGTCAGCAGCTGCAGCTGGATATGTCGCGCGGGAAACCATGCACTGAGCAGCTTGATCTTTCCCAGCCGATGCTCGATATCATTACGTCTAGCAGCACTGTTAAAACGGAAAATGGAACAGATGCACGGAATTACGGTGTATTGGACGGTATTCCAGAAGCAAAGGCATTTTTTGCTTCCATCCTAGATGTTGAACCGAAGCAAGTAATCGTTGGAGGAAACAGCAGTCTGACATTGATGCATGATTCCATCGTTCAATTTTTGCTGCATGGTGTATCAGAAGACGCGACACCATGGATCAAGCAAGATAACGTGAAATTCCTCTGCCCTAGCCCTGGCTATGACCGTCATTTCACAATTTGCGAAGCATTGGGAATCGAGATGATCCGTGTTGCGATGACTCCAGAAGGTCCTGACATGGATGAAGTAGAAAAGCTCGTCGCAGCTGATCCGCAAATCAAAGGAATCTGGTGTGTACCTAAATACAGCAATCCGGATGGTTTTACATACACCGATGCTGTTGTTGATCGTCTTGCTGGAATGAAAACAGCTGCAGATGATTTCCGGATTTTCTGGGACAATGCTTATATCGTCCATCATCTTACAGAAGAACCAGATGAACTTAAAAATATCATGACGGCAGTTGCGGTTGCGGGGAATCCGGATCGTGTCATGGAATTCACTTCTACTTCTAAAGTAACTTTCCCAGGCTCTGGTGTTGCTGCTCTGGCTTCCAGCGAAAAGAATATTACTTTCTATAAAAAGCATCTATCCGTTCAATCCATTGGGTCGGATAAGCTGAATCAAATGCGCCACGTAGCATTTTTAAAAGATAAAGACACCCTTGCTGCCCATATGAAAAAGCATGCCGCAATCATTGCGCCAAAATTCAAGACCGTCTTGACAATCCTGGAGGAGAAACTGGGTGGTAAAGGAATTGCCGATTGGACGAATCCGAACGGCGGCTACTTCATCAGCTTGAACACGATGGGAGGCTGCGCGAAGGATGTCGTGGAGCTTGCCAAAAAAGCTGGTGTAACCTTAACTGGCGCTGGTGCAACCTACCCTTACGGTAAGGATCCATATGACCGGAACATCCGTATTGCACCAACACTTCCACCAACTGAAGAACTGAAAAAAGCCATCGATGTACTATGCTTGTGCGTCGAGATGGTAAGCATCAATCGCTTATTACAGAAATAAAGTTAGGCCGCCTTTAAGGCGGCCTATTTATATGGAATAAAGATAATAATCCTGCTGGCTTTCTTTCTTGAATCCGGTCGACGTATATAAAGACAGCGCCTTTTCATTCTCTGGCTGGACTTCCAGATAAACCGTTTGCCCTCGCTGTGCCTCCATCCGCACAGCTTCCTGCAAAGCCATTCTCCCATATCCCTTTCCTTGGAATTCGGGAAGGATTGCAAAACCATATATCTCACTTCGTTCTTTCTCACGATGAATACGAATCTTCCCGACTATCTTATCTTCTGCCTCAATCATGAAAAATTCCTGTTGAAATCCATTCCTCTCCAATCTATCATTGTAAACTTTTGCTTCATCCGGCTTAAACTCAAAACAGACGATATCCAATTTCATTTTCATTTCGATATCTTCTTTACGTGAAGGTCGCAAACGAATGGATTTATCCAATTCCGGAAGTATGTTTCCCTCCCATTTCATCATGTACTCTGATTCTTCATATGTACAAGCTATTGAGTCCAACCATTGTTTTCCCGATTGACTATCCGCCGGAACGTTTAACAAGATTTTCCGAGCTTTTTCCAGGGCAGGATGGCTGTTATGAAATAGTCTGCTGAAGATGCCTTTCCTCCGATGATCTGGATGCACCATACCGCATACTTCAATTTTGCTCCCGAAGCTATATAAGCCAAGAAAACCGACAAGCTGGCCCGAATCATATGACAAAAAATCAGTCTGATCCTCATCACTCCTATTCTCGAGCATATCCCAATTCAGCTTCAGATTTATACTGTCATATTGCTCCACAATTTGCTGAAGTTTTTTTATTTCTTTTAATTGTTCTATTGTAAGCAAACATATCCCCCCAATCTCTGTTTACTCACTTATCATACCTTAATTTTCCACACAAAAAAATCCTGCCGATTATACGGCAGGATTTTAATTAATTTGCTTGATGATCCACTTTCACTCGTCGGATGAAGAAACTGATGACCACACCAATAATAGCAACAATGATACCAAAGATAAATGAACCTTGGACACCTTCTGTAAATGCTTGAATCATTGTAGCTGGATCTTGCGGATTGGCCGCATCTTCCATGAAGCTCTTCTGTCCAGCAGTCATAATAGAGATTGCTACAGCAGTACCAATTGCACCAGCAACCTGCTGTAATGTGTTCATGATAGCTGTTCCATCTGGGTACAGACTAGGAGGCAGCTGGTTCAAGCCATTTGTCTGTGCCGGCATCATAATCATGGAGATACCAATCATCAAAGCGATATGCAATCCAATGATGAAGCCAGTGGACGTGTCCAGGGAAATGGTAGAGAACCCGAACATAACCAAAGTGACAATGATAAGACCAGGAGTAACAAGGAATCTCGGTCCGAACTTATCAAATAGTCCTCCCATGACAGGAGAAAGCAAACCATTGATAACACCGCCAGGAAGCATTGTAAGACCGGCAACTAGCGGAGTAAGCGCTAGGGATGTTTGCAGGTACAATGGCAGCAAGATCATAGAGGAAAGCATAACCATCATACTTACTAAGATGAGCACCAAGCCTAATACGAACATCGGGTACTTGAACGCGTTCAAGTTCATCATCGGCTGTTCCATCTTAACCTGACGAACAGAGAATAAAATAAGGCTCAAAACGCCGACTGCAATGGTAACGATAACGATTGGATCGCCCCAACCGCCGCCTTCACCAGCATGGCTGAATCCGTAAACCACACCACCAAAACCGATAGTCGATAAGACGATAGATAGAATATCGATTTTAGGCTTTGTCAATTGTGTAACATTTTGCATGAAGAATGCCCCGAATACAAGTGCCACTACTAGTAATGGCAAGGAGAACCAGAAAATCCAATGCCAAGTAAGTTTATCGATGATCAGACCTGAGATCGTCGGACCTACTGCAGGTGCGAACATTATAACTAGACCGATTAATCCCATCGCTTTTCCGCGTCGATGCGGCGGGATGATGTTAAGAATCGTATTGAACATTAACGGAAGCAATAGAGCAGTACCTATTGCCTGCACAACACGCGCAATTAACAGCACGCTGAATGACGGTGCAACAGCAGCTATGATAGTACCGATGATTGAGAACACCAAAGATGTCAAAAATAGCTGACGTGTCGTGAACCACTGCATGATTAGACCGGATACCGGCACAAGCACACCAAGTGTCAAAAGGTAACCTGTAGTCAGCCATTGAGCTGAGGAGGCTGAGATACCAAATCCATTAATGATATTCTGCAGCGCAATATTCAGCGCTGTCTCACTGAAAAGACCAACAAAACCAGCAATCAAAAATGAGATGATGATTGGCATAGCTTTGATATTACTGTTGTTCACAGCTGTTGTAGCTGTATTATTACTATCCATTTGCAAAGCTTTCTCCTCCAATGTGGAATTATTGTTTAAGTAATGACGGAAGCTGTCTTGCCACACTATACAGCGGGCTTCCCGATGCACTTGTCAGAGCCAGGGTCACTGCACCTTCTATCAAGGCATTTATCGTAACTGCCAGATCCTTCGCCATTTCCTTTTCATAGCCAAAAGCAATCAATCGATTTGCGTATAATGCCTGCCAGTCCGCATAGGCATGCTGGCAGCTGTTTCGCAGCACTTCATGAGTTGACGCAGTTTCTGACGCAATCAGTCCGATTTGAACACCTTCCATTTGATGTTTTTTTTCAAAATCGGAAGCAATCTTATGGATATGGTACTGAAAAGCCTCTGCTGCAGTATCCTTCTCGTTAAGATCATTTTCGGCTCCTACGAGGAGATGCTCCTTCATCAGCTTAATTGCTTCTACTGCAATCTCTTCTTTCCCATTCGGGAAATGATAGTACAGCGAACCTTTAGGAGCACCGCTTTCCTCAATAATCTGATTCAAGCCTGTGCCATGATAGCCTTGTCGCTGGAACAGCTCTGAAGCGGTACGTAAGATGAGTTCTTTTGTGCTTTCCTTCTTTTTCACTGTCCCATACAACCTTGCACTCCTTAAATTATAACGATTGGTCTAGATAATAATAATTTTTTTCGTTTAACCTGTCAAGAATGTGATCTGCAATTTAGTTTATAAAGTTATTGTAAATTCCAAAGTACTGTAGAAAAGGTAATGTTATAGTACAAATGAATTTTATAGCACGTTTCACGCTGTTCCAACGATTAATATATGGAAAGGAGCTCCAAATATGACGCATGACCAAAAAAAGATATCATCTCTTCTTGAAATCTTTATTATTTCTTTTCGTTTAGGCTGTACATCGTTCGGTGGCCCGATTGCCCATCTCGGTTATTTTCAGGAGACGTATGTACGGAATAAACGCTGGATCGATGAACACACATATGCCAATTTGGTTGCACTGAGCCAGTTCCTTCCCGGACCTGCCAGCAGTCAAGTCGGTATTGGCATCGGAATTATAAGAGGCGGTATTGTAGGAGGAATTATCTCGTTTATCGGGTTTACCTTGCCTTCAGTTCTGATACTCATTCTGTTCGCTCTATTTCTTGGACAAACGAATCTTTCAAATGCAGGCTGGATTCAGGGCCTGAAGCTCGTCGCCGTTGCAGTCGTTGCTCATGCCATACTTGGAATGAGCAAAAAGCTCACAGCAAACCCCCTCACAAAGGGAATTGCCTTAGGCACCCTAGTTCTTACACTTTTATGGCCTCATCAATTGGCACAGCTGCTGGCACTATTGCTTGCGGCTGGTGTTGGATACCTCCTGTTTCATCCGAAACTAAACGAAGAGGAATCAGGTCATTTACACATTTCTATCAGTAAGAAGACCGGAGTAATCTGTCTTAGTCTTTTTTTCCTTTTATTAGCCGGTCTTCCTGCGCTGCGTGCGATAACAGATGCTCCGCTTCTTGCTATGGCCGACAGCTTCTATCGTGCAGGCTCACTCGTTTTTGGAGGCGGTCATGTTGTCCTTCCGCTTTTAGAGCGTGAATTCGTCCCAACTGGTTTAATCAGTCAGCAAGACTTCCTTGCTGGATACGGAGCCGCCCAGGCAGTCCCCGGACCACTCTTCACATTTGCAGCGTATCTAGGGACAGTTCTTTATGGGTGGCAAGGTGGATTGCTAGCTACCGCAGCTATTTTTCTGCCAGCTTTTCTGCTCTTAATCGGAGCCTTGCCATTCTGGTCGAGTCTGCAGAAAAACAGCAGCTTCCGCAAAGCCTTTGCCGGTATCAATGCCGCAGTTGTAGGAATTTTGATCAGTGCATTCTTTATTCCTATCTGGTCATCGACGATCCATTCATCAATTGATATTGCATTTGCCGCTATTTTCTTCAGTCTTCTGAATTTCTGGAAGGTTCCAGCTTGGGTTATCGTATTGTTCGGCGCCGCGTGCGGTATTATTTTATAGTATTATCAAATTCGCCAAAATCGATCAGTTTATACTGTTGGTCGTCAGTCCAGGCCCTAATTGTGCATAAAAAGAAGCCTGGTATCCGAAAGGATATCAGGCTTCTCCTCGCACTGATGCACTTTTGCTGATTAAGATTAATACTACCGCCAGCGAGAGCATGATCAGGCAGCCGATTTGCACCGCTGCAGCTACATCCGTCAGCTGATTGATAACGGCCAAAACTGCTGTCATCACGATAATCAGTATGGCTTCTATTGATTGATACATACTCATCATCCGGCCCATTTGCTCGATTGGAATATGCTCCTGCATATAAGTCATATACCCAGCATTCGCAAAAGCCAGTGCACCAGATAATATGAATACACCCACACTTGCAGGGAGAAAGCTTTGAGAATAAGCAAACAATATATACCCTAAGGCCCCTCCAGCTCCTCCGTAAGAAAGCAGTTGAATGGAACGGAAATGGTGACTCACGATAGTCAACAGTACAGAACCCGAAATAAAACCGATTCCAGCAATACTTACAAGCAGTCCGTAAGCAGATTCTGATAATCCGATTGCTTCTGCAGAAAACGCAACTTCCATAGAATCGACAGCTGCAGTCATGACAGTGATGCAGCTGAACAACAGCAGCAACAGGGTCAGCATGACGAATTTTTTACTGAATGCTGTAACAAGATACCAATCCTTTCTCCAAACTTTTAGCCAACCCTTCTCCGCCCTTTCTTCCAAGCTAACTTTTACAGATGGCAAAGCTATGCATATACTAACTGCTGCCAGTAACAATAGGATATTAGCGCCTAATGCAACCTCAACAGATCCTGCGCCAACTAAAATCCCTGCAGCTGCCGGCCCTAATACAAAGCCACTGCCATCTGCAATTGCACGATAGGAATTGAATCTCTTCCAGTGTCTTTTATGAATCAAACCCGTTATATACGGTAAACTGGCAGGTTCGAAGATAGCACCTGCAGCAGCAACGATAAAAACCAGCACATATATTTGCCAGAGAGAAGCGGCCATGATCATACCGGTTATTCCTGCAATCCTTATACCATATAACAAAATCATCAGCTTCCGATTATCCAGCCGGTCAATGATACTGCCAGCCCAGCTATTCATAAGTAATCCAGCTGCCGGTTTGATCATATAAAGAATTGCAACAGCTGCCGCAGCATGATCTGCCTGCTCGTATACCTTTAAATTCAAAGCAATCAAATACAGCCAATCCCCACAGGATGCACACGCAATTGCTATCAGCATTCCAATAGCACGTAAACGGTAGTTTTTCATCTTCATTCCCCTCTCTCTGTTTGAAGTGAAGCCAAAAAAAAATCCCACCCCAAAGATGATTGTCATCTTAGGGGCGAGATACCATCGCGGTGCCACCCTAGTTTCCCCGGCAGGTCACCCAGCCAGGCTCAGATAAGTACACGCATTGCTGCGTAGACCCTTGTGCGTTAACGGGCACTTCCCGGTCTGCCATCATCTTCATCCGGCAGACAGCTCCACGGTTTGTTCCAGCTGAACTCCTTCACCCTTTTCAGCATTACAGGGATTCTCTGTAAAAGGAGCGTCCATGCTGTACTATTTCGCATCATCACTTGTAAATTTTTTCTATAATATCATGTAAGGAGCTACTGTACAACACGTTGTGAGAATTTTTCATAAGTTTCATCACTTGCCAGGATATACAGCCTGTCTTCAGATTGAAGGGAGGTTTCTCTTTTATTTAGGTAGTTCATATCCTGATTGATACAAAGCAGGACCATCCCCTCTCTCGTCAGCGCTTCCTGCGCATCTTGATATGTTTTCCAAACAGAGTCAGGATGTATCTCAAAAATATTAGTCCCGTACTGTTTGCTCAATAGCTGACGGAAGAGATTGGATGTTCCCGGCGCCATCACAGCTTTGGCCATCAAAAGGGAAACGGAGTCATTGGATAGAATAAAATCGTCAATGGATATATGCTCAAACTTAGGAATATGTGTTTCATTATTGATTTCTACAACAGTATGTATATTCGTATTTTCTTTTTTGGAAAGCCCTTCGACCGCTGAAGCTATCAGAAGTGTTTTAGCATCTGCTAATAGTGTAGATTCCAGTTCGGGATCTGAGAACACAGCAACGCGTGCTGCTTCCAGGAGATTTGCTTGTATCAAAGTCGTTTCATCAGATGGATCTCCTTGTACAAAAGCAACTTGTTCATGATCGAATGGATGCTCTTTCCTATCATCAACAACGACAATAAAGGCATTTTCTTCACTTGCCAGCACTTCCTCAATTGATCTCTTCACCTTTTTTGACCAACCGATATAGATATAATGCCCCTTCCTTTTGATCATCAATTTCCCCTCCCTTTGCATGCGATTATAAGCTGAGGCACCGTCTACAATCTTTCCGATCAATACACCAATTACGCCGATTCCGAATAAGAACAAAAAGATTCCAAGCAGTCTTCCGCGTACCGTCTCTGGATAAAAATCTCCATATCCGACTGTGGTTACAGTTGTCATCGTCCACCAGAATCCATCGAACAAAGATGGGAAATTATCTTTTTCGATTACATGAATACCGACGGTTCCTATCAGCACGACAAGGACAGACGCTAAAGCTATTGCCAGAAAATTGAACCCAGTGATGCTCTTCCATAAACGAATGAAAATTAGCATAGTCTCTCCTCCTAGACTTCCATTATAACTGGAAAAATAAGAAAAATGACCGATATCTTACATTTCGTAACATACAAAAAAGCACCTCCGATGGGGAGGTGCTTTCGATATGTTTATGTTTAGTAAGCTAGGCTGAATAGTCCTTTTACGTGAGTCAAGTAGCGGATGTTACTTGCTTCTTTCATCATTGTAGCAGGAAGACCTTTCAATGGTGTTTGGTTCGCACCGATGAATGCTACAGCGTCCCTGCGGCCAAGGCTCGCAAGTGTACCGGAGTTGATCGGGCTGAAGTTTTCCATTGTTTTGCCTTCAAGGTAAGCGAATAGGTTATATCCTACTAGCTCGCCCATTTGCCAAGCGATCTGTGCTGTTGGAGGCCAAGGACGACCGTCTTCACCGAAGTATACAGCACTGTCACCGACAACGAATACATCTTGGTGGCTCTTAGACTGAAGGAAATTGTTCACAGTCGCACGACCGCGATCTGTTTCCAATCCAGATTCAGCTACCATTGGAAGCGCTTGTACGCCGCCTGTCCATACAAATGTATTTGTTTCGATTTTCTGACCGTCTTTTAATTCTACGACATTGCCTACTACGTTCGTTACAGGCAAGCCAAGCAAGAATTCTACGCCGCGTTTTTCCAAGCTGGATTGCGCACGGTCAATTAGATGCTGTGGAAGCATCGGAAGGATCTTCGGACCAGCTTCAACAAGCTGAAGCTTGATTTCTTTTGGATCCACACCGTGAGGCAAGCAGAAAGAAGCTAGCTTGTCCGCGATTTCGCCGACTAGCTCAACACCAGTCAAACCACCGCCACCGATAAGGATAGTCGCGTCTGCAGGATTCTTAGATGCTGCATATGCTTTAATTTTATCTTGGATTTGGTTGTAAACTTTGTTTGCATCATCTGCTGATTTCAAAACAAGGCTGTTTTCTTCCAATCCAGGGATACCAAAGTAAGCAGTCTTACTTCCAAGACCTACTACTAAAGCATCGTAAGAAAGTGTATTTCCGCCAGCAAGAACTACTTCCTTCTTGTCGACATTAAAGCTATCTACTGTTGCTACTTTGAAGTCTACATCCAAACCTTTCAAAAGCTTCTCAACTGGCATTGCCACTGCTTGCTCGGAAATGCTGCCCGCTGCAAGACGGTGAAGCTCAGTGATGATTTGGTGTGTAGGTGTTTTATTGATAAGCGTTACATTTGCTTGCGCTTTGCTGTAATACTTACGTACGGTTTGAGCGGCTAAGACTCCGCCGTAACCGGCGCCTAAAATAACGATATTCTTTGCCATACTTAATCCTCCGTCCTTACCTTATAAGCTCTTATTTTTGTTTTTGTCTTTCTTTTTCGTTCGCTACTTCAAGATAGCTCTGAACAAAACGGAACATCTTCTGCGCTTGTGGATCCTTCATCAGACGAAGCAGACCAAAAAGGCCGATTGTTTCGTTGCTTGTTTCTGCACGGTCTTTAGCTTCAATCGCAGTTTGGGCAACTGTTTTCACAGAATCTGTCACTGGATGAAGTACTTCTGTAATTGCATTAACTGTATCGGATTTCAACACATCATCTGTTGCTACAGCTTGTGCGAAGTCGTAAGAAGCAGTCAAAGCGTTCACAAGTTCATTGATTTTTGGAAGCTGTTCAATCAAAGAAGTCAATGATTCTTGCACTTCAGGTTTTAGCAATTGCGCAGCTAGGTCCTGTTGGCTCTGGCTAACACTTTCGTTTGTTTCTGACATAACGTATTCTCCTTTGCTATGGTAATGCATTATATTTATACGTAAACATTATACTTTGTTGTGAATTTGTTCACAACTGTACGTTCACAAATTGCTCAAAATATCCACCTACAACTTTACTCCTACTTGGAGATCTTGTCAAAAGTTATTTCACACACGTTAATGATTTTTTTCATTTCCTATTATATATTCGAAAAAAAGACATAATAAAAGCCCTTTCACTCTTCTGCTAACGTAGCTTTCCCCTGTTCCGGAAAAATATTAAAATTATTATGCATTCTTCCCGAAGCTCATGCTCTCATACCGGCCTCGAATGATACTATACACCCCGAACAAAATGAACCCAACAGATACAATTGCAAGGAGCCAGCGTCCGTATGGCTGCTGCGAAACTTCTGCCAGCGCCCCATCCAGTCCTTTCGCTTCATCTGGATCAGACTGAATAGCTGTAAGGACGAAGAAGAATCCAACTATGCCGAAAACAATGCCTCTGCTTATCAAACCGATGCGGCCTGCTTGGCGGGCAGCACGTTTTTCGTGCTTATTCATTTCAGCTGTCTTGAATCGATTCATAAAGCTTCCAGACACACCACTGAAAAATTCATAGATGCCGTATCCGATGATAATAAGTCCGACTGCTGCAACCAGCCACTGTCCGAAGGGATATGTAAGAAGCTTTGCTGTCAGGGATTGCTCGCTCCCTCCGCCGCTTCCTTGATTCGTGGCAGCAAAACGAAGCGCATTAAATGCAATACTGGCATATATGACCGTGCTGACGCCATAGCCTATGCGAATAATGATCCCTTTTGTACGGTTTCCGTTTCCTTCTTTGTTCGGGTCCTTGATGGCTAGTATCGCATCCCAGCATACATACCCGATTAATCCTATTCCGATCAGCCATAACAAAACATTTCCAAAGGGCATACCCGCCAGTTTTTGCAGCATACCACCTGTGTCAGTCGTATCTCCTCCCACATGAAGCGCGGCTAAGAGTGCAAGAACACCGATGAGGGCATAGACTATCCCCTGAGACATATAACCGATTCGACCAAACCTCCGAATCCATGGCTTTGTTTCTTCCTTTGTCTCCTTTGCTTTTTGTTTAGCTTCTTGTTTATCGGCCATAGTCGTCTTCCTCTCCTGTTTTAAAAGCTATACCCATGCCGTGTAAAAGAGAAACCGGTAAAAATAGGATAGGCAAGCTACCCTTGCACAGGCGCCTACATACGATGAAGAAGAAGCAAGAAGGGAGAATGATGATGTATTACGAAAATGATGATAAAAAAGAGCAGCAACGACAAATTCAATTTCCAGGCGGCCCTGGTTTTGGCGGTCCCGGCGGCCCTGGCTCAGGCGGACCTGGATTCGGTGGTCCTGGGTTCGGCGGTGGGCAAGGCGGCTTTCCATTCGGTCCTCCAGGAACTGGAGGGCAAGGCGGTCAGCAAGGGCAGTTCGGACCTCCTGGACCTCCTCCATCTCAAATTCCGCAGCTGCAGTCAGTAGGTGCCGGAGGACCTTCTGCATTTGCTGTAGATCCAGGCGGTATCCGTTTCTGTCTATTCCGTTACACTTATTTGGAGCTTGAGAACGGACAGCGCTTCTGGTACTACCCAGTATTTGTCGGCCGTACTTCGATTGCCGGCTTCCGCTGGCGTCCGCAGCAGTTCCGTTGGCAGTACTTTGGCATTGACCTCAGACGAGTTGCAGCATTTAGCTGCTATTAAGCGAAAAAACAGGCCTTCCTGCGAGAAGGCCTGTTTCTTATTTATTGAGTACACCCATAAGCTCAGGCAGCCATAGACTCAGTGCCGGAATATAAGCTACTGCAAGGAAAGCAACGAACACAGGAATGTAGAACAGCAGTAATGGTTTTGTCATTTGTTCCACAGTAACATTGCCAACCTTGGATCCAATAAAGAGTACCGTTCCCACCGGTGGTGTAATTGTACCGATAGCAAGTCCCATCGACATAATTGTCCCAAAATGGACTGGATCCACACCGAATTCCAGAGCAACAGGCAGCAGGATGGGTGTGAAAATCAGCAATGCAGGAGCGATATCCATAAAAGTGCCGACAAGCAATAGAATCAGAACAATAATCAGCATCAGCACGGCTGCATTACCACTGAAATCAAGTATCCCAGATGAAAGCATCTGCGGCAGCTTGGAGTATGATAGAATCCAAGACATAGCCCCTGAGGCTCCAATTAACAGAAGGATGACGCCGGAGAACATGACTGTATCACGAAGAATCACCGGGATATCCTTCCATTTCAGACTGCGATAGATCATGCTAAGCACCAGAGCGTACAGGATTGCTACAGCCGCTCCCTCTGTAGCCGTAAAGACCCCAAAAGAAATTCCTCCGATGACGACCACAATCAGCATCAAACTCGGGATAGCATCCAGGATAACTTTGGCAGCCTGAGAGAAGCGGATTGGTTCAGATACCGTATATCCCTGTCTTTTTGCAACTATGTAAGCCGTTACCATAATCAGAACAGACATCAAAATACCAGGCAAATAACCCGCAATGAACAGTGCGCCAATCGACGTACCACCACTTAGAACAGAGTATAAAATTGGCGTACCGCTTGGCGGAATGATCAAACCAGCCGGTGCAGAAGCTACGTTGACTGCTGCAGAATAAGATGGATCATAGCCTTCTTTCTTCTGCATAGGTGCCATGATTTTCCCCATCGTTGCAGCTGATGCAATAGCAGAACCAGATAAGGCTCCGAAAAGAGTGTTTCCGATGACGTTTGTGTGAGCCAAGGAACCTGGAAGGCGCCCCGCCAAAAGTTTGGCCAAATTGATCAAACGCAAAGCGATTCCGCCCGTATTCATGATACTTCCAGCCAATGTAAAGAAGACAAGGGATAACAAGACAAAGCTATCGATACCAGCGACAAACTGCTGTGAAACGACCATTAAAATCTCATCAAATGGCAGCAGCATGGCTCCAGCTGCCAACGACGACAAGCCAATGCTGATTGCAATCGGAACACCGAAGAAAATCAAGAGAAAAAACAACCCGAATAAGACGATACCTGCAAGAACGACACTCGTCATGCTGCGTCCCTCCCTCTAGCGGCTTCCTTGCGTGCCATTAATCGATTCGTGACTATATAGTAAACACTCAGCAAGCCAGACAGCGGCAGTGCAGCATATACGTAGCCCATCGGGAGACCAAGGACTGGTGAAGTCTGTGTCATCGAGGCAAGCATCAGCTGTGTCCCGCCGATAATAAAGACAACTACCATAAACACCAGCACCGTCACTTCTATGATCAACTCGGCAGCTTTTTTGTCCTTTGCATGTTTCCATTTGGACATTAGGAACGTCAGCGCGATATGTTCTTTCACTCCGAAAGCATAACTGGCTCCAAGCAACCCGACCCAGATGAAGGAAAACCGAAGCACCTCTTCTGTGAACACGCTCGGATTTTGCAGGACAAATCGAGTGAATACCTGCCATATTGCACCTGCGACTAAGAAGACCGTCAGCGTACACGTCACGAGCAAAATGCATCTATCAACCCAATTCCGTACTTTTTCCACCTCGTTCAGCTCCTTTTCGTTTACTGTAACGCCGCGATGTCATCCAGCACTTTCGCTATTTCCGGATCTTCCCGCCTTTCTTCGATCAGCGGCTGCACCAGTTCCTTGAATGGCTCCTGATCAAGCTCATTGAAGGTAACACCCATCTCATCCTCTGCTTTCTTGATGCTTTCTTCGATTAGCTGGTCCCAGCGCGCATTATGATTTTCCGAAGAGATCGCTGCTGATTCCTCGACTGCCTGCTGCTGCTCCGGGCTCAGACTATTCCACGTCTTCTCACTCATAATGAGGAAATCAGGAATTCGCGTATGTTCGTCGTAAGAAAAGTATTTGGCTACCTCGCCATGGTTCGCATCCGTAAGGGCAATCGGACTGCTCTCCGCTCCGTCTATCACACCTTGCTGCAGCCCTGTATATACTTCCGGCGCAGGAAGCGGTGTAGGGGAAGCTCCAAGCAGCTCCATCGTCCGGATTGATGTTGTATTCGTCATCGTACGTATTTTCAGTCCATGTAGGTCTTCTGGCTTCTGAATCGGCGTGTCTGCTGTATAGAAACTCCTTGCCCCCGCATCGTAATAAGCGATACCATGCAGACCAATGGATTCCAGTTCTTCATAAAGGTCTTTTACAATATCGGACACCATAACTCGTTTAAAATGCTCTTCATCCTCAAATACATAAGGCAAACTGAAGACGGAGAAATCGGAATAGAAGCTCTCCAGTACACCGCCATTTACTTTAGCCATGTCGACTACTCCATTCTGGACAAGCTCCAGCATTACCCTCTCGTCACCAAGACCGCCTTCGGTATAAATATCCGTTGTCAGCACACCGTCAGTACGCTTCTCAAGCTCCCCGCTGAATTCCTCCAGACTCGCATAAACCGGACTATTCGGGTTATGGATGTGCCCCATCGTCAGCTTCCTCGCCTCCTGACCTGCAGCATCTGTAGCAGGAGCGACAACCATCAGCACAACTATTCCAAGCAGCAAAACAGAAAGAATTAGCCACGTCGTTTTCGCTCGATTCATGTTTCACCCTCCACAAGGTATTATAAAGCGCTTACAAATATCAGCATTCGACTGGGCGTGATCAGACGCTCCCCTTCTGAAGTGTCAGGATCACATCAGCCTGTTTAGCTGGTTTGCTCCAAGGTATCTGTAATTCATAAGGCAGTTTACCACTCATAAAACATGCATTCATCGTCTGCTCTAAATCGATAACGGTTCTAAGATTGCCCGCTGTCTGTTTGATTGCTTCTTTAGGGAAAGGCTGCCCAGCCGCAATATTCTGGTGCAGTGCCTCAATAATCGATGCGTGGCCAAGCGCTGTTTCATATGTGCACGGAATATCCCTTCCATCTGTAAGTGCAGCGATGCAATAATCCAATTTATCCAGATGATTGGTCTGCGGATTTCCATAGATTCTTTCCTGACCATCCTCTGTATACGCTGTGATGATGCCTTGATCGAGATTGCAATCATATACGATATAGCCTTTTTCAAAAGTGTACAAGAATTGGGGGCCTTGCTCTGTTGCTGTTGCATGCGATCCATAAAAGAGCAGCTCACACCCAGATTCCGCATGCATGCGAATGGCACATGTATCAAAGGTTTCGATATCATTGGCTCGATACAACTCAGCTTCCAGACGTTTGATATGCACCGTTTCCTTGAGCTCATGCCCGAGCATGTAAAGCATATTATGGATGAAGTGAGCAGCGGCATTATTGGCTACACTATCGCGAATTTGCCGTCCATCCGGCGCCATCAGTTTACCCGACCAAGCCGAACGGGAAAAGTATGCTTCATTCCGCGGCCACAGCACCAATGTTTTCAGCTGCTTCGGCTTTCCATAGAGTCCTTTCTGGATATCTTCCTTAAGCTCCAAGATTGGAGCAGTAAACGACCAGTTGAAGCCAATGGCAGCCCACTTTCCGGATTCAGAGATTGCTTGATCCCACTTCAATTGATCCCGCATATCGGCAAAAATCGGCTTTTCACAAAGAACATTTGAGCCATGTTGAAGCGCATATAGTGCTTGCTCTGTGTGCAGATGAATAGGGGTGGCAATGATGGCTAAATCTGCTCGGTTGTATTGATAGAAAGCGTCCACCGCCGAAAATATCGGAATCCCACGCTGCTTTACTTTTTCCAACAGACTGCTTCTTTCTGGATAGATTTCCACGATTCCGGCGAATGTGATGTCCTCCCGCTTCAGCAATGCATCCAAGTAATGCTCCCCATATCCATTCATTCCGATTAAAACGACTGCATGCTTCATTGCTTTTCCCCCACCTTTGTCAGGCTGATTGCCTGCTCCTGTGCTTGGATAGCCAGAGCCGCTGCCTGGAATGTATGCTCCTGACTCATCGCTGTTTCCGTTCCCTGCTGACAATCAGTAATCAATTGTCTGAAATACGGAAATCCTACCTTTCCCTTAGCTGAGAAATAAACTTCCTCCCGATCCGTCACCACATACAGATGTTCTCCTTCTGCCGAGCGTGCCACATCCGTGTATTTTCGCAGTTCCACATACCCGTTTGTGCCGTGCAGCACCGTTCGTCCGTCTCCCCAGACCCGAAGTCCATCGGGCGTGAACCAATCGACACGGAAATATTGGCTGACTCCTGTGTTAGTAACAAGTGTTGCGTCACCGAAATCCTGCCAGAAACCATATTGCGGATGAGCATAGTTCGCCACCTTGCTATGCAGTACCTCAGCTTCTTTACTTCTCGTATAATGAAGCAGCTGCTCAATTTGATGGCTGCCGATGTCACATAAAATACCGCCATTTTTCTGCGGATCGAAAAACCAATCCGGCCTTGTGTCTGCCTGGAGTCGGTGAGGCCCTGAACCAGTAAGCTGGAATAAATCACCGATCAGCCCCTCTTGTATAATGTTATCTGCCAGCAGGGCTGCCTCTACAGCCAATCGCTCACTATAAAACACCGCCCATTTTTTCCCTGTACGGCGCACCGCTTCCTCTGCCGCATGCAATTGAGCCATTGTCGTAAAAGGCGCCTTTGCGGAAAGAAAATGCTTGTTGTGCTCCAATACTTGAATGCCTAAAGCCCCGCGCACGGATGGCACAATGCTTGTTACTATCAAATCAACCTCGCTATGCAGGATTTGGGACAGCTCTGAGACGACTTCTCCTGTTCGAAATCTTTGTTGAAGGGCATTTGCCTGATTTGTATTTCGATCATAGATGTGCATAAGCTGTGCCCCAGCATCCAGGAGACCTTGCACCATACCGTAAATATGCGGATGATCCAGACCCGCAGCAGAAAAAATGAAAGGTGCTGTTGTCTGAGTGTCAGCAGCTATTGCAGCTTCTTGAGCTAGCTCCTCCAATTGATTCAGCAGTGCCATTTATCAGCTCTCCTTTTATACATGTTCCTGGTAGCAGCGCTTCATTTGATGAAGCACCTCATCGCCTGGCTGATCCCAAATCTCCTGATTGATGATCTCTACTTCGATCGGGCCCTGATAGCCTGCTTCCTCCACCATGCTGCGCATCTCGCGTAAATTGATGACGCCTTCGCCCATCATGGCTCGCCCTTTGAACATATCCTTCATCGGCACCTTCCAATCTGATACATGGAAGCCGAGTATCTTACCCTTAGCCCGATCAATCTGGTGACGCAGCTCTGGATCCCACCATACGTGGAAGGCATCTACCACAACTCCAAGATGCTCGGATTGCAGCTTCTCTGCCAGAGTGTTGGCCTGCCCCAATGTATTGATGACAGAACGATCTGCTGCATACATCGGATGAAGCGGCTCAATGCCAAGCTTTACACCTAGATCCTCCGCATATGGAAGGATTGCTTCTATCCCTGCCTCCACCCAATGACGAGCCTTGGCGATATCTTTATCCGAAGCCGGACCACATACAAGCACCAGCACATCTGTCCCCAATGCCTTCGCATCTTCTATTGCCCGTTTGTTATCATCTATTCGCTGCTGCCTCTCCCGCTCTGTAGCTGCCGGAAACATGCCGCCACGGCAAAGACTTGAGACTTGAAGGCCGTATTCCGTTAACAATTTTTTCGCTTCTTTTACACCGATTTCTTCCAGCTTATGCCTCCATATGGATATCCAATGAATATCATGACGGGCGCAGCCTTGGATTGCTTCGGTCAGCGACCAGTTTTCTGTCGTAATCTGATTGAGACTGAGAAGCTGCAGATCCGCTTTTGTCATGACATTACCTTCTGTTCGATACCAGCCAGCTTCAGTACGAGCTGCATCCGTTCTGCTGCAAGTGCCGGGTCCACGAGGACTCCCGCTTGATCAGCCAGTCTGAATAGCTCACTCAAATGAAGAACCGACCGAGCTCCTTCTGCACCGCCGATCATCCGGAAATGTGATTGATACCCATTCAAATATGCCAGGAAAACAACGCCTGTTTTGTAGGCGTACGTTGGTGTCTCAAAGATGTGCCTGGAAAGCGGCACTGTCTTATCGAAGATTTTCCGGTATCGGTCAAGATCTTCTGCATCAAGTGCTCGCAGCGCCTCGGAAGCAGCTGGTGCAATTGCATCAAAGATACCGAGCAACGCATGGCTGTACTGCTCTCCATCACCTTGGATCAGCTCTGGGTAATTAAAATCATCTCCTGTATACATCCGAACCGAAGCAGGAAGCTTCGCTCTCATTTCGATTTCCTTGTCCTTATCGAGTAGAGAAATCTTAATACCGTCGATCTTCCCTTCATACTGATGGATCAGTTCCAGACAGTCGTCCATCGCACGGCTGATCGTTTCCGATCCCCAGTAGCCAGTCAATTTTGGGTCAAACATTGGCCCGAGCCAATGGAGGATAACCGGCTTTTTTACTCCGCTAAGCACATGCCCGTACACATCCTTGTAATCCGCTGCCGATCGTGCACTAGCAGCCAGCGCACGGCTTGCCATCAGGATGATCCGGCTTCCGGTACCTTCGACGAATGCGCACTGCTCTTCGTAAGCCTGCTTAATCTCTGACGTCGTAAACGAACTGTCAGCCGGCAAATGATCCGTCCCTGCACCAGAAGCGAGCAACACATTCTCTTTTTTCGCTTCCTCTGCACTTATAGAAATCAGTTCCTTTGCCATCTCATATGTGAGTCCCATGCCTCGCTGTGCCGTATCCATTGCCTCTGCCACACCGAAACCAAGCTTCCACAATGCTTTCCGATAATTCAATGTTGCCTCCCAATCAATTGCCCCTCCTAAGATAGGATGTGCTTCAGATTGTGCATCCGCAACAACGTGAGCAGCAGAATAGGCTGTCCTTGTCCGGAAAGCTCCTTCTATCGGATAGGTTGAAGCTGAATGGACTAGTGTGTACGCCTCCAATGAACGACCTTGCGTTGGTAAAAGTATCGTTGTCATACTGCTTCCTCCTTTATACTTCCAGACTCGGAACAGAGACCCACTTCTTCTCACGCCATGCTTCCAGCCCCAAATCTGACAGCTGGGTACCTTTCGCGCCCTCCAGCAAGTCCCACGGAAACGCTGCAGCTTCTTCCACATGCTTTAAAAATAGTTCCCATTGAATTTTGAATCCATTGTCATACGAACGATTCTCCGGCAATGTCTCCCACTGGGAACGGAAATCAATTGCATTAGGGATATCCGGATTCCACACTGGCTTCGGTGTGGTGACACGATGCTGTACCTTGCAATCCCTAAGACCAGCCACCGCGCTTCCCAACGTCCCATCCACTTGGAAGGTAACCAGATCATCTCGGTCGACTCTAGTCGTCCAAGAGGAGTTTGCCTGTACCACTATCCCGTTTTTAAGGGCAAAAATGGCATATGCCGCATCATCAGCTGTCGCTTTGTAGCGATTGCCTGCTTCATCCACCCGGTACGGGATATGAGTTGCTCCAAGACAAGTCAGGCTGTCGATTTCCCCGAAAAGATGATCGATGACATAACGCCAGTGTGCAAACATATCAACAATGATGCCGCCACCGTCCTCCGCTCGGTAATTCCAGCTCGGGCGCTGCGCTTCCTGCCAATCGCCTTCGAATACCCAATAGCCAAAATCCAGTTTTACGGATAGAATTTCTCCGAAGTAATCGCTGTCGATCAAATGCTTCAGCTTCAGCAATCCTGGTAAGAAAAGCTTATCTTGCACGACCCCGTTTTTCACACCAGCCTCCCGTGCCAATCTAGCCAGTTCCAAGGAACCCTCTAAGCTTGTAGCAGTCGGCTTCTCACAATAAATATGCTTACCTGCTTCAATTGCCTGCTTGATACTTGCTTCCCTTCGATTCGTCGTTTGCGAATCAAAATAAATCAGGTTATAGTCATCGGCCAAAGCCGCTTCCAAATCAGTACTGTAGCGCTCTACACTATTTTCCTGGGCAAGCTTCGCAAGCTTTTCTTCATTCCGTCCGACAAGAATCGGATCCGGCAGCAGACGGTCTCCGTTCGAAAGCAGCACACCGCCTTCTGCGCGGATTGCCGCAATGGACCTGATAAGATGCTGATTTGTTCCCATTCTTCCTGTTACACCGTTCATGATTATCCCAATTTTCTTCGTCGCCATACTTACGCCTCCCATTATCCATATTAAGGATAGTATAAGTAAAGCGTTTACATTTTTCTTATCATTCTTTTCTGATATTCTCAATTTCAGAAATCATCTGTTGTGCGCCGATAGACATTCGGCGTTACACCGACATATTTTTTAAAGACACGATAAAATGTCGAGACAGCTTCAAACCCAACTTCGAAGCAGATGGAAACAATTTCCCTATCGGACTCACGCAGCATTTTCTTCACCTTAAGCAGCCTTACCTCCGTCAGGAACTGATAAGGAGTCGTATCATACATTTCTTTAAATATCTGATTCATATAACGGCTGCTTACACCAGCTTTGGCTGCAACTTCTTCCATACTGGCAATCTCAAAATATCGTGTTTCCAGGTGATGCTTGAGCCACCTTGCACGTCTCGTATTTGTATCCTGTGTCGTATCTTCCTGCTGCATGATTGCAAGCTGGTAAAGTACTTGAGCAAGCATGAGCTTCAGCCCCATCGCATGAATCGGGTGGTTCTGTGATTGTTCGAATAGCATCTTCCGCAGCAGCTGACGGATCTCACTGCTTTCGAAAAGAGATAGGTTCAAGACACGCGATACTGTGAATACTGGTTCAACGAGATAAGAAACGACATCGTCCGTTAATTGACGGATATCGAATTCCAATACGAGCACCGTCATCTTCGAATGAGCTTGGATCGCATGCTCTGTATGAGGAGAGATTAGCACGATGCTGTCACGATGCAGCTTCTGGCTCCTAGTATCCAATTCACATTTCCCTTCGCCATCCAGGACATAAAGCAGCTGATGGGTGTCATGCTGATGCCTGGCAACCTCATTCTTTTCCTGATGCTTATTTTCATAAAGTCTGATCATCTTGATTTGTTTACCTCCAATAAAAAAAGGCCGGGATGCATAAGAGGCATCCCGGCCTTTCTTTTTTTATTCACGATTCTTAAGCTTCCAGCCTCGGAAGCTGTTCTTGTTCCAGGATGCGCAGTTCAATCTTAAGGATCTGATGGTTATCCATTTCGATAACCTCCCACTCATTTCCTGCTACATCCACAACAGTGGTTTGAGAATCTACGTCGTCATTTTTGACGAAAATCCAGCCGCCGATCGTATCAACGTCTTCTCGATTGTCAAACACAGAGCCGAATTGATCCTCTAGATCATCCAGCAGTACCCGACCATTGATATGATACGTACGATCAGACACTTCCTGGATATCCGGCACTTCATCTTCATCGAATTCGTCATGGATCTCCCCGACGATCTCTTCCAGAATGTCCTCCATCGTCAGAATACCTGCGGTTCCACCGTATTCATCCACTACGAGTGCAATATGCACGCGTTCAGTCTGCATCTTCAAAAGAGCATCCTGCAACGACGTTCCTTCATGGATAAGCGGCAGCTCATGGATGAAGTTAGGCAGGCTTTGTCTTCTGCCCGCTGCAAAATCCGTAAGCATTTCCTTCACATTGACGAAACCGATGATATGGTCTTTATCTCCATCCTCTGTCACAAGGTATCGTGTGAACTGATGTTCATCGATGATCTCGATCACTTCTGCAGCTGTCATGGATTTCTCCAAGGTGACCACTTGTGTCCGCGGCACCATGATATCCTTCGCCACACGTTCGTCGAATGTAAAAATATTTTCCATATAACTAAGTTCTGTTTTGTTGATTTCACCACTTTGATAACTTTGCGTCATGATGATGCGCAATTCCTCTTCCGAGTGTGCTGATTCATGCGTAGCCGGCTTCACGCCGAACAACTTCAGAAATACACGAGCAGAACCATTCAGTAAATAAATGAACGGAGCCATCAGCTTACCAAACCAATACAGAGGCGGACCTAGAATTAAAGTCAATTGCTCTGTGTACTGGATTGCCAGTGTTTTTGGCGCCAATTCCCCAATCACAACATGCAAGAAAGTGACCGACGCAAAAGCAATGGCGTAGGAAAGCAAGGTGGAAACAGATTCAGACAATCCTAAATCATTGAACAGCGGGTGTAGTATTTTCTCTACTGTAGGTTCACCTAACGCACCTAGTACTAGCGCCGTTACAGTGATACCCAACTGACAGGCTGACAAGTAATAATCAAGATTATTCACTAGCTTACTGACAATGATTGCCCGTTTATTCCCTTCCGCAACAAGCTGGTCGATCCGGGACATACGTACCTTCACGACTGAAAACTCTGCACCTACGAAAAAGGCCGTAAAAATGATGAATAACACTACTAAACTTAAATTAATGACTATTGATGGGTCCAATTAATTCCCTTCTTTGAATGAAGGGACTCACCTCGCTTATTTGTTTGATAGTTTACAAGCAGATTAATAAAATAGCTGCGACACCTCGACGAGGAGCAGCGTCAGCAAAACTTCTGTTATATAAAGTTGTTATTTTCAGCAAAGCCTTCCCAATGCAATCTCCTCCTTCTCTTAGCGTCTACGCTAATATCTGTACTTGCCTATCATCCTTCGCGCATTTTTCATTGGCGAACACAAGCTTCGTCTGCAGTTCATAGACCAATGTTCCAGAGCTTGGTTCCAGTTCCTCCGGCAAACGGAATGTGAACGGCTTCTTCATTTGCTCATTCGATTTCAATTGCTTGGACATAAAAATGCTTAATACATTCTTTATATTCACTATTTTATCGTTTGCGCTGTTTTTTATAACTAAATCACAATCTAATCTGTTCAAATTTTGGTCCTTCCAGCCTCCAAGAAGCTGAAAATGTCCCTCAATTTTTTCTCCTGCATGATAGCTTGCCTGATTAAGTTCGAGCCTTATCGATGGTGCCCGCAGCTGCATCAGTTCTAAGCATTTCTTCAACACGGAAATAATTCCTCCATTTGTGTGTACTAAACGAAAAGGACCCCCACAGAGTGAAGGTCCCGTCTGTAATCAGCCTTCACCAAATTGGCAAAGGTCTGGCAAACAACTTGACGTTGTCAGTTAAACCGGCGATAGCAAGCTATCACGTATTGTCGACTTAACTGGAAGCTACTCCCCTTTGGAGCAATCACAATCCTATTCTATTAATCTGCAATATAGCATACACGAGTTAAGTAATTCTGTCAATATACCCCAACTCACATACGGTTCAGCGGATACGTAGCAGAAGCAAAGTAACGATCATGGAGGATATTGTGGTGATGACGTTCATGGCCAAGCATTATATACGCTAGCGCCCGAACCGACGTTACATGACCGTTTGCCATTCCCTGCCTGATCCAATCCTGATCATTCAGTGACTCCAGCAAAGCAATCGTGGAGGAACGCACTGCCTTATATTGCGCCAGAAGGCTCGCTACTGTCATCTCCGTGAACTTCGCTTGCAGCACATAGGAATCTTCATGGAATCCTGGCAGCGGCGTCACATCTCCTCGTGCAATGGTAAGCAAGCGATAAGACATAATTCTTTCTGTGTCTGTCAGGTGGCCAATCACTTCCTTGATCGTCCATTTCTCCGTATCGTAAGCGAAGCAGGCTTGTTCATCAGTCAGGCCTTGCAGTAAATTGGATGTTTGTCTTTCTTGTTCCTTAAACAAAGCTACTATGTTTCCCTCAGGCACAAGTTTCATGTAATCTTGGAAATAAGCAGGATATTCCGTTGTACTAGGTCTCTCTTGCATGTAATCACCTTTTCTCTTTATATGATTTTGATTGGGTTGAAAAAAGAGGAGCTTTATAGATTGACGATATAGTTATTTTCCCGAAAGGTAAAGAAAACAGTCCCTGTTACGATGAAAATAGCCAGAAAGCAGGAAATCCAAGATTGGGATCACGGAGGATGGACTAGCTTTTTTACTATTTTTATGCACCTACTCCCGAGTTCGTGCGTATGATAACTGTACAAGCCCTTGTTCCAAAGAAAAGGAGTGCTGGAAATGGCTGATTTTGAACAGATTGCTGAGCAGATTCACATGTCTGGTTCTGATACGATGCCCCATTTAACAGCGTACCCTTCCTCTCTCGTATTAATCGGGACTGGCAGGAGCGCATTCGCATTCCGCCTTACGGAATCTTCTAAAGTAATGAAGGTATTTTTCCCTGCCTTCCGTCACATTGCAGCGGAAGAAGCGGAAATCTATAAAACACTTGAGAGCAACCATTTCTTTCCTGCTCTTCACGCAGCCGGTAACGGTTATTTGGTAATGGATTACATTCCTGGCCATACATTGTACGATTGCCTACGTGAGGGAATCCCCATAACAGATCATCATATAGCCGATATTGACAAGGCCCTGGCCGCAGCAGCAGCAGAAGGATTGAATCCATCCGACATTCATCTGCGTAACATCCTGATCACACCTGATGGAAACATCCGCTTAATCGATCCTGCCCGATTCCGCCAGCAAAAGCATTGCACGCAATGGGAAGACCTTCACCGGGCTTATGAAAGATTCTACAAGAAAAAATTATTTCCGAAAAAGGTACCTGGCTTTTTGCTGGAGCTGATTGCCTACCTGTACAAAAGACGGAAATCCTACACCATCCAAGCACCATCGAATAAAGCCATTCACTAAAGGAGACATAAACATGACAATCACAATATCTCAAGCAGAAGCCTATCAAATCGAACGTATCGCCCAAAGCGGCCTGGGAAGAGAGCAAACCGCAAAACTAATTGAAGAAGGCGAATGGAGAGTAATTCAGGACAGCTATCCAAAAGTCGATCCAGAGATGCTCCAGTCACAGCAAAACAAGCTAACATCTGCTTTAAAAGAGGGCTACAGCATTTCCTTCCCTACCTTTAACGGCGTACGGAATCTTCTGCATCTGCGTTTCGGTTTAGAGGAAGGTAAAGATTATACGGTAGAGGACAAGACGGTCCAAGGTCTAAAGACAGATGAAGATACAGTCGTCACCTTACGTACAATGTTTGAACCGTTATGGAAAATCGAAGCAAACAACGGACAACTGTCGATCATCCATATTAGCAAGCTATAAAAAAACTGCCGACGCACTAGTGCGTCGGCAGTTTTTATTTCCTAAAAGGAATCTTTCTTATTTTACAGCTTCTTTGAAATCTTTACCCGCCTTGAAAGCTGGCGCTTTGGAAGCAGGGATTGTGATTTCTTCGCCTGTCTGCGGATTACGGCCAGTACGTGCTGCACGCTCTCTCACTTCGAAAGTACCGAAGCCTACAAGCTGTACTTTTTCTTCTTTTGCAAGTGTTTCAGAGATTGTTTCAAGTAGTGCATCAACTGCTTTGCTTGCATCTTTTTTAGATAGTTCTGCTTGTTGCGCTACTGCTTCTACTAATTCTGCTTTGTTCATGAAAAACACCTCATTTGATAAATTTATACATAACCTTCACCTGATGTAAAAGCTGTATGTTTTAGATTAATATGCAGGAACATGGCTGTTCCCGTATTTCCTTATTATAGCATGCATCCCGGTGTTCATGGCTATTAATCTGCATTCTTAACATTGCTGCAACAGCATTTTCACAGGAATTCCATTTAGAAGATAAGAACTGGATGATACAGTTATTCCCAATAAGATGAATTGTAACCCTATTAAGTTGTTGTGTGCAAAGATTTTACATGCTCTTTCACTTTTTGGATATTCGCCATCTTATTATCCCAGCACTTCTGACTGAGATCGACAGGATATTCCTCCGGCGCTTTTGGACGTTTATATTCATCCCATAGCAGAGAAAGATTGTCTTTCGCATAAGCCTTGATATCCTCAATAGCAGGCAGCTCGTAGACAAGATTGCCGTCTTTGAATATCGTCTGATGCAGATTAACTGCATCGTAATTTGTCACGAACTTGCTCACATACGTATGGACTGGGTGGAACATCTTCAGATGATCCTCTTCCTGTGGATTTTCATCCTCCATCGCGATGTAATCGCCTTCGGATTTTTTACTAATTCGATTGACGATTCGGTATACCTTCTTCAAGCCTGGCGTCGATACCTTCTCCGGATTGGCACTGATCTTGATAGTATCCTGCATCGCGCCTTCATCCTCGATGCTCACCATCTTGTACACCGCACCTAAAGCCGGCTGATCATAAGCAGTAATCAGCTTTGTCCCTATACCCCAGATGTCGATCTTCGCTCCTTGGGATTTCAAGCTCTGAATCGTTTCTTCGTCCAAATCATTCGATGCGGAAATCTTCGTCTCCGTAAATCCAGCCTCGTCCAATGCTTTCCGAGCCTTCTTGGATAAGTAAGCCAAGTCTCCGCTATCAAGTCTGATTGCAGTGAACTTGATTTTATCACCCTGTTCCTTCGCAACCCGGATAGCGTTCGGTACACCAGAACGAAGCGTATCATATGTGTCGACAAGGAATGTACAATTCGTATGCCGCTCCGCATACTTAGTGAATGCAGTGTATTCGTCGCGATAAGCTTGAATCATCGAGTGTGCCAATGTCCCTGCTACCGGAATGCCGAATTTCTTGCCTGCACGGACATTCGAAGTTGCCTCAAACCCGCCAATATAAGCTGCTCTCGTACCCCAGACTGCTGCATCCAGCTCATGCGCACGACGGCTGCCCATCTCCAGTGCAATCTCATCGCCAAGCAGGAGCTTGATTCTGGATGCCTTTGTCGCAATCAGCGTCTGGTAATTGACGATATTCAAAATTGCCGTCTCTACCAGCTGCGCCTCAGCCAGCGGTGCTTCGATCCGCATAAGCGGCTCATTGCTGAAGACAAGCTCTCCTTCAACAACGGAGTAAACAGTCCCTGTAAAACGCAAATCCTTCAGATAAGCAAGGAAGTCTTCCCCATAACCAAGCTCATCCTTTAAGTACGCCAGATCACTCTCTGTGAAACGAAATTGCTGTAAATATTCTATAACACGCTCCAATCCTGCAAATATGGCAAAGCCATTACCGAACGGCAGCTTGCGGAACGAAACCTCGAACACTGCCTTTCTTTCGTGGACCCCATCACTCCAATACGTCTCCGCCATATTGATTTGATAAAGATCTGTATGTAAAGTCAGTCCATCATCTGGATATTGCGAACCCATGCTTGAAACCTCCACTAATCAGCCCGTTCTTCTGACAGCTGTTTTCCCGTATCCGTTTACATAAGGAAACGGGTATCTTATTTGTTCCATCTATTGTACCGCAAAAATGGTAAAAAACATAAAAAAACGCCGAAAAACATCAAGAGATGCTTTCGGCTGTTTGTTAATGTATTTGCTGAATACCCGCGATATGGATTATCATTCGTTTCTTTTCATCATTTTCCAGGCAAAGCGTTTGGTCCAAGAGATTCAGATTATGATATCTTCCGGTAAAGGTATGCAGCATGCCGTTCTCATAATAAGAGATCGTCATATCACCCGTTTCCTTAAGCGCTTTCAAGATCATTCTCAGCCTCTCCTTTCTGTATACCCTCCACTTTATACTGTTAGTATACGCTATAAAGTAACCGCTTACACATAACAGTGTGACCAATTTGTGAAGTTTTATACATAAAGAAAGGTATCTTTCATATCTAGTTTTCCAAGGAAAGATTTCTTTTAGAATGACCGGGAAATTTGCATCGTTTTACAGATATTGTAGACAGTCTGTTCAATATTTGTTTCCCCATTGGAAAGTGCATCTGACAAGTTCATTACACCTGGCATGATACTGAACACAGCATCTATACCATGTGCATAGACTGCGTCGCTTCCTTCCCCTACATTTCCGGCGATGGCGATGACTGGCACTCCGAATTGTTTCGCTGATTTGGCTACCCCGATCGGTGTCTTTCCGTAAATCGTCTGGCCATCGATTTTCCCTTCGCCTGTAATAACCAAATCTGCACCCTTGATATGATCTGCCAGCCCTGCTGCTTCCTTCACAATGGTGATGCCACTTTTCAGTTCTGCTGGCATAAAAGCCACTAATCCGGCTCCTAATCCACCTGCAGCTCCTGCACCTGGCAGCTGGTCAATCTGCTTACCGACAGTCTGTTCCACTTTTGCAGCGTAATGTGTGAGTATGTCATCCAGTTGAATGACCATTTCGTCGTTTGCACCTTTTTGTGGTCCGAACACAAAGGATGCGCCATTTTCACCCGTCAGCGGGTTTTCCACATCGCAGGCTACTTCCACTTGAACATGCTGCCAGCGTGGATCTAGTCCTTCTGCTTTCACTTCGGAGAGCTCTTTCAACGCAAGTGCACCATCTTCCAGCTGCTTCCCCTCTGCATCCAGGAATTTCACTCCCAGAGCAGCAGCCATCCCTGCGCCGCCATCATTCGTTGCACTGCCGCCAAGACCGATAATCAAATGCTCTGCTCCTGCATCTAATGCTTTCATCATCAATTCGCCTGTTCCGCGCGTTGTAGCACGGAGCGGATCCCGCTTGTCACGCGGGACAAGATGGAGACCCGATGCCTCAGCCATTTCGATAACAGCCGTTTTTCCACCACCAAGCATACCAAATACCGCACTTACCTTATTTCCAAGCGGTCCTGTTACTTCACAGGTATGCAGCCTCCCGCCCGTCGCATCCACTAATGATTGCACAGTCCCTTCACCGCCATCAGCCATCGGAACCTTTACGACTTCTGCATCCGGAATTGCCCGGCGGATTCCCCGCTCGCAAGCAGACGCCGCTTCCAATGCTGTCATGCTCTCCTTAAAGGAGTCAGGAGCTACGACAATCTTCATAGCGCAGCTCCTGCCTTCTCCTCCAGCACGAGGGAATATTCGCCTACCTGTTCTTTCTCATACAGATTCGTGATACTTGTGCTGTACTGTTTGATTGCTGCTTCGAAAGCAATGTTTTCTTCCGGAACCTCCACTTGGAAATCATCTTTATACAGCATAACAGCCACATCATGGTAAGCTTCACTTGTCACTGGGAACTTGAAGCTGATTTCGTTCAATTCCTTCCCGTTTTTCGTGACATATTTATGTTCATAATCATAAGCAGCCAGTTCCATACCGTTCACTACAACTTTTCTGTTCATGTCATCTCTCCTTTTCCAATTAGTGTATCACCTCTTCGCTTTGGAATACAAAAGCTGCGCATGACGTCAAAGCTTTGTATAATAACGGATGCTATCCCGAAGAAATTGAGCTGCTCCTTCTCGAATTTTATTTTCATAATAAGCTGCGAATCGTTCATCTTCGACATACATCTCCGCTAAACCTGCATGTGCTTCTTTAGAGTAGGCAGACCAAGTGAATGACAGCCATTCCCGATGCAGTTCAGCTGCGTGCAATGCTTCTGGTGCAGTTGGATCTCCTGCCTGCATTGCAGTCTTCAGCTTTTCGAATAAACGCTGCTCGACTTCGTTCATTTTCTTGTACTGTTCCTCCGTCAAACCACGGAATTTTTGATTGGAAGCTTCCACTGCTTCTTTGCCATATGCTTCTCTGATTTCTTCTCCATAATTGGCTTCATTTTCAGCAATTTTCTGTTCCTTGAAGCCTGTGAATTTTTCGTGATCGGTCATTTCTACCTTCCTTTCTATCGCTTGAATACTTTTTTCAACGTTTCCAAGAAGCATACGGATATGCTCCTGCTTTTCCAGTAAACTGTCGCGGTGCTCTTCTAAAGCTTTCTTCCTATCGAAATCCGGAGAATAAATAATGGATTTGATTGTATCCAGATCCACATCCAACTCCCTAAAAAAAAGAATTTGCTGCAGCAGATCCACCTCTTTTTCCGTATAGATCCGATATCCGCTCACATTGATTTCAGCCGGATGCAGCAAACCGATTTGATCGTAATAGCGCAATGTACGCTTGCTCACCCCAGCAAGCTCTGCCAGCTTTTGAACAGTGTATGTCATCATGCTTCCCTCCTTATGCTTATAACGATAAACGCTGACGCAGCGTCAACCGCAAGTATTTTTTAAAGAAAAAAGACAAACCGATAAAATCAGTTTGTCTCCAATGTGCTCCGCCACACAGACTTAGGAAGCTGGCCTTCTCGCAAGGCATTGATAAGTGGATAAGGCTGCAGATCCAGCTCTTCGAATTCTTCTGGAGTTGCCCAGAAGAATTGAAGATGCGGTTCCTGGCTCTCAATCTGCTCCTTATCAATCACTGCTTCAAATACATGTGTCAATTCGAAATGTACTGTATCTTCATACTGCCAGCTGTGCTCGAAGTCTCCGAGAAAGCTACTAATCTTTCCCTTTACGCCAAGCTCCTCCTGCAGTTCACGCAACAAGGCAGCTTCAGCACCTTCTCCAATTTCCACATGACCGCCTGGCAGGAAGCTGTTTTGCCATCCTTCCGCCTTAGCCAGCAGGATGCTGTCTCCTTTACGGATCACAGCACGGGCAAGCCGGTGGAACTCTTTCTTTTTCATATAATGGTAATCTCCTTAGAAGAAATCATAGATGTATGGTTCACGCCTTGGGATACTTTGCTCGAATTTCCGAATCATTTCCTCTGGTCCGTCTATCAACCCTGCCTGCCAAAGGACAAACGGTCGCTTGTAACCAAACGCAATGGCAGCAAGCATGTTGATAGATAGCTTAATGCCTTTCGTCTCTGATGAGATTTCTGTGTTTTCGTCTTTAAAAGTAAACGTATCATTATTTTCCCGAATGATTGTATCCTCTACGTGCAGCACAACACCCGCAGGACTTCCTTGCCAATCATATTTCTCAAAGAAGGCAGGCACATCTAAAATACGCGCCATAAAGTACGGATAATGCTTCACCTCAAGCTGCGGATCCGGCAGCATAAAGATAAGCGGATCATGCGGTGGCAGGTCCAACTTTACTTCCTCAAACATGGAATCATGCTGCGCAAGGAAATTCCACAACCCGATACGAGAATCAGCCGTAAGGGCAACGAATTCCGACACATCCAGCTTGTCACGTGAAGCGATCTCATAAATGATATACCCTTGCGCTTTACCTTCAGCGTCACGATAAAGGGCAATAAAATCATGGTCGCGGTATACCCGATGCTTCCACCAAAAATCTTCTCGTGCAAGCATGCCGCTGTATGTAGAGGAGTAAGCATTGTAGATATCTTCAATTTCCTGTGTATGTTCCTCTTTCTTTATACGCTCAATTGTGCCGTCCACCGGTGTCAGGCGCATGAGATCTTTCTTCTTCAATGTATAAATCGTTCGGTCCGCAAATAACTCGTACCCAAACCTGCGATAGAAATCGACGTAGAATGGATGCAGCATCGAAACAGGCATCCCTTGCTCGCGCATATGATAAAGCGTATCAGTTAATAGTCGCTTTATATATCCATTCCGGCGATATTCCGGATAAGTAGCCACCCCGGCAATCCCACCCATCAGCATTGTCTGCTCACCAAGTTTGATCGAAAGCGGCAGCAGCTGCAGCTTGGCAGCCAGCTTCCCATTTTCCTTGATACCAAAAAGCTGCTGGTGCTGATCCATCTGCTCCAGTCTTGCGTCTCGCTTATCTTCCGGTATGCGGTACCGGAAAGCATACTCTGACATCTGCATTGCCGCTTCCAAATCCTGCTTCTGTAACCGTTCTGTCTGCATCCTGATCCCTCCTCTAATTTTCCCTTTTACTATAGCATAGACATGCACAGACCTTACCATCAACCCGTACTCTTTTTAGATGAATGATATTTATTTTTTTATTCGAGGTAAGAAGAAAAATCGAAAGCAGCATCACACTCGCTCCTGCGATTTTTTGCCAAGTTACCTCAACCGGAAAGAACGGAAAAGAGATTACAGCGAGCAGAATCGGATTGTATTAGCAATTGAAAATCTAAAATATTTCAATGCTTCATATAAAAACTGTGTTCTGTCGAAACCCGTTAGCAAGAGTTACTGCGAACCATTTTCCGTAAACTGTAAACGACATCCGCCCTTTGTATGTTTGCCTTCGATCCTGACGGAGTAACGCCTGTAATGTGTCTGAGCTGTAAAAGATCCTTGTGTGTTTTCAGTAAATGCTTCTTTCCAGAGCAACTGTTTACGATCATGCCATTCCAATATCAGTTCTCCTTCCTGGACTTCCACATCATAAGAGAGTGTTATCAGCTTGCCTTGGTTGAATTTAAAATAATAGTAATCGAAACCGTTGAATTTCTTATAAGTAAGATTTAACTCGTGCTTCGTTTGCTTATACTTATATCCATTCTTACTAACTATCCTAATCACCCTGAATTTAACCAGCACCGCGAAAATCAAAATGATTATGATAAAACCGATGATGTCTGACAATACATAATCCAGTCCTTCCTACACTCATATTTCTACATCCATACAATCACTTCCCCCTATAACTGTCAACGCAAAAAAAGAGCGCCATTTCGGCGCTCTTTCTCACTTATCGTTTATTCATATCATTTGGATGTGCACCTTTACGGCGGCCTGAATCCAATTTATTGATTGCATCCATATCCTCTGCAGAAAGCTCGAAGTCGAATACTTGGAAGTTCTCTTCGATACGGGATGGCGTTACAGATTTCGGAATGACGATTGTGTCATTCTGAAGGTGCCAGCGAAGCACAACTTGTGCAGCTGTTTTACCAAGCTTTTCAGCAATTGCTGTCACAACTTCATCCTTAAGAACATCGCCGCCCTGATCAAGCGGGCTCCATGCTTCTACAAAGATATCATGCTTTTTACAGAAGTCTTTTAGTTCGTTTTGCGCCAAGTACGGGTGGCACTCCACTTGGTTCAAGACTGGCACGATCTCTGTTTCTTTCAATAGACGCTCCAAATGCTCGATTTCGAAGTTACATACGCCGATTGCTTTCACGCGACCGTCTTTGTAAAGTTTTTCTAATGCTTTGAATGTATCCACGTACTCATCGTACTGCGGTGTCGGCCAGTGGATAAGATAAAGATCCACGTATTCAAGACCAAGACGTTCAAGACTCGCTTCAAAAGCTGCAATTGTGTTGTCGAAACCTTGATCGGAGTTCCAGACTTTTGTTGTAATGAACAAATCTTCTCTGTTCACGTTTGCTTCTTTGATTGCTTTGCCGACGCCGGCTTCATTTTTATAAATCATTGCTGTGTCGATGCTTTTATAACCAACTTCAAGTGCTTTCGCTACTGCTGCAGTTGCTTCTTCATCTCCAACCTGCCAAACTCCAAAGCCAAGCTGTGGCATTTTCACGCCATTGTTCAGTGTTACATAGTTCATTTAAAAGCACTCCTTTAGCAGTTTTTCTCGTTTAGTATAGCGTTGCCTGAATAAACTGTCATGTAAAATGCCTATGCATTCACACGACCTCCAACGGTACTTTCGACGTCGGTGGCGGGAATTCCTTGTCTAATTTTGCAAGATCTTCTTTATTTAATACAAGATTTGCAGCTTCCGCATTTTCTACCGCATGAGGAGCCTGTCCCGCTTTTGGAATACTGAGCACATGTCCTGACTGAATCGTCCACGCTAAAGCAATCTGGGAAACGGACACATCATATGTTTTTGCCAGTTCACGAACTTCAGCATTGTGCAGAATCTCCTTACGATCACCTTGCGCTAACGGACAATACGCCATAATTGGAATACCTTTTTCCTTCTGCCATGGAATCAGATCATATTCAATTCCTCGCGCAGTAAGATTATAGAGCACTTGATTGACTGCACAATTCTGTCCGTCTTCTACATTCCACAGCTCTTCCATATCATCTGTATCGAAATTCGATACACCCCAGCGCTTAATCTTTCCTTCTTCCTTCAACTGTTCAAAAGCCGCCACTGTTTCTGCCAGTGGCACTCTTCCTCGCCAATGAAGCAGATACAAATCCAGATAGTCAGTTCCTAGCCGCTCCAAGGAACGGTCGCAGGCTGCTAGCACATCATCGTACGATGCATTGGATGGCAGCACCTTCGAAACAAGGAATACATTCCCCCGGCGGTTAGCTATCGCCTCCCGTACCAGGCGTTCCGAGCGGCCGTCTCCATACATTTCTGCTGTATCAATCACCTGGAGTTCCTGATCAATGCCTGTGCGCAAAGCCTGAATTTCATTATGACGCCTTGAGTCTTCATCCCCCATATTCCAAGTTCCTTGTCCGATCGCAGTGAGTTCCGTTCCATCCGGCAGGGTAACAGTTTTCATTGTATTCTCCTCCTTCATCATTTACTTTTTCCCGGTCAGCGATCTTTATCAAACGTTTGATCAATACATAGATGGCAGCTTAACTGCTCTTATTGGCAGGATACACCATCTGGTATTGTTTTTCCTCTGCTGACCGTTACACTGGAAATACGAATAAATAAAAGACAGGAGGCGCTCAATGAAAATCACAATTCAAGAGGACGATAATTGCCTCGAAACCGAAGTGCAAATCACTTGCCGTCAAACAGACTCTCGCATTTTGGAGCTCGCCAAAATCTTATCGGCCTCCAGCAAGGAAAGATTGTCTGGAGAGAGGAATGGAGAAGTGCATCTTCTGCAGCCTGACTCTATCTACTATATCGAGTCAGTAGATAATTCTGTATTTCTTTATGATAAGAACGCTGTATATCAATCCTCATTAAAGCTGTACCAAATTGAGGAGTCGCATTTCAGTCCCGATCTTATACGTATATCCAAATCTGTTATCGTCAATCTCTCCAAGGTGGAAAAACTAAAGCCCGCACTGGGCCGTAAACTTACAGCCACCCTCACGAACGGAGAAAAAGTAATGATTTCCAGGCAATACGTACCGCAGCTCAAACATAAACTCGGAATTGGCAAGGAGGAATGAATGATGAAGACTTTTGTAAGTTTCATCCAATCATGGGGCATCATGTTTATGTTCTCTATTTTGGCAACAAGCATATACATTTATCTCTTTATCGGAAATAGCACAATGGATATTGCCCTTGTACCTCAAAACCTGCTTATTACCTTTGTCCTTACGTGGATACAGATTTTGATTCTGGGTCGAGCAAATGAGTCTAACATCTTTACACGCTCACTTCTGTTCCTCTTTGTTGTGTTGGGTACTTTCACAGGTTCCGCTGCCCTCTTCGGCTGGTTTGATACAAGTAACTGGAAGCTGCTCGCGTTATTATTTGCTCTTGTTATCTTCATTTATATTGTCCTGTGGATCATCTACCGCCTTATTCATAGTGTTGAAGCAAAGCAATTGAATGAAGAACTGGCTAATTATAAAAGGAAGAAGGCTGGAGCGAATGAAAATAATTAGAATTAAAAATCTAACGAAAAGCTATGGCAAGTTTAAAGCGGTGGATGACATATCCTTTGATGTGGAGAAAGGGCATCTTTTCGCATTTCTAGGCGTAAATGGCGCGGGAAAATCGACGACCATCCATATGATCGCCACCCGCCTCCAGCAGTCAAAGGGATCTATCTTCGTCGATGGCTTCCAAGCAGGCAAGAATGATGCAGAAATTCGCAAGCGGATCGGCTTGGTTTTTCAAGATAACGTACTGGATGATGTTTTGACCGTAAAGGAGAATCTCGACATGTGGGGGAGGTTCTATGGGTTGTCAAAAAACGAGACTCAGAAGAGTATCTCCTGGGTAACCGAAACCCTGCAGCTGGAACCGATCCTTATAAAGCAATTCCGGCAGCTGTCAGGCGGACAGAAACGGCGTGCAGAAATCGCCCGGGCTCTCCTTCACCGGCCAGCAATTCTATTTTTAGATGAACCGACAACGGGTCTGGATCCACAAACAAGAGTCGATGTATGGAAGACCATTGCAAGTCTGCAGCAGCAACTCCAGATGACTGTTTTTCTGACAACGCATTACATGGAAGAAGCAGCAGAAGCCGATCAAATTGTTGTCATTGATAAAGGCAGAATCAAAGCACAAGGAACACCCGCAGAGTTAAAACGGCTTTACGCTTCAGATACATTGCGCTTACAAGTGAACGATAACGAATTAACAGTAAGGTATTTAGGTGAACATCGTTACAGCTATAGCCTAAAGAACGATTTTTTCCAGATTTTAGTTTCAAATAGCTTGCAAGCATACCATATCCTCCGAGATTTAGAAGGTATTGTCACAGATTTTGAATTAATCAAAGGCAGTCTGGACGATGTATTCATTAACTTAGTAAAGGAGAATATACATGCACACAATCTGGCAGCTGACAAAGCGCTCTAACCGACTATATTTTCGTGACAAAACTGCTGTCTTCATGTCTTTACTCACGACTGGTATCATCATCGTTCTTTATCTGCTTTTTCTCGCTGATGTGACAACTGATAGTGCCCAGCAAGCAGCGCAGGGAGCCGCCGGCATGAAAGAGCTCATGCAAAGCTGGCTTCTAGCCGGGATCATCGTTGTTATTTCACTGACAGTCACGCTTTCCGTATTGGGCACAATGATCGAGGATGCTGCGAGCAATCAGCTGCACGCACTGCTGATTACACCTATCACCCGGACCCAATTGGTTATCGGATATTTATTATCCGCTTGGCTTATAGCTGTTCTATTTTCTGTAGGCGCATTATTGCTGGCCCAAAGCTACTTTTGGCTGACTGACAAACCTACCGTCAGTTGGAACAGCTTGCTATTGGCAATCGTTTTAATCATGCTAATCACTTTTTCTTCAGCCGCCTTCCTATTTGCCATTACAGTTTTAATCCGATCCCGGAAATCATTCTCTTCCATGGGTACTCTGGTTGGCACCCTATCCGGATTCCTGCTTGGAATCTATATTCCTATCGGACAGCTGCCAGTATTCGTACAGGAAATAACCAAGTTCTTTCCCCCGACTTATGGGGTTGCAGCACTGCGTGACGTTCTGATGCAGCCTGCTATGGAAACTACCTTTGCCGGTGCTCCCGCCCCCATTTTGGATGAATTCAAAGAAACGTTCGGTCTGCAGATCACTTTATTCGATGCCGCAGCTCAAACGCCCGTCATTATTAGTATTCTTCTTTTGACAGGGGTTATATTTTTAAGCATCGGTGTCTGGATGCGATCTGTGCGGCTGTAACATTTGCATCAGCCATTCACTTTGGAAGGGCATACACTCAAAAAGGCAGTACACATGCGAAAAAATGTGTACTGCCTTTTTACTATATATGCTTATAAAGCGCCCATTCCACTGTCTACCCGATATTGTAAAGTTGAATTAATTGTACAAACGTTTGTATGCACTCTTTTTTCGACAACTTTTCTTCTAAAAATAAAATGAAAGTCGAAAAAAGTAACAACAATTATCGATTACACCCCTACACTATCAAAGGTTCTCTGTTCATCGCTTTGAGTACTAATATGGGAATACAGCAAAACAAGTAACACTCACTTTCACCAACACGCATGTATAGGATGACTCCGCAGTGGCAGCCATTGACAAAATCGTGCTAAAATTCAGGGAGAAGGACTCCTACGTTACTTAGAGGGGTTGAACAAGGATAGCCAAGCACTCATGCACAAATTGACAACTAGCGATTCAGCACATGTGAACGTATCAAACCATTAAAAGGCGGTGCATCCATGTATAAGAAGATCGTAGTGGCAATTGACGGATCCGACCACTCCTTCCTTGCAGCAGAGCATGCCATACAGTTGGCAAAGCTACAGCCGGGAACCCACGTAGAAGGAATTCAAGTACTTGATTATGAAAAGACAAAAGCAGATGTTCTGCACAGCACGGATCCAATTCAACTGCAAAGCAAACGTGACGAAAAGCTCCAGCGTTTCCGCGATGCGTTCGAAGCAGCATCCATCCATTACAAACTGATCATGAAACACGGCGAACCTGTACCCATGATCTTAGAGCATGCACGTGATACCCGAGCTGATCTCATTATCATGGGCAGCCGCGGACTGAATCCCCTCCAGGAAATCGTCCTCGGAAGTGTCAGCAGCCGTGTAGCGAAACGCGCGAAATGTTCTGTCATGATTGTCAAATACCTGCCGTAATAAAAGGCTGCTGAATGATTTCGGCAGCCTTTTTAATAACTACTATAGTACCTAAGAGGAGTGATGTAATGAAGATACGAAAGCTCCACCCAACTGAAACCCCGCCCATGGACCTTTTGCTCGAAGCAGACCCTTCTAAAACAAAGATAGAGGCATACCTTCGTTCTGGAAGCAGTTTTATTGCAGAAATAGGCAATCAAATCTCCGGCATCTATGTTCTATTGCAGACTAGATCAGACACCGCGGAAGTAGTTAATATTTCAGTAAGAGAAGCCGATCAAGGTAAGGGGGTCGGTAAAAAACTCATCCACCACGCCATTGGGCAAGCCCGCATACAAGGCTATACTAAATTGGAAGTAGGGACAGGCAATTCAAGTATAGATCAAATCGCCTTCTACCAAAAATGCGGTTTCCGAATGAAAACAATAGAGCATGATTTCTTTCTTCGCCACTATGAAGAACCTATTTTTGAAAACGGTATTCAGTGCCGAGATATGGTCCGTTTTGACTATAACCTGTAAACGGCTTTAATTCTTGTTTAATTTATATTATCAATTTCTACAGTCACCAAGGCCCTTTTGACTGGATTTATTTAATAAAACTTCCATTTTTCCAATTTAATTCCCTTAACCATCTAGATATTTAGTAGGATAAGATTATAATAATAATGCTGTCTTTATTATTTTTATACTATTATCCTGATGAGACAGGGAAAGGAGAACTTATGAAGTTCTGTAAAGAATGCGGTAAAGAACTGAAGCCTGGCGCCCAGTTCTGTAATAACTGCGGCACAAGCGCAAGCGGAACACCCACTCCCCAGCGCCAGCAGCAAACCGCACCCAAGAAGAAAATGAGTAAGAAGAACAAGATCATCCTAGCGAGTGTCATCGCAGTACTGATTATCTTGTTTGTCGGCTACAAGACTGGTGAAGCAATGACCAGTAAAGATAAGGTGATCGACGAGTTTGAAACGGCTTTAGCAGAGAAAGATGCAAAGAAACTCGCGAAGGTCCTTACTACAGATGATAAAGAGCTCAAGATTGATGAGGATTCCGTACAGGGACTCATAGCTTACTACAATGAAAATCCGGAAGAATTGGACATTTTAGTAGCGGATATGAGAAGCCAAACAGAGGAAACAGTTGCGTATGCCACTGGTCCTATCCACCTTTCTAAGGATGGGAAAAAACTTCTTCTGTATGATAATTACGAAATTAACGTTCAGCCATATTACATAACCCTAGCTACTGCTTATAAAGATACGGTGCTTAAAGTAGATGGGAAAGAAGTTGGACAAGCAGACGCAGATGACTTCGAAAAGACATATGGCCCATTTGTACCAGGTACTCACGAAGTATCAGCTGAACTGACACACGATATGATAGAAATGGCTGCAACAGAAAGTATGGACCTCTACAGCGAGGATACGAATCCATACAGTGACCTGCAAGTGGAAGGTTCTATAACAGAAGATACGAGAAAACAAATCATGGATCAGATCAATGCAGTAGGTGATCAGCTGGCAAATGCCAAAGCTGCAAAAGACACAAGTCTGCTAAAAGATGCCGGAAAACCATTTAAGCAGATGGTCCAAGACGAAATCGACAGTTTGGATTCTTGGGATTATTCCTACGAGGGTTCCTACCTATCATCGGAATTCGACCTGGATACATTTAATGTAACCAAATTGGACACCGGCTGGGCGGTAACAGCTGATGTCAGCCAAATGTTCAATGAAGCTGAGATTTATGATGGAGCATCAACTGAGCTAGAAGAGCAGTCCCATGAACTCAATTACGTCATGATCTATGATGAAAAAGCAAAGAAATGGCAAGCATATGACGCAGATTATAACTATTTCAGCTCCATCGGTGAAAACACCGAGATAGTGGAGAACAAGAAGCCTACGTTATATGAAGCGGATGGATCCAGTAAATCCGATGAAACAAAAACGGCTGACAGCAGTGCTGAAGGAGATATTCCTGACACAGCAGTCACATTGATGGACAACTACCTGTATGGCTTAATAGACGCAATTAATTATGATAGCTTCAGCAGCGTTTCTCCATATATGGCAGAAGGATCAGCGTTATACGAATCCCAACAGACACTTGTTGATAATTTGACATCCAAAAGCATCACAGAATCCCTGGATGATTACGAGATTACAAGCTATGAAGAAGACGGTGATTCGGCAACTATCACAACAAAAGAAACAATTACAATCTCATACAGCGATGGAACCTCCGAACAACAGGATTATGATTGGACATACACAGCAGAGAAATCGGGAGACGATTGGAAGCTGACGAATATTGAGTAAAACAAAAGAGACAGGATTTCCTGTCTCTTTTCCTAATTAAAAGATTGAAAATTGATTCATGAGTTCTTCCATTTGTTCTATTAGTTCTTCCAAATACATTCTTTGAGCGATATACAAAACAATCATTGTACAGATAGTAACAAATAAAGAGCTGTATACAATATCCAAGCCACTTCTGCTATCACGATATAAGCTTACCAGCACAAGCACAGGCACAATGAAAAACGTGCCAACGAAACCAATAGTAGTAAACCACAAGAAAAGATTAATATTTACTAGTGCAAGCAGGAAACCTAATGCTACTAATCCTAGGAAAGGAATTAAATAGCTCCCGTACCTAACTATTATAGATTTGAAGCTTGTTTCAATCTTTGAGAGTTTGCTCGCAGCAAATACCAAAACTGCCACCACGAAAACAAAAAATGCAAAGAAAATGAACGGCTTGATGGCAAACTCGACAAATGATAACTCAATGTCTAGTTCATCCGCACTTAGCATGTCTCCAAAAAGAGGTACAGTGCTTATTTCCTTTAATAAATTCTTCATCCCGATATAAACTGTCAATCCTAAAAACACAGCGAAGAGAATCATCGTGATGATGCTATTCGTCAGATTGCTAACACCGTAGCGCTTACCTGAGCTAAATGGGTGTTTAATCACATCAGCAAAATAATGGAAAAATGATAATGATGCCTGTTTTGTGACCTCAAGGTACTCATTCGCCTTGGCACTTTCACCCGATGAAACTGCTTCTTGCTGTGTGTGACCTGCTGCAGTTTGCCCTTGTAAAGCTGCACCGCAATTCTCGCAAAACTTACTCCCCTCCGTATTGTTGTGTCCACATGACGGACAAGCTACCATAAAATCTACCCCTTACCTAAAATATTGCACATTTCTCTATGTACTTCCTCATTATACAAAAAATAGGTCAAAAGAGGCAGTGCTTATTAGAATAAGCATGTAAAAAGGCATACATAAGTCATCATATGTACACCTTCTTTTTGTCCATCTTATCGTCTTCCTACATTAAGCCTCTGCCTTAGCCTGTGCTCTTGCAGCAAGTCGATAATAGCGACCATCAGATGCAACGTTTTCTCCGTGAAGAAGAACTGTCTCACCAGACGGCAAGTGAACATAAGGAACTGCCTCCCGTTTCTCCGTGAATTTGATTTCGCGTTTTACACTGATTTCTTTCCGCTGATGGACGAGGTTCGCCAAGTCCTCGACGATGGCACTGGCCGTCGGCAGGGCGCCGGCACCTGGCCCTTGAAGCTTCAGCTTGCCAACCAGATCACCTTCCACACATACAGCATTATCTACTCCATCTACACTGTACAACGGGTGTGCAGCTGTTAGGATGACTGGTTCTACAGATGCCGTCACTTCTCCGCCCGCGTTTTCAAGCGTGGCAACATGTTTAATTTTCCACCCTTGTTCTGCGGCTGCACGGATATCCTGTGAGGAAACCGAACGGATTCCCCTGCGCGTGACCTTCTCCCAAAACGGCTGAGCTTCAAATAACAAATCACTCAACACCATTAGTTTATAAAACGCATCCCAGCCATCAACATCATTGGCGGGATCTGCTTCTGCAAAACCAGCTTCCTGCGCGAGACGCAGCGCCTCTCCAAATGGAAGGCCCTTATCGGACATTTCCGTCAGAATGAAATTGGATGTGCCATTTAAAATCGCCTCTACTTTGACGACATGGTTAATATGCAGAAGCTGCTTCAACGTCCCAATCACCGGTACACCGCCCGCGACTGCTGCTTCATATTCCAACCGAACACCTTTATCCTTTGCCAATTGCTTCAGCTCCGCGCCCCGGGAAGCAATCAATTCTTTATTCGCTGTGATTATATGACAGCCGTGCTGGATTGCTTCCGTTAGATAACTGAAAGCAGGCTCAATTCCGACACTCGCTTCGATGATCACATCAAGATCAGATATGGAGAACAACTCATCTGCATCATCTGTCAGCAATGCGTCCGTCACTTGCTGCGCATACTTCTTCTTTTCCCGCACCAAGACACCTGCCACATGTACCTCCTTCCCGAAAATCGTCTGCAGGTTCTCCTGATGGGAGCGGATCGTCCTCCCTACAGCGCTTCCTACTGTGCCGTATCCTATCAATCCAATCTTCACTGCTGTCATCTGTTTTGCCTCCTCGAATGATTTTCTGCATAAAAAAAAAGCCTCCCTGAGAGGACAGGGAGACGAATGTACCGTACTGTGTCTTCTCTCATCTACAGGAATTAGCACCTATACAAGTCAAAGTTACACTTGCAGGTTGCCGGGCATCATCGGGCCAGTCCCTCCGCCGCTCTTGATAAGAGTTTTATATATTCATTTGTTATGAAGGAGTTTAGCATGAATAAGATACAGAGTCAACTGAAAATTCTAACAACATTATCCGACAAGACTGTCATAAAGGGAACGCGCCCGGCTTATGTCAGCCACACCATGAATGATTGCTCTGCCATCAGCAAATAGCACAAATCTATGACCCTTGTATTGAAAAGCCAGCAAGTATTCATTAACAGTGATCTGGTCGACTGCACAAACCCACTCTTCAGATAAAGCTCGCAGGTTCAATGATTTTTTGGCGCTAGGCCTTATATGGACTGCCTCTCTTCCGCAAAGGACATCCAGTCTCGTCTGGGAGGAGCCATTCAAAAAAGGCAATACTGCATGTGTGCCGCAGCTGGGACAACTTGAATTGCGAAGGTTTTTCACGTCCACTCTCGTATAATCCCCTGTCCAAATATCAAATGCACATAGTTCTGCCTTTACTTCCTGACCGCATAAGATTCGTAATGCTTGTGTCACTTGCATCGCCGCCACCCATTGGACAATCGGGCTGATGATTCCTGCCGTATCACATGTTTCGCTTTGCTGCGGAAGCTGTTCCAAGAGACAGTGAAGACATGGAGTATCTTTATCGGCGAGCACTGGGTAGGTTATCCCGTAGCTGCCCACACATGCACCATATAAGTACGGAATACCGTGCTTCAATGCTGCATCATTGACGATTAAACGTGTCTCGAAATTATCGGTAGCATCCACAATTACATCAGCATCTTCAATCAAGCGCTCGATATTATGGTAATCAACATTTTCAATCACGGTATGCAGCGTCACTTGTTGATTGATTGCCTGTAGTCGCTCCTTTGCTGCAGAAGCTTTCGGCAAATAGGCAGCAGCATCTTGCTCTGTATACAGCTGCTGGCGCTGGAGATTATGGAATTCAACATAATCCCGATCAATAAGCATCAGTTCTCCAATACCAGCACGTACAAGCATCTCTGCAGAAGCAGAGCCTAATGCTCCCATCCCAATTAAGACAATTTTACCGTTTTCCACCTGTGCCTGCCCATCCTTGCCGATGAACAGCTCCTGTTTCCGATAACGATCCTTCATCAGGTAAACAAACCTTCATTCGGGCTGCTAGCTACTGCGTAATTTTTTTCAGGAATTCTTCCTGCTTCAAAACCTAAACGACCTGCTTCAATAGCCAGCTTCATCGCATATGCCATTCGAACAGGGTCTGCAGCTCCGGACACAGCTGTATTCAACAAGACACCATCAGCCCCGAGCTCCATTGCATACGCAGCATCTTTAGGAGAACCAATACCAGCATCAACAATGACCGGTACACTGCTCTGTTCAATGATCATACGCAGGTTGAAAGGATTGATGATACCTTTTCCCGAACCAATTGGCGATGCACCTGGCATAATCGCATGTACTCCCAGATCCACGAGCCGCTTGGCCAATACAACATCATCCGACGTGTAAGGCAGGACAATGAAGCCCTCCTCCAACAGCATTTCAGATGCCCGCAGTGTCTCAACTGGATCAGGAAGCAATGTCCGGTCACAGCCAATCACTTCCACCTTCACCATATCGCATAAACCCGAAGCTTTAGCCAGTTTGGCAATACGAACAGCCTCTTCTGCTGTCTTTGCCCCTGCTGTATTCGGAAGTAAAGAGTACTTTTCCAGATCCAGCTGTTCCAGGAAATTTGGCTGAGATGGCTCAAAGATATCCATCCGCCTCACAGCAAATGTCAGTATCTCTGCCTTCGAAATATCGACCGCCTCTACCTGTACCTCAAATGACGGGTATTTGCCTGTTCCCAATAATAAGCGGGAAGCAAATGTCTTATCTGCAATCTGTAACATTCTTCATCCTCCTCCTACAAAATGAATCAGCTCGACTTTATCGCCATTTCTAATCGGCTGATCTGCATATGAAGCTTTATTAATGATCTCTTTGTTCAGTTCGACAATCACAATCCTTTTCTCCAGGGAAAGTGATGCTAACAGCTGAGCTATAGTCTTGATATCAGCAGATAATTCCTGCTGCCTGCCATTCAGCTGAATATTCACATCAATACCTCCTCGCCAGTGTTCAATCTATCGACACGAAATGCTTCCTTCCATTCTTCCAGAACTTCATTGCTGCTTATCAAATCACAAATCATCTTGCCCGTAGCTGGGGCAAGCAGAATGCCATTGCGCTGATGGCCAGCAGCGATATACAAGCCATTCATTTCTGGATGCTCACCAATCAGCGGCTTGCCATCGTATGTCTGAGGTCTGAGACCTGCCCAGCTTCTGAGGAACGGCATTTTATCAACCTCTGGCAGCATCCTTCTCACTTTCTCCATGATAGTCTGTAATCCTCCAAGCGTGGGCTCAGTGCTCCAATCATTCTTGACCTTTGTTGCACCTATGATCAGCTCATTGTTGTTACGCGGAACAATATAATGCTGATCATGGAATAAACTGCATGTAAGAGGAGTTTGCGTATTCGTAACAGCAATGCACTCACCCTTCACTGGAAAAATCGGCGTCCCCAACCCTGAACGCTGGAGCAGAGCATTACTCCAAACTCCGCTGGCAATCACCACACGATCCGCTTGCCATTCTCCCTTGGAAGTCCGTAACCGATAATGAGCGGATTCCTTCACAATCTCATCGACCCGGGTATAAGCGTTAATCCGGGCACCTAGCATACGGGCAGCTGTATGGAATCCTTTGCAGGCAATTGAAGGTGTGACATGCACATCTTCTGCCATATGAAGAGCGCCTGAAACCGCTTCTGACAGACCAGGTACTTTCTTTAACACAGTTGCACGATCCAGCCATGTTACTCCTTCCAACGAAGAGAACGGAGAGTTCAATGTTTCTTCTTCTGTAAAAACAAGCTGTAATAAACCACCTGGGCGACGTTCCATGTCTATCCCTGTCAGAGAGCGAATATCCTCTTCTGCCTGTTCATAGAGCCTTTGACTAGTACGGGCAAAGGGATAAAGGGAAGCACCGAATTCCTTATATTCTGAATGGGCACCTAGCATACCAGCTGCTGCTTGCGTCGAGCCTGATCCGACTTGGCCTGCTTCCAGCAAATCGACTTGATGGCCTGCTTTCGCTAAATAATAAGCGATTGCACTGCCGATGATACCTCCTCCAACAATTGCTACTTCAGTGGATCTCTTCAAGACGCAGACACTCCTCCCTTAATTTCTTCACGGCATCAAGCGGGTTTGCAGCAGAAAAGATACTACTCATAACAGCAACCCCATCTAATTCAAACGCTTTCAAAAAAGCCAATCGCTCCACATCAATTCCTCCTATTGCGTATAACGGAATGTGGGTATTCTGACGGATATACCCTAAATTGGCTAATGGCTGCGGTGATTTCCCCTTCTTACTAGCTGTCGGAAAACAATGCCCATACAGCGCGTATGCCACCCCGACAGACTCCGCCTGTATTGCTTCTTCAAACGAATGGACAGGCGCACCAATCCGCAAATCAGGATACAGCTTTTTCAATTCTTCCGGTGGAAGACCATGACCTGGTATATGCACTTGCTTCAAGCCAAGCAGCAAAGCTATATCCACTCGGTCATTAAGCCAAAGCTTGTGTGCTGGCAGCCCTTCGGCCAAAAGCTCCTTACAAAGCTGATACACTGTACCAGCAGGCTTACGTTTCTCCCTGATCTGCACATGGTCGACATAAGGGTGTATCTCCATCAAGATACGTCTTAAATCTGCTGCCTCATATGCATCATCAGTTACTGCCATCAATTTGATTGCCATCACCTCCTGAATACGAACAGGCCGGACATGCAAAAAACACCACTCCCCAAAGGAAAGTGGTGTGAAACTTGCGAATGAATACATACAAAAGAGCATGTAAACCCGAGTGTCTACACTTTCCTACGCAGGTCCGAACCTGTTCAGGTTTTGAGGGTTTAAAGAGTCACTACTCTTCATCTCAGCCCTTATGAAGGGATCCCCTAGTGTGAAAACTTATTATGAATTTACCCACATCGTAACATAAATAGCATTTTATGCAAGATTCTGATTACAAAAAAGAAAAGACCATCTGGTTTTATCCAGATGGTCTTTTCTGCGCCTGACTCAGTACTTATAAGATTGTCCGCCATCAATTGGTACAACAGTAGCATTGATGAAGTTTGCTTGATCGGAAAGAAGGAATGCAACAAGATAACCGACTTCTTCCGGCTTACCAAAGCGTTTCATTGGGTTAACGCTGACAAATTCCTTGCCCGCTTCTTCCCAGTTATCTCCGCCAAGCTGACGAAGGGATCCTTCAACCATTGGAGTCATGATGGCACCTGGAGCAATGGCTTTGATGCTCACACCGAATTGTCCGTATTCGATACCGGAGTTTTTCGTAAGACCTACTACACCATGCTTACTTGCTGCATAACCGGACTGGTTGCCGATTCCGCGGATACCACCTACAGATGCTGTATTTACTACAGAACCATAGCCCTGCTCCTTCATTACTTTCAATACGTGGCGCATGCCGTAGAATACGCCATTCAAGTTGATGTTCACAACGCGTTCGAATTCGTCTACAGGATACTCTTCTGTCAGATTTTGCGTTCCTTCCACACCAGCGTTGTTAAAGAAACTATCGATCTTACCAAATTGATCAATTGTTTGTTTTACATACGCCTCAACTTCCGGCTCATTTGCACAGTTTGCCACAATCGTAAGAACATCTGCTTCAGGGGCTACAGCCAATATTTCCTGCTTCGTTTCTTCCATACCTTTTTCACTCAAATCAACAAGAGAAAGCTTTGCACCTTCTTTTGCTACTTGCAAAGCTGCTGCGCGTCCTAATCCAGAACCCCCACCTGTAATCAATACTACTTTATCGTCAAAACGTTTCATCGAAATCTCTCCTTTTCTGATTCTGTTAAATTGCAGTAAATCCGCCATCGATCGGTACAACTACACCATTAATATAAGGTGCTTTACCAGTCAATAGGAATGTGACAAGCTCTGCTACTTCCTCCGGCTGGCCAAGGCGCTTCTGCGGAATCGGTTCTGTCGCATTTTTGAATGCATCAGGATTCTTTTCCTTGTATTCTCGAACCATTGGCGTTTCTGTCGTACCTGGAGCAATTGCATTTACTACAATGCCTTGCTCGGCATACTCAGCAGCCAACGTTTTCGTAATCCCAACCATTGCATGCTTCGTAGCTGAATATGTACCAACTGTGGCTTGTCCTACAACACCTGCTGTGGATGACGTGTTGACAATTCGCCCGCCGCCATTAGCAAGCATTACTTCCAATACATATTTCAACCCGTAAAGGGCGCCGTTTAGATTAATTCCTAATACCATATCGATTTGCTCAATCGTATTATCCACGAATTTTACGCCAGGACCAGAAATACCTGCATTATTATAGAACATATCGATAGTACCAAATGCCTCGACCGTTTTATCTACATAATGTTTCACTTCTTCTGCCTTGCTTACATCCGATTTGATGAAAATAGCTTTTGACCCTTTCTCTTCTATTAAGCGAACCGTCTCTTTACCGGCTGCCTCAGAAACGTCAACGACACTGATTGCGATACCTTCTTCTGCCAGTCGCAATGCTGCTGCTTGTCCAAGACCACTGCCGCCTCCTGTGATGACTGCTACTTTCTGCTCATTCATAAGCAAAGCTCCCTTCAATATGTATAAATAGGTTAATTTACCTACTTCATATGTAAGAGCTTACACCTTTGAAGAAGATACAGCAAGCTATTTGCAACTGTGCTAAAACTTTTATTGAACATATACAATTAGTATGTTCACTAAATCTAAAGGTAATATTTCTGACAGAGGCGAAAATGGTGCTGCTCATGAATCCCTATCAACTGCACACTTTGGATTAAGTTGGGGTAATGCGCGAGTGGGTCAGGATAGCGGATATGTCCGGCAATAGCATTATCTATTTCAGAGACCATGATTTTGAGCAGAATTGTTTCCTTATGAAGATCATGCTTTAGCTGATCAAATTTCACCTTGCTCTCTATCCCTTTTGGCGGCAGCAGAATGGAAGGTGCTTTCATCGGTTTACCGTGTTTTTCCCGGTATGCTCTATAGATATCTTCTATCTTCGTTTGGTAGCTAGCTCGCTTCTTAAATACAGAGAATGGTTTACTAACAGGGATATAAACTTTATTTAGCTGCCTGAATCGTTTTAGCAGCAAATAAAGATGGTAATATGTTTCTCCGATAGACCATTTGTCTGGTTGAGGCCTCATCCATTCTCTATTGCTGTATTTACGGATATTTTCCTCAAACCTTCTCCTTTGCAGATATATAGTCTCAAAATGTTCCTGCATATAGCTGCTTTTCATTTTGCTTCCACAGATATCTTTTCTTTATGAATCAGATGCACTGGTGCAGATGGCAAGTTGACTAGCTTCTCACCTAGGAAATCAGGTTTAATCGAAAGCTCCCCGATTTTTTCTAAGGGAATCCATTCATAATGGAACTCTCCTCCTTCTGGTGATATGACTTCTCCTATTCCGCACAGCCTGTTTTCAACACCCTGTATTAGATAAATAAAACTATATTCATGATAGGGCTGACCTTTGTAGGTGAAGAAATTCTCCACTGAACATAACAGCCGCTCTGCCCTTACAGGAATGCCGAGTTCCTCTTCGAATTCCCTTTTTACAGCCTGTCCTGAATCTTCTCCTAACTGAATACGTCCGCCAATTAGTGTCCAAAACGGATCTTTCTTGTTCTTGTGCAGCAGCACATGATTATCTTTTACAATAATGCCTGCTGTCCGGCAATTCAGCATCTGTTCACCTAAATCGATGGTCAAGTCCTGTGTCATTTGCTTCTTTCCTCCGATTCTTCGATTGCTTGAACTATGTAATACGGGCCAGTTCCATGGTTTGAAGGTACCACTATCTTTCTTCCCGTCTCTGGATAATAAGCAGAATGGAAACTCACGCCCGGATCAAAGCCGACAACATAATACTTTTTGATTTTTCCCTCCTCTTTTTTTATCCATATCCCATATCCGTATGATGTCTCCTCATCGACTTGGACATACGGCTTCAGCAGCGCCTCGGTAAGTTCTGCGTTCAGCAGTTTATACTGAGTCAGTGCATCCCAAAAACGCGCCATATCAGTAACACTCACATACACCCCGCCATCTGCACCGCCCCTTACTGGTAACGCATAAATATTGGAACGATACTCATCATCTTCCTTGATATAACCAATTGCTGTATTCCCTGGCAGTTTATCAAATGTAAAATATCCAGCCTCTGTCATTCCAGCGGCTTCAAAGATATGCTTTTGGACAAAAACCGTAAATGGTTCTTTAGCAAGTTCTTCTATCACTAATCCCAACACGATGAAAGCAGCGTTGTTATAATGGAACCGTTCACCAGGCAAAAACATCATCTTCTTATCTTGGAACAATGGCAGAAAATCCGCACCCGATCTTACTCGATACATCGGCAACGTTTGCCACAGCTCCTCAAAGTCATCCATTTCTTCTTCATCAAAATAATCCGGTATACCAGACGTATGCGTCAGCAGCTGGTGAATTGTTACGTCCTTATGAAAATGCGGAAATGCTACCGGGAGACAATCTATTAACTTGGTCTGGAAATCCAGTCGTCCTTGGTCCACTAGCTTGGCAATCGCCACAGCTGTGAAGATCTTTGCTCCAGAAGCTATTCCAAACCTTGTTTGCTTATCAAATGCTAGCTTATCTTGCTTATTGGCATAGCCATTTTGGAAGAAAAAGCTTTCTTGATTTTCTTCTACAACATATGCCACACCTGAGAAATCCACTTCCTCTGCTACCTTTTCCAATTTACTCTCTAATCCGCTCATACTTCAAACACCTCTCTCTTTAGAATCTTCAAAAAACTTACAGCAGTCTACTAGTAAAAGGATCAGCCATCGACCGACCGGTGCCGCCAACGGCAGCAGCAGAAACCCGTAGATGAAACCCCACACAATAATATCGCCGACCGCTAAGTTTTCCAGTTTATTTCCCCACACGACCATATGAGTCGTCAGGGAACCAATCGTACCGGCATAGGCGACCACAATAAAAGCCATGATGCTGCTGATAGCCCATTTAACCCCTTCACTGACCCGTTCAATTCTTTTGAATTGTGCTCCAGCAATACTGAAAACCATCAGAAAGGGCACAACGACCTGAAGAAATACCCCGATATACATTATCGAGGGGGCGGCCATTAGAAGAGAGGTACTAACAACAATCACAAAAATAAAGGTACAAAGTACAGCAGCTGTGATACTGAATGCAGCTCCAACAATCATTCCTTTCACACTCATGCAATCAACCCCTATTCTCCACTCACAAACCATGTTACCATAATTGGAAATATATGAAGGATATAAAAAGTATGAATGGGGCTGATTGTATGCGCATTGCTGTCCTGACAGATATACACGGAAACCTTGCTGCACTGCAGGCTGTGCTAGGAGATATAGACAAGCGTGGAGATGTCGAGCACATATACTGCCTCGGTGATATGCTGGCGATCGGTTATGAAACTGATCGTGTACTGGAGCTTTTATTTGGCAGAGATGACATATCAATCATTACCGGAAATCATGATGAAGCTGTGCTGGCACTAAGCAGACAGGAGACTTACCCCGAAAGCCACAAGAACGAAAGAGCACATCACCAGTGGATTGCCGACCGAACTGATCCAGGTTACCTTGACATACTTCATAAGCAGCCACGCCAAATCAATCAGCATATCAAGGGGCATGCCGTTTTGTTCACGCACTACCATATCCACCCAGATAAAGTGAATGCCCACATAAGCGAGGATCCTTTCTCTCGTATTGTTGCACCTTCTCTTGAAAATCTAGAGATGCTGTTTCAGGAACAAAAGGATACAGAACTCATTTGTTTTGGTCATCATCACCCACTTCATCATTTTCGTAACGATCGAAAAATCTTTCTGAATCCAGGCTCTCTCGGCTGCCAGCCAAAACCGATCGCACCTTATGCAATTGCAGAGATAGAAGAAGATATTAGAACAACCGTAATAGAAGTACCTTATGACAACAGAGCTTATTTAAGAGGATATGAAAGATTAGAAGTGCCAGAATGGGCTATCATTCTGAAAATCTTTCATGGAGGACAGCTGCAGAAATAAAAAAAGCGGACAACTGATTGTCCGCTTTTCATGTAGTAGGAAGACCTTTCCCTCCGAGCGTTTGCAGGGTATTGATACGTTCCATTCCTGTTATAAGAGGCTTTGCCCGTCGGATTAATGTTTGTGTCGCATCTAAAGCAAGTGAGGCTTGATGAGCTGCTTCATCCTTCCATACTTCGTATACATATACTGCTTGCGGCTCATCATGAGACACACTGACCTGATATATTTCACAGCCATCTATATGCCCCATAGCCTCCGCTGCATCCAGCAGTATCGAACTCAATTCTTCTCTATTATCTTTATGGACTAGAAATCTCCCGTACAAGCCGAATTTCTCCATTCAGTTCATCCTTTCGCAAGAAACAGTCTGAAGGGAAGATTCGACACGACCTATACGAACACCTCTATCTGGAACGTAAAGCCGACTTATTTACACTTCGGAATGACCAAACTGCAAAAGCAAGCGATAAGATTACTAACAGACTTCCGACATGCGCTGTCGTCTGCATCGAGGATGTAGCACCATTGACAAGACCGCCTACTAACGAACCTAATGAAATACCTATCTGCAGCGCTGAATTGTTGAAGCTCTGGTGTATCCCAGCTGTCTCTGCATCCGATTCAATGATATAGTTCTGCAGCGGCGGTGCCAGACTCCAGCTTAATGCACCCCAGATTACCATCACCACAAGGAATAATGGGAAGGAAACTGTAGAGAATGGAAGCAGGAATAAAATAATTACAAATGATGCCACTACTAGGATGATACTCACTTTGGATCCAAATTTATCTGCCAGACTGCCTCCAAAGGCTCCTCCACCAACAGCTGCGATACCGAAAATAAAGTAGCAAATACTAATCCATTGCGTATTCAGACCTAACTCCGATTCAAGGAAAGGCGTGAAATAAGCGTAAATCGTATAATGACCTGCAAGCAGGAACAGCATCGTCAAATGTGCTGTCAGCATCTTTTTATTACGCAGTGCTTTCAGCTGCGATTTCAAGGATTGCACTTGTTCTACCTCAATACGATCGAGCGTAAATGCGATTAATATCATGGAAAGCAAAGCCATTAATCCTATGAACAAAAACAACATTCTCCAGCCGAATGCATCACTGATGATGATACCAATCGGTACCCCAAGTACGAGCGAGGAACTGATCCCCATATAAATGAGCCCAATTGCTTTAGCACGATGCTGCTGCTTGACGATTTTCGCTGCGATCGTCAAAGAAAGAACAATGATTAATGCTGTACTCATGGCAGTGAGGACTCGAGCAATCATGACAAAGAGGAAGGACGGACTCACGTATGTGATGACGTTCCCCAGTACAAATACACCTAACGTCAAAAGCAAAAGCTTCTTTCGTTCAATATTTGCAGTCATCGTATATAAAATCGGACCTGACACTGCATAGACCAAAGCGAACACTGTAATAAGCTGCCCTGCCTGTCCAATCGAAACCTGCAGATCATTCGCTATGGTAGGCAATATCCCCCCGACAATCAGTTCAACTAACCCTACCGATATAACAGAAATAGCTAATATAAAGACTCTGAAATTCAATTTTCATTTCCTTTCTATATCCTATATTCGAAAATGGCACATAAAAAAACTCCCTGATTACAGATTATAAATCTGTAATCAGGGAGTTATGGCTCCTGGTAGAGACCCTCAAACCAAATTATTGAGGTTATACAGTGTAACACGAACGTATTCCATTTTCTTATAGCATTATAGCAAGATACTGACATTACTGCAACACCGCTGGTTAATGGCTTCTACTCAAAAGAAACGGAATTTACTATGGATTTTATGAACGGGTTATCTGGATTTATTTCGTCTTCAAAAAGGCCAAAAGAGAATGTAAAGGCTTTTTCATCATGTATAAAAATGTTTTGTACGATTTTATTATTTTCATGACTAACCAATTCATATGTTTCTATACCATTGACTTCATATTTCCGATTACTTAAAAAGTCGATTCCAGCTTGCTGCTTAGCCATTTCAACATAAGCATCCGGGGTTAAATTCGGCATATACGATAAATCATCAACTACTAATACAAACGCAGCAGTATCATTTTGGAATCCGAACGTGATACTTCCGCTCTCCTCTTCTGGCGCTTCGATTAATTCAAATTCAGAAGGTATATCAAATGAAATGCTGTCGTATGTAAATTTTCCATCTTCAATCACATAGGTGTCTGTATCTGGTTCTGGCTTTTTTTCTTCCGTTGACTGTTCTGTCTCATTTGAATTTGCCTCTCCCTCTTTAGGTACTGATGTACTAGATTCTTTTGAGCCATCATTCTTAGAGGATTGATCAACTGACGTATTCAATCCACAACCACATAAGAAGAGTAAAAGAGCAGTAAATGATGCAATTAAGTACATTTTGTTCATCTCATCACCTCGCGCTAAAGTATAGCACATGATTATCCAATTTTAGAACAAAATGTAACAATGGTGAAAAAAAGTACTGATTATGCATTATAATAGCCCTAAATTAAATGTTTTTCTCTCTTCATGGACTATTGATTAATCTCTAGTTACCCAAGAAAACAAAAAACTCTCTGAATACATTTACTTTTGTATTCAGAGAGCCAGAAGAACCAAACCAATGATTAACTATACTTGATCTGTTCATTCTGTTTCGCATTTTTATCAGAGCATGAATATTCAGGTAAATACCCCAAATCCCTGCAGCAATCATACCTGCCTGCCCATATAAATTAAAACTTATCCAATAATCAAATACTACTAGAAACAAAACAAGAACGGCATGCAATTGAAATGATATTCCAACAATATTTATTCATCTTTACCTCCTAGCAGTTTAACTTATTAGCTAATCCTGACTCAACAACAGCTGTAAAAAAACGAAGCTTTATGATTGCTTTATCGGAAAACCTCGATATACAATAGACGCATGAATACAATCGAACTATTCAAAGCTTTGTCGAACGAAAAACGACTGCAAATACTGCATTGGCTTAAAGAACCAGAGAAGCATTTTCCCAAGCAGCAGGCACATCTGCCGAAGGAGGTTCATTATAAGGGCGGTGTCTGTGTCGGCGACATTCAAGAAAAGGTGCAAGCTTCTCAATCCACGGTTTCGCAATATCTGGCCATGATGCAGCGTGCAGGGTTATTGGAGTCAATCCGTTATAACCAATGGACTTATTACCGCAGAAACGAAGAAACAATTCAGAAGCTGGCAGCTTACCTGGGTAAAGAATTGTAACGACTTATAAGAAATCCTCCACGGATTTCTTTTCTTTCAACTTTGAATATCGATTTATTACGATATACAAATATACAACAAATGGAGTGACACGATGGCTTTAACTAAAAAACAGACATTTTTAGCATTCACATTAACTTTATTGACGTTCGTTATGGGAACAAGCGAATTCGTCATTGTCGGCCTGCTGACAGAGGTCGCTGCTGATCTAAACGTAACGGTCGCTTCGGCCGGAACACTTGTATCGGGATTTGCCATTGCTTATGCAATCGGCACTCCCCTCTTAACTGGCTGGGTAAGCCGTTTTCCGAAATATCCTTTGATGCTCACACTAATTGTCGTCTTTATTTTAGGTAATATTATTAGTGCTTTAACATCCTCTTTTGGAGTATTACTAGCAGCAAGAATCGTGACAGCAGCAGCAAGTGGTGTCCTTACCGCTTTAGCGATGACAGTAGCAAGTGACACAATGCCAGCGGCAAGACGTTCTTCGGTTATTGCACTCATTTTTGCCGGGTTCACGATCTCCAATGTCCTGGGTGTACCGCTTGGTACGTTCATAGGCCAATTAGACTCATGGCACCTGACGTTCTGGGTGACTGCACTACTCGGTGTTATCGCCTTTGTCATCAGTCTATTCATCCTGCCAAAGACAGCAGCAGGCGAGAAAAGTTCCATCATGAAGCAGCTTGTCCTATTCAAGAATCCGAAAATCCTCGTCGGTTTCTTTATCCCGACGTTCAGTATCGCTGGAACGTATACGATCTACACGTATATCACGCCTATCATTGAGGATGAATTAGGTATTGCCTCCAGCTCAGTCGGACTTGTCTTGCTTGCATACGGACTCTTTTCCATCGCCAGCAACTTCTTAGCTGGAAAGATAGCCGGCCGTAACGGTATTGGAGATCTGCGTTATGCATTCATCATCCAAGCAATCATCATTGGCTCCCTATACGTAACAATGGACATCACAATTGCCGGATTGATCAGCATCATGCTAATCGCAGTCATGATTTACGTCATGAATGCGACCATTCAAATTTATCTGATGGATCAAGCAGCGGCCTATTCGACAGCGGCCAGGGACTTTGCTTCCTCGCTGACTCCTGTATCCGTCAATATCGGTATTACACTTGGTTCTGCGCTAGGCGGGTTGGTCGTTGCATACGGAAACCTGCCAAACCTTGCAATTGTGGGCGGGATATGTGCTCTTATTGCATCCCTATTATCGTTTATCAGTTATCGAATGGATAGCTGATACCTATACGAAAAAGACAGGTTGTCTTCAACCTGTCTTTTCGTATGTAGAAGGTTCTATTGAACTAATCTCTCCTAAAATGTCTGATACATATTTTTGCCATTCTTCTTCGCCTGATACAAAGCGGCATCAGCACTCCGCATCAACTCATACTCTTTCGTGCCATTCTCCGGGTAGAAAGCTATCCCGATACTGGATGTTGTCCTGAAGAGATTCCTGCCTATATTCCATGCTTTTTGAAAGGATTCAAGGATATCGTCCGCAATACGAAAAACATCATTTTCCTCTTCAATTTCCGGCAAAAGAATCGTAAATTCATCTCCGCCTTGTCTCGAAAGCACATCTTGATTCCGCAGGCACCCCTTGACCCTGCTAGCGAATTGCTTTAACAGCTCGTCGCCTACATCATGACCAAGAGTATCATTGATATATTTAAAATTGTCGAGATCCAGATACATGACAGCTACTTTCTTCCTGTTCTGCTTTGCCTCTTCCAGCGCTTGCTCCAGCTTTTCCTTGAACAGCCTTCGGTTCGGCAGTCCAGTTAAGGTATCATGATAGGCCATATGCGTCAGTTGCTGTTCATATGCCAATCTTTCTGTAATGTCCCTTGATACAAAGAGGAAATGTTCAAATACCCCATGTTCATCGAAGATAGGGCTTACTTGTGCCTCCAGCCAAATCCAATTGCCCATGATATTCTTAAAACGGAATTTTAGCACACAGCCCTCTTTTGTCATCACCATTTCACCCATCTTCTGCCGTACCTTCATACGGTCATCTTCATGCATGAAATCCCTCGCTGGTTTTCCCTCATACGCGACAGCAGGAAACCCAAGCACCGTTACATGGGACGGCGAAGCGTACTTGAAATAGCCCTCCCAGTCGATGATACAGACCAAATCTGTCATATTCTCCGCTATCAATCTGTATCGTGCCTCACTTTGCCGCAACGCTTCTTCAGCCATTTTTCTTCCGGTGTGCTCCTGTATGATCATTAAGTAAGAAAGCTCGCCTTCATACTCTAAAGAGACACCAGTTATTTCGACATCAATGATTGCTCCATCCAGACGCACTACTTTCTCTTCTGTCGGCGATATTACTGCTCCGACTCGATTTAATTGCCGGAAACGTTCTTCGACTATGTCTACATAAGCTGGGGGAGAAAAATCCAGAATTGATTTTCCTTTTAGTTCCTGTATAGAGGCAGCTCCAATCAGATCAACAAATGATTTATTTGCGTACAGGATGCTGCCTTCTCTGTGAATGACAATGGCAACCGGTAATGATTCCAGAAGCATCAGCTGCTGTACATCTAACTTTCCGAACATAAAGTCCTCTTCTCTACGATGCATCGCGACACACCACCACTATATATTCCACTTCCCCCCGTTCATCCAGTACAGGAGTTCCAATAGCTTCAACAAGCAGCCATCCATTATTGGCGCACTGGTATCTGAACTTCACCTGCCAAGCTGTTTTATATGTCAGAATCTGATGGATACGATTTTGAATCAATTCTACATCCTCAGTGTGGATCCATTTAAAAGCACTTTTTCCTATAAAGGTTTCAGGAGTTATACCGAGAAGCTTTTGATGGGACGGTGAAGCATAAAGTATAATGGCGTCCGGATTTATTATACATATCAAGTCATGGACATTTTCTGCAATTAGACGATATTTCACATCATCTGAGCTGAATACAACTCCAGTTTTCTTTGTAATATCCACCGAACATCCAATTACTTCAACTACTTTTCCTCCCCGTAAGACTGGTCTCAGCGATGTGACATACGACAAACCATTTACTCTGGACTCGTATATGACATTCTCTTCTCCATTCCACGCTCGCTCATAGAATTCCATTTTTCTTTCCGCTTCTTCGGCCGGAAGAAAGTCTTTTAAGTCTTTTCCGATAAGCTGGTCAGGAGTAAACTGCAAGCGGTAGATCAGTTCTCCATCACAAAAACTATGGACAAACCGTTCATGTTCTTTTTTGAATTTAAAAATCATTCCCTGTTGTTTCCGTACGGCCTCTTGCAAGTCATGATACGTATTTTCCACACCGCTTTTGAACCAAGTTTCCCTGGACTTCTCTAAGGAGATACCTTCATCCGGGATTATCTGTTCCAAACGAGGAATGCTTCTCTTAAATTCCTCGGGTGCAACCGGTTTACTGAAAAGATATCCCTGCGCCTCATTACATAGATTCTGCTGCAGGAAAACAAGATGATCCTTGGATTCCACACCTTCGGCAATCACTTCTAGCTTTAATTGATGTGCCATTGCAATAATCGTTTTGACAATGGTGGCATCCTTGGAATCAATAGTGCAATTACGCACAAATGACCGATCTATTTTGATGATATCTATCGGGAATTCCTTTAAGTGGTAGAGAGAACTATATCCGGTACCAAAGTCATCCAAACTGATTCGAACACCTATCTGTTTCAGCTTATGCAATACAGGCAATACATAATCGACATCCATCGTCATAGATTCGGTAATCTCCAGCTCCAGATACTCCGGAGAGAGTTGGGATTCTTCTAAAATAGACTGTACCTTCTCTGCCAAATCACCTTGATACAATTGAGAAGCCGAAAGATTAACCGCCACAATCATAGAAGACAGACCTTGTTCCTGCCACGCTTTATTCTGCATACATGCCGACCGTAGCACCCATTCTCCAATAGGAAGAATCATTCCTGTCTCTTCAGCAGCAGGGATAAAATCCAGTGGAGAAATGATTCCTTGCTCAGGATGTTCCCATCGGATCAACGCCTCCACTCCGCACAGCTTACCCGTCTGCAGGTTGAGCTTTGGCTGATAAAGAAGACGAAATTCCTCTCTATCAAGTGCGAGCTTCAATTCTTCTTTCCATTTGTTTTTAGTTGATTTATATAAATTCACTATCGCAACACCTCGTTCTGCTAGGTCTTTAACTCATGCTGCTGGCTTGCTTGTATTTCATGTCTTCATTAACGGCTATAGTTATAATAAGTGCATCTATTTGCTTCATGATTATACAACCAACCTCGTCTGGATACGATACTTTCTTTTAATCCAAATACAGGAATCAAGATTGTTATAAAGAACAGCTTCCTAATATTTCAGAGGTTACAGTATCTATACCCAATACTAGGAAGTAGGATTCTATTTATAGACTTATAATCAAAAACCGCCAGCATTAGCTGCTGACGGTTTTTCCTTTATAAAAGAAAAGTTTTACATGTGACGGATTAATTCCTCACAATAATCAAGGTACTCCTCACTTACAAGCGTATCTTTTGGTGCTAAAATTGCACTCAAATAAGTCAAGATTTGCGACTCGTGAAGTGCTGGATTCAACATAGAATGATCAACCCCGGATATTATTCTTACTGTTAATTGTGACTTCGGCAACAGCTGCTTATACGTTTTTTCTGTTTCATTCGAATCCACATTCAGGTCGTTTTCGGCCAATACAATATGTACAGGAGACTCAACCTTCTCAATATCCTCCGTTGCATCAGCTGAGATATTCTTTTGAACGAATGCATATCTTTCTTCAGAAAGACTGTCATCTGCAGTTTCCTCTATATAATCCTCATAAGTAGCACCTGCGAGGATAAGATCAGACTCTTTTTTATCGTTGTTTAGCACTTGCATTATCTCATCTTCAGTTTTCCCTTCACTCTTCATTTCCTCAGTGGTATTATACGCACCTTGGCGAAGCCAATTAATTGCGGGGCCTACTAAGATAGACGCTGTGACATCCTCGCGTTTCTGCTGTACTTTTGGAATGACCCACCCTGCTTGACTGGCTCCCCAAAGAATAATTTTTTCGGTGTTTATATCATCTTGGTTTTCCGCCCATTCCATCACATCTTCTACTTCTTGTGCACGTTCGTCCATTGTTTGGTCTAACCAATTTCCTGTTGATTTTCCGACACCAGGTTTATCCCATGAAACAGATGCATAACCTTGTTTAGCAAAGCGTTCCATCAAAGGCTTATAGCCGCCATCTTGCGTTGCATTTTGTGCACCATCTCCGTGTACAAAGATAACAACACCTTCATTCTTCTCTTGAGGTAGTGCAACAAACCCAGCCAAATCTCCTTGATCCGTTCTTATGATGACATCTTTTTCTTGCATTGCATAATCATTCTCATAGATGAAGACACCAGCGACCAGCATAATAATGAACAGAATGCTAATGAGTAGCTTATATCTCTTTTTCATATGCAAGAGCCTCTCCATTCCATAAAGCACCAATTCCTTGTTCCGTGAAAGCTTGCTCCGATTACGCTTGTTCCTTTTCTTTTAACCTGGAAATCTTGCTTCTCATAAAGCCTTCTAGCAGCAACATTAGTGGCAGAAACAAACAATGTAATATATTGATCTGCTTCTACACGACTTTTAAGAGTTTCAATTAGGCGGCCTCCAATACCTATCCCTCGGTTTGATTTAGATACTACAAGGAAGTCAATATGAATCTCCTTCCCTTTAGTTCTATGATCAAGCATCCAAAGAAAAATGCTTGCTTTTAAAAATGAGCGAAGACGCAGTTTCTTGAACAACCGGGTTGATATCTCACTTACATTCCATTTCTTCGGTTTAACGAATAAAGTACCTTGTATCTCCTTATCACGTATGATAATTAAATTATCCCAATGATTCTTCAAGATATGTTCTGCCAGACAGCGCAGCATAAATTCTGTTTCCTTTCCAGGTAATTTCAAGGTACCAAGCTTTCCGCCAAAACCCTCCATCAATAGATTCGCCATTTCTTTTATCTCATTGTCCATACCGTCTTTAGAGATATTCATTTCGCTTTCACCTCCAGACTATAAACCATGGACTTGGTATAGAAAGCAGACAGATATGCTTCCTCATGAATGAATAAGCTATCTTCGTATTCAGCATCAAGCAAAGCCAGATCACCGTAAAAACACTGTATTTCTGGCTCAAGTTCTTCTTCTTGTTCAATAGTAATTTTCTTACTAAAGTAAGTTCCGCTTGGCATGATATGCTCTGCTTCTTCATTAGTGCTTCCAAACATTACTTTGATCTTCTCACCGTTCTCTGTAATGACATAGGAAATCTCATCCAAAATCGTCAGATTATCATCCTTCCGTTTCGCTAACCCTTTCAAATTCAGATTATAGGCTTCATCCACAAATTCATCAGGAAGGTATGTAAATGATCGAATTTCTTTCGTTTCAGTAATTAGACCGTTTGATACATTTTGCTGAAGACCGAGAATTGTTTGGACTTTATTCTTCGCATTATTAAGTTGCTCCATTTCATCTTCGATTCTTGATAGTACAGATGTTAATGTTTTTGTTTGATCTAGTTCATTCTCCAAACTGCTTTTTATATCTTTTATCGAAAATCCAATTTTCTTGAGAAGCAGAACATGTGCCATAGCGTATACTTCATCTTCTCCATACATGTGATACCCATTGGAATCAATGAATGCTGGCTGTATCAACTGCTGTTCTTCATAATATCTTAATGTGTATTTCGTTATATCAAGTAATCTCACTAATTCGCCGCTCGTCAAAAATTGCATTATAACTCCCCCTCTATAGCAATAGCATAAACCGTGTGGTTACCACACAGTCAATAAGAAGTTGATCGTTTTTTTTATGACAACAAAAAACCTTCCATCAACCATATGGAAGGTTCGATTTTATCTTGATTTTCATTCTTTAAAGTTAACATTCGCCTCTGCAAGAGGATAAGAAGCTTACTTAGAATTACCACCAGCCACCTCTAACCCTGATACTCTCCCTCAAAATAACATAAGAATGCTCTATCCCTTTCAAAAGCAGGATATTCTCTTCCAAACGCTGTCTTAGTGCTTTATTCGCCTGTCCATCAAAGCAATCCTCCAGTGCATCCTTTAGTTTTATATGCTCCTCTGAAAGTGATTCTATATGGTTGCAGCGCTCTAAATACTTCTTATAAAACTTCTCATCTGCTTCTAAATCATCTTTGATACTTCTTTCCAACTCTTTCTTTTGCTTTCGTCGTTCCAGGAATTCGTCAAATTCATCAAGTATATCTAACATTCTTATCATGCTTTCCTACTAACGAATTAAAACCTCAGCCAACCTGCCAGCATTTCATCAATATGTGCAAAATCCTTCGCCATCTTGTTCATATTGTGTGCGATTTCCCCCGTGTCAGATTGTGCATCCTTCAGAAATTCAATCACTTCATCAAAATAATCCATCTCAAATAACATCGGAATACCGTTTGGACCACTTACCGTCAGATCCCGATAGATATCATCCACATCGGAGCCATTCAGCTTATCATATCTGCCCGATCCAACTTGCCCTTTGAATTTACTCTTCGCATATTCCATCGCCGAGAGATAGTCATCCAAGAACTGCATCATCTCTTTTTTAGTCTTCGCAATCAGATCTTCGCTAGCTTCTACTTGTGCCGCATAGGCTTTCATTAATTCGGTTTGAATTACGATGTGAAAATCTGATACACCACTATTTTTCAGGAAGAGAGGTGATGTGGGGATAGCCGCGCGAAGTTTTTCATCAAATAATAGATCTGATTTGTAGTAGCCATCTTCATTGTATAGACTTGCATCCATGTAATTACTAGCATAGTGAGAACCAAGTTTATCAGCTAATTGATCCCCTACACCATCTTTCCCCGCTGGATCTTCCATATAATAAAACGAGCCAATTGTCTTATCATGAAACATTGAGACCATGTCAGTTGGGTATGCATAAGTAATAATGTTATCTTTGTAATCACCGTTCTGGACATTTTGCTGCTGATCCTCACTTAACAGCCCGTAAGCATCTGCTGCAGCAAAGGTAACTGCATCGGCGTCATAAATGACTGCGCAATACTGCGCAATTCCTCCGCCCAGGGAATGACCAGTAAATGTTATGTTTTCGGCACCATATCTCTTCACATATTTCTTAACAGCAACTTCTGCTTCAGAAAACTGGTTCTTATTTGTGTATGTAACTGTTCGCTCTTGCGCATTATATTTCGCACTGCCAACATATAGACTTTGGATTTGAGCCCGGGAACCGGTATAAGTCTCCGTCGCCTCATAAACATCAGTATAATTCGAATCACCCAAAACAACTCCATTTAAATCCTCATCAAAATCTTTTATCATTTCAGATAAACCTTTATCAGTTTCTGTACCTCTAAAACTAATTACTATCTCTTCAGTTTTAGGATTTTCTAATACATAACCATATAAACCTGTGTCTTCGTCTTCAATGATGTCTACTGTTTTCCAGATTACTCTTTCATTCGAAAATGATGATTCAATTACGATTTGCTCCTTACCATTCACATAGGTTTCCTGTGAAATATAACCGGCCTGATAATCATTCAATTTGCTCATTGGTAACAAGCCCTCTCTTTGTTATACTTTATACGAGGTGTTATTATGAAAAAAAATACATGTATTTTATTATTTTCTATATTTTCCATTATACTACTAGGAGGATGTAATGTGAACGCGAGTAATTCTGAGTACGATGATGACACTATAACTAAAGCCAAGAATACAGCTAAAAGTTATATAGAAAGCAATTTTGAAAATGTAAGTTCTATCGAAATGGACGAACCTTATACAGCTCCAATGGGTAGTATGACTATAGATGGTACAGTGAATGGTAGTGCTGGTTTCTCAATAAAATTCAATAATGATATAAGTGTAGCAGGTATCAGTACAAATGAAGGTTTTCCTCAATTTAAAGAAGAATGCAAGGAAACAAGTTGCGATTACTAGGGGATAAGAGAAATTAATAAGAAGTTAACAACTAATCTAAAATTATATAGTTAATCACAATAGCAACTATTATTTACCCCGAATTATAACTTACCTTTTCATATATCTGATTCTTATAGAAGCTAATTTCTAATCCTCAGCTACCTTTAACAGTTCATCTTACAGTAATTAAAAAGACTAACTACCCCGGGTAGTTAGTCTTTCTTGTTACTGTTCGCCCCCGCCTGGCTGCTGATTGATATAAGCATTCTTCCCCGCTCCCATACCAACAATCCAGAGCACTGCAGCTACAGCAACCAATAATGCCAATGGCACTGTCCAGCTTGACGTCACGTCATGCAGCAAACCAAATAATGTCGGCCCTACTGCTGCTAGTAAATACCCGACAAACTGAGCCATACCTGATAATTCAGCTGATTCTTGAGCTGACTGTGTTCGCAAGACAAAAAACATTGTCGCGAGACTGAACACACCGCCTCCCGCTAATCCGAATAGCAGTACACTAATGACACTGATCCATGTGATACCCGTCAGCAATCCAGAGAAGCTCATAACGAAACACAAAGCTATTATGCTTACTATTCCCCTTTGTCCAGATAACCGCCCTGCTAGGATCGGGAGCAAGAATGAAGTTGGCAAGCTGCAAAGCTGCGTGAGAGCTAAAAGCCAGCCAGCTGTTGATTCACTAAAGCCTTGATTTTGAAGTATTGTAGGCATCCAGGTGATCATGATGTAATACAATAGCGATTGCAATCCCATGAAACCTGTTACCTTCCAGGCGAGACCCGATGACCATAGTTTCTTTCCTTTCTTAGGTAGGGAAATAGATGATGTTGTTACTCTCTGGCGCAGCTGCGGTATCCAAGCGACCATCGTTACAAGCGTCAAAATCACCCATACTGCGAGTGATCCATGCCATCCACTGCCAAGACCGTTTGAAAGAGGAACACTAATTCCAGAAGCGAGCGCAGCCATCCCATTCATGGTCATTGCATAAGCTCCAGTCATAACGCCTACATTTTTAGGGAATTCCCGCTTAATCAAGCCTGGCAAAAGTACATTCCCCATGGCGATTCCGATTCCTGCTAAAGCCGTACCAACGAAAAGCATCCATACCGGTGAGAAAAACCGAAATATAAGTCCAACAGCTATGATAATCAGTCCGGCAAATAAAGTTCTTTCAATACCTACACGCCTAGCAATTCTTGGCGCGACCAGCGCAAATACTGCAAATGCGATCAAAGGCAAAGTAGTCAGCATACCAGTTGAAGCATTGCCAATGCCGGTATCTGAACGGATATTATCTATTAAAGGACTTAACCCTGTTATCGGCGCACGCAAGTTAGCACCGATAAGCATAATGCTTAAGACTAATACAACGACTCCAATACGTGAGGCATTCTGTTTTAATTGATTAGATTGTTCCATATGTCTTCTCCTTACTCTGTCCAGCACGCTGGGAGAATCCCCAGCAAAGAAACACCATTTAGAGGTGTTTTTCATTCACTTTCATTATTTCCGCCAAAAAGTCGTACAGTCTGCTTTATCTGTAATATTGAACTCTATCATTCTTTCTAATAATGAATAATCAATTGGTCCATCCCATTTGATACGAACCAGCTGCTTCGTATGGTCATAGCCTGCCTGTATTATGTCGTCAGAAAAATGATCTATTCCTGCCTTTTCCGGAGCAACAGCCAGATGCTGTTTGGCGATGCTAAAGCCAATAATAAATGTGCCATGATCAGTAAACATCGGCTGGTTCCAGGCTATTTTCTGTTCCATATTAGGATATTTCTCAGCCACCCATTTCAGCACTTCTTCCGTTCGTTCCCGATGCTGTGGATTGTCAATTTGAGCCAGATAATCTGCGAATGCTATCATTTTACTTACCCCCAAAAACAATTATCGAAGATCTTATTGTATCTCTACTATAACCACAAGCCTAGAAAAAGAAAAGATGACTAGTAATAGAGACTGTTCTATTATCGACTTTATGCTAGATGGTTTGGTATCTACCACAGGAAACTACCTGCTATACCGATCAGACTGCACACTATACCTAACACTACAAACTTCCGCCCTTTTAGTTTGCCCTTCTTAATCTCTCTATGTGCTATGTACGCAATTCCTAGTCCAAATCCACCTAGTGTTGCCCCATTATCCATAAAAATAACTCCTAGAATCGAAAAGATTCCTATAATAAGAGAGAATATAGCTTCATGACAATAAGCTGGATTCCCTGTTTGCTGATTATATTTCTCGATACGCAACATCATCACCCTACTTAAACTTTCACTATATACTTTCTATTATAAACATTATAGGAATATTATTCCTTAACCATATTGTATTCACTATTAATACTTACATTAATTAATTGAAACAGATAACTTGGGTAATATTCTATGAGTAAAGCAAAAGAACACCTCCATTACAAGAGGTGTTCTGATAACGCCTATTTAATTAGCCAGTTCGTTTATCTCCTCTTCACTCAAAGCCTTCCGATACACGGCAACATCATCCATCTGCCCGCCAAAGAACGCATCCGCAGCATACCTGCTTCGCCCCAGATAGTTTGTGTTTCCAAGAATATCTGCTGGGTTAGCAGTAATATTCTCGTTTGTCCCTGCAAGCTCTCCATTCATGTACAGTTTTCCGGTATCACCTTCCAGTGTCACCGCAAGATGTACCCATTCACCCGCAGCCAATGCTTTATCAGCTGTTATGTTCTGGTCAACTCCATTATGAATGGTAAATCGAAGCTGGCGCTGCCGTCAGACGGTGTGAAGAACATGTTTTTGCCGTTGCTTTCACCAATATCAAAGATTCGCTGCCATGCTGCACCGCCTTGCCAGTTCACCCAGGCGGAAAACGTGAAGTCCTCTGCATCTGCAACGAGTGGGGAGAGTTCCACATAAGCATCTTTCCCATCCAACGCCAGCTTGCCGTCCTCGGTTTGCACAGCGTTCCCTTTCAATTGTGCAGGCAGATTGCTACCAGATGAATCGGCCGCTTCCTTACTGCCTGGATTACCAAAGTTATATTGCGCAATTTCTGGCTCAGAAGCCTGTTGCTTTACTGTCACTCGAAAGGTTTTCTTATCTTTCTTTTTGCCTGCTTGAATACTTGCGGTCAGTGTCGCTTTGCCATCTCCACTTCCTGCCTCTGGCCGGTGTATCGTACCATCCGCCTCGATCACATTTGAATTGGATGACGTCCACACTATCGTGGATTCGTGGGTACCTTCTGTTGGCAGCTCTACATTTTGATACAGATTATCACTGTTCGAGATAGTAAGATCATTTTTCACCGCTGCAACAACTTCTTTATCTTTCATATCTTCCATTCGATTGCCCCATACCGCAACACCTTTGTCAGATAAAGCGGTGAACGTCGTATCATATTCCTGTGCCGCTTCATCCCACTGTTTCAGGAAGAACCCATTATACTTCTCGCCATCAATCGTCAGAGTGATCTCATTATCTTTTCCGTGACTCCACCTTCCTTTTACAGCACCTTCGACTTTTCCGTTCTCTTTCAGAGTTATCTGTTCCGAAGTTTTCACATCAGCAGAAATATCTTTTCCATGGTTCACATACTGATAGTCACCAGCCATATCCTTCCGTTTGATCTTCGCCTCTTTTTCATTCGTATTACGAGATGGAGCAACGACCGGCCAGCCTTTATCGTTCATATGCATCTGATGCACCCGAACCTCATGCTCTTCACCGCGGTCAGGGAAACGAGAATGGAAGATTAAATAATGATTCTTTGTTTCCTCATCATAAAAAGCAGTATTATGTCCCGGCGAAACATACCCTATACCCGGCTCCTCCCCTGGATCACCGACCTTCTTCTCGAACAAGTTATTCCCCAGCAGCTTCACGCCATAAGGTTCGATAGACTTATCATCAAACAGAGGCAGATTCGGATCTGCTTTCACATCAATCATGTCATTTCCTTCTGCATCGTAAAACGGACCATCTGGAGTCTTAGAACGCGCCACACGAATATTGTATCCGCCAACAGCATCCAGTCCGCCGAAGGAAAGGAACATATAATAATAATCTGTTTCCGGGCTGTACATCATCGCCGGTCCTTCAATCCGGCTGTGGTTTCCGCCCATTAGCTTCTTCCCATACCCTTGCCCTGGAATCGGCTTGCCCGTCTCTTCATCCATTTCCATAATGAAAATACCGCCAGAGTAGGAGCCATACACCATCCACAACTTGCCTTCCTCATCATAGAACACATCCGGATCGACCACATTCGGATGCTTAGTCGCATCATAAATCGCGCCATCCTCACTCGGCTCATCCCACATACCCGACTTCAGGATAATACCCGTATCCTCGTAGGGCCCCTCGATATTATCAGCAACTGCCACACCCATCGCAGACCGCGGTGAATCACCTTTACACGCATTGTAATACATATAAAACTTCCCATCCGCCAGCTGTATGACATCAGCTGCCCAGAGGGTATCCGTCTGCGCCCATTCAAGTGTCTCCTTAAGCTCTTCCGTTACATTGGGAATAAGCTTATTGCCATCACGCACACCAGAGTCGACCATTTTCCATTTCATAAGGTCATTCGTTTTTGCTGCAGCTAGATGGGAGCCAAAGACGTAGTACTGGTCGTCCACTTCAATGAAGGATGGATCATGGACAGAGGCATTTTCAAATACAGGTATGTTCTCTTTTCCACCTTTATCCTTTGCCAGGGTATCGGCGCCTGGAATAACAGGAATAAGTAATGCGGCAGACAGCATCGACATCACGAGTATACGTTTGTTAGCTTTCATCTCTTTCCTCCTCTTTATTGATAACGCTTACATATTGCTAGTTTAAGATTAGGAGGAATAGATAAAGTTGTCAATAAGTATAAAATCCTTGTTTTATAGATAGATTCTTTATTATTCTTCAAAAAAATAAATATATTTCAGAGCAATTCTTTGTACTTATACGTACAAATATATAAAGAATTAATTCGTGAGCTGGAACTAGTTTTATTATGTCTACAGTTAATATCCAGAATTATGGAAGTTGAGGATAAGAGGAGGCCATAAAACGATACCAGATTTCGTGTTTGCAACTCAGCGTATACTGGGAATGCGATATAATCTAATAAAAGGAGGATGATGTTTATGGAGGGAAATCCGAATAATATACAACTCATTAACGAACTAGGAAGGAAGATGCCTGGGAGGAATTGCGTTCTGTTGCGGAAGAAATGACAGGTGAAGATCGTAATGTAGTATGGACAAATGGAGGAAACGAGTACTCATTAAACTACCCCGCCTATAGTGAACGTATAGACAAAGCCACGAATCTGCTATATACTGTCGGCGCCATAACCCCTTTATACAACTGGAAGAGTAACGGGTTACCAGACTACTCGTCAGATATGGAGTTAAGCGTTGCAGATGGTATTCGCGCCGCTACTTATATAGTTCGCAGCGAACGGTTTGGTGATGGAGCCATCGCAAAAGCTGCCGAGATTGGCTTATTAGATAGCATTTTACATAGCTTGATCAAATGGTATGACAAGGAATGAAAAAGTCTCGATCCATGATCGAGACTTTTCAATAATGTGCATTTTTTTACCTGCTTCTCCGCTCCACAAGGTTAATCCCCAATCCCATCGCCACTACGCCAATCAACAGCATATACAACAGCGACATCAAAACATCCTGCAGACCAGCACCATAGAAAACGACAGACATAATCGCTTCCATAGCATGTGCCAGCGGAAATAAATCAGCAATAAACAGTAACACCGGATTCGTAATCGTTCCTGGCATCATATAGGCTCCGCTGACAAGTGGAATCAGCGGGATAAGGGACGGGTATATGGCATAAAACTGCTCCGGTGTCCTGACAAAACCGGTAATCAACATGGCAATACTGATCATACCGAATGTAAAGCACGCTGTAATGAGGATTATCAGCCACAGATTATCTCCTACATCGTAATTCATGACATATCTAAACACGATGAGCACGACGACAATTTGAAGCATCGTTACCAGAAAGCTATATAACAAATAACCACTGTACATACCTGTTTTCTTCATCGGTGATAAAATCATCCGATTCCAAATACCAGACACCTTATCATGTGTCACATTATTAACCTTGAATCCAAGGATGAACATCGAGATCAAGAAAGTGAAGGCAAACAGCAGCTGCGTACGGATGTTGTACGTAGGAATCTGTTCACTTTCCAACCCTTGCGCTTCTATCTGAAATGGTGCATCTGCCAGGTAGTCATCCAATTCACCCCGTACATCTTTTCCTTCTTGTAATTCGACCGCGGCGATTTGAGCTTCTCGTTGAAACACGCTATTAACATGATGTTCGATAGAAGAAACGCTTGGCATATTTTTGGAGACCAGCAGCCGGTAATCATCCTCCATGACTCTTACTGCTACATCGATATTGCCTTTCTTTATGTCTTCACGCGCTTCTTCTGGTTCTACTATTTCAAACGTGAAAGAGTCATCCGTATTTAACAACGTTTCCCATTTTTTCTCTAATTCAGCATCATTGACATCTTCACTGAAAAGCCCAACTGTTGTCACGGACTGGACACCACCGCCAAATAGAAGCGTGGCGGCAATACTGCCCGTAATCAATAATAGAATGAGCAGCGGATTCCGTTTATCCTTGGAAAATTGCACCCATAATACGTTCTTCATTGTGCTTTCCCCCTTTTCGGAAACAAAGCCAAGCCAATGAAAGTGAATAATAGGAAAAAGCCGATCATAATTATGCTTGGTTGGACGATGGAGGACAGATTCTCAAATTGGACCCACTCTGTCAGTATGGCTAAGAATAGACCATTCGGAGTCCATTCTCCAATCTGCTGCAGCCACTTAGGCATCATATAGATGGGAACAAAGCCTCCTCCTAGCGTACCGAATAGCAAAGTAGCCAACATAAAGACCCCATTTGCGGCATCAACACTATTCATCCGTAATAATATCGCCGTGTATATAGCCGCTAAGCCCGACAGCACCAAAGCGAGTAACGCAATCATCACGAAGATACCACTCCAAAAGGCTATCGAACGATCCGGAAATACATCCAGAAGAAAGTGGGATACAAGCAATACAAAGATAATCTGCAGTACAACTAGACAAATCGTGGATACCATTTTACCAATTAAAAAACGCATAGGATGGCTATTCGCTAATAGGATTCGGTTGAATACTTGGTCCCTGATTTCCACCCCCGTTTTCATTGCTACCGTCGCTACAACGAATAAGGCAAATAATGCTCCTAATGATATTGTAAAGTACTGATTGACCTTGAAATTGTACGCAGCGCCTATATCCTCCAAACCACCTTCAGGAGGCGCTGCCTCTATTTCTGCACCACCCGTTATTTCCTGTATTGCAAATTGATAATTCAACTGCTCAATAAATTCTTCTATGAACTGTTGCAGAGCACTGCTATTCGTCGTCTCTTCTTCTATCTTATAAGTCAATGCTGTAGTTGGAGATTCGCCTGCGAAGCTCGCATACAAACTATCTGCGGTATACCCCTTAGGGATGATCAGCACACCGTCCAGGTCACCCTCTTTAACTTTCTCGGCCGCTGCCTTTTCCTCCAGATGATGAACCGTCACCCATTCCTTTAATTCGTCACTTTCCAGATAATCCGATAGCAGTTGAACAGGTTGTATCTCCCCTGCAGCTTCCACAATCGCATTTGCCTCCTGCTCTTCAAAGGCAGCATCACTAATCAATCTATCCTTCAACTGCTCCATTGCCTCAGACTCATTATCCTCATTCACTACTGCTAACTGCAAATCCATTGATACCTCATCGTCTCCATCAAATAACCCCGCAAAAGCAAAATTCAGCACGATAACCAAAACGATAGGAAGTAGCATGACCGTGAGCAGCTCTTTCCAGTCTCGTAAAAATATCAATAAATCTTTTTTGATAAAACTCCGCATCATGACACCCCTTTAATCTCTCAGCGTACGTCCGGTTAAGTGAAGGAATACATCTTCCAAACTAGGCGATTCCGTATGAAAATGAAGCAATTGGATTTGATGCTGTTCGGTAAGATGAACCAATTTGCTGATCAAGCTGCTGCCTTTTGCGGCTATAATCTTCAGCTGCAATTCAGATACCTCCATTTTACGAACTCCTTCAATGGTCTTTACTTGCTCTACAAAGGCTTCATCAAGCTTATTTAACTCTACCTTTATTTTATCCTCGGTCGACAAGATACTGAGTAATTCATCTTTTGTTCCTGCCGCAATGATCTTGCCATGATCCATAATATATACTCGATCACAGAGCTGCTCTACTTCTTCCATGTAATGACTCGTATAAAGAATTGTCGTTCCATCTTGCTGATTCAGCGCCCGTACAGCTTCCAGGATATGATTTCTCGATTGGGGATCGATACCGACTGTCGGTTCATCCAATATTAAAATCTGCGGGCGATGCATTAACGCTGCTGCTATATTAAGTCTGCGTTTCATCCCGCCAGAATAAGTCTTTACCAAATCCTTTTTACGATCATCCAACCCGACAAATTCCAAAGCTTGCTGAATAGCTATCGCTAGTTCTTTACCTCTCAATTTATAAATCGAGCCAAAAAACTTAAGATTTTCATAGGCGGACAGCTCTTGATATAATGCCAATTCCTGCGGTACCACACCCGAAACCCTTCTGACTTCACCTGGTTTATTAACCGCATTTACACCGTTTAAGATTATCTTTCCGCTCGTCGGCTTGATCAAAGTGGAAATCATGGAAATCGTCGTAGATTTTCCGGCACCATTCGGGCCAAGCAATCCAACTGATTCCCCATCGTTCAAATATAAATTTAAATCCTGCACGACCTTCTTACCCTTAAAGGACTTGCTTAAGTTGATGGTTTCAAGCACGTTTTTGCCTCCTTTAATGTTGTTACTTGCATCATAAATAAAAAAGACCAGAGCCACTACTGACTATGGTCATTCCGCGATTGGGCACTTATTACTTTCGTCACTTTTTTATACAAGGCGGTGACGTATCGCATAAATAGCTAATTGTGTGCGATCCCTCAACTCCAATTTATCTAAAACATGACTCGTCTGGTTCTTGACCGTCCCTACCGACAAGCCTAACCGCTCGGCCACTTCCTTGTTATTCAGTCCCTCACCGATACACTTCAAAATCGCTCTTTCCCTCGGAGTCAGTGTTGGATCAATTTTTCTCTCCTCCTGATTTTGCAGCAGAATCGGCATCACTTTTGATGCCACCTGATCCTCCAAGGATAGGCCGCCGCTCAAGGCGCTTTTAATAGAGCGAATGAGTGATGCTGTATCACCGTTTTTTAGCATATAGCCGCTGACTCCCAGCTTTAAGGCGTTCATCACATACTCGCTATCATCAAAGGTAGTAAGCATTAGAACCTTTATATGAGGGAAGCGAGTGCGGAGGATTTTCGCTGCTTCGATGCCATCCATCACAGGCATACGAATATCCAAAATTGCCACATCAAAAAACTGCTTTTCACATAATCTGACTGCTTCTTTCCCGTTATCCGCTTCCCCTGTCACACTAATTCCCTCGTCCGTTTCGATCATCATCTTTAAGCCTTGACGCACCATCACTTGATCTTCAGCCAATAAAATTTTAATCATCAGAACCGCCCCAGTCTGCTAATCTTATCGTACCTCTCACTAGAAAACGTTGCGCCTCATAATCAATCTCCAGCGAACCGCCCACTTTTTCTAAACGCTCCCGCATCGCCTTCAACCCATAACCTTCTTGAAAATAGCGATCATGCGTTGTTGCGTTAATCACTTCAAACCGAAAGATGCTTCCTCCAGGAGACTCAAAAATGACTTGCGCCTCTCTTGTAGAACTATGCTTCATAATATTCGTCAATGCCTCTTGCACCGCACGATAAATCGCGAATGACTGCTCACCAGTCAAAGGAGCCGCAAACGCCCCATGCTTTACCGAAAAGTTGATCTTCATGAAACTCTCTGTCTCTAATTTCCGAATCAGCCGAATAACACCCTGTAATCCGCCCACTTCATGTTGCTTGAATGACCGCACCGCCTGCCGCGTTTCCTCCAGACTTTGTTCAGCCAGTTCTTTCAGCTTCTCAACCGTTTCCTTATCCTTCTCAGCAGCCGTTAAACGAAAAGCTTCAAACTGAAACAGCAGCGCCGTCAGCTTATGCCCAACTGAATCATGAATCTCATGTCCAATCAGCATCCGCTCATCCTGTCTCGCTTGCTGCTCCTCTACAAGAAGCTGCCTCTTCATTCTTCTGTATTCTTCCAGTAAGGCTTCATTGCTTAATCGTGCCTCTTTTTCTCGATTATGTATAACTTGATGATAAAGCAAAGCAACTACAAGTAAAAGATAATATAATGCACTCCAGTATAATTGCGAAGGAGTGACTGTTGACATCATTAAAATCACCGCAGCACTCAAAATTTGCACAGAAAATACAATTAAACTTTTAATTCGAGAAAGATAAAAAGCCGCTTCAGCCATTATCAAGGATTGTATAAGAATTGCAAATAAGCTTAATTCGTTGTTTATAGGGTAGAAGATGAGAATTGTCAGTAGTGCTTGTGTACAGAATAATAGGGTTTGTATTAGCGGCTTTTCTTTAAAAAGCGGCACTATGAATAATAGAATAAAAAAGACACTTATACCTGTTAGTCGTCCTACAGTTAGAAATGCGGCATATTCCCAATAGGCTAAAGTCCAGACAACAAAGTAAATGGAAAGCCATATAAAATACGTTTTCTTCATATAAAGTCCCTCCTTTCTTTTTCTCGAAAAAAAAGCACCATACTCATAAATAATAAGTATGGTGCTTCTCTGTTTGTATTGTATATACGCTAAGAACGAATTCCATAGCGAATGAGATATTGTGCGTTAACTGGTAAGACTTATTCCACCGTTACACTCTTAGCCAAGTTACGTGGCTTATCAACATCCGCACCACGCTGTACAGCTGCATAGTAAGCAAGCAATTGAAGCGGTACGACACTTGCAAGTGGTGTTAATAGCTCATGCACTGCTGGGATGACGAAGGCGTCTTCGTCATGCTCCAAGCCTTTCATGCTGATGAGCAATGTGTTGGCACCGCGTGCGTTTACTTCCTGTACGTTACCACGGATGGAGTGGTTCAGGGAGCTTTGTGTCGCTAGTGCGATTACTGGTGTGCCTTCTTCGATCAAGGCGATAGTTCCATGTTTCAGTTCTCCTCCAGCGAAGCCTTCTGCTTGGATGTAGGAGATTTCTTTCAATTTCAATGAACCTTCGACGCAGACGAAGTAATCGACACCGCGGCCGATGAAGAATGCGTTGCGGGATTCACTTAGATAGCTTTGTGCTAGTGTTTCGAATGTTTCTTTTTGATCTGTCAGTACTTCCATTGCGTTCGCAACGATCGCAAGCTCCTGAAGCGGGTTGAAATCAAGTGTGATTTCTTTGCCTTTTGCTGCGTCTACAGCTAGCAATAGCATAACTGCCATCTGTGCTGTATATGCTTTAGTAGAGGCTACCGCGATTTCTGGGCCAGCATAAAGTGGCAATGTGAAGTCTGCTTCACGAGAAAGGGTGGATCCTGGCACGTTTGTGATTGTAAGTGCTGGGTGTCCGAGTTCTTTGATTTTCACCAATACGGCTCTGCTGTCAGCAGTTTCACCTGATTGGGAAAGGAATATGAATAATGGCTTCTCAGATAGAAGCGGCATATTGTAGGCGAATTCACTTGCGATATGCACTTCAACCGGAATTTTAGCCAGGTTTTCAATGAATTGTTTACCGACTAGTCCAGCGTTGTAGCTTGTTCCTGCTGCTACGATGTAAACACGGTCTGCATTTACCATCGCGTTACGGATAGCAGGTTCCATTTTAATTTGTTCCGCTTCATCCTGGTAGTGCTGGATGATTTTACGGATAACGAATGGCTGCTCATCTGTCTCTTTCAGCATGAAGTGATCGTATGTGCCTTTTTCTGTATCGGCTGCATCGATTTCCGTTTTGAAGCTATCGCGTTCTACTGTCGTACCGTCAAGCAGCTGGATTTCCACGCTGTCACGGCGAACGATAACGATTTCTTTGTCACGGATCTCTTTGTACGTATCTGTTTCGCGAAGTGTTGCCATCGCGTCACTTGCTACGACGTTGAAGCCTTCGCCGATACCTACAAGCAATGGGCTTTTATTTTTTGCCACAAAGATTGTTTCTTTATCGTCTTTATCGATCATTGCAAGGGCATAAGAACCAGTAAGCAAGCTGACCGCTTTACGGAATGCTGCTGCTGTATCCCCTGTCTCTTCATACATTTTCTCTACAAGCTGTACAACGATTTCTGTATCGGTATCACTTTTCAATGTTACGTCAGAAAGATACTCTTTACGGATGTCGACATAGTTCTCGATTACACCGTTATGCACAATCGTGAATTTGCCAGAAGCGCTTTGGTGCGGGTGCGCGTTGTCTTCGTTCGGTGCACCATGTGTCGCCCAGCGTGTATGGCCGATTCCCATTGTGGATGAAACGCTATGATCTACTTTTTCACGCAATGCAGCAATGCGCCCTTTTACTTTGAAAAGGTTCACGCCTTGCTCATTTTCGATTGCGATACCAGCTGAATCGTATCCGCGATACTCCAGCTTCTCTAGTCCGTTAAGCAATACTTCCTTCGTATCATTCTGTCCAATATATCCTACAATTCCACACATGTCGTTGTTGTCCTCCTCAAGACTTGGAAGGGGCAAACGAACGGCCTGCGCTAAGCTTAGGGGCGTTGTTTGCCCCTTTCTCGTTTTATCTATTTTTCACATCTTGTTTTGTCCTTATCCAGAGAGTCGCCTCTCTGCTTTCAGCTCTAAAACATGACGACTGAGATGTGTGCAATCGGGAGGCATCCGCCGAATGGTTCGATAAACCTCCACCTCGTCAACTTACCCCACCGCTCGGGATAAGTCCTGGCGCTTTTATGATGTTGTAACCTCTATCCTCACTTTCCTGCTCGAATGACTAACCTCTTCATTTTACATGAAGGAAATCATGTTGGTCAATTCTTTCTTGCATGTAAATAAAGTATGCGCAAAGGTAGTGTTCCGTTCCCCTGCGCATACATACTTTGGTTTTATTTAGTTCCCAGTACTTGTTCGATGACAGCAACAACTTTATCTGCATATTTCTCACAGTCTTCTTTCGTTGGTGCTTCCACCATTACCCGTACAAGCGATTCCGTACCGGAAGGTCGTACAAGAACGCGTCCTTGATCACCAAGCTCCTGCTCAACTTCTGCGATGGAGTCAAGGATTTGCTGGTTCACAAGTGCCTCCTGTTTATCTGTTACCGGCACATTTTTCAGGATCTGCGGGAAGATCTCTACTTCTTCAGCAAGCTCGGACAGCTTCTTGCCTGTTTCTTTCATAACATTGATCAGCTGCAATGCTGCCAGCATCCCATCACCAGTTGTCATGTAATCCAGGAAGATGATATGACCGGATTGCTCACCGCCAAGATTGAAATCACCGCGGCGCATTTCTTCCATCACATATCTGTCGCCGACAGCTGTCTTGTTGCTCTTGATATTATGCTTATCCAGCGCACGGTAGAAGCCGATATTACTCATGACGGTCGATACAACTGTGTTGTGACGCAAACGTCCATAATCGTTCAGGAATTTAGCACAGATGTACATGATTTTGTCACCATCGACGATTTGTCCTTTTTCATCGATAGCGATCAATCTGTCACCATCACCATCGAAGGCAAGTCCGACATCTGCTTCTTTTTCCAGAAGGAAATCACGCAATGTTTCTGGATGCGTGGACCCGACGTTTTTATTGATATTCAATCCATCAGGCGATGAACCAATCGAAGAGATATCCGCTTCCAGATCCGCAAACAAGTGAGTCGCAATGGAAGAAGTTGCTCCATGGGCACTGTCAATCGCAATGTGAAGCCCTTCGAAATCGTTATCGATCGTACCTTTCAAGTATTGAATATACTTTTGGCCGCCTTCGAAATAATCATTGATCTGACCTAGGTCAGCTCCGGATGGACGAGGCAGTTCATCTGTCTCTGCATCGATCAACTGCTCAATTTCGTTCTCCTGCTCATCAGAAAGCTTGAAGCCATCCGGACCGAAGAACTTGATTCCGTTATCCTGTACAGGGTTATGGGAGGCAGAAATCATAATACCTGCAGCTGCTCCCATATTCTTTGTAAGATAAGCAACACCTGGTGTACTGATGACACCGACGCGCATTACCTCAGCCCCGATGGACAGGAGGCCCGCAACTAGCGCTCCTTCAAGCATTTCACCAGAAATACGTGTATCCCTGCCGATCATCACTTTTGGTCTGTCTTCACTTGTCTTTGTCAGCACATAGCCGCCATATCTGCCTAGCTTGAAGGCCAGCTCCGGGGTGAGCTCCTCATTCGCAATCCCCCTGACGCCGTCCGTTCCAAAATATTTTCCCATTGTTACCTCTCCTTCACATGGCTCACAGTCACTGTGTCTGTGTATCTGTATTCGTATCTTCTTCACTCGTTGCATTTTCTGCGGATTGAACAGTTATTGTGGCTTCGTCCTGGCTCGGGGTAAGCTCGATGTTCTGAGGTCCTGATACATCGATCTGGACTGTCTGCTCCCCTTCTTCCAGGCCGCTTCCATCAATTGTCGCCGTAATATCGTCAGCCGACAAGCCTTCGATTTCACTCTGCGCTCCACTTACTGTTACATCGATCTGCTCATTCTGCGGATCTGTTAGCGTTGCTTCCAGATCATCAGGCAGGTCTTCGATTGTAACCGGAACGTTCTCGATTGTCGTCTCGCTCGTTTCTTCCAGCTCGATATCAACTGATACCTGCTCGTCACTTGCTGAGCGTACATTATCCGGCAGCTGCAAGTCCGCATCTATCGTCTGGTTCTCAGTCACCTTGGACAAATCAATCTCTTCGGTACTGATCGAATCGATACCATCCAATGTATCCTGAGGTGCATAGATTGTCACTTCCTGTTTTTCAGGTGTGAGCGAAGCAACAGACACATCATCTGGCGCTTGCCCCTTTGTCTTTACTTCTACAGGGACAGTCTTGCTCGGATTGCTCACCTGCACCGAAACTTCGACTGTTTCCGGCTGTACATTCACACTCAGCTCATTGCCCTGGGCGTCATATACTTTTACAGGCGCTTCCCTGCTATTAATGTCAGCATCTATTTCTGTCAGATCCACATAAGCACGCACACTGGCAATTTGGTCGATGACCTCTTGTGTACTTACGATTGAAACCGTCTGAGGTTCCACAGTGGAGCTGTCAACTTGGAATCCTGCTGCCATTTGGTCTTCATTGGTATAGCCTACGTTTACGTTAAATTGCTGTGAAGCTTTTTCTTGAATTGTCACCTCAATCGAGGCTGGCTGCATATATACCTGCAGGTTGTCCGAGACATTTTCGTAATGCAGCTTCACTGTATGCGTGCCGGTATCCAGATCTCTCAGATCGACATACGCTTCATAGTTCTTCTGCTGTATCGCTGCCGTTACATCACTTGCCGGCCCGACAAGCTGCATCGATACATACTCCGGAACGCCGCTGACAACATATTTCGAGTCATCGATCCGGATGCCGACAGGTGCATCCACTGTGTTTGTTTCATCCGAGCTGGTGATCGGAACCTCACCCGCACGGTTATCTACGTCCGATTCCGCACTTACATAGGCATAGAGAAGGACAGCAAACACAAGCGATACAACACGCAATGTCCATGGACTCTTCAGCCATTTATCCATTCTTACCCCTCCATCTTCTCGCCTTGGAACCGGAAGCTGGTACGCCTACTTCTCTATCGAGGATCTCTTTCAAAGCATCTGGCGTGATGTCACGGAACAACTCTCCGTTCTTCGTACAGGAAATCGCCCCTGTCTCCTCTGAAACGATGATTGTCAGTGCATCTGTCACTTCACTGATCCCCATAGCCGCCCGGTGACGCGTCCCAAGTTCCTTGGAAATGAACGGACTCTCCGATAGCGGCAGGTAGCAGGCAGCCGCTGCAATCTGGTTTTCTTTCAGAATGACAGCTCCGTCATGCAATGGCGTATTCGGGACGAAAATATTCGTGAGCAGTTCGAATGTCAGGTGACCATTCACCGGAATTCCTGTCTCGATATAATCTCCCATACCTGTCTCGCGTTCAATCGTGATCAGCGCACCGATTCGCCGCTTCGCCATGTAATTACAGGACTTTACAATCGCTTCTATGTTCTTATTCGTTTGTTCTTCCTCCGATCGCACGTTCCGGGAGAAGAAGCTGCCTCGTCCGAGCTGCTCCAAAGCACGCCTGATCTCCGGCTGGAACAAAACGACGATGGCCACGAATCCCCACGTAATCGCCTGCGAGCTCAGGAAGGCGAGCATCGGGAAGTCGAGTATCTGCTCACTGCTCAAGAAAGCGATTATAACAACGATGAAGATCCCCTTCAGCAGCTGAATCGCTTTCGTTCCCCTTATGAGCATTAAGACTTTGTAGAAAATGAACCATACTGCTGCAATGTCCACGATAATCCGCAGTATGGATAATATAGAAAGTTCACTTAATCCCCCAAACATGGATACACGTCCTTTTATATATGAATAGCTCGAATTTCTTCGTACATTATAGCACAGTTCCCCTTTAACAGTCGCTTACCAACAGAGGGAGTAATTTAACCTTACTGTCCCCTGTTATCTTAACGTAATACAGGCTTGTACTGCCAATGATATAAAGGTAAAAAAAAGAGAGCCCTCTTACAAGCAGCTCCACTCTAACATTAAAATGTAACTAATTCTTTTATATGATACCAAGCCCAGCCGAATATCCGGTCAATTTCCTGATATTCACCTGATATATTATCAACAGAAGCCATATTCACATTAGCACCAGGATCTTCGACGAGGTCGCCATTGATGATGGTGACATCGCCATCCACCTGACCCCTTATATCCAAATCACCGTTTTCGACAACCAGGTCCCCCTTGACTGTGACGCCCTCCGGTACAATGACGAGATCATTCTCTACTATCAAACCCTCTTGCTTCGATACACTTACACTGCTATCACTATTCCAAGCAGATAATCCGCTTGTGAACATGAATAGGAAGAATACTGCAGCAGCTGTGATGACAGGGTGCGTACGGAACCACCTCATATATCCGACGCGCTTCTTTTCTTTCGGCAAGTTCGCCATGACACTGGCGGTGAAGCCGGCCGGTGCACTCAACTCATAGGCAGCGCCGCTAAGCAGGCTTTCCGTCTGTTTGAGCTCACGGTAATGCTGATTACAATCTGGGCAGGTCTTCAGGTGCTCCCGAAGCTGCTGTGCTTCTTCCTCCGAAGCGTCTCCATCCAGATACAGATGCATAAGCGCAAGGCTTTCTTCGCAATTCATGTGTTACCCCCCTTTATACGTGGCGCAGTTTTTTCCGTAGTAGCTCTCTGCCACGGTGGATACGCGTCTTCACTGTCCCGAGCGGCAGGTCCAGGATTTCGCCGATCTCCGCTAATGATAAATCATCCAGGAACCGCAATACGATAACACTGCGGTACTTTGGCGGAAGGGACAATATTTCCTTGTGGATATAACTTTGAAGCTCCATGCTTTCGACTTCTTCCTCAGGCAGTGCCTGATCGGCCGCCAGCTGGGAATACATATCCAACCCCTCTGTTCCCTTCACCTCGGCATCCAGATGAAAATCAGGCTTTTTCTTCCGCAGACGATCGATGCTCAAATTCGTTGCGATCCGGTAAAGCCATGTGGAGAATTTCCGGTTCTCGTCAAAAGAATGGATGTTGGTGTAAGCACGGATAAATGCCTCTTGGGCGATATCCTGCGCTTCGTGGCTGTCTCCGACCATTCGGTATACGATATGGTACACCTTGTTCTGATAAAAGGAAACAATTTCCTCGAAGGCCGCATGATCACCCTTCTTGACGTTTTTTATATGATATTTTATGATGTTCTCCATGAAAATCCTCCCGCCTAACTGCGGCTTCTTGATAACGAATGACGTTCCGAAAAGGTTTCACTTTCCCAAAAAAATATCTTATTTCAAACCTTAAAGTGGGCCAGCAACAGTTTTTTCTTGTTTTTTATATTTTTTTAAAAAAATGACGTTTTAAATAAAAGAGCAAAGGGTAATCTTATCAGCAAATAGTATATCAGATTCTGGAGGTCAAAATGGTTACATTAGACAATCTTTTGGAAAAAATCGAACAGACGCGCAATCATATGCTAAACCTTTCACGCCGCATGCCACTTACATCCGAAGCAGTTGTCACAGCAAGCGTACAGCTGGATGATCTATTGAATGAATATGAAAAGCAGAGAAAAAACATGTAGTGCCAATTAACAGCCTGTAAGGGAAGCTGTTAATTTTTTTTTTGCATAAAAAAAGCACGTACACGAGGTACGCACTTTCTATTAATGGCGATCTTCTGCCCAAGCACCTTGTTTAAGGAAGTAAGCTTTCACATCGTTATGAAAACCGACACTCGCCTCAAGCGGGAAAGCATCCCCGCCTGCTCGCTTGTAGCAGTCAGCAAACCAGGCAATCATCACCTGTTCATCCGCTTTTTCAACAGCGTCCTCCTGCAGTTCACGGAAAGCTTCGAATGCATCACTAGCCGTATCCGGCAGCTGGAAGTACGGAATCTCCTCTGCCACTTCTTCACTTCCGCCAGCGTATTTATCGCCCATTTCATCATAATAGCGTTCATTACCATCTGCATCGAGTGCATAATACATGATCGTCAGCTCAAAAGCCATCGGCTCCTTGAACATACGAAAAGCAATTTTCTCCACTTCCGGGAGGAAAGGCAGCTGGAAAATCTGCTTCAATTCGTTTATTACATCCTCCGAATGCTTCTCCAAGGTGACACTCACTGCCTCCGTATAATCTTGTATGGTAAACAAAGCGTTACCCCTCCTTCTTACTCTCGCTCTACTTTACCATACAGGAGTGTAAGAACGCATCAAGCAAGCGTCTTACCCTTCGTTTCTTCTCCAAGGAGCCAAACTGCCGCTGCAGCAACGAGAACTGTTACACAGAATAGAAGGAAAACAGTGCTGACAGATATACCTAACGCGCCTCGATATCCAATCAGCAATGGCCCCAGGATTCCACCGATCCTCCCGGCAGTTGCTGCGATCCCCGAGCCTGTTGCACGGATAGCAGTAGGATACTGCTCAGGGGTATAAGCGTATAAAATACCGTAAGCTCCCAGATTGAAGAACGAAAGCAGCATGCCCGCTGTCAGCAGCATGCCTGCTGACTCCGCATTACCGAACAGCACTGCGCTGATAGCCGTACCTACCAGATAAATGATAAGTATCGGCTTCCTTCCTACCTTCTCAATCAGCCAAGCAGCAGAGAAGTAACCTGGCAGCTGGGCGAGTGTCATGATTAAGACGTACTCGAAGCTTCGCACCATATCGAATCCCTTTTCTACCATCACACTCGGCAACCACAGAAACATGCCATAGTAGCTGAGCATAATGCAGAACCAAACAATCCAGAGCATCAGGCTTCGTTTAGCAAATCCTTTCGCCAGCAATTGACGGATACCCGACATGACAGAAGTTTTTTGTTTCAGCTTCGTATAAGACGGTGAATCCGGCAGATTCTTACGGAGAAAGACTGCGAATAACGCAGGTATAGCTGTCAGCAAGAGAGCAACTCTCCAGCCGTAATCCGGGATGACGAAGTAAGAGATAATTGCCGCAAGCAGCCAGCCGACAGCCCAGAAGCTCTCCAGCAGCACGACCATGCGCCCTCGTCTCTCTGGTGCTACAGACTCCGACACTAATGTAGATGCAACCGGCAGCTCCCCGCCGAGTCCTGCACCGATAAAGAAGCGCAGCACAACGAAAATAAAGTAAGAAGCTGCCAAAGCGGATAATCCGCTCGCTATGGAGAAAATCAAAATCGTGATCATAAAGACCGTCCGCCGGCCTACACGGTCCGCCATAATTCCGAAAACAAATGCCCCAACAGCCATTCCGATGCTATTGATACTGCCAATCCAGCCCGCTTGCTGGGATGATAATCCCCAATCCAATGTCAGCGCCGTAATAATAAAAGATAAAATACCAACATCCATTGCATCAAACAACCAGCCTGTTCCGACAATCCCGAGCAGCTTTCGTTCTGAAATCGGTTTAGTTGTTTTATGACCTGCTACTGTTCGTTCCATTCCAGCACCTCTGCGAAAAGTATTATGTGACACATTAAGTTTACAGGTGTCTTGACACTTTGTAAATCGGTTACAGCGGTATTTTTACCAAAAATAGCAGCAATCATCAAAAAAGCTGCCTTACTCGGCAGCTTTTGCAGCAGATAATGAAGTTTTAGGCGCAGCCGCTTGATACCATTGCCAGCACAAAATGACGATTATAGTGAGATCGATCAGATCACCGCCATAGTACATTAACATTGCTCCCTGCCGCGCATCAGCAGGAGCTATGCCCATAGGCGGATTCGCGTACAAATACTTCGACAGTATGCCGTGTCCTGCAAGGGCAAAGACAAATACGATCACCCGGTAAAGATAGCTCTTCCGGTATGGGACGGGATCTGTATACAACATAGCCAGCGTGAATAAATAACCCGCAGCAAATACATGCAGATGGACCAGCATCGAAACCAAGGCTGATTCATGCATGAGATGGAATAGGTGCGTTGTATAGAGAAGCCATAGACCTCCGATATTCAGTACGGCTGCAGTGATCGGATGAATGAGGAAACGTGCATATCTGCTGCGAAAAACACGAGAGACTGACCTTGCTCCCGATTGCGAAAGCGCGCGCAGGAGCAAGGTTACAGGCTGCGATAAGATGAGCAGCAAGGGTCCAAGCATCCCGAGCAGCAAATGCCCAATCATATGATAGACAAAGCTATGGTGCGCATGCATTGCTATTGGCCCTGCAACAGCCTGAAGGCCGATTACAATGCCGCTTACAAATAACACAAGCTTGCGCAGCGGCCAGGTTTTGAAGCGCTTCGCAGAATACTTCATTGCCAGCAGATAAGACAGTATACAGCAGGAGGCTATAATCAGAGCTAATCTTTCAACGTACATGCTCTTTCCCCCTCGAAAGACGGATACACCAAATACCCGCTGCTATCAACAGGACAGCGATTATGTTCCAAACCAAGTCATAATAGAAGATATCGACTCCATAACGAATCTGGTGAATGCGGAACAACTTATGCTGAATCAGGCCATCATACAGCTGGAAGACACCACTTCCCACCAAAACAGCACCACTCCATCTAAGTGGAATAAGACCTCTGCGTCTGCGAAGATCAGCAAAAAGGAACAATCCTCCAACCGTCGCAAACCAGCTCAGCGCATGAAAGAAACCATCCGATACAAGCCCCAAAGTCGTAGAAGACAAATCGTAAAAATGATGCCAATGCAAAAGCTGATGAAACACAGCTTCATCGATGAATGCAACCAGACCAACACCGAACATAAATCCAGAAAAGATATTCCTGCGTTTATATGTAGATCTATCCTCCATTCGTATCCTCCTACCAAAAGACTTTTATCTAAACTGTTTCCCGATTGGCTTAAGAATAAACAAAAAGGCATAGGAGATTTACTCCTATGCCTGAAAAATGAAAAAAAAAACCGCCCAGATGGACGATTTTTCATATGAGTGGAGCCTAGCGGGATCGAACCGCTGACCTCCTGCGTGCAAGGCAGGCGCTCTCCCAGCTGAGCTAAGGCCCCATATGGAGCGGAAGACGGGATTTGAACCCGCGACCCCCACCTTGGCAAGGTGGTGTTCTACCACTGAACTACTTCCGCTCAGCAGTATAGTAATGATGATGCGGGTGGAGGGACTTGAACCCCCACGCCGAAGCACTAGATCCTAAGTCTAGCGTGTCTGCCAATTCCACCACACCCGCGTAATAGAAACAGTTACTGGAACTGATCTATAAAGTGAGCCATGAAGGACTCGAACCTTCGACCCTCTGATTAAAAGTCAGATGCTCTACCAACTGAGCTAATGGCTCAAAAACATTCTATTGAAAAGAAGTAAATGGCTGGGCTAGCTGGATTCGAACCAACGATCACGGGACCAAAACCCGTTGCCTTACCGCTTGGCTATAGCCCAATAAATGGTGGAGGGAGTAGGACTCGAACCTACGAACCCGATGGGAGCGGATTTACAGTCCGCCGCGTTTGGCCAACTTCGCTATCCCTCCAGCATAAGTGGTGCCGGCCAGAGGACTTGAACCCCCAACCTACTGATTACAAGTCAGTTGCTCTACCAATTGAGCTAGACCGGCAAGTTATTTAATTCATTGACTCGAACGTCACGAATGATATCATATCATTATCCAAACAACTTGTCAACACTTTTTAATTACTTTTTTAAGCAAGTGGTGGAGGATGACGGGCTCGAACCGCCGACCCTCTGCTTGTAAGGCAGATGCTCTCCCAGCTGAGCTAATCCTCCAAAAACTTGATGACCCGTACGGGATTCGAACCCGTGTTACCGCCGTGAAAGGGCGGTGTCTTAACCGCTTGACCAACGGGCCAGGATGTCTGTTTTTCATCGTTACGTTTTTCGTAACTCGAAACTGACAAGAGTTATTATATACAGGAATGCAAGGCTTTGTAAACCCACTTTCTTAATTTCTTTTAATTCAGATAATTAATCAGTAGATTACACCCCTTCTCTCTTGCCAAAAACCCCGTTACATCAACGTTTATAGCTATTTTTATCACTTCTGTTCTTCTTGCATATTTTCCTCTCAAAACAGGAATATAAACATGAACATCAAAAATTGTGAGCATTTTTTTGTCTGATAGAAAAAATCCTTGTTATGCTTTTACTATGAAATAAACAAGAAAAGGGGCGTTCGACATGACTGAAACATTCGATGTAACGAATCCAGCCACCGGTGAATTGATCAAAAGAGTAACAATCGATTCAGAAGAAGCAATAAACGAGAAAATAGAAAAAATCAATCAAGCCTTCCCTTCCTGGTCCCGAACTTCTGCAACGGAACGCAGTAAGCTCCTCCGCGCTTGGCATGACAAGATGATAGAAAACAAAGCAGAGCTTGCTGCATTGATGACAGAAGAAAACGGCAAGCCGCTAAAAGAGTCAGAAGGTGAAGTATTATATGCAGCTGGCTATATCGAATGGTTTGCAGAAGAAGCAAAACGTGTATACGGCCGTACCATCCCTGCCTCCACTACCGATAAGCGTTTGCTGGTAACTCGGGAAGCAGTCGGTCCAGTAGCCGCAATCACACCTTGGAATTTCCCAGCAGCAATGATTACAAGAAAAGCTGCTCCAGCATTAGCTGCGGGCTGTACATTCATTATCAAACCCGCACCAGATACACCGCTGACAGCCATACGGTTAGTCGAAATGGCTCATGAAGTCGGAATTCCGGAAGACGTTATCCAATATGTAAATGCTGATGGCGAGATGGTAGGGAAAATCTTCACCGAGCACCCTCATATCCGGAAGATTTCCTTTACCGGCTCTACTCCTGTCGGCAAACTGCTCATGAAACAGAGCGCCGATAGTGTCAAGCATGTATCCATGGAGCTCGGCGGACATGCTCCGCTTATTGTTGATGAGTTTGCAGATATTGACCGTGCTGTGAAGCATGCCCTGGCATCAAAATTCCGGAACGCGGGACAGACATGTGTTTGTGCCAATAGACTGCTCGTCCACGAATCCATAAAAGACGAATTTACAACAGCCTTCACTAAAGCTGTATCCGAAATGAAGGTAGGTCTTGGTACAGAAGAAGGTGTAGCAATCGGCCCTGTCATCAATAAGAAAGGCTTTGATAAAATTGTGGCTCAAATTGATGATGCAAAGTCCAAAGGCGCTAAAGTCCTTACTGGCGGCACGTATAATGCAGATGCCGACAAAGGCTACTTCTTCGTCAATCCGACTGTTCTTGATCACGTAACGGATGACATGGACATCATGCATGAGGAAACATTCGGGCCAGTTGCTCCGATTACCACTTATACAGAAATCGATGAAGCGATTCGTCTGGCAAATGATACACCATATGGCTTGGCGGCATACTTCTTCACAGAAAACTATCGCCGCGGACTGTATATTGCCGAGAACCTGAAATATGGTATTGTCGGCTGGAATGACGGCGGTCCATCTGCCGTTCAAGCTCCATTTGGCGGTATGAAGGAAAGCGGCGTCGGCCGCGAAGGCGGAATCGAAGGAATTGAGCCTTATCTGGAAACAAAATATATCTCAATCGGTATATAAAAGAAGGACCCGTCACTGACGGGTCCTTCTTCTTATATCTTTAGCATTAGTTGTCACTGCAGCATGTCCAGAATAAATCCTATGATACTATTAGATTGGTCTTGAAATATCTTTATCACAAAGGAGTTGGACAGATGGAGAATATCGATCTCCTAAACGTAATATTACGTAATGGTACATCACAAGAAGATGCCCTTGCTTTTTATGATCAGCTGGATATTGTTGAGCCAGAAGAAATGATTGGGATGTGGAAAGGAGAAGAAATCGTAACTGGACACCCACTGGAGGGACTTTTAACAGCATCAGGTTGGTACGGAAAAGAATTTATCGATGAAGAACATGTCCACCCTTTAGTTTTCAAAAAAAGTAATGAGGTTCTCTATACTATTAATCCAAATTTGCTTCCTATCAATTTTCTTTTGCAAAGCTTGCATAACATTCCCAAGAAAATCCTCCCCTCATCTATGACAATATTACGACCTATCCTAAAAACAAATAAGAGTAAAGCAAGGTTACGAAAAGTAAAACATAGAGGGAAAGTTACCTCAGCAATGATCTACGACAATAAAGGGATAATAGATGTTTTTAGAAAAGTTGATGCAAACACGCTTTTAGGTATTATGGATATAAAAGAACAATTTCCAGATAAAGCTTTCTTCTTTATATTAAGGAAAGTGTAAGCCTAATTATTATTAGTGAATTAAACTAGACAAGGGTTAATCCTAATGGTACATACCCTTTGCGCCAGTTCCGTCTTCCATATTCTTTCATGAAGCTATTCCTCAATCTTGTGTCCGAAAGCTTAAAAGCGATGTCGTATCGATGATTAACGATAAAAAGAAGGGCCTCTCCAATAATTCGGAGAAGCCTCTTCTTCGTTATTCCACAAATACCTTTCCAGCTGCAGTTGCTTCCGTCTCATTCCCGAATGCATCTGTTGCTTTCACGACCACATCCGCTCCATCTAGTTTCGCAGATGACGTTGCTGTCCAGTAGCCTACATAAAGGCCATCTTCGGTTTCCCTCATCGGCAGCTCTGTAGCTTGGGATGATGTCCGGAAATTGGTCAGCGGTGCCTTCAAGTAGAAGGTCGCATCCTCTAGACCAGGCTCTGATTCGAAGGAGATCACAACTGTTTCACCAGGCTGCACTTCTGCATCCTGATCTGGCTTCACATTTCCCAGTACAGGCGCAGTGTAGTCTGCTTCCAGCTCGATAACTTTCCTTGCTTTATTTCCTGCCTCATCTGTCGCGACTACTTTAATTTCATTGACGCCCTCATCCAATAGGATACGTTTGGAGAAAGTCCCGTCTTCATTTACATCTGTTTTCGCACCATTGATTGTCAGCTTGTTCAAATAATCATCTGATGCTGTCCCTGTAACAGTTACCGTCTCTTTATTTGTCTTGGAACCATCTACCGGTGCTGTAATCGTTAATTCCGGTGCCGTTTGATCCCGGATTATCGTCACTGGTTCAGATGGGGCTGTGCTGCCATTTTCCAGTTTTGTGACGGCTGTCAGACTGTTTTCCCCTTCTGTCAGCTCTACTTCCGCTGCAAAAGCTCCTTCATCCGATGCTTCTACTGACACAGCAGCCTCACCGTTATTACTGATCTCTACTGTCCCGCCAGGTGCGGCTGTCCCTTCCACTGTCACACTGTCTTCTTTCGTGACTGTGTCTGGTGCAGGCGACGTGATGACTGGAGATTGTGCTTCGTAATCAACAAGAGCACGAATCATGTAGTTCCCGTCCTCTTCCGGCACAGGGCTCCATTCCCCACCTACGTTCTGCCAGCTGCGGCCGGAGAATTCTCCGTCTTCATCCGTCGCCAATGCAGGAGTATTCGGATTCGGATCTGTTTGGACATAAAGAATATAGAAATCAGAATCTACTACAACGCCTTCTCCCGCCAAATCAACCTGAGTCCATTCTCCATTCCGGAGTGCTTCCCCAGTAATTGGTCCGGCGAGCTTCTTACCTGGTGCACCGTCTTCACCGGAATCATCATAGATTTCAACTGCAAAGTTCGTGCCTCCTGGTGTCGGGAAGCTTTCATCCCAGAAACGGAATAATCCGCCTGTCACCTGTGCTGAAGATTGCCCTTCCGCCAGCGTGAATTTAACTGCCCAGCCATTTCCGCCATCATAGAAGGCATGTGCATTCTCAGCAGTTCCATCATCATAGCCGATCTCTCCTGCAAATCCGATGAATGGCTCCAGCTCAACGTTTTGTTCTGTCGCTTCATCCGCATTCACCGTGACTTCGAATTCTGCTCCTTTGAAGGATGGTGCCGTGATTTTAAGTGTGTACGTTCCTTCATAAGCAGTCAGCGTATACGCCCCGCTCTCATCGGTTTGTACTGGTTGTATGGCCGCATCCTCGACTACATATACGTTGGCACCAGCAATCGGTTCACCTGTTTGGGAATTCGTCACAGTGCCTGAAACTGTTCCTTCCGCAATAGGGTCCAGCGTGAAATTCTGTGTAACGGCAGATCCCTCTGTTACGGTTACTGGTGCTGTGCTGGAGTGGAAGCCGTATGCGGAAGCCTCCAATGTCACATCACCTGCAGCCTGCAGCAAGCGATAGCTGCCATCTGCTGGATCCGTCTGTACGCTCCGGCCCGTTTCTTGTACTGTCACTGTTGCATCAACCGGTAAAGCAGCTGGGCTGATATCAGATGGATCTGCTTTTCCATCCGGCAGCGTTGGACCTTGTACATTTTTGATCGGTGTTGGAGCAAGCTTCTTCGCATCTACCTTCTTCTTACTCTTTGCACTATCCTTTGTCTGCTTTGCGTCCTCTTTCACCTTCTTTGTATCTTTCATAATCGAGGCAGAGGTGTTAGAGGAATCCGAAATGGCTACATCATCGATATACCAGCCTTGTTTGCTGATGCTTCCGTCCGTCTCCAGATGGAAACCTACGTAAACCGTTTGTCCGGCAAAGTCACCCAAATCGATTTGTTCAGCAGACCAAGCTCCATTTGCTCCATTGTACGTGCCTACCTGCTCCCAGCTCTCCTTGTCCGTCGAAACGACCACATGGCCATAATCATAACGGCTTTCCAAGTCGAACCATGTTTGGAACTGCAAATACGCTTCTCCATCCTCTGGCACTGCTACCGGCGGAGCTAGCAAAGTCGCATCTGCATTGTTTGGATAAGCACCTGTTCCGTATACATTCTCGCCAGAAGCTGCTGCCTCAGGGCCGTCAGCTGGGGCTCCCCACTCCCAGGAGTTCTGATCACCAAATGATGTCCAGCCAGATGGCTCCTCTTCAAAGTCCTGGCTATAGCCAACTGTCAGTGGTGCAATGAGCTCCACTTCGTACGTATCCGTCTCTGTTGTATTGCCGCCAAAGTCGGTCACGACAAATTTATATGCGAGTGAGTCACCTGTTGTCGCTTCCGCTGGCAGCACCGCTTGAAACGTACCGCTTGCTGCATTTCCTTCTACAAGCGCTGCCTCAACAGATTGCCATTCTCCCTCATCCTTTTTGTATTGAAGCGTTACCGTGTCTGCGCTGATGTTATCTGTTACTTCTGCTGTGAGTGGCGTGGCAACACCCTGATACACTTCTGACACTGCTTCATGTGTAATGACAGCAGGTTCTTCGTCCTCGCCATCCTGATAGACGTTACCATTGATTTCTCCGACACCAGTCGCAATCGTGGATACAGCCAAGTATGCATTCACAATACCGTGGCCGAATCCTTCATTGATTTCATCTGGATACTCACTGCTCGTCTGGCGATCAGCTGTATCGTACAAGATCGTTTCGATCTCATCGACTGTCAGCGAGCTGTCTGCCTGCAGAAGCAAAGCAATGACACCGCTTATATGCGGAGCTGCCATTGAGGTGCCGCTGAAAGAGGCACTATACTCACTGCCGCTTACCGAGGAGTAGACGCTCACCCCAGGAGCAGCAATATCCGGCTTGATTTCTCCTTCATAAGGCGAAGGGCCTCGAGAGGAGAAACTGGCCAATCCATCTTCACTATCCGTCGCAGCGACTGAGATCGACTCTGGATAATTGGAAGGTGCTGACACTGTTGCGTCTCCGTCCCCGTCATTACCAGCGGAGAATACTGGGACGATACCAGCATTTCGCCAGGTTTGGACAACATCCCTATACCATTCATCCAATCCTGGACCGCCGCCCCAAGAGTTATTGACGATATCTGGCGCCTGCTCCGGATGCGGATTGCCTTCTTCATCCTTTGGTGCAAGCATCCATTCAGCCGCATCGAGCAAGATGGCATCCGTTGTTTGCCCCTGTCCGGTATCAGGATGGAAAGCTTTTACCGCAATCCATTTTGCACCTGGTGCAACCCCAATATCCTGAGAGCCATCAGGTTCTGCACCGACAGCTGTACCGATTGTATGTGTACCGTGATCCAAGTCATCATACGGTACTGCTTCCCCATCGACCGCATCATACCAGTTGAATTCATGGGAAACATTATCCGGATCAGCTGGGTCATAGCCGCGGTATTTATCCAATAGTGCAGGATGATCATACTGCACACCAGTATCCAATCCGCCGATAACGACACCCGTTCCATCCAAGCCAGTTTCCTGCCATACCGCAGGTGCTCCGACCCTTTCTACGCCCCAAGCTTCGACTTCCTCAGCCAAAGCGGCAACCTGCTTTTCTTCTGCTTTTGCAGGCTCGAGAATTTTACGCTCTCTGTTTGGCAGGATTTTCTCCACTTCCTCAGAAGCAGCAATCTCCTCCATCACCTCTTTGGAGCTGGTTACCTTTAATGCATTGACGATATAGTAAGAGTCATAATCCTTTACAACGCCCTTGTCCTTTGCCTGCTTCAAGTAATCAAGCAAAATTGCTTGAGAAGCATCTGCAGTCACCCGCAAATCGCTGACAACAGCTGAGTTTTGGATGCGCTTCTCTTCCTTGGCAGACAAACTCGCAGACTGCTTCTTCGCCTTCTCGACAGCAATCTCTGCAGCCTTCTTCGTATCCGCCTGTTCCTTTAACTTAACTAGATACGTCACCTGCTCATCCGCTTTGAACTGCGACGTAACATCCTTGTCCACCTTCGCTGCTACACCCTCACTCGCTTTTACAGAAGTTCGCTCAGAAGACTGTGCTCGTGAAGCTGTAGGAGAAAGCAAGGACAAGAGAAAAACACCGACCGCCAGAATACTGAGCCATTTTGCCATTCGTTTTTGCATCTTCTCATTCTCCTTTTCCCTGATTTGGTCCTGCCCGTTAACCTTATCCACCTCCGCCTGTTAAATGACAGATTATGTAATATCGCTCAGATGTTATAGATAGATTACGAGATTCTGTCGGTTACGGGAAGAGTGTCGGGAGAAAAGAGGAGCATATGCGTAGATGATGGGATTTCCTGCGGGATAATAGTAATAATTTTCTGTTAATTTAAGATTTAATAATTAATCAATCGTACAATCAAAACCTTGTACTCAGTTCAAAAGATTTATATTTAGCTAATACAGTACACTTTCATGTTTATCTTTTATACGAAAGCTGCGAAACTAAGCTCTTTTTAATCTCATCTATTATAACTCTAACCCTCAGAAGAGAACTTAAACGCGAGTATATGGGAAATATATACATATAAATACCCCTTTTATCGTATTCCCCACTTCAGCAGCTAACTTATCTATTAAAAGGACTTTTAACCCTCTTATTCATATCCTTCACAAGACTTATGACATATAAAAAAAAGAATCCGGTAAATACCGGATTCTTTTTTCTATATGAATTTACTTATCTGATCGACAAAATTACGAATGATTTCCACCGTCGACCAAATACCGATAGCAGCAATAATTACTAAGATTCCTGTCTCCCACCATCTATTTTTGTAACCATCCATCATATATTTCCGGCTGCTTGTCATCAATACCAATCCAACGACAATAGGCGGAAGGATCAAAGCAGTGATGACACTAGTGCCGAATACATTCAGCAGTACCAAGTCCGGCGCTCCAGGGATCGATATAAGAATAGGAAGCAAAAGAAATAGACCAATGGATAAGTAGCGGAATTTGGGATCTTCATCTGTTTTTTTATAATCCTTCTTTGCGGATAGATGAAAGCCATTAAGCATCAGCAAAGTGAAGCCGCGAGCTTGAGCCGGAAAACTTGTAAAAGCCGCTAGGAACAGACAGACCCAAAGCATCGTCGGACCAGCTGGACCAACAGCCAATTCCATCATAAGCGCCAAGTCATTTTCATTGCTGACTGGTATGCCGGTTCCATAGAATACTTCCGCAGCTACTACCCAGAAAAGCACATTGATTACCAAGAGTGGCAGCATTCCCGTAATTAGGTCCAATTGCTGTATCTTCCGGTATTTCGGTTTATCCCAGCCTTTATCATCCATGAAATAAGGATACAGCAGATTTACAGCTGACCCGCCAATCGCTCCTATAGTAGCAACTGCGATGAATATGGCATTGAATGGCCCTTGGTTTGGCGGCATATCGAATGTCAGTCCCTTCAAGAACCCGATGACATCAAATGAACCGATTCGGAACAGGGCAAAAACGAACGCAGCAATGATGGCTACAGAAGCAAAGCGAGCCAGCATTTCCAATAACCTATATTGGTTTGGATTGATCAATAATAGGAACGTAAGTCCGACAACCACTAAACTGAAGAGGAAGACACCCCAAGTCTCACCGCCGAATCCCCCAAACAAATTATAAAGTGCAACAGCACATGCTCGGAGGAAGCTCATCTGAATGACTATTCCAAGGAACAAGATTGCAACACCCAGAAGTAAAGGGAACCCGCGCCACACTCTCTGAAATCCTTGCAGAATCGAAGTATCTCCATGACGGTTCTGCAATTTATACTTCGCTACCGCTGAAACCATGAAATAACGAGCAGCCAGCGCGACGACCAATGTCCATAAAAGCGCATACCCGTAGTTCGCACCCGAGACTGTAGAACTGACCAAATCCCCAGTACCAAGGAAAGTCATCGCCAGTACAAGGCCCGGTCCCAGACTTCGCATGTATTCCATAAATGTTTTAGGTAATGCAGACGGTGCTTCTTTCATTTCCTTGACAGGTGCTTCACTTTCCTTCAAGTTCTTATTCATCGCTTTTACCCCCTAATTTGATAGCGCTTACAATAAATAGCAAGCTATCAATCCTCTAAGGTGCATCGTATAGCGCTTATTTTGAATCAATTCACCATCTTATGCTTTTAAGAGAACAGCGGAAGATGCATCGTTTGCACTAGCATGTAATACATCTTGCCGCTCAACTATTACCTAGTAATTGATTGTTTCGGAGCTAAATCGGCTGCAGTCTGTAGAGCTGCAAGCATGCTGCGTTCATCTGCAATATTCTTTCCAGCTATATCAAATGCTGTTCCATGATCTACTGAGGTTCTCACCAGTCCGCCTTTTAAACCCACTGTTATGTTAACCCCTTCTTCTAATCCAAGCACCTTAATCGGAACGTGTCCTTGGTCGTGATAACAGGCTACTACGATATCAAAGTCTCCTCTGACCGCACGGAAGAATAGTGTATCTGCCGGGTGTGGTCCGCTGACATCGATTCCTTCCTGCTGTGCTTTCACAATGGCAGGCGTCAGCTTCTCCTCTTCTTCCCCATTTCCAAATAAACCGTTTTCCCCCGCATGCGGGTTGATACCGCATACCGCGATACGCGGATTATCATATCCCGCTTTTGTCAGCGTCTCATACGCCAATTTAATGACAGTGTATGTCCGCTCCGGATTAATGGCGGATATGGCATCCAACAACCCAATATGTGTTGTTAAATGAATGACGCGAAGTTTAGGTGAGGAAAGCATCATAGAATAATCCTTGGTTCCGGTCAGTTCTGCAAGGATCTCGGTATGGCCAGGATATCTATGCCCGCCTAAATGAAGTGCTTCTTTATTTAAAGGAGCAGTACATATAGCTGCTAACTCCCCTTCCTTGCCAAGCTCAATTGCCTTACTTAAGTAGTGAAATGCTGCATTCCCGGCTTCTTTGGAGACAACGCCCTGTTCCAGATCCTCCGGAAGCAGCTGTAGATCCATTACATCGATTACGCCATGCTCAAATCGGCAGGCATCAATAGTTTCGACAGTATGAAATTCCAGAACTGAACTAACGACCTCTGCCGCTCTCCTTAACATGCTGAGATCTCCGATTACAAAGGGGTTACCTTGCTCATAAACCTCTTTGTGCTGCAAAGCTTTCACAATGATCTCCGGACCGATTCCAGCCGCGTCACCCATACTAATTCCGATAGTTGGCTTCAACTTTATCTACTCCTTTAAGCAATTGCAATGCATTCCCCATGACTTCCTGTGATCCAAAACTTCCAGCCTTCGTGACAGCAATTATGTTAGTTCCATTAAGCTTCCCTATTGGAACCCCAACCTCAACTTGACCCAGGATGTGAAAAGAATCTGCTTGGAGTGCTTCCATCACACGAATAGCTGTATCCCCGCCAGTTAGAAATAATCTCGAGATTTTCATCCCTTTAACTATTGAAGCAGCCACTGCTCCTAAGTTCTGCGCAATCTTATTACTATTTTGAATCGCTTCTTCCTCATTGACTGCGACCGGCTTTTCGGAAGAAGAAAACAGCACAATATGTTTTCCTGCCGCATGTGCATATTGCGCCTCTTCCATTACTATCTTCCATTCATTTGTATCCTCAAGATTGTCTTGAAGCAGCATCACAGGATCGACTTCCAAAAATTGAACGCTATGATCTGATTCCATTAACCAGTTAAGCTGTTTACGCCCAACTGGACTTACACTGCCTACTACCAACAATACAGTTTCTTCCACAAGATCGAGAGATGGAGCAATCACCTTTTGTTCCAAGCCATGTGCGGTTGGAAGATATTCCATCAATCCCGCCGACCCCGCATAGATGACATTCAGTTTGGTAGCTACAGCAGCTTCGCTAAGCAAACGCAGATCGTCATCATCCTCTGAATCAGCTGTAATAATCTTAGCTCCCGCTGAAACAGCTGCTAGCAGCCGTTCGACCCTTTTCTCATTGCCAGATCTGATTTCCCCTATACTTAGATGTTGGACCAGATGCTTGCTTTGAGAAGAAACCAACTGCTTGATATCGGAATGTTTTACTGGCGTTTTTGGATCCTTGGCAGCTTCCGTATCCGCCAGAGGGATACCATGCAGGTAATGAATGCCATCTTTCACTACCCTTCCTTGTGATGGAAGGCCAGGAGCCAAAAGGATAACATCCGGCTTCAAAACATCATATAGGGCATCCAGCTCCTGCCCTACATTTCCCCTCATTGTGGAATCTATTTTTTTGTATATAATGTCCGGCGCTGTCAATGCAACCCCTTCAGCAGCTTCAGCAAGCTTGCTGTAAGCTGCTGATGCAGGAAGGGAACGACTGTCCGTATTGATAACGACCGCTTGGTTGCTGTCTATCTCTTTCATCTTCCCATCCAAAAGAACATCCACTTCTACAGCATATGGAAGCAGCATTGCACCGCAATCACTTGCACCTGTCAGGTCGTCCGCAATAATCGCTATCTTTTTCATCGCTCTTACCGCTCTCAGACTAACAGCTTGCGATAAATAGACTTTACATCTTCTTTATCCAACACCTTTGGATTATTGTCCATCAATCGCTTCACTTCCAAAGCAGCAACTGCCATTGATTCAATGCTCTCTTCTTCCACACCGTATTCCCCTAAATCCTGAGGTATTTCCAATACAGTTGTCAGTTCCTTAATTTTATCTACTACTGCCTGGGCTGCTTCTTCACTGGACAGACTATTTGTATCAATGCCCATAGGCTCAGCTACAGAGGCTAAGCGATCTACCATCGCATCCATATTGAACTGCGTCACATGTGGAAGCAGCATGGAGTTTGCCACACCATGTGCAATCTTGTACTTGCCTCCCAACGGATAAGCCATTGCATGAACTGCTGCCGTACCCGCTGCTGTTAATGCCATACCGCCATACATGGAGCCGATAAGCATTTTCTCTCTGGCATCCAAATCAGCTCCATTCTGATAAGCAGTAACAATATTAGCTGTAATCAACCGAATGGATTCCAGCGCAAACATATCACTTATCGAATTAGCCTTATTTGAAATATAAGATTCCAGCGCATGTGTGAATGCATCCATCCCTGTTGCAGCTGTGATTGGTTTTGGCAGTCCTGTTGTTAATGTTGGATCAAGCAATACTAGATCCGGAAGCAAATATCTGCTAACAACACCGATCTTCAGCTCTTGTTCAGGTAATGTGACAATGGCATTCGGCGTCACTTCCGCTCCGGTACCTGAAGTAGTTGGAATTAAGATAGTTGGTAACCCTGCCTTTTCCACCAGGTCAGTTCCAAGCAGGTTCTCCAAGGCAGTATCATTTGTTTTTAAAACAGATAGCAGTTTTGTTGTATCTAAAATACTTCCTCCGCCAAGCCCGATCAGTACATCATAATCTTTCACGCCGACAGTTTCTGAAAAGACTCTTTCGATATTTTCAAGTGTAGGTTCTGGTTCTACATCAGTTGTCAGATCCACAGTTATACCTACAGCTTCCAATGCCTTCTCTACCTTTTCTGCGGCACCTGCTGCAATCAAAGCCGGCTGTGTGATCAATAGCGCCTGTTTAATCGGCAGATTCAGTAAAGATAAATGTTCACTAATGTTATCTACTGCTTCACGACCTGCAACAATATGATCTGCTGTTTGGAATTTATAAATAGACAATTCGCTCTCCCCTTTTTGTTAACGAGTGTGTAGGTTGTATCCTTGCATCATGTTCTCGATTTTTTGCAGTACTTCTCCTTTTGCTTCGGTGACTGGAAGTCGTGGCGGTCCTACCGGAATTCCGGCTAACTCTACTGCTTTCTTTAGTGAACTTGGAATGGCCCCAAGCACGAAAGTCTCCCGTAAAGGCTGCAAACTGGACTGCGCTTCTTCTGCTTGCTGTTCGTCGTTATTCCGGAACCCTTCATAAATTGCTAACACTTTATCCGGCAGAACATTCGCAGTAGCCGCAACAGCTCCTTGCCCTCCGGCACGCAATGTTTGAAGGATTAACGAATCCGTTCCAGCAAACACTGCAAATTCTTCATTATTAGTAGCTTCTATATAAGCTTTGATGTTATCGAAGTTTCCGCTGCTGTCTTTGATACCAAGAATGTTCGAGTGCTTTGCAAGTCTGGCAACCGTCTCTGCCTCTATCGACATCCCTGTTTTGGATGGGATATTGTATAGCATGACAGGGATAGTAACTGCACTGGCAATCGTTTCGTAGTGAACTGCAAGGTCCGTTTGGTCAGGAGCGACAAAATAAGGTGTGATAATGGAAAGCGCATCAGCACCCAATGCTTCCATATCTCGGGATAAATCAATTACTTCTTTTGTGGAATTACCTCCTGTTCCAACCATTACCGGTACTCTTCCATTAGCTGTTTGGATGATCTCCTTTGCAACTGTAAGCTTCTCATCTCGGTCAAGCATATGAAATTCGCCATTTGTGCCTAAAGCAAACAATCCATGAACGCCAGCTTCTATAAGATAATTCGTTAATTTTTGTATAGCATCTTCGTTGATACGTTGATTTTCTGTAAAAGGCGTGACCATCGCTGGCCAAATACCAGTTAAATTCATTTTCTTCCCCTCCATTGTACGCGCTTTCATAAAGCATACTCCAAACTGTTTCATAAATCAACCATTTATAATAATTAATAGCCATAAATAAAATAACAAATGTTATTTCGTTTCATAATGAAACAAAATAACATTATGAATGGCTATAATAGAGTAGAAAAGGTTTTTAGATTCACACTGAATGTGGTAACGTACAAGTAAGGCGTTTAATTACACTTGAGGTGAAGGAAATGAAGATTACAGCCATTGCTCCTTATGCTGGCTTAGGAGAATTAATTCAAGACGTTGCCAACCAAAAAGAACTTGGCAACATTGATATAGTGCAAGGTGATTTACAGCAAGGGGTTAAATTTGCAATAGAAGCTGAAAAGCAAGGCACTGATATCATTATTAGCCGAGGCGGTACTGCTGAACGGATTAAGCAACATGTTACAATCCCGGTAATAAATATAGAGGTGTCTGGTTTTGACCTGCTTCGTATTATCACGCTAATCAAGGATACAGATAACAGAGTAGCCTTTGTCGGTTTCCCAGCTATAGCCAATGCGGTATCGAGTGTCAGTCAGTTGATCGATGTAAATCTTGATATTTATGCCATAGATGATGAGCATCATATTGAAAATCAGCTGCTATTATTGAAAGAAGAGAATTATACCTTTGTTATCGGAGATGTAATCACAGTTCAATTAGCAGAAAAAATAGGCATGCACGGCCTTTTATTGACTTCTGGAAAAGAAAGTGTCGTTAATGCTCTTCGCCAAGCAGTAGAAACGTACCGTACTGTGGAAAAAATAAAGAAAGAAAGAGATACGTATGCACAAATCCTCCAAGATTTGAATCAGCATACAATCATAGCAGATAAGTATCTGCAGCTTCGTTCACTCTCAACCCAGCCCATACCGCTTCCACCTTCTTTCATTAGAAGAATAGCTGCGGCTATTTTTCAGTTTGAACAAATACTAGTTGAAGTGGTATACAAAAATAGATTTTACCAATTACATGCACATCAATTGAGCTCACAGCAAGTAGTCATTGAATTACTGGAACAGGAAGCACCTTCTAAATCGCTGCCGTCCATTTCTTTAGTGGCTGATCCAAATGCTTCTGTTTATTTAAGCTCCAACCATGAAGAAGTGCAGCTGGCTATTGAACAAGCTGAAGCATTACGTGAACAACCTGCTCCTATTGTCATCATTGGTGAAAATGGTACAGGAAAAGAAAGTTTGGCTAGATATATTCACACTAACGATACTACTGATTTTATCCGGATAGACGGAGCAGCATTCCCAAGCGTATTACTTCCCTATCTGGCAATAGTGCTGGAGGATGGCGGTACACTTTATATAGTGAATGCAGATAAAATAGCGGAAACAACAAAGGACTGGATAGAAAAGCAGCTAAAGGCGAAAGTTCCATTTCGTATTATCCTTGCCATGAACAATAAGACATCAGACCGGATTCCAGCAAAATTCAAGATGCTCCATCTTCCGCCGCTGCGGGAACGCAAAGAAGATATTCCAAATCTGATCCGCTTATTTATTTCAAGTTTTAATAGTGAATACGGGGTGCAAATCGCAGGCATCAGTGAAGAGGCTGTACAGCTTCTTGAATCAAATCCATTCGAATCAAATATTATCGAGCTAAGCAGAATCATCAACAAAGCTGTACGAAAGGAAGAGGCAGCTTATATCCAAGATTCCACTATTGCAGACATAATGGACGAACTTCAGGATCAAAGTAAAACAGTTATCGACATTACTGGAACATTAGCCGATATTGAAACGCAAATCATCCAAGCAGTATGGCTGGAAGAAAAGAAGAATAACTCTAAAACAGCAGAAAGATTAGGCATTAACCGTACAACCTTATGGCGTAAATTAAAAGAGATCCAGTAAAACACTGATCTTAACCTCTAGAAGAGGATAAGATCAGTGTTTTTTATAGGTTTACTAGTTCTAAATCCACCCCTCAACCGCTTGAATTCCTCCATATTCATCACACATTCTTCATTATCTGATTGCAACCCTTTGATTAAGCGCTTACAATGAACATATATTATCTGTTTACTTTAGCAACAAGTGTATGAGCTAATCATGATCGATCTAGAAATCAATCTATTATCTGTTTACTTTTTAAACGAACAATATATTCTTACTTCAAAACATCGGAGGGATCATTTTGTCATTCCAAAACAAAGTTGTCGTAGTTACTGGTGCCACAAAAGGAATCGGAAGAGAAATTGCCCTAACCTTTGCTAGGCATGGAGCATCACTGATTGTGAACGGTCGAAACAGCGAAAGATTGACAGCCCTTCAGCATGACATCCAGAAAGAAGGCGGCACATGTTTTATTGTATCTGGTGACGCTAGCAGCCCTGAGACCGCAAATCAAATCAAGGAAATAATTAGCTCAACGTTTCAAAAGGTTGATGTCTTAGTTAATAATGCAGGTATGAACACCCGTACTCCTACTCTCCAAACCACTCTGGACGATTGGGAAAATATTATTAGAACGAACTTGACCAGCGCTTTTTTAATCAGCCAGTCCGTATTGCCTTTTATGATAGAGAATAAGCAAGGGGCGATTATAAATATCAGCTCTACAACTGCAAACACACCACATAAGAATGCAACTCCTGCCTATGGTGCCTCCAAGGCAGCACTTAATTATCTGACCATGCATCTAGCCTATGAGATGTCTGATCATAACATACGGGTCAATGCTGTCTGCCCTGGCCCAATTGAAACAGATATGACCGAGCAGTGGGACGCTGCATACAGAGAAAAAGTCATGAATGGCGTTCCATTGAAAAGATTAGGAGATGTGTCTGACGTTGCGGAAATGACTCTTTTCTTAGCTTCGGAAAAAGCATCATTTATTACGGGGCAATCTATCCATGTGAACGGTGGTACACTTATGCGCTAACTGTTTTATGTAAAAATATGCTTTTCCAGCTCTGACCTGGACGTAAAAAAATATTGCTTAATTAAAAGAGCAGGATCCCGTTATGAGGTCTCTGCTCTTTACTGTTTTTTTGATTCAAATCCACTATGCTCCCTTCTCTCCTCCTTCTACGCAATACACCACCATATTTTCTGAAAATTCATCAATCTTTAATCCAATCTTAATGGACTTCACAGTAAATACACCTTTTTGAAAGCTATGATAGCAGTATTAAAAAATATATTGGAGGAAAAAATTATGAAAGTTATTATGATTCCGTCAGGTTTTAAAGAATGTCTTGATGCAGAAGAAGTGGCTGTTGCAATGGGAGCAGGTGCTAAAAAATTCGAGCCTTTTATCCAGACCGAGATACTTCCCATGATAGATGGAGGAGAAGGCTTTGCAAAAGCGATTGTTAAGATCAAAGACGGTGAGTTAATCCATAAGACTGTCACTGGACCTGTATGGCAGAAGATCGATAGCCATTATGGTATTTTTCAAGAGGGGAAAACACGCACAGCAGTGATAGAAATGGCTGCCGTTGCTGGCTTGAAATTGGTACCAAAAGACTTGAGGAATCCGTTGCAAACAACCACATATGGCGTGGGCGAATTAATTCTTGATGCTTTAGACAAACACGTCAATAAAATAATTATTGGCTGCGGTGATTCTGGTACATCAGACGGTGGCGCAGGTATGGCTGAGGCTCTTGGTGTTGTATTTCTGGATGAAAAGCAGAATCGTATTGCTATAAGATCTGTCACGGATTTAATGAAAGCGATATCAATAGACACGTCTGCCTTACCCCACAGATTGAATGACGTTTCTATTGATGTTGCTTGCAACTGGAAAAATATATTGTGCGGTGACCGCGGCGTGGCGAGAGTTTTTGGACCCCAAAAAGGAGCAACAGCCGAGCAAGTTGATGCCCTTTCAGTTTCACTTGACCATTACGCTACATTAATTGAGGAATCTACAGGTATGGTCGTCCGCCATGCACCAGGAAGCGGTGCATCAGGAGGGCTCGGGGCAGGACTTCTTGCATTCACAGGTGCGAGGCTGCACCCCCGATTCGACCTGATTAAAAACTACATTCAGATTGAAGAGAAAATAGCAGATGCGGACCTCGTTATAACCGGTGAAGGCAGTCTTGACTTCCAGACACCTGATGGAAAGATTCCTTGTGAAGTTGCAAGGATTGCAAAGAAATACAATATACCTGTCATAGCGATTACGGGCTCAATTGGACGCGGAGCCGAAAACAATTACAAAGCAGGTATCGATGCATACGTAAGTATCATCCAATACCCCGTCACCTTAGAGAAGGCTATATCGAAGGCACCTAGATGGATAAAAGAGAGTGTAGAATGCATCCTGCGCCAAATCAGAATAGGTGTGACATTAGCAGACCAAAGGACCTCGAAAGAAAGGATCCAATCTCATGGAACAAGTGAATCGGTATAGAAGAAGCAAAAAGCATCTCGCCAAACAGAATAAAGAAATCCCTGGCAAAGCACGTCTTATAGGTATTATTCATGCGTTTATCCTATTATTTGTCATAGTGACAGATATGGATTATGCCGCAAAAGTATCGCTTTTTGCTTTCTTGTCCGCAATGACACTTTGGATCACGACAAAAATTCCCGCTGGATATGTTGCTGTTTCGCTTATCGCTTTTATCATATTTATGAATGCAGGGGAACCTCAACTGCTTTATCAATCATTCAGTGAAGAAGTTGTGTGGCTGATGCTCGGTGCATTTGTGATTGGTGAGAGTATTAAAGAATCAGGACTTGCTGAGCGGTTCAGTCATGCTATCCTGTTTCGGGCTAAGTCGAAACATTCCTTGATACGGGCTTTTACTCTTGCATTAGGATTAACGGCGCTTTTTATCCCTTCCACTTCAGGAAGGGCTGCCCTATCCATGCCAATTATCAAGCAACTAGGTACTCACTTTTCAAGTAAGCAAAAAGAATTTTTAGCTATTTTAGCTCCAGTCATCATTTTAATGAGCACCTCAGCAACTTTAATTGGTGCTGGTTCCCATTTGATTGGTATTGGATTACTAGAAAGTACAACGGACCAATCGATATCATTCGTGCAATGGCTGATATGGGGTGTGCCCTTTACAATCATTATCACTTTAATAACAATGTATATCTTAAAATTAACTTTATGGCCGAAGCGCTTCGCATCAGATAGCAGCGACGTCCTTCCTATTAAAAATGCGTATAGGGTTACACCTATAACTAAGATAGAGAAAAAGACAATTATCATACTCGTTGGTTTGATCATTGGATGGATTACTGAAAATATTCATGGGTATGATATCGCATTTGTCACTATGATTGGTGCATTGCTGCTTATGATGCCTGGCTATGGCGTAATAAGCTGGAAACAAGGTATAAAGGCCATTTCATGGAACTTGCTTTTATTTGTGGCAGCCGCCACAGCGCTGGGGAAAGTATTAGTGGATACGGGCGTTGTCGGCTGGATGGAAGAAGAAGTGATGCATAACTTGCATTTATTCACAGGAGCTTCAGAATGGACGATTGTTCTGCTGCTTTCCGTCGTAACCGTTACCAGTCATTTATATATCACCTCGCATACAACACGTGCTATTGTCTTTATACCAAGTTTAATCCTTTTTGGGCAATCTATCGCTGTCGAACTCGATACTATCGTGTTTTTAAGTTTAATAGGAATGAATTACTGTGTAACGTTCCCTGTCAGCTCAAAAGCTCTGCTTCTCTATTACGAAGAAGGTGATTGCACATACGACGCTAAAAAGTTACTCCAAATAAGTCTTGTGCTCATGCCGATTTATGTACTTGTTATCCTATTGTTCTATTTTACTTATTGGAAATGGACAGGATTATCTCTATAAGATAAAAAAAGCAGCGCCGCAATGGCACTGCTTTTTTCACTTTAACCTAAATCGACGTTATGATAAACCTGCTGCACATCTTCTAGATCCTCAAGCGCATCTATAAGCTTTTCGAATTGCTCCTGTGTATCTGCATCTAGTGTGATGTCATTCTGTGCCAGCATAGTAAGCTCAGCCACCGAGAATTCTTCGATTCCAGCTTGCTTAAGAGCTTCCTGTACAACATGGAAATGATCCGGCTCTGCATAAACGATGACCGCATCGTCTTCTTCGATGATGTCACGTGCATCAACGTCAGCTTCCATCAAGATTTCCAATACCTCATCAGAAGATTTGCCTTCGACTCCGATTACTGCCGTTGCATCGAACATGTAAGCAACAGATCCGCTGACACCCATGTTACCGCCGTTTTTACCGAAAGCAGCACGAACCTCAGGTGCTGTACGGTTTACATTATTCGTCAATGCATCAACAATAATCATAGAGCCGCTCGGACCGAAGCCTTCGTAGCGCATGTCGTCGTAGTTCTCTTCGCCGCCGCCCTTAGCTTTCTCGATCGCACGCTCGATGATTGCCTTAGGTACGTTATACGTCTTCGCACGCTCCAAGACGAATTTCAATGCCTGGTTGGCTTCTGGATCCGGCTCACCTTGTTTGGCAACTACATAGATCTCCCGGCCGAACTTCGCATAAATCCGGCTGGTATTGGCATCCTTCGAAGCTTTCTTCTCTTTGATATTGTTCCATTTACGTCCCATTAATGAACACTCTCTTTCAATCTATTTTAAAACTGTGTGTGAAATAATGATTGCTGTTACCATTATAACGCATAAAGCCGCTTTCTTAAACTGGGGCACTTGAGCAGGTAATCGATATAAGCGTCCTCTATAAAATAAATGCATGGACCCTTATATGGATTCATGCTTTTTACTGAACTGCTCATATGCTGTTTCGAATGCTTGAAAGCTAGCTGAACCAAGTTTTGTTTTATCCCGGTCGAATAGCCTATCAAAGACTATGTCATACACATCTGCTTTGCTGCATTGTCTGAAGCTAGCAACAAGCTCTATATAAGATAAAAAGTACGCTGGGCTCAACTTACCGCCTTTGTTTAAAATCATCGGACACATTCCTTTCCAATAATGTGACGTGACGTCACGCCACTTCCCTATCTATGTTAAACATATCATATAACAATTGCCTTATATAACAATTTGCTTATATACTAGTTTCAGAAGGAGGGAATTGGATGACGGCATCAATTGCTTTATCAACGGAAAAGCTTACAGAGACTTTAAAGATCCTTCATGATCCGACACGTCTGCTGCTATTGAAATTACTGATGGAAAAGGAGTACTGTGTCTGTGAACTGGTAGGCATGTTTGAAGTGAGCCAGCCAGCTATCAGCCAGCACTTGCGTAAATATAAAAAAGCAGGTCTTGTTTACGAAGAAAGGCGCGGACAATGGCGCTACTATCGTTTTAACAATACTTGTGAACAACACGCTTTGGTAGAGCAAATTCTCGGTCAGCTAGACGAGAATGATGAACAGCTCGTAAAGCTGCGGAAAAAAGCAGAAGCAATCACTTGTTAAGTAAGGAGTTTTTATTCACATGTTGACAACTGTTTTAGCCTGTATCATTTTTCTTATCACACTTATACTTATCATCTGGCAGCCGAAGAATCTGAGTATCGGCTGGACGGCATGTGGTGGTGCAATACTTGCACTTTTAGCAGGTGTGGTCGATTTCACGGACGTATGGGAAGTGACTAACATCGTCTGGAATGCCACCTTGGCGTTTGTGGCCATCATTTTGATTTCACTAATATTGGATAGCATCGGTTTTTTTGAATGGGCCGCTTTACATATGGCTGCTGCCGCAAAAGGAAACGGCGTGAAGATGTTCGTTTACGTCTGTGTGTTGGGAGCTGTCGTATCTGCCTTTTTCGCAAATGATGGTGCAGCCTTGATCCTGACACCGATCGTGCTGGCGATGGTACGAGCACTACGTTTTGACGAAACACTCGTATTTCCATTCATCATTGCAAGTGGGTTCATAGCCGATACAACATCACTGCCGCTGATCGTAAGTAACTTGGTGAACATTGTATCAGCTGATTTCTTTAACATCACTTTCCTGGAATATGCTTCGCGTATGATCATTCCGAATTTGATTTCACTTGGGGCAAGCATCCTTGTGCTCTACTTATTTTTCCGAAAACGTATTCCGAAGAACTATGAAGTAAATTATGTGAAACAGCCGTCTTCGGCTATTAAAGACAAGAAAATGTTTAAACTATCTTGGTATGTACTCGCTCTATTAGTGATCGGATATTTGATCTGTGAATTCTTCCATATCCCAGTCTCCTTTGTAGCCGGGGCAATAGCTATCTTCTTCCTGCTTATTGCACGGCGCAGCCCAGCAGTTGAAGCAAAAGCAGTGGTAAAAGGCGCGCCGTGGAACATCGTCTTCTTCTCTATCGGGATGTATGTCGTTGTCTACGGATTGCGTAATGCTGGTCTGACGGATATACTCGCGGACATGATCCAGTATGTGGCAGACCAAGGTATGTTCATCGGCACGATAGGTATGGGATTTATCGCAGCCATTCTGTCTTCGGTCATGAATAATATGCCGACAGTCATGATTGATGCTATCGCGATATCCCAGACGTCCACGTCGGGAGCTATGCGGGAAGCCCTTATTTATGCAAATGTGATCGGTTCTGATCTCGGTCCTAAAATCACGCCGATCGGCTCACTGGCAACGCTGCTATGGCTCCACGTCCTATCCCAGAAAGGTGTCAGAATATCGTGGGGAGCGTATTTCAAAACTGGAATTGTATTAACTATACCAACACTGTTTATAACACTAACAGGACTTTATATATGGTTAGCCATCATCCATTAAAGGAGAGATAATATGAAAATCCGTATAATAGGATCCGTCGCAGCCGGTACCTCCGTCGCAGCAAAAGCACGTCGTAATAATGAAGAAGCAGATATCTGCATTTATGACAGGGATTATGATATCTCTTACAGTGTTTGCGGTATTCCTTATTTTATCGGCGATGAGGTAGAGGAGTTGGAAACACTGAATCCTCGTGATTCAGCTTGGTTCAAAAAGCGCTATAATGTCTCGATTCAAACAAGGCATGAAGTAGTAGATATAGATCATGATAGCAAGACCTTGACTATTATAAACTTGGAGACTGAAGAAACAGCGACAGACACTTACGATGTTCTCGTTTTCGCAACTGGCGCCAGCCCGATAACACCTTCTATAGAAGGTACAGAGCTGGAGCATGTCTTTCACGTGCGTACGATCCAGCATGCAGGCGCCATCGACCAATTCATCGAATCCCGGAAGCCGAGAAGTGCTACGATCATTGGTGCCGGTTATATTGGATTGGAAATGGCCGAACAGCTCACCCATTTAGGGATTGAAGTAACTATAATCCAGCGCAGCAATCAAGTGATGAGGCATCTGGATAAAGATATAGCTGACCGTGTGGCCGATACATTGGAAGCACATGGTGTTAATTTGCTGCTTGGGCAAGAGGCTGTTCGCATTACAGATACAGATGTCATTACGTCAAACGGAGATACAATTACATCTGATATAGTCTTCCTAGCTGCAGGAGTCAAACCAAATACAGCTCTGGCTGAAAAGATTGGCGTTAACATTGGCGAAACAGGCGCAATTGCAGTTAACGAAAAAATGCAGACCAACTTACCTGATGTGTATGCAGTCGGAGATGTAGCAGAGAGCTTTTCTGTTATTACTCGTAACGCCATTTATCGCCCACTCGGGTCCACCGCTAATAAAATGGGACGCATAGCTGGTGATGTCATTACCGGAGGCAATTCTGCTCATCGCGGTATTCTCGGAACAGGGATTGTCCGTGTATTCGAACTAGCTGTTGGGCAGACTGGCATGAACGAACAAGAGGCTCTTGCACAGGGATATGATATCGAGACACTGCATAATATCAAGCCTGCTCGCGCAGCTTATCTTGGAGGCAAAGAGATTACGATAAAAGCTATTGCTGACCGAGCAACCGGCAGACTGCTCGGTGTTCAGGCAGTCGGAGAAGAAGGCGTGGACAAGCGTATTGATGTATTTGTCACCGCTATGACGTTCGGAGCCAAAGCAGAGGACCTGTTCCATCTCGATTTGGCATACGCCCCGCCATTCAGCACGACAAAGGATCCTGTCATGTACACTGGCATGGCACTCGATAATGCCATCAAGAAGCATAATAAGCTGCTTACGCCTAAAGAGCTGCAGCATCGGCTGGCACAAGGCGAGTCTTTCCAGATCATTGATACACGCGCTAAAACCCAATATGACACATCGCACGTACCAGAGGCAGTTAACATACCTTTAGCAAAACTGCGGGAGAAAGCAAATGATCTTGATCCGAAAAAGCCGACCCTCTGCTATTGCAACAGTGGTGTGACGGGCAATGCTGCGCAGAATATATTAAGAAACATGGGATTCAAAGAGGTGTATAATCTCTCTGGTGGGAATAAGAATTATCAGAAGTACAGGAAATAAGAAGAAGCCGCATACTACCGTATGCGGCTTTTTGTTTTTGAATGTACTACGTATTATATAACTTTAGATTCTCTTTCCGATCTCTTCCTGGTGGCTTGCCAAACATTTTTCTGTATTCCCGATTAAAATAAGTGGGACTTTCATATCCAACTTTAAAGGCTGCATCAGCTGCTCTCATATCTTCACCAATGATTAATCTCCTTGCTTCTTGCAGCCGTAATGCTCTCTGGTATTGAATAGGAGTCATAGTTGTAACTCGTTTAAAATGATGATATAAAGCCGACGTGCTAAGGTTTACTTGTTTAGCCAATTCATCTATCTTTATTTCGTGAGAAAAATACTTCTTTAAATAATTTAGAGCAGCGGCTACTTCAGATAACTTACTCCCTTTTGCAGCGAGGTTTTTTACTCTGTCGCCATACTTCCCCTGCATGATACGGTAAAGGATTTCTTTGATAATAAGTGGTGCAAGTATCTCCGTATCTTCAGGAGTATGGAGCAGTTTCACGAGTCTGATTAATGCATCCACAATTGCTTCATTTGTCTGATCTACATATATGCCTCTCTCGGAAATACCTTTATTGGTTGCGTGCTGCTTATACTCTTTTGAAACTTTTGCAATCTGCATGAAATTAAAATTCAACCGAAGACATAGATATGGTTCCTTTTCACTTGCCTCTAATATTTCTCCGATAACTGGCAGATCAACTGCTACGACTAAGTAATCACCCTTCTGGTAAAAGAAGTCCTCCCCATTAACAGATACCAATTTTCTTCCTTGCAGAACAATGCATAACGCAGGTTCATGCATTGTATGTACAGGTTCCAGCGGCTTTGCAGATCGAATAAATTCCAAACCAGAGATAAGTGTAAGATTCGTACCATCCTTGGTTGCAAGTGTTGTGACTAACTTTGTAAGCTCGCGTTCTTTCAATTGCAATTGTTCTTCCGATGACATGGAATACATCCTCCTTTGTAGAGCTCATCAGCTTGGAGAATAGGGCAAGAATTAAAGAGATGCCGGCTACCGCCCCATGCTTACTTTCCTTGATACTAATAGTAGATCAGAAAAGGAGTGATATCGTTTGAAGATTACTACTCATTCTTATGCTGGACTTTGGGTCACCAAAGATCGGTATATCCGGCATGAACTGCTGCCCGAAGGACGCTATGTGGAAGCTCGCGGCAATGTCGAAGGCGCCTATACAGGTGCTTATCAAATTATAGGTGACCACATTGAATACCAAGATGATACTGGTTTCACAGCAGATGGAGATTTTCGTAACGGGATCTTATACCACGCAGGAATGATCCTATATCGTGACCAAGAATAATGTGGTCCCGTAAAGAGTCTTCTATCAAAGTTGAATTAGAAAGGAAGATACAAGCATGAGTATAAAGAATAAAGTTATTCTTGTCACTGGAGGAAGCAGCGGTATCGGGGCAGCTACTGTAGAATTGTTAGCTGAAAATGGTGCTGTTGTAATTGCTGCAGCCCGCAGAACAGATAAATTAGAAACAGTTGTATCTATAATCCGCCAAAAAGGGTATATAGCCGATTATAAGCAGCTCGATGTTACAGACTTTAATCAAATGCAGGATACAGTAGAAGAGATTATAGAGTCATACGGAAAAATTGATGTTATTGTAAATAATGCTGGTGTAATGCCACTATCAAAATTGGAATCTCTGAAAATTGATGAATGGAATCGTATGATTGATGTAAATATCCGAGGTGTCCTCCATGGTATTGGCGCTGCATTACCTCTGATGAAGGAACAGCATAGCGGACATATTATTAATATCGCTTCTATAGGCGCATACGAAGTAACCCCAACAGCAGCAGTTTATTGCGCAACCAAATATGCGGTCCGTGCAATCACGGAAGGATTGCGACAGGAAGCAACAAATAATATTCGTGCAACTCTAATTTCACCGGGTGTAACTGAATCTGAACTGGCTGATCATATTACTGATAAACAAGCGAGTGAAGCTATGCTCGAATATCGCCGACTAGCTCTTCCTGCTTCTGCTATTGCAAAGGCCATTCTTTATGCAATTTCACAACCAGCAGAGATCGATGTGAGTGAATTGATTGTAAGACCTTCTTTATCATCATAAATTACAGAAAAAGCCCTTTCTAGTATGATAGGGCTCAATAGTTAAAAATCTATAAAATCAAAAAAAGTATTAGAGTAATTAAACTCTAATACTTTTTTTCTAAGCTTCCTAGCGGACTTGAACCGCTGACCCCCACCTTACCATGGTGGTGCTCTACCGACTGAGCTAAGGAAGCGATGGCTCCACAGGCAGGATTCGAACCTGCGACCGATCGGTTAACAGCCGATAGCTCTACCACTGAGCTACTGTGGATCAATATTAAATATGTATACAAAAAAGAACTGCCTGGCAGTGTCCTACTCTCACGGGGCGAACCCAACTACCATCGGCGCTGAAGAGCTTAACTACTGTGTTCGGCATGGGAACAGGTGTGACCTCTTCGCTATTACCACCAGACAATTCAAGAATTCAATTGGAAATGAACCCTCAAAACTAGATAAGAAACATGTCCTGCCAGACATTTCATGCGGCCAAGCACCGGAGTGCTTGGACTTTGGCGTTGACTTACTCGTCAGATCCAGCTCCAGGAACCAGAAACTCCAGCCTAAGCGATAGCCCTGCAAGGGTAAAACCACCCTTTCCGGCCTCTCACTTATACTTGCATTTCTAAGCGGTTCCCTCCGCTTTTCGTTTTAGTTAAGTCCTCGATCGATTAGTATTCGTCAGCTGCACGTGTCACCACGCTTCCACCTCGAACCTATCTACCTCATCGTCTCTGAGGGATCTTACTCATTTAAAATGATGAGAAGTCTCATCTTGAGGGGGGCTTCATGCTTAGATGCTTTCAGCACTTATCCCTTCCGCACGTAGCTACCCAGCTATGCTCCTGGCGGAACAACTGGTGCACCAGCGGTGCGTCCATCCCGGTCCTCTCGTACTAAGGACAGCTCCTCTCAAACTTCTAACGCCCACGACGGATAGGGACCGAACTGTCTCACGACGTTCTGAACCCAGCTCGCGTACCGCTTTAATGGGCGAACAGCCCAACCCTTGGGACCGACTACAGCCCCAGGATGCGATGAGCCGACATCGAGGTGCCAAACCTCCCCGTCGATGTGGACTCTTGGGGGAGATAAGCCTGTTATCCCCGGGGTAGCTTTTATCCGTTGAGCGACGGCCCTTCCATACGGCACCGCCGGATCACTAAGCCCGACTTTCGTCCCTGCTCGACTTGTAGGTCTCGCAGTCAAGCTCCCTTCTGCCTTTGCACGCTACGAATGATTTCCAACCATTCTGAGGGAACCTTTGGGCGCCTCCGTTACTCTTTGGGAGGCGACCGCCCCAGTCAAACTGCCCACCTGACACTGTCTCCGAACCGGATAACGGTTCTGGGTTAGAATGTCAATACAGCCAGGGTGGTATCCCACGGATGCCTCCACCGAAGCTGGCGCTCCGGCTTCTAAGGCTCCCACCTATCCTGTACAAGCTGTACCAACATTCCATATCAGGCTACAGTAAAGCTCCACGGGGTCTTTCCGTCCTGTCGCGGGTAATGCGCATCTTCACGCATAGTATAATTTCACCGGGTCTCTCGTTGAGACAGTGCCCAAGTCGTTGCACCTTTCGTGCGGGTCGGAACTTACCCGACAAGGAATTTCGCTACCTTAGGACCGTTATAGTTACGGCCGCCGTTTACTGGGGCTTCGGTTCACAGCTTCGGGACGAAGTCCCTAACCATTCCCCTTAACCTTCCAGCACCGGGCAGGTGTCAGCCCCTATACTTCGCCTTACGGCTTTGCAGAGACCTGTGTTTTTGCTAAACAGTCGCTTGGGCCTTTTCACTGCGGCTTCTCCTTAAAAGAAGCACCCCTTCTCCCGAAGTTACGGGGTCATTTTGCCGAGTTCCTTAACGAGAGTTCTCCCGATCATCTTCGGTTACTCACCGTGCCTACCTGTGTCGGTTTGCGGTACGGGCACCTATTTCCTCACTAGAGGCTTTTCTTGGCAGTGTGAAATCAGGAACTTCGGTACTAAATTTCCCTCCCCATAACCGCCTGGAATAGTGTTGAGTGGATTTGCCTGCTCAACTTCCTCACGGCTTGGACGCGCATAACCAGCAGCGCGCTTTCCCTATCCTCCTGCGTCCCCCCATCGTTCAAGCGGATTTAGGTGGTACAGGAATATCAACCTGTTGTCCATCGCCTACGCCTTTCGGCCTCGGCTTAGGCCCCGACTAACCCTGAGCGGACGAGCCTTCCTCAGGAAACCTTGGGCTTTCGATGAAAGAGATTCTCACTCTTTTTTCGCTACTCATACCGGCATTCTCACTTCTAAGCGCTCCAGCCGTCCTCACGATCGACCTTCACTGCCCTTAGAACGCTCTCCTACCACTGACATCGTAGATGTCAATCCGCAGCTTCGGTGGTGTGTTTAGCCCCGGTATATTTTCGGCGCAGCGTCACTCGACCAGTGAGCTATTACGCACTCTTTCAATGATGGCTGCTTCTAAGCCAACATCCTGGTTGTCTAAGCAACGCCACATCCTTTTCCACTTAACACACACTTTGGGACCTTAGCTGGCGGTCTGGGCTGTTTCCCTTTCGACCATGAACCTTATCACCCATAGTCTGACTCCCAAAGTAGATTGATTGGCATTCGGAGTTTGACTGAATTCGGTAACCCGATGAGGGCCCCTAGTCCAATCAGTGCTCTACCTCCAACCATCATCCTTTGAGGCTAGCCCTAAAGCTATTTCGGAGAGAACCAGCTATCTCCGTGTTCGATTGGCATTTCACCCCTACCCACACCTCATCCCCGCACTTTTCAACGTGCGTGGGTTCGGGCCTCCAGTCAGTGTTACCTGACCTTCACCCTGGACATGGGTAGATCACACGGTTTCGGGTCTACGACCACCTACTATATCGCCCTATTCAGACTCGCTTTCGCTGCGGCTCCGTCTATACAACTTAACCTTGCAGGGGATCGTAACTCGCCGGTCCATTCTACAAAAGGTACGCCGTCACCCATTAACGGGCTTCGACTACTTGTAGGCACACGGTTTCAGGATCTATTTCACTCCCCTTCCGGGGTGCTTTTCACCTTTCCCTCACGGTACTGGTTCACTATCGGTCACTAGGGAGTATTTAGCCTTGGGAGATGGTCCTCCCGGATTCCGACGGAATTTCACGTGTTCCGCCGTACTCAGGATACACTCCGGAGGAAACCACATTTCAAATACAGGGCTCTTACCTTCTATGGCGGGCCATTCCAAGCCGCTTCGTCTATATGGTTTCTTTGTAACTCCAAAGGAGTGTCCTACAACCCCAGAAGGCAAGCCTTCTGGTTTGGGCTAATTCCGTTTCGCTCGCCGCTACTCAGGAAATCGCATTTGCTTTCTCTTCCTCCGGGTAATGAGATGTTTCAGTTCCCCGGGTCTGCCTCGTATCACCTATGTATTCAGTGATACGTACTATCCAATAACGGATAGCGGGTTCCCCCATTCGGAAATCTTCGGATCAAAGCTTACTTACAGCTCCCCGAAGCATATCGGTGTTAGTCCCGTCCTTCATCGGCTCCTAGTGCCAAGGCATCCACCGTGCGCCCTTCTTCACTTAACTAATAACGCATGATAAATCTATAAATCGCGACAATAAATTGTCGGCTTTAAAGTTTGATGTTCTGGCATGTTGTTTCTTATCTAGTTTTCAAGGTTCACAAGAGAGATTGATCTCTCAAAACTGAACAAACAACCAATTACGATGTCTACTACGAAGTAGTAGTTCCAATTATCCTTAGAAAGGAGGTGATCCAGCCGCACCTTCCGATACGGCTACCTTGTTACGACTTCACCCCAATCATTGATCCCACCTTCGGCGGCTGGCTCCAAAAGGTTACCTCACCGACTTCGGGTGTTACCAACTCTCGTGGTGTGACGGGCGGTGTGTACAAGGCCCGGGAACGTATTCACCGCGGCATGCTGATCCGCGATTACTAGCGATTCCGGCTTCATGCAGGCGAGTTGCAGCCTGCAATCCGAACTGAGAATGGTTTTATGGGATTCGCTTAGCCTCGCGGCTTTGCTGCCCTTTGTACCATCCATTGTAGCACGTGTGTAGCCCAGGTCATAAGGGGCATGATGATTTGACGTCATCCCCACCTTCCTCCGGTTTGTCACCGGCAGTCACTCTAGAGTGCCCAACTGAATGCTGGCAACTAGAATCAAGGGTTGCGCTCGTTGCGGGACTTAACCCAACATCTCACGACACGAGCTGACGACAACCATGCACCACCTGTCACGCTGTCCCCGAAGGGAACGCTCTGTCTCCAGAGTTGTCAGCGGATGTCAAGACCTGGTAAGGTTCTTCGCGTTGCTTCGAATTAAACCACATGCTCCACCGCTTGTGCGGGCCCCCGTCAATTCTTTTGAGTTTCAGCCTTGCGGCCGTACTCCCCAGGCGGAGTGCTTAATGCGTTAACTTCAGCACTAAGGGGCGGAAACCCCCTAACACCTAGCACTCATCGTTTACGGCGTGGACTACCAGGGTATCTAATCCTGTTTGCTCCCCACGCTTTCGCTCCTCAGCGTCAGTTACAGACCAGAGAGTCGCCTTCGCCACTGGTGTTCCTCCACATATCTACGCATTTCACCGCTACACGTGGAATTCCACTCTCCTCTTCTGCACTCAAGTTCCCCAGTTTCCAATGACCCTCCACAGTTGAGCTGTGGGCTTTCACATCAGACTTAAGAAACCGCCTACGAGCCCTTTACGCCCAATAATTCCGGACAACGCTTGCCCCCTACGTATTACCGCGGCTGCTGGCACGTAGTTAGCCGGGGCTTTCTGGTTAGGTACCGTCAAGGTACGAGCAGTTACTCTCGTACTTGTTCTTCCCTAACAACAGAGCTTTACGACCCGAAGGCCTTCATCGCTCACGCGGCGTTGCTCCGTCAGACTTTCGTCCATTGCGGAAGATTCCCTACTGCTGCCTCCCGTAGGAGTCTGGGCCGTGTCTCAGTCCCAGTGTGGCCGATCACCCTCTCAGGTCGGCTATGCATCGTCGCCTTGGTGGGCCATTACCCCGCCAACTAGCTAATGCACCGCGGGCCCATCTGTAAGTGACAGCCGAAACCGTCTTTCCATTTCCAATCAGGAGAAAGGAAATACTATCCGGTATTAGCTCCGGTTTCCCGAAGTTATCCCAGTCTTACAGGCAGGTTGCCCACGTGTTACTCACCCGTCCGCCGCTCATTCCGCCAGAATCACCCCGAAGGGGTCAACTGGTTTCCTGCGCTCGACTTGCATGTATTAGGCACGCCGCCAGCGTTCGTCCTGAGCCAAGATCAAACTCTCCATGAAAGTTTTGATGCATTGCTCGTTAGAGCTGACGTTGATCTTGCGATCATGTCGTTTAGTTCGTAATTGGTTGTTTTGTTCAGTTTTCAAAGATCAATTTCGTTCCGTCACTCATTTGGCGACTAGAACATCATATCATGTTTCAACTTACGTTGTCAACATGTTTTTTGGCGAAGCAATCGATCTAACTCGACACAGCTTCGAAAATAAAAGACTCCTTAATCTGCACATAGCAGTGTTGGAGTCCTTTACCTTGCCTGGCAGCGTCCTACTCTCGCAGGGCGAACCCAACTACCATCGGCGCTGAAGAGCTTAACTGCTGTGTTCGGCATGGGAACAGGTGTGACCTCTTCGCTATTACCACCAGACAATTCAAGAATTCAATTGAATGAACCCTCAAAACTAGATAAGAAACATGTCCTGCCAGACATTTCATGCGGCCAAGCACCGGAGTGCTTGGACTTTGGCGTTGACTTAATGTTAGTTAAGTCCTCGATCGATTAGTATTCGTCAGCTGCACGTGTCACCACGCTTCCACCTCGAACCTATCTACCTCATCGTCTCTGAGGGATCTTACTCATTTAAAATGATGAGAAGTCTCATCTTGAGGGGGGCTTCATGCTTAGATGCTTTCAGCACTTATCCCTTCCGCACGTAGCTACCCAGCTATGCTCCTGGCGGAACAACTGGTGCACCAGCGGTGCGTCCATCCCGGTCCTCTCGTACTAAGGACAGCTCCTCTCAAACTTCTAACGCCCACGACGGATAGGGACCGAACTGTCTCACGACGTTCTGAACCCAGCTCGCGTACCGCTTTAATGGGCGAACAGCCCAACCCTTGGGACCGACTACAGCCCCAGGATGCGATGAGCCGACATCGAGGTGCCAAACCTCCCCGTCGATGTGGACTCTTGGGGGAGATAAGCCTGTTATCCCCGGGGTAGCTTTTATCCGTTGAGCGACGGCCCTTCCATACGGCACCGCCGGATCACTAAGCCCGACTTTCGTCCCTGCTCGACTTGTAGGTCTCGCAGTCAAGCTCCCTTCTGCCTTTGCACGCTACGAATGATTTCCAACCATTCTGAGGGAACCTTTGGGCGCCTCCGTTACTCTTTGGGAGGCGACCGCCCCAGTCAAACTGCCCACCTGACACTGTCTCCGAACCGGATAACGGTTCTGGGTTAGAATGTCAATACAGCCAGGGTGGTATCCCACGGATGCCTCCACCGAAGCTGGCGCTCCGGCTTCTAAGGCTCCCACCTATCCTGTACAAGCTGTACCAACATTCCATATCAGGCTACAGTAAAGCTCCACGGGGTCTTTCCGTCCTGTCGCGGGTAATGCGCATCTTCACGCATAGTATAATTTCACCGGGTCTCTCGTTGAGACAGTGCCCAAGTCGTTGCACCTTTCGTGCGGGTCGGAACTTACCCGACAAGGAATTTCGCTACCTTAGGACCGTTATAGTTACGGCCGCCGTTTACTGGGGCTTCGGTTCACAGCTTCGGGACGAAGTCCCTAACCATTCCCCTTAACCTTCCAGCACCGGGCAGGTGTCAGCCCCTATACTTCGCCTTACGGCTTTGCAGAGACCTGTGTTTTTGCTAAACAGTCGCTTGGGCCTTTTCACTGCGGCTTCTCCTTAAAAGAAGCACCCCTTCTCCCGAAGTTACGGGGTCATTTTGCCGAGTTCCTTAACGAGAGTTCTCCCGATCATCTTCGGTTACTCACCGTGCCTACCTGTGTCGGTTTGCGGTACGGGCACCTATTTCCTCACTAGAGGCTTTTCTTGGCAGTGTGAAATCAGGAACTTCGGTACTAAATTTCCCTCCCCATAACCGCCTGGAATAGTGTTGAGTGGATTTGCCTGCTCAACTTCCTCACGGCTTGGACGCGCATAACCAGCAGCGCGCTTTCCCTATCCTCCTGCGTCCCCCCATCGTTCAAGCGGATTTAGGTGGTACAGGAATATCAACCTGTTGTCCATCGCCTACGCCTTTCGGCCTCGGCTTAGGCCCCGACTAACCCTGAGCGGACGAGCCTTCCTCAGGAAACCTTGGGCTTTCGATGAAAGAGATTCTCACTCTTTTTTCGCTACTCATACCGGCATTCTCACTTCTAAGCGCTCCAGCCGTCCTCACGATCGACCTTCACTGCCCTTAGAACGCTCTCCTACCACTGACATCGTAGATGTCAATCCGCAGCTTCGGTGGTGTGTTTAGCCCCGGTATATTTTCGGCGCAGCGTCACTCGACCAGTGAGCTATTACGCACTCTTTCAATGATGGCTGCTTCTAAGCCAACATCCTGGTTGTCTAAGCAACGCCACATCCTTTTCCACTTAACACACACTTTGGGACCTTAGCTGGCGGTCTGGGCTGTTTCCCTTTCGACCATGAACCTTATCACCCATAGTCTGACTCCCAAAGTAGATTGATTGGCATTCGGAGTTTGACTGAATTCGGTAACCCGATGAGGGCCCCTAGTCCAATCAGTGCTCTACCTCCAACCATCATCCTTTGAGGCTAGCCCTAAAGCTATTTCGGAGAGAACCAGCTATCTCCGTGTTCGATTGGCATTTCACCCCTACCCACACCTCATCCCCGCACTTTTCAACGTGCGTGGGTTCGGGCCTCCAGTCAGTGTTACCTGACCTTCACCCTGGACATGGGTAGATCACACGGTTTCGGGTCTACGACCACCTACTATATCGCCCTATTCAGACTCGCTTTCGCTGCGGCTCCGTCTATACAACTTAACCTTGCAGGGGATCGTAACTCGCCGGTCCATTCTACAAAAGGTACGCCGTCACCCATTAACGGGCTTCGACTACTTGTAGGCACACGGTTTCAGGATCTATTTCACTCCCCTTCCGGGGTGCTTTTCACCTTTCCCTCACGGTACTGGTTCACTATCGGTCACTAGGGAGTATTTAGCCTTGGGAGATGGTCCTCCCGGATTCCGACGGAATTTCACGTGTTCCGCCGTACTCAGGATACACTCCGGAGGAAACCACATTTCAAATACAGGGCTCTTACCTTCTATGGCGGGCCATTCCAAGCCGCTTCGTCTATATGGTTTCTTTGTAACTCCAAAGGAGTGTCCTACAACCCCAGAAGGCAAGCCTTCTGGTTTGGGCTAATTCCGTTTCGCTCGCCGCTACTCAGGAAATCGCATTTGCTTTCTCTTCCTCCGGGTAATGAGATGTTTCAGTTCCCCGGGTCTGCCTCGTATCACCTATGTATTCAGTGATACGTACTATCCAATAACGGATAGCGGGTTCCCCCATTCGGAAATCTTCGGATCAAAGCTTACTTACAGCTCCCCGAAGCATATCGGTGTTAGTCCCGTCCTTCATCGGCTCCTAGTGCCAAGGCATCCACCGTGCGCCCTTCTTCACTTAACTAATAACGCATGATAAATCTATAAATCGCGACAATAAATTGTCGGCTTTAAAGTTTGATGTTCTGGCATGTTGTTTCTTATCTAGTTTTCAAGGTTCACAAGAGAGATTGATCTCTCAAAACTGAACAAACAACCAATTACGATGTCTACTACGAAGTAGTAGTTCCAATTATCCTTAGAAAGGAGGTGATCCAGCCGCACCTTCCGATACGGCTACCTTGTTACGACTTCACCCCAATCATTGATCCCACCTTCGGCGGCTGGCTCCAAAAGGTTACCTCACCGACTTCGGGTGTTACCAACTCTCGTGGTGTGACGGGCGGTGTGTACAAGGCCCGGGAACGTATTCACCGCGGCATGCTGATCCGCGATTACTAGCGATTCCGGCTTCATGCAGGCGAGTTGCAGCCTGCAATCCGAACTGAGAATGGTTTTATGGGATTCGCTTAGCCTCGCGGCTTCGCTGCCCTTTGTACCATCCATTGTAGCACGTGTGTAGCCCAGGTCATAAGGGGCATGATGATTTGACGTCATCCCCACCTTCCTCCGGTTTGTCACCGGCAGTCACTCTAGAGTGCCCAACTGAATGCTGGCAACTAGAATCAAGGGTTGCGCTCGTTGCGGGACTTAACCCAACATCTCACGACACGAGCTGACGACAACCATGCACCACCTGTCACGCTGTCCCCGAAGGGAACGCTCTGTCTCCAGAGTTGTCAGCGGATGTCAAGACCTGGTAAGGTTCTTCGCGTTGCTTCGAATTAAACCACATGCTCCACCGCTTGTGCGGGCCCCCGTCAATTCTTTTGAGTTTCAGCCTTGCGGCCGTACTCCCCAGGCGGAGTGCTTAATGCGTTAACTTCAGCACTAAGGGGCGGAAACCCCCTAACACCTAGCACTCATCGTTTACGGCGTGGACTACCAGGGTATCTAATCCTGTTTGCTCCCCACGCTTTCGCTCCTCAGCGTCAGTTACAGACCAGAGAGTCGCCTTCGCCACTGGTGTTCCTCCACATATCTACGCATTTCACCGCTACACGTGGAATTCCACTCTCCTCTTCTGCACTCAAGTTCCCCAGTTTCCAATGACCCTCCACAGTTGAGCTGTGGGCTTTCACATCAGACTTAAGAAACCGCCTACGAGCCCTTTACGCCCAATAATTCCGGACAACGCTTGCCCCCTACGTATTACCGCGGCTGCTGGCACGTAGTTAGCCGGGGCTTTCTGGTTAGGTACCGTCAAGGTACGAGCAGTTACTCTCGTACTTGTTCTTCCCTAACAACAGAGCTTTACGACCCGAAGGCCTTCATCGCTCACGCGGCGTTGCTCCGTCAGACTTTCGTCCATTGCGGAAGATTCCCTACTGCTGCCTCCCGTAGGAGTCTGGGCCGTGTCTCAGTCCCAGTGTGGCCGATCACCCTCTCAGGTCGGCTATGCATCGTCGCCTTGGTGGGCCATTACCCCGCCAACTAGCTAATGCACCGCGGGCCCATCTGTAAGTGACAGCCGAAACCGTCTTTCCATTTCCAATCAGGAGAAAGGAAATACTATCCGGTATTAGCTCCGGTTTCCCGAAGTTATCCCAGTCTTACAGGCAGGTTGCCCACGTGTTACTCACCCGTCCGCCGCTCATTCCACCAGAATCACCCCGAAGGGGTCAACTGGTTTCCTGCGCTCGACTTGCATGTATTAGGCACGCCGCCAGCGTTCGTCCTGAGCCAAGATCAAACTCTCCATGAAAGTTTTGATGCATTGCTCGTTAGAGCTGACGTTGATCTTGCGATCATGTCGTTTAGTTCGTAATTGGTTGTTTTGTTCAGTTTTCAAAGATCAATTTCGTTCTGCCGCTCATTTGGCAACTAGAACATCATATCATGTTTTAACTTATGTTGTCAACATGTTTTTTATTTTCATCAGCTCCGTTCCGAAGCGACTTGAATAATATATCATGATTAAGGGCATAATGCAATACCCTAAGAAAACAAAAGATTCCTCATCCGTATAAACGGTGTAAGGAATCTTTCATCCTTGCCTGGCAGCGTCCTACTCTCGCAGGGCGAACCCAACTACCATCGGCGCTGAAGAGCTTAACTGCTGTGTTCGGCATGGGAACAGGTGTGACCTCTTCGCTATTACCACCAGACTATGCAAGAATTCAATTGGAAATGAACCCTCAAAACTAGATAAGAAACATGTCCTGCCAGACATTTCATACGGCCAAGCACCGGAGTGCTTGGACTTTGGCGTTGACTTAATGTTAGTTAAGTCCTCGATCGATTAGTATTCGTCAGCTGCACGTGTCACCACGCTTCCACCTCGAACCTATCTACCTCATCGTCTCTGAGGGATCTTACTCATTTAAAATGATGAGAAGTCTCATCTTGAGGGGGGCTTCATGCTTAGATGCTTTCAGCACTTATCCCTTCCGCACGTAGCTACCCAGCTATGCTCCTGGCGGAACAACTGGTGCACCAGCGGTGCGTCCATCCCGGTCCTCTCGTACTAAGGACAGCTCCTCTCAAACTTCTAACGCCCACGACGGATAGGGACCGAACTGTCTCACGACGTTCTGAACCCAGCTCGCGTACCGCTTTAATGGGCGAACAGCCCAACCCTTGGGACCGACTACAGCCCCAGGATGCGATGAGCCGACATCGAGGTGCCAAACCTCCCCGTCGATGTGGACTCTTGGGGGAGATAAGCCTGTTATCCCCGGGGTAGCTTTTATCCGTTGAGCGACGGCCCTTCCATACGGCACCGCCGGATCACTAAGCCCGACTTTCGTCCCTGCTCGACTTGTAGGTCTCGCAGTCAAGCTCCCTTCTGCCTTTGCACGCTACGAATGATTTCCAACCATTCTGAGGGAACCTTTGGGCGCCTCCGTTACTCTTTGGGAGGCGACCGCCCCAGTCAAACTGCCCACCTGACACTGTCTCCGAACCGGATAACGGTTCTGGGTTAGAATGTCAATACAGCCAGGGTGGTATCCCACGGATGCCTCCACCGAAGCTGGCGCTCCGGCTTCTAAGGCTCCCACCTATCCTGTACAAGCTGTACCAACATTCCATATCAGGCTACAGTAAAGCTCCACGGGGTCTTTCCGTCCTGTCGCGGGTAATGCGCATCTTCACGCATAGTATAATTTCACCGGGTCTCTCGTTGAGACAGTGCCCAAGTCGTTGCACCTTTCGTGCGGGTCGGAACTTACCCGACAAGGAATTTCGCTACCTTAGGACCGTTATAGTTACGGCCGCCGTTTACTGGGGCTTCGGTTCACAGCTTCGGGACGAAGTCCCTAACCATTCCCCTTAACCTTCCAGCACCGGGCAGGTGTCAGCCCCTATACTTCGCCTTACGGCTTTGCAGAGACCTGTGTTTTTGCTAAACAGTCGCTTGGGCCTTTTCACTGCGGCTTCTCCTTAAAAGAAGCACCCCTTCTCCCGAAGTTACGGGGTCATTTTGCCGAGTTCCTTAACGAGAGTTCTCCCGATCATCTTCGGTTACTCACCGTGCCTACCTGTGTCGGTTTGCGGTACGGGCACCTATTTCCTCACTAGAGGCTTTTCTTGGCAGTGTGAAATCAGGAACTTCGGTACTAAATTTCCCTCCCCATAACCGCCTGGAATTAATGTTGAGTGGATTTGCCTGCTCAACTTCCTCACGGCTTGGACGCGCATAACCAGCAGCGCGCTTTCCCTATCCTCCTGCGTCCCCCCATCGTTCAAGCGGATTTAGGTGGTACAGGAATATCAACCTGTTGTCCATCGCCTACGCCTTTCGGCCTCGGCTTAGGCCCCGACTAACCCTGAGCGGACGAGCCTTCCTCAGGAAACCTTGGGCTTTCGATGAAAGAGATTCTCACTCTTTTTTCGCTACTCATACCGGCATTCTCACTTCTAAGCGCTCCAGCCGTCCTCACGATCGACCTTCACTGCCCTTAGAACGCTCTCCTACCACTGACATCGTAGATGTCAATCCGCAGCTTCGGTGGTGTGTTTAGCCCCGGTATATTTTCGGCGCAGCGTCACTCGACCAGTGAGCTATTACGCACTCTTTCAATGATGGCTGCTTCTAAGCCAACATCCTGGTTGTCTAAGCAACGCCACATCCTTTTCCACTTAACACACACTTTGGGACCTTAGCTGGCGGTCTGGGCTGTTTCCCTTTCGACCATGAACCTTATCACCCATAGTCTGACTCCCAAAGTAGATTGATTAGCATTCGGAGTTTGACTGAATTCGGTAACCCGATGAGGGCCCCTAGTCCAATCAGTGCTCTACCTCCAACCATCATCCTTTGAGGCTAGCCCTAAAGCTATTTCGGAGAGAACCAGCTATCTCCGTGTTCGATTGGCATTTCACCCCTACCCACACCTCATCCCCGCACTTTTCAACGTGCGTGGGTTCGGGCCTCCAGTCAGTGTTACCTGACCTTCACCCTGGACATGGGTAGATCACACGGTTTCGGGTCTACGACCACCTACTATATCGCCCTATTCAGACTCGCTTTCGCTGCGGCTCCGTCTATACAACTTAACCTTGCAGGGGATCGTAACTCGCCGGTCCATTCTACAAAAGGTACGCCGTCACCCATTAACGGGCTTCGACTACTTGTAGGCACACGGTTTCAGGATCTATTTCACTCCCCTTCCGGGGTGCTTTTCACCTTTCCCTCACGGTACTGGTTCACTATCGGTCACTAGGGAGTATTTAGCCTTGGGAGATGGTCCTCCCGGATTCCGACGGAATTTCACGTGTTCCGCCGTACTCAGGATACACTCCGGAGGAAACCACATTTCAAGTACAGGGCTCTTACCTTCTATGGCGGGCCATTCCAAGCCGCTTCGTCTATATGGTTTCTTTGTAACTCCAAAGGAGTGTCCTACAACCCCAGAAGGCAAGCCTTCTGGTTTGGGCTAATTCCGTTTCGCTCGCCGCTACTCAGGAAATCGCATTTGCTTTCTCTTCCTCCGGGTAATGAGATGTTTCAGTTCCCCGGGTCTGCCTCGTATCACCTATGTATTCAGTGATACGTACTATCCAATAACGGATAGCGGGTTCCCCCATTCGGAAATCTTCGGATCAAAGCTTACTTACAGCTCCCCGAAGCATATCGGTGTTAGTCCCGTCCTTCATCGGCTCCTAGTGCCAAGGCATCCACCGTGCGCCCTTCTTCACTTAACTAATAACGCATGATAAATCTATAAATCGCGACAATAAATTGTCGGCTTTAAAGTTTGATGTTCTGGCATGTTGTTTCTTATCTAGTTTTCAAGGTTCACATAAAAAATGGTGGAGCCTAGCGGGATCGAACCGCTGACCTCCTGCGTGCAAGGCAGGCGCTCTCCCAGCTGAGCTAAGGCCCCATTAAAAATATAGATGGTGGGCCTAAGTGGACTCGAACCACCGACCTCACGCTTATCAGGCGTGCGCTCTAACCAGCTGAGCTATAGGCCCATCTAAAGGATATGCATTTTACAGCTTGATCCTTCAAAACTGAACAAACAACCAATTACGATGTCTACTACGAAGTAGTAGTTCCAATTATCCTTAGAAAGGAGGTGATCCAGCCGCACCTTCCGATACGGCTACCTTGTTACGACTTCACCCCAATCATTGATCCCACCTTCGGCGGCTGGCTCCAAAAGGTTACCTCACCGACTTCGGGTGTTACCAACTCTCGTGGTGTGACGGGCGGTGTGTACAAGGCCCGGGAACGTATTCACCGCGGCATGCTGATCCGCGATTACTAGCGATTCCGGCTTCATGCAGGCGAGTTGCAGCCTGCAATCCGAACTGAGAATGGTTTTATGGGATTCGCTTAGCCTCGCGGCTTCGCTGCCCTTTGTACCATCCATTGTAGCACGTGTGTAGCCCAGGTCATAAGGGGCATGATGATTTGACGTCATCCCCACCTTCCTCCGGTTTGTCACCGGCAGTCACTCTAGAGTGCCCAACTGAATGCTGGCAACTAGAATCAAGGGTTGCGCTCGTTGCGGGACTTAACCCAACATCTCACGACACGAGCTGACGACAACCATGCACCACCTGTCACGCTGTCCCCGAAGGGAACGCTCTGTCTCCAGAGTTGTCAGCGGATGTCAAGACCTGGTAAGGTTCTTCGCGTTGCTTCGAATTAAACCACATGCTCCACCGCTTGTGCGGGCCCCCGTCAATTCTTTTGAGTTTCAGCCTTGCGGCCGTACTCCCCAGGCGGAGTGCTTAATGCGTTAACTTCAGCACTAAGGGGCGGAAACCCCCTAACACCTAGCACTCATCGTTTACGGCGTGGACTACCAGGGTATCTAATCCTGTTTGCTCCCCACGCTTTCGCTCCTCAGCGTCAGTTACAGACCAGAGAGTCGCCTTCGCCACTGGTGTTCCTCCACATATCTACGCATTTCACCGCTACACGTGGAATTCCACTCTCCTCTTCTGCACTCAAGTTCCCCAGTTTCCAATGACCCTCCACAGTTGAGCTGTGGGCTTTCACATCAGACTTAAGAAACCGCCTACGAGCCCTTTACGCCCAATAATTCCGGACAACGCTTGCCCCCTACGTATTACCGCGGCTGCTGGCACGTAGTTAGCCGGGGCTTTCTGGTTAGGTACCGTCAAGGTACGAGCAGTTACTCTCGTACTTGTTCTTCCCTAACAACAGAGCTTTACGACCCGAAGGCCTTCATCGCTCACGCGGCGTTGCTCCGTCAGACTTTCGTCCATTGCGGAAGATTCCCTACTGCTGCCTCCCGTAGGAGTCTGGGCCGTGTCTCAGTCCCAGTGTGGCCGATCACCCTCTCAGGTCGGCTATGCATCGTCGCCTTGGTGGGCCATTACCCCGCCAACTAGCTAATGCACCGCGGGCCCATCTGTAAGTGACAGCCGAAACCGTCTTTCCATTTCCAATCAGGAGAAAGGAAATACTATCCGGTATTAGCTCCGGTTTCCCGAAGTTATCCCAGTCTTACAGGCAGGTTGCCCACGTGTTACTCACCCGTCCGCCGCTCATTCCGCCAGAATCACCCCGAAGGGGTCAACTGGTTTCCTGCGCTCGACTTGCATGTATTAGGCACGCCGCCAGCGTTCGTCCTGAGCCAAGATCAAACTCTCCATGAAAGTTTTGATGCATTGCTCGTTAGAGCTGACGTTGATCTTACGATCATGTCGTTTAGTTCGTAATTGGTTGTTTTGTTCAGTTTTCAAGAATCAAGTTGTTGTCGCTTGTTTCGGCGACTAGAACATCTTATCATGTCTCGGTTGTTTCTGTCAACAACCTTTTTTAAAAAACTTGATAATCTGTTTGGCGTGTTTTTTCGTCTTATCTTAGCGCCATTTAACAGTATACGACCTATTTCAATATACGTCAACATCTTTTTTCTATTAAAATTCAAAAGCTGCCGAGAGGCCCTTCTATGGAGCATCTCAGTTAACAGACTGGCAGCCCATCCAGAGCACTCATTATTCTATTTTAACATAAAGAAAAGCCCCGTTTTGAACGGAGCTTTTCTCTTTATTATCTTCTATTGCGTATAGCTTTGATGATCTCCATCAAGATGACAGCCGCAAGAGCAAGCCCTGTTGCGATGGACCAGTCTCTCCATCCGAATGCCTCCGGAATAGAGAAGATACTGCGTACTCCCGGCAATACTGTGATGCCATAAAGCAGAAAACAAATAGCTACTGCACCGAGTACATACTTATTTGTAAGGAAGCCCGCTTTGAAAATGGTCTGTGTATTGGATCTTGCAGAAAACGTTTGGAGCGTCCTGGCCAGTATAAGTGTCGTGAAGGCCATTGCTATTCCCATTTCATCAGAATGCCGTAGTCCAATATAGAAGGAAACAATCACTGCTGCTCCTATCAGCACCCCTCTGACGATTACACTTTGAAGCGTCCCGCCAGAGAATATGCCTTCGTTTATATCACGAGGTTTTCGTTTCATGACATCCGGCTCTTCCTTCTCCATACCAAGAGCAAGCGCCGGCAGGGAGTCATTGATTAAGTTGATAAACAGCAACTGCAGTGCCGTGAATGGATTCGGCATATTCAGAAAGACCGCGAAGAGAATCGCGATAATCGCACCAAGATTTCCAGCAAACAGATAGCCTATCGCCTTTTTGATATTATCAAACACCGTGCGTCCTACTCCGACAGCGTTGACGATAGAGACAAAGTTATCATCCGCCAGCACCATAGCGGATGAATCCTTTGCTACATCTGTTCCGCTCCCCATGGCTATTCCTATATCCGCTTGCTTCAGTGCAGGTGCATCGTTCACACCATCTCCGGTCATAGCAGTAATGGATCCTTTGTTCTGCCACGCCCGGACAATCCTGATTTTGTTTTCCGGTGATACGCGGGCATAGACAGAAATCCGGCCAAGCTTCTCATCCAGTTCTGCATCAGAGAGTGCATCCAGTTCCTTGCCTGTCAGTGCAAGATCCCCTTCTTCCATCAATCCGATTTCTTTTCCAATTGCCTGAGCAGTTGTTTTATGATCACCCGTAATCATGATACTGCGAATACCAGCACTTCTTGCTTCTGCAATAGACGCCGGTACAGCTTCGCGCGGAGGGTCGATCATCGCTGTGAGACCGACTAGTACAAGATCTTGTTCATCTTGCACCTTCAATGAACGCTTATCATCGGGTATCTTCTTATAACCATAAGCCAGTACACGGAGCGCATTATCGGAGAATTTTTCGTTCTGTTCCATTACTTCCTTAAGACGCATTTCATCCAATGATTGTTCTTCTCCATCAATCAGGATGTGCGTGCATCTTTCAAACATAACATCTGGTCCGCCCTTAGTCAGCATCAGCCTGTGCCCATCCAATTGGTAGACAGTAGACATCATTTTTCGATCCGAGTCAAAAGGCAGCTCCATTTCCCGCTCCTTCTCTTTTCGCAGACTAGCTGGATCCAGCCCCATCTTCTTTCCAAAGTGGATCAGCGCCGTTTCAGTTGGATCTCCGATTTCCGCGCCTTCTTCACTTACACTAGAGTCGTTACAAAGAACTGCGATATACAGAAGCAACTTCTCTGCTCTGCTCCGTACTGACTCATCTTCAGATATCCCTTCGCTTTTCCCAGGAAGGAATGTATCCGTCACAGTCATTTTGTTTTGTGTCAGTGTTCCCGTCTTATCTGTACAAATCACGCGAGTGGAACCCAGTGTTTCTACTGCTGGAAGCCTGCGAATGATTGCCTGCTGCTTGGCCATCTTGGTCGTACCCACTGCCATGACGATTGTAACAATAGAAGATAGTGCTTCAGGAATTGCAGCTACTGCTACTGCCACAGAAAAAGTGAAGGCATTGAGAAAGCCTTGTGTCATGTCTGTCTGAGCATCTCCAAACCAAAGGCGCGCAGCCTGAGCAGCGAAAATCAAAATACACAATACTAAAACAGCAATTCCGAGTCTTTTGCTGAATTCATCCAGTTTTTTCTGTAAAGGCGTCTGCTTGGATTCTGCCGTTTCGATCATATTGGCAATCTGCCCGATTTCAGTATCCTGGGCAATCGCTGTTACAATAAAGCTCCCTCGGCCGTTCACTACAAGCGACCCACTATGTACCATGTTGATACGATCTCCAATAGAAGCTTCTTCTTCAATTGCCTCTGTCTTCTTATCAGCCGCTTCGGATTCCCCCGTCAGCATGCCTTCATTGATTTTCAAAGCTTCACTGCTGATAAGCCTGCCGTCTGCCGGTACATAATCCCCAGCATCCAGCTGTACAATATCTCCTTTAGTCAGTTCCTTAGCTGGTACAGTCCTACTCTCTCCGCTACGCACCACTTTAGCTGATGGAGCTGACATCTCCTGCAACGCTTCTAATGAGCTTTCCGCTTTCTTTGTCTGAACAACACTGATGACACTATTGAGCAAGATGACCAAGAAGATGATGATGGATTCCACTACTTCGCCCAATGCCAGCTGAACAGCCGCCGCTACGAGCAGGACAATGACCATGGCATCCTTAAAAGTGGCAAGGAACAGCTTCCATACCGGATCTTTTTCTTTGCTTTTCAATTCATTGTATCCATCCGCTTCCAGTCTACGCTGTGCTTCTTCCTGTGATATACCATCTCGTGAGGTTCCCAGTTCCTGTAAAACCTCTTCTGCATCCATGCGGTAAGCCTTCACTACGTACGCCCCTTTCTGAGGTTCTCTCCTATTGGTTTCCCCCAACTGCCTCAATTAGACTCAGTTTTTTTGTAAAAGTATTGTCATTTTCATTAACGGATAACAGACAAGCATCATGTTCACGGACAGGCATGCATAGAATGGAACTACATTACGGAGACAGCGAAGGGAATGATAGGCATGCAGCACTTTTATGTATTCCGTTTCAACAAGTGGAAAAGGTGGGCATTTGTCGTAGCAGCGGCGATGTTCACAGCGTTAATCATCTGGATGGAGACGAGCAGCTCACTTTCCGTCTTTTCCTCAAAAGAAAAACCAGCAGCACTGACACAAGGGAGCAAGGAAGAGCCTAATATTGCACTCACCTTCAATATTAGCTGGGGAGATACACAAGCTATCCCTATACTGGATGAATTGAAGGAACAGAATGTCAAAGCAACCTTCTTCGTCAGTGGCGAGTGGGCCGAGCGTCATCCGCAAATCATTGATCGAATTGTCGAGGATAAGCATGAATTGGGAATGATGGGCTACAGATATAAAAGCTATATCGATCAAGAGCCTGCTCAAATAAGAAAAGACCTCTCTTATGCAAAAGAAATATTCCGTAAACTCGGTCATGAAGATGTTGAACTGCTCCGGGCACCAACCGGGGATTTCAATACTGAAATCATCCAATTGTCCGAAACCCTCGGATTGAAAGTCATTCAATATAGTGTCAATCCGCAGGACTGGCGTAATCCAGGAACACAGCTTATCGTGGATGAAGTCATGGAAGAAGCAAGCAATGGTGATATCATTCAGCTGCACGCTTCCGATTCCGTTAAACAAACGGAAAAAGCCCTGGAGACTATTCTGCCGGCGCTGAAAAACAAAGGATATCATTACGTAACTGTCAGTGAACTGATTGCCGGCGGAACACCTGAATTGAAAGAAGTGAATTAATGCATAAACACCGCACCTTCTGCGCAAAGTAAGCGTACTTACTACAGTGGAAGGAGCACATGATTATGTTTATACGGTTAGCGCCGATCTTGTTATTATCCCTATTCGTGCTTACTTCATGCACGGGCGGGCAAGCCGCGGAAAGCAGTCAGCCGGATTATGATACGACCAAACAAATGGTCGCCGATATATTGAAAACAGACGAAGGCAAAAAAGCCATCTCGGAAGTAATGTCTGATGAGACAATGCAGGATCTGGTCTCTTTGGATGCCAGTAAGGTAGAAGATGCTATCAATAAATCATGGACCTCAGAAGAAGGACAGAAATTCTGGAAAGAGCGTTTCGAGGATCCGGAGTTTGTCGCAGCCTTCGCGAAAAATATTGGTCCTGAGCAAAAGAAGCTCGTCAAAGATTTGATGAATGATTCAGATTTTCAAAAGCAGCTGCTGCAGCTGCTGCAGGATCCAAAAGTACAAGAGCAGATGCTAAACGTCATGAAGAGTCAGGATTTCCGTAAGGAGCTGGAGAAAACGATCCAGGAATCTGCCGAAACACCCATGTTTGAGCAAAAGCTAATGCAGACTGTCCAAAAAGCATTAGAAGAAGCACAATCCAAACAAAAAGAGAAGTAAATTATAAGACCTAGGCAGACTACCTCTGTCTAGGTCTTATTTATCGTTTTCTCATAAAAGCGTTTCCAACTATTTTACGATGGGTAAAGAAAAACGTTTTCATAAATCAACTGGAGGGAATTAAACATGCTGAAACGATTCAGTTTGCTGGCACTGGCATTACTCCTCTTCCTGACGGGTTGTGCTGGATTTACCGGCGGCTCAGAAGGAACTGCAGCTTCAGAAGGAAAGACCGAAGACGGTAAAGTAAAAATAGATTTCTGGACATTCTGGGGCTCCGAGATCCGCCGTCCTGTAATAGACAAAATCATTGAGGACTTTAATAACTCGCAAGACGAAATCGTAGTAGAACATACATACATACCATTCGGCGATATCTGGACAAAGGAATTAGCTGCCATCGCGGCAAATAATCCACCGGATGTTGTCATCAATGACATCAATGCCACTGCTCTTCGCGGACAGGAAGGACAAGCTGAGAACTTGGCACCTTATTTAGAAGAAGACGATATTTCCGGCAGATTCTATGAGAATCTATGGGACGCAACATTGTATGAAGGCGATTCCTACGGGATTCCATTCAATACAGACACACGACTGCTGTTCTATAACAAAGATGCCTTCAAAGAAGCAGGATTAGATCCGAACAAGCCTCCCGAAACTTGGGAAGAGCTCGAGGAGTATGCGGAAAAACTCGACGAGAAGTCAGGCGATACGTATGAACGAATTGGCTTCTACCCGCTTTATGGAGTGGGATCTGACGTGTGGCTATTGAACGGATCAGGCATGAATTATTTCAACGAGAATGATGAACCAGTCATTAACAGTGAAACAAATGTTGATACGATGGAATGGATCAAGAGCTGGAAGGATAAATACGGCGAAGATACCATCAATCGTTACCAATCTCAAATCGACAGTCAGCAGAGCAATCCTTTCTTCGACGGTTCACTCGGTATGATGGCGAACGCAGCAACCTTCTATACGCAAATACGTGACTATGCACCGGATCTTGACTTTGGTGTAGCTCCATTACCGGAGAAAACATCTGGCAGCGGGCACACAAGCTGGGGCGGCGGATTTGTAGCTGAGATTCCGAAAGGCTCTTCTCACCCAGATGAGGCATGGGAATTCATTAAATATCTAACTGACACAGAAGCTCAGGAATACTGGGCAGTGAAAAACTTCGATAATGTAGCCAATATCGAAGCATCCGAAAGTGCAGCAACATCTGATGAACTATCAGATAAAGACCAAATGGTCTATGAAATGGCAGCACAGAACCTGAATGATACATTGCTTACTCCAATGCCTGCTTATGCTCCGGATTACGTGAATCTCATCAATCCGCAGCTCGATGCTATCCTGTTAGAGAATAAACCAGCGCAGGAAGCATTGGATAAAGCCCAGCAGGACGTGGAAGAACTTGTAGAAAAAACAGCACAATAGGGTGAGTTTTTGGGGGGATACGATGAAAAAGAAAAAATGGTGGACAACGGGAAGACGTGAAAGTCTCCAAGGGTATATTTTCATTGCCCCTTGGATCATCGGCTTCCTTGCATTCACACTAGGTCCGCTGGCGTTCTCTTTGTACGCAAGCTTCACCGATTACAACATCACATCCCGCATGAACTTTGTGGGTTTGCAGAATTATGATCAGCTATTTACAGGGGATGACCTATTTTGGACATCCCTTTACAACACGTTATACTTTGTTATTTTCTCAGTTCCGCTTACAACCATAGGGGCTATCTTCATCTCGATGCTGATGAATCAAAGTCTTCCAGGCATGCGGATCTTCCGGACAATCTTCTACCTTCCGGCTGTTTTATCCGGTGTGGGTGTCTACCTGCTTTGGATGCAGCTCCTGGACCCAGGAACTGGCCTTGTTAACACCGTTCTTTCCTGGTTCGGTATCAATGGGCCGAATTGGCTGTTCGATCCGGATTGGACGAAACCGTCTCTTATCTTCATGAAACTGTGGAGTGTCGGCGGCAGTATGCTGCTTTATCTTGCGAGCATGCAAGGTATCAGCAAGAATTTGTATGAAGCAGCTGATATCGACGGGGCTGGACCATGGAAGAAGTTCCTTCATATCACGTTACCTTTGATTACCCCAGTCATATTCTTCGATATCATAACTAGCACTATCGGCAGCTTCCAAATCTTCCAAGAAGCATATGTTATGAGTCAGAATGGCTCTGGAGGACCGGCAAGTTCCATGCTGTTCTATAATCTTTATATGTGGATCAAGGCATTCCAATCGTTCGATATGGGATATGCCATGGCAATGTCATGGATCCTGTTCGTTGTCGTCCTCATCATTACGATCATAAACCTGAAGCTTGCACCAAAATGGGTGCATTACGAGGGGGATGATAAGTGATGGATATTGCAGAAAGAAAGCAGCTTGCCAAAAAACGAGAACGAAGGAAGCCAGTTTTAAACAATAACCTGTTGCGATCGTTGAATTGGGTCCTGCTCGTAGTCGGCAGTCTCTTCCTGTTATCACCAATATGGTGGATGATCAGTACCTCTCTCAAACCGATGGAGGAAATCATGCAGTTTCCGCCTACCCTGCTGCCGCAGGAATGGCATTGGGAGAATTACGTACATACGTGGCAGTCCGCTCCGTTCACGACGTATGCTGTGAACACGATTACCATCACACTTATTTGTGTGGTAGCCAACGTATTTGTGAATGCTTTTATAGCGTATGGATTTGCCAAGATTCCATTCCCGGGGAAGAATATCCTATTCACGGTCGTCCTATCAACGATGATGATTCCTGGCTTTGTAACACTCATTCCGCAATATGTTCTCTTTGCTAAGCTGGAATGGCTGAATACGTATTATCCGCTTGTGGTGCCTGCCCTTTTCGGAAGCGCGTTCAATATCTTCCTGCTCCGGCAATTCTTCCGGACGATTCCGAACGAAATGATTGAAGCCGCAAAAATGGAAGGTGCAAATCATTTCTATATCTGGAGGAAGATTGCACTGCCTCTTGTGAAGCCGGCTTTGGCAACAGTAGCTATCTTCTCGTTCAACGGTGCGTGGAATGATTTCCTCGGTCCTTTACTATATGTGAACGATGAAAATCTTTACACGCTGCAAATCGGATTGCAAGTATTCAAAGAGCAAGCGAGTACACAATGGAATTACCTGATGGCAGGCTCCTTGCTTGTATTGCTGCCTGTGATCATCTTATTCTTCGTATTCCAGAAGTACTTTATCAAAGGAGCGAATATTACAGGGTCGAGCAGCTTCGATAAATAGGAAAAAGCTGAGAGAAAAAATGCTCTCAGCTTTATTTTATTGCATATATTTCTCTAAGATCGCTCTTGCCAAGTCATCATACGCATCTCCGAGCGGGTGATTTTCTTGATATACAGCTGGTGCAAAGACTCCCTCTTCCTTGTATGGCTGTGCCAGCGGCAAGCGTCCGATCACTTCTGTATCAAGTGCATCTGCAAGCTTGTCCCCGCCACCTTGACCGAAGACATATTCTTTCTCGCCAGTAGCCTGGACTTCGTAATAAGCCATGTTTTCTACAACACCAAGGATTTCATGCTCGGTGCGAATCGCCATTTGACCAGCACGTGCAGCTACGAAAGCAGCGTTAGGGTGCGGTGTTGTAACGATGATTTCCTTGGAGGATGGCAGCATCGTATGAATATCCAAAGCCACATCGCCTGTTCCCGGCGGAAGGTCGACAAGCAAGTAATCGAGATCATCGCCCCACTGTACTTCTTTGAAGAAGCTTGTCAGCATTTTTCCAAGCATTGGTCCGCGCCAGATGACCGGACCATTATCTTCCACGAAGAAGCCCATCGAGATGATTTTCACGCCGAAACGTTCGACTGGTGTGATTTTGTCATCGACCACTTCCGGTCGTTTCTCGATACCCATCATTTCCGGAACACTGAAGCCATATATATCTGCATCGATGATACCAACTTTGAAGCCGATGCGTGCAAGTGCTACCGCCAAATTGACTGTAACCGTAGATTTACCGACACCGCCTTTACCGCTGGCGATATTGATGAATTTTGTCTTTGTATCTTTGTCCAGCAAGGATTTCTGCTGCTTGCCAGAGGATTGTGTTTGGCTGTAGCGGTCCACAATGTCCTGCGGCAGCTGATCAAAGCGCAATCCTACTGTTGCAGCTCCTGCACTTTTCAGTACATTGACAATTTCTTGCTGCAGCTGCATCTGCTCTGCTGTATTTGTTTTACCAACCAAAATTTTCACGCTGACATGACGCTTCTCTTCCTTGATCCGGATGTCTGCGATAGCGCCAGTCTCTCCTAGCGTCGTATGTAGAAAAGGATCTTCTATATCATTCAGAAGCTCCCGTACTTTTTCTTCTGTTACCATGTGAACGCCCCCTACCTAGCTTGTTCCGGAAAACGTTTTCCAGATTGCTTTTACCGCTAGTATAACACATTCTTAAGACTGCTAGGCAAGCGGCGCTCGGTCATTCATCTTCCGGCATCTTCTCGGTTGTATAGCGGAGGATACCCTCATAAATACTGAATGCCATTTGCTCCTGATAAGTGGAATCCTTCAAGAGCTCCAGCTCCCGCGGATTAGACATGAAACCGATTTCGACAAGTGCGCCTGTCGGTTCCGTGTGCTTCAGCAGGTACATCGTATTCAATGCCAGCGGTACCCGTGTCGTGTTTTCCAGATTACGTTTGATTTCATCCTGGATGAACGTTGCCAATGCTTTACTGCCTGCATTATCTTCATTGAAGAATGTTTGGGCTCCGGACCATTTGGAAGAAAGCAATGCGTTCGTATGAATGCTTATATAAAAGTCTGCTTCCTTCTCTTCTATAAAGGCTACCCGGTTCCGAATATCCTCTGATTTCCGGCGGGAAAGTCCTTTTGTATCCTCATCCGCCAGATCCACATCCTCTTCCCGTGTCAGATAGACGAGTGCACCTGCCTGCTGCAAATAGTCCCGCAGCATTTTTGAGACTGCTAATGTAATTCCTGCTTCCTGCGTACCATCTGATCCTTCCGCTCCGCCGTCTACACCGCCATGTCCCGGATCGATGACAATCGTCTTGCCAGCCAACGGCAAGGACCAGGAATGGGAAGATTCCTCTGTCGTGACAATCTTCGGTACGTAGTAAGCGAGCAGCATGATAAACAGCGCAGCTGCTATGGCTCCTGCAATCCATCTTCTAGTCATTCGTGCTTCCTCCCATACCGCGCATTTGTACACTATATGGGACAACCATTCCGGATATACGCTCTTCTTTGGAATTTATCCAGGCACTGGTATAATGAAGCTAGTAATACAATTAAAACTAAGTATACGATTGAAGCTAGCAACATGACGATTAAAAATAGCTATACAAAGTATGACAGAAAAGGACGTACAAAATGAATTTCGATAATCAGACGAAACGCTTATATTTGAATGTTGGTATTTATGTTGTGCTGGGCGGAATAAGCGCACTGCTTTATTTGCTTCATGACAATCTAATCATTATTGGCATCTGCTTACTCGTCAGCTACTTGATCAGCTACGGTATCTCCAACACTCTTTTTCCTCGCAGCAAAGATACCTTCTACCCGAAGGATGAAAGGAAGTAATGTCGTTGGCCAACTATATCATGGACTTACGTGAAACAGTCGGAACCCGACCGCTCGTCATGGCTGGTGCCGGTGTCATTGTTCGGAATGAATTCGGCCAGCTGCTCTTACAGCTAAGAGCGGATACAAAGGATTGGGGACTTCCAGGTGGCGCTTTGGAGCTCGGAGAATCACTGGAAGACACAGCCAGACGAGAGCTTTTTGAGGAAACTGGACTGCATGCAGAGCGTTTCAGCTTCCTGCGTATGTGTTCAGGACCTGAGTTCTACGCCAAGTATCCAAATGGTGACGAGGTGTATAATGTCATCTCTGTTTATGAGGCTCACGACGTTTCAGGGGAATTCACTATGCTTGATGGGGAAAGCCTGGATTTGCGGTATTTCCCTCTAGATGACCTGCCCGAACTCAACCATATCACCCAGAAGATGCTTTCTGGCCTACTTATTCCATAAAGGGGCACGATTATGACAAAAAAGACCTGGATGTACTTATTCATTATGCTAGCGGGCTTATCCATTGGCATCTACAATAACTTCACGAACGCAGGAACGTTGATGCTCGTGATTCTGCTTAGTGCCGCGGCCGTAATTATGATCTTTTTTAACATTAGTGTATGGCTCAAAAACCGACGACAAAAAAAACAATAGGAGTGTTTGCCGAAATGAACCAAATCAATTTGATTTGCTTAGGTGTGAACGACATGCAAGCGTCACTTGCTTTCTATCGTGATGGCCTGGATTTCGAGACAAGCGTAAAAGAAAACTCACCGAATATCGTCTTCTTCAACAATAGAGGCACGAAGCTGGAATTGTATCCGCTAGATGCATTACGCAAAGATATCAATGCGGATAATCCCCCTGAAACAGGCACTGGTTTTCCTGGCTTCACACTCGCTTACAATGCGAAAACGGCACAGGAAGTCGATTATGTAATCGAAAAAGCGGCACGAGCCGGTGCCACAATCGTGAAACAGCCGCAGCGAGTCGATTGGGGTGGATACAGCGGTTATTTCACTGACCCTAATGGCTATTATTGGGAAGTGGCGTTCAGCGAGCATTGGAAATTTGACGAAAACAATATGCTGATCATTGATTAAAGTAAAAAAGCCAGAAGCATAGTCGCTTCTGGCTTTTTATTGTGGTTCAACATGGACATTCACCCAGTAGACGCCATGCTCCCGCTTCAGCGTCTTCTCCACTGTTGTTGCCACATCATGTGCTTGCCGGATGTCCAGCGTGGAATTGACCAAAATTTCTGTATCGACGATGGCATTATTGCCGTAGCTTCTCGCCTTCATCGTCTTTATACCTTTTACACCTGAGATATTCATAATCGTCTCCGTATAGGAGACCATAAGTGTTTCATCGAATCCATCGGTCAGCTGGTGAGAAGAAGAAGTAAAGATCTCCCATGCCGTCTTACAGATAATCAAGCCGACAATGATTGCCGCCAGCGGATCCAGCCAAGGCAACCCTAGCTGTGCGCCGATGATACCTACTACTGTTCCTACACTGACAAGGGCATCTGATAGATTATCCTTTGCTGCAGCTTTGACAGATTGACTGTTTATTTTTGAACCTAGCCGCATATTATATCTGTACACGAAGAACATGACGATCGCCCCGAATACGCCTGTCCAGGCTGCCATCATATCTGGCGCCTCGTTAGAACCATCAAACACATTCAGCACAGCTGTATACAGCACTTGGAGACCGACTGTCATCATGATGAAGGAGGCAATAAGGCTTGCCACTGTTTCTGCTTTCCAATGTCCGTACGGATGATCCGCATCGGGTGGCTTTCTCGCCAGCTTCAGTCCGATCAATACAGCAACAGAAGCCACGATATCTGTAGCATTATTCAAACCGTCCGCCCTTAAAGCAGCCGATCCACTTAAAAATCCAACAATCAGTTTCAAACAGGACAAGACAAGATAAGCACCGATACTAATATAGACTCCGCGCTCTCCCATCTTCAGTTCCTTATATTTTTCATTTTCCAACGCCTCGTCAGCCCTTTCATTCCAGTTCCATCATCATATCAGTCCGGCATCGGGTGGGTCTACAGCAACGTTTTTTCTAGCTGCCATATGAATAGCTGATAGCTAATAGTTTTTCCCTGAGCAAAAGCGCAGATAATTCACAAAAGGGAAGCTAATCAAACGATTGATCAAAATGCTATGGCACCATCCGCCCATAGGTGCATAACCTAAGAGGAGGAAGGAGCGATGATCAGTGAATAACGATGCTGTCATTATCGAAGAGGAAAGATATGAGTTCATCGCCACGGTGATATCTTATATAGGCCTAATCCTGTCCCTGATCGGAGCAACAATTGCTCTTTACATTTCTTATGCCTCCTATAAGAGATCTGTACAGAATGCTGGAAGCGGTGAAGGATATGGCGCCGTAACAGCTGCTGTTATTGCCTAAGCATGAAGCAGCCTTTTGTTTACTACAATGTAAACGAAGGCTCTTTTTATTAGAGTCTCGAAGACAAGCCTAAGGAGGATGAATTATGAAAGAAGATTTGGAACAGCGCATCCGTCTGCTCGAGCTGGAAGTGGAAAAAATGAAAGAGGAAAACAAACACCCCAGGCACAGCTGGATATGGGCTTTCGTTCCCATACTAGCATTGCTTATCCCGATAGCTGCCATCCTTCGCGATACATTCAATTAAAAAAGCCAACTTATTTGGGCTGCTGTCCCGCGCCTTCCGCTCTTGCCCGTCATACACTGGCACAGAAAGGAAGGTGTTTTACATGCAAGAACAAAATCAAACTCTTGTACCTTATCAAGCTGACGAGCAACTCCAATATTCTTATCCTGAGTATACGGATGAATACCGACGTCGTCCCGGTTATGGCTTCGGCGGGTTCGGCCGTCCAGGATTCGGCTATGGCCGCCCAGGTTATGGCTACGGCGCACCATTTCTAGGCGGTGTTGTCGGCGGACTGATCGGCAGCACTTTACTTTATCCGCCTTATTATAACCGGCCTCGGCCTTACCCATACCCTTACTATCCTTATCCATACTATCCGTACTATAACTATCCTTACTATGGTTACGGTTACGGATATTAATATACGAAGAGGGATAACAATCCCTCTTTTTCACTTTTGTATTGTGTTAGTAATCATGGCCATGATCTGACCCACATCATTTATATCTCGTATAATGAATAGATGATCTGCCTCATCTGCCGCGGGTTCCTCTGCCTTCTTCATCCTCATCTGCCTGTCCAGGACCTGTTCGAAACTAGAAACGGTACGGAGTATACTTGTGTCACGATTTCCTCTGGCAACCCGCTCTCTAAGAATAGTTTCAGGCAAGTCGAAGTAAACAATTATACTGACAAATCCCCGCTCTCGATAATAATCAAGTAGTCTTTTTCGTGATGAGCAGTCAAGGTTAGCGTTGCTTAGTATCAGATGGGCATCTGTTCTTTTTACTGCGTAATCCACTATAGTCTGTGTGATTGCATGTTTTAGATCATGTGGTCCTGTCTTAGGAACTAGTTTTTGGTATTGGTATTGCAGAAAGAATGCATGTGTATCTTGGTCTATCATAACAGCGTGCTCCACCCTGTCTTCTAATTCTTTCGCAAATGTTGTCTTTCCACTATGTGTCTTTCCCACCATCATGATGATATACCGTTTCATAACCTTTTTTCACTCCCGACTCGGTAAACCATTATTTGGTTTTACATGATATATTTAGTGTATCAGAGAGGAGAACACCTATGAAACGATTTTTAATATACTTTATTCCGTTATTCCTGCTCGCCACATACCTGGGTATTGGCAGTCAAGACCTTGCATACTGGATGCAGGACCACGTTTATGATACGTGGCCAATTTATTATGTGACGGCTTTCTGTGTAATAAGTATCGTCTTGTATCTACTAGCAATGCTTATAGTAATTTTATTCTCGCGTAAACGAAAAGGCGATACACCTGCTTACATAGTTTTAATGTTATTCGTAGCTGGAACAGTCTCTTTGTGGTCTGTCTTTGTTACTCTCATGTGGTGGGGGTAACACATGCAACAGCTACTAATAAACTTTGATTTCAGATCTGATTTTGAGCACCTTTCCAACCGAGAGAGGAGACAATTTGGTAATTTTCTTTATGTAGAAGGTTTATTGGAAATTAAGATAAATGATAGAACTTACTTTTATGAAGAAGCTTGTCCTTTATTGGAATTCTATCTTCAATTGGAGAAGTGGCTTAAGAAACCTTTTGCAAAGCGCGGGGATTTTCTTTATAACACGTTAGAACTTGATGAGGAGGAACCTTTTTTAGCTGTACTTCACTTTCAAGATTTTGCTCGTTTGAATGTTATCTGGCCAGAAGCTGACGTATACAACGTATTTCCTGCTGATTACGTACATGAGAAATTGCAAGAGCTTCGGGACTGCCTTGACTGGCGATAGAACAGCATTATCAACTTAAATTAAAACATTACCGCTGAAGAAGGCATATAGAGTATTAGACGTCTCTCGATTGATATAATGAAATTAAGCAAAAACCCAAAGGGAGATAACGAGATGACGAAACAATACAACCAAGTTAGAGAATTCCATAAGGCATTCGATCATTTACAAAATGACAAACCAACTCCTATGAGTAAAGAGATCGCATTACATCGTGCAGTATGGTCAGGTGAGGAATTAATGGAATTTCTATATGCCACTGTGGGTGGAGATCTCACTGAGTTTGAAAAGCTTTATGAACAATTCCTAGCAGGATTAGAGAAAGCCAAAACCAAGATGCGTGAAGAGCAAAAGCCAGTAGATGACGTTCTTGTTGCTCAAGCAGATGCACTAATTGATGAGGCCTATTTTAACAATGGTTCGTTTGCTATTCTAGGCGTTGAGCCTGAACCACTGTTTGATATAGTACATCAAGCAAATATGGGCAAGCTGCATAATGGTGTTGCTAAGTATCGTGAAAGTGATGGAAAAATACTCAAACCGGAAAACTGGGAAAGAGATTATGCTCCCGAAAAAAGATTGAAAGTTGAAATCGAGCGTCAAGCGACTACATAACAAAATGCAAAGAAGGCATACCTCAATTGGTATGCCTTCTTTCAGTAACTTTCTTTTTTACGGCTCATTTTCACAAATGCCGCAATCAGCATCAATGCAGCTGGAACGAAGAAGTATAATAACACGCCGTAGATACCGACTGCAGCTGCCACAATAAGGAGAACTCCAGCAAGTACTGGTTTTTTATTGAGCAAGACTGCGGCAATAATTCCGAGGATACCCGCGGCAATTCCAAGCAAACCAAAATTGCCGACTGTGTACGTATTTTCAATTAAGGTAAAGAACATAGCTAGAAGTGAGGCAACGATACCGAATATGCCTCCTACTGTCGCAACTGTTTTCATAGAACAAAACTCCCTTCATTGCTACAATAATTCTTTTACCTCTATATCACCCCAGCGGGAAGCTAAACATTTGGACACAAAAAAAGGAATATATCACTAGTTGTGATTACTCCTTCTTCTCCATCATATTCGCCAAAAAGGCCGGATCATCCGAAAAAATGCCATCCACTTCGTAATGAAGCATCTCCTCTGTCCACTCTCTTTCGTCTCCTCGGTAATAAGCATGGATTTCGAGATCATGATGCTGAATCAGATCTACTACTGATTCTTCTAATATGCCGGCATAGATACCCACGCCAATTGCTATGTCTCTAATCTCCTGAAGATCTTTCCCATTTAGCTGCTCCACGTCTTTCTTCTTCAACAGCTGTACAAGCGTAAGCTCCGGATCGAGTTCATGTAATATACGAATGCTGTCTTTGCTGAACGACTGCAGGATGACTTGACCCTTCGGGATAGCATACTGCTTTAGCAATTGCAGGACTTGCCTCTCCATGACGAGCTTTCCCTTATCATTTTCGCGTGTTTCAATATAATATTGCACCTCACTGCCATACCGTATAAAAATGTCTTCTAGTGTCGGTACCGTCTGCCCTTCTCCGGTATCAAGTGCTTTTATCTCTTTTAAAGTTAGCTCCTCGACCAATCCCTTTCCGTTTGTTGTTCGATCAACCGTGTCATCATGCATCGCAACCAATTCGCCATCCGCCGTTCTGCGCAAATCAATTTCGATATAATCTGCTCCATCCTCCATTGCCTGATCATATGAAGAGAACGTATGCTCAGGTTCAACAGCAGACGCTCCGCGATGGGCAATAACCAATGGGCTATATTCGGAATCATAGGCAGCTTCTGTGTGGGCCAATGAACAGCCTGATAGCAACAGCACACATATCAATAAAAATAAAATAGATTGTCTCATACTGTTAATCTAAAAGAGCATGGTATAGAATACCATGCAGCTAGTGTTAAGAATGAAAGCAAACGCAGATTGCACTTTACAGTGTCTTTATATTTGGATAATATCGCACTATGCCATCAGACATTAAGGAGTAATCATTACCTATCTTCATAACAGAATAGATTACTCAAGCCTTTACTTCATAATGCAGCTCCACAAACTGATTGAATGTTCTTGTTCTTTTTAAAGTAAATTCGATTTGATTATGACCCTCCTTGAATAAAGGTATACCATTGCCAATAACCACAGGTGCAATAGTAAGTATCATTTCATCTATCAGTTGCTCTTCAATGAACGAAGACAACAGCTCTCCGCCGCCGACTATCCAGATATTCCTGCCATCTTGTTGTTTTAACTGATTCGTGAAACGCGCAATATCGCCCTGGACAAATTGTACGTGCTCAGTATCTTTGATATCTGAACGCGTAAAGACATAACACGCTTTATTTTGGTAGGGAAATTCTTCTATATTATCTATCACCCAATCATACGTCTTCTTGCCCATAATAACCGTATCAACTGTCTCGTAGAATTCCGAATAACCATTATCCCCCTCACCTTCTACAGCAAAGAGCCAATCCAATGAATCTTCCTTGGTTGCGATATACCCATCCAGACTTGCAGCAATAAATAGTATGAGATTACGTTTTTGCATTTGAATTTCTCCTTTCAGATAATATATCTTCCTGTAAGAGAGGAGCTTTTATATGTGCACCATACACTAATAGCACAAATAAAAAGACTCCAATCAAGTGAGAGTCTCTTAAAGATTATTTAGTGCCCTATCCAATTCATAGTTACAAAGCTTTATTAAGTTATTCTACATTAATAATGACATTCCCTTTTTTATGTCCCTTCTCGACATAACGATGTGCTTCCACTATTTCTTCAAATTCATAAGACCTATCAATTACCACTTTCAATTTCCCTATCTGTATGAGTTCGCCGAGAAAATTTAGCGCTTCCGGTGTTTCAGGTGCGTTTCGACTTAGTATTAATTTTTTACCTGTTGTTAATATAGTCCATAACATCCGAACACTCGGCAGCGGCTCTGTGATATTTATATAAGTACCATCCTTCTTTAACACTTTCATGCAATCTGGAAATGAGCTTTTGTTAACTGCTTCAAAGATAACATCATACAACTCATCTTTCTTAGAAAAGTCTTCGCTGGTATAATCTATTACCTTGTCAGCTCCTAATGATTTTACCCCTTCCACATTTGACGTGCTGCAAACTCCTGTTACGTTTGCTCCGAAATACTTGGCAATCTGGACTGCATAACTCCCCACACTCCCTGAAGCTCCATACACCAGTATTTTTTGGCCGCTCTGAATAGCTGCTTTTCTTAAAAAGTACAATGCTGTTCGTGCTCCTATTGGAATGGCAGCCGCTTCTTCATAAGAGATATTCGAAGGTTTGATAGATACAGGACCAGTTTCTGATAAACACTTATACTCGGCATAGGCACCGAAATCTTCCAGAGATGCCGCAAATACTTGGTCACCTTTCTTAAACCTTTTAACATCTTTCCCTACTGAAACAATCTCACCAGCTAACTCAGCTCCCAGCACCTCTTTTTTGGGTTGTCTAAGACCAAGCGTTATACGGGCAGGCAGCCAAAAGACCGGTGGAACAGTAAAACTTCGTGCCCGAATATCTGCTGCTGTTACAGTTGTCGCTTTTACCCTTACTAATATTTCATGATCTTTTGGAACTGGCTTTGCTGTTTCTTTTAATTGAAGAACGTCTGCAGATCCGTACCTTGTGTAAACAATCGCTTTCATTTCCCACCTCTGATTCGTGATATCCGTACTATGATACGAATACTACGGACAAATAGAACAGCAGGTTCAGTAATTCAGTACTTTTCTTACATTTCCGTCAGGCAGAAGATTTATGAACACAAAAAAAGACTCCCAACCAATAGGTTGGGAGTCTTTCGTGAGTGCCCAAAAATTAACGTTTTGAGAACTGTGGAGCGCGACGTGCACCTTTAAGACCGTATTTTTTACGTTCTTTCATACGTGCGTCACGAGTTAGGAAGCCAGCTTTTTTAAGTGTACCGCGGTATTCTGGATCTGCTTCAAGAAGCGCACGAGAGATACCGTGACGGATAGCACCTGCTTGTCCTGTGAATCCACCACCCTGTACAGTTACAAGAACGTCGTAGTTGCCAGCAGTTTCTGTTGCAACTAGAGGTTGGTTGATGATTGTACGAAGTGTTTCGTATGGGAAGTAATCTTCCGCACTACGGTTGTTTACTGTTACTTGACCTGTGCCTGGTACTAGACGTACGCGGGCAGTAGAGCTTTTACGGCGACCGGTGCCGTAGTATTGTACTTGTGCCACTATCGTTTACCTCCTTTTTAATTAACCGCGAAGTGTATAAGCTTCTGGTTGTTGTGCTTGGTGTTTGTGCTCTGCGCCACGGTATACGTGAAGCTTTTTGATCATTTTACGTGCAAGTGGTCCCTTAGGAAGCATGCCTTTGATAGCAAGCTCAAGCATTTGCTCAGGGTATTTTGTACGCATTTCGTCAGCTGTACGCTGTTTCAAACCACCTGGGTGGTTAGAGTGACGGTAGTAGATCTTGTCAGCAAGTTTGTTACCAGTAAGTTCGATTTTCTCAGCGTTGATGATGATTACGTTATCACCAGTGTCGGCATGTGGAGTGTAAGTTGGTTTGTGCTTACCGCGTAGGATAGCAGCAACTTCACTTGCAAGACGACCAAGAGTTTGGCCTTCTGCATCCACAACAAGCCATTTGCGTTCGATATTGCTTTCGTTCGCCATGAATGTTGTACGCATGTCATTTCCTCCATTTTTTCGATTGAATCGTTCATTTATTATTCTACACAATTAGTCTTCCGGGGCTAATCGTGGTATAGAAATAAAATGCCATAAACCATAGTATATCATCATAGACCCTCATGTCAAGAGCATGTAACACCCGAATGCGTTGTTTTGCAAAAAAGTTTTCAGTAGTCCACTTTCCAGAGGCAAAGTCCGCTCGCAGCAGCGGTTTTACTCGCCAGCTGCCGGTCCTTCGACTCTAGTATTCTAGCCATGTCCTCCGGCTCTTTGCGGCCATTCCCGATGTCAATAAGTGTGCCTGCAAGTATACGCACCATATTATACAGAAAGCCGCTTCCCGTGAAGGTGAACACAAGCATATCGTCCTGCTTTTCACATACAGCTTCATAGACGGTACGGATCTTGTCTCCTTTGACTCCTGTCCTCGCAGAACAAAAAGCGCTGAAGTCATGGGTTCCCTCGATTGCTGTGATAGCTTGCTGAATTCTATCCAGCTCTAGCTGATAAGGAACATGATGCACGTAATGACGCTTGAACACGTCCTGTTCCGGCGCATTATGGACAAAATACTTATACTGCTTCCGTTTCACACTGTAGCGTGCATGGAAATCTTCTTCTGCTTGTGTTATATCTGTTATCCGTACATCATCCGGCAGCAAGGTATTGAGCGCCTTGCGCCAATTGTAATCTCCCATGCGAAGCTCGGTATCGAAATGGATCACCTGCCCTCTGGCGTGCACACCTGCGTCTGTACGGCCAGATGCTTGGATCCTGATTTGCTTTCCCTTATGAATCTTCGTAAGTGCCTTCTCCAGCTCACCTTGGACCGTGCGGTTTTTCTCCTGCACCTGGAAGCCGGAAAAATGCGTGCCGTCATAGCTGACAGTCGCCTTCATACGTTGCGTCATCTTTGTAACTCCTAACTATAGTCTCTCGTTATCAAGGCAGCAGCCACCACTACAATGAAGATGACGAGTGCTGCAACATCCCGCTTCATCACGCGCAGCTCCCGAAGCTTCGTACGTCCTTCTCCGCCGCGATAGCCTCTTGCTTCCATTGCCATAGCAAGCTCCTCTGCCCGTTTAAAGGCACTGACAAACAAAGGCACCAGCAAGGGAATTACAGCCCGTACGCGCTCCCTGAATGGCCCTGTACGGAAATCCACGCCCCTGGAAGCTTGAGCGTTGGAAATCTTCTCGGTCTCCTGAAGCAAAGTAGGGATAAAACGTAAGGAGATGGACATCATCAGCGCTAGTTCATGAACTGGGAACTTGAATCGGCGCAGAGGACCAAGCAAGGACTCGACTCCGTCAGTAATCTCGATCGGCGTTGTCGTCAACGTCAGCAGAGATGTCAAAAGGATTAGCAAAAAGAAACGCAGTGAGATAACGGCTCCTTGTTCCAGTGCTCCGCTATAAATCGGCAATCCGAATACGTTCACCAATACTGTGCCTTCCTTTGTAACGAATAAGTGCAGGATAAACGTAAAGATAATTAAAAACCATACCGGTGTCAGCCCTTTGGCGATAAAACGCCATGGAACCTTCGTCAGAAGTGTACCTCCGACTGCAAATACTGTGAACAGCGCATAACTGACGACGTTATTGGCAAAGAAAATGAAAATCACATAAAAGAAGATGATCAGCATCTTTATCCTCGGATCCATCCGGTGGACAATACTATTGGTCGGAACATACTGACCGACAATCAGCAGATTGTTCATTTCTTATCACCTGCCAAATCCGCCAGCCGCTCAGCGAGCCTGTCCATATTCTCTCCCTCAAAGGCGACCGGTTTGCCGAAACGTTCGGATGCCTTCTGAAGAAACTGGAATATCTCCGGTACATCAAGCTGCACCTGCTGGAGAGCTTGCCGATTTTGAAATACTTCTACAGGAGACCCTTCCATATACTTTTCCCCTTTATCGAGTACAAGCATATGATCAGCATACGTCAGCGCATCCTCCATACTGTGTGTTACCAATATCGTTGTAAGCTGCTGTTCTTTATGAAGCCGGTAAAACATATCCATGATCTCCCGCTGCCCGCGTGGATCCAATCCTGCTGTAGGCTCATCCAGAACGAGCACACTAGGCCGCACAGCAAGCACACCTGCAATCGCAACACGACGCATTTGCCCGCCGCTTAGCTCAAATGGAGATCGGCTCAGTAAGGATAAATCCAACCCTACAGCTGCTGCACTTTCCTTTACACGCTTTGAGATCTCATTCTCAGCTACTCCGAAGTTCCGCGGGCCGAAGGCGATATCCTTCTCTACTGTTTCTTCAAATAGCTGATGTTCTGGGTATTGGAACACAATGCCTACTTGTTTACGAAGTTCTTTTGCTTGCTTAGGCTTTTTCTTTGGCTCCAGTGTATGTTCACCAATCTGTACGCTTCCGTTGGTAGGTCTCACTAGTCCGTTCAAATGCTGTAACAGAGTGGATTTACCGCTGCCGGTATGTCCGACAATAGCTGTGAAGCTCCCTCCTGGCAAATGAAAAGACAAATCCTTTAGCGCTTTATGCTCAAACGGGGAGTTTGCCTGATACGTGTAGTCTACTTGTCTGAATGTAATGTCCATAATGCATCTAACAACTCCTCGTGATCAATCGGCTGCTCGCTTAGGATAATACCTTGTCTTTCCAAAGCATGAGCAAGCTGCGTAACAAACGGCACGTCCAAACCGATTTGCTGCAGTTCCGTCTCTCTTTTCACTAATTCCCTTGGGACAGTAGTCGTCCATATTTCTCCGTCATTCATGACCAATACCCGATGCGCCTGCATCACTTCATTCAAATCATGGGTGATAGTAATCAGACCAAGCTGCTGTTCTGCTTGAACACGATGGACAGTATCAAGGATTTCCTTCCTGCCGAGTGGGTCCAGCATCGCTGTTGCCTCATCCAGGATAATGACGCTTGGAGAGATAGCCAGGACACCTGCTATAGCCACCCGCTGCTTCTGTCCGCCTGACAGACGGTATGGTTCATGCAGCAGGTAATCCTGCATACGCACTTGTTCCAAAGAAGAAGTGATCCGATTCATCATTTCAGAACGGGGCACCCCGCGGTTCTCCAAACCGAATGCTACATCATCACGAACAGTCGTACCGACGAATTGATTATCTGGGTTTTGGAAAACCATACCTACCTGGCGTCGTATCTCCCATATATTCTCCTCATTAAGCGGTATACCGTTGATAATGATCTCCCCCTCCGTCGGAAACAGCAGCCCGTTCATCAGCTTGGCAATCGTTGACTTGCCTGAACCATTATGACCGATGATCGCCAGCCATTCCCCAGCCTCCACTTGAAAACTGACATTGCGAAGTACATAGGGCTGCTCTTCCTCGTAGCGGAAAGAAACATTCTTGAATTCAATCGCGTGCATGTTTTCGTGCTCCTTCGTCATTACCCGACTATTTCCGGGGAAATACTAAACGTGTTTGTCCGTTCCTGTCATTTCTATAGCTAGTATAAAGAATCCCGACAAAAAAGAAAAGCAAGCGCTAATGTCGGCGCTTGCTTTATCTGCTAAAGAAAAAAGGGCCGGAATACACCTCGTGGTAGAGATTTTCCTGCCCTTGTTATTACCTTATACTAGTTCAATGATTGCCATAGCGGCACCGTCACCACGACGCTGTCCAAGTTTCAACACGCGTGTGTAACCTCCTTGACGTTCTTCGTAACGTCCGGCGATATCGCTGAATAGTTTTTGTACTGCATCTTGGTTCTCGTCCGCTTTAGTTCCGTACAAGAAAGAAGCAGCTTGACGACGAGCGTGAAGATCTCCACGTTTGCCAAGAGTGATCATTTTTTCTACTACAGAACGAAGCTCCTTAGCTTTCGCCTCCGTTGTTTCCAATCTTTCGTGAACGATAAGATCAGTTGCAAGGTTACGCAAAAGCGCCATACGAGCATCCGTAGTACGTCCTAACTTTCTAGCCATAGGTTATCCCTCCCTTTCCTGGTGTCAAATGCTCCGCTAAGCGGGATCAGTCTTCTTTACGAAGACCAAGTCCTAAATCGATTAGTTTCTTTTTAACTTCTTCTAATGATTTACGTCCTAGGTTACGCACTTTCATCATGTCTTCTTCAGATTTATTAGCAAGTTCTTGTACTGTGTTGATTCCAGCACGTTTCAGACAGTTGTAAGAACGAACAGACAAGTCCAATTCTTCGATAGTCATCTCAAGAACTTTCTCTTTTTGGTCTTCTTCTTTTTCAACCATGATTTCGGCATTTTGTGCTTCATCAGTAAGACCTACGAAGATATTCAAATGCTCCGTATAGATCTTTGCACCAAGAGAAACTGCCTCTTCAGGTCGGATACTGCCGTCAGTGAATACATCCAACGTCAGTTTGTCGAAGTTAGCCAACTGGCCAACACGCGTGTTTTCCACTTGATACGTCACTTTTGAAACTGGCGTAAAGATGGAGTCAATTGGAATGACACCAATCGGCTGATCTTCATGGTTATTCTGATCAGCTGGACGGTAGCCGCGGCCGCGTTCTGCCGTAAGCTTCATATGCAAGTGAGCATTCTTGCCCAGTGTTGCGATATGAAGGTCCGGATTCAGTACTTCTACATCGCTATCGAAAGTGATGTCAGCAGCAGTTACTTTCCCTTCACCTTGTACATCGATCTCTAATGTTTTTTCTTCATCAGAGTAGATTTTGAGAGCCAGTTTCTTCAAGTTCAAAATGATGGTTGTCACGTCTTCTACTACGCCTTCAATCGTAGAGAATTCATGGAGCACTCCATCAATTTGAATGGAAGTTACAGCAGCGCCAGGAAGTGAGGATAATAGGATACGACGCAAGGAGTTTCCTAGTGTAGTACCATATCCACGCTCAAGCGGTTCTACAACGAACTTTCCAAATGTAGCATCATCGCTGATCTCAACCGTTTCAATCTTTGGTTTTTCAATTTCGATCATTATAAAGCCCTCCTTTAAAACGTCGAAACCCCGGTTAGAATTACTCCTAACCGAAATTCCCCATATTGCGGTTCCCGTTTCTGCATCTTGACGATACGTTTCTTACTGTATGACCTGATCGCTTTTAAGCTATCATAACCCATTATAGACAGGGATACAAATTCTATACAGCAAGCAGGAAAAACTTATACGCGACGACGTTTTGGCGGACGGCAGCCGTTATGTGGAACTGGAGTGACGTCACGGATCGCAGTTACTTCAAGACCAGCAGTCTGAAGGGAACGGATCGCAGCTTCACGGCCAGCACCAGGGCCTTTAACAGTTACTTCCAAAGTCTTCATGCCGTTTTCGACAGCACCTTTAGCAGCAGCTTCTGCAGCCATTTGAGAAGCGAATGGAGTAGATTTACGGGAACCTTTGAAACCAAGGGAACCTGAGCTGCTCCAGCTGATTACGTTACCTTGAACATCAGTAATCGTAACGATTGTGTTGTTGAAAGTAGAACGGATGTGAGCAATACCAGTTTCGATATTCTTTTTCACACGACGTTTACGAGTTTGTTGTTTACGAGCCATGTTTGTTTACCTCCTTACTTATTTTTTCTTGTTAGCGATTGTACGGCGTGGGCCTTTACGAGTACGAGAGTTGTTCTTCGTTTTCTGACCACGAACCGGCAATCCACGACGGTGGCGAAGACCACGATAAGAACCGATCTCAATCAGACGCTTAATGTTAAGAGATACTTCACGACGAAGATCCCCTTCAGTAGTGTAGCTGTCAATTGCCTGACGGATTCTGGATAGTTCGTCTTCTGTAAGATCACGAACACGTGTATCTTCAGAAACACCAGCTTCTTTTAGTACCTTTTGCGCTGTAGTTTTTCCAATTCCATAGATGTATGTTAGGGAAATAACAACGCGTTTGTCACGCGGAATATCAATACCTGCTATACGTGCCATTAGCTACGTGCACCTCCTTGTATTATCCTTGTTTTTGCTTATGCTTAGGATTTTCACAGATTACCATTACTTTGCCTTTACGACGAATGACTTTACATTTTTCGCAAATAGGCTTTACAGATGGTCTTACCTTCATCATCTATTCCTCCTTTAGTATCGGAGCTAGTCAAATTATTTATAACGGTACGTAATACGTCCTTTAGTTAAGTCATAAGGGGAAAGCTCTACCGTTACTTTATCTCCAGGAAGAATTCGAATGAAGTGCATACGAATTTTACCGGAAACATGTGCTAAAACGGTGTGGCCATTCTCTAACTCTACCTTAAATTGCGCATTAGGCAATGTATCGGTGACAGTTCCTTCTACTTCAATTGCATCATCTTTCGCCATCGGTCTATCTCCCTTCTTCAAATCTCTTCACGGTATGATTGACATAAGTAGATATCGCAAATCGCAGTTTACCATTGGTTACGCGACCAGCTTCTAGAAGGCTACGTCGGACTTCCGGTGATACATACGGCAGTGGATCCACATGACGCAAAGCTTTGCGCTTCGGTGAATCGAACTTTCGTTTGTCTCCGTCGGCAAGCAACACAAAACGACTGTCAATTTTTCGAATGACAATCGCAAGCTGGCCTGCTTCTCGCCCATATACGATACGAACAACCTGACCGATTAGTGGACTTGCATCCGTTTCGCTCAAACATGATCACCTTCATCATAGCTTATATCGAAGCTGTGCGTAAGTTAGCATTATATGCTGCAAACAAGGAGCATATTCTACCACTTTTCTGCCTGAATGTCCAGGTTAGAAAAGCTGCATGTTAGGGAATCTATATTAAGTCCACAAATTGAGTCACAATTTGTTTCATGATTGTTCATATTCAGCCTTGTCAATTAGCGTCAGGATATCAGTAAGGCACGGTTCCGATGATGGAAGCTTGAACGAATTGCAAAGCCGCAAATCGTTTCAACTCTACCACGAGGTCTATTATACTCTATCAAGGGATAGAATGCATCCTTACGCTATTAGGAGCCCAAAGTGCAATTCCACCCGTACTAAGAGAGTATAGTTTGCACACCTGTATCAGCGAAGATTTTTCAAGCGCTGATCGATGTCGTGGAAGACCTGATCGATTGCTTGGTCACCGTTCACTGTTACAAGATAGCCCTTATCGTTGTAGAAGTCCAATATCGGTTTTTGCTGCTCGATATTGACTTCCAAACGTTTTTTCACCGTTTCCGGCTTATCGTCGTCTCGCTGGATCAGCCCAGTGCCATCCTTGTCACATACCCCTTCTTCTTTCGGAGGGTTATAGACTGTATGATACGTAGTGCCGCATGTCGGACAAACCCATCTGCCAGATAAACGCTCCACCAAATTCTCCTGCGGAACCTCTACATGTAAGACGTAATCTACATTAGCATTCAAATCGTCCAGCAATGCGTCAAGCGCTTCTGCCTGAGCAAGCGTACGAGGAAAACCGTCAAGTAAAAATCCGTTGTTGGTGTCATCCTTGCCTAAACGGTCACGGACTATACCAATTGTTACTTCATCCGGAACTAGTTTCCCCTGGTCCATGAAAGCTTTCGCTTCACGGCCAAGCTCCGTTCCTTCTTTTATTGCAGCTCGGAACATATCTCCTGTTGAGATATGAGGGATGCTATATTTATCTACAATCTTCTCTGCCTGTGTACCTTTACCGGCACCCGGCAGACCCATAAGAATTAAATTCAACGAAATTCCCCTCGCTCTCGTCTGTTTGTAGACTGTTCTCTATTTCATGAAGCCTCGGTAATGACGCTTCACTAACTGGCTTTCTAGCTGTTTCATCGTCTGCAACGCTACCCCTACCACGATCAGCAGGCTCGTTCCTCCGATTTGGACAGAAGTCGGCAAGTTGGCAATAGAGCCTAGGATTATAGGCAATACAGCTACAGCAGCCAAGAAGAGAGACCCAACGAAGGTTAAACGATACATCACACTGGTGAGGTACGTTTCCGTGCTTTTCCCTGGGCGAATACCCGGGATGTAGCCACCTTGCTTGTTTAAGTTCTCTGCCATTTGTTCCGGGTTAACCTGAACGAATGTATAGAAATAACTAAATGCAAGAATCAGGACTACATAGATTACCATCCCAATTGGTTGCGTATAATCGAATACGTTCTCGATCGTAGTTGCTACATTTCCTTCAAAGAAACTCGCGATTGTACGCGGAGCATAGATAAAGGAAACTGCGAAAATAACAGGGATTACTCCAGCAGCGTTTACTTTAATCGGTAAGTGGGTGGACTGGCCGCCTACTTGGGAACGACTTGTAGTACGCTTCGAATACTGGATTGGAATTTTACGAAGTGCCTGCGTGATATAAATCACACCAACAATTACGGCAATGATCACGATAGCGATAATTGCAACGATCACGACATTAAGGAATAGATCATCACCAGGATTGCTGAAGTACTGTTCCCAAAGCTGGTTTAAACCATTCGGAATTGCAGCAGCGATACCGGCGAAGATAATAATGGAAATACCATTACCTACACCATGAGCTGTGATCTGTTCTCCTAACCACATCAAGAATGCTGTTCCTGCAGTCAATACGATTGTAATGACAGCGAACTTATAAAAACTTGGATCGGAAATGAGCATACCGCCGGATAACTGGTTGAATCCGATGGACATACCTACCGCCTGTATTAACGCTAGCACGATAGTGGCGTAACGCGTCACTTGTGCCAACTTACGACGTCCCATCTCTCCTTGCTTTTTCCACTCACTGAATGTCGGTACGACATCCATTTGCAGAAGCTGCATGATGATCGAGGCAGTGATGTACGGCATGATACCCATCGCAAGGATGGAGAAGTTCTGCAATGCACCGCCGCCAAATGTATTCAAGAATCCGAATACGTTCTGCTGGTTCATAAAATCGATCGCGGAACGATCGGTAAATGGAACAGGAATGAACGTACCGATTCTGAAGATGATCAACATAAGCAATGTAAAGATGATTTTATTTCGTATATCTTTTACACGCATAAAATTGGAGATTGTACGAAACATTAGATCACCTCTGTTTGACCGCCCGCTGCCTCAATAGCTTCTTTAGCAGAAGCAGAGAACTTGTGAGCTTTAACAGTAAGTTTCTTTTCGATGTTCCCGTTTCCTAGAACTTTAATACCGGCTCTCAATTTGCTGACAACTCCGCTTTCAAGTAGAAGCTCTGGAGTTACCTCTGTGCCCTCTTCAAAACGGTTAAGGGTTTCAAGGTTTACAATTGAGTACTCAGTACGGTGGATGTTTGTGAATCCACGTTTAGGAAGACGTTGGAATAGTGGCATTTGGCCACCTTCGAAACCTAGACGTACACCGCCGCCAGAACGTGCGTTTTGTCCTTTATGCCCACGGCCGGATGTTTTACCGTTACCTGAAGACATACCACGACCTACACGATTGCGAGTTTTACGTGTTCCTTCTGCTGACTTCAATTCATGAAGTTTCATAATGGCACCTCCTCTTTAACATTTAAATCATTATACTTCTTTAACTGATACTAGATGAGAAACTCTGTTGATCATACCGCGAACAGTTGGATTGTCTTCCAAAACAACTGACTGACGAATCTTTCTAAGACCTAGAGCAGCAACAGTTTTGCGCTGTTTTTCCAGTCTTCCGATCGTACTGCGCGTGAGGGTGATTTCTAATTTGTTAGCCATGTGCTTTCCCTCCTTATCCTAACAGTTCTTCTACAGACTTTCCACGAAGTTTCGCAACTTCTTCTGCACGTTTCAATCTGCCAAGTCCGTTAAGTGTAGCACGAACCATGTTGATTGGAGTGTTAGAACCAAGTGATTTAGAAAGGATGTCTCCGATACCACCAAGCTCAAGTACCGCACGTACAGGTCCACCGGCGATAACTCCAGTACCTTCTGCAGCTGGCTTCATCAAGATGTTGCCGGCGCCGAATTCACCGATGATTTCATGTGGAATAGTTGTACCAACGATAGGTATAGTAATTAGATTTTTCTTCGCGTCTTCGATAGCTTTACGGATCGCTTCTGGTACTTCTTGTGCTTTACCAGTACCGAAACCTACATGGCCGTTTTTGTCGCCTACTACTACAAGAGCAGCGAAACGGAAACGACGACCACCTTTTACTACTTTAGCAACACGGTTAACCGTTACTACGCGTTCTTCAAGATCAAGTTTGTTCGGGTCAATTGTTGTACGCAAGTTGTGTCCCTCCTTTTTAGATTAGAATTTAAGACCAGCTTCACGAGCTGCTTCAGCCAATGCTTTAACACGTCCGTGGTAAAGGTAGCCTCCACGGTCAAATACGATAGTTGTTACGCCAGCTTCTTTCGCACGGTTAGCAACTGCTTCTCCGACCTTTTGAGCTGCTTCAACATTGCTTGTAGATTCTAGGCTAAGGCTAGCATCCTTAGTAGAAGCACTTGCAAGTGTTTTACCAGTTGTATCATCGATCAACTGTGCGTAAATGTGTTTGTTAGAACGGTATACGTTCAAACGTGGACGCTCAGATGTTCCTGAAATGCTTTTACGAACACGGTTATGTCTTCTCTTACGCGATTCGTTTTTTGCAACTTTTGTAATCATTCAGGTCACTCCTTTCTGGTTTAACGAAAAACCTTATTTCGCTGTTTTACCTTCTTTACGACGTACGAATTCGCCTTCGTAACGGATTCCTTTACCTTTGTAAGGCTCTGGAGGACGGATTGCACGGATGTTAGCAGCTACTGCACCAACAGCTTCCTTATCGATACCTTTAACAACTACACGAGTGTTGGAAGGAACTTCGATTTCAATACCATCACGGTGTTCAACTTCTACTGGATGAGAGTAACCAGCGTTGATCACGACTTTGTTGCCTTGTTTAGTAGCACGATAACCTACACCGATGATTTCAAGAGCTTTCTCATAACCAGCGTGTACGCCTTGTACCATGTTTCCAAGGATAGAACGAGTAGTTCCGTGAAGAGCACGGTGTTCCTTGCTGTCAGTTGGGCGTTCAACAGTAAGAACGTTCTCTTCAACTTTGATCACCATATCTTGGTGGAATGTACGAGTCAATTCACCTTTAGGACCTTTTACAGTCACAGTGTTGTTTTCATTTTTGAATTCAACACCTGCAGGGATTTCAAGAATCTTTTTACCTACGCGGGACATATGTGCACCTCCTTACTAATTGTTGGGTATTACCAAACGTATGCTAGCACTTCGCCGCCGACAGCTTGCTCACGTGCTTCTTTATCAGACAATACGCCTTTAGATGTTGAAACAACTGCGATACCAAGTCCGTTAAGGACACGTGGGATTTCAGTAGATTTCGCGTAAACACGAAGACCAGGTTTACTGATACGTTTGATACCAGTGATAACACGCTCGTCGTTTTTACCATATTTCAAAAAGATGCGTAGAACACCTTGTTTGTCATCTTCTACGAATTCGTAATCGCGAATAAAGCCTTCACGTTTAAGGATATCAGCAACATCCTTTTTTAACTTAGAAGCAGGAAGCTCCAGTTTTTCATGACGAACAGTGTTTGCATTACGAATACGAGTTAGCATATCTGCGATAGGATCTGTCATAACCATTAATCATTACCTCCTTCCCTGATTTAGGGGATTACCAGCTTGCTTTTTTAACGCCAGGAATTTGACCTTTATAGGCTAGTTCGCGGAAACAAATACGGCATAGCTTGAATTTACGTAGTACAGAGTGTGGACGTCCGCAACGTTCGCAGCGTGTGTACTCTTGTACTTTGAATTTCTGTGGGCGCTGTTGTTTCACGATCATAGATTTTTTAGCCACAATATTCCCTCCTTTTTACCTTTATTTTTGGAAAGGCATGCCTAGCTGAGTAAGTAGCTCACGAGCTTCTTCGTCAGTGTTGGCTGTAGTTACGATAACGATGTCCATTCCACGTACTTTGCTTACTTTATCGTAATTAATTTCTGGGAAGATTAGCTGTTCTTTAACACCTAGAGTATAGTTACCACGACCATCAAACGCTTTGTTTGAGATACCACGGAAGTCACGTACACGTGGAAGGGAAACTGCGACTAGTTTTTGAAGGAATTCGTACATACGCTCACCGCGCAATGTAACTTTCGCTCCAATTGGCATACCTTCACGAAGACGGAAACCTGCGATAGATTTCTTAGCTTTCGTGATGATTGGCTGCTGACCAGCAAGCAATGCCAATTCCTCTACTGCAGAATCAAGTGCTTTAGAGTTTTGAACGGCGTCACCGACACCCATGTTAATAACGATCTTTTCGATCTTTGGTACTTGCATTACAGATTTATAGCTGAATTTTTCCATTAGAGATGGAGAAATTTCGCCTTGATATCTTTGTTTCAATTCATTCATCGAGTAGCCCTCCTTTCAGAAGAAATTATTTATCGATAGCTTGACCGGATTTCTTAGCGATACGGACTTTTTTGCCGTCTTTCACTTCGTAGCCTACGCGAGTTGGCTCTCCAGTTTTAGGATCGATCAGCATTACGTTAGAAACGTGAATCGCTGCTTCGATTTCGAGGATTCCGCCCTGCGGGTTATCCTGGGAAGGTTTCGCGTGTTTTTTGACGATGTTTACGCCTTCGACAAGAACACGGTCTTTCTTCGGATAAGCTTCAAGGATGGTACCTTCTTTACCACGATCTTTACCAGTGATTACTTTAACTTTGTCACCTTTTTTAACATGCATGTGTACTGCACCTCCTTAACAAGGCATTAAGTGTTTTACAATACTTCAGGAGCAAGGGAAACGATCTTCATGAACTTAGCGTCACGCAATTCACGTGCAACTGGTCCGAAGATACGAGTTCCTCTTGGGCTCTTGTCATCTCTTACGATAACAGCTGCGTTCTCGTCAAATTTGATGTAAGAACCATCTTTACGACGAACACCGCTTTTCGTACGTACGATTACTGCTTTAACAACTTCACCTTTTTTGACAACGCCACCAGGTGTTGCTTGTTTCACCGTACAAACGATTACATCACCAATGTTAGCTGTTTTACGACCAGATCCGCCTAGCACTTTAATTGTTAGGACTTCACGAGCACCAGAGTTATCAGCGACTTTCAAACGAGTCTCTTGTTGAATCATACGAGTGTTACCTCCCTTCGGAATCCTTCCGAGCGATCTTTAATTAGATAATTACTGCTTCTTCTACCACTTCAACCAAACGGAAACGTTTCGTTGCGGATAATGGACGAGTTTCCATGATACGAACCAAGTCACCAGTTTTTGCTGTACCGTTTTCATCATGCGCTTTTAGCTTTTTAGAATACTTAACACGCTTGCCGTACAGCTTGTGAGTTTTGTAGGTTTCAACAAGAACAGTGATTGTTTTATCCATTTTATCGGATACAACACGTCCAACGTATACTTTACGATTGTTACGTTCACTCATGTCGCGAACCTCCTCTCGGAATTTAGTTATTTACGCTTAATTCTCTTTCACGAACAACAGTCTTCATGCGAGCAATTGTCTTACGGACTGTGCGAATACGTGCTGTATTCTCAAGCTGTCCAGTAGCTAATTGGAAGCGCAGGTTGAAAAGTTCTTCTTTAAGAGACTTAACTTTTTGTTCAATTTCGGCAGTGGTCAGTTCTTTGATTTCATTAGCCTTCATTGATTTCACCACCAATTTCTTCACGTTTTACGATCTTAGTTCTTACTGGCAGTTTGTGAGAAGCAAGACGCAATGCTTCGCGAGCCACCTCTTCAGATACTCCAGCGATTTCGAACATGATCTTACCAGGTTTCGTTACAGCTACCCAGCCTTCAGGAGAACCTTTACCGGAACCCATTCGGACTTCAAGAGGTTTTTTAGTGTATGGCTTATCTGGGAAGATTTTGATCCATACTTTACCGCCACGTTTCATGTAACGAGTCATAGCGATACGAGCAGATTCGATTTGACGGCTAGTGATCCAAGCAGGATCAAGAGCTTGTAAACCCCATTCACCAAATGCCACTTCTGTACCGCCTTTAGCACGGCCATTCAATTTACCACGGTGTTGTCTACGATATTTTACGCGTTTAGGCATTAACATAATGCTTTTCCCCCTTCCTTATCGGTTGTTTTTAGTTGGAAGGACTTCGCCACGATAGATCCATACTTTAACGCCAAGCTTACCATAAGTTGTATCAGCTTCAGCTGTGCCATAGTCAATGTCAGCACGTAGAGTATGAAGTGGAACTGTTCCTTCGCTGTAAGATTCTGCACGAGCGATATCTGCTCCGCCTAGACGACCGGAAACTTGTGTACGGATACCTTTAGCACCAGCACGCATTGCACGTTGCAATGTTTGTTTCTGAGCACGACGGAATGAGATACGGTTTTCAAGTTGACGAGCGATGTTGTCTGCTACCAATTTAGCATCAAGATCTACACGTTTCACTTCTACGATGTTGATGTGAACACGTTTGCCAGTCAGGCTGTTCAATGCTTTACGAAGTGCTTCTACTTCAGAACCGCCTTTACCGATTACCATACCAGGTTTACCAGTATGAATAGAGATATTTACACGGTTAGCAGCACGTTCGATCTCCACTTTAGAAAGTGCAGCATCTTTCAAACGTTGTTCTAGATAATCACGAATTCTGATATCTTCATGTAGTAAATCAGCGTAATCTTTGCCACCGTACCACTTGGATTCCCAGTCACGGATGACGCCGACGCGAAGACCTATCGGATGTACTTTTTGACCCACTGCTTAACCCTCCTTCTTTTCTGTAACAACCACTGTAATGTGGCTAGTACGTTTGTTGATTTGGCTTGCGCGGCCTTGAGCGCGTGGACGGAAACGTTTCAATGTAGCACCTTCGTTAACGAATGCTTCAGAGATAACAAGGTTATCCGTATCCATTTCATAGTTGTGTTCTGCGTTAGCAACTGCAGAACGAAGTACTTTCTCTACTGCCAATGATGCACCACGCTGAGTGTGACGCAAAATCGCAATAGCTTCTCCAACATTTTTTCCTCGAATTAAATCAACGACTAAGCGGACCTTACGAGGAGCAATGCGAACTGATTTTGCCATAGCTTTTGCTTGCATTTAGGATTGCCTCCCCTCTTAGCGTTTTGTTTTCTTATCGTCCGCTGCGTGTCCTCTGTACGTGCGAGTTGGCGCGAATTCACCAAGTTTATGACCTACCATATCTTCAGTAACATAAACAGGTACGTGTTTACGGCCATCGTACACAGCGATTGTGTGTCCAACGAATGTTGGGAAAATAGTGGAACGACGGGACCAAGTTCTGATTACTTGTTTCTTGTCGTCTTCGTTCAATTTGTCGACTTTCTTTAGCAAATGGTCATCTGCGAAAGGTCCTTTTTTCAAGCTGCGACCCATACATAAACCTCCCTTTGCGATATGGAGACGGGTGAGAACGCCCGCCTTGCTACCACATTATTTTTTACGCTTACGTACGATAAATTTATCGGACTGCTTATTACGTTTACGTGTTTTGTAACCAAGTGTCGGTTTACCCCATGGAGACATTGGTGATTTACGTCCGATTGGAGCGCGTCCTTCACCACCACCGTGTGGGTGATCATTAGGGTTCATTACAGATCCGCGGACTGTAGGGCGTTTGCCTAACCAGCGAGAGCGTCCTGCTTTACCAACTACGATTAGTTCGTGTTCCAAGTTACCAACCTGACCGATTGTAGCACGGCAAGTACCTAGTACTAGACGTACTTCACCAGAAGTTAGTCTTACAAGAACATATTTACCTTCACGGCCAAGGATTTGAGCTTGTGCACCAGCAGAACGAGCTAGCTGAGCACCGCGGCCTGGCTTCAATTCGATGTTGTGGATGATCGTACCAACTGGGATTGTAGCAAGCTCCATAGCGTTACCCACTTTGAAGTCAGCACCTTCACCAGATAAGATCTCCATTCCTACTTCCAAGCCTTTTGGAGCAAGGATGTAGCGTTTTTCACCATCTACATAGTGAATTAGAGCGATGTTTGCAGTACGGTTTGGATCGTACTCGATTGTAGCAACGCGTCCTGGTATTCCATCTTTGTCGCGTTTGAAGTCGATAATACGGTATTGACGTTTGTGTCCACCACCTTGGTGACGTACAGTCAATTTACCTTGGTTGTTACGTCCGCCACGTTTGTGAAGCGGTGCAAGCAATGATTTCTCAGGCTTGTCAGTTGTAATTTCAGCAAAATCCGATACGGACATATTACGACGTCCGTTAGTGGTCGGTTTATACTTTTTAATCGCCATCGTTGTTTCCCTCCTTCTCTATTATTTCTTAAACACCTTCGAAGAAGTCGATTTCTTTACTGTCTTCAGATAGTGTTACTACTGCTTTTTTACGATCTGGGCGGTATCCGCCGTAACGACCTTGACGTTTGAATTTACCTTTAAGGTTTTGAGTGTTCACTTGTTCCACTTTTACACCAAAGATTACTTCAACCGCTTGTTTGATTTCAATCTTGTTAGCACGTTTGTCAACTTCAAACGTGTACTTCTTATCAACCATAAGGTCAGAAGAATGTTCCGTAATTACAGGGCGCTTAATAATATCACGTGGTTCTCTCATTATGCAAGCACCTCCCCTGCTTTTTCAGCTGCCTCTTTCGTTAAGATCAGCTTATCATGCGTAAGCAAGTCAAGAACGTTAACTTCGCTTTGAGTCAACACTTTAACGTTTTTAAGGTTGTTTGCAGAACGTACAACAGTTTCGTCTTTGTCTGCAGTAACGATCAATACCTTTTTATCAACGTTTAGTGCGCTAAGCATAGCAACGACATCTTTCGTTTTAGGAGCATCGAATGCAAGGCTCTCTAGAACTACGATGTTTTCTTCTTGTACTTTAGAAGATAGTGCTGATTTAAGCGCTAGACGACGAACTTTTTTAGGTAGTTTGTAGCTGTAGCTGCGTGGAGTCGGTCCGAAAACTGTTCCACCGCCAACCCATTGTGGTGAACGGATGGATCCTTGACGCGCGCGGCCAGTACCTTTTTGGCGCCATGGTTTTCTTCCGCCGCCTCGTACTTCAGAACGTCCTTTTACTTTGTGCGTACCTTGACGCATAGAAGCACGCTGCATTAGTACTGCTTCGTGTAATACATGTGTGTGTGGCTCGATACCGAAAACGGAATCATTCAATTCGATTTCACCGACTTGAGACCCGCTCTGGTTGAATAGTGCTACTTTAGGCATGATATATCCTCCCTTCGTATTGTGAATTAGTTACCTTTTACGGCACTTGATACTTTCACGTAAGATTTTTTCGCACCAGGTACGTTACCTTTAACAAGGATAAGGTTGCGCTCAGCGTCAACTTTAACGATTTCAAGGTTTTGAACAGTGATTTGCTCTCCGCCCATTTGTCCTGGTAGTGCTTTACCTTTGAAAACGCGCATAGGATCAATTACACCCATGGAACCTGGTCTTCTGTGGTAACGGGAACCGTGTGACATAGGTCCGCGGGATTGGTTGTGACGCTTGATTGCGCCCTGGAATCCTTTACCTTTAGAAGTACCTGTTACATCTACTGTTTCTCCAGCTGCGAAAATCTCTACGCTAACCTCTTGTCCAACTTCGTGTTCGTCAAGAGCAGCGTCACGGATTTCACGAATGTAGCGCTTAGGTGTTGTGTTTGCTTTCTCAGCATGGCCTTTTGCAGGTTTGTTAGCGTTGTTTGCTTTCTGATCAGCAAATCCTAGTTGCAATGCGTTGTAACCGTCAGATTCGACAGTTTTCTTTTGAAGAATTACGTTTGGTTCAGCTTGGATAACTGTTACAGCTTGAAGTTCACCTGTTTCAGTGAATAGCTGTGTCATGCCGATCTTGCGTCCCAAGATTCCTTTCGTCATCCGTTACACCTCCTATTTTGTGTAAAATTATAGTTTAATTTCGATGTCCACACCGGACGGTAAGTCAAGTCTCATCAAAGAATCAACTGTTTGCGGTGTAGGACTAACGATATCGATAAGACGTTTGTGAGTGCGCATTTCGAACTGCTCACGAGAGTCTTTATATTTGTGCACCGCACGTAGAATTGTGTATACAGATTTCTCTGTAGGAAGCGGAATCGGACCTGATACGTTCGCACCAGAACGTTTCGCTGTATCTACGATTTTCTCTGCAGACTGATCAAGGATTCTGTGATCGTATGCTTTCAAACGGATTCTGATTTTCTCTTTTGCCATTATTTTCCCTCCTTTATCGCCCTTATTATTTAGGACATTCTCAGCGGAAATTAACTTGACCACCCTGCCATGGCAAAGGGGCCTGGTGTGCCAACAACCTCCCGCATCATCGCCTTTAAATGACCAACATTATAATTATATAGAAAAAACGCGGTCAATGCAAGTCTTATCTAGTTTTACAGCTTAAAAGTCTGCAATCCTTCATAAGATGACACTTTATGTATTATACATAGGCTTACTAGTGTTTTCAAGTCATTTCAGTATTTTTTACAATTAACTGGCGCTGCCAATCTTTTACTATAGTTAAATAAAAAAACAGACAGCACGTCTGCTGTCTGTTTCTTCTATATTGTTATATCAGCTTACGCTTCGATAACAGATACAACGCCTGATCCAACAGTACGTCCACCCTCACGGATAGAGAAGCGAGTACCATCTTCGATAGCGATTGGAGAGATAAGCTCAACAGACATCTCTGTGTTATCGCCAGGCATTACCATTTCAGTACCTTCTGGAAGGTGAACTACGCCAGTTACGTCAGTTGTACGGAAGTAGAACTGTGGGCGGTAGTTAGTGAAGAATGGAGTGTGACGTCCACCTTCTTCTTTAGAAAGAACATAAACTTCAGCTTTGAACTTTGTGTGTGGAGTGATTGTACCTGGTTTAGCAAGTACTTGTCCACGGTTGATGTCATCACGGGATACACCACGAAGTAGAGCACCGATGTTGTCACCAGCTTCAGCGTAATCAAGAAGCTTACGGAACATTTCTACACCTGTAACAGTTGTTTTCTTAGGAGCTTCGTTAAGACCGATGATATCAACTTCGTCACCGACTCTTACTTCACCACGCTCAACACGGCCTGTAGCTACAGTACCACGACCAGTGATAGAGAATACGTCCTCAACTGGCATCATGAATGGTTTTTCTTTGTCGCGTTCTGGAGTTGGGATGTACTCATCAACAGCGTCCATAAGTTCGAAGATTTTCGCTTCGTAGTCAGCGTCGCCTTCAAGAGCTTTAAGAGCGGAACCTTTGATAACTGGTACATCATCACCAGGGAAGTCGTATTCGCTTAGAAGATCGCGAACTTCCATTTCAACAAGTTCAAGAAGCTCTTCGTCATCAACCATGTCACATTTGTTTAGGAATACAACGATCGCAGGAACACCTACGTTACGAGAAAGAAGGATGTGCTCACGAGTCTGTGGCATTGGACCATCAGCAGCAGATACTACTAGGATAGCTCCGTCCATTTGCGCAGCACCAGTGATCATGTTTTTAACATAGTCAGCGTGTCCTGGGCAGTCAACGTGTGCATAGTGACGAGAATCAGTTTCATACTCAACGTGTGCAGTAGAGATAGTGATTCCACGTTCTCTTTCTTCTGGAGCACCATCGATTTGGTCGTAAGCCATTGCTGTACCTGAACCAGTTTTCTTATGAAGTACAGTAGTGATAGCTGCAGTTAGTGTTGTTTTACCATGGTCAACGTGTCCGATTGTACCAACGTTAACGTGGGATTTGGAGCGGTCGAATTTTTCTTTACCCATTAGTAATTCCTCCTTAAATATGGAAATATCTCATGTATTAGATAGTATGTTTCTTGTACTCAGAAGCATGCGTGCACGCACGCTTCCAATACAAGTTATACTTGATTACTGGCAAAAAATCAATTATTGTCCAGAGTTTTTCTTGATAATTTCTTCTCCAACGCTTTTCGGCACTTCTTCATAGTGGTCGAATGTCATTGTGTAAGTTCCACGGCCTTGTGTGTTGGAACGCAACGCTGTTGCGTAACCGAACATTTCAGCAAGTGGCACGAATGCATTAACTACCTGAGCAGGTCCGCGTGTATCCATACCTTCAACACGTCCGCGACGGGAAGTGATATCGCCCATGATGTCACCCATGTATTCTTCTGGGATAACAACTTCCACTTTTACAAGTGGTTCCAAGATGACAGGGTTACATTTGTTCTTCGCGTTTTTAAGCGCCAAAGAAGCAGCAACCTTAAAGGCCATCTCGTTGGAATCGACATCATGGTAGCTTCCATCAAATAGAGATGCTTTAACGTCTATTAGCGGATAACCAGCCAATACACCGTTTTGCATTGCTTCTTTGATACCAGCTTCAACAGATGGGATGTATTCACGAGGAACTACACCACCAACGATTTTATTTTCAAACTCGAAACCAGCGCCTTCTTCGTTTGGCTCGAATTTGATCCAAACGTGTCCGAACTGACCGCGACCACCGGACTGACGTACGAATTTACCTTCGACTTCAGCAGCTGCACGGAATGTTTCGCGGTACGCTACCTGTGGAGCACCTACGTTAGCTTCTACTTTGAATTCGCGACGCATACGGTCAACGATGATATCCAAGTGAAGCTCACCCATACCGGAGATGATAGTCTGACCAGTTTCTGGGTTTGTTTCAGTTCTGAATGTAGGATCTTCCTCAGCTAGTTTACCAAGGGCAACGGACATTTTATCTTGGTCCGCTTTTGTTTTTGGTTCAATCGCAACAGAGATAACTGGCTCTGGGAATACCATAGACTCAAGGATAACTAGTGATTTTTCATCACATAGAGTATCTCCAGTCGAAGTATCTTTCAAACCTACAGCTCCGGCAATATCACCAGCGTAAACTTTGGAAATCTCTTCACGAGTGTTTGCGTGCATTTGTAGGATACGGCCTACGCGCTCACGCTTGTCCTTCGTGGAGTTTTTCACGTAAGAACCTGCTTCCAATGTACCAGAGTACACACGGAAGAAAGTAAGTTTACCAACGAACGGGTCAGTTGCAACTTTGAAAGCAAGTGCACTGAATGGCTCGCTGTCGCTTGATTTACGTACGATTTTCTCTTCAGTACCAGGAACGATACCTTCGATAGCTGGTACGTCAGTTGGTGCAGGCAAGTAATCAACAACACCGTCGATTAGAAGCTGAACACCTTTGTTTTTGAATGCTGAACCACAGAATACTGGGTAGAATTCAACAGTTAGAGTCGCTTTACGAACAGCTTGTTTAAGCTCTTCGTTAGAGATCTCTTCCCCTTCAAGGTAGCGTTCCATAAGATCTTCATCTTGTTCAGCTACTGCTTCAATCAAGTTCGTGCGGTATTCTTCCACAAGATCCTTCATGTCTTCAGGGATTTCACGAATCTCAGAGTTTTGTCCAAGATCATCAAGGTAGAAATGAGCTTCCATTGTGATTAGGTCAATGATTCCTTCGAAATCATCTTCCGCACCAATTGGAAGTTGTACTGGGTGCGCATTAGCGCCCAGACGCTCGTGCATCGTTTTAACGGAATAAAGGAAGTCTGCACCTGTTTTATCCATTTTGTTAACGAACACGATACGTGGTACACCGTAAGTTGTAGCCTGACGCCAAACAGTTTCTGTTTGAGGCTCAACTCCGGACTGTGCATCAAGCACAGCTACCGCTCCATCAAGAACGCGCAGGGAACGTTCAACTTCAACTGTGAAGTCTACGTGTCCTGGTGTATCGATGATGTTGATACGGTGGCCTTTCCATTGAGCAGTTGTTGCAGCAGATGTGATTGTGATACCACGCTCCTGCTCCTGCTCCATCCAGTCCATCTGAGAAGCACCTTCATGAGTTTCTCCGATTTTATGGATACGTCCTGTATAGAATAGAATACGCTCAGTTGCAGTTGTTTTACCGGCATCGATGTGAGCCATGATACCGATATTACGCGTATTTTCTAAGGAGAACTCTCTAGCCATGTGGTCTTTCTCCTTCCTAGAGTGAATTTCAGATATATCTTACCAGCGGTAGTGAGCAAACGCTTTGTTTGCTTCCGCCATTTTATGCATATCTTCACGTTTCTTAACTGAAGCACCTGTGTTGTTAGACGCATCAAGAATTTCGTTAGCAAGACGCTCTTCCATTGTTTTTTCGCCGCGTAGACGGGAATAGTTAACAATGTAACGAAGACCTAGTGCTTGACGACGCTCTGGGCGTACTTCAACTGGTACTTGGTAGTTGGAACCACCTACACGACGTGCGCGTACTTCAAGTACAGGCATGACGTTCTTCATGGACTGTTCGAAAACCTCCATTGGATCGTTTCCACTACGTTCTTTAACTAGTTCAAATGCTGCATAAAGAATCTTTTGTGCTTTACCGCGTTGTCCGTCAACCATGATTTGGTTGATCAAACGAGTTACCAATTTAGAGTTGTACAACGGATCTGGTAACACGTCACGTTTAGCTACAGGACCTTTTCTTGGCATATGTTCTCCTCCTTTCCGATGATGGTTATATTATATTAGTCTTATTTTTTAGGGCGTTTTGTACCATATTTGGAACGACCTTGTGCGCGGCCGTCAACACCTGAAGTATCAAGCGCACCACGTACGATATGGTAACGTACACCCGGTAAGTCTTTTACACGTCCGCCGCGGATCAAAACAACACTGTGCTCTTGCAAGTTGTGTCCGATACCAGGAATGTAGGCAGTAACCTCGATTCCGTTTGTCAAACGTACACGTGCATATTTACGCAATGCGGAGTTCGGTTTCTTCGGAGTCATTGTACCAACACGAGTACAAACACCACGTTTTTGTGGAGAAGACTGGTTAGTCAATGATTTCTTGAAACTGTTGTACCCTCTGTTCAATGCTGGAGAGTCAGATTTTCTTGTTTTGCTTACGCGACCTTTGCGTACTAATTGATTAATAGTAGGCATGTTTTTTCCTCCTTTCAAAGCTTTTTGTAATACCACACATCCAGGTGGTTCATTTTTAGGCAAAAAACAAAGCTTTCACGAGCTGAGCTAGCATCAGCTTCGCCAAAACTATCTTTTGATTGCCACAGTAGCTGTCCCTACATCTATGCCACAAGCTTCACCTAATCGCTTCATAGAATCGACTTGGATCGCTGGTATGCCTAATTCTTCTGCCAGCTTTCTTACCTGGCTGGTAATTTGCTCGGCAGCGTCATTTGCAATGACAACTGAGTTCACTTGGCCTTGCTTCATGGCCTTGAGTGTTTGTTTGGTTCCGATAACGATTCCCGTATTAGCTTGCGCTACTTTTTCATAAGACATATGCATATCCTCCAAAGTAAACAAGGAGAATCGGAAGCACCTTGATTATAGTATCACTCTAGTAAGCTGATGTCAATCACCTTAACGAGAGATTTACAGTGCTTCCGACAATTATTTTGTTTCCTTGTGTATTAGGGCCACCGTTACGGTGTTACAGATTCGATTTCCTGACCTTCTGTCACTTCTTCAGGTGTATCAAGTTTCGCTTTGATCTTGCGGTACTGCGGCATGCCAGTACCAGCCGGAACAAGCTTACCGATGATAACATTCTCTTTAAGGCCGAGAAGTTCATCGCGCTTACCTTTGATAGCTGCATCCGTAAGGACACGCGTTGTTTCCTGGAAGGAAGCGGCAGACAAGAAGGAATCCGTTTCTAGAGAAGCTTTTGTAATACCAAGCAATACTGGTTTACCACTTGCTGGCTGGAAGCCTTCTCTTAGGACTTCACGGTTTGCTTCCCGGAATTGATGGATCTCAAGAAGTGAGCCCGGCAATACATCTGTTTGACCAGAATCGATGACACGTACTTTACGAAGCATTTGGCGAACCATTACTTCAACGTGTTTATCGCCGATTTCTACCCCTTGCATACGGTATACTTTTTGTACTTCTTTCAATAGATACTGCTGAACGCCAGCTACACCGCGAACTCGAAGAAGTTCTTTCGGATCTACAGAACCCTCTGTCAGCTCTTGACCAGCTTCGATTGCGTCACCTTCGGATACACGCAAGCGTGCACCGTAAGGAGCTGTATAAGTCTTCGTTTCAACTGTACCTTGAATTGTAACTTCTTGCTTCTCTTTTACATCATTAATCTCGATAACTGTACCTTTGATCTCGGAGATGACTGCTTGACCTTTAGGGTTACGAGCCTCGAACAACTCCTGGATACGCGGCAAACCTTGTGTGATATCGTCACCGGCTACCCCACCTGTGTGGAACGTACGCATTGTAAGCTGTGTTCCTGGTTCACCGATGGATTGTGCTGCGATGATACCGACTGCTTCGCCGACTTCAACGTCGCTGCCAGTTGCAAGGTTGCGGCCGTAACATTTCTTACATGCACCATGTTTCGTGTTACATGTGAAGACAGTACGGATAGCCACTTCTTCGATACCAGCATCTACGATTTGTCTTGCTGTATCTTCGTCGATCAATTCGTTCTTAGCGACAATCACATTGCCTGTTTCCGGATGTTTGACATTCTCGAACGCTGTACGGCCTACAAGACGGTCATACAAAGGCTCGATCATTTCAGTTCCTTCAGTCAGTGCACGGACTCTCAAGCTGCGGTCAGTACCACAATCTTCTTCACGGATGATAACATCCTGTGCTACGTCAACTAGACGACGAGTCAAGTAACCGGAATCGGCAGTTTTCAGTGCTGTATCGGCAAGACCTTTACGCGCACCGTGTGTAGAGATGAAGTACTCGAGTACTGTCAGACCCTCACGGAAACTGGACTTGATCGGCAACTCGATGATTCGTCCTGCCGGGTTGGCCATTAGACCACGCATACCAGCAAGCTGCGTGAAGTTAGATGCGTTACCACGGGCACCGGAATCACTCATCATGAAGATAGGGTTACGGTTGCTCAAGGATTTCATCAGACGTTCCTGGATGTCATCTTTCGCTTTAGACCAGATTGAGATAACACGGTCATACCGCTCTTCTTCCGTGATCAAACCACGACGGAACTGTTTCAACACTTTATCCACGCGGGATTGTGCTTCATCAAGGATTTCCGTTTTCTCTTTCAATACGACGATATCAGAGATACCAACCGTAATACCTGCTTTAGTGGAATAACTGAATCCAAGGTCCTTCATGCGGTCAAGCATTTTGGACGTTTCACTGATCTTGAAGCGTTTGAACACTTCCGCGATGATATCGCCCAGGAAACCTTTCTTGAATGGAGAGATGATGTCGCGTTTCGCGATCTCCTCCTTGATATTCGCACCCTTCTCAACGAAGTAGTGAGCAGGTGTTTTTTCTTCCAAATTCTCGCGAGTCGGTTCGTTCATGTAAGGGAACGAGCTCGGCAAGATTGTATTGAAGATAAGTTTACCTACTGTTGTAAGCAGGATTTGGTTGTTTTGCTCTTCTGTGAACGTTTCGTTGTTCAAAGAACCGGCATCTACTGCCACACGAGTATGCAAATGTACATAACCGTTCTGATAAGCAAGCATTGCTTCGTTTACATCTTTGAAGACTTTACCTTCGCCGATAGCATCTTCACGCTCAAGTGTAAGGTAGTAGTTACCTAGTACCATATCCTGAGATGGTGTTACGACTGGTTTACCGTCTTTCGGGTTCAAGATGTTTTGAGCGGCAAGCATAAGGATACGAGCCTCAGCCTGTGCTTCAGCTGATAGAGGAACGTGGACAGCCATCTGGTCACCATCGAAGTCAGCGTTATAAGCTGTACATACTAACGGGTGAAGACGGATTGCGCGACCTTCTACCAATGTCGGTTCGAATGCCTGGATACCTAGACGGTGAAGTGTAGGTGCACGGTTAAGCAATACTGGATGCTCACGGATTACTTCTTCGAGTACATCCCAGATTTCCGGATGCAAACGTTCGATTTTCCGTTTTGCAGATTTGATGTTATGCGCAAGGCCTTTTTCCACCAATTCTTTCATGATGAATGGTTTGAATAGCTCAAGCGCCATTTCTTTCGGAAGACCACACTGATACATCTTCAGATGCGGACCTACGACGATTACGGAACGTCCAGAATAGTCTACACGTTTACCAAGCAAGTTCTGACGGAAACGTCCTTGTTTACCTTTCAGCATATGAGAAAGAGATTTCAATGGACGGTTACCAGGACCTGTAACAGGACGGCCGCGACGACCGTTATCGATCAACGCATCAACAGCTTCCTGAAGCATACGTTTTTCGTTTTGTACGATGATGCTAGGTGCACCAAGGTCAAGCAAGCGTTTCAGACGGTTGTTACGGTTGATCACTCGACGATAAAGATCGTTCAAGTCAGATGTAGCGAAACGTCCACCATCAAGCTGTACCATTGGACGAAGCTCAGGAGGAATGATCGGAAGTACATCCAATACCATCCAAGAAGGTTCGTTTCCAGAGTGACGGAATGCTTCCATTACTTCCAAACGCTTGATCGCACGCGTTCTGCGCTGACCTTGAGCTGTTTTCAATTCTTCGCGAAGTGCTTCCACTTCTTTCTCCAAGTCGATGTCTTGAAGAAGCTTACGGATTGCTTCCGCACCCATTTGAGCTTGGAACGTGTTACCGTATTTTTCGCGATAGAGGCGATATTCTTTCTCAGAAAGAAGCTGCTTCTTCTCAAGTGCTGTATCACCGGCATCTGTCACGATATACGCTGCGAAGTAAATAACTTCTTCCAACGCACGTGGAGACATATCCAGTACAAGACCCATACGGCTCGGAATACCTTTGAAGTACCAAATGTGAGACACAGGAGCTGCTAGCTCGATGTGTCCCATACGCTCACGGCGCACTTTGGCTTTGGTAACTTCTACGCCACAACGATCACATACAACACCTTTATAACGGACGCGTTTGTATTTACCGCAATGACATTCCCAGTCCTTTTGAGGACCGAAGATGCGCTCACAGAACAAACCATCTTTTTCAGGCTTCAACGTACGGTAGTTGATCGTTTCCGGCTTTTTCACTTCTCCGTAAGACCATGAACGAATCTTATCAGGTGAAGCCAAACCGATTTTCATAAACTCAAAATTATTTACATCTATCAAGGGGCCTACCTCCCTTTTAGTATCCCGTTACTGCTATGCAGTCGATGTGTCGCCGCCTTACCCTTCCTGTACATCAAGATTGATGCGGTCAGGTACTTGCGTCTCGTCTTCATCTTCGAGTTCTCTTAATTCTACTTCTTCTTCTTCGCCATTGAGGATTTTAACATCCATACCAAGACTCTGAAGCTCTTTAATCAATACTTTGAACGATTCTGGTACACCTGGTTCTGGGACATTATCACCTTTAACAATAGCTTCATATGTCTTCACACGACCGACTACGTCATCGGATTTGACAGTAAGAATCTCTTGCAAGGTATATGCCGCACCATATGCTTCAAGTGCCCAAACCTCCATCTCACCGAAACGCTGTCCACCGAACTGTGCTTTACCACCAAGCGGCTGCTGCGTAACTAGTGAATATGGACCTGTAGAACGTGCATGCAGCTTGTCATCAACCATGTGCGCAAGCTTGATCATGTACGATACACCAACAGAAACACGGTTATCAAATGGTTCACCGGTTCTTCCATCATAAAGGACTGTCTTCGCGTCACGTGGCATACCAGCTTCTTCGAGCGTTTCCCAAACATCTTCCTCACGCGCACCATCAAATACTGGTGTTGCAACGTGGATGCCTAGTGCACGAGCTGCCATACCTAAGTGAAGCTCAAACACCTGCCCGATATTCATACGAGATGGTACCCCTAGCGGGTTAAGCATGATATCGACTGGTGTGCCATCCGGCATGAATGGCATATCCTCTTCTGGAAGAATCTTAGAGATAACCCCTTTGTTACCGTGACGTCCAGCCATCTTATCTCCCTCAGAAATCTTACGTTTCTGAACGATATAAGCACGTACAAGCTGGTTTACACCCGGAGGTAATTCATCGCCATCTTCACGGTTGAAGATCTTAACATCCAATACGATACCGCCGGCACCGTGAGGTACACGAAGGGAAGTATCACGGACTTCGCGAGCCTTCTCACCGAAGATCGCATGCAATAGACGTTCTTCTGCAGATAGCTCAGTTACACCTTTAGGCGTTACTTTACCAACAAGCAAATCACCATCGGAAACTTCAGCACCAACACGGATGATTCCGCGTTCGTCAAGGTTCTTCAGTGCGTCTTCCCCTACGTTCGGGATATCGCGTGTGATTTCTTCTGGTCCTAGCTTCGTATCACGTGCTTCAGACTCATACTCCTCAATGTGGATAGATGTGTATACATCATCTTTCACAAGGCGTTCGCTCATGATGATAGCATCCTCGTAGTTGTAACCTTCCCATGTCATGAAGGCAACTAGTACGTTACGGCCTAGTGCAAGCTCTCCATCCTGCATGGAAGGTCCATCAGCTAGGATTTCACCTTTTGTCACACGGTCGCCTACTGCGACGATCGGACGTTGGTTATAGCAAGTTCCTTGGTTGGAACGATTGAATTTCTGCAGACGATAACGATCTGTATCGCCTTTCACTTCACTGCCGCCGACTTCTGTTACACGGCGTACAATGATTTCTTTCGCTTCAACGCGCTCTACAATACCTTCTGCGCGGCAGATAACAGCTGCACCGGAGTCTTTACCGGATACATATTCCATACCAGTACCTACGATCGGTGCTTCCGGCTGCATCAACGGTACTGCTTGTCGCTGCATGTTCGCACCCATCAGTGCACGGTTGGAGTCATCATTTTCCAAGAACGGGATACATGCTGTCGCAGCAGATACAACCTGTTTCGGTGATACGTCCATGTAATCGATACGTTCACGAGCAACGATTGTATTCTCCTCACGGAAACGAGCAACGACTTCTTCATTTACGAAGCTGCCATCTTCTGTTAACGGAGAGTTTGCCTGTGCGATAACATAGTTATCCTGCTCATCGGCAGTTAGGTAATCAATATGTTCAGTTACACGGTTTGTCTCCGGATCAACTCGACGGTAAGGTGTCTCGATGAAACCGAATTTGTTCACTTTCGCATAAGTGGAAAGGGAGTTGATCAAACCAATGTTCGGACCCTCTGGCGTTTCGATCGGACACATTCTTCCATAGTGGGAGTAGTGTACGTCACGAACTTCAAAGCCAGCACGTTCCCGAGTCAAACCACCAGGTCCCAAAGCAGAAAGACGACGTTTATGCGTCAATTCACCTAAAGGATTCGTCTGGTCCATGAACTGGGAAAGCTGGGAGCTTCCGAAGAATTCTTTAATAGATGCAATCACCGGACGGATATTGATCAGCTGCTGCGGCGTGATAGCTGACGTATCCTGTATGGACATACGCTCACGTACCACACGTTCCATACGGGATAGACCGATACGGAATTGGTTTTGCAGCAATTCACCTACTGAACGCAATCTTCTGTTACCAAGATGATCGATGTCATCTGTGTCGCCAACTTCATATAATAGGTTAAAGAAGTAGCTGACTGCTGCCACAATATCGGCAGGATCCAGATTCTTCACACTGTCATCAACTGTAGCATTACCAGTAACGCTTAGTGTACGTTCACCTTCTGGGTCTGTTGGATCGACGATTTTGATTGTTTGCACGACGATTTGATCTTGTACTACACCATCATGCGGCTCCAAGATGTTCTCGCCGAATTTGCCGTTGGAACCATCAAGGTAAGGAAGAATCTTGTCAAGCAGACGACGGTCTAGCTTATCGCCTTTTTGTGCAAGTACTTCACCAGTCTCTTCATCGACGATTGGCTGTGCCAATGTCTGATTGAACAAACGGTTCTTAATATGAAGCTTTTTGTTCATTTTGTAGCGGCCTACATGTGCTAGGTCGTAGCGTTTTGGATCGAAGAAACGGGAAACTAGCAAGCTTTTCGCGTTCTCTACAGTAGGCGGCTCTCCTGGACGAAGACGCTCGTAGATTTCAAGCAATGCTTTTTCAGTAGTTTCCGTGTTATCTTTCTCCAATGTGTTTCGCAAGTACTCGTTCTCACCAATCAAATCGATGATTTCTTGATCACTTCCGAATCCAAGCGCACGAAGCAAGACAGTGATAGGAAGCTTACGCGTACGGTCGATACGAACATGGACTACATCCTTCGCATCTGTCTCGAACTCAAGCCACGCACCACGGTTTGGAATAACAGTTGCCGTATGGCCGCGTTTTCCGTTCTTGTCGACTTTCTCACTGAAATAAACACTAGGGGAGCGAACAAGCTGTGATACGATAACGCGTTCAGCACCGTTGATGATGAACGTTCCTGTATCTGTCATCAATGGGAAGTCACCCATAAATACTTCCTGTTCTTTTACTTCGCCTGTCTCGTTATTCAGCAAACGAACTTTCACACGAAGCGGAGCGTTATAGGTAACGTCTCTTTCTTTCGCTTCATCTACTGGATATTTCGGTTCGCCAAGGCTATAGTCGACAAATTCCAGCGATAAATTACCCGCGAAATCCTCGATCGGGGAAATATCCTGGAACATCTCTCGTAATCCTTCTTCTAAGAACCATTCATAAGAAGCGGTTTGAATCTCGATAAGATTCGGTAACTCTAGCACTTCACTAATACGTGCATAGCTTCTGCGCTGGCGGTGTCGTCCATACTGAACTACTTGACCTGTCAACAGCTTCACCCCTCAAATCAAACATTAGTAATGTATTCAAGCTGCAATCCGTAGACTGCAGTAAATCAACATCCTGCAGCAGGAATCTCCTGCTGTGAGCCTCTCACTTGACCGACCTTTTTCGGATAAAGGTCTGCCTGAATTGCCGGAATGCCGATTGACTTTCCAAGCAATAAATTATATATTGTAGCTAACATAAATGAATCGCCACAATATTTGCATTGTTCACATCTTCTGTTTACATAGAAAAGCATTCGCATAAATACGAATGTGATGTGAATGTTGTAATGAAACGGGCTTCCCTTCCTGTTTAACAAAAATCAGAAAGTGGTATAGTTCCAACAGCGAAACACTCCTACTGTCCTTCCTGCACCGCCTTCAAGCTAAAAGCGAAAAAGGTTTTTACATAAAAACCGTTAAAAATTCAGCTTGCTAGCTCCTCCGAATGGCGACATAACCCTGATCATACATATTTAGATAAAATCGACGAAGGCAAAAACATAATAATGATAGCAGTCTTGCCAATCGGCCGACAGTTTAAACACGATTCTCTAAGAAAATTATAATCCTCTCCGAGTATCGTTATCTATTGGCATTTTACAATACTACCACAAGCTTTTATGCGAGTCAAACTTTTTTGGCTAATAGAATGTAATAGCCCTTTTCCTTCTTGACGATTTCACACGAGCCGAACAACTGATTCAATTTTTCCTGAGCAGATGGGGCACCTTGTTTCTTTTGAATGACAACCCAGAGCTCTCCCTGTGGAAGCAGTGCCTGGTAGCTCTCTTCAAATATCTGATGTACAACCTTTTTGCCTGCCCGGATTGGAGGGTTGGTGGCAATTGCCGCGAATTTCCGGTCCGAAAAAGCGGTTAAGCGATCACTCACATAAAAATGTGTATTTTCCGCTCCATTCGCCTCCGCATTCTGTTTCGCAAGTGATACTGCGCGTTCATTGACGTCACTCATCACAATCTCGCGATTTGCGAATGCTTTCGCAAATGAAATGCCGATCGGTCCATATCCACAGCCAAGATCCAGTATATCCCCTTCTATTTCAGGCTCCCTGAAGACATCAATCAAAACCCTGGAACCAAAATCCACTTCTTTCTTGGAAAATACTCCGCTATCCGAAGTGAACATAAGTTCATTGCCTTTTAAAGTGAATCGCCATGTAGCAGGAGCACTTTTAGATTGCGGCTGATTGGTATAATAATGATCCGACATATTGGTCACCTTCTTTATTCAGGATCCATTCACGATTGCCATGGAGAAATAGATAAAAGGAAAGCTCGCCCGAGGGCGAGCTTTCTTGTTATTACTTAACTTCTACAGAAGCTCCAGCTTCTTCAAGTTTAGCTTTAAGTTCTTCAGCATCAGCTTTAGAAACGCCTTCTTTGATGTTTCCAGGAGCGTTATCTACAAGATCTTTAGCGTCTTTAAGACCTAGGCCAGTTGCTTCGCGTACAGCTTTAACAACTTTGATTTTAGAAGCGCCAGCGCTTGTAAGAACAACGTCAAATTCAGTTTGCTCTTCAGCAGCTTCAGCAGCTCCGCCACCAGCTACAGCTACAGGAGCTGCAGCAGTTACGCCGAATTCTTCTTCGATAGCTTTAACAAGATCGTTCAATTCTAGAACGGACATACCTTTAATCTCTTCAATGATTGTCTCTTTAGACATGATATTTCCTCCTTGGGGAATGTTTTATTTTGTTTTGAAGCCTCAGGCAGCCTTAAGCGCCTTGCTCTTCTTTTTGTTCTGCGATTGCTTTCGCAGCGTAAGCGAAGTTGCGAACTGGTGCTTGTAGCACGCTAAGCAACATAGAAAGCAAACCTTCGTAGTTCGGTAGATCTGCAAGTTCTTTAACTTGTTCTACAGAAGCTACATTGCCTTGGATGACACCAGCTTTGATTTCTAGTGCTTCGTTCTTTTTCGCGAAGTCGTTCAAGATCTTAGCAGGAGCAATTACATCTTCATTACTGAAGGCAATAGCAGTTGGGCCTGTCAAGTTCTCGTCTAGTTCTGTCAAACCAGCAACTTCCGTAGCACGGCGAGTCAACGTGTTTTTGTAGACTTTGAAATCCACTCCAGCTTCACGAAGCTGTTTGCGAAGTTCAGTCACCTCAGAAACAGTAAGACCTCGGTAGTCTACTACGATTGTAGATTGGCTCGCTTGGAATTTCTCAGCGATTTCTGTTACAACCTGTTGCTTTTGTTCGATGATCTTGGACATATGTTCCACCTCCTGTTAGCTTGTTCACAATTATACCTGGAGTTAACATGAAAAATGCCTCCATTCGACATGGAGGCATGATCACAAGGAACAGTCGGAACAGACTGCCTTTATATCTCACACACCTCGGCAGGAGATTAAGCCCTAGGGCACCTGCTGTCTTAGGTATAACGTTTATTAGGTTTTAACCACAGTTGATTATATAGTGTTTCCAATTAGATGTCAACAGACAATTAACGGAATGGTGCTACGTCAACCTTGATTCCAGGACCCATAGTAGAAGCGATTGCTACGTTCTTCATGTAAAGGCCTTTGGAAGCTTGTGGTTTCACTTTAATAAGTTGTTCGATCAATGCAACAAGGTTTTCTTCCAATTTCTCTTCAGAGAAGGAAGCTTTACCGATTGGTACATGGACGTTGGACTGTTTGTCAACGCGGTATTCAACTTTACCAGCTTTGATTTCCTGGATAGCTTTTTCTACGTCGAATGTAACAGTTCCCGTTTTCGGGTTAGGCATAAGACCTTTTGGTCCTAGTACACGGCCCAATTTACCAACTTCAGCCATCATGTCCGGAGTTGCAACGATAACGTCGAAATCGAACCAGCCTCCGTTGATTTTCGCGATTAGATCTTGTTCGCCTACGAAATCAGCACCAGCAGCTTCCGCTTCTTTTGCTTTATCGCCTTTAGCGAATACCAATACGCGTTGAGATTTACCAGTACCGTGTGGCAATACCATTGCGCCACGGATTTGCTGGTCAGCTTTCTTAGGGTCTACTCCCAAACGGAAAGCAGCTTCGATTGTTTCGTCAAATTTAGCAGTAGCAGTCTTTTTGACAAGCTCAACAGCTTCTTTTACTTCGTACAATGCAGTACGGTCAACAAGCTTAAGTGCTTCTTGTTTCTTTTTGCTTTTTACAGCCATTTCCTTTTCCTCCTCGGATTGTGGTTTTAACGGTAGGACCTCCCACTTGTTAAAGCGGAGCGGACGAGTGTCCGCTATTGCCGGAAATGCCGGCTTTTAAAAAGGCTGCGAAATGGTATACTCCATTCACGCAACCTCGTCAGTTTCTATGATTGAATCAGAATTAGTCTTCGATGACAATTCCCATACTGCGAGCAGTACCTTCAACCATACGCATTGCTGATTCAACGTTTGCAGCATTCAAGTCAGGCATTTTAGATTCCGCAATCTCTCTTACTTTATCGCGTTTAACAGTAGCGACTTTGTTACGGTTCGGTTCGCCTGAACCTGATTCGATACCAGCTGCTTTCTTAAGCAAGACTGCAGCAGGCGGAGTTTTAGTGATGAATGTAAATGAACGGTCTTCGAATACCGTGATTTCAACTGGAATGATCAAGCCTGCTTGTTCTTGCGTGCGGGCGTTAAATTCCTTACAGAATCCCATGATGTTCACACCTGCTTGACCTAGTGCCGGTCCAACTGGTGGAGCTGGATTCGCTTTAGCTGCAGGGATCTGCAATTTTACAACTTTGATTACTTTTTTAGCCACGAGACACACCTCCTTAAGTCCGTGATGTGGTAATAGGGTTTGTCACCCTCCCACTCAACATGTCTGTATAGCTATATATTATAGACTATAGTCATTAACATTAAGATTCTAGCATTTATCTATAAACAATGCAAGGGGCTTCCAAATAAATTCCGGATGCAGGATTATAATTTTTCGATTTGGGAAAAATCAAGCTCCACTGGTGTTTCCCGTCCGAACATATTTACATGAACTTTTACTTTCTGTTTATCCATGTCGATATTTTCGATCGTTCCAGTAAAGTCGTTGAATGGTCCATCCGTTACGCGTACACTTTCTTTCTCTTCAAAATCGAACTCTGTCAGTGTCTCTTCCATACCCATCCGTTTGAGGATTACTTCGACTTCTTCATCCAAAAGTGGTGTCGGCTTGGAACCAGAACCAGTGGATCCGACGAAACCAGTTACGCCCGGTGTATTACGGACCACATACCAGGAATCATCCGTCATGACCATTTCAGTCAATACGTAACCAGGGAAGACTTTCTTCATCGCTGTCTTACGTTTACCGTTCTTAATTTCTGTCTCTTCATCCTCAGGAACGACGACGCGGAAGATTTTATCTTCCATTCCCATGGAATCGAGTCTTTTCTCCAGGTTGGCCTTTACTTTGTTTTCATATCCAGAATAGGTGTGTACGACATACCATCTTTTTTCCATGCTGTCAGGACAAACGCTTGTCCTTCCCTCCCTTTGGTTTAGTTATTGCCGATGCTGGCAAAAAGACCAATTTAAAAAACCCGTACGGAACGGGTTTTTTTCTACGAGCAATATTTAATATCATTATAGCATATATCAGCGGGCATTATTCAAAAGAATAAATTTAAAATCTCAGAGATCCCTAAATCAACTAAACCGAAGAATATAGCAGCGAACACGACTGTTAAAACCGTCACGATCGTATAGCGATATAGCTCTTTACCAGTTGGCCAACTTACCTTCTTCATCTCTTTGGATACATTTTTCAAAAACGTAACAGGATTCATGGTACTACCCCCAAACTCTCGCCGACAGGCATTGTTGTCTATTTTGTCTCCCGATGGACTGTATGCTTGTCGCATCGTTTGCAGAATTTCCTAGTCTCTAAGCGCTGTGATTGATTCCCACTCTTTGCTGTGGAATAGTTGCGGCTCAAACATTCCGAGCACGCTAATGTAATTGTTTTACGCAAAAATCTCCACCCTCTCGGGTATTTTGACACAATTTTACTGTAGCACGCATGAAATAGCTTGTCAACGAAGCTTATAATGTCACTTCGCTTATTTCAAGATATCGCTCGAGCTTTCGCTTCACCCGCTGCAGGGCATTATCAATTGATTTGACATGCCGCTTCAGCTCCTCAGAAATCTCCTGATAGGATCTGCCGTCCAGATAGAGAGCCAATACCTGTCTCTCCAGTTCACTGAGCAGCTGTGCCATCTTCTCCTCCATATCGAGGAACCGTTCCTGATTGATCAAAACGTCTTGCGGATCACCCGCTTTTGAGCTGACTATGATATCAAGCAAAGTCCTGTCGGATTCCTCATCATAGATTGGCTTGTCCAGCGATACATAAGAATTGAGCGGAATATGCTTTTGTCTGGTCGCCGTCTTGATTGCTGTGATAATCTGCCTGGTTACACAGAGTTCGGCGAACGCCTTGAATGAAGCAAGCTTCTCTCCATTAAAATCACGAATGGCCTTATAAAGACCGATCATCCCTTCCTGGACAATGTCTTCCCGGTCGGCTCCAATCAGAAAATACGTGCGAGCTTTCGCTCTGACAAAATTTCGATACTTGTTAATCAGAAAATCTAGGGCATCAACATGACCTGCTTTAACTAAATCTACAAGAACACTATCTTCCATCACTGCGTAATCCTGGCCTACCGTCCGCTGCTTGACAATTGTCACTTAAGGATTCCCCCTGACCATATACCGTGAATTTATAGGGTCATTATACAGGCGGTCCAAATAACCGTCAATATACTACTTTGGTTATTTCTTCCTTCTGCGCCATGCTTCGAGTATATCCCTTACTTCGGGTTTTAAGGGGATTTTTGGCGGAAATTGTCGAGTATTGTACTCTCTGATTTCCTGGTCAATTTCACGCTCTATCTGCTTTATCTCCAGATATAGTTCCCTGGATGATTTACGAAGTGCTCCTTGCCCAAATATAGTACTCTGTTCTGCGTAATCAGAAGTTGCGACGTAAACTTGTGTCTTGACATTTTTCAACGTTTTAATCAGTTTTTCGATACGGTCATCCGCCGTCTCTTTTTCTTTTGTATAGAGAACTTCTACTTTATAATTTTCGTATTTTTTCTCTAATCCCCTCACATGATAGGCATCGAATACGACAATTACCCGATGTCCTGTGTAAGCCTGATACTCGGCCAGCTTCTCAATAAGCAGCTGGCGGGATTGTTCAAAATCCGTATCGCGGAGTGCATGCAGTTCTTCCCATGCCCCGATGACGTTATAGCCATCGACCACCAAAATGACCATGTTTATTCCCCTAGGGGATGACGCTGACGGTTTACTTCATACATGAGAAGACTTGCCGCGACACTTGCATTAAGGGAAGTGACTTTACCATGCATAGGCAGCGAGACTGTCCAATCACATTTCTCCCGGACAAGCCTGCTGATACCTTTTCCTTCATTTCCGATTACAAGGGCAATAGCTCCGACTGCATCCAGACGGCGATAATCAATCGCGCCTTCTGCTGCTGTACCAGCAACCCATACATTCCGTTCCTTCAAATGATCGATCGTCTGGGCCAGATTCGTTACGCGTGCGACAGGAATATACTCGATGGCTCCTGCAGATGTCTTAGCTACCGTAGCTGTCAGGCTGACTGAACGCCGCTTCGGAATAATGACGCCATGAGCACCGACTGCATCTGCTGTACGCAGAATAGAACCAAGATTGTGCGGATCCTCCATTTCATCAAGGATGATGAAGAATGGTTCCTCTCCCCGCTCCTCCGCTACACGGAATAGATCATCCACTGAGCTGTACTCGTAGGCTGCGACCGAAGCAACAATCCCTTGGTGAGCCCCCTCAATCAATTGATCCAATTTTCTTTTCGGTACTTTCTGCACGATTGTACCGCTTGCTTTTGCAAGTTCCTGTATCGACTGCCATGTTTTTGGCTGTAAATGCTCCGAAACCATGATTTTATTAATTGAGCGGCCAGACCGCAATGCTTCCGTTACTGGGTTCTTTCCGATTATCCATTCATCTGCCATGCTGCTGACTCCTTTCTTCTACATGTTTGATAGCTGCTTGTATAAGAGTTTCAAGACGCTCTGTATCTTCCAGAAGATAGTGGTACCCAATTAGCGCTTCAAAGCCTGTGCTATATCTGTAAGTCTGCACGTCCGTATTTTTAGGCACCGTACCCGACTTGGCATTACGCCCTCTCCGGAAGACCGCTTGTTCTTCTTCCGATAGCATGTCCTGCTCAAGCCAATCCCGAATCACCTTCGCTTGTGATTTTGCAGAAACGAAGGTGACTGCTGCTTGGTGCAGATGATTCGGTTTTACTTCTCCTTTTTGCAGGAGGTGCCGGCGGACATAAATCTCATATACAGCGTCCCCCATATAAGCGAGCGCCAGACTTTTCATTTGTTTCACGTCCATGAGTTATCCTCTTTTCCAGCGTGTACCTTGTGAAGTATCCTCAAGGATGATATTTTTCTCCTTAAGCAAATCACGAATCCGGTCTGCTTCCTGGAAATCACGATTCTTACGGGCCTCCACACGCTGTGCAAGCAAGCCTTCAATTTCATCGTCGAGCAATTCTGTCTCAGCAGCAAATTTGATGCCAAGCACACTGCCAAGCTCTTCGAATGCCTTGATAAAGGCTTCGATCACTGGCTCGGATGTTTGCTCCTGCTGCAAGTAAACATTTGCTTCTTTTGCTAAATCAAATAGGACGGATATAGCGTTAGCTGTGTTGAAATCATCATCCATTTCTTCCTCGAAACGAGTCCTTAGCTCTTGGATCGTTCCCATAACACCATCCGCGTTATTATCCTGGTTTGTGCTGGCAGCTTTTCTATGCTGCAGATTATCATAAGCATTTTTGATTCGCGCCAAACCAGTCTTTGCACTTTCCAATAATTCATCCGTAAAATTGATCGGGTTACGGTAATGTACGCTCAACATAAAGAATCGTAATACTTGCGGATCATGTTTTTTGATCAGATCATGGGCAAGAATGAAGTTGCCAAGTGATTTGGACATTTTCTCGTTATCGATATTGATGTGACCGTTATGCATCCAGTAGTTCGCAAATGACTTTCCATTAAGGGCCTCTGATTGTGCGATCTCATTTTCATGGTGCGGGAATGTAAGATCGGTTCCGCCTGCATGGATATCGATTGTGTCACCAAGATGCTTTTTCACCATAGCGGAGCATTCGATGTGCCAGCCCGGGCGCCCTTCGCCCCATGGCGTTTCCCATGAAATCTCTCCTGGCTTTGCATTTTTCCATAAAGCAAAATCAAGTGGATCGTCCTTCTGCTCACCCACACGAATACGGGCTCCTGAGCGCAACTCATCAATGGACTGATGTGACAATTTACCGTAGCCGTCAAAGGAACGTGTACGGAAGTAGACATCCCCCTCTGATACATACGCATACCCTTTATTGATCAAGCCTTGCACAAAGTCTATGATTTCTTCCATACTATCCGTAACACGCGGGTGGAGCGCGCCTTCTTTGACACCAAGTGCAGACGTATCTTCCTGATAAGCTTGGATGAATTTCTCTGCAACCGCGTAAACATCCTCGCCCATCTCTTTTGCCGCATTGATGATTTTGTCATCCACATCAGTGAAGTTCATGACATATTTGACATCATAACCGCGATATTCAAGATAGCGCCGTACTGTATCGAAAACGATCGGCGGTCTTGCGTTACCGATATGAATATAGTTGTAAACAGTTGGGCCGCAGACGTACATACTTACCTTTCCTTCTTCAAGCGGAACGAAAGGCTCCTTTTTACGGCTCAGTGTATTATAAATTTTTACCGACATGCTGCTTCTCTCCTTTTGCTGCGGCTAATTCCCGCTGTAGTTCTTTAATTTCCTGATCCATTTTCCTTAGCTTCTCCGCAACTGGGTCTGGCAAATCCTGATGATCCAGATCTCTTCTGATACGCTCACCATCTTTGATGACGACACGTCCAGGGATGCCGACTACTGTCGAGCAATCCGGAACATCATGCAGTACAACGGAACCCGCACCTATCTTCGAGTTGGCACCAATCGTAATAGAACCTAACACTTTAGCTCCTGTCGCGATAAGCGCATTGTCTTTGACGGTCGGATGTCGTTTGCCTTTTTCTTTCCCCGTACCTCCTAGAGTCACGCCTTGGAAGATCGTTACATTATCTCCGATTTCGCATGTTTCACCTATGACGACACCCATGCCATGATCGATGAAAAATCGTCTGCCTATCGTGGCTCCGGGATGTATTTCAATGCCGGTGAAGAAACGGCTCACTTGTGAAACAACACGGGCAAGGAAATAGAATTTATGCTTGTAGAATTGGTGTGCAATTCGATGTGCCCAAATGGCATGCAAGCCGGAATACGTTAGGATAACTTCCAGATAAGAACGAGCAGCTGGATCCTGGTCGAAGACTACCATAACATCCTCTTTCAGCATCTTGAAAAATCCCATTTTTCCCTTCCTTTCCGCTTCTACCGTTTCACGAAAAAAAGCGCCCCTGTACAATGACAGAGACGCTTTTTGCGCGGTTCCACTCTATTTGGGAAAGCCTATGGCGTTCCCCAGCTTCACTCAGATAACGGCGAGAACCGCTTTTACCTACTATCATTTCGGCAAAAGACTCCGAGGCGCATTTCAGCAAAAGCTCTCCAAAGCCGCTCTCAGCGAATGCGGCTCTCTCTGGATGGAAAGGCAGATGCATACTTCTCCTCTTCAACGTTCGAATGTGTAGTACTACTATATTATATATCAGCAAAAAAGTGAATATTTTACTTTGTCAGCTGTTCGAATGCTGCACGAAGACGGTTTTGGACAACCGTCTCGCCAAGCAAATGGATGGAGTTTGGCAGCTCCGGACCGTGTGTTGCGCCTGTTGTAGCAACACGGATCGGCATGAAGAGCTTCTTGCCTTTTTGACCAGTCTGTTTTTGTGTCGATTTGATTGCACCTTTGATTGTATCCGGTTCGAATGCTTCCAATGCTGAAAGCTGTTCGGAGAATGCCTTTAATACTTCCGGTACTTGCTCATCCTGAAGTACTGCCATTGCTTCTTCATCATAAGTGATTTCTTCCTGGAAGAATAACTCCGTCAACTCGACAATCTCCGCACCATAGTTCAACTGGTCTTTGTAGAGAGCGATAAGCTCTGCTGCCCAGTCACGACGGGAATCTTCCATGTTTTCAGGAAGTTTTCCAGCCTGGATCAAATGAGGCAATGTCAACTTCTCGATACGCCCCGCATCTTCCGACTTGATATATTGGTTGTTCATCCATTTCAGCTTCTGCGGATCAAAGATTGCAGCAGAAGTGGATAGACGATTCGGATCGAAAATCTTGATGATTTCATCTTTGGAGAAGATCTCTTCTTCTCCGACTGGTGACCAGCCAAGCAAACTGATGAAGTTGAACATCGCTTCAGGCAGATAACCCAAGTTCTTATATTGCTCGATGAACTGCAGGATATGCTCATCGCGTTTGGACAGCTTCTTGCGGTTTTCATTAAGAATCAACGTCATATGTCCGAATTCCGGTGCTTCCCAACCGAATGCTTCGTAAATCATAAGCTGCTTCGGTGTATTGGAGATATGCTCTTCTCCGCGAAGGATATGAGAGATCTCCATCAAATGGTCATCGATTGCCACAGCAAAGTTATATGTTGGGATACCGTTCTTTTTCACGATAACCCAGTCGCCGAAGTCACTGGACTCGAAACTGATTTCATCACGAACAATATCGTTGAATTTATATGTTTTATTTTCCGGAACTCGGAAACGGATACTAGGCTGTCTGCCTTCCGCTTCGAACTTCTCTTGCTGTTCCGGTGTCAGATCACGGTGCACACCAGAATACTTAGGAACTTGTCCATTCGCTTTTTGTTCTTCACGCTCTTTTTCCAACTCTTCTTCTGTCACGTAGCATTTGTAAGCAAGACCGCGATCCAGCAATTCATCTACATATTTCTTGTAGATATCCAGACGCTCCAATTGACGGTATGGTCCGTATTCGCCCCCGATATCGGCGCCTTCGTCCCACTTGATACCAAGCCATTTCAAATAGCTGAACTGGCTTTCCTCGCCGCCCTCTACATTCCGCTTCTGATCCGTATCCTCTGTGCGGACGATGAATTTGCCGTCATGGTGACGGGCATATAAGTAGTTGAATAGTGCAGTTCGTGCGTTTCCAATATGCAAATGTCCAGTCGGACTCGGCGCATAGCGCACACGTACAGGTTTTGACATATGAATAACTCCCTTTCGATTATGTTAGGCTTGCTGCAAAAGGACGACTGCTTGCGCAGCGATTCCTTCTTTACGGCCAGTAAAGCCAAGCTGTTCTGTCGTTGTTGCTTTCACATTGATCTGACCCGGTTCTGCATCGAGCATACCTGCTACATTTTCACGAATCTGATCGATATATGGTGCCATTTTAGGTGCCTGTGCAATAACTGTGCAATCCAAGTTCCCTAATTTATAGCCTTTTTCTTTTACAAGCTGCCATACATGACGCAGCAATACTTCCGAATCCGCATCCTTGAAAGCAGGATCAGTATCGGGGAAATGCTTGCCGATGTCGCCCAGCGCCAAGGCGCCAAGACACGCATCCGCAATCGTATGTAATAGTACATCCGCATCCGAGTGGCCTAGCAATCCAAGTTCGTAAGGGATTGTAATCCCGCCGATGATACACGGTCTATTCTCTGCAAATGCATGTACATCAAATCCTTGTCCAATTCGAAACATAATGTGACCCTCGCTTTATTTACCATTTAAAAATGCTTCCGCTTTGTATAAGTCCTCTGGTGTCGTGAGCTTCATATTATCATAGCTGCCTTCTACGATGAACACATCCTGATCGAGGCGTTCCACTAATGAGGCATCATCTGTTCCCAGCACCCCGTCAACTTTGGCTGTTACATGGGCATCGTAGATAAGCTGGTAATCAAAAGCCTGCGGTGTCTGAGCAGCCCACAGGAGCCCTCGGTCCATCGTTTCCAGACGATTACCACGGCGAAGCTTGATTGTATCTGTGACAGGCACCGCAAGTATCGCTCCCCGATGCTCCTGACAAGCCTCAGCCAAGGCATGAAGTCTTTCGATTGTGACAAATGGCCGCGCTCCATCGTGTATAAAAACGATACCGGACTTATCAGGCAATGCTTCCAGACCCATCAGGACACTCTCCTGCCGCTCGCTTCCGCCTTCTGTCAGGTTTATTGGGGTGGTCCATTTCTGTGCTGACAATAGCTGCTGCATCAATTCACGATCTGAATTGCTCACAACAAGTGTAATAGATGCACACCAGGGATCCTGATCGAAAACATTCAGCGTATGTACAATGAGCGGCTTTTGCCCAATTGTAAGGAATTGTTTGTTTTGGCCAGCCTGCATTCGTTTACCTTGCCCGGCAGCTAACACGATAGCTTGATAATACATCTATATTTACCGCCTTATTTTAAGTCGAATCCAAACAAAAGCGATAACATCCCCTGTTATCACTTTTGTTTACTTCTATCATGTTATACTTTTTTACAATGCTTTTTCAAGTAATTTCGGCTTAGCGAAGATCATTCGGCCTGCAGAAGTCTGCAATACACTCGTGATAAGCACCTCGATTGTCTTACCGATATAATTCTTGCCTTCCTCGACGACGATCATCGTACCGTCATCCAAGTAAGCCACACCTTGATTATGTTCTTTCCCGTCCTTGATCACCTGGACAGTCAATTCCTCGCCTGGTATGACAACGGGTTTCACGGCATTCGCCAAGTCATTGATATTCAGCACCGGTACGTTTTGGAACTCACATACCTTATTCAAATTGAAATCATTTGTAACGACTATACCATCAATTACCTTTGCCAATTTGACAAGCTTGGAATCCACTTCCGGAATATCCTCGAAATCACCTTCGTAGAATTCCACTTTGACACTTGGCATCTCTTTTTGGATGCGATTCAGGACATCAAGACCGCGACGGCCGCGGTTCCGCTTCAACGCATCGGAAGAATCAGCAATATGCTGAAGTTCATTCAATACGAATTGCGGGATGACAATCGTACCCTCCAAGAAATTCGTTTCGCAAATATCTGCGATACGTCCATCGATGATAACACTCGTATCAAGCAATTTTGATTTAGGCTGAACAGCCTGGACATTCTCTTCTCCAGCTTCTTGCTCATCTGCTGTCTTCTTCTTATCCTTTTTCGCCAACGTCATCATATTTAGGAATTCATCACGGCGCTTGAAACCAACCTGGAATCCGATGTAGCCAAGGAAAATTGTTACAAACAGCGGCAATACCTCCGAAACAAGCACAAAACCGATACCTCGGATCGGAATCGTAATCAAGTAAGCTACGACCAATCCGATAATGAGCCCGATGCTGCCAAAGAATAAATCAGCAGCAGGTGTCTTGACTAGTGAGTCCTCCACCCAATGGATGAAGCCGACAATATAATCGACCACCCAAAACAGTAATAAGAATAATAGAATAGCTCCGCCAATCAATCCGACGATTGGGGAATCAAGCCAACCAATGTTGGTCAGGTTAACTAGATCCATCAATCTGGGAATGTAGAGAAACCCGACCATACCGCCTGCAACGATAATAAATAATTGCACGATTCGCTTTAACATTACTGTCACCTCCTAACAGAAAGTATTACCTGAAATAAAATATATTAGACGTAAAAATAAATAATTGCAGTTTAACCGTAGCACGTTTTAGATTCCTAGTCAATTTAGGAAACATTACATAGTAGCATAGTTTCAGAGAAGTTGTCAAAAAATATTACCAATTTAGGAGAGGTTAATCCTCTCCCAAGACAATATGAAGTGCTTCACTTACCGAGTTCACTCCGACTACTTTAATACTTGCCGGAACCGTCCAGCCATCCAGATTCTTCTTCGGTACGATAGCCCTCTTGAAGCCAAGCTTGGCCGCTTCTTGGACACGCTGTTCAATCCGGGATACACGTCTCACTTCACCAGTCAGACCCACTTCCCCGATTAAGACGTCGTCTGGCTTTGTCGGCTTGTCCTTAAAACTGGATGCGATGCTCGCAGCTACCGCAAGATCGATAGCGGGTTCATCCAACCGCATACCGCCGGCAATCTTCACGTATGCATCCTGATTCTGCAGCATAAGCCCGACTCGTTTTTCCAAAACCGCCATTAAAAGCGGCACCCGGTTATGATCTGTACCGGTAGCCATACGGCGAGGGTTTCCGAAGCTGGTCGGGGAGATAAGGGCCTGGATCTCGACAAGAACAGGGCGTGTCCCTTCCATCGATGCAACAACTGTTGATCCTGCTGCACCCTGCGATCTTTCCTCTAAGAAGATTTCAGACGGGTTCGTCACTTCCCTTAATCCTTCTTCCTTCATCTCGAAAATACCCATTTCATTCGTACTTCCAAACCGGTTCTTTACACTGCGCAGGATTCGGAATGTATGATGACGTTCTCCTTCGAAATAAAGAACCGCATCCACCATATGTTCAAGCATTCTAGGACCAGCGATGGCGCCTTCTTTCGTTACGTGACCAACGAGGAAAATCGGAATGCCATTGGTCTTGGCTACCCGCATTAACTCACTTGTACACTCCCGTACCTGCGTAACACTTCCCGGTGCACTGGTGACTTCTTCCCGATACACGGTCTGGATGGAATCGACTACAACAAACGCCGGCTTCACTTCTTCAATATGCCGTGTGATGTCCTGCAGATTTGTCTCTGATAATACATAGAGCTGATCTGCCTTTACACCGAGACGATCTGCTCGGAGTTTCGTCTGACGGGCAGATTCCTCACCTGATATATATAGGACCGGTAATTCCTTCTCTGCCAGCTGTGCACTGACTTGCAAAAGCAAGGTAGATTTACCGATACCAGGGTCTCCCCCGATAAGCACAAGTGATCCTGCTACGATTCCGCCGCCGAGCACCCTGTTGAACTCTGGGAGATCTGTTGTTACTCTCGGTTCCTTTTCGGAGTGAATGGCTGTAATCGACTGAGGCCTTGCAGCTGTGGTTGTTGTATTTGAATGGCGGAAGGCTCCGCTGCTAGCTGGTGTAACAACTTCTTCCGTAAAGGTATTCCAGTTATTGCAGCTTGGGCATTTGCCCATCCATTTTGCAGATTCATATCCACATTCCTGACATACATACTTTGTCTTTCTTTTCGCCAAACCTATCAAATCCTTCTTCATCATTTTATACGATAATTACGGCATAAAAGTTACAGAAATATATCAAACAAAATTATTATTATAGAAAAAATTACACAAATCAAAGCAAAAAGGGAGGCGAAAACACCTCCCTATTCATTATTTGCCTGTAACGACATACTTACCTTCTTTATCTACATCAATATTCACTTGTTGTCCTTTGCTGATATTCTCGCGCAGGAGTTCCTCTGATAATAGATCTTCGATATTCTTCTGAATTGCACGGCGCAATGGACGAGCGCCATATTCCGCATCGAAGCCATCATTAGCAATCTTCTCGATAACAGCATCTGTCAGCGTGAATTCAATATCCTGCTGTGCAAGACGTTTCTTAAGCTGATCTGCCATCAACGTCACAATATCCTTCATATGTTTCTTCTCAAGCGGATGGAATACGATCGTTTCATCAATACGGTTCAAGAACTCCGGACGGAAGGCTTTTTTCAGCTCTTCTGTTACTTTCGCTTTCATATCCTTGAAGTTCTGATCCTCGCTATCCATTGTGAACCCAAGTGACTTGCTGCGTTTCAGCTCACTGGCACCAACATTGGAAGTCATGATCAGAATCGTGTTGCGGAAATCGACCAAGCGACCTTTGGAATCCGTCAAACGGCCATCTTCCAATACTTGAAGCAAGATGTTGAATACTTCTGGGTGCGCTTTTTCCACCTCGTCAAGCAACACAACGGAATATGGTTTCCGACGGACTTTCTCTGTAAGCTGTCCGCCCTCTTCATACCCTACATATCCTGGAGGAGAACCGACAAGACGTGCTGTGGAATGGCGTTCCATGTATTCCGACATGTCGATACGGATCATTGCATCTTCGTCACCAAACATAGAATCAGCCAATGCTCGTGCTAATTCTGTTTTACCTACACCAGTAGGCCCAAGGAAGATGAATGAACCAATAGGGCGTTTCGGATCTTTAAGGCCAGCCCGTGCACGGCGAATTGCTTTGGAGATAGCCACAACAGCTTCCTCTTGTCCGATGACACGTCCATGCAGTGTCTGCTCCATATTAAGCAAGCGCTCCGACTCATCCTTCGTCAGCTTGGCAACAGGTACACCCGTCCAGATGGAAACAACAGAAGCAATATCTTCTACAGTGACTTCACTGCTTTCCTGACCTTGCTTTTCTTTCCACTGATCCTTTGTCTGATCCAGCTGATCACGCAATCGCTGTTCTGTATCGCGCAAGGAAGCCGCTTTTTCGAATTCCTGGCTTTGCACAGCTGCGTCTTTCTCTTTGCGTACTTCCTCAAGCTTTTGCTCAAGCTCTTTCAAGTTTGGCGGAGCTGTGTAAGAGCGCAAGCGCACTTTGGAAGCAGCTTCGTCGATCAAGTCGATTGCTTTATCCGGAAGGAAGCGGTCTGTGATATAGCGATCAGAGAACTCTGCTGCTGCACGGATAGCTTCATCTGTAATCGTTACACGGTGATGGGCTTCATATCTATCACGCAGACCAGTAAGGATCTGAACGGATTCTTCAACAGATGGTTCATCCACTTGGATTGGCTGGAAACGACGCTCCAATGCTGCATCTTTTTCGATGTATTTACGGTATTCGTCCAAAGTGGTAGCACCGATACACTGCAATTCACCACGTGCAAGGGATGGCTTCAGAATATTGGAAGCATCAATCGCTCCTTCTGCTCCACCTGCACCGATAAGTGTATGCAGCTCATCGATGAAGAGGATGATATTGCCTGCTTGGCGAATCTCTTCCATTACTTTCTTCAAACGATCCTCGAATTCCCCGCGATATTTCGTACCCGCTACGACAGTACCCATATCAAGCGTCATGACGCGCTTATCCCGAAGGATTTCTGGTATTTCGTTATTGATGATTTGCTGCGCAAGTCCTTCAGCTACTGCCGTTTTACCGACACCTGGCTCCCCGATCAAGACAGGGTTGTTTTTAGTTCGGCGGCTGAGCACTTGAATGACACGCTCGATTTCTTTCTCACGGCCGATGACCGGGTCGATATTGCCTTCTTTAGCGATAGCCGTAAGATCTCTTGCCAAACTATCCAGTGTTGGCGTATTCGCTCTAGCAGACTGGCTGCCGCGCTGTTTCCCAGCAGAAGACTCATTGCTTCCTAAAAGCTGCAGCACTTGCTGACGAGCTTTATTCAAGCTTACACCGAGATTGTTCAGCACACGTGCTGCAACCCCTTCACCCTCACGAATCAAACCAAGAAGGATATGCTCTGTACCCACATAGGAATGACCAAGTTTTCTTGCTTCGTCCAAGGAAAGTTCAATTACTTTCTTCGCACGAGGTGTGTAATAAGGTGTACCAGTGATTTTCTGGCCGCGCCCAATCAGCTGCTCGACCTCTTCCTGAATGCGTTCTGTTTCCAACCCTAGTGTTGTCAGAGCTTTAGCGGCAATGCCTTCTCCTTCGCTCACAAGACCCAATAGGATATGTTCTGTACCGATATTATTATGTCCCAATCGCACTGCTTCTTCTTGTGCAAGTGCAAGGACCTTTTGTGCTCTTTCTGTAAAGCGTCCAAACATCATAGGAATTCCTCCTTGGTCAGTCAGTTATTTTCTAAATGCATCCGCTCTCTGATAAGGGAAGCACGTAATACATCTCGTTCTCTGCCAGATAAGCTCCTTTTTGCGTAATGCTGCAGGAAGCCTGGCTGTATCAATACCATTAATTCATTAAGTATGGATTGAGGCATATCTTGTATATACCCAATATCAATGCCTAATCTAACATCCGATAAACAGGTTGCTGCTTCCTTTGATTCAATAATACGGCTGTACCGCAATGTTCCGTAAGACCGGAAGATCCGATCCTCCAGCTGGATGCTCAGCTCCTCTGTCAAAGTCTGGCGAGCCTGCCTCTCCTGCTCGATCAACTGGCTCACTACACTCTCCAGATCCTCTACAATATCCTGTTCTGATTTCCCTAAAGTGATTTGGTTGGAGATCTGATAAATATTGCCCTGCGCCTCGGTGCCTTCGCCGTAGATGCCGCGCACGACAAGTCCGAGCTGGTTGATTGCTGGTGTCAGCCGATTCATTTGATGTGTCATGGTCAATGCAGGCAGATGCATCATTACCGAGGCCCGCAGTCCAGTTCCTACATTCGTCGGGCAAGTAGTAAGATACCCTCTTTCCTCATCGAATGCATAAGTTATCTTCTGCTCAAGCCAATCGTCCACCTCAAAAGCTTCTGAAAGTGCCTTTTTCAGCTGGAAGCCAGGCAGGTACAGCTGGATGCGCAGGTGATCTTCTTCATTTACCATGATAGAGACTTGTTCGCTTTCGAATAGCAAAACTCCTGCCTCCTCCGCATGTTCTGCCAAATGCGGACTTATCAAGTGTTTTTCGACGAATACCTTCTTCTCAATCGGAGATAAATCAGCTATACGTAAGAATTGCATCTTCCCTCGATCATTAAAATCAGTATCTTGATAACTATCCTGGAAGAAATTCAGTACATCATCCAAATCCTCCGCTTTAGCTATCAGTGGAAAGGTACGATTTTCAAAGTTTCTGGCCAGCCGGATTCGGCTGCTCATGACGATATCACAGTCCGGTCCATTTTCTTTCATCCAAGGGCTGATAGCATCACTCATGAACTTTTCAAGTGACATTAGCTTTCACCCTCTTCCTGTTCATCTGTCTGCTGCTCCAGCGAGCGTATTTTATCGCGGAGCTCTGCTGCTTTCTCAAATTCTTCCTCCTGGATGTATTGCAGCATGGATTCCCGGTATGCTGCGATCTTCCGTTTTTTCTCTATACCGCTTCCCATCCGCTTCGGTATCTTCCCTTCGTGTTTTGTATTACCACTGTGTACACGGCGGAAGATAGGATTCAGATTGTCTTCAAAAGTTTCATAGCAGGAAGCACAGCCGAATTTCCCCAATCTGGTGAACTCATTATATGTCAGTCCGCACTTGGGGCAAGCAAGCGCTGATGGAACTTGTGAGAAGTGTTTATGTCCTTGAACAGTCGATGGGTTCATATGGAATAGACCAGATAATAAGTTATGCAGGGAATACCCTTCTTGGCCGTAGGAGACATATCCATTCTCTTTTGCACATTGCTCGCAAACATGCATTTCTGTCTTCTGTCCGTTGACGACATTTGTTAAATGCAAGGTTGCTGGTCTTATATGACATTCTTGACATTCCATCCTGATGCCCTCCTTATCTGACTAGTACTTGATAGCAGTCAGCATTGAAACTAAAATACGGGACCTGACTTCATCACGAAGCGGAAGAGGAAAGGCTAGTGTTTCCCGGCTGGTTGCTCTCAGCATGATCTTCGCTTCCCTTTCAGTCAGTATCTTCTCCTCAGCAAGCCGTTCAATAATACTATTGGCAGTCTGCTGTGATACACGCGGCTGCACCATTTCGATTACATCATCTATCAAACTTGCTTCTGTATGGTGCTTTACCCGAATGATACGAATATAACCGCCGCCGCCACGCTTACTCTCGACTAGATACCCTTTCTCAACAGTGAATCTCGTCTTTATTACATAGTTTATTTGTGATGGCACGCACTGAAAACGATTAGCTACTTCACTTCTCTTTATTTCCACTTCCTGCGTATCCGTCGATTGAAGTATCTGCTTTAGGTAAGCTTCAATGATGTCCGATATATTGCTCACACAAGTCGCCTCCCTTCCCTTTGACTTTGACTATCTTTGACTTTATTATATACATTTTGCAGGAGGAATGCAAAGCTCTTCATCCCTAGCATAGCCTCTAATAACAGAAAAAAACCCTTAAAAGGGTTTTAACTTTTTACTGTGCTCACTGATCGGATATTTGTCAGGTTAGTTATTTCCTCAAAGAGTTCCATTTCATTAATAGCGTGACGCGTTGCCAGCTCAATATGCAGCATTCTGCTGTCATGATGATGTTTTCTCATCTCCATGTTAGTTAATGCCATATGATGACGTTCGAGGATTTCCATGATAGGACCTACACTTTCATCTCTATCTAGTTCGATATCCAAACAGTAAGCTTTTTGCTTTTTACTTGATAAAAACAGCTTCTCAAAATTATTCAGGAAAATTAGAATCAGCAGGATGATGATAGTAGTGAATACTGCTTCCATATACATTCCTGCTCCTATAACAAGTCCAAGTCCTGCTACTGTCCAGACAGAGGCAGCTGTCGTAAGTCCTCGTACAGTCGTACCATTAACCAGTATTGTTCCTGCTCCGAGGAATCCGATACCGCTGATCACATACGAAGGTATACGGGCGGGGTCGAATTGGACATAATCATGTTCCTTACTGAAGTCCGTAAAGCCATATAAAGACAGAATCATCATCAGGCAGGACCCGACACCTACAAGAATATGTGTGCGCAAACCCGCGTGGTGATTGCCCATTCCCCGTTCCATCCCGATAGCCCCCGAAAGGAATACTGCTATTATAATTTTCATCATTACGGTTAGAAATTGATCATTAAAGTAATGCTCCATCTATGCTTCCCTTCTTTCTCTCTCTTGCAGTATATGAATATCGACATAATAGTATGAAGTATTTATATTCCCCAATTGCCAAGGGTATAAAGCAAGACATACAAAAAAGCTCCTGATAAGTTATTGAATAACCTATCAGGAGCTTTTATCTTGCCTGGCAGCGTCCTACTCTCGCAGGGCGAACCCAACTACCATCGGCGCTGAAGAGCTTAACTGCTGTGTTCGGCATGGGAACAGGTGTGACCTCTTCGCTATTACCACCAGACAATGCAAGAATTCAATTGAATGAACCCTCAAAACTAGATAAGAAACATGTCCTGCCAGACATTTCATGCGGCCAAGCACCGGAGTGCTTGGACTTTGGCGTTGACTTACTCGTCAGATCCAGCTCCAGGAACCAGAAACTCCAGCCTAAGCGTTAGCCCTGCAAGGGTAAAATCACCCTTTCCGGCCTCTCACTTATACTTGCGTTTCTAAGCGGTTCCCTCCGCTTTTCGTTTTAGTTAAGTCCTCGATCGATTAGTATTCGTCAGCTGCACGTGTCACCACGCTTCCACCTCGAACCTATCTACCTCATCGTCTCTGAGGGATCTTACTCATTTAAAATGATGAGAAGTCTCATCTTGAGGGGGGCTTCATGCTTAGATGCTTTCAGCACTTATCCCTTCCGCACGTAGCTACCCAGCTATGCTCCTGGCGGAACAACTGGTGCACCAGCGGTGCGTCCATCCCGGTCCTCTCGTACTAAGGACAGCTCCTCTCAAACTTCTAACGCCCACGACGGATAGGGACCGAACTGTCTCACGACGTTCTGAACCCAGCTCGCGTACCGCTTTAATGGGCGAACAGCCCAACCCTTGGGACCGACTACAGCCCCAGGATGCGATGAGCCGACATCGAGGTGCCAAACCTCCCCGTCGATGTGGACTCTTGGGGGAGATAAGCCTGTTATCCCCGGGGTAGCTTTTATCCGTTGAGCGACGGCCCTTCCATACGGCACCGCCGGATCACTAAGCCCGACTTTCGTCCCTGCTCGACTTGTAGGTCTCGCAGTCAAGCTCCCTTCTGCCTTTGCACGCTACGAATGATTTCCAACCATTCTGAGGGAACCTTTGGGCGCCTCCGTTACTCTTTGGGAGGCGACCGCCCCAGTCAAACTGCCCACCTGACACTGTCTCCGAACCGGATAACGGTTCTGGGTTAGAATGTCAATACAGCCAGGGTGGTATCCCACGGATGCCTCCACCGAAGCTGGCGCTCCGGCTTCTAAGGCTCCCACCTATCCTGTACAAGCTGTACCAACATTCCATATCAGGCTACAGTAAAGCTCCACGGGGTCTTTCCGTCCTGTCGCGGGTAATGCGCATCTTCACGCATAGTATAATTTCACCGGGTCTCTCGTTGAGACAGTGCCCAAGTCGTTGCACCTTTCGTGCGGGTCGGAACTTACCCGACAAGGAATTTCGCTACCTTAGGACCGTTATAGTTACGGCCGCCGTTTACTGGGGCTTCGGTTCACAGCTTCGGGACGAAGTCCCTAACCATTCCCCTTAACCTTCCAGCACCGGGCAGGTGTCAGCCCCTATACTTCGCCTTACGGCTTTGCAGAGACCTGTGTTTTTGCTAAACAGTCGCTTGGGCCTTTTCACTGCGGCTTCTCCTTAAAAGAAGCACCCCTTCTCCCGAAGTTACGGGGTCATTTTGCCGAGTTCCTTAACGAGAGTTCTCCCGATCATCTTCGGTTACTCACCGTGCCTACCTGTGTCGGTTTGCGGTACGGGCACCTATTTCCTCACTAGAGGCTTTTCTTGGCAGTGTGAAATCAGGAACTTCGGTACTAAATTTCCCTCCCCATAACCGCCTGGAATAGTGTTGAGTGGATTTGCCTGCTCAACTTCCTCACGGCTTGGACGCGCATAACCAGCAGCGCGCTTTCCCTATCCTCCTGCGTCCCCCCATCGTTCAAGCGGATTTAGGTGGTACAGGAATATCAACCTGTTGTCCATCGCCTACGCCTTTCGGCCTCGGCTTAGGCCCCGACTAACCCTGAGCGGACGAGCCTTCCTCAGGAAACCTTGGGCTTTCGATGAAAGAGATTCTCACTCTTTTTTCGCTACTCATACCGGCATTCTCACTTCTAAGCGCTCCAGCCGTCCTCACGATCGACCTTCACTGCCCTTAGAACGCTCTCCTACCACTGACATCGTAGATGTCAATCCGCAGCTTCGGTGGTGTGTTTAGCCCCGGTATATTTTCGGCGCAGCGTCACTCGACCAGTGAGCTATTACGCACTCTTTCAATGATGGCTGCTTCTAAGCCAACATCCTGGTTGTCTAAGCAACGCCACATCCTTTTCCACTTAACACACACTTTGGGACCTTAGCTGGCGGTCTGGGCTGTTTCCCTTTCGACCATGAACCTTATCACCCATAGTCTGACTCCCAAAGTAGATTGATTGGCATTCGGAGTTTGACTGAATTCGGTAACCCGATGAGGGCCCCTAGTCCAATCAGTGCTCTACCTCCAACCATCATCCTTTGAGGCTAGCCCTAAAGCTATTTCGGAGAGAACCAGCTATCTCCGTGTTCGATTGGCATTTCACCCCTACCCACACCTCATCCCCGCACTTTTCAACGTGCGTGGGTTCGGGCCTCCAGTCAGTGTTACCTGACCTTCACCCTGGACATGGGTAGATCACACGGTTTCGGGTCTACGACCACCTACTATATCGCCCTATTCAGACTCGCTTTCGCTGCGGCTCCGTCTATACAACTTAACCTTGCAGGGGATCGTAACTCGCCGGTCCATTCTACAAAAGGTACGCCGTCACCCATTAACGGGCTTCGACTACTTGTAGGCACACGGTTTCAGGATCTATTTCACTCCCCTTCCGGGGTGCTTTTCACCTTTCCCTCACGGTACTGGTTCACTATCGGTCACTAGGGAGTATTTAGCCTTGGGAGATGGTCCTCCCGGATTCCGACGGAATTTCACGTGTTCCGCCGTACTCAGGATACACTCCGGAGGAAACCACATTTCAAATACAGGGCTCTTACCTTCTATGGCGGGCCATTCCAAGCCGCTTCGTCTATATGGTTTCTTTGTAACTCCAAAGGAGTGTCCTACAACCCCAGAAGGCAAGCCTTCTGGTTTGGGCTAATTCCGTTTCGCTCGCCGCTACTCAGGAAATCGCATTTGCTTTCTCTTCCTCCGGGTAATGAGATGTTTCAGTTCCCCGGGTCTGCCTCGTATCACCTATGTATTCAGTGATACGTACTATCCAATAACGGATAGCGGGTTCCCCCATTCGGAAATCTTCGGATCAAAGCTTACTTACAGCTCCCCGAAGCATATCGGTGTTAGTCCCGTCCTTCATCGGCTCCTAGTGCCAAGGCATCCACCGTGCGCCCTTCTTCACTTAACTAATAACGCATGATAAATCTATAAATCGCGACAATAAATTGTCGGCTTTAAAGTTTGATGTTCTGGCATGTTGTTTCTTATCTAGTTTTCAAGGTTCACAAGAGAGATTGATCTCTCAAAACTGAACAAACAACCAATTACGATGTCTACTACGAAGTAGTAGTTCCAATTATCCTTAGAAAGGAGGTGATCCAGCCGCACCTTCCGATACGGCTACCTTGTTACGACTTCACCCCAATCATTGATCCCACCTTCGGCGGCTGGCTCCAAAAGGTTACCTCACCGACTTCGGGTGTTACCAACTCTCGTGGTGTGACGGGCGGTGTGTACAAGGCCCGGGAACGTATTCACCGCGGCATGCTGATCCGCGATTACTAGCGATTCCGGCTTCATGCAGGCGAGTTGCAGCCTGCAATCCGAACTGAGAATGGTTTTATGGGATTCGCTTAGCCTCGCGGCTTCGCTGCCCTTTGTACCATCCATTGTAGCACGTGTGTAGCCCAGGTCATAAGGGGCATGATGATTTGACGTCATCCCCACCTTCCTCCGGTTTGTCACCGGCAGTCACTCTAGAGTGCCCAACTGAATGCTGGCAACTAGAATCAAGGGTTGCGCTCGTTGCGGGACTTAACCCAACATCTCACGACACGAGCTGACGACAACCATGCACCACCTGTCACGCTGTCCCCGAAGGGAACGCTCTGTCTCCAGAGTTGTCAGCGGATGTCAAGACCTGGTAAGGTTCTTCGCGTTGCTTCGAATTAAACCACATGCTCCACCGCTTGTGCGGGCCCCCGTCAATTCTTTTGAGTTTCAGCCTTGCGGCCGTACTCCCCAGGCGGAGTGCTTAATGCGTTAACTTCAGCACTAAGGGGCGGAAACCCCCTAACACCTAGCACTCATCGTTTACGGCGTGGACTACCAGGGTATCTAATCCTGTTTGCTCCCCACGCTTTCGCTCCTCAGCGTCAGTTACAGACCAGAGAGTCGCCTTCGCCACTGGTGTTCCTCCACATATCTACGCATTTCACCGCTACACGTGGAATTCCACTCTCCTCTTCTGCACTCAAGTTCCCCAGTTTCCAATGACCCTCCACAGTTGAGCTGTGGGCTTTCACATCAGACTTAAGAAACCGCCTACGAGCCCTTTACGCCCAATAATTCCGGACAACGCTTGCCCCCTACGTATTACCGCGGCTGCTGGCACGTAGTTAGCCGGGGCTTTCTGGTTAGGTACCGTCAAGGTACGAGCAGTTACTCTCGTACTTGTTCTTCCCTAACAACAGAGCTTTACGACCCGAAGGCCTTCATCGCTCACGCGGCGTTGCTCCGTCAGACTTTCGTCCATTGCGGAAGATTCCCTACTGCTGCCTCCCGTAGGAGTCTGGGCCGTGTCTCAGTCCCAGTGTGGCCGATCACCCTCTCAGGTCGGCTATGCATCGTCGCCTTGGTGGGCCATTACCCCGCCAACTAGCTAATGCACCGCGGGCCCATCTGTAAGTGACAGCCGAAACCGTCTTTCCATTTCCAATCAGGAGAAAGGAAATACTATCCGGTATTAGCTCCGGTTTCCCGAAGTTATCCCAGTCTTACAGGCAGGTTGCCCACGTGTTACTCACCCGTCCGCCGCTCATTCCACCAGAATCACCCCGAAGGGGTCAACTGGTTTCCTGCGCTCGACTTGCATGTATTAGGCACGCCGCCAGCGTTCGTCCTGAGCCAAGATCAAACTCTCCATGAAAGTTTTGATGCATTGCTCGTTAGAGCTGACGTTGATCTTTCGATCATGTCGTTTAGTTCGTAATTGGTTGTTTTGTTCAGTTTTCAAAGATCAATTAACAAAAATTAAATGGTGGAGCCTAGCGGGATCGAACCGCTGACCTCCTGCGTGCAAGGCAGGCGCTCTCCCAGCTGAGCTAAGGCCCCAATATTTAAGTTATAGTGGTCGGGAAGACAGGATTTGAACCTGCGGCCCCTTGGTCCCAAACCAAGTGCTCTACCAAGCTGAGCTACTTCCCGTAATGGCGCGCCCGAGAGGAGTCGAACCCCTAACCTTTTGATCCGTAGTCAAACGCTCTATCCAATTGAGCTACGGGCGCATATTTAAAGTGCCGAGGGCCGGACTCGAACCGGCACGGAGGAACCCTCCGCAGGATTTTAAGTCCTGTGCGTCTGCCAATTCCGCCACCCCGGCAAGCTGAATTAGTTGATTAAGTAGTTATGGAGCGGAAGACGGGATTCGAACCCGCGACCCCCACCTTGGCAAGGTGATGTTCTACCACTGAACTACTTCCGCGTTTAATCTAAAATGGTGCGGGTGAAGGGACTTGAACCCCCACGTCATAAAGACACTAGATCCTAAGTCTAGCGCGTCTGCCAATTCCGCCACACCCGCATAGATTAAATACGCACAGTATTAAAATGAATGGTGAGCCATGAAGGACTCGAACCTTCGACCCTCTGATTAAAAGTCAGATGCTCTACCAACTGAGCTAATGGCTCTAACATGGTGCCGGCCAGAGGACTTGAACCCCCAACCTACTGATTACAAGTCAGTTGCTCTACCAATTGAGCTAGACCGGCTAATGGTGGAGGATGACGGGCTCGAACCGCCGACCCTCTGCTTGTAAGGCAGATGCTCTCCCAGCTGAGCTAATCCTCCGGATTATATATCCACCTGGCAGCGTCCTACTCTCGCAGGGCGAACCCAACTACCATCGGCGCTGAAGAGCTTAACTGCTGTGTTCGGCATGGGAACAGGTGTGACCTCTTCGCTATTACCACCAGATCGGATATTTACTGTTTGTCCTTTTATTAAGGACAAGATATATTGTAGCATTTCCTTAAAGGAAAAGCAACACTTTTTTTGAAGTAAACCTTCAAAACTAGATAAGAAACATGTCCTGCCAGACATTTCATGCAGCCAAGCACCGGAGTGCTTGGACTTTGGCGTTGACTTACTCGTCAGATCCAGCTCCAGGAACCAGAAACTCCAGCCTAAGCGATAGCCCTGCAAGGGTAAAACCACCCTTTCCGGCCTCTCACTTATACTTGCGTTTCTAAGCGGTTCCCTCCGCTTTTCGTTTTAGTTAAGTCCTCGATCGATTAGTATTCGTCAGCTGCACGTGTCACCACGCTTCCACCTCGAACCTATCTACCTCATCGTCTCTGAGGGATCTTACTCATTTAAAATGATGAGAAGTCTCATCTTGAGGGGGGCTTCATGCTTAGATGCTTTCAGCACTTATCCCTTCCGCACGTAGCTACCCAGCTATGCTCCTGGCGGAACAACTGGTGCACCAGCGGTGCGTCCATCCCGGTCCTCTCGTACTAAGGACAGCTCCTCTCAAACTTCTAACGCCCACGACGGATAGGGACCGAACTGTCTCACGACGTTCTGAACCCAGCTCGCGTACCGCTTTAATGGGCGAACAGCCCAACCCTTGGGACCGACTACAGCCCCAGGATGCGATGAGCCGACATCGAGGTGCCAAACCTCCCCGTCGATGTGGACTCTTGGGGGAGATAAGCCTGTTATCCCCGGGGTAGCTTTTATCCGTTGAGCGACGGCCCTTCCATACGGCACCGCCGGATCACTAAGCCCGACTTTCGTCCCTGCTCGACTTGTAGGTCTCGCAGTCAAGCTCCCTTCTGCCTTTGCACGCTACGAATGATTTCCAACCATTCTGAGGGAACCTTTGGGCGCCTCCGTTACTCTTTGGGAGGCGACCGCCCCAGTCAAACTGCCCACCTGACACTGTCTCCGAACCGGATAACGGTTCTGGGTTAGAATGTCAATACAGCCAGGGTGGTATCCCACGGATGCCTCCACCGAAGCTGGCGCTCCGGCTTCTAAGGCTCCCACCTATCCTGTACAAGCTGTACCAACATTCCATATCAGGCTACAGTAAAGCTCCACGGGGTCTTTCCGTCCTGTCGCGGGTAATGCGCATCTTCACGCATAGTATAATTTCACCGGGTCTCTCGTTGAGACAGTGCCCAAGTCGTTGCACCTTTCGTGCGGGTCGGAACTTACCCGACAAGGAATTTCGCTACCTTAGGACCGTTATAGTTACGGCCGCCGTTTACTGGGGCTTCGGTTCACAGCTTCGGGACGAAGTCCCTAACCATTCCCCTTAACCTTCCAGCACCGGGCAGGTGTCAGCCCCTATACTTCGCCTTACGGCTTTGCAGAGACCTGTGTTTTTGCTAAACAGTCGCTTGGGCCTTTTCACTGCGGCTTCTCCTTAAAAGAAGCACCCCTTCTCCCGAAGTTACGGGGTCATTTTGCCGAGTTCCTTAACGAGAGTTCTCCCGATCATCTTCGGTTACTCACCGTGCCTACCTGTGTCGGTTTGCGGTACGGGCACCTATTTCCTCACTAGAGGCTTTTCTTGGCAGTGTGAAATCAGGAACTTCGGTACTAAATTTCCCTCCCCATAACCGCCTGGAATAGTGTTGAGTGGATTTGCCTGCTCAACTTCCTCACGGCTTGGACGCGCATAACCAGCAGCGCGCTTTCCCTATCCTCCTGCGTCCCCCCATCGTTCAAGCGGATTTAGGTGGTACAGGAATATCAACCTGTTGTCCATCGCCTACGCCTTTCGGCCTCGGCTTAGGCCCCGACTAACCCTGAGCGGACGAGCCTTCCTCAGGAAACCTTGGGCTTTCGATGAAAGAGATTCTCACTCTTTTTTCGCTACTCATACCGGCATTCTCACTTCTAAGCGCTCCAGCCGTCCTCACGATCGACCTTCACTGCCCTTAGAACGCTCTCCTACCACTGACATCGTAGATGTCAATCCGCAGCTTCGGTGGTGTGTTTAGCCCCGGTATATTTTCGGCGCAGCGTCACTCGACCAGTGAGCTATTACGCACTCTTTCAATGATGGCTGCTTCTAAGCCAACATCCTGGTTGTCTAAGCAACGCCACATCCTTTTCCACTTAACACACACTTTGGGACCTTAGCTGGCGGTCTGGGCTGTTTCCCTTTCGACCATGAACCTTATCACCCATAGTCTGACTCCCAAAGTAGATTGATTGGCATTCGGAGTTTGACTGAATTCGGTAACCCGATGAGGGCCCCTAGTCCAATCAGTGCTCTACCTCCAACCATCATCCTTTGAGGCTAGCCCTAAAGCTATTTCGGAGAGAACCAGCTATCTCCGTGTTCGATTGGCATTTCACCCCTACCCACACCTCATCCCCGCACTTTTCAACGTGCGTGGGTTCGGGCCTCCAGTCAGTGTTACCTGACCTTCACCCTGGACATGGGTAGATCACACGGTTTCGGGTCTACGACCACCTACTATATCGCCCTATTCAGACTCGCTTTCGCTGCGGCTCCGTCTATACAACTTAACCTTGCAGGGGATCGTAACTCGCCGGTCCATTCTACAAAAGGTACGCCGTCACCCATTAACGGGCTTCGACTACTTGTAGGCACACGGTTTCAGGATCTATTTCACTCCCCTTCCGGGGTGCTTTTCACCTTTCCCTCACGGTACTGGTTCACTATCGGTCACTAGGGAGTATTTAGCCTTGGGAGATGGTCCTCCCGGATTCCGACGGAATTTCACGTGTTCCGCCGTACTCAGGATACACTCCGGAGGAAACCACATTTCAAATACAGGGCTCTTACCTTCTATGGCGGGCCATTCCAAGCCGCTTCGTCTATATGGTTTCTTTGTAACTCCAAAGGAGTGTCCTACAACCCCAGAAGGCAAGCCTTCTGGTTTGGGCTAATTCCGTTTCGCTCGCCGCTACTCAGGAAATCGCATTTGCTTTCTCTTCCTCCGGGTAATGAGATGTTTCAGTTCCCCGGGTCTGCCTCGTATCACCTATGTATTCAGTGATACGTACTATCCAATAACGGATAGCGGGTTCCCCCATTCGGAAATCTTCGGATCAAAGCTTACTTACAGCTCCCCGAAGCATATCGGTGTTAGTCCCGTCCTTCATCGGCTCCTAGTGCCAAGGCATCCACCGTGCGCCCTTCTTCACTTAACTAATAACGCATGATAAATCTATAAATCGCGACAATAAATTGTCGGCTTTAAAGTTTGATGTTCTGGCATGTTGTTTCTTATCTAGTTTTCAAGGTTCACAAGAGAGATTGATCTCTCAAAACTGAACAAACAACCAATTACGATGTCTACTACGAAGTAGTAGTTCCAATTATCCTTAGAAAGGAGGTGATCCAGCCGCACCTTCCGATACGGCTACCTTGTTACGACTTCACCCCAATCATTGATCCCACCTTCGGCGGCTGGCTCCAAAAGGTTACCTCACCGACTTCGGGTGTTACCAACTCTCGTGGTGTGACGGGCGGTGTGTACAAGGCCCGGGAACGTATTCACCGCGGCATGCTGATCCGCGATTACTAGCGATTCCGGCTTCATGCAGGCGAGTTGCAGCCTGCAATCCGAACTGAGAATGGTTTTATGGGATTCGCTTAGCCTCGCGGCTTTGCTGCCCTTTGTACCATCCATTGTAGCACGTGTGTAGCCCAGGTCATAAGGGGCATGATGATTTGACGTCATCCCCACCTTCCTCCGGTTTGTCACCGGCAGTCACTCTAGAGTGCCCAACTGAATGCTGGCAACTAGAATCAAGGGTTGCGCTCGTTGCGGGACTTAACCCAACATCTCACGACACGAGCTGACGACAACCATGCACCACCTGTCACGCTGTCCCCGAAGGAAACGCTCTGTCTCCAGAGTTGTCAGCGGATGTCAAGACCTGGTAAGGTTCTTCGCGTTGCTTCGAATTAAACCACATGCTCCACCGCTTGTGCGGGCCCCCGTCAATTCTTTTGAGTTTCAGCCTTGCGGCCGTACTCCCCAGGCGGAGTGCTTAATGCGTTAACTTCAGCACTAAGGGGCGGAAACCCCCTAACACCTAGCACTCATCGTTTACGGCGTGGACTACCAGGGTATCTAATCCTGTTTGCTCCCCACGCTTTCGCTCCTCAGCGTCAGTTACAGACCAGAGAGTCGCCTTCGCCACTGGTGTTCCTCCACATATCTACGCATTTCACCGCTACACGTGGAATTCCACTCTCCTCTTCTGCACTCAAGTTCCCCAGTTTCCAATGACCCTCCACAGTTGAGCTGTGGGCTTTCACATCAGACTTAAGAAACCGCCTACGAGCCCTTTACGCCCAATAATTCCGGACAACGCTTGCCCCCTACGTATTACCGCGGCTGCTGGCACGTAGTTAGCCGGGGCTTTCTGGTTAGGTACCGTCAAGGTACGAGCAGTTACTCTCGTACTTGTTCTTCCCTAACAACAGAGCTTTACGACCCGAAGGCCTTCATCGCTCACGCGGCGTTGCTCCGTCAGACTTTCGTCCATTGCGGAAGATTCCCTACTGCTGCCTCCCGTAGGAGTCTGGGCCGTGTCTCAGTCCCAGTGTGGCCGATCACCCTCTCAGGTCGGCTATGCATCGTCGCCTTGGTGGGCCATTACCCCGCCAACTAGCTAATGCACCGCGGGCCCATCTGTAAGTGACAGCCGAAACCGTCTTTCCATTTCCAATCAGGAGAAAGGAAATACTATCCGGTATTAGCTCCGGTTTCCCGAAGTTATCCCAGTCTTACAGGCAGGTTGCCCACGTGTTACTCACCCGTCCGCCGCTCATTCCACCAGAATCACCCCGAAGGGGTCAACTGGTTTCCTGCGCTCGACTTGCATGTATTAGGCACGCCGCCAGCGTTCGTCCTGAGCCAAGATCAAACTCTCCATGAAAGTTTTGATGCATTGCTCGTTAGAGCTGACGTTGATCTTTCGATCATGTCGTTTAGTTCGTAATTGGTTGTTTTGTTCAGTTTTCAAAGATCAATTTCGTTCTGCCGCTCATTTGGCGACTAGAACATC